>NZ_CP073751.1:0-1200000 GCF_020025155.1 Halopseudomonas nanhaiensis
CGCTAGAATATCCAGCTCTGATTCACCGGAATGGCTGCACAGTGACGTGCACTGTTTCATTCAAGAAAAGCCGCTCAGGTTGGCGTACCGGGGGAATATTGTGTCTGTTGCACTCTGGCAGCAATGCATCGACTTTTTGCGTGATGAGCTACCATCCCAACAGTTCAATACCTGGATTCGTCCCCTGCAGGTCGATGGCGATAGCGGTGAGCTGCGCCTCTATGCGCCTAACCGGTTCGTTCTCGATTGGGTGAACGATAAGTACCTCAATCGGATTCAGGAACTGCTCGACGATCTCTCCCAGGGTCAGGCGCCGCTGGTCTCGTTGCTGATAGGCAGTCGCCGCATGGGTACTTCAGCGGTAGCGGGCAGCGCTGCCTCGCCCGCGCCCGTTCCCTCTTCGAGCAACACACCTGTATCGCCTCGCACGCAGGCCAGCGCTCCGCCACTGCGGGTGGAGCAGGAATCGTATCCTCCAGCCGAATCCAACGAGGACATTCCTGCACCACAGCGCGCGGACCAGGCATCACCGGGGTCACCGGTGATCAAGCACACCAGTTATCTGAATCGCAGCTTTACCTTCGAGAACTTCGTCGAAGGTAAATCGAACCAGTTGGCCCGAGCGGCAGCCTGGCAGGTGGCGGACAATCCCAAGCACGGCTACAACCCGTTGTTCCTCTATGGGGGCGTCGGGCTCGGCAAGACCCACCTCATGCATGCGGTGGGCAACCATCTGCTGAAGAAGAATCCTGCTGCGAAGATCGTGTACCTGCATTCCGAGCGTTTTGTCGCGGATATGGTCAAGGCGCTGCAGATGAATGCGATCAACGATTTCAAACGCTACTACCGCTCGGTAGATGCGCTGCTGATTGACGACATCCAGTTCTTCGCCAAGAAGGAGCGCTCCCAGGAGGAGTTCTTCCATACCTTCAACGCGCTTCTGGAAGGCGGACAACAGGTCATCCTCACCAGTGACCGCTATCCCAAGGAGATCGATGGTCTCGAGGAGCGCCTTAAATCTCGCTTCGGTTGGGGACTCACGGTTGCGGTGGAGCCGCCTGAGCTGGAGACCCGCGTCGCGATCCTGATGAAAAAGGCCGAGCAATCGCGCATTGACCTGCCGCACGATGCCGCCTTCTTCATTGCCCAGCGTATACGCTCGAATGTTCGCGAGCTTGAGGGTGCGCTCAAGCGTGTCATCGCCAGCGCCCATTTCATGGGGAGGGATATCACCATCGAGCTCATCCGCGAATCGCTCAAGGATCTGCTGGCACTGCAGGACAAGCTGGTCAGTATTGACAACATTCAGCGCACGGTAGCGGAGTATTACAAGATCAAGGTTGCGGACATTCTGTCGAAGCGCCGGTCGCGCTCGGTTGCGCGTCCGCGCCAGGTAGCCATGGCGCTTTCCAAGGAATTGACCAATCATAGTCTTCCGGAAATCGGTGATGCCTTCGGCGGCAGGGATCACACAACCGTGCTGCACGCCACGCGCAAGATCGCCGAGTTGCGCGAGATAGACGCGGATATCCGGGAAGACTACAAGAACCTGCTGAGGACGCTTACCACCTGAGTGGTGAAGGGTTCAGCTTAGATGCCATCCTGCACGAGGTCGAAGGAAGACAATGCAATTCACCATTCAGCGCGAAGCCCTGTTGAAGCCCCTGCAACTGGTTGCCGGGGTAGTGGAACGGCGTCAGACACTCCCGGTGTTGTCCAATGTTCTGCTGGTGGTCGATGGTAATACTCTGTCACTGACCGGCACCGATCTGGAAGTCGAACTGGTCGGCCGCATTCAGCTGGATGAGACAGCCGAAGCCGGCGAGATAACGGTGCCGGCGCGCAAGCTGATGGATATTTGCAAATCACTGCCTGATGATGTGGCGCTGACGTTCAAGGTCGAAGAGAACAAGGCGCTGATCAAGGCAGGTCGCAGCCGCTTCACACTGGCCACCCTCCCGGCGACGGATTTCCCGAATGTCGAAGACGGGCCTGGCGCGATGAGCTTCGCTATCGGCCAGAGCAAGCTGCGTCGTCTTATCGAACGGACCAGCTTTGCGATGGCCCAACAGGACGTTCGTTATTACCTCAACGGTATGTTGCTGGAAATAAATCGCGGCCAGCTGCGCGCGGTAGCGACGGACGGTCACCGCATGGCGATGTGTACCGTCGACGCCGGGATCGATTACCAGGACCGCTATCAGCTCATTGTGCCGCGCAAGGGAATACTTGAACTTGCCCGTCTGCTCGGTGAGGCTGATGATCTGGTCAACATCGTGCTTGGGACCCATCACATTCGTGCTACCACAGGTGATTTCACCTTCACCTCGAAACTGGTAGATGGCAAATTTCCGGACTATGAGCGTGTACTGCCACGGGGCGGCGACAAGATCGTCCTTGCTGACCGTCAGGCCCTTCGCAATGCTTTCAGCCGTACGGCAATCCTGTCGAACGAAAAGTACCGCGGCATTCGCCTCATGTTGAATGATGGCTTGCTCAAGATTCAGGCCAACAACCCCGAGCAGGAAGAGGCCGAGGAAGACATCGTGGTCGATTACAGCGGTTCGACGCTGGAAATCGGATTCAACGTTAGTTACCTGCTTGATGTCATGAGTGTTTTGACCAACGAGCAGATCAAGATCGTTCTTGCCGACGCCAACAGCAGTGCGCTCGTTCAGGAGTCTGAAACTGATGACAGTGTTTACGTCGTCATGCCGATGCGCCTCTGATCCTACGGCCAGTCAATGGCTCTGACCCGCCTGAGCGTCACCGGAGTGCGCAATCTTCAACCGGTGACGCTGCATCCCTCTCCTCGCATCAACCTCATCTCCGGTTCCAACGGCAGCGGCAAGACCAGTCTGCTGGAAGCCATTCATATTCTCGGGTTGGCGCGTTCGTTTCGTAGCACCCGCCTGCAACCGGTCATTCAGCATGATCTCGATAGTTGCACCGTGTTCGGTCAGTTGGATGCCGATGCAGGCCGGCATTTGCTCGGGGTTACGCGAGATCGCAATGCTGATTTTCAGATTCGAATTGATGGCCGGACGGTCAGTGCCGCGTCTGAATTGGTCCAGATTCTGCCGATCCAGCTGATCAACCCTGATAGTTTTCGACTCCTTGAAGGCGCCCCCAAACAGCGTAGGCAGTTTCTCGACTGGGGTGTGTTCCACGTGGAACATAACTTTCTGGCGGCATGGCAGCGGCTGCAAAAGGCCCTCAAGCAAAGGAATTCGCTACTGCGACGTGGTAGAATCGATCGCTCTCTGCTTGCCGTATGGGACAGCGAACTGTGCCTGGCGGGTGAGACCATCGACCAGCTTCGCCGCGATTACATCGTGCGATTAAAGCCTGTATTCGAAGAAACGCTGCGCAGGCTGATCGAACTTGATGGTCTATCGCTCAGCTATTACCGGGGTTGGGATAAGGAACGGCCGCTTGCCGACGTAATTGCATCTCAGCTGGATCGCGATGTCCAGCTAGGCCATACGCAGGCCGGTCCCCAGAGAGCCGACCTGCGCCTGCGTATCAGGGGCATGAGCGCAGTGGACGTTCTGTCTAGAGGCCAGCAAAAGCTAGTGGTCGCGGCGATGAAGATCGCACAGGGAGTGTTACTCAAAGCGGTCGGGAGGGCTGCGCACTGTCTTTATTTGGTGGACGACCTCCCCTCCGAACTGGACCAGCAGCATCGCGATGCGCTGTGTCGTTTATTGTCGGACCTAGACTGTCAGGTGTTCATCACCTGTGTCGAGGCCGGCCAGCTGCACGGCAGCTGGCAAACTGGAACGCCTTTAGCCATGTTCCACGTGGAACATGGCCACATAATGCAGACCGAGTGATGTCTGAAGCGAGTATAAAATGAGCGAAAACAGAGCCTACGATTCCTCAAGTATCAAAGTGCTGAAAGGCCTGGACGCAGTACGTAAGCGCCCGGGTATGTACATCGGTGACACCGATGATGGCACCGGTCTGCATCACATGGTTTTCGAAGTGGTCGACAATTCAATTGACGAAGCGCTCGCCGGGCATTGTTCTGACATAGACATCGTCATACACACGGATGAGTCGATCACTGTACGCGATAACGGTAGGGGTATCCCTGTTGATATCCACGAGGAGGGTGTATCTGCTGCCGAAGTCATCATGACGGTGCTCCACGCCGGTGGTAAGTTCGATGACAACAGCTACAAGGTCTCCGGCGGCCTCCACGGTGTTGGCGTATCGGTCGTCAACGCGCTCTCAGAGACGCTGGTGCTGACCATTCGCCGCGAAGGAAAGGTATGGGAACAGATGTACAGTCACGGGGTTCCGCAGGAGCCGCTGAGACCCGTTGGTGATACGGACACGACCGGGACCCAGATCCACTTCAAGCCTTCCTCCGAGACGTTCACCAGTCTGACATTCAGCTGGGATATCCTGGCCAAGCGCCTTCGGGAGTTGTCGTTCCTGAATTCAGGTGTGGGCATCAATCTGCGGGATGAGCGCAGCGGTAAGCACGAGCTGTTCAAATACGAGGGCGGGCTGCGCGCATTCGTCGAATACCTGAATGTGAACAAGTCGACGATCAACTCGGTGTTTCATTTCAACCTGCAGCGCGACGATGGCATCGCTGTCGAGATCGCCATGCAATGGAACGACAGCTTCAACGAAAGCATCCTGTGCTTCACCAACAACATTCCTCAGCGCGACGGTGGGACACACCTGGCTGGTTTCCGTAGCGCATTGACCCGCACCCTGAACACCTACATCGAGCAGGAAGGCCTGCTCAAGAAGCTGAAGGTGAATACGTCCGGCGATGACGCCCGTGAAGGACTGACTGCGATCATATCGGTCAAGGTGCCGGATCCGAAGTTCTCCAGCCAGACCAAGGACAAGCTGGTTTCATCGGAGGTGAAGACCGCGGTGGAACAGGAGATGAACAAGGCGTTCGCCGATTATCTGCTGGAGAGCCCCAACGAAGCCAAGGCCGTAGTCGGCAAGATGATTGATGCCGCCCGTGCCCGTGAAGCGGCGCGTAAGGCTCGGGAGATGACGCGACGCAAAGGTGCTCTGGATATCGCAGGGTTGCCTGGGAAACTGGCTGACTGTCAGGAGAAAGACCCTGCCCTCTCCGAACTCTACATAGTGGAGGGCGACTCCGCCGGTGGTTCAGCGAAACAGGGTCGCAACCGGAAGACCCAGGCCATCCTGCCGCTCAAGGGAAAGATTCTCAATGTGGAGAAGGCGCGTTTTGACAAAATGTTGTCGTCCGCTGAAGTCGGTACGCTGATTACTGCGTTGGGCTGCGGTATCGGCCGCGAAGAATTCAATGTGGACAAGCTGCGTTATCACAACATCATCATCATGACCGATGCGGATGTCGACGGCTCGCACATCCGTACGTTGCTGCTGACCTTCTTCTTCCGTCAGATGCCTGAATTGATCGAGAAGGGCTACATCTACATTGCGCAGCCGCCGCTCTATAAGATCAAGAAAGGAAAGCAGGAACAGTACCTGAAGGACGACGAAGCACTGGAGGAGTATCTGACGCAGTCGGCGCTGGAGGACTCCTATCTCTTCGTCAACGAAGATGCACCGGGCATTACCGGTGAAGGTCTCGAGCGCATCGTTCAGGAATACCGTTCGGTAATGAAGACGCTAAAGCGGCTCTCTCGCCTTTACCCGCAGGAACTGATGGAACATTTCATCTACCTGCCGCGTCTGTCCGTCGATAATCTGGCTGACAAGAGTTTCATGGACGGTTGGATCGCTCGCTTCGAAGAGGTCATCAAGGCCACCGAGACATCAGGGACGCATTACGCCGTGAGCCTGCGAGAGGATCGCGAGCGGCATCTCTGGCTTCCCGAGGTGGAAACGGTGTCGCATGGCCTGCCCAGCTATCACACCTTCAATCGCGATCTCTTTGCCAGCAATGACTACCGAACCATGGCTGAACTCGGCGAAAAATTGCAGAGCCTTCTCGAAGAAGGCGCCTACATGCAGCGCGGCGAGAAGAAGAAGCCCATCACGCATTTCAAGGATGGTCTGGACTGGATGATGAACGAGACCGCTCGCCGTCATACCATCCAGCGGTACAAGGGTCTCGGTGAGATGAACCCCGACCAGTTGTGGGAGACCACCATGGATCCGGATAGCCGTCGCATGCTGCGCGTCAACGTTGAAGACGCCATCGCGGCCGATCAGATTTTCAATACCTTGATGGGCGACCACGTTGAACCACGCCGCGAGTTCATCGAAAGTAATGCGCTCGCCGTGTCGAACCTGGACGTCTAAACCGGCCGGGCTGTAGCAATAAGAAAACCCGGCAAGGCCAGGTTTTCTTTTAATATCAATAGGTTGTAAGCGGTAGCCCGCTTCTATGCCGTTGCGTTGGACATGGGTGCACCGGCGTCTGCTGGTGGGTTGCGCATCGACTCCAGCGCCTCGTTGACCCAGCTTTCGGCCTGCCGGTTGACCTCGACGATCGAGCGAGGATCGGGACCCTTCGGATAGATCGGAGGGCCGATCATCACGGTCACCGTCCCCGGACGCTTGCCCCACCCGGCCTTGGGCCAGAACTCACCCGCGTTATGCGCGACCGGCACCACCGGTGCCATGTTGGTACAGGCCAGCGCAGCGCCTCCACGGGAAAACTTCGCCGGTTGACCGGGAAGGACGCGGGTCCCTTCCGGGAATACCAGTATCCAGCTGCCTTCGGCAAGCCGCTCACCGCCTTCCTTGCTCAACTGCTTGAGTGAATCCCGCGCATTGCTGCGATCGATGGCAATGGGCCGGGCCAACGCAAAGGCCCAGCCGAAAAACGGTACATACAACAGCTCTTTCTTGATCAGCTGAGTTTGTGGCAAAAACACCTGCTGGAGAAAGAAGGTCTCCCAGGTGCTCTGATGGTTCGAGAGGACCACGCCCGGCTGATCAGGTATGTTGTCGCGGCCGATGACCTCATAGCGGATACCGACGATGGTCCGGGTCAGCCATACGGCGCACCGGCACCACCAGTTGACAATCATGTGGTAACGCCAGCGGTAGGGCATCAGTGGAGCGATGATCAGCATGAGCAGGCCCCAGAGGCCCGCACTGGCAGACAACAGGAGGTAGAACAGAACGACACGCGCAGCCATCATGCTTGGGTTTCCAGAAGGTGCTCGGCAACGGCAGCCAGATCATCAAAAATCTGCGTTCCCGCGGGCAGTGCCTGCGACGCAGTCTTGCGGCCCTTGCCTGTGCGGACCAGATAAGGCGTGCAGCCCAGGGCACTGCCGGCCTCGAGATCACGACGGCTGTCGCCCACTGTCGGCACGTCGGTGAGGGGGATACGGTAATAGTCGGCGATCTGCTGGAACAGCCCCGATAGCGGCTTGCGGCAATCGCAGCTGTCGTCCGGGCCGTGAGGACAATACACTATCATTTCCAGCGCGCCCCCTGCCCGCTCTACCAGCCCCCGCATTTTGTCGTGCATGGCTTCCAGCGCGGCGACGTCGAACAGGCCTCTGGCGAGCCCTGACTGGTTCGTCGCCACACACACGGTCCAGCCGGCGCGCGTGAGTCGGGCCACCGCCTCGATCGACCCGGGAATGGGGATCCACTCCTCGGGCGATTTGACGTACTCCTCGGAGTCGACATTGATCACGCCGTCACGGTCGAGAATGATCAGCTTCATAGGGTCAACCGAGCAGCGAGATGTCAGCTACGCCGAGAAACAGCCCGCGCAACCGCGCCAGCAGCGCGTATCGGTTGGCCTTCACGGCGGCATCGTCGACATTGACCATGACCTGATCGAAATAGACATCGACCGGTTCGCGCAGGCTGGCGAGCGTCTCGAGGGTGCGCTGATATTCGCGTTGCTGCGCCAGCGGAGCGATGGACTGCTCTGCATGCTGAATGGACGTTGCCAGCGCCTGCTCGGCGCCCTCTTGCAGCAGGGAGGGGTCAATGGCTTCGCTGATGCCCATTTCGGCTTTGGCGAGGATATTCGATACGCGTTTATTCGCTGCCGCCAGAGCGGCAGCCTCCGGCAAGCGGCGGAAGGCCTGAACGGCTTGTACGCGCTGGTCGAAATCCAGCGGAGAGGCCGGCGCCACAGCACGAACCGCCTGGTAGACCGCAACATCGATGCCCTCGTCTTCATAACGCGCACGCAATCGATCGAAGATGAAATCCTGCACCTGGCCCACCAGACCGTCCTGCTGGACCTTGTCAGCGTACTGCTGCACCGCAGTCTGCAGCGCACCGATGAGGTTCAGCTCGAGTTTCTTCTCGATAAGGATCCGCAGCACGCCCAGGGCAGCCCGGCGCAGCGCGTAGGGATCCTTGCTGCCGGTAGGTAGCATGCCAATACCGAAGATACCCACCAGGGTATCCAGTTTGTCGGCCAGCGCCACCGCCGCCCCGGTCAGCGTGGTTGGCAGCTCCGCGCCTGCCCCGCGCGGCATGTACTGCTCATTGAGCGCGAGGGCCACGTCCTCGGCCTCACCATCGTGTCGGGCGTAGTAGTAACCGGCGATGCCTTGCAGCTCGGGAAATTCACCCACCATTTCCGTCGCCAGATCACATTTGCTGAGCAGGCCGGCGCGGGCGGCGCGCTCGGCATCCCCGCCGATCTGTGACGCAATGGAGGCGGCCAGCTGCGACACGCGCACGGCCTTGTCGTAGACACTCCCGAGCTGCGCCTGAAATACAACATTCGCCAGGCGCAGATTGCGGGTTTCCAGCGGCTGTTTCTGGTCCTGACGATAGAAGAATTCGGCATCGGTCAGACGCGGCCGTACCACTTTCTCGTTTCCGGAAATGATCTGCCCCGGGTCCTCGCTCTCGATATTGGCGACGGTGATGAAGCGCGGAAGCAGCCGACCATTGGCATCGAGCAGGCAGAAATATTTCTGATTGTCCTGCATGGTGGAAATCAGCGCCTCCTGCGGGACATCGAGAAAGCGTTCCTCGAAGCTGCAGACCAGAGGTACCGGCCATTCCACCAGCGCGGTCACTTCGTCGAGCAGATCGTCCGGAATGATGGCCTTGCCCTGCTGCTCGCTGGCCAGCTGTTCGACCCGCGATCGAATCATTTCGCGACGCTCTGCGAAATCCGCAATGACCGACGCCTGACGCAGGTCCTCGGCATAGCTCGCCGGCGAGCCGATCTCCACGAGGTCCGGGTGATGGAAGCGATGACCGCGCGAGTCGCGTCCCGAGCGCTGCGCAAGGATCTCTGCGGGAATCACGGCATCGCCCTGCAGCATTACCAGCCACTGCGTAGGCCGTACGAATTCGGTCTTGCGATCGGCCCAGCGCATCCGTTTGGGGATAGGCAGCGCCGCCAGCGCTGCATCGACGATATCCGGCAGCAGTTCGCTGGCCGGCTGACCCGGAATAGCCTGCACGTAGCGCAGCTTCGGGCCGCTGCGGTCAAGCTGGTCGACGTCTACCCCGCATTTGCGAGCGAAACCCAGCGCGGCCTGGGTCGGCTGACCGCTGGCGTCAAACGCTGCCTGGACGGGCGGGCCATCCATCTGGCTGGTACGGTCAGGCTGCTGGGTAGCCAGCCGTTCGACCAGCACGGCCAGACGGCGCGGCGCGGCATAACAGCGAGCTGCTTCGTAGGCCAGACCAGCTTCGCGAAGACCTGTCTCGACGCCCTGCAGGAAGGCTTCGGCGAGACGCTTGAGTGCCTTGGGGGGAAGCTCTTCGGTGCCCAGCTCTACCAGAAAATCCTGTGCCTGCATCATTCGGCCTCCTTCAATTTGGCCAGTACTTCGTCACGCAATTCGGGGGTGGCCATGGGAAAGCCGAGTTTGGCGCGGGCGTGCAGATAGCTTTGTGCAATCGATCGCGCCAGCGCGCGCACGCGCAGAATGTATCGTTGACGTTCGGTCACCGAGATGGCCCGACGGGCATCAAGCAGGTTGAAGGTGTGCGAAGCCTTGATCACCATTTCGTAGGCAGGCAACGGCAGTTCGGCGCTCATCAGCCGGTTGGCCTCGGCTTCGTAAAAATCGAACAGCTCGAACAGCTTGTCGACATTGGCGTGTTCGAAGTTGTAGGAAGACTGCTCCACTTCGTTCTGGTGGAACACGTCGCCGTAGGTGACCTTGCCGAAGGGGCCATCGGAGTAGGTCAGATCGTAGACCGAGTCGACACCTTGCAGGTACATGGCCAGGCGCTCCAGGCCATAGGTGATCTCGCCGGTCACCGGGTAGCACTCTACGCCGCCGACCTGCTGAAAGTAGGTGAACTGAGTCACTTCCATGCCGTTGAGCCAGACCTCCCAGCCCAGGCCCCAGGCGCCAAGTGTTGGCGATTCCCAGTTGTCTTCGACGAAGCGGATATCATGCACCAGGGGATCCACACCGATGTGCCGCAGCGAGTCCAGGTACAGCTCCTGGATGTCCTCCGGGTTCGGCTTGAGCACTACCTGAAACTGATAGTAATGCTGGAGACGGTTCGGGTTCTCGCCATAGCGGCCGTCGGCCGGGCGCCGGCTCGGTTGCACGTAGGCGGCGTTCCAGGTTTCCGGGCCGATCGCGCGCAGAAAGGTGGCTGTATGAAAGGTGCCGGCGCCCATTTCCATGTCGTAGGGTTGCAGGATCACGCAGCCCTTCTCTGCCCAGTAGTTTTGCAGGGCCAGGATCAGACCCTGGAAGGTGCGCACGGCTGGATTGTTGTGAGTCACGTTTTCACCTGGTGAGGCTTCGAAGAAGGCGGAAGTATACAGTCAGAAGAGGCCTGCATACACAAAGCGCGCCAATTCGCAGATGGTGGGTCGTCAGGTCTTTGCGGCGCACGCCGGGACGGGTATAACCGCTTAACACTGTGACGAGGAGATGCCGCATGTCTGAAGGTCCTGCAAGCGGGCGGGTTCGCTGCCAGTGGTGCTCGAGCGACCCGGTGTATCAGCTCTATCATGACACCGAATGGGGAGTGCCCGAGTGGGACGCGCAGCGGCTGTTCGAAAAGCTTCTGCTCGATGGCTTTCAGGCGGGGCTGTCGTGGATCACCATCCTCAAAAAGCGCGATCGGTATCGCGAGGTGTACCGTGGCTTTGACCCCTCATTCATGGCTGGGCAGAGTGATCAGCAGCTGCAGGCACTTCTGCAGGATGCCGGCATCGTCCGCAATCGCCTCAAGGTCTACGGTGCGCGGCAGAACGCGCGCGCCTGGTTGCAGCTGGCCGAACAGTCCGATCCGGGCGAGTGGCTCTGGGCCTTCGTGGGTGGCGAGCCGAAGATCAATCGTTTTCACAGCTTTGCCGAGATCCCCACGATCACCAGCGAGGCGCAGGCGATGAGCCGCGCCCTGCGCAAGGCCGGCTTCACCTTCGTCGGGCCAACCATCTGCTATGCCTTCATGCAGGCGACCGGGATGGTCATGGACCACACGACCGACTGCTTTCGCCACGCGCAGCTGAATTGAGCGGCGGTCGCGGTCAGCGCAGATGCGCTTTACAATGGCCCCTTTGAACCTGTTGGAGTAGCGCGTGGAGCGGTTAAAGGGCGCATTCATCGTCGGCTTTCTCAAGTTGTTTTCGCTATTGCCGTTTCCCCTGGCCCAGCGGCTGGGCGCCGGTGTGGGCTGGCTGATGTGGGCGCTGCCCAACCGGTCCCGCGAGGTGGTACGCATCAACCTCGAGCATTGCATGCCGGAGCTTTCCGAGACCGACCGTAGCGATCTGATCCGCCGCACGTTGCTCGACACCGGCCGCAGTTTCGCCGAAAGCGCCTGCGCCTGGATGTGGCCGCCACACAAGACGCTCAAGCTGATCAAGGAGGTAGAGGGCGAACATCTGCTGGAAGAGGCGCTGGCAGCGGAGACCGGTCTGGTCTGCATCACCAGTCATCTGGGTAACTGGGAGGTGCTCAACCACTACTACTGCTCGAAGTGTTCGCCGGTGATCTTCTATCGCCCTCCGAAGCAGAAGGCGGTGGACGATCTGCTCAAGCGACAACGTACCCAGCTGGGCAACAAGGTTGCCGCTTCGACTCGCGAAGGCATCATCAGCGTGATGAAGGAGGTCCGAAGCGGAGGTGCAGTAGGCATACCCGCGGACCCGGAACCGGCGCTCAAGAGTGGGGTATTCGTGCCCTTCTTCGGTGTTCAGGCGCTGACCAGCAAGTTCGTTCCCGGCATGCTCAAGAGCGGCAAGGCCCGCGCGCTGTTTCTGCATTGCATCCGGTTGCCGGACAATTCGGGGTTCAAGGTGATACTGGAAGCGGCGCCCGAGGCGCTTTACAGTAGCGATGAACATGAGGCGGTAGCCGTCATGAGCGCGGTGATCGAGCGCTATGTAAGAACCTGGCCCAGTCAGTACATGTGGTCGATGAAGCGGTTCAAGAAGCGCCCCCTCGGCGAGAAGAAGTGGTACTGACCCACCCCAACCAGAAGGACCTGTGCCGTGGCCAACCAGCGACAGTATCCGCGCACCTCGATGCGCTGCCGTATCAAGATCAGCCATCCGCAGATCGGCGACGTTTACGGCTTCACGCGCGATCTTTCCGACGGCGGCGTCTTTGTAGAGAACGCCGAGCTGGCCTCCCTTGCCCCCGGCACCAAGGTGCAGGGTCAGGTTCAGGACATGCCCATCGAAGCACCGGTTCTGGCCATGCAGATCCAGCGGATCATCCCCGGAGAAGGCGCCGGGATGGCCTTTCTCGACGAGGACCCGCTCTGAACTAGCGGCGCCAGAACATTGGTGTCAGCAGAACCAGCAGGGTGAAGACTTCGAGACGCCCCAACAGCATGGCGAAGCTCAGAATCCATTTGACGGTGGCACTCAGCCCACCGTAGTGCGCCGATACGTCTCCCAGCCCCGGACCCAGGTTGTTGATGCAGGCGGCCAGGGCCGAGAACGCCGTGACGAAATCCAGGCCCGTGCCGAGCAGAATCAGAAACAGCACGGCGAAGGTGAACACGTATACGGCGCAGAACCCCCACACCGCTTCGACTATCCGGTCCGGCACCGGCTTGCCGCCGAGCTTGACCGGAAATACGCCGTGGGTGTGCAGCAGTCGCTTGATTTCACGCGTGCCCTGTTTGTACAGCAGGATGACCCGGATCACCTTCATGCCGCCACCGGTAGACCCGGCACAGGCGCCGATGAAACTCGCGTAGAGCAGCAGGAACGGCAGTACCGTTGGCCAGGCCGAAAAGTCGGTCACGCCGAAGCCTGCCGTGGTCGCGATGGATACGGTCTGGAACGCGGCGTAGCGAACCGACGTCCAGACGTCGAAGTATTGGTAGTGAATGAGGAACGCGCAGCAGATGAGGAACAGGCTGAGCAGGATCAGTATGTACGCGCGGCACTCCACGTCGAGCCAGTAGTTCTTCAGCGAGCGAAAACGCCACGACAGGAAGTGCAGCGCGAAGTTGATGCCCGAAATGAACATGAACACGATGCAGATGAACTCGATCAGCGCGCTGTCGAAGTAACCGATGCTGGCGTCATGCGTAGAGAACCCGCCTATCGCAACGGTAGAAAAGCTGTGTGCGATTGCATCGAACAGGGTCATGCCGGCGGCCCAGTAGGCGAGCGCGCAGGCAAGAGTCAATCCGGCGTAGATAAACCACAACACCTTGGCGGTTTCGGCGATGCGCGGCGTTAGCTTGTTTTCCTTCAGCGGCCCGGGCATCTCCGCGCGGTACAGTTGCATGCCCCCCACCCCGAGGAGCGGCAGAATCGCTACCGCCAGCACGATGATCCCCATGCCGCCAAACCATTGCAGCTGCTGACGGTAGAACAGTAACGAGCGCGGCAGCGTATCCAGGCCGGTGATAACCGTCGCGCCGGTGGTGGTCAGCCCGGAGAAGGACTCGAATACCGAATCGGCCACGCTCAGGTCGGGCAGCTCGAGCAGGTACAGCGGCAGCGCCCCGAACAGCCCCAGAACCAGCCAGAACAGTACGGTGATCAGATACCCGTCGCGGGTGCGCAGCTCGTTACGCTGGCGGCGTACCGGCAGCCAGATGAGGAAGCCGGCCAGTGCGGTAACCGCGAAGCCGACGAGAAACGCTTCCCGCGCCTGCTCACCGTAAAACCAGCCCACGCCCGCCGATGGCAGCATGCTGGTGGAAAACAGCATGAGCAGGATGCCGAGGATGCGCTGGATTTGCGAGTACTGCATGGGGCGCTTACCTGTGCCTGATCAGAAGAACGTCAGCCCGACCTGGAATAGCCGTTCGACGTCCCGAATGTGTTTTTTGTCGATCACGAAGAGAATCACGTGGTCGTCCGACTCGATCACCGTCGAGTCATGGGCGATCAGTACCTTCTCGTTGCGCACGATGGCGCCGATGGTGGTGCCCGGAGGCAGATCGATATCGCGAATCGCCTTGCCGACCACTTTTGAAGAGCGGGCGTCCCCGTGAGCGACGGCCTCGATCGCTTCCGCGGCACCGCGACGCAGCGAATAGACGTTGACGATGTCGCCACGGCGAACGTGGGCCAGCAGCGTGCCGATGGTCGCCTGCGACGGGGATATGGCAATGTCGATCTCCCCACCCTGCACCAGATCGACGTAGGCCGGGTTGTTGATCAGCGCCATGACCTTGCGGGCACCCAGTCGCTTGGCCAGCATCGATGACATGATGTTGGCTTCGTCGTCGTTGGTGACGGCGCAGAAGATGTCCACTTCCTCGATGTTCTCTTCGACCAACAGCTCGCGATCCGAGGCGCTGCCGTGCAGCACCACGGTGCGGTCGAGGTTCTGCGAGAGATAGTCGGCGCGGGCCTTGTTCATCTCGATGATCTTGACCTGATACCGCGTTTCCAGCGCTTCGGCCAGGCGCTCGCCGATGTTGCCGCCTCCGGCGATCACCACGCGCTTGTGATTCTTCTCCAGCCGTCTGAGCTCGCTCATCACCGAGCGGATATCCGGCGTGGCGGCGATGAAGAACACCTCGTCATCCGCTTCGATGACGGTATCGCCCTGCGGCAGGATGGGGCGATTCTTGCGAAATATCGCGGCGACTCGCGTATCGACGCCAGGCATGTGCTGGCGCAGGAAGCGCAGCTCCTGACCAACCAGCGGCCCGCCGTAGAAGGCGCGAACCGCGACCAGCTGTACCTTGCCCTCGGCGAAATCGAGAACCTGCAGCGCGCCGGGCGTCTCGATCAGGCGTTTCACGTAGGTGGTCACCGCCTGTTCGGGGCTGATCAGTACGTCGATGGGTACCGCTTCGTTGTGAAACAGGCCGCCGCGGGTGAGGTAGGCCGATTCGCGTATGCGGGCGATCTTGGTTGGCGTGCGAAACAGCGTGTACGCCACCTGACAGGCGATCATGTTGGTCTCATCGCTGCTGGTAACCGCAATGAGCATGTCGGCGTCGTCGGCGCCAGCCTGGCGCAATACCGGCGGGAAGGACCCGCGGCCGATGACCGTGCGGATATCCAGCCGATCGCCCAGTTCGCGCAGTCGGACGGCGTCGGTGTCGATAACGGTAATGTCGTTGGCTTCGCTGGCGAGCTCTGCTGCCAGGCTGCCGCCTACCTGGCCTGCGCCAAGAATGATGATCTTCATGAAGAGGACGTCTCCTTGCTTGCAGCAGTGTAGCCGTCTTGCCTGGTGCTGGCGGAAATCTTGATGAGCCTGGCCAGGTAGAACCCATCGTGGCCATCGGGCTGCGGTAGCAGCTGCCGGCCGCAGGGCTGGACCAGTCCGAAGGCGCCGATGATCGGCAGCTCGCGTGCCCCGGGCTCGCGTTGCAGGAAGGCTTGAATCACCTGCGTGTTTTCCTCGGGGAGGATCGAGCAGGTGGCATACACCAGTTGCCCGCCCACCGCGAGGGTCTGCCAGAGCTGATCGAGCAGCTCGCCCTGCAGGGCAGCGAGGCGCTCGATATCGTCCGGCTGCCGGGTCAGCTTGATGTCCGGATGCCGACGGATGACACCGGTAGCCGAGCAGGGCGCGTCGAGCAGAATGCGGTCGAACGGTCGACCGTCCCACCATTGCGCAATCGCGCGGCCATCGGCTGCAATCAGTGTCGCATCCAGCTGCAATCGCTGCAGATTCTCGCGAACGCGCTCCAGTCGCAGCGGTTCGGCATCCAGAGCTACCAGCTCGGCGAGGCCGGGCGTGGCTTCCAGCAGATGCCCGGTCTTGCCGCCAGGTGCGCAGCATGCATCCAGCACTCTATGGCCTGCCGCGCTTTCCAGCAGCGGGGCGGCCAGTTGGGCGGCTTCGTCCTGTACGCTGACATGACCGTCGGAAAACCCAGGCAACTGCTGCACATCACAGGGGGCCATCAGCGTCACCCCCGTGGGACTGTAAGCCGTGGGATGTGCTGCAATGCCTGCTTCGGTCAGTCGGCTCAGGTACGTCTCACGCGAGCCATGCCGGAGGTTGACGCGCAGGGTCATCGGCGGATGCAGATTGTTCGCCTCGCAGATGGCCTGCCAGTATTCGGGCCATTGCGCCTTGAGGCGCTTCTGCATCCAGCGCGGGTGGGCGGTGACCACGACGGGATCGCGCTCGAGCGTAGGTAGCAGATCCACCGCCTCGCGCTGAGCGCGGCGCAGTACGGCGTTGAGCATGCCCCGCGCCCAGGGTTTTTTCAGGGCGTTGGCGGCACTCACGGTCTCACTGATTGCCGCGTGAGCAGGAATGCGCATGTACAGCAGCTGGTATAGGCCGATGAGCAGCAACGCCTGCAATTCGACTTCGGCCGGTTTGAGCGGCTTGTCCAGCAGTGCGTTGGCGAGAATGTCCAGCCGCGGCCACCAGCGCGCGGTGCCAAATGCCAGCTCCTGGGTCAGTGCCTGATCGCGCGGCGCGACGCTGCGCAACTGAGCGGGCAGACTGCCGCCAAGGGAGGCCTTTCCGGCACTGACTGCAGCAAGTGCTCTGGCTGCGGCAAGCCTCGGATTCACAGGCCGTTGCCCAGCAGGGAGCCAACCGTGAACTGCTCGCGTCGCGCGTTGTACAGATCGGCGAAATCAAGTGGTCTGCCCCCGGGCAGCTGCAACCGGGTCAGGCGCAACGCCTGTTCACCGCAGGCCACCAGCAACCCTGAACGGCTGCAGTCGAGTATCTGACCGGGCTCGCCGTCGCCCTCTTCGGGTATGGCCTGCCAGACCTTGAGCGGCTGATCCTGCCAGCGCGCGTGGGCCAGGGGCCACGGATTGAATGCCCGGATCATGCAGTCGAGTTCGGTTGCGGGACGTGCCCAGTCGATGCGCGCATCGGCTTTGCCCAGCTTGTGCGCGTAGGTCGCCTGGCTGTCGTCCTGAGACTCACCGTGTAGCGAACCGGACGCCAGCCCCCGGATCGCCTCGATGACCGCCGGCGGACCCAGCTCGGCCAGGCGATCGTGCAGTGCACCACCGGTATCGCTGCAGCTGATGGGCGTGGCCGCCTTGAGCAGCATGGGGCCGGTATCCAGCCCCGCCTCCATCTGCATGACCGTGACGCCGCTCTCGCTGTCCCCGGCTTCGATGGCGCGCTGAATCGGTGCGGCGCCACGCCAGCGGGGCAGCAGCGACGCATGGCTGTTGATGCAGCCCAGCCGGGGGATATCGAGCACCGCCTGCGGCAATATCAGCCCGTACGCCACCACGACCATGAGGTCGGGCTTGAGCGCCGCGAGCTGCGCCTGCGCGTCGGCATCGCGCAGTGTTTGCGGTTGATACACAGGTAGACCGTGTTGCACGGCCAGCTGCTTGACTGCGCTCGTGGCCAGCTTCTGTCCACGGCCGGCTGGCCTGTCAGGCTGGGTGTAGACCGCAACGATATCGAGGCCTGCTGCGAGCAGTGCCGACAGATGCGCAGCGGCGAATTCCGGCGTTCCGGCAAAGACCAGACGCAGCGAGTTGATTGGCTCGGGCTGAGAGTTCATGGGCATCCGTAGAAAAAAGGCTTGCCGAAGCAAGCCTTGCGAGTGTGTCCGGCGCTCAGGCGCTGGCCTGCTGCTTGTGCAGTTTTTCCAGCTTCTTGCGAATCCGATCGCGCTTGAGGTTGGAAAGATAGTCGACGAACAGCTTGCCGTTCAGGTGATCGCATTCGTGCTGGATGCAAACGGCGAGCAGCCCTTCGCAAACTGTCTCGAACGGCTGCCCGTCACGGTCCAGTGCCTTGACACGCACGCGCTCGGGGCGGGTCACGGTTTCGTAGAAACCGGGCACCGAGAGACAGCCTTCCTGCATCTCTTCCAGATCGTCGGTCAGCGGCTCCAGTTCCGGGTTGATGAAGACCAGCGGCTCGCTGTTGTCTTCGGACACGTCGATCACCACGACGCGTTCGTGTACGTTGACCTGCGTTGCAGCCAAACCAATCCCTGGCGCGGCATACATGGTCTCGAACATGTCGTCGACCAGTTGCCGGATGCGGTCGTCCACCGTAGCCACCGGCTTGGCGATGGTGCGCAGGCGTGGATCGGGGAATTCAAGAATATTCAAAATAGCCATGTCGGTTTGTGATGCATTTGTGGAATGGAAATTAGTTGTGCTGCTAAGATTGAGCAGCTTGGAAATAAGCGGGTCTGCTATACGTACTCTGCCAAGGACCCGGGGTGCTGGCCTACATAATAAAGGGATTCGTGTCATGAGGAAAACATTACTCGGCCTCCTGCTGCTCGGTGTGAGCGTTTGGGCCCAGGCCCAGGAGTCCGCGTTCAGGGAAGGTCATCCTGAAAGCTACGAGGTGGTCAAGGGCGATACGCTGTGGGATATCGCCGGGCGCTTCCTCAGTCTGCCGTGGAAATGGCCTGAAATCTGGCACGCCAATCCGCAGATCGACAACCCCCATCTCATTTACCCCGGCGATGTCATCTCGCTGGTGTACGTCGATGGCCAGCCGCGCCTGACGGTCAACCGGGGTGCTGGTGGTACCATCAAGCTGTCGCCTACCGTACGCGCCAAGCCGGTAGCCGAGGCCATCCCGACCATCCCGCTGGAAGCGATCAATTCGTTCCTCAATGCCGGGCGCATCCTCGACAGCGCCGAGCCGCTTGAAACCGCACCGTACGTTATTGGCGGCGAAGCCGAGAGCGTCGTCGCCGGCGCGGGGAATCGCGTCTACGCCCGCGGCGAGATCGAGGAAGGTGTACCGGCGTTCGGCATTTACCGTCGCGGCAAGGCCTACAGCGATCCGCAGACCGGCGAATTGCTGGGCCTGCATGCGCAGGATATCGGCAACGCCGATGTCGTGGCGACCGAGGATGACATCACCACGCTCAACGTGACGCGCAGCCGCCAGGAAGTGCGTATCGGTGACCGGCTGCTGAAGACAGAAGAACGCCCGATCTCCTCGACCTTCTTCCCGACCGATCCAGACCAGGAAATCGACGGTCTCATCGTCGATGTGCCCAACGGCGTGACCCAGATCGGCCAGTACGATGTGGTCCTGCTGAACAAGGGCAAGCGTGACGGGCTGGAGGAAGGTTCCGTGCTGGCCATCTACAAGACCGGCGAGACCGTGCGGGACCGTGTGCAGAACGAACGGGTCCAGCTGCCCGACGAGCGCGCCGGCCTGCTCATGGTGTTCCGTGCCTACGAGAAGATGAGCTACGGGATCGTGCTCAACGCCCGCCGCCAACTGGCGATCATGGACAAGGTCCGCAACCCCTGATGTATCCGGGCGCCGCCACGGCGGCGCCCTTCCCCGTTCAAGGATGATTCATGTCTACCCTGTCCGGAACCCGGCAGGCCTGGTTGGCCCTTTCCATGCTCGACGGCCTTGGGCCGAAAGGCGTGAGACAACTGCTCGAAACGCTTGCCTCTCCCGTCGATCTGTTAAACCTCGATCTCACCCGTTTGCGCTCCCTCGGCCTGCAAGGCCGCGTGGTTGCCAGTGTGTTGCGCTACCGCCAGGGAGACGCCGAACTCCAGGCCCGCATCGATGCGTCGATCGCCTGGGCCGAGCAGCCCGGCAACCATCTTCTGTGGCTCGAGCATCCGGCCTATCCGCCGCTGCTGCGCGAGATCACCGACCCTCCGTTAGTGCTGTACGTCCGTGGTAACCCGGAGGTACTGAGCGACCCGCAGCTGGCCATGGTCGGCACGCGCCACCCCGGTCCGCATGGGGCGGCGACCGCCCATGATTTCGCTCGCTGCTTCACCGAGCAGGGGCTGGTGGTGACCAGCGGTATGGCGCTGGGTATCGACGGCGCCTGTCATCAGGGCGCGCTGGCCGCCGGTGGGCCGACCGTCGCGGTGTGGGGTACCGGACTGCAGCGCTGTTACCCGCATCGTCACCGGCAGCTGGCCGAAGCCATCGTCGAGCGGGGTGGTGCGCTGGTTTCCGAGATGCCGCCTGATGCCGGGCCACAGCCAGGCCAGTTTCCACGCCGCAACCGGATCATCAGTGGACTCTCTCTGGGTACGCTGGTTGTCGAGGCAAGCCTCAACAGTGGTTCGCTGATCACCGCGCGGCTGGCGCTGGAGCAGAACCGCGAGGTGTTCGCCATGCCCGGTTCGATTCACAACACGCAGGCCCGGGGCTGCAACAAACTGCTGCGCGAGGGTGCGCATCTGGTCGAAACCGTTGCCGATGTGCTGAGCGTGCTGCGCGTGCCGCTGCGCCAGGCGCTGGACGCGCAGCCGACCGAGACGGCGGAACCGAGGCATCCGCTCTTGCGTTGGCTGGGCTACGACCCGCTCAGCGCAGACCGGCTCAGCATGCAAAGCGGGATGCCGGTCCAGCAGGTGCTGCAAGGGTTGCTCGAACTCGAGCTTGATGGTCTCGTGCAGCAGACCGCCCACGGCTATACACGCGTTCGCGCTTGAGCGGGCACGCCGGCTCCGCTACTGTCGCAGTCATACGAGACAAGCGAGGGTACATATGCTGGCAACATGGCGCGCACGACAGGTCGACCGAATCCTCCATGCGGGCGGTGTCATCGCCTACCCCACCGAAGCAGTGTGGGGCCTCGGCTGCAACCCGTGGAAAGCCGACGCGGTCGAGCGCCTGCTGAGCATCAAGCAGCGTCCGGCGGAAAAGGGCGTGATCCTCGTCGCCGGCGATATAGATCAGTTCGACTTCCTGCTCTGGGATCTGCCCGACGCCCAGCTCGCCCGGCTGCGGTTATCCTGGCCCGGCCCGCATACCTGGCTGGTGCCGCACGAGGGGCGCCTGCCGGCCTGGATCACCGGGGAGCATGACACCGTCGCGCTGCGGGTCAGTGCGCACCCGCTGGTGCAACGCCTGTGCAAGGTAGCCGGACCTCTGGTGTCCACGTCCGCCAACCCCGCCGGGCGCCCGCCCGCCCGCTCGCGATTGCGCGTGGAGCAGTATTTTCACGACATGCTTGATGACGTCGTTTGCGGACCGTTGGGGGGGCAGCGCAATCCCAGTATCATTAGGGACGTACGAACCGAAAAGATCATCCGTCCCGCCTGATCGCAGGGGTCGGCTCAGTCAAGCGCGGCGTCGCCGCCGGGAGAGCACTGCGTGTACCGGAACATGACCGAAACCATCGACGTTGTGGCGGTTAAGAGCTACCTGATGGACCTGCAGGATCGCATCTGCGCGGCGCTGGAGGCTGCCGACGGGCAGTCGCGCTTCAAGCAGGACAACTGGTCGCGTGCCGGTGGCGGTGGTGGTCGCTCGCGCATCATCGAAGAGGGTGGCCTGCTGGAAAAGGGTGGCGTCGGTTTCTCACACGTATTTGGTGATGGAATGCCGCCCTCCGCCACTGCCCATCGTCCCGAGCTGGCCGGTCGGCATTTCCAGGCGATGGGCGTGTCATTGGTAATGCATCCGCGCAACCCCCACGTGCCGACGTCCCACGCCAATGTGCGCTTTTTCATCGCCGAAAGAGATGATGCCGATCCGGTCTGGTGGTTCGGCGGGGGCTTCGATCTGACCCCGTATTACGCGCGCGAGGAAGACTGCGTGCACTGGCATCGCGTCGCGCGCGACGCCTGTGCACCCTTTGGCGAGGACGTCTATCCGCGCTTCAAGGCATGGTGCGACGAGTATTTCTATCTCAAGCATCGGCAGGAGGCCCGGGGAATCGGCGGCCTGTTCTTCGACGACCTCAATCAGTGGGGTTTCGAGCGCAGCTTCGCCTTCCTCCGGGCGATCGGCGATGCCTACCTGAACGCCTACCTGCCCATCATCGAGCGGCGTCGGAACGACCCCTTCACCCCAGAGCAGAAGGCGTTCCAGGAGTATCGTCGGGGGCGCTACGTCGAGTTCAATCTGGTCTATGACCGCGGCACCCTGTTCGGCCTGCAGTCAGGAGGACGCACCGAGTCGATTCTCATGTCACTGCCGCCGACGGTGCGCTGGGGGTACAACTGGCAAGCCGAGCCGGGCAGCGAAGAGGCGCGGCTGGTAGACGAATTTCTGCCTGCGCGCGACTGGCTGGCCGGAGCACAGTGATGGATCGTTACGCAGTCATCGGAAACCCGATCGCGCACAGCAAATCGCCGCTGATTCACCGGTTGTTCGCCGAGCAGACGGGACAGGCACTCAGTTACGAGGCTCTCCTGGCGCCACTTGACGACTTCGCCGGTACCCTTCGCGGCTTCCTTGTCGCTGGTCGCGGGGTCAACGTTACCGTCCCGTTCAAGGAGCAGGCCTGGGCCCTGGCGGATGCGCACACCGCGGCGGCAGAGCGCGCCGGAGCCGTGAACACGATCGCAGTGCAGGGTGACGGCACGCTGCTGGGTGACAACACCGACGGCCGCGGCCTGGCGCGGGATCTTCGCTTCAACTCGGGGGTGCAATTGCGCGGGTCGCGCATATTGCTGCTTGGCGCAGGTGGCGCCTCGCGAGGCGTGATTCAGCCGCTGCTGGCTGCGCGCCCTGACCAGCTGTGTATCGTCAACCGCACCGTAGAAAAGGCCGAGCAGCTGGCGATGATGTTTAACGATCTGGGTCCTGTCAGTGCAGCCGGCTTGCACTGGGTGGAAGAGTCAGTGGATCTGATCATCAACGCCACCTCGGCCAGCCTGGGTGGTGAAGTCCCGGCTATATCGCCCAAGCTGATTCGCCGCGGCCACACCGTCTGTTACGACATGATGTATGCCAGCGAGCCGACACCGTTCAACCGCTGGGCCGCTGCTCATGGTGCGGCACGATGCATCGATGGCCTCGGGATGCTCGTGGAGCAGGCCGCCGAAGCCTTCGAGCTGTGGCGTGGCGTCAGGCCTGATACCGCGCCGGTACTGGCTGCGCTTCGTCAGAGCTGACCGGACGCAGCGCCTCGGCGAGTTCGCGGGTCAGCTCCAGGGCCGCCGCGGACCCCCGCGTGACCAGGCAATCGACCAGCGCCGAACCCACTACGACGCCATCGGCCAGGGAAGCCACCGCGCGGACCTGCGCCGGCGTACGGATGCCGAAGCCGATGCACACAGGCAGCTCGCTGTGCTGCCGGATCCTTCGCACGCCTTCTGCCACATCCTGCGCCTCAGCCGCGCCGGCGCCGGTGACGCCGTTGACCGACACGTAATAGACGAATCCGCCGCGCCCACCGAGGACCCCTGGAAGCCGGCGGCCGTCAGTGCCGGGCGCGACCATCGGTAGCAGGACCAATGCATCGTCTTGCACGACGCGGCCGAGCTCGCCGGCATGCTCGGCCGGCAGATCGACAATCAGCAAGCCGTCGACACCGGCGTCACGGGCGTCGGCCATAAACGCCTCGCTGCCGTAGCGAAAGATCGGATTGTAATAGCCCATAAGTACCAGCGGCGTATCGGCGTCCTGCCGGCGAAACGCACGAACCATCTCCAGCGTCCCCCGCAGTGTCTGCCCGGCGCGCAGGGCGCGCTGGGTCGCTGCCTGAATGACCGGCCCGTCTGCCATGGGGTCGCTGAAGGGCATGCCCAGCTCGATGATGTCGGCACCCGCGGTCGGGAGCGCCTGCAGCATCGCAAGGCTGGTGGCCGGGTCCGGATCGCCGGCGCACAGATAAGTGATAAGAGCCGGCCGGCCCTCTGCGCGCAATTGGTCGAAACGCTGCTGCAGACGGTTCATGCCGACGCCTCCATCAGTTTCAATACGGTGGGCATGTCCTTGTCGCCCCGGCCGGACAGGCAAACGATCATCTGATGGTCCGACGGGAGCTGCGGAGCCAGTCGCATCGCCTCAGCCAGGGCATGGGCCGTCTCCAGCGCAGGAATGATGCCCTCCAGGCGACAGCACTGATGAAAGGCGTTCAGCGCTTCGGAATCGGTGACGGCCGCGTATTCGACTCGACCACATTCGTGCAGCCAGGCGTGTTCGGGCCCGATGCCCGGATAGTCGAGTCCCGCAGATATCGAGTGCGCATCATGGATCTGGCCGTCACCATCCTGCAGCAGGTAGGTACGATTGCCATGCAGTACACCCGGCTCGCCTCCCTGCAGACTGGCGGCATGCCGACCGCTGTCGAGCCCTTCGCCGGCGGCTTCGACACCTATCAGGCGCACGCTTCGATCCTCCAGGAAAGGATGAAACAGCCCCATCGCATTCGAGCCCCCGCCAATGCAGGCGACCAGACTGTCGGGCAGCCTGCCGGTGCGGGCCTGGCACTGCTCGCGGGTCTCCCGGCCGATGACCGACTGGAAGGTGCGCACCATCAACGGATAAGGATGCGGCCCGGCCACGGTACCGATCATGTAGAAGGTATCGTCGACGTTGGTCACCCAGTCGCGCAACGCTTCGTTCATGGCGTCCTTCAGGGTGCCGGTGCCGTTGGTGACAGGCACGATGGTTGCGCCCAGCAGGCGCATGCGCGCGACGTTGTCGCGCTGTCGCTCGATGTCGGTGGCACCCATGTACACCACACAGGGGAGGCCGAAGCGAGCCGCGACGGTCGCAGCGGCTACGCCATGCATGCCCGCCCCGGTTTCCGCGATGATTCGCGTCTTGCCCATGCGCCGGGCCAGCAGGCCCTGGCCGATGCAGTTGTTGATCTTGTGGGCGCCGGTATGGTTGAGGTCTTCGCGTTTGAAGAAGATCTGCGCGCCGCCGAGGCTGGCCGTGAGGCGCTCGGCAAAGTACAGCGGATTGGGCCGGCCGACGAATTCGTTTTCGAAGCTGCGCAGCTCGCGAATGAACTGCGGGTCGGCCAGCGCTTCGTCGAAGGCCTGTTCCAGATCCAGCACCAGCGGCATCAACGACTCGGCAACGAATCGCCCGCCGAAGCGGCCGAACAAGCCGTTGGCATCCGGTCCGGCAAATTCCAGTGGGGTTTGGTTCATGACGGTCTCCTCTACGTTGTCGCTACCCTAGGCGCTTCCATGCCAGGAAAAAATCGATAAGATGTCCTCAATCTGTGAGGAAAACTGACATATGCCACGCGATCTACCGTCGCTCAACGCCTTGCGAAGTTTCGATGCCGCGGCCCGGCTGGAGAGTGTCAGTCTGGCTGCGGATAGCTTGAACGTAACGCATGGTGCGGTCAGCCGTCAGCTACGCAGCCTTGAGAGCGAATTGGGTGTTGCCCTGTTCGAGAAGGCGGGTCGCGGCCTGAAACTCACCGATGCCGGTCGCCGCCTGCGCGATGCCTGTGACCAGGCTTTCGCTGATCTGCGCCAGGCCTGCGAGTCGATTCGCCAGGCCGACGTGCACGCTCCATTGCTGCTGGCGTGTCCTGGTAGCCTTCTGGCCCGATGGTTCATCCCGCGGCTGGACCGGCTCAATCGCGAACTGCCCGAACTCAATCTGCATCTTTCCGCAAGCGAAGCCGAGCTCGACCCCAGACGTCCCGGCGTCAGCGCCACGCTGCTGTTCGCCGCCCCGCCCTGGCCCGCTGACCTGCAGGCCTATCCGCTGCTGAACGAGCGCATTGGGCCGGTGCTCAGTCCCAGGCTGGCTGGAGCGGAACGCTTTGCTGCCGGCGCGCCGCAAGCCTTGCGGGGGGAACCGCTTCTGCACACCGCTTCACGTCCCGGCGCCTGGGCGGACTGGGCGCTCAGCAGCGGACTGGCGCCCACCGACCTGCGCCAGGGGCAGGGTTTCGAACACCTGTACTACCTGCTCGAGGCCGCTCTGGCCGGAATCGGCGTGGCCATCGCGCCCGAACTGCTGGTAGCAGACGACGTTGCTTCCGGCCGGCTGGTCGCCCCCTGGGGGTTCGTCGAGACCGGCAATCAGCTGGTTCTGCTGGCCGCCGCCCGACAGCCGCAGACGCGCATCGCACAGCTTGCCGGGTGGCTGGAGGCGAACATGACGTCAGGGCAATCTGATTGATAACAATTGCTATTTAGGATAGATTCGCCTGCTCATTTCCCAGCCTCGCCGTGCGCCAGTCGCCGACCGGAGCCTGCATGTTCCAGCTCGATTCCGTCACTTTCGCCGTGCCCTCGCGCACGCTGCTGCATCCCCTCGACCTGACGCTTGAGGAAGGCCGGATGATCGGTCTGATCGGTCACAACGGCTCCGGCAAGTCGACCCTGATAAAACTGCTCGCCCGGCAGCAAGAGCCCGCGGCCGGTCGCATCGAGCTGGACGGCAAGCCGCTGGCAGAATGGGGCGAGCGGGAATTCGCCCGGCAGGTCGCTTATCTGCCACAGCAGCTGCCCGCAGCAGAAAGTCTCACGGTACGTGAGCTGGTCGGATTCGGACGCTACCCCTGGCATGGCCTGCTGGGGCGCTTCGGCGAGGAGGATCACGCCAGAGTCGAGCGAGCCATGCAATTGACACAGGTCGAGCAGTACGCCGAGCGCCTGGTCGACAGTCTTTCCGGCGGTGAACGGCAACGGGCCTGGCTGGCCATGCTGTTGGCGCAGAACACCCGCTATCTGCTGCTCGACGAACCGACCTCTGCGCTGGACATCGCGCACCAGGTTGAGGTGCTGGCGCTGGTGCATGATCTCAGCCGTGAGCTCGGGCTCGGCATCATCGTCGTGTTGCACGACATCAACATGGCTGCGCGCTACTGCGATTGGCTGGTCGCCCTGCATTCCGGTCGCTTGCTGATGCAGGGGACGCCGGAGGAGCTGATGACCGATGCCCATCTGCATAGCATTTATGGCCTGCCGATGACCGTTATCCCCCATCCTACGCAGGCGACGTCGATCGCCGTGGTACAGGGGTGAGGCGTCGCGCCTTTCTGCTCGGTTGCCTGTTGATCGCCTCGCTGACGGTCGCTCGCGCCGAGCCCCTGGTCGCCAGTCGCGTGGCCGTGATCGACTGGGGCCTGGCTGAAACCCTGCTGGGTCTCGGCATGACACCCCTGGCTGTGGCCGAGCTGGACAACTACCGACGCTGGGTCGCGATACCCGAGATGCCGGCCGGCGTACAGGACCTCGGGCTGCGTACCGAACCCAACCTCGAGCTGCTGGCTCAACTGCGCCCGGATCTGATTCTCATCACCCCCCAGTTCGAGGCTGCCCGCCCAAAGCTCGAGCGCATCGCGCCGGTCGTCAGCCTGTCGATCTACCGCCCGAACGGCGATCCCTATGCCAATGCCCAGCAGGTGACCCGGGAAATCGCTGCATTGACTGCTCTGGAGCCAAATGCCGAAGCGTTGATTGCCTCGGTGGATGCGCAGTTGGATGCGCTGCGAGAGGCTCTCGCCGATCAGACGATCCCGCCGCTGTTCGTAGCCAGTCTGATGGACGACCGGCACGCCCGGGTATTCGGTCGTCAAAGCCTGTTTCATGCGGTGATGCAGCGCGCCGGGCTGACCAATGCCTGGTCCGGCTCGGACAATTTCTGGGGATTCGCGCAGACGGGTATCGAACAGCTGGCAGATCCGGCCGAAGCCGGACTGATTCTGTTGCAGCCGTTGCCGCTCAATGCCGAACGCAGTCTGGCATCGAGTGCGCTCTGGCAGAACCTGCCGCTGGTGCGCGCTGAACGGGTCTACCGTTTTCCGCCCACCTGGCAGTTCGGTGGACTGGTTTCGGCCAGCCGTTTTGCCAGTCTCCTGGATGAGGCGCTGGATGAATGAAGTGATGCTCCGTCGGCCCCCGGTGGGCCTGTGGGTCGGGGCGCTGCTGGTGGTCGCGTTGCTGCTGGCGCTGGTCCAGCTGGCCGGACGCTTGCCGCCTGCGTTGTGGTTCACCGCGCTGGTCGGTCCCGATCTGAGTGATGTACGGCAGCTGCTGGTGTATTTCAGCTGGCTCCCGCGCCTGGCCATGAGCGGGCTGTGCGGCGCTGCACTCGGGCTCGCCGGCTTGCTCATGCAGCAGGTATTGCGCAATCCGCTGGCCTCTCCCTCCACCCTGGGCGCAGCCAACGGCGCGCAGCTGGCTCTGGCGCTGACCACGCTCTATGCCCCGACCCTGCTGGTAGCCAGTGAATGGATCGCCTTTGCCGGCGCGGCGTTGGCGACGCTCGCGGTCATGCTGCTGGCGCACCGCCGCGGAATGTCGCCGCTCAGCCTGATCCTCGCCGGTCTGGTCATCAGCCTGTATCTCGGGGCGCTCAACGTCGTACTGATGTTGATGCAGCCGCAGGGACTGACTGCACTGTTCATCTGGACCGCAGGGTCGCTCAGCCAGCACAGCTGGGACGGCGTGCTGTTCCTGCTGCCACGCCTGGCGCTGGCGCTGCTCGCCGTGATGGTGCTGGCGCGCCCGCTGGCGCTGCTGGAGCTGGATGAAACCGGTGCTCGCAGCCTGGGCGTGTCGCTTGGCCGCCTGCGCGCGCTGGCACTGGGCATCGCCGTGTTCCTCACCGCCTGCGTCGTCAGCAGTGTCGGCGTGATCGGCTTCATCGGTCTCGCCGCACCGGCGATCGTGCGTCTGATGGGCGCCCGCAGTTTTGCCCAGCGTCTGATCTGGACGCCGCTGCTCGGCGCGGCGCTGCTCTGGCTGGCTGATCTGAGTTTGCAACAGCTGGCCGGCGAGCGTAGCGAGCTGCTGCCGACCGGCGCAGTGACCGCGTTGCTGGGCGCTCCGCTGCTGCTGTGGCTGTTGCCGAGGCTGCGCATGGGTGGCGCCCCGACGCTGCGCACCCCCGCCATGAGCCTCGGCTCGACGCGCCCGGCCGCGCGAACGCCGGTTGTACTTGGCCTGCTGTTGCTGGGGCTGGCCGCGCTCGCTCTGCTGCTTGGCCAGGGCCCGGACGGCTGGACGCTGACGCTGGATCCGGCGGTGCTCGAATGGCGCTTGCCGCGGGCCATGGCAGCGGTCGGTGCCGGGTTGATGCTGGCTGTGGCCGGCACCCTTCTGCAACGGCTGACGGGCAATCCGATGGCCAGCCCCGAGATCATGGGTATCAGCGCCGGCGCTGCACTGGGCCTGATGGCGATGGTGTTTCTGTGGCCGACAGCGCCGCTGCTCATCCGTCTGCTGGTCGGGTGTCTGGGCGCAGCGGTGACGCTGACGATCATCATCGGATTCGCTCGGCGGCAGGACTTTTCTCCCGAGCGCCTGCTGCTGGTCGGGATTGCCATCAGTGCCCTGTTCGATGCGGTGCAGACGCTGGTGCTGTCGCTCAATGATCCACGCGGGCAGAACCTCCTCGGCTGGTTGTCCGGCTCCACCTACCACGTGGAGATGCCGCTGGCCCTGGTCGCCTGTATCGGCGCCGGTGTGTTGTTGTTGGCGTGTCTGCCGCTGCAACGCTGGTTGACCCTGCTGCCGCTGGGCGACGGACCGCCGCGCAGCCTCGGGGTGCCGCTGGCGCGGGCGCGGCTGCTGCTGATGCTGCTGGCCGCGCTGCTCACCGCCGCGGGTACCCTGGTCATTGGACCCTTGAGCTTCGTCGGGCTGATGGCACCACACATGGCCCGACTGCTGGGCTTTCACCGCGCGCGGGGGCAGTTGCTGGCTGCGGCTGCGCTGGGCGCCGGCCTGATGCTGCTGGCTGACTGGCTCGGGCGCATGCTGATGTTCCCGGATCAGCTGCCGGCAGGCTTGCTCGCCGCCGTGCTCGGCGGCGCCTATCTCGTGTGGGGGCTCGGCCGCCGCAGTTGAGCCGCGTTGTCGCCGTGCTGGCTGGCCGAGCGGCTGACGGGTCCCGGCAGGGCGGGTGTGCAGGCGATTAACGCAGACGTCAGTCGGCGTCGGCCTTCCCTACCCGCCATTCGCCGGCTATGGTTGCTGCATCCGTTAACCGCGATTCAATCTGGCGAGGACATGCAATGAAAGCGATCGGCTATACCCAGCACGGCGACAGCTCCCGTGACGATGCCCTGATCGACCTCGACCTGCCGCGCCCCGAGCCGGGTCCGCACGACCTACTGGTTCGGGTCGCGGCGGTGTCGGTCAACCCGGTCGATACGAAAATCCGCCGCACCCGGGCGGCAAGCCATGCGGCGCCGCAGGTGCTTGGCTGGGACGCGGTCGGCACGGTTGAGCAGGCCGGGGACGCCGTCGAAGGGTTCAAGGCGGGTGACCGGGTGTTCTACGCCGGCGCCATAGATCGACCGGGCAGCAACGCCGAGTATCAGGTGGTCGACGCGCGCATCGTCGGCCATGCGCCGGTGTCGGTGAATGACGCCGAGGCCGCCGCGCTGCCGCTTACCGCCATCACCGCCTGGGAACTGCTGTTCGATCGTTTCTGCGTGGCCGAGGGCAGCGGCAAGGGTCGTAGCCTGCTGATCATCGGCGCGGCCGGTGGTGTTGGTTCGATCATGGTGCAGCTCGCCCACCGCCTGACCGACCTGACCGTAATCGGTACCGCAGGCCGGCCGGAGAGCGTCGAATGGGTGCGCCAGCTGGGCGCCGATCACGTTATCGACCATCGCCAGCCGATGCTGCCACAACTGAAGGAGCTCGGGCTGGAGTCGGTCGACATGATCGCCTCGCTGACGCACACCCAGGACTATTACGAGCAGTACGTCGAGTGCCTGACGCCGCAGGGCAAGCTCGGGCTGATCGATGATTTCGACAGCCTGGACGTGATCAAGCTCAAGCCCAAGAGCCTGTCGCTGCACTGGGAGTTCATGTTCGCCCGCAGCCTGCATCAGACGCAGGACATGGCTGCGCAGGGCAAGCTGCTGCAACGCGTGGCGCAGCTGATCGACAGCGGGGCGCTGCGTACCACCCTTGGCGAACACTTCGGCACGATCACCGCGGCCAACCTGCTCAAGGCGCACAGGCTGCTCGAGAGCCATCAGGCACGTGGCAAGATCGTACTGGAAGGCTTCTGACGAGCGACCACCCGGGAGGATGCCCAAGGCAATGCAGTTACCCAAGACAGCGCGACTCGTCGAAGTAGGGCCGCGCGACGGTCTGCAGAACGAGCAACAGCCCATCAGCGTCGCTGACAAGGTGCAGCTGGTGAACGACCTGAGCGCCGCCGGGCTCGGCTATATCGAAGTCGGCAGTTTCGTATCGCCCAAGTGGGTACCGCAAATGGCCGGGAGTGCTGAAGTGTTCGCGCAAATCGAGCAACGGCCGGGCGTGACCTATGCGGCGCTGACGCCCAATCTCAAGGGCTTCGAGGCCGCCCTGGGAGCAGGTGTACGCGAGGTGGCGGTGTTCGCCGCTGCGTCGGAGGCCTTCTCGAAGCGCAACATCAACTGCTCGATTGACGACAGCCTGCTGCGCTTCGAACCGCTGATGGCAGCGGCAGCACGCCACAGCGTGCGTGTCCGCGGTTACATTTCCTGCGTGCTCGGCTGCCCTTACGAGGGTGCTGTTGATCCCTCGCGGGTCGCTGAGATTGCCGCTGAACTGATTGGCATGGGCTGTTACGAAGTCTCACTTGGGGACACCATCGGGGTGGGCACTGCCGGCGACACCCGCCGGTTGATCGATGCGGTGAGCAAGCGTGTGCCCCGCGAGCAGCTGGCCGGACATTTTCACGATACCTACGGTCAGGCGCTGGCCAACATCCACGCGGCCCTGCTGGACGGCATCGCGGTGTTCGACAGCTCGGTCGCAGGGCTGGGTGGCTGCCCCTATGCGCGAGGCGCCACCGGAAATGTGGCCACCGAAGATGTGCTCTACCTGCTGAACGGGTTGGGCATCGACACCGGCGTGGACATGCAGCGTCTGGTGAGCGCCGGGGAGCGTATCTGCCAGGTGCTGGGCAAGGACAACGGGTCTCGAGTCGCTCGGGCAATGCTGGCCAGGGCGATGACCAGCGACGGATAATGAAACCGACTGTTTCCAGGGGCATCGCCGATGGCGCCCTGGTCAAGGAGATCCCATGACTCGTAGCAATCCGCTGGGCACGCGCATCCCGCTGATACAGGCGCCGATGGCCGGTGTGCAGGGCAGCGCCCTGGCTCTGGAAGTATGCCGAGCCGGCGCGCTCGGCTCCCTGCCGGCGGCGATGCTGGGCCCGGAGGCACTGGAGCAGGAGCTGAGCGTGCTCGCCGCTCAGAGTACCGGCCCCTGGAGCGCCAATTTCTTCTGTCATGCTTCGCCGCAGCCCGATGCTGCTGCCAGCAGACGCTGGCGCGAGGCGCTGAGCCCCTACTACGACGAGTACGGGATCGCCCCCGACGCGATCGCGCCGGGGGCTGCACGCAGACCCTTCGATGCCGATGCGCTCGCTCTGCTGGAGCGTTACCGCCCTGCCGTGGTGAGTTTTCATTTCGGACTACCCGACGCGACGCTGCTCGATCGCATCAAGGCGCTGGGCATCCTGGTGCTGTCCTCGGCGACCACCGTGGCCGAAGCGCGGTGGCTGGAAGCCCATGGTGCCGATGTGATCATCGCTCAGGGGCTCGAAGCCGGCGGTCATCGCGGCATGTTTCTCGAGCAGGACCTGACCGGGCAACTGGGCACGCTGGCGCTGGTTCCGCAGGTCGTCGATGCCGTACGTCTGCCCGTGGTGGCTGCCGGAGGCATTGCCGATACCCGCGGGATTCGCGCAGCGCTGGCGCTGGGCGCCTGCGCGGTGCAGCTGGGCACGGCGTATCTGCTGTGCCCGGAGTGCACCACATCGTCGGTCCACCGGGCGGCGCTGGCAGGATCGGGGGCGGAGCATACGGTGTTGACCAATGTGTTCAGCGGCCGACCCGCACGCGGGATCGTCAACCGGGTGGTGCGCGAGGTCGGTCCCATGTCGTCTGCGGCGCCGGCCTTTCCGCTTGCTACGGCAGGTATTGCACCGCTGCGCAGTGCAGCCGAGAAGCAGGGTAGAGGCGATTTCTCGCCTCTCTGGTCGGGACAGAATGCCAGCGGTTGCCGGGCGGTCTCTGCCTACCAGCTGACCTGCGAGCTGAGCGCCGCATTCGCGCTGTGAGAGCCGCCTCAGGCCTGTTGGATCAGAATGGCATCCGGCTGATACCCGGCCGGCGGATTGTCGGTGTGCGGACAGGTCGCGCACAGCGTCTTGCCCGGCAGCAGATAGCGCACACAGCAATGCTTGCGTTGTCGGTGCGGAGCGTCTGCATCGGGCCGCTCGACGTAGCGGATGCTGTCGTACAACGGATTGGTGTAACCGTTGGGACGACAGGTGGCCTGCAGCAGCTCGCGCGCCTGCGCGATCCGGTCCTGTGGGGCTCCCGCATGCGCCAGCTCGCCGAGCATCCACTCGTAGTAGTGCCCGACGCTGCTCCAGAGGACTTTCGGCGCGATTTTCACCTGCCCGCAGAGGGTCCGGATGACCGGATCGAGATGCCCATCCATCAGCTCTTCGAACCGCTCGAAACCATTGCGCGGCTGCCGGTTCCAGGCGCTGCCCAGGTCGGGAAGGATGAACGCTTCCGGCAGGCCGTCAGCGCCGACTGCCACCCGTAGTGATGCCGTATGCACCGGCAGGCGCCAGTCATGCATCACACTGGCGGCGACCACGGCCGGCACCAGTCTGAGAAAATGGTACTTGATCCAGATCGAAACCAGGGCGCGACGATCGGCCTGGGCATACTGCGGGGCAAACCGCAGCAGATTATCGGCCAGCTGTTCCGGCGCCAGGTAGTCGCTGATGCCGAGCGACGGCCGCGGGTCGCCTGGCAGCGCGAGCGTGTCGGAAAGCCTGGCCAGCGGACCTGGAAACAGATTCTGCAGTGTCTGGGTCACGCGTCCTCCGTAGACAGGCACCCGCGCCAGGCTGACGAGGGTCGGCGAGAGACCCGCGGCCGTCAGGCCGCGGAGGTCCGGTTACCAGCGATAGCTGACGCTGGCGATGACGTTGCGGCGATTACCGTACCAGCAATAGTAGTCGCAGGTGGTGACATATTCCTTGTCGGCCAGGTTGTTGGCGTTCAGCTGCAGGCGCATGTTCTGCCAGTCGTAGCTGACGGCGGCATCGTAGACGGTGTAGGACGGCACTTCGAGCCCTTCGACGTTGTCCCCGTAACGCTCGCCCACATACCGCGCGCCGGCACCCAGGCCGAGCCCGTGGAGCAAGCCGCCGCGTACCCGGTACTGGGCCCATAGTGAAGCCATGGTGTCGGCTACTTCCGAAGGGGTCTTGCCCTTTTCCGCAAAGTCAGTGCCGGTACGGGTCGTCTCGGCGTCAAGCAGCGTTACCGCTCCCGTGACGTTGAGACTCGGCGTCAGATTGCCAACTGCCTCAAGCTCCAGCCCGCGGCTGCGAACTTCCCCGACCTGCACCTGTTGCCCGCCCGCGACCGACTTGCGCACATTCTCCTGGGTCAATTCGAACAGAGCGGCGTTGAAGCTGGCGTTAATGCCCGGCGGCTGATACTTCAGGCCAATCTCGCGCTGATGCCCGGATTCCGGCTCGAAAGCCTGGCCGACGGTATCGACCTCGGTGACCGGGAGAAAGAACTGGGAATAGCTCACATACGGCGTCAGGCCGTTGTCGAACAGGTACGCCGCGCCGGCATTCCAGGTCGTTTCCTGGTCCTTGATGTTGCGCCCGTCGCCCGTGGTCCGGTTGTCGAAATCGAACTCGGCCCAGTCACGGCGTACGCCTGCGAGCAGGATGACGCGGTCATTCAGCTTGAGCTGGTTCTGCAGGTAGCCGCCAATCTGGTCGACTTCGGTGCGCTTGCTTTCGAGCTCGAAGTCGAAGGGGACCTGGGTGTAGGTCGGGTTGAAGATGTTCAGATTGGCCGGATACAGCGGCCAGCCGTTGGGTGACTCGTCATCGATCTGCAGCTGCTGGTAATCGGCCCCGACCAGCAGGGTGTTTTCCCAGCCTTCGCCCTGCCAGTTCCCGATCAGACGATTGTCCACCGACAGGTTGTCGGCATCGCCGTTGGCGTAGCTGAGGCCGCGCACCAGTTCGCCCGCCGGTTGATCCTGCCAGAAGAAGAAAAACAGCTGGCGCAGATTCATGTCCATATGGCCGTAACGCAGGTTCTGCTGGACGCTGAAGGTATCGTTGAAGCGATGTGTGAACTCGTAGCCCAGCGTGTACTGATCGCGTTCGAAGGTCTCGTAGTCCGGCAGGCCGACGGCGGTGTCGGTGTCGATCTTGCCAAGCGGATGGGGCAGCACGGTCCCGGCCGACGGCAGGAACTGCAGCATCGGGTCGCCCGTGTCCCGCTGAGCGCTGGCCAGCAGCGTCAGCTCGGTATCCTCGGAAAAGCGCAGGGTGACCGCAGGGGCGATGGACAGGCGATCGTTGTCGACGTCGTCGACCTGGGTGCCGGTATCCCGGGCCAGTGCTGTGATGCGATACAGCACCTGATCGTTATCGGTCAGCGGCCCGGTCATGTCGAGGGTGAGCTGTTGACGGTCGTGGCTGCCATACTGCAGGCCGATCTCGCCGAAGGTCGATTCGCTGGGGCGCTTGCTCACCAGGTTGATCACGCCACCGGGCGGGGTCTGGCCATACAGGACCGAGGCGGCGCCGCGCTGAACCTCCACCCGCTCGAGCATGTACGGATCGACCTGCCAGCTGTAGAACCCGCTGGAATACACCCGCGTGCTGTCCTGGAACAGACCGTAGTTCTGCTGCTTGAAGCCACGGATGATGAACCAGTCCTGCTTGTTGTCCTCGCCGAAGTAACCGGCCTGTACCCCGGGTGTATAGCGCAGCGCATCGCTGATGCTCACGGCGGCGCGGTCTTCCATCTGCTGGCGCGTCACCACCGATACGGCACGGGGTATTTCGCGCAGGGGGGTGTCGGTCTTGGTGCCGACCAGCGTGTTGTTCGCCTGGTAGCCGGTATCCGGGCCATGCGGATCGCTCTGTTCAGCGTAGACAGTCGTCGCCTCCAGTTCGCGCGCCTGGTCCTGCGCGAGGGCCTGCAGACTGGCACTGCCCAGAGCCAGGCCGAGGGCGATGGTCAACGGATGGAGACGAGCAGTGCGAACCGGTTCAGCCGCCCGCCTGGACGGGCACTTCGACTGGAATGACATGACTATCCCTCGGAGAAAAGGGCTAATCTAAAGCATTCGCATTTACATAAGCAATAGGTTGCCCTGTCGCATCTGTTCGCGCTGCGCGTCGTCGAGCTCGGTCAGACGGCCATTGTCCATGCGCAGAATGCGGTCAGCCTGATCGAAATAACGGTCATCATGGGTGATCGCCACCACGGTTTTGCCGGCCTCCTTGAATAGCGGCAGCAGCTCGCGGTAGAACAACCGCCGGAACAGCGGATCCTGATCGGCTGCCCATTCGTCGAGTAGGAAGATGTCTCGGTGCTCGAGCAGGCCCAGCAGCAAAGCCAGCCGCTTGCGCTGGCCCTGGGACAGCCGCAGATCCTGCAGCCGGCCCTCAGCGATGCGCACCTTGCGCGACAGATGCAGGCGATTCAGCCAGTCGTCTACCTCGGCCGAGTCAGCTTCATCGCCCTGAGGGCCAAGCAGCCGGCTGAACAGATGGAAATCGGTGAACACGCTGGCGAAAAGCTGGCGGTAAGCGACCCAGTTGTCTGGCGTCACCAGCGTGTCATCCAGTCGGATCGATCCGCCCGCCGGGCGGAACAACCCGGTCAGCAGGCGCGCGAAGGTCGACTTGCCACTGCCGTTGCCGCCTATCACGAACACCACTTCGCCCCGGCGCAGCGACAGGTCCAGGGGGCCGACGTCGAAGCCCTCTCCCTCCTCGGCCGGGTAGCGGTAGCTGAGTCCCTGCAGGTGCAGCACCTGCCAGTCCGGCTTGATATGACTCAGCTCGGGAAACCGGGGTTGGTGCGGCAACAGTTCGAGTGCTTCCAGTTGCGCCAGAGATACCTGTGCGGTGATCAGATGCGGCAGTGTGCCGACCGCCGACACCATTGGCGTGCGCAGAAACAGCATGGTCAACGCGTAGACCGCGGCCACCTCCGGCGTCGCCCAGCCCAGGCCGCCGGCCAGGAAAAACACCAGCCCGATCAGTCCCAGAACCATGATGTTTGCCCAGTTGCCGGACAGGCCATGGAACAGATCGGCGCGGATGATCTCGTCGCGATAGGCGCTGGCGTTGGCGTCGAACTCCTCTTCGTACAGCCGGCGGGCGCGTTCGCGGTTGAGTGCCAGTTCCTTGCGCCCGTCGATCACGTCCTGATAGTTGGCGTAGAGTCGGTCTTCGGCCTGGCGCATGCGCTGGATATGCCGGTGCACGCGGCTGACCAGCAGCCAGCCGATGAAGAAGGTGACGGTCAGCCAGCCGAGCGTGGTGACGAACAGCAGCGGCGACAGCCAGGCGAGATAGGCAAAGGCAGCGGCGGTCAGAGCCAGACCATAGAGCGTTTCAGGCAGGCCGACGAAGGCGATGGTGATATTGCGGATGTCGGTGGACAGGCTCGCCAGGATACGCGCACCGCCGATCTGCTCCAGCCGCTCGATGTCGGTATCAAGGACCCGCTTGACCAGCGAACGACGCATCCGGTAGACAAACCGGTGGCCCAGACCGTGCAGCGCGACCTGCGCTGCCGTGGCGCACAGCAGCAGGCCAAGCAACAGCACGCCAAACCCGAGCAGGGCTTCGCCCAGGTCAGTGGTGCCGGCGATCAGTCGCGTGTTGATATAGGCGATGACGCCAACGCTGAGCAGTGCGCTCAGCAGGCTGAGCACGCCGATGCCGAGCAGCGCCAGGCGATTCTCGCGCAGCAGCAGGGAGAGCAGTTTCATGATCGATCCGAGCCAGTGAGGACAGGGGCGCAGGGTACAACATGCACCAGCAAAGTAAATGCGAGTTCCCGGGCCGGCGCTACGGCACGCCCTGCTTCTGCTGCGGCGCGACGATGCGATTGCGCCCCTGGGCCTTGGCCTGATACAGCCCGGCATCGGCACGCTCGAGAACTTCCTCGGTTTGCCACTCGGGCGCCTGACAGGCGCTCACGCCAGCACTGAACGTACACTGGAAGGAGCCTTCACTACCACTGAACTGCAGCGCCTGAAACGTCTTGCGAATCTCGTCGAGGATGGCCTTGGCATCCTCGGTATTGCAGTTCGGCAGCACCGCAACGAATTCCTCGCCGCCATAGCGGCCCAGGCGATCGATCTTGCGCAGCCGTTGACGCAACAGGTTGGCCAGCGCGCGAATGACGTTGTCACCCACCGCATGGCCATGGCGGTCATTCACCAGCTTGAAATGGTCGATATCGATCATGGCGACGGTGACTGGCAGATGCGTGCGCCGCGAGCGCTCCACCTCGAGCTCGACCTGCTCCTTGATGTCGGCGTGCTTGAGCAAACCGGTCAGGCTGTCGCGGGCCAGCGCCTGGCTGACCAGACGGGCGCGCTGGGCCCGGGAGAACACGGCGGTGAGCAAGGCATTGTCGCTGATCGGCTTGGTGATGAAATCGTCACCCGCCTTGAGCAGGGCCGCCATCTGGCGCCCGACATCGGTCTCGGCGGACAGGTACAGGATCGGTACCCGCAGCCAGTTGTCGTGCAGGCGGATCATCTGCGCCAGCTCAGGCCCGGAATAGCCGGGCATATGCACGTCCATGACGATGACATCGGGTTGGAAGGTTTCGATATGCTGGAGCAGGTCTTGTGGTTGCTCAACGGTTTCCACCCGCATGCCTGCTCCGCTCAGGACGGTGGCGAAACGTGCGGCGAGCTCGGTGTCGTCATCCACCACGAGAATACGGAACGGCTCGTTGTGCAGCGAGCCGAAACAGCGCTCGAGACGGTTCTCCAGCGCTGCCAGATCCACCGGGCGAGTGAAGAAGCCCTGCGCGCCTGCACGTACCGCAGCGATCTGAACCTCGAACTGGTCGACATCGCTGACGGCTATCAACGGCATCGGCTGCGCCCAGGTACCCTGCAGTGCGGTGATGGTGTCCAGCAAGGGGTGACCCGGGCCGCTTGGGCTGACGTCGATGATCAGGGCATCCGGGCGACGAGCGCGCAATGCCGACTCGAGCGAGGCGGCGTCGGCGTGCCGCTCGACGCGATAGCCGAAACTCTCCAGGGTCTGCGCCATGCGGGCGGACAGGTCTGCGTTGGCCTCCAGTACCTGGATGCAGCGATTGCGACAGTCATCCGCGACCAGGTGACTGTCGACGGCCTCCTCGATGGTCCCGTCCAGTGGCAGGCGGCCGAGTGATGCGATGCCATCGGCCAGATGCTGACAGCACTGCTCGGTGAAGCCATCACGCAGACAGCGGTCGGCGAACTGCTCCAGCTCGCGCGCCTGCACGCCGACCTCGGCAAAACCGAAGGTGCCAGCGGAGCCGGCAAGCTTGTGCAGCTGATCGCGAATCGGCTGCAGTGCATGCCGGTCCGGCTCGCTGTCCGCAGCCAGCTGCAGCGCCCGTTCAAGCAGGACGGGCAGCTGTTCCTTCAGTTTCTGCCGAAACCCGTCGGACAGCTTCTGCAGCTGGGCATGCAATTGATCAGCGGGCTGCATGCCATTGCCTCCATATCGTGCGTACCTGATCCGGCAGGGTCATCGGATCGAACGGCTTGGTAATCACCTGAGCAGCGCCCATGCGCTGGTATTCCTCTACCTCCGGGGGTTGCACCTTGGCCGTCATGAAAACGATCGGAACAGCGTCCAGTGCGGGTATCTCACGGAGATGGCGTAGCGTCTGCGGACCGTCCATACCGGGCATCATCACATCCAGCAGAATGAACTGCGGATCGAATGCTTCCGCCGCTTCCAGCCCTTCGACACCGGATGCACAGGACTTCACGCTGAATCCGCCGACGATTTCCAGGGCGATCCGCACGATTTCCTGGATCGATGGGTCGTCCTCGATGTGCAACACCCGCTGCAGGTCACTCATGTCCAGCTCCATGTGAGAGATCAAACCTGACGGCATCATGCCATGCCCGGCGACGCGTCGGCAGGGTGGTTGACGATCGGCAGTTCGAACCAGAACCGCGAGCCCTCGCCAGGCCGCGAATCGACCCCTACGCGACCCTCCATGCGCTCGACCAGTTGCCTGGCGATCGCCAGCCCCAGGCCTGTGCCACCACGTTGCCGGTCACTGGCGCCGTCGACCTGATGGAACTTCTGAAACAGGGCCGAGTGCTCGGCTTCGACGATGCCGATGCCCTGGTCGATTACGCTGACGCGCACCCAGTCGCCCTTCAGTTCGCTGAGAACGCGGACCGTACCGCCTGGATGGGAAAATTTCGCCGCATTCGACAGGAAGTTGTCCATCACTTGCAGCAGACGTCCTGAGTCGATGGCAACCTGCGGGTTCGCCGGTTCGGCGTCGAGTTTGAGGGTCACTGAATAGTTCGAGGCATACCCCAGATTCGCCTCGATGGCCTGCTGCAACAATGGCAGCAGCGGCTGCGCTTCGGCAAGGACACGCATGTGTCCGGATTCCAGCTTCTCGATATCCAGCAGATCATTGATCAGTTGATTCAGCCGTCGTGCGTTGGATTGGGCAATGCTCAACATGCCTGTCGCGCTTTCGGGCAACGCGCCCGTGGCGCCACCGAGCATCAGATTGATCACGCCCCCAATGGAGGTCAGCGGTGTGCGCAGCTCGTGACTGATGGCCGCGAGAAAGTTGCGCTTCATCGTTTCGATGCGTTTACGTTCTGACAGGTCATGCATTACCACCACCGCGCCGGCAGGCTGGCCGGCGGCGTCGGTCACCGGTCCGCCATTGCAGGACACTGTACGGGGAGCCTGACCTACGGCCTGGATGCAGATTTCCTCTTCGCGGATCATTTCGCCTCGCAGCGCGCGAATCAGAGGGATACGCTCGTGGCGCAGCGGCGTAACGCAGTCTGCTTCGAAGAGCTGGTAGTAATCCGCCCACTGCAGCGAGTCGAGCCGCGCTATGTCAGTACCGTGCCAATCCCGAGCCGCTTGATTGAACAGGGTCAATTGACCCTCCGCGTCGCAGGCGACAACCGCTTCAACCACCGAGCCAAGCAGCCGCTCGGTCATACTGCGCTGCTGCTCCAGCGCCTGCTGACGCTCGCGGGCCGCGAGCCCGGCGAGACGCAACGAAAGCAGTTCTTCAGCCAGGCCTGCTAAACGCTCCAGAGTGGCGCGCTCGTGCGCGCTGAGCTGGCGGGGCTGGTAATCGACCACGCACAGCGTACCCAGCTTCGCTCCATTGAATGCACGCAGTGGCACGCCGGCGTAGAACCGAATGTAAGGGTCGCCGGTCACCTGAGGGTTGTCGGCGAAGCGGGGATCAAGGCGTGCATCGGGCACCTCCATCAACTCGCCTCGACCGATCGCATGGGCGCAGAAGGAGATGTCACGCGTGGTTTCGCTGCCGTCGATGCCGACCCTGCTCTTGAACCATTGCCGGTCGCGGGCCACCAGCGAGATAAGCGCCGCCGGTACATTCAGCGCATCGCGGGTGAGCGCGGTGAGGTCGTCGAAGCTGCGCTCGGGCGGTGTGTCGAGAATGCGATATTGCGCCAGCGTTTCCAGCCGTACTGTCTCGTCTGCGGTGTCGACCGGTTTCACGTCGCTCATTGTGGTTCGCTCCGATCATCCTGCGTATCGGGAAGGCCTACTTGAACCGCCTCGATCGGCAGCGTAAACCAGAAGGTCGACCCCTGCCCCGGGGTGGACAGGAAACCGACCCGGCCGCCCATGCGCTCAATCAGTTCGCGGCTGATCGCCAGCCCGAGCCCGGTTCCACCCCGCCGGCGGGTATCTGAGCTGTCGGCCTGGATGAACTTGTTGAACAGCAGCGGTTGCGCTGCGGCGGGGACGCCTTCGCCGTGGTCGATCACGCTGACGCGAACCGACTCGCCCTCGATCACTGCCTCGACGGTCACTACGCCCTGCTCGTGCGAATACTTCGCTGCGTTCGACAGATAGTTCGCCAGAACCTGGCCCAGCCGCTGCGCGTCGACATTGACCGACACAGCGTCGATGCGGCCCGCCTGCAGGCTGACCTGATAGGGCGCGGCGTAGCTGCGGTTGGCCTCCAGCGCCTGTTCGATCAGCGGTGCCAGAGGCTGTACGCGCATGTCGAAATGCATCCTGCCCAGCGTCAGCTTGTCCATGTCGAGCAGGTCGTTGATCAGGTTGTTCAGGTTCAGACTGTTGCGCTGAGCGATGTCGAGCAGCCGTTGCATCGGCGCCGGAATCTCCCCTAGCGCACCGCCGGCCAACAGCGACAGCGCGCCCGACACGGCGGTCAGCGGCGTGCGCAGCTCGTGGCTGACGGTGGAGACGAACTGCGACTTCATCTGCTCGATGCGCTGCTGTTCGGTCGCATCCCAGATGAAGCCACCCAGCCAGAGAAGCCGACCCTGCGAGTCGAATTCACCACGGCCCTTTTCCCGCACCCACACCTCGTGCCCGGCAGCGTGAACAATCCGATAGCTCAGTTCGAAGCTGCCGCGCTGGTTGATCTGTTCCTGTGCGCCGTAGGTTATCGTCAGGTCGTCAGGATGCACGATGCTGGAATAGCTGCGCACGCGGTTGTCGATGAAGTCGCTAGAGGGGTAGCCGGTAATGGTCTCTATTTCTTCGCTGAGATACTGCATGGTCCAGTCGGGGTCGTTCTGGCAGCGATAAACTGCGCCGGGCAGGTTGTCGACCATGCTTCGATAGCGCGATTCGCTCTTCTGCAGTGCCCGGGTCGCCTGGATCAACTCGGTGATGTCGGTGGCGATGCCGAGGAAGCCGGTCGGCTGATTATGTTCATCGGCCATGCGCGTTACCGTCAGGTTGACCAGTCGCTGCGTCCCATCCTTGCGAATGAAGGTCCAGGGCAGGGTTTCCGGTCGACCGGCGCGGACCTTGGCGAGGAAGATATCCATGCCGGTCAGGCGTTCGCCCAGCTCCTGCTCCAGCGCGGCGGCACGGCGTTCGACTTCGCTCGGCAGATGAAACCGCTCCGGCGTGGTCTTGCCGATCACCTCGTCGGGCCGGTATCCGAGCAGCTTCTCGGCTCCGCTATTGAACAGCGTGACAATGCCATCGAGGTCTGTGGTGATGATCGCCACCTCGGTCGAGGCGTCGATGACCGCCCGCAACGATGCCCGTGCCTGACGGATCTCTTCGGTACGCCGCACTTCATCACTGATGTCGGCGTGGGTCCCGGCCATCAGAAGTGGCTGACCCGACTCGTCATGACTGACCACCCGTCCGCGACCGAGCATCCAGACCCAGTGTCCGTCCTTGTGGCGCATCCGGTAGCGCGCCTGGAAGTATTCCTCCGGGCTGTTGAAATGGTGCGCCACCCGTTGTTGCAGGATCGCCAGATCATCGGGGTGGACCAGGGCCCGCCAGCTTTCGATGGTGATCGGTTCCAGCTCGTGGAGACGATACCCGATGCTTTGCGCCCAGCGTTCATTGAACACGCACTCACCGGTCTGGATGTTCCATTCGCCGGTCCCGATATTCGTGCCTTCGATGATCGAAGCCAGCCGCCAGCGTTCGCGCTCGAGGGTCAGCTCGATGTGCTTGCGCGCGGTCACATCACCAATAAAGCCATACCAGACGATGTCGCCTTCTTCGAGGCGCTGTGGACTGGCGAAGCCGGCGACCCATATCTCGCCCAGCCGGGGATGCGCCACGCGGTATTCACCGCGCCAGACGCTGAGCGACTGCGCAGACTGGTCGATGCTGTCGACGATACCCTGCTGATCGTCCGGGTGGATGCGCTCGATCGCCAGCGTGCCATCGCGTGCGGCCTGGTCCGCGGTGATGCCGTAGACCTCCTCGATGCCGTCGCTGGCGTAGGGAAACCACACGCGTCCATCCACTGCCCGCTGGAAGGTGTAGACCATGCCGGGGAGGTGCTGAGTGAGGCGGCTGAAGCGTTCGATCAGCGCTTCGCGATCCTGTTCGGCTTGCGCCCGTGTGAGTGTCGACCCGATCCAGCGGCTGCACAGGCGCATGAATTCGACGTCGATGTCATTGAAGTCGGCCCGGGTCGGGTCCGTGCTGGAAAAACTCAGCGTACCGAAATACTGACCGTCGACGATGATCGGCGCGCCGATATAGGACTCGGCCTTGAACGTGTGATAGCAGGGATGATGGCGGAATTCCGACGCGCCGATACGGGTCAGATCCAGCACGTCCTTCTGCTCGATCACCAGACTGCAGAACGTCTGGCCGAGGTCGAACCGGTCGCCATCCTGCAATGACCCTTCGGGGCTTTGCTGGGCAAAGATCAGGAAGTCGTCATCCTCGATGCGGCTGACGATCCCCACATTCAGGCCGAGATACTCGCACCCCAGGCGCAGCGCATTGCGCAGCCGCGTCTGCAGCTCCAACGAAGGCTCGGCAGCCATGTCGTTGAGCGCACTCAGAGCTTGTTGCTGGTGACGCGTCTGCTCGAGCGTCTGCCGTCGCGCTGCCGCGCGGGTCATCCCGAGCAGCAGAAGCAGCAGGGCCGTGGCAGCGAGGAACGCGCCGACCCATTTGGCCATCTGCTGCAACTGGTCAGCCTGATGCTCGGCCAGGCTTTCGGTGACATCACGCCAGATCAGAATCAGTGCGACCGCCGGGGTTTCCCCACGCACCCGATCGTGCATGGGAAACTGCGATACCAGGTAATGCTGTTCGCCGGCAGGAAGCAGCTGGTGACTCGGACGCTCGGACGACAGTTCGAGCCGATCCGTCTGCAGCCACTCGAGCGCTTCGTCCCGAGAGTAGCTGTCGAGCAGCCAGGCGCCATCCTCGCTGATAGCCAGGCCGTCACTGTTATGCTCGCTGCGATTCTGCGCCAGCGTCGGCTGATGCAGCAGTACTGCCAGGCCTGCCCGTAGCTCGTTGTCGAGCTGGCGCAGTTCGGGAAGCATGCCGAAGCCGACTTCCAGTGTAGCGACGACCGGTGTGTCGTCCGCTTCGGTCGCTCGGATGGGCACGACACCACTCATGCCCAGGCCGAAACGGCCGACTTCCAGCCCGCTGCGTGCCTGACCGGTGCGCTGCGTCTCGGCAAGCATCGGGCGGTTCACGGCAAGGCTGTCTCCCCAGCTCTCCGGGCGGTGCATACGCAGAAGGCTGACGACGTTGGGGTTCAGGTGCAGATGCAGCTGATTGGCACCGGAGGACTGCAGGGCATTCCAGAAGCCGCTAAGGTCGCGTTCCAGCGCGGCCCGCATGGTGGCGACCCGTGGGCTGTCCAGGCCCTCGCGCTGCGCAAGCTCAGCGGTCCGGCGAACCAGTCTGAGCGTGTCTTCATCCTCCGAGAGCGTTGCCGCCGCCATCAATGCCTGACGCTTAAGCGCCTGCTGCGACTGCAGCACGGCGAGCCGCTGCAGTTCGGCCTGGGCCGCCAGTTGCCCGGCCCAGCGGTCTTCGCGCTGATGCCAGCCTGACAATGCCAGAGCAAGGAAGAACATGGCGAGGGCGAGAATGCCGAAGGGCATCACCAGACGCCCCGTGAGCGGCACAAAAGGTTTGGCCATAAAGGTTTCCACGGTGTACTGGGCAGACAATAGCCGCAAAGCGAGGCCGCTGCCAGCTGCCCGGCGACCTGTGGTCAGAGGCTGTTGGTGAGGTGTCCGCCGTCGATATTGAGGACGCTGCCGGTCATGAACGAACCGGCTTCGCTGGCAAGCAGCAGCAACGGACCGCTGAGCTCCTCGAGCTGGCCGAGACGGCGCATAGGTACCTTGCTGCGGATGTACTGTTGGCCCTTTTCCGTGTCGAAATAGTCACCGTTCATCTCGGTGCGAAAGTAGCCGGGGGCAATGGCATTGACTCGGATATTGTGCCGCGCCAGTTCCAGCGCCATGGCCTTGGTCAGCTGCACTACGCCGGCCTTGGCCACGGCGTAGTGGCTGAGTGCGGTACCGACGCGCAGACCAAGGATCGATGCGATGTTGATGACGCTGCCACCGGTCCCTGTTTTCGCCATGGCGACAGTGGCGCGATGCGCGACGCGCCAGGCGCCGTCGAGATTGGTATCGAGCATGCTGCGCCAGTTGCCCTCGGTCATGTCCAGAAACGGGACGGGATCGCCGATGCCGGCGTTGTTGACCAGAATGTCGATGCTCCCGAACGCCGCCTCGGCACTGGCAAAGCCGGCGTCGATGCTGTCGCTGTCGGTCACGTCCATGCTCACCGCCAGTGCCTGGCCGCCCGCACCCTCGATACGCTGGACCAGCGCCTCGAGGCGCTCGATGCGGCGAGCCGCAAGCACCACGCGTGCGCCCGCCTGGCTGAGAATCAATGCGAAATGCTCGCCCAGACCGCTGGACGCGCCGGTGACCAGGGCGGTTTTTCCTGCCAGGTTGAAACGATCCGAAGTCATGCTGTGCTCCCGTGGCTTATGCTTGGGTTCAGTATCAGGTAAACCCGCGACGCACGAAAGAACCGATCGTTTCGATGAATGGACATTCGGCCGGCCATGTTGTCCATCTCGAACATGACCGGTTCACGGCTCAAGGTTTCGCCCGGGCCGTGCTGCAGAGCCAGCCGGGTTCGCGTCTACAATGTGTCGGCGATGTCGAGCTGCTACATCTCGCGCCGCCGCGGCATAGATCAGGATCGGGATTGGGGACGGAGGATGGTAGAAACTGTGGCGAGCAACATGAATGATCACGCGGCAGCAAGGGTAAGACGGGACGACCGTGCCGGAGCAGGCTGCTGATGCTGGACAACCCGCGGCTGCGTCCACCGGGCGGTACGGGATGGCTGGCCTGGCTACGCAATTACCGCAAGGCGTGGCTCGGCGGGGACGTCACAGCCGGTCTGGTGGTCAGTGTGATGATCATCCCGCAAAGCATGGCCTATGCCATGCTCGCCGGTCTGCCGGTTGAGGTGGGCCTCTACGCCAGTATTCTGCCGCTGATCGGCTATGCCCTGTTTGCCAGCAGCATGACCCTCTCGGTCGGCCCGGTGGCGGTCACCGGGTTGATGACGGCATCGCTGATCGCGCCGCTCGCGCCCGTGGGCACCGAGCTGTATCTGCAACTGGCGATCTGGCTGGCGCTGCTGTCCGGGGCAATGCTGTTCATTCTCGGCCTGCTGCGGATGGGGTTTCTGGCCAATTTTCTCAGTCACCCGGTGATCAGCGGCTTTCTTAGCGGCGCGGCGCTGCTGATCATCTTCAGCCAGCTGCCCCATGTGTTCGGCCTGGCCGCATTGCCGCGCACGCCGGGCGAGCTTACCGGGCAGTGGACGGCGATGAACAGTCTGGTCACCGCCATGGGGTTGGTCAGCCTGGGCTGGCTGATGTATGCCCGAAGCAGGCTGGCCGGACACCTGGTCAAGCTGGGGCTGCACGTCGGCATTGCCCGGCTGGCTGCGCGTCTGGCGCCGATTCTGGTGGTGGTGCTGGGCATCGTTGCGACCGCCGGGTTCGATCTGGCTGCACGCGGGGTCCCGGTGGTAGGCGACCTGCCGGCCGGCCTGCCGTCGCTGCAGTGGACTACACCGGACTGGAGCCATCTTCGCGTTCTGCTGATCCCGGCTGCGCTGATCAGTCTGGTCAGTTTCGTCGAAAGCGTCTCGCTGGCCCAGTCGCTGGCACGGCGCAAGCGTGAGAGCATCAATCCTGACCGCGAACTGCTGGCGCTCGGTGCGGCAAATGCCTGTGCCGGCGTGTCCGGCGGCTTTGCCGTATGCGGTGGCCTGTCCCGCTCGGTAGTCAACATGGAAGCTGGCGCCAATACGCCGCTGGCCAGCGTCATCGCGGCGGGGATCATAGCCCTGCTGGTCGCTACCCTCGCCCCGTTATTCGCCCATCTTCCGCTGGTGGTGCTTGCCACCATCATCCTTGTCGCCGTTACGCCGCTGATCGACGTGGTCAGTCTGCGACGGGCCTGGGACTACGACCGCGCCGAGGGCCTGACCCTGTTGCTGACCGCCATTGGCGTGATCCTCTTCGGCATCGAAGGGGGCATCATTCTTGGCGTCTGCCTGTCGATCGCCTCGCAGCTCTGGCGCGGCAGCCGGCCGCATGTGGCGGTGGTCGGACGGGTCCCGGGGACGCAGTATTTCCGCAATGTGAACCGGCATCTGGTGGAAATCGAGCCGCAGGTGCTGGCGCTGCGCATCGACGAAAACATTTTCTTTGCCAACACCAAGGCGGTCGAGCAGGCCCTGCTCGATGCGTTTCATGACTACCGCGACACCCGCCACGTGTTGCTGATCCTGTCTGCGGTCAACCATATCGACAGCACCGGACTGGACATGCTCAGCGAGATTACCGAAGGCCTTGCCGAACGCGGTGTGCGGGTACACCTGGCCGAGGTGAAAGGCCCGTTGATGGATCAGCTCACCGAAACCGACTGGATCGGCCATCAGGTTGGCGAGGTGTTCCCCAGCACCCATATTGCCTTCAACACGCTGGCCAATCTCAAGCAGAGCGAGGACACGGCCGAGACTGAGCCGGAGTCGACCTGACCGGGCGTCAGAAACCCTTTGCCAGCCAGACGGCTATAACCCCCACTGACAATGCAAGAGCGAGGGCTCTACGAGAAGCCGGAGCCGGCGGCGCCGCAGCGTCAAAGACTATCTTACGGCCATGCAGCATGGCGCCGGCGAGGCGCTTGCCGCGCAGCTGATACCAGACGACCGCCAGTACGTGTACGCCGATGAGGGCGTAGAGGAGTTCCTCGGTGGAGCGGTGCCAGCCGCTCGACAGTCGGCTGAACGGTGAGAATACCGCGTCTGCCCAGGGGCCGCTGACCGCTACATCATCCGTGGCAAACAGGCCGGTGACGGACTGGAAGGTGAACAGCGCGAGCATGGCCAGAACCGACAGCGACCCCAGCGGTGTATGACCCGCGCCGTGCCAATCGCCACGCCACTGTGCTGCCAGCCGCTGGGGCGTGGCGGCGAAACGGGTGAATCGTGCCTCGCTCGGCCCGCAGATTCCCCACACCAGGCGAAAGCCAAGCAGCCCGATGACCGCGAGGCCGAAACGCAGATGCCAGTGCATCCAGGTCTCGCCGAGGTTGACCGTGATCAGTGCGCCGGTGACAGCCAGCACGAGCAACCAGTGAAACAACCGCGTCGGTACATCCCAGACCTTGATTGGCAAACCCATCCCCTTACCAGGCGTGCAGAATCAGCAAGACGCCGGTCAGCGTCAGCAATGCGTAGACGATCTGCCGAAAGCGTGCCTCGTCGACACGGTGGTGCAGCCACTCACCCAGCAGCACGCCCACGACAAGGAGCGGCACATACGTCAAGGTGCGCGGCAGCGCCGGTATCAGGCTACCCTGAAACAGGAACAGTGCGCTGAGACTCGCGTTCAGCGTGAACCATACGCTGAGCATCGTTGCGCGCAGCCGGCTCTTGACCAGCGTGGTTCCGGCCATGGCGTAAACCAGCAGCGGCCCGCCCGAAGCGAACAGGCCGTGCGTGATGCCAGCGGCAAATGTCAGCGTGCGGCTGAGCCAGACCGGGTGTGCCTGGGCTACGATTCCGCGAGCGAGCCGCCACAATTCGCGACCGGCGAACCAGACGATGAGCAGTCCGAACAGCAGCTTGAGGAGCTGGTCGTCCAGTCCGGTATGAGCAACGTAACCAACCAGCATGCCGCCGAGCATCAATGGCAGGATCATCCGCAGGAGCAAGCGCCAATCGATATGCCGGCGATTGCGCCAGGCCAGAAAGCCGCTCATCAGCACGCTCAGGGGAACCAGCACCGGCATCACCTCGGGCAATGGGAGCATCAGCGCTGCAAGCGACAGAGCGATGACCAAACTGCCGAACCCGGTGATCGCTTCGATGGTGTAGGCGATCAGAATACAAACGCCGACCCAGATCCACGGGTCGATCATCAGCGCAAATCTCCGGCAAAGCGCTTGCGCACCTGGTGCAAGTACAGTGACGGCGCGAAGCGCCAGAGCAGACTGCCGAAGCGCGAGACCGGCTCGGGCATCAGCCAGCGCTTGCGCTGCGCCAGGCCGTCGGCGATCAGCTCGGCCATCCACTCGGCGCTTTTCATGCCGCCGACCATCGAGCGCGGATGGCTTGCAACCTGGCCGTCCCTGCCCAGCGCATGATGTTCGATCGGCGTGTCGAGAAAGCTTGGATAGGCCATCAAAAGGTGTATTCCGTCCGGTTCGAGCTCGAGTCTGAGTACCTCGAAGAACTGGGTCAAGGCGCTTTTCGCCGCACAGTAGGCGGCGCGCCCCGGCACGGGCATCCAGCCGGCCATGGAACCGATGCAGATGATGCTGCCGCGGCTTTCACGCAATAACGGCAGCGCGGCCAGGGTCAGTTCGACCGGCCCCTGCCAGTCCACGGCCATGACCTTGCGAAACACCGTCAGGTCAGTCTGGTGCGCTGGCGAGCGATGGGTGATGCCGGCGTTGTTCACCAGCAGGTCGAGGCGGCCGAAGCGTTTGCGGGTTTCGCTAACAAGCCGATTGATGTCCGCTTCGCTGGTTATGTCTGTGGTGACGGTCAGCACCCGGTCCGGTGAGCCCAGCTCTTCGGCCCGCTGCGCTAGTTGCTCTGCGTTGATGTCTGCCAGAATCAGTTGATGGCCAGCGGCGTGCCAATGTCGAGCCATGGCCCAGCCTAGGCCTGAGGCGGCTCCGGTGACTAGCGTTGTGTTGATCATGCTGCTGCTCCTTCCGTGCCGGCTGTGTTGCCAGCCGGGCAGGCTGGACACGCTGTGAATACGTCCCTGTAAGCTCGGCGATGCCCGTCCTGGGCATCGACGGTCCAGCCTGCCCGACCGGCAACTCCGCTATGGATAATGTGTGCTCTGAGACCTGCGCTTTGATCTCCGCGCGGCGCCGAGAGCTTGATCAGCTGCGCGGGGTAATCGTTTGGCCGGACCGTCCATGCCCAGGGATGGGCATGGCCGAGCCCACACGGACGTGCTAGTAGCGTGTCTGGCCAAACGATTGCCCAGTGCGGCGGCCACACCGAACCATAAGAATCAACGCCGCTGGCCCCGAGTATATTCAGCAAAAAACTCGAACGTCTCAGCAGAAGTTTTGGCCAGCCGATACCCAAACTCCTCCTTCAACCGCCGGTTGCTCAGCACAGGTCGATACAACAGAAACCGCACCTGCTCCGGCCCCGTTGGCTTGCCGCGCCATTTGGCTAACTGCAAGCCAGCCTTGACCAGCCAGACCGGCAGGGTCAGCAGCGGCTTGTTGAGCCGTTCGGCGATGTCGCCCATGGTCAACGCACCATCCCCAGCCATGTTGTAGATGCCGGTCTTGCTCTCGCGCAGGCCCATTTCCATGGCACCGACCACATCCTGATCCCATATGAACACGAATGGCGAATCGCTTCCTTTGAGCGCCAGAATCCGGGGGGCCAGGAACAGGTCGGTAATCTGGTTGCGCGTTTCGGCGCCCAGTACTGTCCCGGGCCGGAAAATCAGCTGGGCCAGTTCCGGATGGGTCTGGCGATACTCGGCGAGCATCTCCTCGACGAGCCGCTTGTGGTCGGAATAGGCAAACTCCGGATTGCCACGCAGCGCATCCTGCTCGTCTATCCACGCCGGATTGTCGGGATGGTATCCGTAAGCAGCGCCCGAACTGGTCACGGTCAGATGCCGTACGCCCGCCGCCAGGCAGCATTCCAGGACGTTGCGCGTGCCGTTTACGTCGATGTCGTAATCGCGCGCGCGGTCCGGCGAGGCCTGCAGAACCGAGGCCAAATGGACCACATGGGTGATCTGCTCAGTGCGCAGCAGTTCGGCCAGCGCAGGGTCGCGAACGTCCAGTAAATGAATCGGAAAGCGCACGTCGTCGCGCTGGCGGATATCGGTTCCGATCACCGTGAAGTCGCTCGCCAGCCGGTCGCCGAGTTGATGGCCGATGTAACCGGCGGCGCCGGTGATAAGGATGCGCTGGTTCATGATTGGCGTGCCGTGGTAGGAGAGATGGTATTGATCGGGTCGTCGGCGGGCAGCGGCAGACGGGCCCAGATCTGCGAGAGCGTCAGGCCGCTGACCAGATGCCAGACGCCCCAGAAAGCAGTGATCAGCATCATGCCGCCGGCCTCGGGAAAGAAAGTGAACAGGATGACCAGTCCCAGGCCGGAATTCTGGATGCCCACTTCCATGGTGACGGCCCGCCGGTCGCTGACCGGCAGCTTCAACAGCCTGCCCATGGCGTAACCCAGCGACAGCGCCAGCAAATTGTGAACCACCACCAGCCAGAAGAAGCTGTGAAACCGCTCGACGAACAGATCCAGATTCTTCGAGAAGGCGATGGCCACGAAGCTGAGAAATACCAGAAGCGACACGATGCGCAGCGGCTTCTCGCTGCGACTGACTAGCGCCGGGAAGCGGCGGCCGGAGAGCATGCCCAAGGCCAGCGGCAGGGCCAATACCAGCAATACCAGCAGCAGGATTCCGCCTGGTTCCAGACTGATCTCGGTCAGATAGCTGCGCGTATAGGGGTTGAGCCAGCCGTACAGCGCGAAGTTGAGCGGGGTGAGTACGGTTGCCGCCAGGCTCGACACCGCAGTCATGCTGACCGAGACCGCAACATTGCCCCGCGCCAGCCAGGTCATGATGTTGGAGAAGCTGCCGCCCGGGCAGGCGGCCACCAGAATCATGCCCAGCGCCAGTTCCGGATCGATACGCATCGCCCAGGTGAACAGACAGGTGGCCAGCGGCAGCAGCAGAAACTGTGCGACCAGCCCGGCCAGCGGCGCGATGGGCGCCAGGGCGATGCGCTTGAAGTCTTCCAGCCGCAGGCTCAGCGACACGCCGAACATCATGCAGGCCATGATGACGTTCAGCAGTATCAGGCTGGCCGGATCGAACTCCAGTGGTAGCGCGCCACTCATGCGGTGGCCGCCTGCGGCTGCATGGCAGGCAGGTCGCGCTCCAGTTCTCCGATGTGCTGGCGCAGCGCGGCCAGGTAGGCATCCTTGTTCACGTAATAGGCCATGCGGGCGAGCTTGATGTACTCGTAGCCACCGTCCAGTGTCACGCCGGCCCGCTCGCGCTTGAGTTGATCGAACGCCGTGACGCTGGACGTGCCGGATCGCCGTTGAAGAATGTACAGCGCGACCAGACGCGCCTGCAGGTTACGTCCCTCCCAGCCGAGCCCCGCCGCTTCGATCATGCCCATCATGAACAGCGTGTGATGCTCGGGATGGAACACATTCATGTACAGCTGCGGCGCGTCCAGGTTCTGTGGCCAGTTGAGGTGCTCCCGCGCTACGAACGGGTAGTCCAGCAGGTACCCCGTGGCCAGCAGGATCAGATCGTAGTCTGCCGACTCACCGTCACTGAAATGCACGGTGTGGCCGTCGATCCGCGAGATGTCCCGCCGCGGCTTGATATCGCCGTGACCCAGATGGTGCAGAATCAGCGAGTTGACCACCGGGTGTGACTCGTACATACGGTAGTCCGGGTCCGGCAGGCCGTAGTCGGACGGCTTGCCGATGATCATCCGGATCAACCCGGCGTCGAGCTTCTGCTTGAGCGGCCGTGGCATCTTGAGCTTGCCACCGAGCGTATCGATCGGCCGGCCTTTGACGAACTTGGGCAGGAAGTAGTAGCCACGGCGCAGACTCATATCGACGCTGGCCGCGTGATGCACCGCATCCACGGCGATGTCGGCTCCCGAGTTGCCGCAGCCGACGATCAAGACGCGCTTGCCGCGGAATATTTCGGGGCTGCGGTATTCCGCCGAGTGCATCAGCTCCCCGGCGAAGGGGCCGGGCAGCGCTGGCCTGTTCGGCTTGTGCAAGGTGCCGTTGGCAATCAGTACACCATCGAACCGTCGGGTTTGCCGCTCGCCATCGCGTTCGGTGGTCACCGACCAGCCGTCCCCATCCGGCGCCATCTCGATCACGCGGGTGTTGAATTCGTAATGCCGCTTCAACGCGAACTGCTCGGCGTAGTCACGGAAGTAGCGGCGCATTTCGCTGTGGTGCGGATAGGGGGCCACCTCATCGCGCATGGGGAATTCGGCGAATTCGGTCATGCGCTTGGAGGAGATCAGGTGCGCGCTCTGGTACATGGTGCTGTGAGGATTATCGATGTCCCACAGGCCGCCCACATCGCCGTGCAGCTCGAATCCGACGAAGGGAATACCGAGTTTTTGCAGATTGCGTGCGCTGGCCAGGCCCATTGGGCCGGCACCGATGACGGCATACATGATCTTTCTCCGCTGGCTTGTTGTTATGATCGGCAGTCTATTCCAGCCGGCGATCAGCGTATCGCACCAAACGGGACACGGGAGCAGCAATTCGGGCCATGCATGACTGCGCCGAGCACAGCGTCACGCCACGTTACAGTCAGGCCATCGTGCAGATGGCCGAGCGGCTGGGCATCGCCCTGCCTGCATCGATCATCCGCAGGCTATCCGGAGTGCAGCGGGTGCCGATCGCCTGGCAGGACGAACTATGGGAAGCGTTCTGCAGCGCCAGCGATGACCCGTTGATCGGGCTGAAACTGGGGCTCGAGATACAGGTCGGCCACCTCGACAGCCTCGGCATGCTGCTGGTGACCTGCGATACCTTTGGCGAGGCGCTCGAGGAGCTGATCGAGTACGCGCCGGTGATTGGCGACGGCGGTGAGTTCCGTCTGCACCGCACGGACGGCCAGGCGTTCATCGACTACGAACCCCACCTGAGCATTCGCCGGGCCGAGCGGGTCGAGGCGGTGCTGGGCAGCATGCTCAATCTGAGTCGCTGGGCGACCGGCGGACGCTTTCAGCCCAGCGGCATCTGGCTAGCCCATGCGCCGCTGGCCGAGGTCGAGCGCTACGCGGCCCTGGTCGGTTGCCCGGTGCACTTCAACGCCGGCTGTAATCACCTGGGCTTCGCTGCCGACCAGCTCGAACTGCAGCAGATCCAGGCCAATGGCGCATTGCGGGATCACCTGCGCAGGCTGGCCGACCAGACCTTGGCCGAATTGGGTCACCACAGCCTGAGTGCTGAGGTGCAGCGGCTTGTCACGGCGCATCCGCGCTGGGGCAAGGAGCGTGTCGCCGAGCAGTTGCATCTGAGCGGTCGCCACCTGAACCGGCGTCTGGCTGAAGAGGGACTGTCATTCAAGACGCTGCGCGAGAGCGTGCTACAGGCGATGGCCTGCGAGGCTTTGCGGGGCGACCAGCGCGTCGCCGACATCGCCGAACAACTGGGCTTCTCCGACGAGAATGCGTTCATCCGGGCTTTCCGGCGTTGGCAGGGCGTCACACCGGCGCGGTTCAGAACCAGCCTGCAAAACGCCTGATCGGCGGTTGGCGGAGCCCTGGTGCAGCGCCTGCCGCTTCGGGCGCTTCAAGAGGGTGCATCCCGCTCGCTTCTCGCTCATTCGCGGCGCCTGCGCGTGCACGCAACGTCAGATCCGGCCGCGGAAACCTGCTTCAAGCCGTTACGGTGCGCAGCCGTCTTCTTCGGCATGAGCCTTGCACAGTCAGTGCAAAGTCTCATCGCTAACGCTGCATCATGGCCAGGCTCGCCCGCGTGGCTTCAGTCGAGCAGCCTTCCCCACCGAAAGCAGCAGCCCAGCAGCCCAGGAGCGCGAGCATGTCCGAATTGGCGTTAAAGGTATTACCCAACGAACTGTCGCGGCAGGCTGTTACAGCGCTGGATCGATGGATCGATCCGGTACTTGGCTGCGATCTGATCAGTGCCGGAGCGGTGACCAAGCTGGAGGCCTTCACCTTCCGGGTTTATCTCGATGTGCATCTGCGCTTTCCCGCAGAGCGCTATGGTCCGCGACTGGCCGCAGAGCTTGAACGCCTGCTCCTGGCTACGACACAAGCCAAGGTGGTCGAGGTGTCGGTCACCTGGTCGATGGATCATCGTCATGGATGCTTCCCCTCTGCCTCGAGCCGGTAAAGCGCAGCCAAGTGCCTGTCTCGAGCACGGCCGCCCGTGGTCGGTCGCAGATACACCGTTTCTCCCGGCGCACATTGCGCCAAACGCGCCACGGCGAGTGGCGTCAGTGCGCCGAGCCGCGGATAGCCGCCAATGGTTTGCCGATCGTTGAGCAGAATGATCGGCTGGCCATCAGGCGGGAGCTGAATCGCGCCCAGTGGAATACCCTCCGAGATCAACGCGGGGCCGGTGTAGCGCAGCGCTGGTCCGGACAGGCGGACGCCCATGCGATCGGCTCTGGTATCGATGCGCCACGGCTGGTTGAAAGCGGCGAAGAGGCTGGCGCCGGCGAAGTCGCTGTATTGCGAGCCGAGGAGCATCTCCAGCACGGCCGGTTGCGAATAGGGTGAATCCGCTATCGCGCCGGGGACGGCGCTTCCACAGAAACCGGTATACAGCGAGGCGATCGCACCGCCTGTCGGCGTGAGCGTCAGCATGCCTCTGTCCCGCCGGGCCTGTGGGAGCGGCGTCCCCGCTGCGATGGGCCTGGCTGCCCCAGAGAAGGCCAGCCGGTCACCGCGGCGCAACACCCCGCCCCGGCCATCCGGCCCACCCAACCCTTCGCGAACCACCGTGGACTGCGAGCCCAGGACGGCTTCGAGATCAAAGCCGCCCGGCACCGCAAGGTACCCCCGCACCCCGTTGCGAGGTGCTCGAAGTTGCAAACGCTGGCCGGCTGAAATCGACATGGCACGCCATGGCTGAACCGGCTCGTCGTCGAGCAGAGCGTCGAGATCGGCGCCGGCCAATGCCGCCACGGTGTCGGCCTCGAAGCGCAGCGTGACGCCGCCGAAGGGCATCTCAAGCACGCTTGCATCGGGTGGATTGCCCAGCGACTGATTGGCCCAGCGCATCGCTACCCAGTCCAGCGCCCCTCCCTGGGTGACGCCGAGATGACGTACGCCGAAGCGGCCAAGATCCTGCAGCTGGGCCAGCCCCAGCGTCTGTTCGACGACCAGCATCATCCCGCCTCCATCGGCGTGTCGTCGCCGCCCAGTCGGATGAAGTCGGCATGCTCCACAGCGATGAAACGCACCCGGTCGCCGGGTCGAAGCAGGCTGTACCCGTCACGCTGACGATCGAACAGGGCGACCGGCGTGCGCCCGAGCAGGTTCCAGCCACCCGGCGAGACCAGTGGGTAGACGGCGGTCTGGCGCTCGGCGATACCGACGCTGCCGGCCGGCACGTGCTGGCGCGGGGTGCTCAGTCGGGGTGCGGCCAGCTGGGGCTCGACCAGGCCCATATAGGCGAAACCCGGAGCGAACCCGAGAGCGAAGACGCTGTACTCGCGGGCGCAGTGCATTCCGACCAGTTCCGCTTCGTCCATTGCGCAACGGCTGGCCAGTATCGGCAGGTCTGGCCCGACGCTGGCGTGATACCACACGGGGATTTCGTGCAGTGTGCCGCTTCGTTTGTCGTCCAGCGGCTGCAGGTTTTGCAGTGCGGCGGCGATGTGCGAGCGCGCTTGGCGTTCGTCAAGCCGGAGCAGGTCGAAGGTGACCATCAGCGTGGTGTAGGACGGCACCAGTTCGACCAGCGCCGGGCCGAAGCGATCACGCAGACGCTCGGCCGCCGCCAGTAGCCAGGGCATGTTCGCTTCATCAATGTCGTCGAACAGGCGCAGCGTCAAGGTATCGAGCGCTGCGGTTTCGATCCGCACGCGCATGATCAGCGCAGATCGGCCAGCGCGGCGGCGATCTGTCGGACCACGGCGACCGCACCGGGGTTGTCGCCATGCACGCAAAGCGTATCGGCAGCAAGGTGCAGCGCACCGCCGTCCGTGGTCACCAGCGGCTCCCCTCGCGCCAGCGTCAGAGCCTGCTCGAGTATGTCGGTGGCCAGATGGTGTACGGCCCCGGGCCGGTCGCGCCCGACCAGATAGCCATCGGCGTCGTAGGCCCGATCGGCGAAGGCCTCGAACATCAGCGACAGGCCGACTTCGCTCGCCATGACCTGTGCCTGGCTGTTATCACGGCGCGCCAGCAGCATCAGTTGCAAGGCTGGATCGTAACGGTGCACCGCCTGCATGACCGCTCGCAGCAGATCGGGACGACGCATCATGTCGTTATACAGCGCGCCGTGCGGCTTGACGTACTCGACGCGGGTACCCTCGGCGCGGCAGATGCCGTCCAGCGCGCCGATCTGATACAGCAGCATGTCTTCCACTTCCTGATGGCTGCAGTGCATCGAGCGGCGGCCGAAGCCGACCAGGTCGGGATAGGCCGGATGGGCGCCGATCCGCACGTCATGTTCGGCGGCCAGCGCTACGGTGCGACGCATGGTGCTCGGATCGGAGGCGTGGAAGCCGCAGGCGATGTTCGCGCAATCGACATGGGGCATGACTTGCTCATCAAGTCCCATCGTCCAGGCACCGAAGCTTTCGCCCATGTCGCAGTTGAGCAGCAGTCTGTTCATGCAGGGTCCTCAAGAATGCTGAACAAACTAGCCGAGAACCCGTCGAATGACCAACTCAACCCGACGCAGCAGGAGCATGTCATGAAGGTACTGATGGTACTGACCTCGCACGACAAGCTGGGAGACACCGGCAAGAAAACCGGGTTCTGGCTCGAAGAATTCGCCGCACCGTATTACGTGCTGAAGGATGCCGGTGCCGACATCACCCTCGCCTCGCCCGCTGGCGGGCAGCCGCCACTCGACCCGAAGAGCGACGAGCCGGATGCCCAGACGGCCGCCACCGAACGCTTCAGGGAGGACAACGAGGCCCGCCTGCAGCTGGCCGAGACGCATCGGCTGGCTGGCATCGATCCGCAGGATTACGACGCGGTGTTCTACCCGGGCGGCCACGGCCCGCTCTGGGATCTGTATGACGACGCCGACTCGATTCGCCTGCTGGAACAGTTTGTAGCTGCCCGCAAACCGATCGCTGCGGTCTGTCATGCGCCAGCTGTGCTGCTGAACGTCCGCGGCGAGGCCGGTCCGCTGGTCAAGGGCAAGAAAGTGACCGGCTTTGCCAATTCCGAAGAGCAGGGCGTGGGTCTGACCGAGGTGGTGCCCTACCTGCTCGAAGACCGCCTCAAGGAAAAGGGCGGCGTCTACAGCAAGGGCGAGGACTGGAGCTCCTACGTGCTGGTCGACGGCAAGCTGATCACCGGACAGAACCCGGCGTCGTCGGAAGAGGCCGCGCGGGAGCTGGTAAAGCTGCTCAGCGAAGTCTGAGCGGTCTCGCCACAATCGAGGCGCGCGGGGCAGCCAGCGCCGCGCGGGCCTCCAATACTCTTCAGGCTCGCTGAGCCAGGATCATCCGATGTATTTTCCGAATGCGCATGCACAGCCCGACTCGCCAGCGACCGATGCTGATTGCGTGATCGTCGGCGGCGGGCCGGCGGGCCTGACCGCAGCGCTGTACCTCGCGCGCTTCCGCCGACGCTGTCTGCTCCTCGATGCGGGTCTGAGTCGAGCGTCATACATCCCGAACTCGCACAACTATCCAGGCTTCCCCCCGGGCATCGCCGGGGTGGACCTGCTCGCGCGGTTGCGGGTGCAGGCGCAGGAATATGGTGCGCGCCTCGTAGAGGGCTGGGTCGATTCCATCGAGCGGCATCCTGGCGGGTTTGCCGTTCGCTACGCCGATCGTGTGATGATCACACGGCGCGTGATACTGGCGTGCGGGATCGAAGATGAGCTGCCCGATATGCCGGGCGTTCACAACGCCATTCGGCGCGGAATAGTCAGGCTCTGCTCGATTTGCGACGGGTATGAGGTAAGCGGCGAAAACGTCGCAGTGTACGGGGAAGCGGAAAACGCCATCAGCCACGCAGTGTTTCTGCGCACCTTTACCGATCGCGTGACGGTGATAGTGCATGGACAGGCGGATGCCTGTGAGCAGGCTTCATCTCTCGCCGCCCATTATGGCATCCGGGTGGTGCCCGATCACGTCGACGGCATGCAGCTGACCGAGGATGATCGTATCGAAGTGATTACCCGCAAGGGCGACCGCATCATCTTCGATATGGTTTACCCGAGCCTGGGCAGCCGGGTGCGTTCCACCCTGGCGCAGCAACTGGGCGCGCGCTGTGACCATGCCGGATCGCTGCTGGTGGACGATCATCAGCAGACATCGATCGAGGGGCTTTACGCCATCGGGGATCTGGTCAAGGGGCTCAAGCAGATGAGCGTAGCGACGGGTCATGCAGCGATTGCGGCGACAGCCGCGCACAACAGCCTCGAGGCCAATCCCTGGGGTGGGTCCCGCTGGGCGGAAGGTGGAACGGACTGAAGCCATCCTGACAAGCGAAAGGCCGCACGGGGCGGCCTTTGCGTATCAAGACGCGTCAGGATCGGGGTCCGCGTCGGCTCATGAAGAACGACACGATGAACAGCACCAGGAATACCACGAAAAGCACCTGTGCGATGGTCGTCGCAGTGCCGGCGATGCCGCCGAAACCGAGCACGGCAGCGATGATGGCTATAACCAGGAAAATGATTGCCCACTTCAGCATGATGAGTCCTCTTGTCGTTTTAACCGCTTGAGCCGCATTCGGCATCACTTGAAGATCAGTCGCGTACGGTCAGGTCCTGCGCATTCACCTCGGTCACGCCGCGAATATCCTCCGCGGTCCTGATCACCTGTTCCCTCTCCGCGTCCGACTCGACCGTTCCGGCAAGCCGCACCCGGCCACCCTGGGTATCGACCGAAATGCTGGTGCCGCTCAGGTTGCGGCTGAACAGCAGGCTGGACTTCACCTTGCTGGTCACCCAGGCGTCGCTCAGCGCGTCCCCTGCGGAATGTGCCGCGTTCTGCGCAGTACCTGTAAAATCTGACCCGGCCATGTCGCTGACGTTCAGCTGATTGCGGATTTCGCGCGCCTGATCGGTATCTTCTGCGATGCGACCGGCGAGCTCGCGGGTTTCCTCCGAGTCGACCTGGCCACTGAGCGTGACCACACCGTTTTCACTCCTGACCTTGATGTCCAGCCCCTGCGTGCGGCGGTTCCAGAGCAGTTTCGACTTGATCGTTGCAGTAAGGGTGGCATCGTCGACGCGTCCACCCAGGCCGCGATCGCGCTCATCGCCACGTCCGGATTGCTGATCCACCTCCAGACGGTTGTCGACCTGATTGATGCCATCGACTTCCCGAGCGACCTGCTCGGCCAGCTCCCGATCCACCTCCGAATCAACGGTACCGGTGAGGATGGCGGTATCGCCGCTGACATCCACGTCTATCCGGAACGGGCTCAGGTTTCTGTTTACCGCAATGGCGGTCCATACGGATCCCTGCTGGCGGGCCTCGGTCAGTTGCTGGCGCAGATCGGCATCTTCGGCACCAGCTCCCGCAGTGACCGCGAGGGCGCCGGCCACGGCGAGGGCGACGAGGGAATGTTTGAGATTCATCACCGGCTCCTTTTCTGCATGATGAGGATGTCTCCAGCAACGCCCGTGCCAGCTGCATCAGCGGAAAAAAGCCAGGAGAAACAAAGGTGTGCGTCAGGTGCTCAGGCCGACCAGCATGCAATCTGCACGATCGGCGGGGCAGCGGCGATGCGCTTTGCACGAGCACATCGAGGCGATGCAACAATTCAATTGGTCAGGAGGCAGGCGGGAACTAAAGAATGCTGGGAACCACGAATATACAGGTGTCCCGCTCTGCTCAGGCAGTCATTCGGAGTATCCCATGTTACGCATGACCCTCTTGTCCGCCGCCGTCGTATTGCTCACTGCCTGCCAGACTACCCAGCCGCAGCGTGACTACGACGGATCGCGCAATTTTGCCGACTATCGCACCTGGGCCTGGTCCGAGCCGGCAATCAACTTCAGCCCTGCCAATGACCCGCGCATCAGCAGCGACCTGGTCGCGCAACGACTGCAGGATGCGATCGCTGCCCAGCTGGATGCCCGAGGGTTGCGTCCTGCGGCTTCGCCAGAGCAGGCCGACCTGAAAATTCGTGCCGACATGATCATTGACGAGCGCGAACAGATGGTGACCACCAACTATGGCGTCGGCCTGGGTACCGGGTACTGGGGCGTATGGGGCGGCGGGCCGGTGATGAGTGAAACACGTTCGATGAACTACCAGACGGCTACGCTACAGATCGACATGATCGACGCTGACGACAATCAGCTTGTCTGGCGCGGAAGCAGTACCGACGTGGTGCGCGATCGCAGCCAGACACCGGCCGAACGAACCCGTGCGGCTCACGAACTGGCCGGCCGCGTGCTCACAGGCTATCCACCGAACTGAGTGGATAGCTGACCGGCTGTGGCTAGAAGTTCGCCGGCGTGGTGGCGCTGATCAGCAGGCAGGGCTCGTCGAACGGATTGCGGAAGCGGTGTGGCTGGCTGCTGTCGAAGTAGTAGCTGTCCCCGGTTTCCAGGATGTACGCCTCCCCGTTGACGGTCACTTCCAGCCGCCCGCTGACCACGGTGCCCGCTTCTTCTCCCTCATGGTTGAGCATGTCCGTACCGGTATCGGAACCGGGCGGATAGGTTTCATTGAGAAAGGCAAATGCACGGTTAGGGTGGCCTGTACCGACCAGCTTCATGGTCACTTCGCCGGAGCCTATGTCGAGCAGCTCGTCAGCCCGGTAGATGACCTTGCGCTGGCTGTCGTGCTCGACTTCGAGAGAGAAGAAGTCCACCAGGGACATGGGGATGCCCGACAGCACCTTTTTCAGCGAGCTCACCGACGGACTGACGCTGTTCTTCTCGATCATGGATATGGTGCTGTTGGTAACCCCTGCACGCTTGGCCAGCTCTCTCTGGGACAGACCCTTCATTTTTCTTATCGCTTTCAGACGCGCACCCACATCCAAGGTCGGGATCCTCCGGGACGGCTGCGAACAGCCGGATGGTGAGACAAATGTCGATTCAGTGCGGGGATAATTGCACGGCTGTGCAGAATTTTCAACGCGCGAACGATACCGTTCAGTCGGTATACAGGCGCCTGACACGATTGAGATTGCAGAACAGCTGATAGGCGATGGTACCTGCGTGCGCTGCCACTTCGCTGGCGTTGAGCCCATTTCCCCACAAGCGCACGGGCGTGCCGAGCCCGGCCTGTGGAAGATCGGTCAGATCAACTGTCAGCATGTCCATCGACACCCGGCCGATCAGCTCGGTTCGCTGCCCGCCCACAAGGACCGGCGTGCCGTCGGGAGCATGGCGCGGATAGCCATCGGCGTAACCCATGGCGACCACACCGATTCGCGTCGCACGTCGAGTGACGAAACGCGAGCCGTAGCCGATCGGTTCGCCTGCCTCGACCTGACGTACTGCAATGATTCTGGAGTTCAGCTGCATCACCGGCTGCAGGTTCTGCGCGTCTGGCTGCGCAAATTCAAAGGGGGTGGCGCCATACAGCATGATGCCCGGGCGTAGCCAGTCGCCGTGCGCGGCGGGCCAGGCGAGCACGCCCGGCGAGTTGCATAGGCTGGCCGGACCGCCGAGCGCATCTGTGGTGCGGTGAAAAACCGCCAGCTGCTCTTCGGTTCGGCCGGTTTCCGGCTCGTCGGCGCGAGCGAAATGGGTCATGCGCGTGAGCGAGGCGACATTCGCGCTGCGTTCCAGGCTGCGCCATATCGCCGGGTATTCTTCCGGCGTGAAGCCGACCCGATGCATTCCCGAGTCGAGCTTGAGCCAGACGTTCAGCGGGCGCGCCAGCTGCACCTGCGCGAGGTCGGCAAGCTGCCCATGGTGATGAATGACGACCCATAGATCGAGCTCGACGATCAGCTCCAGCTCCAGGGCCTCGAACCAGCCCTCGAGCAGCAGGATGGGTTTGCTGATACCCGCTTCGCGCAGCTCGAGCGCTTCCTCGATGCAGGCGACTGCGAAGCCGTCGGCCTGTGCCTCGAGCGCTCGCGCACAGGGCACTGCGCCGTGCCCGTAGGCGTTGGCCTTGATCACCGCCAGCGCTCGCGCGGCCGGCGCCAGGGAACGAGCCAGCTGATAGTTGTGGCGCAGTGCAGAGAGATCGATAAGAGCGTGGGCTGGGCGCATGGTCGGATCTTGAGAGCAGAGTGGGGCCGAGCGGTCCCGAGTAGCGCTAGCCTATCAGACCCGCTGGCTCACGAGGAGCACGCCGGATGAGCTAGATCGCTGCGATGACGGACATTTCGACGAGTAGCTCCGGCTCGCACAGCAGCGTCTGCACTGTCGCCCGCGCCGGTGCGGTTCCCTCGGGCAGCCACTGGTCCCATACGCTGTTCATCGCCTCGAAGTCGGCCTCGATGTCCTTCAGAAAGATGGTTACCGAGAGGATGCGTGTTCTGTCGGTCCCCGCTTCGGCCAGCAACCGTTCGATCGCCGCCAGCGTGCTGCGGGTCTGGGCCGCACAGTCCGCATTCAGGTCATCGTCGTCGGCGACCTGGCCCGCCAGATATACGGTGTTCTGATGAATGACGATCTGGCTCATGCGCTTGTTAGTGTGCAGACGCTGGACGGACATGCCGGCGGGCCTCCTTCGGTCGAGAGTAACGGTCGATGCCCAGTCCTTCGGTACGGATGGCGGGCTTGTTGTCGCTCAGCAGATCAGCCAGGAGCTGTCCGGATCCGCAGGACATGGTCCAGCCCAGCGTACCATGGCCGGTGTTGAGCGACAGATTGGACAGGCTGGTCGCGCCGATGACCGGCGTGCCGTCCGGGGTCATGGGCCGGAAGCCGGTCCAGAAGCTGGCCTGACTAATGTCGCCTGCGCCGGGAAACAGGTCGCCGACGACCATTTCCAGCGTCTCGCGTCGCTTGTCCAGCAGCCTGTTGTCGAAGCCGGTCAGTTCGGCCATCCCGCCGACGCGTATGCGTGAGGCGAAGCGCGTGACGGCCACCTTGTAGGTCTCGTCCATGATGGTCGAGACAGGCGCCCGCGCGGCGTCGATCACCGGCAGGGTCAGCGAGTAGCCTTTCACCGGATACACCGGCAGATCGATGCCCAATGGACGCAACAGGGCGGCGGAGTAACTGCCCAGGGCCAGCACGTAGTGATCTGCGCGCAGCACCTGATCGGCGAGGCGAACGCCGGTGATCCGCTTGCCGTCGCTGAGCAGGCCACTTATGTCGGCGTTGAAGCGAAACTCGACTCCCAATGCTTTGCACTGCTCCGCGAGACGGCTTGTGAACAGGTGGCAATCGCCGGTTTCATCCCCGGGGAGCTGCAGGCCGCCCACAATGCGATCACTGCTGTCAGCCAGACCCGGCTCGGCTTCGACGCAGCCGGCCCGGTCAAGGAGCCGATAGGGAACATTGCAGCGCTTGAGCACGGCAATGTCCTTGGCCGCTGCGTCGAGCTGCTTTTGCGTACGGAAGAGCTGTAGGGTGCCCAGTTGTCGGTGTTCGTAATCGACGCCGCTGTCACGGCGCAACTCAACCAGGCAATCGCGACTGTACTCGGCCAGACGCATCATCCTTTCCTTGTTGACCGCATAACGCGCTGCGGTGCAGTTACCCAGCATCCGCGCCATCCAGCGGTACTGCTCGGCTTCGGCGGTCGGCCGAATGGCCAGCGGCGCATGCCGTGCAGTCAGCCAGCCCACTGCCTTGAGCGGCACGCCCGGCGCCGCCCACGGAGCAGAATAGCCGGGGGAGATCATGCCTGCGTTGCCAAAACTGGTCTCCAGCGCTGGCCCGGGCTGGCGATCGATGACCGTCACCTGGTGGCCTGCTCTGGCCAGATACCAGGCGCTGGTCACGCCGATTACACCGCTTCCGAGGATCATCACGTGCATGGATAGGCTCCTGACCGGCCCACTTGATTGAATGACTTGCCCTGCTGGGCGATATCACTATTCTAGGAGCGGCAGGACTTGCGAAATTCGCGAATAAAAAAGCGTTTTACGGTGAATCGCTTTGGAAACCGAGCTGGAAACAGGAAAAACCCATGAAAACCCGCCGAGCCTCCAGCCGCGAGCTGGACAGGATCGATCTGAACATCCTGCGGATCATGCAGGCCGAAGGACGTATCTCCTACGTTGAGCTGGGCGAGCGGGTCGGCCTGTCCACCACGCCCTGCATGGAGCGCGTCAAGCGGCTCGAGCGAGAGAAATTCATCGTTGGTTATGGTGCCCGACTCAATCCGCAGAAGCTGCAGGCCAATCTGCTGGTATTCGTCGAGATCAGCCTTGCCTCGAAGTCGGCAGACATCTTCGATGATTTTCGCCGTGCCGCTATCAAGCTGCCGCATGTGCTGGAATGCCATCTGGTCTCAGGCGACTTCGACTACCTGATCAAGGCGCGCATTTCGGAGATGGCGTCATACCGTAAACTGCTCGGTGACATCCTGCTCAAGCTGCCGGGGGTGCGAGAATCGAAGAGCTATATCGTCATGGAAGAACTCAAGGAAACGCTGGCCATCCCTATACCCGAGGATGATTAATCGCTAAGCTCTGTAAAATTTTATTTACATTCTTGAACAGATCCTGAACGGAACCGCCTGTGCTGACCCATACGCCTGATCATGCCCCGTCCTACTACGCTGCATCCAGTAACCGCCACCTTGCGCTACCTGCGCTGGAAGGTGACGTGCAGGTCGATGTCTGCATTGTCGGGGGCGGCTTCACCGGCCTCAATACCGCTATCGAGCTGCGTCAGCGCGGTCTGTCCGTTGCCTTGCTGGAGGCGCACCGTGTTGGCTGGGGCGCCAGCGGGCGCAACGGCGGCCAACTGATTCGCGGCGTCGGCCACGATCTCGACCAGTTTGAAAAAACCATCGGTCGCGACGGCGTGCGCGATCTCAAGCTGATGGGTATCGAGGCGGTGCAGATCGTCCGCGAGCGTGTGCAGGCGTTCAATATCGACTGCGATCTGACCTGGGGCTACTGCGATCTGGCGAACAAGCCGGCGCATCTCGAGCACTTTCGCGCCGATCGCGAGGAACTCATCGAGCTTGGCTACGCACATGACCTGCACATCATCGAACCTGACCAGGTGAACAGCGTGGTAGGGTCCAATTGCTATGTCGGTGGCATGACCGACACCGGCTCGGGCCACCTGCATCCTCTTAATCTGGCGCTCGGTGAAGCTCAGGCGGCGATTGATCTTGGTGCCCGGCTGTTCGAGCAGTCGCAGGTGACGCGCATCGACTTCGGCCCCACGGTCACCGTGCATGCTGGCCGCGGCCGGGTTCGCGCCGGTCAGCTCGTGATCGGCTGCAATGCCTACATCGGCTCGTTGCATCCTCAGCTCAGCAGTACGGTTATCCCGGCGGGGAGCTACGTCATCGCCACCGAGCCGCTCGGCGAGGAACGCGCCGCACGTCTGATACCGCAGAACATGGCGTTGTGTGATCAGCGGGTGGCGCTGGACTACTACCGGCTTTCCGCGGACCGTCGGCTGCTGTTTGGCGGCGCATGCCATTACTCCGGTCGCGACCCGGCCGATATCCAGGCGTACATGCGACCGAAAATGCTCAGGGTGTTCCCCGAGCTGGCCGACGTGCGCATCGAGTACCAGTGGGGCGGGATGATCGGCATCGGCGCCAATCGACTGCCGCAGATCGGCCGGCTACCGGAGCACGGCAATGTCTTCTATGCGCAGGCCTATTCCGGTCACGGGGTCAACGCTACGCACCTCGCCGCACGGATACTCGCCGAGGCGGTGAGTGGTCAGGCGAGCCGCGGGTTCGACCTGTTCAGCAGGGTGCCGCACATGCACTTCCCCGGTGGCCAGCGCTTCCGGGCGCCGCTGCTGGCGATGGGCATGGCCTGGCAGCAGCTCAAGGAGCTGCTCTAGCTGCCGGTCAGTTCTGTTTGACCTCCCGCAGGCCCCATTGCATGTCGGCCACCCGCGCCGGTTGGGCGGACAGGTCGATCAGGTCGCCATTGGCGGGCACCATGCCCTGCATGCCCAGGCTCCGGGCGAAGTCCAGATGCGCTTGCTGATGATAGATTTCACCGTGTACGGGCAAGAGATATCGCGCTTTCAGCCAGCCATACATTCGCCGCAGGTCTTCCTGTGGCGGATGGCCGGATGAATGGATCGGAGCCATTTCATCATCGATGATGTTCACACCCTGCTCGGTCAGTCCGCGCCGGATACGCTCCAGCGCTTCCTCGTTTCCCGGAATCAGTCGCGATGAGAACAGCACGGTATCGCCTTCTTCCAGGGACAGATGCGGATGGCTGCCACTGGCCAGTCGTCCCAGCGCGGCAGCGGGTTCGCCCTGACTGCCGGTACAGATCCAGAGCTGCTGCTCGCGCGGCAGATAGCCCAACTCCCAGGGACCGATGAAACCGGGCCTGGGACTCAGGTAGTTCAGTGCCCGACCGGCGCTGTGCATGGTCAGCAGGCTGCGGCCGAGCAACCCGGCATAGCGGGCAGTGTCGAAGGCGATCTCTGCCAGACTGTGCAGGCGTGCCAGGTTGCTGGCAAAACAGGTGACGATGACCCGTTTGCGGCAGGCGCGAATGGTATCGAGCAGTCCGTTCTGCACGTCCGATTCCGAGCGACTCATACCGGGCACCGGCGCGTTGGTGGAGTCACCGATCACGGCGTGAACGCCGCTTCTGCCAAGCGCCTGCAGTCGACTCTGCGCTGTCAGCCCGCCCACCACCGGTGCCGGATCGAGCTTCCAGTCGCCGCTGTGGTAGATGCGCTTGCCGGCGGCCTCGATGACGATGCCATGGGACTCCGGAATGGAGTGCGTCACGGGAATCCATTCGGCCTGAAAGTGGCCGATTCCAACAGGCTCGAGCGGGCGGATCTCCTTGAGCTGCGGCCACTGCAGGGACGGGTCGAGCTTGTTGCGTATCAGGTGCGCGGCGAACGGGCTGGCGTAGAGGGGGCAGTTCAGCTGCCGCCACAGATGCGGTATCGCGCCGATATGATCCTCATGCCCGTGGGTTATCAACACGGCCGACAGCTGAATATCATGCTGCTCGAGCGCTGCCAGGCTGGGGACGGACATGATGTTGCTGCCACTGGCGGTGGACTGCAGGGCGAACCCGCAGTCGACGGCTATCCATTGGCCTGCCGAACCATACAGGTAGAAGTTTGCGCCGAACATGCCGGCGCCTCCCAGGGCAACGAAGAACGGGCCGGGCTGACGGTGAAGCTGATCGAAACGGGGTGCTGGCATGGCGCTGTCCTGTCCGAAGTCTTTGAGAACAGCTTAACAGATGGGCTGCGGCTGCCCTGCTCAGGCAAAGAACCAGTAGCAGACGCCAATCGCCGCCAGCATGCCGGCCAGATCGGCAAGCAACGCACATCCCAGCCCGTGGCGTACGCGGCGGATGCCTACGGCGCCAAAATAGACCGCCAGAACGTAGAAGGTGGTTTCGGTACTGCCCTGGAACGTTGCCGCCAGCAGCGCGGGGAAACTGTCCACGCCGTGGGTGTTCATCGTCTCGATCATCATCGCCCGCGCACCGCTGCCAGACAGCGGCTTGATCAGGGCGGTCGGCAATGCATCGACAAAGCGTGTGTCCAGCGCCATCGAGGTGGCCAGCCAGCGTATGGCATCGAGAATGGCATCCAGTACGCCGCTGGCGCGCAGCACCCCGACGGCTACCAGCATGGCCACCAGGTACGGCAGCAGCGACACGGTAAAGCTGAAGCCTTCCTTCGCACCGTCGATGAAGGTGTCGTACACATTCACCTTGCGCAGCCAGCCGACCAGCAGAAACAGCATCACAATGCCGAACAGGGTCAGGTTGCCGACGAGCGTCGACGTCGCGGCAAGTGCCTGCGCAGACATCCCGGCCAGCACCGCAAGCAGCGCGCCGAGGGCCAGCGCACCGCCCACCAGGTAGGCCAGTACCACCGGCTCCCACACCTTGAGGCGTTGCATGAGCGCGACGCTGAACAGGCCGGTCAGGCTGGAGGCGGTGGTCGCCAGCAAAATTGGCAGGAATACGGCGGTCGGATCAGCCGCGCCCTGCTGCGCCCGGTACATGAAGATGGTGACCGGCAGCAGCGTCAGCGAGGAAGCATTCAGCACCAGAAACAGGATCTGCGCGTTGCTCGCGGTGTCGCGGCTGGGGTTGAGCGTCTGTAGCGAATGCATGGCCTTCAGGCCGATCGGCGTGGCCGCGTTGTCCAGCCCCAGCACATTGGCTGCGAAGTTCATGGTGATGTGGCCCAGCGCCGGATGGCCGCTCGGTACCTCGGGCATCAGGCGTCGGAACAGGGGATTCAGAACGCGAGCGAGCAGGTCGATCAACCCTGCCTTTTCGGCAATCGCCAGCAGGCCCAGCCACAGCGTCATGGTGCCTATCAGGACAATGATGATGTCGACGCTCAGCCGCGCCATGTCGAACAGCGCCGCCACCAGCCGGCTGAACACCTCGGTATCGCCTGCTCCCAGCCACTGCCACAGGGCGGCGGCGAAGGCGGCGATGAAAAAGCTCAGCCAGATTCCGTTAAGCATGGTGCATCCTGCTGGGGGTCATGGTTCGCGCGGCAATTGCCGGCAGGGGTCGGTTTCTGCTGGAGCCAGCGCCGGTCCGCACCAGTGCGGGGAGGCGACCGCGGCGGGCACGAGCGCGGCCAGAACGGCTGCGGTCTGACTGTCGGGCTGACCGTCGAAACGCGCGGGACGAAAGCGCATCTGGAACGCTGCAATGACGTTGCGCAGCGCCGGGTCTGCTTCGCCTTCCGGGGTGGTCGGCGACACGGTATAGCCGAAGCGGGTCAGCGCGTCGGCGAACCAGGCCAGCGGTGGCGTGCGGCCGGCCAGATGGTCCAGATGCAGCTGAACGTCGGCGGTCTGCGGCCAGACGGCTACCCCTGCGGCGGCCAGCGCCTGCCAGGGAAACAGTGGGCCAGGATCGAGCTTGCGTTGTGGCGCGACGTCGCTGTGGCCGATGACGCGGTCAGCGGTCAACTGGTGACGCTGCAGAATATCCCGCAGCAGCATGATCAGCGCTTCGATCTGTTCAGGCTCCCAGGGATGCCAGAGCCGTCCCTGAGGTGAGTCGGTATAGCCGGGATGCACGAGTTCGATGCCGATGGAACTGGCGTTGAGCCAGGTTCGCCCCTGCCAGCTGCTGTCACCGGCATGCCAGGCGCGACGGTTCTCGTCGACCAGCCGGTAGACGGTCGCCGGGCTCTGGTCGATCAGGTAATGACTGCTCACCGGTCCGCGGGTCAGGGTGCCCAGCGAGCGCTCGAATCCCGAGGAGGTGTAATGCAGGACGATGTACTGGACCCGACTGTCCTGGCTGTCGGAGGTATGACGGCTGTCGATGACCAGTCCGCGAGCGCAGCCGGCCAGCAACAGTACTGCCAGTGATAGAAGAACGAGACGCTTCACCAGGCCCTCGGAGCGATCGAATGAGGCGCTCAGCCTAGCATAGCGACGGCCCTGCGGACGAAGTCAGACGGCTTTGACGATGCGATTGCGTCCGGCTTTCTTCGCCTGGTACATCGCCTGGTCGGCGCGGTCGAACACCTTGTCGAGCGAGTCACCGGCATTGAACTGGGTGAAACCCAGTGAAATGGTGATGGTCACCCGCTCAGCCTTGAAGTGAAACGGGCATTGCTCGATACCCGAGCGCAACTCGTCGAGCACCAGCGCCCCCTGCTCGACCGTGGTGCCAGGCATCAGCAGGACGAACTCCTCGCCCCCGAAACGCCCGATGAAGTCGGTCTTGCGCAACCGTGCAGACAGCTGATGAGCGATGAGTCGCAGCACCTTGTCGCCGGCGAGGTGACCGAAGCGGTCGTTGATGGTCTTGAAATGATCCACGTCCAGCACGGCTAGGAGCAGTTCGCCCCCGTAGCGATGCCAGCGGTCGAACTCTTCCTCCATGCGCTTCTGCAAGCCTGCCCGATTCGCCAGGCCGGTCAGGTTGTCGAGCATCGCCCGTTGGCGTTGCTCATCGAGATGCTTGCGGAATGTCTGCGCTTCGACTTCCATCACCTGAATGCGCTCGATCATTGAGCGTAAGCGGCTGGAGGTTTCCTCCTCCTGATGTTCTCGCGACGAGCGTGCGCGGTCGACATCGAGCAGCAGCGCATCAAGCTTGGACTCGACAGTGGCTTTCAATGCTTCGAGGTCGGTGGCCTGGCGAACGTCCCCATGCAGCTCGGCGACCTGCGAACGAATCGCCACCTCGAGCTCCTTGCCAGACTCGAACGACCCCAGACAAACGTCATGGGCGGCTTCAAGGTTGCCCTGGAACTGCGCGAGTCGTCTGTTCAGCTGTTGCAGGTAGCGTTCGAAGTCCTGCTGGCGCTTCTGCTGGGCGTTGAGCACGAGCAGGGTGAGCTCGTCGAGCACGGCAGCCAGCTCATACCAGTTCAGGCCCTGGCTCACCTGCTCGCGCAGCCGCTCGCAACGATTTTTCTCATCGTCCAGAACCTGCAGCTCGGCGAGCAGATTGATCAGGATGGTTTCGATGTGCCCGGCGACCTGCGAATACTGCTGTTCTTCGCCGCCCACGGGACGGCCTGCTGGCAGGGACGTGGCCGCAGCGTCGGGTTCGGCATCCGGCGTCTGCTCGGGGACTGCCGTGGATGACAGGCTCTGCACGTCGCTGCGCTTGAACAGGCGCGCCAGCAGGCCGCGGTTTTCCGCACCTGATGGAACCTCTAGAACCAGCTGCTGGACGAGGGCCAGTTCTTCGAGCAGTGCAGGGATCTGATTGGCGTATTCAATGGGAGCATCGAGTTGTTTCTGCAGTTGCCTCAGCGCCTGCGCAGCCGATCCGGCGGGATGGCGACGCTGCAGGTTCTGCGCCAGAGTCTGGAGATGCCGGGCAATCTGGGACAGGCGTTCCTGGCGCTCGGCGTCGGCCTTGAGCACGGCGTGTTCCAGTTCCGGCATCAGGTCGGCGAGCAGATGGGTAGGGGCGTCGGCTCTGAGTGAACCTCTCAGCTCCCGCAAACGGCGGTCAAGCAGCGGGTCGAGCCCGTCCGCAGCAATACTGATGCGAACCAGGCTGCGCTTTAGGAGTTCTTCATGATCGGCGAGTTGATCCATGGCTTCCTGCCCTGATTGGACAACGTTGTTTCTGGGGTCCGACATGGATGCTCCTGCACGCTGTACCCCGCGGATTATAGAGCAAATCCGGACCGGAGCTAGCGCTTAGTCTCCCGCGGCCGGCACATCTGGTCGGGCAGACGGATATGCATGGCTACCGGCAAATGGTCGGATATCGGGTGTGGCAGCACCTCGACCTGCTCGATCGAGAGGCTCGGGCTGAGAAGGATATGGTCGAGCATCCGCGCCGGCTTCCAGCTCGGATAGCTGCCTGGCAATGATGCAGTATGCAGGCCACTGCCACGCAGCGGCGAGCGCTCCAGCAGGTCCTCGGCATGGGTGTTCATGTCGCCCATCAGCACCACGTGTTGATGATCTGCCACGCGCTCGCGGATGTACGCCAGCTGGTTGTTGCGCGTACGCGGACTCAGCGCCAGATGCATCATCACTACCAGTAAGGAGTCCTGACCCTGACCGAAACTGGTCAGGATCGCGCCTCGGCCCGGGAGCATGCCCGGCAGCTTGTGATCCTCGACCAGCTCCGGCGCGAAGCGGCTGAGCAAACCATTCGAGTGCTGGGCGAAGCGACCAAGATTGCGGTTGAGCTGTTGGTACCAGTACGGGAATTGCCCTTCCCTGGCCAGATGCTCCACCTGATTGACGTAGCCCGAGCGGATGCTGCCGCCGTCGACTTCCTGCAGCGCCACCAGATCGAAATCGTTGAGCATGCGGGCGATCTGACCCAGCGTTGCCTGGCGGCGGGCATGTGGCAGGAAATGCTGCCAGCTACGAGTGAGATAGTGGTGGTAGCGCTGAGTGTTGATGCCCACCTGAATGTTGAAGCTGAGCAGACGCAGCACATTCGGCAGCGTCTGTTCACAGGATACCCAGTTGGGATTGGTACGCAGGCACGCCGGCGCCATCGAACCATGGGTAGAACGCCGGACAGGGATATTTCCCGCTGAAATCATGGCAACCTCAGTTGGATTGCCGTTCCTGCTCCACCAGGTACTCGGCAACCTTGAGCATTTCTTCGAAGCCGCCGGCCATGGCTGCCTCAATACGATACTTCCCGTTGACGACCAGCGTCGGAACGCCGGTGGCACGGTAGGCCTTGGACAGGCGCTCGGCCTGGGCCATCTTGCCGCGGACACCCATCGAGGACCAGGCACGCTTGAACTGCTTTTCGTCGATACCGTACGGCTCGAGGAACTCGATCATCTCGTCCTGGGTAGCCAGGCGCTTCTTCTCGTTGTGGATCGCCTGGAACACCGCCTGATGGGTTTCATCGAGCTTGTTCAGGCTTTGCAGAGTGTAGTAAAGCTGACCGTGGGTGTTCCAAACGCCGCCGAAGAATGCGGGGACAGGACGGAAATACGCGTCCTCGGGCAGCGTTTTTTTCCACTCTCCGATGACCGGTTCCAGAGAAAAGCAATGGCCGCAACCGTACCAGAACAGCTCGGCGACCTCGACCTTGTCGACATCCTGGGTCGCGGCCGGCGCGGTGAGTTCCACATAGTGAACTCCGGCTTTATAGGGTGCTTCCTGAGCATTGGCCAGGGCCAGGCTGCCGACCAGCCACACCAGGGCTATAGAAATCCATGCGCGCATCTAACTCTCCCGAACGAACACCTGACGGATCGAACGACATCAGCATATGAGGCTGGTTGCCGTCGCTATCTGTGCAGCATACCCGCTGCACCACGAAAAAAGGGTGACCGAAGCCACCCTTTTTTTGAAGCCCACCGCAACACGCGGCAATACTTGGGTCAGCGAAGACCCTGAATGTAGTTGGCAACGGCTTCGATGTCCTTGTTGCTCAGCTTTTCCGCAACCATCTGCATGATGCGCGTGTCGCCGTCATTGGTGCGGTCGCCTTCCCGGAATGCCGTGAGCTGCTTGACCGTGTACGCGGCGTGCTGACCAGCCAGCTGCGGGAAGCCCGCCGGCTCGTTGCCCTTGCCGGTTGGGGAGTGGCAGCCGGTGCAGGCCGGTAGCCCCGTTTCCAGGCGGCCGCCGCGGTAAAGCTTCTCGCCAAGCTCGGCCAGATCCGGGTCGGCGACGCCACCGGTCATGGTGTTGGAAGAGAAGTACGCGGCCATGTCGGCCAGGTCCTGCTCATTGAAATTGTCGAGCATGCCGGTCATCTCGACCACCACCCGGTTGCCTTCCTTGATGTCTACCAGCTGCTTGAGCAGGTAACGATCACCCTGTCCAGCAAGCTTGGGGAAGTTTCCCGAAGTGCTGTTGCCATCGGTTCCATGGCAAGCGCCACACATGGCCACTTTGCCCTTACCGGCTTCGGCATCCCCTTGCAACGGGGCCTGTGCATAGGCCGAACCGGCCACACCGAGGGATAACACCAGACTCACGAGTAATTTATTCATCGGCTAATCCAATTACGGCTAAATAAAAAATGGGCATTGTCCGCAGCTCCGGCTTCGTAGGCCGCGTTATCCAGACGGACTGCCTCGTTATTCGTTCCCGTCACGCATCAGTGCTAGTAGAGCGCCATGCTATCTGCCACAGGGTGGGGCTGCAATGGGCAGACTGTCGCAGTGCCCCGGCCGGGATATAAAACCGCAGCAGTATATACTAAGCTACGTCGCGGCGTGAATGTCGTCGCCCCCATGCCCGCTTTAACGGATTGACCGATGCCCCTAGCAACTCCCCTCGTCTCGCTGTGCCAACGCGCCTCCTTCATCAAAAGTGCCAGCGAAGTCGATCAGTGCCCGCCCGATCAGGGTTTCGAAGTGGCCTTCGCCGGCCGCTCCAATGCCGGCAAGTCCAGTGCGTTGAACACCCTGACCCATGCGCGCCTGGCGCGAACGTCGAAGACTCCGGGTCGGACCCAGCTGATCAACTTCTTCGGTCTCGACGAGCAGCGTCGGCTGGTCGACCTGCCCGGCTACGGCTACGCCAAGGTGCCGCTGGCGCTCAAGGAGCACTGGAAGCAGCATCTGGACGCCTACCTGACCCATCGCGATTCCCTGGTAGGGCTGGTCCTGGTCATGGATATCCGTCATCCACTATCGGACTTCGATCAGATGATGCTGCAGTGGGCCGGGGACAGCAGCCTGCCTACGCTGGTGCTGTTGAGCAAGGCCGATAAGCTCGCGTTCGGCGCATCCAAGAACGAGTTGCTCAAGATCCAGGCACGTGTGCGCAAGGAGCATGGTGATCTGGTATCGGTGCAGCTGTTTTCGTCACCGAAGCGACAGGGGGTGGACGAGGCCCACGCAGTGCTCGAACAGTGGTTCTTTCCGGATCTGCTGGATATCGATGAGGCGCAGGGCTGATCGCCGAATCGCAGGCAAAAAAAACCCCGAACTTCTATGGGGAGGGAAGGTTCGGGGTTTAACGACCGGGCTGTGCTAGGAAAGGGTTGCCCGGTTTTCTGCCAACACTAAATCACATCTAAGGAGCAAGAAGGGCTTGACTGGCCATTCCCAAGCTCTGACCGGCGCCTTTCGCTGAAGTTCAAAAAAATCCGCGGAAACATGAAACTTTTTTGCACGGGCGGACCAAACCGCTCTAGTGCGCTTCATCCCAGTTCATGCCGACGCCCACTTCAACCGCCAGCGGCACGTCCAGTTTCGCTGCGCCGCTCATCCGCTGGCATAGCCCCGCGCGTACCGATTCGACCTGATCTTCACGTACTTCCAGCACCAGTTCGTCGTGAACCTGCATGATGACGCGCGCATCCAGGCCGGACGCGACCAGCCAGCTGTCAACCTCGATCATCGCGCGCTTGATGATGTCAGCCGCCGTGCCCTGCATGGGGGCATTGATCGCCGTGCGCTCTGCAGCCTTGCGCATGGCCTGGTTCTTGGAATTGATATCCGGCAGGTACAGGCGGCGGCCAAACAGCGTCTCCACGTAGCCCTGCTCGTGCGCCTGGTCGCGGGTCCGCTCCATGTAGCTGAGCACGCCGGGGTAGCGTTCGAAGTAGCGGTCGATATAGGCCTGCGCTTCTTTGCGGTCTACGCCGATCTGCTTGGCCAGGCCGAAGGCGCTCATGCCATAGATAAGCCCAAAGTTGATCGCCTTGGCGCTGCGCCGCTGGTCATTGTGCACTTCCTCCAGCGGCACGCCGAATACCTCCGCCGCCGTAGCACGGTGTACATCCAGGTCGTGACGGAAGGCATCGAGCAGCCCGGGATCCTGCGCCAGATGCGCCATGATCCGTAGCTCGATCTGCGAATAGTCCGCCGCGACCAGTCGATAGCCAGGCGGAGCGATGAATGCCTGGCGGATCCGCCGGCCTTCGGCGGTACGAATCGGAATGTTCTGCAGGTTCGGATCCGACGACGACAGCCGGCCCGTAGCGGTCACGGCCTGGTGATAGGACGTGTGAATACGGCCGGTCCGCGCGTTGATCTGCTCCGGCAACCGGTCGGTATAGGTGCTCTTGAGCTTGCTCATGCTGCGGTACTGCATGATCACCTGCGGCAGCGGGTAACCCTGCTCGGCCAGTTCCGCGAGCACCGATTCGGCCGTCGACGGCTGACCCTTGGCAGTCTTGGACAGCACAGGCAGACCCTGCTGGTCGTAAAGGATGGCACACAGCTGTTTCGGCGAACCAAGATTGAACTGCTGCCCGGCAATGTCGTACGCCTTGTGCTCGAGCTCGAGCATCTTCTCACCCAGCTCCCGGCTCTGCACGCCGAGCAGTTGAGCGTCGACCAGTGCCCCGTAACGCTCGATGCGTGCGAGCACCGGCATCAGCGGCATCTCTATGTCCTTGAGTACGCTCATCAGGCTCGGATGCGCCCGCAGCTTCTGCACCAGCGTCTGGTGCAGACGCAGGGTGACGTCAGCGTCCTCGGCGGAGTACGGTCCGGCCTGCTCTACGGCAACCTGATCGAAGGTCAGTTGTTTCGCGCCCTTGCCGGCAACGTCCTCGAAGCGGATGGTCGCTTCGCCCAGATACTTCTGCGCCAGGCTGTCCATGTCGTGACGCGTGGCGGTCGAATCCAGTACGTAGGATTCGAGCATGGTGTCGAATGCCACACCACGCATGTCGATGCCGTAGTGCGCCAGCACGTTCATGTCGTATTTGGCGTGCTGGGCCACCTTGAGCTTGCTCTCGTCTTCCAGCATCGGTTTGAGCCGGGCGAGTACCGCGTCCCGGTCAAGCTGCTGGGGCGCGCCCATGTAATCGTGACGCAGCGGCACATACGCAGCTTCATGCGGGTTGACTGCGAATGACACCCCGACGAGCTCCGCTTCCTGCGCGTTCAGGCTGGTGGTTTCGGTGTCGAAGGAGAACAGTCGGGCGATCGCCAGCTTGTCCAGCCAGCGCTCCAGGTCATCCTGCTCGAGGATGATTGCGTAATGGCGTTCGACCTTTTCAGCCGGCTCGACAGCCTGGGCCGATCCTGGCTGGGCAGCCGCACGACTCTCGCGCTGCAGATCTTCCACCCAGTTGCGAAACTCCAGCTCGCGGTACAGCTCGAGCAGCGCCTCTCGGTTGGGCTCGCCCGGGTGCAGGGCATCGACGCGCAGCTCGAGCTCGACGTCGGTCTTGATCGTCGCCAGCTGATGCGAGAGATACGCCGCGTCGCGATGCTCGGTCAGCTTCTCGCCCAGCTTCTTCGCGCCGCGTATGTCCAGGCTGGCGACCTTCTCCAGATTGGCGTAGATCACGTCCAGCCCGCCGCCCAGTCCACCGATCAGGCCTACCGCGGTCTTTTCACCGATCCCCGGTACGCCGGGTATGTTGTCCGACTTGTCGCCCATCAGCGCCAGAAAGTCGATGATGCAGTCGGGACCCACGCCGAATTTCTCGCGCACCCCGGCTTCGTCCAGCACGGTTCCGGTCATGGTGTTGACCAGCGTGATGTGCCCGTCGACCAGCTGCGCCATGTCCTTGTCACCGGTGGAAATGATCACCGGACAGCCGCGCGCGGCGCTCTGGCAGGCCAGCGTGCCGATCACGTCATCGGCTTCGACGCCTTCCACGCACAGCAGCGGCAGCCCAAGGGCGCGCACGCAGGCATGCAGTGGCGCGATCTGGCTGCTCAGCTCGTCGGGCATGGGCGGGCGGTGGGACTTGTAGTTCTCGAACAGGGCGTCGCGAAAGGTCGGCCCCTTGGCATCGAAGACCACAGCGAACGGGCTGTCCGGATACTGCCGGCGCAGGCTGCTGAGCATGTTGAGCACGCCCTTGATCGCGCCGGTGGGCTGACCCTTGGAGGTGGTCAGCGGGGGTAGGGCGTGAAAGGCACGATACAGGTAGGACGAGCCATCCACGAGGATCAGGGGGGCGGTATCAGTCATGCGTCAGATCAACGTTCCGGTAAGAAAAAGGGCTAGAATGGCGGTGGGTAGCAAGGCTGCTCCTCCACCTTCCTATGACAGGACACAGAGTACCATGACACGTTCAGTATGCCGTTGGCTGGGAGCCATGACCCTCGCGCTGAGTTTGCCCCTGCTGGCCCAGGAGCCGGTCACCGCAGAGCCCGATGTGACCATTCGCGAGGAAAGCGGTCGACGCGTCGAAGAGTATCGACTCAATGGTTTCCTGTATGCGATCAAGGTATTCCCCAAGAACGGGGAGCCATACTTTCTGGTCGCGGTGGACGACGATGGCAATTTTGCCCGCGCCGACCAGGTGCAGGGCATGCGCATCCCTTCGTGGAAGATATTCGAGTGGTAAGGACCGGGCATGTCCGTATTCACGCCGGTTGACCGCAGCCAGCTGGAGGCGTTTCTGGCTGCCTTCGAGCTCGGGTCGCTGATCGATTTCCGTGGCATTGAAGGCGGCAGTGAGAACAGCAACTTCTTCGTTGACTGCACCGGCGGCTCCTTCGTTCTCACCCTGGTCGAGCGCGGGCCGGCCGATGAGCTGGAGTTCTTCGTTGCGCTGCTCGAATGTCTGCATCAGGCCAATCTTCCGGTGCCATACGCTATCGCCGATCGGCACGGGCAGACTCTGCATCGACTTGAGAACCGTCCGGCCCTCATGCAGCCACGGCTGACCGGCCGCCACGTCCAGGCCCCTGAACCGCAGCATTGCGCCGCCGTTGGCCGGATGCTGGCTCAGCTTCACCAGGTCACCAGCACCTGCGGCCTTGAGCGCAGCAGCGATCGCGGGATGCAGTGGATGGCTGACGAGGCCGAACGCTACCGTCAGGGTGCCTTGCCGATGGAAAGCGAGTTGCTGGATGACGCCTTCGAGGCGCTGCGGCGGGTTCGCCAGCTCGAGCCCGGCCTGCCGCGAGCGGTACTGCATGCGGACCTGTTTCGCGACAATGTGATGTTCGAGGGGCACCGGCTGACCGGCATCATCGACTTCTACAACGCGGCCAGCGGCCCGACGCTGTATGACGTGGCGATCTGTGCGAACGACTGGTGTCTGGACGCCGAACATCGACTTGACCCGCTGCGCACTTCGGCGCTGCTCGAGGCCTACGCCGGTGAGCGCCCCTTTACCGCCGAGGAAGCGGCATGCTGGCCGGCCATGTTGCGCGTCGCCGCGCTGCGCTTCTGGCTGTCGCGCTCCCTTGCGGCGCAGGCGCACGCCGACCAGCCCGGTGTGCTGGTCAAGGATCCGATGCATTTCATGCAGATTCTGCAGGCGCACCGTCATGTGTCGGTGCGCCTGCCCCGCGCAGCCTGATCAGAGTGCTTCGAGGCACTCGGCAAGCGTGCCGCCAAGGCTCTCCACGAACTCGACGTAACCCTGCGCGCTGACCGGAGCGCTACCGCCCAGCGGATCGAGCTCGCCGGTACGGACGTCCAGGCCGGCGGTTAGCGACTCGATCAGCCGTGGCGTGAATTGGGGTTCGCTGAATACGCAGCTCGAGCCGGCCTGCTGGAGCTGCTCGCGCAGCTGAGCGACATGCTGGGCACCCGGCTGTACCTCGTGCGACAGGCTGAAGATGCCCCTGGCACGGATGCCGTAGTGGTCTTCAAGATAGCCATAGCCGTCGTGGAAAACGAAATAGGGCTTGTCGCCCAGCGGCTCGAAGCGGCGCTGCAGGCGCGCATCAAGCTCGGTCACCTGGCTTTCGAAGCGCTGCGCATTGTCGTTCAGGCGTTCGCCATGGGCGGGGAACAGGGAAGCCAGATCGGCGGCCATGACATGGGCGATGGCAATCGCGTTGTCGGGCGAGAGCCAGATATGCGCGTCGTGCGTCCCGCTGTGATGGTGCTCGTGCTCGTCGGCATGGCCATGGTGTTCAACCTTATGCTCGTCATGCCCGTGCTCGGCATGTTCCCGCTGCCCATGGTCATGGCTGTCATGTGCGTGCTCGTCGGCTGCCTCGGGATCGACCGGACGCAACTTGATACCCTTGGCGTGCATCAGCGCCATGTCGGTATCCCGCGACTCGAGCAGGTGCTCGAGAAACAGCTCAAGCTCCGGGCCGACCCAATAGGTCCGCTGCGCTTCATCCAGTGCCCTACGCTCGGACGGGCGAAGCGCGTAGCTGTGCGGTGAAGCGCCCACCGGCAGCAACAGTTGAGGCTCTGCCACGCCGTCGAGCACCGCCGCGGCGATCAGTTGCAGAGGCTTGATGGTGGTCAGCACGCGTGGCTCATCGGCGCGGGCGGCCACAGCCAGAGTCAATCCCATGACAACAGCGAAACAGCGAAGCATTGGCAGGTACCTGAAGGGAAGGAAAGTGTTATATGATAACAGCTTGTTTATCCTACGACAGCCCTACCGGGCGAGGCGAAGCATGAGCGCTACCGATCCGCACACTCCGCACGACCACAGTCATTGCGTCAGCACCGCGCTGGACACCGCCGAGGAGGTCTGCGCCCGTGATGGCGCTCGCCTGACGCCGCTGCGCAAGCGGGTACTCGAACTGGTCTGGCAGAGCCACAAGCCACTGGGCGCGTACGATATTCTCGAGACGCTATCGCGCGAAGACGGTCGTCGTGCTGCGCCCCCGACGGTCTATCGTGCGCTGGATTTCCTTCTTGAGCAGGGTCTTGTGCATCGCATTGCTTCGCTGAACGCCTTCATGGGGTGTGTGCATCCGGAGCGCGCCCATGAAGGGCAGTTTCTGATCTGCCGCAACTGCCGCATCGCCGTTGAACTGGACCAGCCGCTGATTCATCGGGCAATCAGTGACAGCGCTGCTGACGTGGGTTTTTCGGTGGAGTCCGAGACCGTGGAAGTAACCGGGCTGTGCGCCCGCTGCAAGGCGGCTGCATGAGCGAATCGTTGCTCGAGTTGAGCGGGGTCGGTCTCACGCGCAATGGCTCGAGCGTGCTGGAGAACATCAGCCTGAGCGTGGCGCCGGGCGAGATCGTCACGCTGATCGGGCCCAACGGGGCCGGCAAGACCAGTCTGGTGCGTATCGTGCTGGGACTGCTGCAGGCCGATTCCGGACGGGTCAAGCGCCAGCCGCGGCTGCGGATCGGTTATATGCCGCAGAAGCTGCATATCGACGCTACGCTGCCGCTGACTGTAGAGCGCTTTCTGATGCTGGCGCCGGGTAGCCGGCGCACCGATGTGCGCGAAGCGCTGGAAGAGGTCAACGCTCAGCATCTGCTGCAGCGCCCTCTGCAGCAGGTCTCGGGGGGTGAGCTACAACGCATCCTGCTGGCCCGCGCCCTGCTGCGCAAGCCGCATCTGCTGGTTCTCGACGAACCGGTGCAAGGCGTAGACGTGAATGGCCAGATCGAGTTGTACCAGCTCATCACCCGCCTGCGCGATCGCTACGGTTGCGGCATCCTGATGGTGTCCCATGATCTGCACCTGGTCATGGCGACCACCAACACCGTGGTCTGTCTCAACCGCCATGTCTGTTGCTCCGGTCACCCTGAGCAGGTCAGCCTGGATCCGGCCTTCGTTGCCCTGTTCGGTGAGCAGGCCAGCGCTCTGGCGGTTTACAGCCATCATCACGACCATGCCCACGATCTGCACGGCGAAGTCATCGACGAGCCGCTTTCATCGGATACGCCGCGGCTGACGCCCGCACACAAGCACGGACCCTCCTGCAAACATGCCTGATTTCCTGATATACGCCCTGGCCGCCGGGCTGGGGCTGGCGCTGGTCGCCGGTCCGTTGGGGTCCTTTGTGGTCTGGCGGCGCATGGCCTACTTCGGCGACACCCTGGCACACTCGGCGTTGCTCGGCGTTGCGCTGGGAATGTTGCTGGATATCAATCTCACGCTGGCCGTGACCGCCGGATGCGTACTGCTGGCCGTGATCCTGGTGGCGCTGCAGAACAAGCAGTGGCTGGCCAGTGACACCTTGCTCGGCATTCTTGCCCACAGCACCCTGTCGCTGGGGCTGGTGGTGCTGGCGCTGACGGACAACGTTCGTGTCGACCTGATGGCTTACCTGTTCGGTGATCTGCTGGCGGTCAGCGAGCGTGACCTGTACTGGATGCTGGGCGGTATGGTCCTGGTAGTCATTCTGCTTGGTCTGCTCTGGCGTCAGCTGCTGTCGGTCACCGTGCACGAGGAGCTCGCACGCGTCGAAGGCCGACCGGTCACCGCCATTCGCCTGGCCTTGATGCTGCTGATCGCGATTGTCATCGCCGTGGCCATGAAGGTCGTCGGAGTGCTGCTGATCACCTCATTACTGATCATTCCGCCGGCTGCTGCACAGCGGCATGCCCGCACCCCTGAGCAGATGGCAATGGGCGCCAGCCTGCTCGGCTGCCTGGCGGTACTCGGTGGTCTGACAATGTCATGGAATCTGGACACGCCGGCCGGGCCGTCCATTGTGGTGAGTGCTGCATTGCTGTTCCTGATCGCCGTGTCCTTGCCTCGTCGCGCCTGATCCAGGGCAAAAGGATGTAACACTCCCGCGCGGCGGTTGTCCCATGTACAGGCATCGAACAGGATGGCTTCATGGTTACACTGCCGCATGCGTGATCCGCTTATCGTTCCGACAGACGAAGGTCTCTACTGTCCGGCGGGGGATTTTCATATCGATCCCTGGCGCCCGGTGGCGCGTGCCGTCATCACCCACGCCCATGCCGACCATGCGCGACCGGGCAATACCGATTACTTCTCCCAGCATGCTGGACTGCCAATACTCCGCCACCGCCTGGGCGAAGGGCACGTCTTTCACGGCCTGGACTACGGCGAACCGGCAACCTTCGGCCGCACGCGGGTGAGCCTGCACCCGGCTGGGCATGTGCTGGGCTCTGCGCAGGTCAGGGTCGAGCACGCCGATGGCCGGGTCTGGGTGGTGACCGGTGATTACAAGCGCGACGCCGATCCGACGTGCGCGCCGTTCGAGGTCGTCCAGTGCGACACGCTGATTACCGAGGCCACCTTCGCTCTGCCCTGCTATCGCTGGCCCCCGGTCGAGCGCGTCGCCGAGCAGATATGGAGCTGGTGGTCCGGCCACACCGATCGCCCCTGCGTGCTGTTCACCTACGCGCTAGGCAAGGCGCAGCGGGTGCTGGCCGCACTGGCAGCGCATACCGATCGTACCGTCTACCTCCACGGTGCCATGCTGGCTATCACCGATATATACCGCGACGCGGGCATTGCGATGGTTCCGACCGCCCCGGTGAGCGAGTTGCCGGCCGATCATGATTTTGCCGGCGAGTTGATCCTCGCCCCGCCCTCCGCCGCCGGCTCGCCGTGGATGCGCCGCTTCCGCGGTGCCAGCACCGGGTTCGCCTCCGGATGGATGCGCATACGCGGCAACCGTCGACGCCGCGGCTATGACCATGGCTTCGAGCTCAGCGATCATGCCGACTGGCCAGCGCTGTTGCAGACCATTGAAGAAAGCGGCGCCGGTACCATTCTCACTACCCATGGGCGCAGCGAAGAGCTGGTGCACTACCTGTGTGAACGCGGTGTCGACGCGCGGGCGCTGACCACTCTGTACGGCGGAGAAGACGACTGATGCAGGCGTTTGCCAACCTGTATGCCGAGCTCGACGCGACCACGCGCACCCAGGCCAAGCTTGATGCCATGGTGCGCTACTTCACTGACGTCGATCCGGCCGACGGCGCCTGGGCCACCTATATTCTGGCCGGCCGCAGGATGAAGCGGCTGGTTGGTCCGCGCAAGCTTCGCGAGTGGCTGAGCGAGGCCGCCGGGCTGCCCGACTGGCTGGTGGAGGAAACCTATCAGCATGTGGGTGACCTGGCAGAAACTATCAGCCTGCTGATGGAAGATGATCGCGAGCGTACAGTTGTCGGCGGCTCGCTTGCCGAATGGATCGACAGCGCGGTTCTCGGCCTGCTCGACCTCGATGAAGACCAGCGCAGGGCGCATGTGATCCAGCATTGGCGCGAGCTTCCGCGGCCTGCGTGTTTTCTTTACAACAAGCTGCTCACTGGGAGTTTGCGGGTCGGCGTCTCGCGCGGACTGGTCGAGCGGGCGCTGGCAACACTGAGCGGCAGGCCGCGGGCATTGATTGCGCGTCGGCTGATGGGCGAATTCGAACCGACGGCGCGCTTCTATGAATGTCTGTTCGACGCCGAGCAGCGCGAGGAGCGCGCCGGCCAGCCGTACCCGTTCTTCTTGGCTTCACCGCTCGAAGGTGGCCCGGAGGCGCTCGGCGATCTGCATGAATGGCTGGCCGAATGGAAGTGGGATGGCATCCGTGCGCAATTGATCGCCCGGCCTGCCGGGATCTGGCTATGGTCCCGGGGCGAGGAGCCGATGGCCGGGCGCTTTCCGGAAGTCGAAGCGGCGGCGAAGCTGTTGCCGGAGGTGGTGCTCGACGGAGAACTGCTTGCCTGGGACACCGACGTCCTGCCGTTCTCGCAGATGCAGCGGCGCATCCAGCGCAAGACCGTGGGAGAGAAACTGCTGCGCGAGGTTCCGGTGGTCTTCCTGGCCTACGACCTGCTGGAAGATCAGGGCGAAGACTGGCGTGACAGGCCGCTGGAGGAACGCCGCTCGCGCCTGAAAGCCATCCTCGCCGAGGCAGACCATCCGGCGTTGCGCCTGAGCCCGGCGGCCGAGGCGGCGGACTGGGACGCGCTCGGGGTGATGCGAGAGAGCAGTCGCGACCGGCGCGTCGAAGGCCTTATGCTCAAGCGCAGGCAGAGCCCATACCGCAGCGGCAGGCCGCGCGGCGACTGGTGGAAATGGAAGATCGAACCGCTGTCGATCGACGCCGTGCTGCTCTACGCCCAACCCGGGCACGGCCGTCGTGCCAATCTCTACACCGATTACACCCTGGCCGTCGTCGATGGCGACAGCTTCGTGCCGATCGCCAAGGCGTACTCGGGCCTGACCGATGAGGAGCTGGGCAAACTCGACCGCTGGATCCGCCGCAATACCGTGGAGCGGTTCGGACCGGTTCGCTCGGTCAAACCTGAGCAGGTGCTGGAAATCGCCTTCGAGGGCATCCAGCCCTCGCCCCGGCACAAGTCCGGGATTGCCCTGCGCTTCCCGCGCATCCTGCGTTGGCGCCATGACAAGCCGGTCGCCGAGGCAGATACCATCGAGCAGGTTCGGGAGTTGCTGCGTGTCTATGGCAGCTGACGGACTGGAACGAATCGATGCGTGGTTCGCCGCGTTGGGCTGGCAGGCCGCCGACTTCCAGCGTCAGGCGTGGCAGGCGTTTCGCGCCGGCCGCAGCGGCTTGATCCATGCCTCGACCGGGTCAGGCAAGACCCTCGCCGCCTGGCTCGGGCCGGTCTCGCTGGCGCTCGAACAGGATCGGGTACAGAGCGGGTTGCGCGTGCTGTGGATCACGCCGCTGCGCGCATTGGCCAGCGACACCGCTGGCCATCTGCAACAGTCGGTCGACGCACTGGGGCTGGAATGGAAAGTCGAGATTCGCACTGGCGATACCAGCGCGAGCGTGCGCGCCCGTCAGCAGCGCAAGTTGCCGCAGGCGCTGGTGACCACGCCGGAAAGCCTGTCGGTGCTGTTGTCGTACCGCAATGCCGAAGAACAGTTTGCCGGCCTCGATGCGGTCATTGTCGATGAGTGGCACGAGCTGCTCGGCAGTAAACGTGGAGTACAGCTGCAGCTCTGCCTGGCCTGGCTGCGCGCCCGCCGGCCGGAGCTACCGGTCTGGGGATTGTCTGCCACACTGGGTAATCTCGAAGAGGCGCTGAGCGTACTTCTGGGCGAAGGCGCCGAGCCCGGCGAGCGGGTCGCCGGAGCCAGCGGCAAGGAACTGACCGTCCGCGGGCTGTGCCCGCCGAGCATCGATCGCTTCCCCTGGGCGGGACATCTGGGACTGTCCCAGCTCGAGGGCGTGCTGACCTATCTCGAGCAGGCGCAGACCTCGCTGCTGTTCACCAATACCCGCTCGCAGGCAGAGCTCTGGTTCGAGGCCATTGCCAGAACACGAATGGACTGGATAACCGACATCGGCCTGCATCACGGCTCGATCGATCGCGGACTGCGCAAGCGGCTGGAAGACGGCCTGCGTGAAGGCAGGTTCCGCTGCGTGGTGTGTACATCGAGCCTGGATCTGGGCGTGGATTTTTCGCCGGTCGACCGCGTGGTTCAGGTCGGCAGCCCCAAGGGCATTGCCCGCCTGATGCAGCGTGCGGGTCGCTCGGGACACCGTCCCGGTGCCGCCAGTGAAATCCTCTGCGTGCCCAGTCATGCCTTCGAGCTGGTTGAAATTGCTGCGGCCCGGCGGGCCTGGAATGCCGGGCGCGTCGAGTCGCGTCGGCCGCTTCGCCTGTGTCTGGATGTGCTGGCGCAGCATCTGGTGACCCTGGCGGCGGGTCCCGGCTTCCGTCCTGATGCAGCGCTCGCCGAGGCGCGATCGACCCATGCCTTCGCCGATCTGACGCCCGAAATGTTCGACTGGTGTCTGGTGTTCATTACCCGCGGCGGGCCGGTGCTCGAACACTATCCGCAGTTCCAGCGAGTGATCGAGACCGAGGACGGGCTGTATCGCGTCGACGATGTGGGTATTGCCAGACGCCATCGCATGGCGATCGGCACCATCACCAGCGACGCGCAGATGCAGGTGCGCTTCATGAAGGGCGGCAGCCTCGGTAGCATCGAGGAAACCTTTATCGCCCGTCTTAACCCTGGTGATGTGTTCCTGTTTTCCGGCCGCGCGCTGGAACTGATTCGGGTCCGCGACCTGATCGCCTACGTACGCCCGGCTGCTTCCCGGCGGCAACACGTCCCGCGCTGGTATGGCGGTCGACTGCCATTGTCCAGCGAACTGGCCGACAGCGTGCTGCAGATTCTGCAGGAAGTGGAAACCGGAGAGTACGCCGATACCGAAGTAGCCGCCGTCGCGCCCGTACTCGAGCTGCAGAAAGCGCAATCAGCCCTGCCCGCGCCGGACCGCCTGCTGATCGAACGCTGCCGTTCACGGGAGGGCGAGCATCTGTTCGTCTATCCGTTTGCCGGCAGGCTGGCGCATGAGGGTCTGGCTGCAGTGCTGGCCTGGCGCCTTGGCCAGCAGGTGCCGGCCACCTTCGCCCTCTCGGTCAACGACTACGGCCTGGAACTGCTGAGCAGTGCCCGCCTGCCCGAGCTGGACGAGGCGGCCTGGCGGGCGCTGCTCGCACCCGAGCGTTTACTCGACGACGTGCTCGAAGCGCTCAATGCCAGCGAGCTGGCTCGCCGCCAGTTTCGCGATATAGCACGCATCAGTGGTCTGGTCTTTCAGGGCTATCCCGGGCGCAGCAAGACCGATCGGCAGTTGCAGGCTTCCACGGGACTGCTGTACGACACACTGCAGCGTTACGACCCACAGCACCGGCTGCTCGATCAGGCGCGCCGGGAAGTGCTCGAGGAGCAGCTGGACATTCGGCGACTGCGCGAGGTGCTTGAGCGCGCTGCGGCGCAGCATCTGCGCGTCATGTCGTTGGAGCGCTTCTCGCCGCTGGGCTTTCCGCTGTGGGTGGAGCGCCAGCGCAGCCGCCTGAGCACCGAAGACTGGCGTCAGAGAGTGCAGCGGATGCTCGAGTCGCTGGAACGTAACGCCAGCAAACGCCGGAAGCGCGCATGAAACAGACCCTGGACTGGGTGCTGGCTGATGAACCTGTGATGCTCCACGCGAGCAAGGCGTTGTATCTGCCTCGCTGGTCGACGCTGCTGGTGGCCGACACGCATTTCGGCAAGGGCGCCTTTTTTCGCAGGCAGGGCATCGCCGTACCGAGCGGGCAGAGCGCGGATGACCTGCGTCGGCTCAGCACCCTGGTGGACCAGTTCGAACCGCAACGTCTGATCGTGCTGGGCGACGTGTTCCATCACCGTCCGGCGGCAGGCGAGCCGTTCTTCGACCATTTCGACGCCTGGCAGGCGCGGCATCGGCAGCTGACAATGGAGGCGGTGGTCGGCAACCACGATCGCCATGTGCGCGGCCTGAGCCTGCCCATCGATTGGCACCCGTTGCTGGACATCGGACCGTTTCGCCTGTGTCACGAGCCGGAGGCGGTGAAGGGTCGGCACGTCATCGCCGGACACATTCATCCGGCCTACGCGCTTGCAGCGGGCGGTGACCGGCTCCGCGCCCCTGTGTTCTGGATGCGACCGGGCGTGACGGTGCTGCCGTCCTTCGGCGCCCTGACCGGCGGCTGGAACGTGCCGGAGCATAGAGATAGCCGCATGGTGATGGTGCTCGACGACCAGCTGTTGCCACTGCCTGAACTTTGAGCGCCGCCGGTCAGCGACGTGTTGAGCATACCTGCGCTGTTGCAATAAGCTGTATGTCCATACAGTTTCGGATGCCGTCATGCAGCTGATCGACAAACTCGCCGTGCTCGCCGACGCCGCCAAGTACGACGCTTCCTGTGCAAGCAGCGGGGCGCCAAAGCGCAGCTCCAAGGGCAAGAGCGGCATCGGTGCCACCGATGGCATGGGAATCTGTCACAGCTACACGCCGGATGGCCGCTGCGTATCGCTGCTCAAGGTCCTGCTCACCAACTTCTGTCTGTATGACTGCCAGTACTGCATCAACCGGCGGTCCAGTGACGTACCACGGGCGCGCTTCACGCCGGAAGAAGTGGTCAGGCTGACGCTGGATTTCTACCAGCGCAACTACATCAGCGGGCTGTTTCTCAGCTCGGGCATCATTCGGTCGGCCGATTACACCATGGAGCAACTGGTGCGCGTGGCCAGGTTGCTCCGCGAGGAGCATGAATTTCGCGGCTATATCCATCTGAAGACGATCCCCGAGGCTGACCCGGCGCTGATCGTCGAGGCGGGCCGCTACGCCGATCGTCTGAGCGTGAACATCGAGCTGCCCGACCCGGCCACGCTGATCCGCCTGGCACCGGAAAAGCGCATCGACAGCATCACCCAGACCATGGGCACGATTGACGATGCCTCGCAGGATTCGCGGGCAGATCGCCGTGCGCCGGCGTTCGCGCCTGGCGGCCAGAGCACACAGATGATCGTTGGGGCCGACGCCAGCGATGACCGCACCGTATTATTCAGAGCCGAGTCGCTGTATCGAGACTACCGTCTCAAACGGGTCTACTACTCGGCTTTCAGCCCGATCCCCAACAGCCCGTCGTCGGTCCCCTTCCAGCCACCGCCGCTGATGCGCGAGCACCGCCTGTATCAGGCCGATTTCCTGCTGCGTGGCTACGGCTTCAAGGCCGGGGAACTGCTCGGCGAAACACGCGAGCTGTCGCTGGATATCGATCCGAAGCTGGCGTGGGCGCTGGCCAATCGCGAGCAATTCCCCGTCGATCTGAACCGCGCCGAGGCGGGCATGATCGCCCGCATCCCGGGCATCGGACTGCGCTCGGCACAACGTATTGTCGAGTTGCGTGCCTTGAAACGCGTGCGATACCAGGACCTGTTGCGTCTGCGCTGCGTGATGGACAAGGCGCGGCCCTTCGTGGTCACCGCCGATTATCGACCGCGCCAGGACACCGTCGAGTCGGCGGTTTTGCGCACCCACTTGCGTGATCAGCCTGCGCAGATGGGGCTGTGGGGATGAGGGTGCTCACCTGCGATGACGACTTCACCCAGTGGCGCAGCCAGGCGCGCGGTTTGTTGCTGGCCGGGGTCGCGCCGGAGCAGGTCTGCTGGGAAGATGTCGAGGCGCGACAGCTGTTCGACGATCAGCCAAGCGACGGCACGCTGCCTGTGGTCTCGTCAGGCCCGTCCGTCCGGGTACCGGCCGATCTGCTTCAGGATCTGCAGCTGGCGGGTTGTCATCGCATGCCGGGTCGCTGGAATCTGCTCTACCGCGTCCTGTGGCGCGTGACGCACGGCGAGCCGGAAGCCCGACTCGCCGGCGACCCGGATGGCAGTGAGCTGCAGCGGCGGATCAAGGCGGTCAGGCGCGAGGCTCACCACCTGCACGCCTTCCTGCGCTTTCACCCCTGCCCGGTGAATCCGTCGCTGGATTACGTCGCGATTCATGAAGCCGCGCACGACATACTCGGTTGGGCCAGCGAGCATTTCATCGGTCGTCTTGGCAGGCAGCGCTGGATGATCGTGTCCTCGCGCGATGCTGTCTGGTTCGACGGGGAACACCTGCAGCACCAGCGGAGCTGTCCAGAGCAATGGCGGGCCCTGGCCGACGCGGTGTGTAGCCAAGACGACGCGCTTTGGCAGACCTACTACAGCTGCATCTTCAATCCTGCGCGGGTCAACCCGAAAGTGATGCGGGGGCACATGCCGAATCGGTTCTGGTCCGGCCTGCCGGAAGGCAAGCTGATTGCGGGCCTGGTGGGCGAGGCGCGCCTGGGTGCGCGTCAGGTCGGGCAGGCTGGCAGAGTTTCGGCACAGGGCGGCAAGCGCATCGGCGCCAAGCCGCCCGCCTCCGACTAGCGCTGCATCAGCTGCGGCAGGTATCGGGTGACCGATTGGCGCTGCAAGGGGGCGCGCAGAAAACCGGCGTAGCGGCCTTCCGGGTCGATCAACACCACCTGTCCGCTGTGATCGACCAGATAGTCCTGCTCAGACGTGTCCGGCTCGATATAGGCAATCGACAACGCGCTGGCCAGCTTCTCCAGCTCGGCAGGCTCGCCGGTGGCTCCGCGAAACTCCGGATTGAAATAGTCGAGGTATTCGCGCAGTCGTGCCGGGGTGTCGCGCTCGGGATCGACGCTCACCAGTGTCACGCGCAGATTGTCGCGCGCTTGCTCTGGCAGGTCGGCCACCAACTGGCGGAGATCGGCCAGGGTGGTCGGGCAGATGTCCGGGCAGAAGGTGTATCCGAAGAACACCAGATCCCACTGCCCACGGAGCTGTTGCTCGGTCCAGTCACCGTTGCCTGCCGCCTGCAGGCGCACCTCCGGCACCGGGCGCGGAGCGTCGAAGACGAAGATGCCTGCCTGCGATAGCTGCTCGGCGTCCAGATCCGGGGTCCGGGTCATCTTGAACAGCAGCAGACCGAGGATCATCGCGATGATCGCGAGGATGATCCATACCGTTCTCTGAACGCCGCTCATAACCAGCCGGCGATGCTGGCGTAGTGATCGACCAGCAGTGCCACAAACAGCCACAGCAGGTACCAGAGCGAGTATTTGAACGTCTTGATGGCCGCGTGAAGCCGACTGTCCTTCCACAGCGCCCAGGCCCAGTCGAGGAAGCGGATGCCCAGCACCAGCGCGACCACCAGATACAGCGGTCCGCTCATCTGGATGACGTAGGGCAGCAAACTGACGGCCAGCAGGATCAGGGTGTAGAGCAGAATATGCAGTTTGGTGTAGCGCTCGCCGTGGGTGACCGGCAGCATCGGAATATCGACCTTGGCGTACTCGGCCTTGCGATGAATCGCCAGCGCCCAGAAGTGCGGCGGTGTCCAGGCGAAGATGATCAGCACCAGCAGGAGCCCTTCGGCGTCGATCTGACCGGTGACGGCGGTCCAGCCGAGCAGCGGGGGTGCTGCGCCGGCAAGCCCGCCGATCACGATGTTCTGCGGAGTGGCGCGTTTGAGAAAGGAGGTATAGATCACGGCGTAGCCGAGCAGCGAACCAAGTGTCAGCCAGGCCGTAATGGCGTTGACCCATTGCAGCAGTATCGCCATACCGGCAACACCCAGCAGCATGGCGAACACCACCGCATTGACCGGGTTGACGCGACCCTGGGCCAACGGGCGTCTCTGCGTGCGGGCCATGTGCAGGTCGATACGGCGATCCACCACATGGTTGATGGCGGCGGCAGAGCCGGCACACAGTGCAATGCCCAGATTACCGGCGACCAGTACCACCCAGGGCACCGCCCCTTCGGTGGCCAGCAGCATGCCGATCGCCGACGTGATGATCATCAGCGCCACGACCTTGGGCTTGGTCAGCTCCAGGTAATCGCGCCAGCTGGCCTCCAGCTGACCTGCGTTGGTCAAGCTCCGCATCGTGCTCTCCCCCTGACGCTTTTCAAGCGCCTTTATGTTTATTGTGGTCCCAGTATGCGCCAGCCTTCAGTGACTGGCCAGCGCGCTGCCCGGATGCGGTCTGGCAAAGATTGCCTCGTTCCCGGGCGAGCGCAGCCGGTAGTTCACCGCCACCATGACCAGCAGCAGGCAGGCTCCTCCGGCGTTGTGTGCAACGGCCACCGACAACGGCAGGTGCGCCAGCACGTTGGTCACCCCAAGCGCGACCTGCATCAGCAGTACCAGAACGATCAGGCCGGCCATTGTCGGCAGGCCCGAGCGCAGCAGGCGCCATGCCAGAAACAGGACGGTCAGCGTGGTGATCACTGCACCGATCCGGTGTGCGAAGTGAATTGCCGTGCGTCCTGCGCCGTCCAGTATGCCGCCCAGGTAGTTGGGTCCGATCTCGTGGAAGACATCGAAGCCGGCAGCGAAGTTCATGTCCGGCCACCATTCGCCATGGCATGTGGGCAGGTCGGTGCAGGCAAGGGCTGCGTAGTTGCTGCTGGTCCAGCCGCCCAGAGCGATCTGGGCGATGACCACCATTAGCGCTATGCGCGCCACCAGTCTGACCGGCTGGCGGGAAGGACTCCCCAGGGGACGCAATCCGCCATGCAGGCGCAGGCACAGCAACAGCAGCAGGCTGAGCGTGGCAAAGCCGCCGAGCAGATGCGCGGTCACCACCTGCGGCCACAGTTTGAGCGTCACCGTCCACATGCCGAATGCTGCCTGGCAGATCACCAGCAGCAACAGGCCAAAGCTCAGGCCTGCCGGGTACCCGCGCTCTTGACGGTGCCGCAGGCTGAACAGGGCGAGCCCGAGGATGACCAGTCCGAGCGTGCCGGCCGCGTAGCGGTGGATCATCTCCGCCCAGGCCTTGAACGACTCGACCGGGCTATCCGGGTAGCGCATCTGCGCCAGTTCAAGTGCCGAATCGCTTCGCGGCACACTGAGAAAGCCGTAGCAGCCGGGCCAGTCCGGACAACCCAGCCCGGCGTGGGTAAGCCGGGTAAAGGCACCCAGTACGACCACTACAAAACCCAGCAGCAGTGCCAGCACCGCGAAATTGAACCCCGGTTTACGCATGTGATTACCCTATCTTCGAAACTTTCAGCAGGTGTTTCAGATCATCCAGTATCTGCCGGCCCGGCCGGTCCGGATTGCGCCTGAGCACCACCCGGCCGAGTGGATCGACCACCCAGAGTTGCGGGCCCTGCTGCCAGTCCTGCGGCTGGCCGTTCAGACTGTCCTGGTAGGCCGACTGGTTCAATGGCTGTACCGCTAGACGCGGAAAGTCGGTTTCTATCCGTTCGCGGGTCTCAGCCGACAACGGCTGCGCCGGCAGCAGTACGTGCTCCACCCGGCCGGCCTCCCGGCCCAGCGCCACATTGATCTGCCGCGCTTCATGGACCAGCGCCAGGCACGCCTCGGTGCATTCACCCGGCGTGGTGACAGTCAGTCGCCACGGGGCGCCATAGCCCAGGGGTTCGACACCGGCGCCCCACGCCTGTACGGACACTTCCTGCTCCAGCAGGTCGGACTTGTTGGTATGGCTCTCCGGCACGCCGACGCCCGAGCGTGCCATGATCCAGGCGACGAGTATCGGGCCAACGACCACCCCGAAGACGGCCAGCAGCTTGAGTTGTCCGCGCCGGCGCGGCGGCGCATCAGATGCGTTATGGTTTTCCATGGACGATGGTTCCTTCCGAGTCGGGCCGAAAGCCGGCCCAGATAAACAGGACAATGAGGGCGGCCGCCAGAGCGAACCACTGGACGGCATAGCCGACATGCTTGGTCGACGTCATCGGGAGCCCGGGCCAGTCCAGCCGCAGGGCGCCGGGACCGCTGTCGGTCAGCCGCGCTATCCAGCCAGGGCTGGCCAGCCCGAGCTGCTCGTACAGTCGCTCGGGCTCGACACGCACGATCAGCTTCGGCCAGCCACTGCGATCCGATCCATCGGGCAGTTCGAAGCCGCGACCGGGCTCGGGCAGGGCTTCCACGGTCAGCGTCACGGTCTGTTCCGGCGTCTTCACCGCGGGGCGCTCGCTACGATCCCGCCATGGGATCCAGCCGCGGTTGACGATCACCCACTGGCCGGTAGCTTCATCACGAAATGGTTGCAGAACCTCGACGCCCGAGCGGCCGTCGCGGGTCCGGTTGTCCAGCAGCCAGACATGCTCGACGTCAAATTGACCGCGCAGTCGTAGCTGTCGCCATGCCGCGTCGTCGCCAGGCGGCAGTTGATCAAGTGGGATCGCCGGCTGGTCCCTGCCCTGGTCGATCCGGGCCTGCAGCGTGCGCTTTTCGTCGGCGCGGTCCAGCTGCCAGAAGCCGAGGGTAATCAGCAGGGGAAGGAAGACCAGGACGAACAGCCACAGAGGCCAGCCAGGTGCAAAGCGACGGCTCATGGCAGGCGCTCCGGGAGCGCCAACGGCGCTATACTGCGTGGACATTCTGCGAACAAGGAAACGTCGGTCATGTGGCTCAAGATAACCATTCTGCTGTTGTTGGCCGCGCTGGCGGTAAGTCTGTTCAGCGGGCTGTTCTTCCTCATGAAGGATACCGACAACAGTGGACGGCTGGTCAATGCACTCAGTGTGAGGATCGTCCTGACCGTGCTGGTGGTCATCCTGATCGCTTACGGTTTCTGGTCCGGCCAGCTGGGCTGGAATACCCCCTGGCTGCACGGCTGAGCAGCCAGGGGGATCGGTCAGACGACGTAGACAAAGATGAACAATCCGACCCAGACCACGTCAACGAAGTGCCAGTACCAGGCAGCTGCCTCGAAGCCGAAGTGATTGTCGGGAGTGAAATGGCCCTTGATGACCCGTAGCAGTATCACGGTCAGTATCAGCGTACCCATGAACACGTGTGCACCGTGAAAGCCGGTGAGCATGAAGAACGTGGCACCGTAGATACCCGAGTTGAGCGTCAGGCCCAGATCGTTGTACGCATGGACGTATTCCATGATCTGCAGCCCGAGAAACACTACCGCAAGCACTACGGTCAGCAGCAGCCAGTTACGCAGTGCAGCGCGTTTGCCGGCGCGCAGGGCGTGGTGGGCCAGCGTCACGGTGACGCTCGAGCTGATCAGGATGATGGTATTGATCAGAGGCAGCTGCCAGGGGCTGATGGTTTCGCGCGGACCGGGGAACGCAGAGGGATCAGGATTCTGCATCAGCGGCCAGCTGAACTGGAATTCCGGCCAGAGCATGTTGGAGTAGCCGCGTTCGCCTTCGCCGGAGAGCCACGGGCCGACCAGTACGCGGATGTAAAATAACGCGCCGAAGAAAGCGGCAAAGAACATCACCTCCGAGAAGATGAACCAGCCCATGCCCATCCGGAACGAGCGATCCATCTGCGCGCTGTAGAGTCCCTGGCGGCTCTCGTTGATCACGTTGCTGAACCAGCCGAAGAACATGTAGGCAATGATGGCCAGGCCGGCAATCAGTACCCAGCGTGCTCCGCCGGCAGGATCGCCGTCACTCAGGTTGTTCATCAGCGTGCCGGCGCCGAGTACGGTTACCAGCAGGCCGATCGAGCCGACGATGGGCCATTTGCTCTGCGCCGGGACGTAATAGACTTCGTGCTGCGTATCGTGACTTGCCATTGTGTTGTTCTCCTTATCAGGCAGCCTGTTCAATTGATGGGCGCGGAGGCCAGGTCAAGGCTGCCTGCCATGCGCTCGGTCACATCGAATAACGTGTAGGACAGCGTCAACCGCCGGATCTCCCCGGGCATCTCAGGATCGATGATGAAGCGTACCGGCATCTCGATGCGCTCTCCCGGTTGCAAAACCTGCTGGGTAAAACAGAAGCATTCGGTCTTGTGGAAGTACGCCGCGGCCTTGGACGGGGCAACGCTGGGGATGGCCTGAGCGACCATCGGCCGGTCGGTTGGATTGTGCGCAACAAAGCGGATTTCACGGGTTTCACCCGGGTGCAGCGACAGTTCGTCGGCCATCGGGCCGAAGCTCCACTGCATGCCCTCGGCGTTGGTCGCGACGAACTGGACCCGCAAGGTGCGTTCGGTATCGACCGACTTGGCTTCGCCCACGTAGGCCGCCTTGTCGGTCTTGCCGTTGATCCCGAAGGCCTGACACATGACGTCGTAGATCGGCACCAGCAGGAATCCGAAACCGAACATCCCGACCACCAGCAGTAACAGCCTGCCTACCAGACGCTTGTTGCTCAGGCCTTCGCTCATCGCGGACTCCCTACTTCACTTCGGGCGGAGTGGTGAAGGTGTGATAGGGCGCGGGCGATGGAACGGTCCACTCCAGCCCCTCGGCGCCTTCCCACGGCTTGGCTGCGGCCTTCGGCCCGCCACGAATGCACTTGATGACGATGTACAGGAACAGCAGCTGCGTGGCGCCGAACATGAACGCACCCACCGAGGACACCATGTTGAAGTTGGCGAACATCATGTTGTAGTCCGGGATACGCCGCGGCATGCCGGCCAGCCCGACGAAGTGCATCGGGAAGAAGGCCAGGTTCATGCCGACGAAGCTCATCCAGAAGTGCGTCTTGGCCAACACCTCGTCATACATGTAGCCGGTCCACTTGGGCAGCCAGTAGTACGCGGAAGCGAAGATGCCGAAGATCGCGCCGGGCACCAGCACGTAGTGGAAGTGCGCCACCACGAAGTAGGTGTCGTGATACTGGAAGTCGGCCGGCGCGATGGCCAGCATCAGGCCGGAGAATCCGCCGATGGTGAACAGGATGACGAAGGCGATCGAGAACAGCATCGGCGCTTCGAACGTCAGGGATCCGCGCCACATGGTGCTCACCCAGTTGAACACCTTCACCCCGGTGGGCACGGCGATCAGCATGGTGGCATACATGAAGAACAGCTCGCCGGTCAGCGGAATGCCGACGGTGAACATGTGATGCGCCCAGACCACGAAGGACAGAAAGGCGATCGCTGCCGTCGCATAGACCATCGAGGTGTAGCCGAACAGCGGCTTACGCGCGAAGGCCGGAATGATCATGCTCACCGCGCCGAAGGCCGGCAGGATCATGATGTATACCTCGGGATGCCCGAAGAACCAGAACACATGCTGGAACATCACCGGGTCACCGCCACCTGCCGCGTTGAAGAAGCTGGTACCGAAGTGAATATCCATCAGCATCATGGTCACCACGCCTGCCAGTACCGGCATCACCGCCACCAGCAGGAAGGCGGTGATCAACCAGGTCCAGACGAATAGCGGCATCTTCATCAGCGTCATGCCGGGTGCACGCAGGTTGAGGATGGTCGCGACGATGTTGATCGCACCCATGATCGAGCTGATGCCCGCCAGGTGAATGGCGAAGATGAAGAAGGTCACGCTGGGCGGGGCATAGGTCGTCGACAGCGGCGCGTAGAAGGTCCAGCCGAAGTTCGGGCCGCCGCCTTCCATCAGCAACGTCGACGCCAGCAGGCCGAATGCCGCCGGCAGCAGCCAGAAGCTGAAGTTGTTCATCCGCGGCAGGGCCATGTCCGGCGCCCCGATCATCATCGGGATCATCCAGTTGGCGAGGCCGACGAAGGCCGGCATCACCGCACCGAACACCATGATCAGACCGTGCATGGTGGTCATCTGGTTGAAGAACTCCGGCGCTACCAGCTGCAGGCCGGGTTGGAACAGCTCGGCGCGGATGACCATGGCCATGCTGCCGCCAAGCAGAAACATGGCGAAGCTGAACCACAGGTACATGCTGCCGATGTCCTTGTGGTTGGTGGTCAGTACCCAGCGCATCAAGCCCTTGGCCGGACCATGGGCATGGTCGGCGTGATGATCGATCACTGCACTCATGACAGGTCTCCTATTGGCCTTCTTTGAATTCGAGGATTTGCAGCGGTGTCACCATCTCGCCGGTATCGTTGCCCCAGGCGTTACGTTCGTAGGTGATGACCGCAGCCAGGTCGACTTCGGAGAGCTGCTTGCCATAGGCGGCCATCGCCGTGCCCGGTTTGCCGTTGACGACGATGTCGATATGCGCGGGAATGTCGGCGGTGGCGATCTGACTGCCCTTGAGCGCCGGGAACATCGGCGGAATACCTTCGCCGCCGGGCTGGTGGCAGGATGCGCAGGCGCTGGAGTAGATACCTTCGCCGCGCTCCATGAGTTCCTCGAGGGTCCACTCCTTGTCGCGCAATTCGGCTTCCCGGGCTGCCACTTCCTTCTTCTCGGCCAGCCAGGTCGCGTAATCCTCTTCACTCTTGACCTCGACCACCACCGGCATGAAGGCGTGGTCACGACCACAGAGCTCGGTGCACTGGCCCCGGTAGATGCCGGGCTCTTCGACGCGGGTCCAGGCTTCGTTGATAAACCCCGGAATGGCGTCCTTCTTCACTGCCAGATCCGGCACCCACCATGAGTGGATCACGTCCGAGGCGGTGATCAGGAAGCGCACCTTCTGGCCAGCCGGTATCACCAGCGGCTCGTCGACTTCGAGAAGATAGTTCTCGCCCTTGTCGGTGGTGTTGGCGATTGCCTCGCGGGGTGTGGACATGTTGCTGAAGAAACTGACGTCTTCGCCAAGATAGCGATACTGCCAGCGCCATTGGTAGCCGGTGATCATGACGTCCAGATCGGCTTCCTCGGCGTCGTAGATCTCGATCAACGTTCGGGTCGCGGGGATAGCCATGCCGACCAGGATGATCAGCGGGATGACTGTCCAGGCAATCTCGACGGAAAGATTTTCATGGAATTTCGCGGGCACAGCGCCGCGAGACTTGCGGTGCATGACGATCGACCAGAACATGACGGCGAACACCAGTACCCCGATGGCGACGCATATCCAGAAGATGGTCATGTGTAGATCGAATACGGAGTGGCTGACCTCGGTCATCCCCCTGCGCATGTTCACGGTCCAATCGGCACAGGCGGAGCTGCTTAGCCAAAGCAAAGACAGTCCTGCCGGCCAGGCTCTTGCGTGTCGCAACATTCCCGGTCCCCTTTTATTGTTGTTATCGCTTCCGAAGCGGGGGCAAGCAGGCATGACCGGGCCGGTCATGATACGGCTGAACGGCGAGATCGACCCTGTTCGGTCGAGCTGGCGCGGACGGCAACCCCCAAGCACTCCAGACTTGTCGAGTATAGACCTGCGAGGCGGCTTGGCAATCCTTCGTTCCGGTTATTTTTGTCCGTTGTCAAGGGCTTTGCAGTCGTCTCGCACAGGCTGGAAGAGCCCGGATTCAGTCCGTGCGAGCCGCCTTCCAGTCATCTTTTCAGGAGTTATGGCTCGCGGCTGAGTCACTTTGACGGATCAGAACCCCTCTGCTAGCTTCAGTCCGATTCGATAATCCTTCCCTGACGCCCTGTCCGAGAGTTGAGCATGAATATCAACGGTCTACGCGAACGTGTGCGCCTGGCTCAGGAACACGAGCAGAACGAGATTGCCCTGCGCGGCTGGCTGGGTCAGCGGCTACCGGAGCTGCACCAGTCGATTGTCGTCGAGGGTGATGGCGTAGAGACACTTTTCAACTTTATCCGCTGCTATATCGAGCATGTTCCGGATGTGATCGAGGCAGCGGAGTCCGTTGCGGAAACGGCCACCCTGCGCACGCAGCTGCTTCCCGTGCTGAAAGTAGCCGAAGCCTTCTTCCTGCACCCGCCGGACCTGCCGGCAGACCATCAGGGCATGCTCGCCCTGCTCGACGAAGCCTATCTGGCGCACCGGCTGGTTGAAGAGGTGAACGACCGCTATGTGGTCAACGGCGGTGAGCAGCTGATACCGATGGATATCACCCGGGCCAATCTGATCGTGCATCACCTGCTGGGCGAGCCGTTCGCCAATGAACTGGACGCGGCTGTCGATGACGCAGTGCGCGGACTGGTGCCCGACAGCCTGTTCAGCTCGCCGCCGTTTCGCGAATATCAGTCGCGCATCAATCCGGCCATGCGCCGCGAGTTGTGGCAGCAGTGGCCGTGCATGTCGCAAACGCTGGGTGTCGGTATCCGCTGGCGCGACGCAGTCTGACCTGACGCCGCGCCCGCGGGGGAGGTCAGGGTTTTTTCAAGCGTGGATTGGGGAAGAACTGTACCGTCTGGGATTTCGACGGTTGGACCGGCTTGGCCGCGGTCACCCGGGTGGGAATCTCCCGCGGTACGGAATTGCCGCGCACGTCCAGTGTGTCGGCGAAGCCGCAGGCGATGCACTCGCGATGCGGCACACCCTCCACTTCATACATCTTGATGGTGTCCATTGCGCTGCACGCCGGGCAAACCGCCCCGGCGATGAAGCGTTTGACGATCACGTCGTCGCTCATGCCGCTTCCCCGGTCAGACCGCTGTGGCGTAGCAGCGCGTCGATCGACGGCTCACGTCCGCGAAACGCGACGAACAGCTCCATGGGTTCGCGGCTGCCCCCCTTGCCAAGGATGTGCTCGCGAAACGCGCGTCCGGTCTCCGGATTCAATACGCCTTCTTCCTCGAACCGCGAGAAGGCGTCGGACGACAGCACCTCGGCCCACTTGTAGCTGTAATAACCTGCTGCATAGCCGCCGGCGAAGATATGTGCGAAGCCGTTCTGGAAACGGTTCGATGCCGGCGGACGGAGCACCGATACTTCATCGCGTACGGCATCGAGTACCTGCTGCACGCTGCGCCCGCCTCGGCCCTGCGCATGCAGCTCGAAGTCGAACAGGGAGAATTCCAGCTGGCGCAACATGCCGAGTCCGGACTGGAAGTTCCTGGCTGCGAGCATCTTCTCGAGCAGATCCTGCGGCAAGGCTTCCCCGGTCTCGTAATGGCCGGAGATCAGCGCCAGTCCTTCGGGTTCCCAGCACCAGTTCTCCATGAACTGGCTGGGCAGCTCGACGGCATCCCAGGCGACCCCGTTGATACCCGAGGCGGCAGAATAGTCGACCCGCGTGAGCAGGTGATGCAATCCGTGTCCGAATTCGTGGAACATGGTGGTGACTTCGTCATGGGTCAGCAGCGCCGGCTTACCGCCCACTGCGGGCGTGAAGTTGCAGACCAGATAGGCGACCGGCGTCTGTACCACACCACCGGGCAGGCGGCGACGGTCGCGAAAGCCGTCCATCCAGGCGCCGCCGCGCTTGTTGCTGCGCGCGTACAGGTCGAGGAAGAAACGGCCGATGACCTGACCCTCTTCGACCACCTCGAACAGACGGGCGTCCGGATGCCAGCGATCGAACTCGGCGACTTCGCGCATCTGCACGCCGTATAGCCGTTCAGCCACGGCAAACATGCCGTCGAGCACGCGGTTGATCGGAAAATAGGGACGCAGCGCTTCCTGGGAGATGGCGTAACGATGCTGACGCAGCTTCTCGCTGTAGTAACCGACATCCCAGGTTTGCAGTGCATCGCAACCGTGTTCGGCAGCGAATTCGCGCAGGGACTGCAGATCTGCCTCGGCAAAGGGTTTGCTGCGTGACGCCAGATCGCGCAGGAAGCCCAGGACCTGGTCGGTGCTTTCGGCCATCTTGGTAGCCAGGGACAGCTCGGCGAAGCTGGCGTAGCCGAGCAGCTCGGCCAGTTCCAGACGCAGCGCGAGAATCTCGTCTATCAGCGGGCCGTTGTCGAACTCGCCGGCGTTCGGACCCTGATCCGACGCGCGAGTCGAATAGGCGGTGTACAGCTCCTGGCGCAGGGCGCGATCATCGGCGTAGGTCATTACCGCGTAGTAGCTGGGAAACTCCAGGGTAATCAGCCAGCCGTCGAGCCCCTTGGCTTCGGCCGCCTGGCGCGCCTGATCGAGTGCCGATTCCGGCAGCCCCGCCAGGACGCTCCGGTCGGTGATATGTCTGGTCCAGGCCTGGGTTGCATCCATCACCTGGTTGGAGAATTTGCTCTGCAGCTCCGACAGACGCATCTGCAACTCGCCGTAGCGCTTTTGCTGCGCCGGCGGCAGCGCGATACCGGACAGGCGGAAGTCGCGCAGCGCCTTGTTGATGATCATCTGCTGGGTGCCGTCCAGCTCGGCGAAGCGGTCGCTTTCCGCGAGCTGGGTATAGGCTTCGAACAGCGCCTGGTTCTGTCCCAGCTCGGTGAAATATTCACTCAACATCGGCAGACAACTGTTGTACGCATCGCGCAGCTCCGGCGTGTTCACCACCGAATTCATATGGCCGACCGGCGACCAGGCGCGTGACAGTCTTTCGCCGGTTTCATCCAGCGGCTCCATCAGATCTTCCCAGGTCCATTCCGTCGGCGAGGTGGCGAGCAGCGCGTGAATCTGCGCACGGTTGTCCGCCAGGATCTGCTCGATGGCCGGCTTGACGTGTTCGGCGCGGATCGCGCTGAACGGCGGCAGGTCATAGTCTTGCAGCAGCGGGTTCGACATGGTGTACGGTATCCTGATTCGTAGTAACGGGTTTCACGTGCCATCTTATTGAATACGGCTGGGTTTGGCACGGCCACTGGATTTATTCAATCGGACTCAGAGTTTCGTTAAATGAGGTGCAGGCATGCATATTCGGTCTTTCGCTGACAAGACGCCGCAATTGGGTCGGGCCGTATTCGTCGATCCGTCGGCGGTGGTGCTGGGTGATGTGGTACTCGGCGACGATTGTTCGGTATGGCCCGGAGCAGTCATTCGCGGCGACATGCACCGCATACGCATCGGCAACCGAACCAGCGTCCAGGACGCAAGCGTGCTGCATATCACCCACGCCGGACCCTACAATCCGGACGGTTTTCCGTTGCTCATCGGTGATGATGTGACTATCGGCCACAAGGTTTTGTTGCATGGGTGCACCCTGGGAAGCCGGATTCTGGTCGGGATGGGCAGCATCGTCATGGATGGAGCGGTCATCGAGGACGAGGTGATACTGGGTGCCGGCAGTCTGGTTCCGGCCAGCAAGACGCTGGAATCGGGCTATCTTTATATGGGCAGTCCGGCGCGTCAGGTTCGTCCGCTGACCGACCGGGAACGCTCCTTTTTCACCTATACCGCCGGCAATTACGTTCGTCTGAAGGACCAGCACCTGCAGCAGGCCTGGGCCGGCGGCGGAACCTAGCCAGCGTTTCGCCCGGCCTGCTGCCGGATGATCAGGGGCATGAATAGTCCCGCTCCGGCTCTGGAAACCGCGCGGCGCTGGTTTACCATCGACGCATACGGGGCCGCCCCGTTCCGTTCACCAACCAAACCGCGAGGGAAACATGTCTGCCTATACCAACCGCAAGGTCGTTCTCAACCAGCGCCCACAGGGCGAAATCCAGGATGGCGATCTCGTCCTGAAGGAAGAGCCGGTACGTGACATCAGAGATGGCGAGGTGCTGGTTCAGACTTTGTGGCTGTCGCTGGACCCCTACATGCGTCCACGCATGAACGACAGCAAGGGTTACATGGATCCCATCGGCATCGGTGAGCCGATTGTCGGTGAGAGCGTCGGTCGGGTCATCGAATCCAAGTCGGACAAGTATCAGGTTGGCGACATCGTCACCTGCTATTCCGGATGGCAGGAATACTGCACCTTCCCTGGCGACGCGCCGATGGTCTACAAGGTCGATGCCGGCAATGTTCCGCTGCAGGCGTACCTGGGCGTGGCGGGCATGCCCGGCCGTACCGGTTACTGTGGTCTGATGTACGTCGGCAAGCCCAAGGCCGGCGAAACCGTGGTGGTGTCCGCTGCCTCCGGCCCGGTAGGTACCGTGGTTGGCCAGACCGCCAAGCAACAGGGCTGCCGGGTCGTGGGCGTTGCGGGTGGCCCGGACAAGTGCCGTTTTGTGGTGGAAGAGCTGGGCTTTGACGCCTGTGTCGACTACAAGGCCGGCAACCTTGAGGCTGACCTTAAGGCTGCCTGTCCGGACGGCATCGATGTGTACTTCGAAAACGTCGGCGGCGAGGTGACTCGCGCGGTGGCCAAGCTGCTGAACAAGGGCTCCCGTGTGCCGATCTGTGGTTATGTTTCGGCCTACAATGCCGAAGACGCGAGCAAGGTCGAGACCCCTTTCCACGTGTTTGGCGCCATGGGCGAGAACAAGCCCGAGCATCGCTTCTTCCTGGTCACCGAATGGCAGGACAAGCATCAGGAAATCACCAGGCTGCTTGCCGACCAGGTGGCATCGGGCAAGCTCAAGTATCGCGAGACCGTGGCCGAAGGGTTGGATAACGCAGTAGAGGCATTCAAGGGCATGCTCAAGGGCAAGAACTTCGGCAAGCAGTTGGTGCACATCGCCGACTGAGCCGATGCGCTCCTGCGGGCGGGACGCTCGTGTTACCCCGTAGGAGCGCACCTGTGCGCGATAGCTGAGTCAGACCGCCAGCCTGTTGCGGCCAGCTCGGCGCGACATAGTGGGACCATGCAGTCTCCATCGCGTCATGCCCGTTCCTTGCCAAGCCCGGCTCCGGTCCGGGTTGTGAAGGCGCGCACCTCGGTACGCAAGCGGGGTCCGATTCGGACCCCGCAGCCTTGATCAATCCCGGCCTGCCTTGGCCCACTCCTCTTCCTGCAACGCGCGCCACATGATCTTGCCGGTGGGCGACTTGGGCAGGGCGTCGACGAATTCCACCAGCTTCGGGCATTTGTACGCCGACATATTGGCCTGGCACCAGGAGAGAATGTCCTCGGCGGTAACCTGATCGTGGCCGGCCTTGCGCACGATGACCGCTTTGGCCGTTTCGCCACGGCGCTGATCCGGAGCGGAAATGATGCAGACCTCCTGTACCGCCGGGTGGCCGTACAGCAGCGACTCGACTTCCGCAGGCCATACCTTGAAACCGGAGGCGTTGATCATCCGCTTGACCCGGTCGACCAGGAAAAAATACCCCTCCTCGTCATAGTGACCGATGTCACCGGAGCGAAAGAAGCGTTTCCCGTTCAACTCGATGAACGCTTCGGCAGTCGCCTCGTCGCGGCGCCAATAGCCCTGAAATACCTGTTCCCCGTGCAGCACGATCTCGCCGGTTTCGCCCGGGCCGACTTCCTTGAGCGAGTCCACGTCGATTACCCGGGCGTCCACGCCGATGATCGGGATGCCCAGGCATTGGGGTTTGGCGCGACCCGGTGGGTTCATGTGAGTGGCGCTGATGGTTTCCGACAGGCCATAGCCTTCGGCGTACTGCAGACCCATCTGCTGCTCGAGCTTGGCTGCGATGGCCGCTGGCATGGGCGCTCCGCCACCACCTATGGCCTGCAGGCTGGACAGGTCGTACTGATCGATGGTCGGCTCGGAGAGCAGATCGACCACCATCGTCGAGATATTGCGCCAGCTGCTGATCTGGAAGTCCTGGATCAGCTGGGCGGCGGTGCGGCGATCCCAGCGGGTCATGATGACCTGCGTGCCACCGATGTAGATCAGGCTGTTCATGCACACCTGCATGCCGGTGACATGAAACATCGGCACCGAGACGAGCGCCCGGCTGGAATGCTGGGCGTTGCCCCATACAGAGCAGTACACGGTGGTAGCCATGACGCTGTGGTGGGTATGTACACAGCCCTTCGGGTTCCCCGTGGTGCCGGAGCTGTAAGGGATCACGCACAGATCGTCGGGTCCGGCGGTGAGCGGGCCGGGTGCATGCCCCGCGGCGATCGCCTTCTGCCAGCTGGTAATACCTGCGGCCTCCGGAATCCGGCCCGGCAGGCGCACGGCATCGGGCAGCTCGAGCTCGGTCGGCTCGCTGACGTAGTCGGAATAGGCGGTCGCGACGACCTCTCGCAGCGATCCCTGGCCGATCAGCCCGTCGAAGTTATCCAGTAGCTCCAACCCGGACAGCGCCAGCTCCGCCTCGGTGTCGCTGATCAGGTATTCCAGTTCTGCCTTGCGGTTCATCGGGTTGACCGGTACCACCACCGCATTGGCGCGCAATATGGCGTAGAAACCGATCACGAATTGCGGACTGTTCTGCATGTACAGCAGCACGCGGCCACCGCGCTTGACGCCGGCCTGCTGCAGATAGCCTGCCAGTGCCTCGGCCTGCCTTTCCAGTTCACGGTACGACAGCGACGTGCCGTAATAGATGATCGCCGGGTGGTCTGGGTAGCGCAGGGCGGAGATGGTGAGGTTGCTGTACAGACTGGTCTGGGGCAATTCGAGAAAATGCGGTACCTGGTCAGGCCAGACCTGGTAGTGACGATCGAACATGGCATGTCTCCGGTTACGGCGCGGTCTTGTTCTGGCGAACCGAAGAGGCTAGCGGCCCAGCCTGGCGCTGCAAACGGATAACAGCATCAGTGTTGATGAGTCATAAGCCCAGGCGGGGTTATTCAGGGCAGCCAGATACGAAACTCGCCGCCGCCCAGGCGACTGTCGTTGGTCAGTTCGATATGGCCGCTGATGCCGTTGCGCTGGTGCAGGCGGGCGATGCGCTCGCCGAAATACAGCCCCAGGCCCGTGCTGCCCGTACTCATGTCGATGCCCAGCACGTAATCGGACTGTTTCTCGATCATCGCCGGCGGGTACCCCTGACCATCGTCGCTGATGGCGATGCATAGCTGCTCACCGTCCATGACCGCTTCCAGATGAATCGCCGATCGCGTGTAACGGATCGAGTTGTTGATCACGTTGGCCACGACCGAGCCGACCAGCTCCGGATCGAAGTAGCCCATCATGCCGTCGACTTCCACCTCGTAGCTGCCTTCTATGTGCCGCGCGCGCAGAATATCGTCATGCCGGGCCAGCTGCGACTCGAGGAAATCTTCTACATCCAGCCAGGTCGGTCGCAGAGGCAGCTGATTCACCCCCAGCTTGTAGAGTCCGAGCATCTGTACCAGCATGCCGTTGAGGCGCAGGGACTCATATTCGATGATGCCGTGTTCGCGGGTGTCACTGAGCTCCGGGGGCATCTGCTCGATCGATGCAGTGTATGCCTGCATCAGCAACGCCAGCGAGTTCTTCATGTCATGCACGGTCGAGGCAATGACCGTGGAAAAGTCCAGAGCAGGATCCGGCTGATCGCTCATAGGGATTCCACCGAGCGCAGCAACTTCTGGTAGCGTTCGAAGCGATGATCGCTCGCAGGCATGCTGCGCACCTGGTCCAGGCAGCGCAGGCATTCGGCCTTGAGTTCGGGGTCGCGATTGCTGGCCAGCAGACGCAAAAGCGACTGCGCGGTATTCAGCGCAAAGCTGATGTTGCGTGGCTGGCTTGCCAGCGCCTTGCGGAAGGAGTCCAGCGCCTCGGGGAACTGCTTCTGTTGATACTGCCGAATGCCCTCGCGATTGAGCTTCTGCGCATCGACCCCCGCATTGAGTATGGCGCTGTTGTCGGTCTGTTCGGCAATACCGGCCATGACCTTCGGATCATCGCCATACATTTCGGCACAGGTGGCCAGCACGTCTTCGGCGCGATCGGCCTGACCGAGTTCGCGCAACTGGCTGGCGACGGCGAGCGCAACGTCTGCCGGGAAGAAGGTGCTCATTTCGCCCATCCGCTGTGCCGCCTGCTCTGCCAGTCGTCTGGCTTCGTCAGGCTTGCCGGCCTTGGTCATGGTGCGTGCCTGAACCAGATTTGAACGCACCCCGAGCGCAGGATCGTCGCGCCAGGTCTTGTCCAGCTCGCCGAGAGTCTGGCGGATTTCCACCAGAGCCCGCGGGTTCAGACTCCCTTCCCCTGCCTGGTCGGTCAGACTGGCGGCAAGGTTCAGGTGATTCTCGGGATCGCGGAAGGCCGAGTTCTTGCCCAGGTCGACCGCCTGGCGGAATGCCCGCACGGCGCGGTCATGATCCTGATTCTGCAGGGCCAGCTTGCCGAGCTCGGCCTGGCGCCGCAGCGTGTTGGGCGAAATCTTCACGCCCTGTTCGACGTACTGTTGCGCCTTGCGCGTATCACCTTCGGCCGCAGCTACCGCCGCGAGCCCGTCGTAGAGTGCGGGCAGCATGGGAAACAGCTCGATCCCCCGCTGATACAGCGCCCGGGCCTTGTCCAGCTGGCCGGTGGTGCGGTAGTGCGTCGCCAGGGCGACCAGCGCCCAGGGCATCGGGCGGTCATCTACCAGCTTGCTCAGCAGGTTCTCCAGCTCGGCGTGCTGACCCAGCTCGCGCAGCGCGTCGGCGAGGAAGCGCTGACATTGAGGCGCATAGCGCGGATGACTGGCCATGATCTCGGCGCTGGCACGCGCGACCCCCCGGTGATCGGATTTGGCCAGGGCGTCCAGGATCGGTTTCAGTGCCGCCTTGCGCTCCACCAGCTTGTCCAGACGCTGCTGCAGGCTGGCGCGGGTGAAGGGTTTGGTCAGGTAGGCGTCCGGCTCCGTTTCCAAAGCCGCCATGACCATTGCCTGGCTACTTTCGGCGGTGACCATGACGAAGATGCAATGCGGACTCAGCAGCTTGGCGTGATGCAGCTCTTCAAGGACCTGCTGGCCGTTCTTGCCTTCGCCGAGGTTGTAGTCATGCAGGATGATGTCGTAGCTGTTGCGCCGACACTGGGCCAGCGCTTCGTCACCATTTGCAGCGGTATCGACATTCTGCACCGCCAGTTGACGGAGCATGCCGGTGACCGAGGAGCGGAAGTCGGAGAAGTCGTCGACGACCAGAAAACGTTTCTTGCTGTAGTCGATCATTCAGTAACTCATCAGATCCAGTGGGTGCGCAGGCGCTTGCCTGCAGTGTAGCCGATGCGCCCATCCTGGACTGAAAGCATAGTGCCACTATAGCAGCAACCCGGGCGGCCGGGTCCAGCCCGGTCGTCCGAGAAAATGCGAGCATCCCTGCTCCGGTCGATGCTGCCATCATCGTCCTATCTACGCTTTTTGCCTACGTCCGACTGCGCCGCGCTGCGGAGATTGTTGCGGGCGTCCTCCCTCAGCAGGTACCCGGCGCGCACATTGTCCGCGTCGGAGCGGCGCACGGCGGTCACGTAACGGCCGTGGTTGCCGTACAGCTCGGACAAGGCCTGGTCATCCAGCGGCTCGTAGCTGCCGAACAGAAAGCAGAACGACTCCCCGGCGTTGCTCCCCGTATTGATTGCAACGGGCGCTTCGACCTGCGACAACTGGATGCCACCCTGGGCCAGGCCCAGCTCGTTGCGCACCTTGACGGTGCCGTCGAATTCCAGATACGGCGCGGAGGGTGGAGCCTCGCCGTCGATCCAGTCGACCATGTGGTCATGGGCGGCGGCGATGACATGGTGCAGAGGCACTCGGCTGAACGGCTCTACCAGACAGTTGTACTGCGGCGCACCATCGGGCAGATCCCGCTCGGACAGGGGCCTGCGATAGCGCTGGCCTTCGTAGCCCGAGTGTGCCGAGCCGGCGACTTCCCAGCGGCGATAGATCTCGCTGTCCGGACGCCGCCCCGCCGGGGTACGCACGTCAGTTTCGGAGAGGATGTGGAACGCCGGCTCGTCGCCCGCTCGGGACGGCGCCTGGCCGACGATGAACTCGTAGCCGTCGAACACCGGGTTGTCGATCTGCGGCAGGATGCGGTCGTAGTAGACGGTCATGCGTCCGGCCGACTGCGACGCGCCGATGGCGATGATCTTGTCTACCGACAAGCCACCCATGGGATCCGCTCCGTCAGGGTTGCGCACTGCTTCGGCAGCCTGAGCGAAGATCTCGTAGGAAAGTTCATCGGTCATCCAGTCACCGTCCGCCGTGACATCCAGCGCGCCATAGCGGGTCGGGCTCCAGCCGCGAAGCTGGTTCACACCAACGCGCTGTGCCGAAACGCCGATCCAGGTGTAGCCGGCGCGGGTAATCTGCTCGGTCTGCCACAGAGCATCAAGGTCGTAACCTGCCGTCACATTCTGCCACTCCATGAGCACGACCCCATTGGAACGCGCTTCGGCCGTTGGCCGGCGAACCACGATACGGGTGCGATAGGGAACATCCTCGGCGAGCAGCGAACCGTCTGTCGCGTAGGCATCGGCTTCACCGGTGAGGTAGAACTCTTCTTCGACGTAACCCCGCTGGGCGAGATTTTCGTAGGTAGCAAAGAACGGGTAGGTGTCGGCCAGGTTCGCTGAAGTGCGGTCGCCCGGAGGAGTTCCGGGTATCGGGCCTTCGAGCTCTGGCGCGGCCAGCACCGTGGCCGAACAGCTCAGTCCCAGGGTAAGCAGGGCGGCTCTGATGCAGGCTGAAGACGTAAAGCGAGACGAGGCGGCGGGTGCCGACTGCGAGTGACAGTAACGCATGGGCGTTCTCCAAATCTGTTGTTGTTATGAGACTGACCGGGCGGTCAGACTCATTGAGGAGTAGTCGGCCGTTTCGTTTCGGTCAAGGTCGCTGGTCGTGCCCGAACAACTGATGGCCCCCTGCCTGTCTGCAGGACGTAGGCGCGAGGCCTCTGCGCTGGGCAAATCGGGATAGTGAGCTAGGCTAGGAAAGGTTTTACGCCACCTTTTGGCCACTATTGGAGAACACACATGCATCGCGTGATCGCCAGACAGCGTCGGAGCGCGTCTATAGCCGGCGATACCCCCCAGCTGATGCGCTGGCTGGGGCTTGTCATGATCAGTCTCGCCCTGCTGGGTTGTGCCAGCAGCCCGAAACAGGCTGATAACGACGCTGAGGTCATCCGCCGGTTCGTAGCCGAACCGGCGGCCATTACCGCGGGCCAGACCACGACGCTCAGCTGGGAGGTCGCTGGCGCCCGGGAAGTCTCGCTGGGCGGCGCGCCCGCTCAGCCGGGCTGGTCCCAGACCACCGTCTCGCCGATCCGCACCACCAGCTACCGATTGACCGCGGTCACCGCCTCGGGCCAGACGGTGAGCCGGGAGGTGACCGTCAACGTCGAGGACGGGCCGATTCTCGCCAAGGTGGTACTGGATGCTGCCGCCAGCGGGCCGGTTCTGCCGAGTGGATTTCTCGGTTTGTCTCATACGGCCGCCCAGGCGCAGCTACTGATGGGCGAGCCCTCGATTGGGGTCAACCGTGTCTACCGACAATTGCTGGCCAATCTCACCCGGGACAGCGCCGGCCCACTCAATCTGCGCATCGCCAGTCCGGGAGGCGGCAAGGCTCGAGTGCCTGATCGTTCGCTTACCACTGCCCTGGCAAGCCTGCATCGGGACATGAGTGGTAACGGCGATGGCGTGCGGTACACCCTCGGGCTGGACATGCAGCAGGGAGTCCCCGGCCTTGCGCGCATGCAGGCTCAGGCCTACCTGCAAGCGCTTGCGCCCGAGGCAATCCATGCATTCGAGATTGGTAGCCGGCCAGACCTGTACGTGCAACAGGGTCATCGTGCTGCCGATTATGATTTTGCTGAATATCTGGCCGAGTACCAGTTGTACGCAGCTCAGCTGAAGGAAGTGGCCGGTCCTCGCGCAGTCACCCTGGCTCCCGCTACCGTTGCAGGTGACGAACGCTTCATTGCGCCTGCTCAACTTGAGCGGCTGTTGATGGGCGCGTTCGATGTGGTCGGCGAGGTTGGTCAATACCCTGCAACGGGAGAGCGCAACGCCTGTGAGCCGCACGCCTTGCTGCAGTCGGATGTGAGCACTGCCGTGCTCGGTCAGCTGCAAACCTATCTGAAAGTTGCTCGGCGGGCGGCCAAGCCCTACAGACTGGTCGGGCTGAGCAGCGACATCTGCGCAGCGGACGCCGTTGGTGGCGACAGCTTCGCGTCAGCGTTGTGGCTGGCGGATGCGCTGTTCGAGCTGGCTTACGCCGGGGTGACCGCAGTCAATGTGCAGAGTGACCTGTGGGCTGCCGATGGTGGCTGGGACCGGCAGGCGCTGGTGCACATGGCGATCCCGGCACAGCAGCACAGGGTAGCCGAAGCGCGGGCGGTGCCGCCGGGGGAAGACGCCTTCAGCGCCGACTACCAGCTCAGGCGCGCCCTGCCGCAATACTACGCCATGCTCTTCTTTGCCGAGGCCACGGCCGGTCAGGCCGAACTGTTGCCGGTGGCGCTGGCCAGTGACGCCAATGTCAAGGCATGGGCGACCCGCGACCGGGACACCGGTCGCATCACGGTGGCCCTGATCAACAAGGACAGGGAGGCGTTCGGCCGGGTCCGCCTGGACATGCCCGGCTACACCCGCGGCGAAGTGAAACGCCTGGCGGCTCCCTCGCTCGAGGCGCGCGATCAGGTGCGCTTCGGCGGGCAGACCTTTGACGGCAGCGCAGACGCTGTGCCGGTAGGGGTCGAGCAGCGTGAGCGGGTGACGATGGACGACGGTGTCTTCGAGGTGGCCCTGGCTGCAGGGAGCGCGATGCTGTTGCGCCTGGAGCGCTAATCGTTCGGGCCGGGGGACGCGTGGACGGGTGAAAGGAACCATGTGTGGATCGCCTACTCACACGGGTTATCAACGTTCCTGTGATCCTCGACCATGTCCACCGACAGACCTACGCAAATCCGCTCCAGCAGGGATGAGTCAGCAGTGCCTCAGGCCCCGGACGGCCAGGCTCTGCTGACTGCCATCGTCAACAGCGCCCAGGACTTCGCCATCATTGCCACGGACCTCGACGGGCTCATCACCTACTGGAGCGTCGGGGCAGCCCAACTGCTTGGCTGGTCGGAAAGCGAGGCCATTGGTCTGCCGAGCAGAGTGTTCTTCACCCCGGAGGACCGGGAGGCGGGACGCCCGCAGGTCGAGATGGAACTGGCCCTGTGTGACGGACGGGCCGCCGATGAGCGCTGGCACCAGCGCCGCGACGGTTCGCAGTTCTGGGGGCAGGGCCAGACGCAGCCGCTCATGGCCGGTGGGGGCGCCACGATCGGCTTTCTGAAGATTCTGCGTGACCGGACCGAGCAGTATTTGACTCAGCAGCTGGCGCTCATGCATGACATGCCCGAAGCCGGCCCGGATAGCGCTACAGATCAGCCAGCGCGGGGTGCGCCCCTGGTCCTGGACCTTCACGGCCGCATCAAATACATGAGTGAGGCGTGCAAGCGGGTCGTCGGGGTCAGCGAGGTATCTGAGCATGTCGACCAGCTCTGGTCGGAGTGGTGGAGCGAGCCCGAACGTCAGGAGCTGCAGCACGCGGTCGAGCGGGCAAGCCAGGGATGCAGGGGTCATTTCGAAGGCCTGATCAACCGTGCCGAGGGTGGACCGTGCTGGTGGGAGGTGCAGCTGCTGCCGAGTCTGAATGCCAGCGGTGAGCCGGAGCGAATCATAGCCCTGGTGCAGGACGTCACCTACGATCGTCTGGCCCTCGGCGAGCGGCGTCGCCAACCGCGCACGCACGCCAGTGTCGAGTCGATCGATTCGGTCGCCTGGATCGCCCAGGCAAACGGTGAGATCGCTTCCGGCCAGCCCGGCTGGGAGGCCCTGACCGGTCAGACGTTCGAGCAATATCAGGGCCTCGGCTGGATCAGCGCGATCCATCCAGCCGACCTCGACCAGTGGCAGCGCGCCCGACGCTCCGCTGCCGCGGAACGACGCGCCTTTCGTATCGAATGCCGCATTCGCCGGCGGGACGACTCCTGGAGCCTGTTCTCCGTCAGCGCGACGCCCCAGCTGGATGAAAACCAGACCATCTGCGCATGGATCATCGCGCTGCATGATCTGTCTGCTCACCGAGCCATTCGCGATGCACTGAGCCTGGAAACGCGGCGCCTGAGTATTATCAATCGCGTCGGCGCCCGCCTGGCGGCCGAGCTCGACCTCGACCGGCTGGTTCAGGAGGCGACCGATGCCGGCGTGGCGCTGACCGCGGCGCAGTTCGGTTCGTTCTTCTACAACGTCGTCGATGATCAGGGTGAAAGCTATATGCTGTATGCCCTGTCCGGCGCGGCGCGTGAAGCGTTTGCGCATTTTCCCATGCCGCGCAACACCAGCGTGTTCAGCGCTACCTTTCAGGGGCTGGGGGTCCTGCGCTCGGACGATATCACCTTGGACCCGCGTTACGGGCGCAACGCCCCCCATCGAGGCATGCCCGAAGGACACCTACCGGTGCGCAGTTACCTGGCGGTACCGGTGGTTTCCCGGTCCGGCGAGGTGCTCGGCGGTATGCTGTTCGGCCACGAGCTGGCGGGCATCTTCACCGAAGAGCATGAGCAACTGCTGGTAGGCATCGCCGGACAGGCAGCCATAGCCATCGACAACGCGCGGCTGTTTCGCTCCGCCCAGGCCGAGGTGGATCAGCGGCGTCAGGCCGAGCGGCTCATGCATCTGCACAATGAGCGGCTACGGCTGCTGTCCGCTGCCATTGAACGGATGCCCTCGGCGTTGTCTCTCGACGCGTTGATGCGGGTCATCTCGGACGCCGCCGAGCAGATCGCCGGTGCCGACGGCAAGGCGCTCGTGCTGCGTGAAGGCGACCAGTCGCGCTACGTTCACAGCAGCGAATCGCGGTGGCGGGGTCGGAGCTTTGCGTTGGATGCATGCGTGTCGGGTCTGGCCATGCGCGAGCGGCAGACCGTGGTCGTGGCTGACGTGCATGACGATCCTCGGGTGCAGAGCGAGTTGTACCGGAGTACCTCGGTACGCAGCCTGATCATGGTGCCGATTCTAGCCCACGGTGAAGCCATCGCCGCCATAGGGCTGTTCTGGTCCGACACGCATGTCAGTGATGCCGACGAAGTTGCAACCCTGGAAGCCATGGCGCGCGCTGCTGGCAGCGTGTTCAAACGTCTCGAGGCCGAGCAGGCGCTGCGTGAACTCAACGAAACGCTGGAAAGCAAGGTAGCCGAGCGTACTGCCGATCGAGATCGCATGTGGCGGCTGTCCACCGATGTGATGATGGTGGCGCGCTTCGATGGCACCATGACCGCGCTGAACCCGGCATGGGAGCGGGTGCTCGGCTGGAGCGAAGCTGAACTGGCTGGTCGCTCCTTCCTGTCCCTCGTCCATCCCGATGATCTGGCGGTGACGCGAGACGAGGTCGCCCGCCTTGCAGCCGATGAGACTACCTGGCGATTCGAGAATCGCTACGCGCACAAGGACGGCAGCCACCGCTGGATGTCCTGGACCGCGGTACCCGCAGACGGTCTGATTCAGGCCGTGGCGCGGGATATCACCGAGGAGAAGGCGCGCAGCGAAGCCTTGCGCCAGACCGAAGAGGCGCTGCGCCAGGCACAGAAAATGGAGGCCGTGGGCCAGCTTACGGGTGGCATCGCTCATGATTTCAACAATCTGCTTACCGGTATCATCGGCTCGCTGGACATGATGCAGGTACGCATGACGCAAGGCCGCTTCGATACCCTGGAGCGCTATCTGCGTGCCGCCCTGGGGTCGGCCAACCGGGCCGGGACCCTCACTCACAGACTGCTGGCATTCGCGCGTCGGCAACCATTGGCGCCCAAGCCTGTCGATGCGGGCAAGCTGGTCATGTCGATGGAGGAGCTGTTGCGACGCACCCTGGGCGAGTCGGTGGATCTGGAGCTGATCATGGCCGGTGGACTGTGGCATGCGCTCTGCGACCCGCACCAACTGGAAAGCGCCATCCTCAACCTGGCGATCAATGCCCGCGATGCCATGCCGGGCGGCGGCAAGCTGGTAATAGAGACCTGCAATACCCATCTGGACCGAGCCTATGTGGCACGCTTCCCGTCACTCAAGCCGGGGCAATACATCTGTGTTGCGGTCACCGACACCGGTACCGGCATGACGCCCGAGGTCGTCGAGCGGGCGTTCGAGCCGTTCTTCACGACCAAGCCTGCGGGCCAGGGCACCGGTCTCGGATTGTCGATGATCTACGGTTTCGCGCAGCAGTCGGAGGGACACGCGCGGATCTATTCCGAGGTCGGACAGGGCTCCACGGTCAAGCTTTATCTGCCGCGTACCGAGGGTGAATCCGAGCTTGCGACAGACGCAGCCAGCCTGGGCGATGCCTATCGCAGCCTGGAGGGCGAGACGGTTCTTGTGGTTGAGGATGAGCCTGTCGTCCAAGCCCTCGTTGTCGAAGTGCTGTCCGACCTCGGCTACCGCACCCTGCAGGCGGCAGACGGGGCGGCCGGCCTCGCCGTCATGCATAGCGGTCAGGCAATCGATCTGTTGATCACCGACATGGGATTGCCGGGACTCAACGGCCGCGAGTTGGCTGAGCGGGCACGCGAGCTGAGACCGGAACTCAAGGTGCTGTTCATCACCGGCTATGCAGAGAATGCAACGCAGGCCAGCGGCTTCCTGGAACCCGGGTCGGATATGCTCACCAAGCCCTTCTCGATCGAAGCGTTTGCCCAGCGTGTGCGCGAGGTGACGGACCGTTGAAGATCGATGATGCTGTTAGGTGGATGCTTCTATTTATCGCGACGAAGCGATGATCTGCCTGAATCCTGAGCATCCGTCTTCACTCGCATCCTGGCGACACCGCCAGCGCGAGGGCTGAGGAATGGACCGAAGCCGGGCGGCTTTGCCGGGTACCAACACGATCAGCCGGTTGCCGGCCGGGGTGCCATTTGAACATTTCCAACGTGTGGTTTCGCGCCTTCAGGCGCCTGAGCGACAGCATTGCTTTTTACCCCAGCCTTGTTTCGGCAGGTTTCGTCCTGTTGGCGCTGTTGACGCTGGAGCTTGAAAGCACTGCGGCGTATGCGCCTATAAGGGAGATGCTCCCGGCCGGACTTTCCGACCCGGACAACGCGCGGGCCATTCTCAGCACGCTGACCACCGGAATTCTATCGCTGGCAGTGTTCAGTTTCTCCATGGTCATGGTGGTACTCAACGGAGCAGCCTCAAGGCTCTCACCCCGGGTGCTACCAGGTCTGATCAGGGATTCGCGCAACCGGGTCATTCTCGGTGCCTACCTGGGGAGCACTCTGTTTTTTCTGGTACAGCTGGCCCACATCGATGCCGGTACACCGCCCAGTGTGCCTTCGCTTGGGGTGCTGCTCTCGCTGGGCGCTGGCGCCCTGTGCATGGCCCTGTTCGTTGTCTTCATCAGCTCCGTGTCGCAGTCGATTCGAGTCGACTGGGTCGTCGACAATCTGTTTTCGGCCGCCAGGGCTGAATTGGCAGAACGCAAGCGCCTGGTTGAACACAGCGCGAGCCCGCCTGACGACAGCGACTGGTGGACGCTACGCATGCGCGCGTCAGGCTATCTGCGTGAGATCAATGAAGAGCAGCTCGGCAAGCTGCTGGCTGCTCGCAATCTCGTCGCCAGGCTGCAAGTCGAGCCTGGTTTTTTTCTGGTCGAGGGTCATCCATTGATTCGATTGAGCGATGCGCTGTCTGATACCGAGGCGACCCTGATGCTCGATTGCTTCGACTTCGGCACGGATGAGTTCGCTAGTTCGAATGCGGCCTATGGATTGCGCCAGCTTAGCGAGATTGCGGTGAAGGCGATCAGCCCGGCGATCAACGATCCGGGGACGGCGATGCGGATCATCAATATCATCGGGGTGCTGCTCGCGGAATTGATGAACCTGCCCGCGTTCCGCCCCGGCTGCTTTGATGGGGCAAAGGCGCGCCTGTACTACCGAGAGCTGACCATGCGGGAAATATTGTTCGCCGTCCTCGGGCCGATCCGAACCTATGGCTCGCATGACCCGCAGGTTGTCATCGCCGTACTGCAATGCCTGAAGAACGTATTGCATTGCAAGGGAACGCAGCATCAGCTTGAAATCGTGGAAGATGAGATTGAGGCCATGCGTGACGCAGCCGCGGCGAACATCGAGGGTGTGCTGGATCGAAAGATCATCAACGAGGCGATCGACCGATTGAACTCGCTGGAGTCGACGCGGCGGCGGGTTTCCTTGTTGTAGGTGTGCAAAGTCGTTGCGCTGGGGGTACGGCCATTCGACAGGATTGGCTGCGAATCGCTTTGGCGATTCTTGGGGCTATGCCCCGTCGCCGCGTTGCGGCTCCGCCCAAATCGCTGCGCGATTTGTCGAACGACAGGTTCGGGTGGGAATGTTGTGTTGTCGAGGAGACCACTCGACAGGATTGGCTGCGAATCGCCTGGCGATTCTTGGGGCTATGCCCCGTCGCCGCGTTGCGGCTCCGCCCAAATCGCTGCGCGATTTGTCGAACGACAGGTTCGGGTGGGAATGTTGTGTTGTCGAGGAGACCACTCGACAGGATTGGCTGCGAATCGCCTTGGCGATTCTTGGGGCTGCGCCCCGTCGCCGCGTTGCGGCTCCGCCCAAATCGCTGCGCGATTTGTCGAACGACAAGTATGGGTGGGGATGTTGTGTTGTCGAGGAGACCATTCGACAGGATTGGCTGCGAATCGCCTTGGCGATTCTTGGGGCTGCGCCCCGTCGCCGCGTTGCGGCTCCGCCCAAATCGCTACGCGATTTGTCGAACAACAGGTTCGAATCTGCCGTCGGAAGCTGACCAAATGAAAAAGCCCAGCATTGCTGGGCTTTTTCATTTGGTTGGCGCACCCGACAGGATTCGAACCTGTGACCCCTGCCTTCGGAGGGCAGTACTCTATCCAGCTGAGCTACGGGTGCGTTGCAGGGGCGCAATAATACGCATTGTGTTGCAGAACGTCCATGCCCTCGGGCGGGTAAAAGCGGCTGGGCTGCGGCGATTGGCCGCTCTGCGGCCCTTCGCGAGGCGTGGCTATTTTGTCGCCTGTGGGTTTACCGGTATACTCGCGCACAGTGTCAGGGCATCGTACCCAGGCTGCTAACGATAGCGATGATGAGGATGTATAAGGTGACGACTGTGAAGAAACTACTGGCTGCCTCTGCGGCCTTGCTTGCTCTGGCTGCCGGCAGTGCTTTCGCGGCCACCGATGAAGCCATTGCCGAGCGTCTGAAGCCCTATGGTGACGTTTGCTATGTCGGCCAGCCGTGTGCCGAGGAAGCTGGTCCGAGCACTGCAGGCGCTTCCGGCGGCGGCGCGCGCTCCGGTGAAGAGGTGTACGGCAAGTTCTGCACGGCCTGTCATGGTGGCGGTGTACTGGGCGCACCCAAGACGGGTGACAGTGCCGCATGGGAAAGCCGGCTGGCCAATCATAATGGAAGCCTGGATGAGCTGACTCAATCGGCCATCACCGGCATCGGCGCAATGCCTCCAAAAGGTACCTGTGCCGACTGTTCGGACGAAGAAATCAAGCTGGCCATCCAGCACATGTCCGGTCTGGAATAACGTTCCCGCCGTGAAAAAGCCACCTTCGGGTGGCTTTTTTGTGGGCGCAGCAAATGCCTGATCAGCTTTTGAGCATGCTGCGGATGTCCGCCAGGGCATTCCGCCCGCGGGCCTGCTTCTGCTCGATCGGCGCATCTTCGGTTCCTTCCCATTCCAGGTCTTCCCTGGGTAGCTCATCCAGGAAGCGGCTGGGCAGGCAGTCGATGACCTCGCCGAACTGTCGGCGACGCGCAGCAAAGGTGAAGGTCAGGTTTCGCTTGGCCCGGGTGATGCCGACGTAGGCCAGGCGCCGCTCTTCTTCCACACTGTCCGCTTCGATGCTGGAGCGGTGCGGGAGTATTTCTTCTTCCATTCCCATGATGTAGACGTGGGGATATTCCAGGCCCTTCGAGGCGTGGAGTGTCATCAGCTGCACCCGGTCGTTGTCTTCCTCCTCTTCGTGGCGCTCGAGCATGTCGCGCAGCACCAGTCTGGAAATGGCATCTTCGATATCGGTCTCGCCGGTTTCGTCGCGCTCGATGGTGGTTTTCAGGGCGTCGAGTAGAAACCAGACATTGCCCATCCGCTTGGCAGCGATCTCGTCACTCGAGCAGTTCTGCCGAATCCAGTTCTCGTAGTCCAGATCCAGCACCATGTCACGCAGTACGCCGATCGGCTCTTCCTTCTGGCACCGGGTGCGGATGCCGTCTAGCCAACTCTGGAACCGCTGCAATCGCTCCAGGTAACGAGGCTCCAGATGCTCGGCCAGACCCATCTCGGCGCAGGCCTGAAACAGGCTGACCTGCCGGTCAGTCGCGTAGTTGCCCAGTTTCTCAAGCGTGGCCGGCCCGATCTCGCGCCTTGGCACGTTGATCACGCGCAACAGCGCATTGTCGTCATCGGGATTGACCAGCAGCCGGAAGTACGCCATCAGGTCCTTTACTTCCTGCCGGCTGAAGAAGCTGGTCCCGCCGGAAAGGTGGTACGGAATCTGGTGATGCTGCAGCTTCAGTTCAATCAGTTGGGACTGGTGATTGCCGCGATACAGTATGGCGATGTCGCGCCAGGCGAGCTTGTGCTTGAGATGCAGGGTCTGAATGTCGCCGGCGACCCGTTCGGCCTCGGCTTCCTCGTTACGGCAACGCACCACGCGAATCGGGTCGCCGTAGCCGAGTTCGCTCCAGAGCTGCTTGTCGAACACGTGTGGATTGTTGGCGATCAGCGTGTTGGCGGCTCGGAGGATCCGGCTGGTCGAGCGGTAGTTCTGCTCGAGCATCACCACCTTGAGCGAGGGAAAATCCTCCTTGAGCTGGGCCAGATTTTCCGGTCTTGCGCCGCGCCAGGCATAGATCGACTGGTCGTCGTCACCCACAACGGTGAAGCGGGACTGGTTGCCGACCAGCATCTTCACCAGCAGGTATTGGCTGGCATTGGTGTCCTGGTATTCGTCGACCAGCATGTAGCGGATGCGAAACTGCCACTTTTCCAGAACGTCGGGGTGCTCGCGGAACAGCACCACCGGGATCAGGATCAGGTCGTCGAAGTCGACGGCGTTGTAGGCCTTCAGCGTGCGATTGTAGTGCGTGTACACACTGGCGGCGGTTTGCTCGGCGGGGCTTTTAGCCTGCGCGAGGGCCTCTTCGGGTGTGATCAGGTCGTTCTTCCACGCAGAAATCTGGGACTGGATGCCCTCGGCACCGTCATCGGCACCGTAATCCCGGTGCATCAGATCGGTGATGAGTGCCGAGGCGTCCTGCTGGTCGAAGATCGAGAACCCCGGCTTGTAGCCGAGCCGCTTGTGCTCCTTGCGGATGATGTTCAAGCCCAGATTGTGGAATGTCGAAACGGTCAGACCCCGGGCATCGCTACCCTTGAGCAACTGACCCACGCGTTCCTTCATTTCGCGAGCGGCCTTGTTGGTGAAGGTCACCGCGACGATGTATTGCGCCTTGATCCCGCATTCGCGCACCAGGTAGGCGATCTTGCGGGTGATCACACTGGTCTTGCCGCTGCCGGCACCGGCAAGCACCAGCAGCGGACCGCTGATGTAGCGGACGGCTTCCTGTTGTCTTGGGTTGAGAGTGGACACCGACTCGTCTCCTGCGTTGGCCGGGCATTCTAACAGTCCAAACGACCCTCGACAGCGAGCCGGTCGAACGATAGTCTAGGGATGTATCTTTATTTTTCGAACAAGCTACTTTATAAAGCTTGCGTATATATCTAATTTCGCGAAGTTTTTAATGGATCCGTGGGGGATCGTTTGTCTGCTGACCGTCCGATGCAGCGTATTGTCTTGCTCGATAGCGAGCCAGGTGCTCACCTGCTGCTGTGTCGTCGGCTTTCGGCTATCAAGGCATCCCCCTTCGAATTGATCCTCTGCGACGACTGGCAGCAGGTGCAGCCGATGATCGCCCAGGGGTCGATCAGTGCGGTGCTGGCGCGCAAGTCGTATCTCGACCCTCCGCCCGACTGCAGTGCTCCGCTGATCTGTCTCGCCGCCGAACCCGATTTCAACCCGTTGCCCTCCAGTATCGCCGACAGCATATGGGATCAGGCCAGTGCCAGCGAGCTGGTCCGATGCCTGAACTACGCGATCGAGCGCCACGCCCTGCGTACCGCTCTCGACCACGCTGCCAGCTATGATCCGCTGACCGGCACCTGCAATCGTCAGATGCTCCACGATCGGCTCAAGCAGGGTATGCGGCGCGCGCTGCGTACCAATCAGCCCTTGGCCGTACTGTTCATCGATCTGGACAATTTTCGCCACGTCAACGACACGCTCGGCCACGGGGCTGGCGATGCGATCATCTGCGAGGTGGTTTCCCGTCTGCGCGGCGTGCTGCGCAACACCGATACCATCGGCCGCATGGGCAGTGACGAGTTCGGCGTGATCGTTGAAGACTTCAACAGCCCGGGGAACCTGCTCCAGGTGGCGCAGAAGATCACCAATGAGCTGGCTGAACCCTTCTTTGTCGAGCAGGAAAGTCTGCTGCTCGGCTGCAGCATCGGCATTGCCACCTATCCCGAGGGCGGCCAGACGGTCGACAGTCTGATGCTGCATGCCAACATGGCGATGCAGCAGGCCAAGGCGCACCGCGGCTGCAATTTTCATTTTTACGATGACCGCATCAACCTGCAGGCCAGCAGCCTGATCGAATTCGAAGGCTCGCTGCGTCAGGCCCTGCGGCGCAACCAGTTCGAGTTGCACTACCAGCCGCGGGTGGATTTGCGTAGCGGCAGGATCGTCGGGCTCGAGGGTCTGATCCGCTGGCGCCACCCGGAGCGTGGTCTGCTCGGTCCCAACGAGTTCATTCCGCTGGCCGAGGAAACCGGCCTCATCGTCCCGATGGGCTACTGGGTCATCGCCCGCGCCTGCCACGATCTGACCCAGCTGCGCCGGCGTCGGCTGAACAATATTCACGTGGCCGTGAACATGTCCTTCCGACAGTTTCAGGACAGCCAGCTGCTGCCCACGGTCAAGCGCCTGCTCGACAAGACCGGCATCGATCCGCATCTGCTGGAGTTCGAGTTGACCGAGACAGCGGTCATGCAGCACCCGGAGCAGGTTCAGGCAACCATGACCGGCATGACCGGACTCGGCGTGCGGTTTTCGCTGGATGACTTCGGCACCGGCTTCTCGTCCTTCGTACACCTGCATCGGCTGCCGATCAATCTGCTCAAGCTCGACCGCAGCTTCGTCAAGGGCATCGCCCACCGCGATGGTGACCGGCAGCTGGTCAGCGCCATGATCGACATGGGTCACAGCCTGGGACTCGAAGTGGTGGCCGAGGGTGTCGAGCACCGCCAGCAGCTGGAGCTGCTGAAGGTGCTGGGATGTGATCAGGTACAGGGTTTCTTCATCAGCCCGGCGCTGGCCTTTGAAGAGCTGTGCTATTTCCTCGACGCCTACAGCATGGGGCGCGACGATGTCCGGGCCAACGACCCCTGAGTCTCAGCGTCCGGGCTGACGATCCAGTTGACGGTACTGCAGCGCTTCGGCGAGATGCGCTCTCTGCAGCGTGTCGACCCCTTCCAGATCCGCCACAGTACGTGCCACCTTCAGCGCCCGATGACTGGCTCGACGCGATAATCCCAGCCTTTCGATGGCCTTTTCCATCCAGCGGGCATCTTCGCTGGACACGGCGCAGTGATCCCTGAGCGCGGCAAGATCCAGATGCGCGTTCAGGCAGCCCTGACGATCAAGCTGAACTGCCCGCGCCGCGGCGACTGCGGCTGCGGCTTCAGCGGTCGTCGGTCTGTTGTCACCCGACTGCTCCAGCGTGAACGGTTCGTTGTGCATGGCCAGATGCAGGTCGATACGGTCCAGCAGCGGGCCGGACAGTTTGTTGCGATAGCGCTCCACCTGCTCGGCAGAGCAGCGGCAGCGCCCCGAAGGGTCGCCCTGATAGCCGCAGGGGCACGGGTTCATGGCTGCAATCAGTTGAAAGCGGGCGGGAAACGTCAGCTGCTCGCGTGCTCTGGCAATATGCACCGCTCCGGATTCCATCGGCTCGCGGAGCATCTCCAGCACCTTCCGATCAAATTCCGGCAGCTCATCGAGAAACAGAACGCCGTGGTGCGCCTGACTGATCTCACCGGGACGCGGCTGACTGCCACCTCCGACCAGTGCCGCAGCCGATGCACCATGGTGAGGCGCGCGAAACGGGCGGGCCGGCCATTGCGTCAGCGGGCCGCGTCCACACACTGATTGTACGGCGGCCACCTCCAGCGCTTCGTCTTCTGCCAGGGGCGGCAGCAATCCCGGTAACCGGCTGGCCAGCAGAGTCTTGCCGGTTCCTGGAGGACCGAAGAGCAGCAGGTTGTGCGCACCGCTGGCGGCCACGATCAGGGCGCGCTTGGCCTGCGCCTGACCCTGGACCTCGGCCAGGTCGGCGTAGCCACTGGCTGGGATGCTGGTGTGTGCCGGCACCGGATGCAGCTCACGTTCGCCGCGCAAATGCTCACACAGTTCGAGAATGTGATCGGCCGCGACGATATGCACGCCACGGACCATGGCCGCCTCGGCAGCATTGGCGCGGGGCAGCAACAGCGTTCTACCGGCTTCCCGGCAGGCTATCGCGGCAGGTAACACGCCCTGGACCGGGCGCAGCTCTCCGGACAGTGCCAATTCACCCAGGCACTCGCAGTGCTCGAGACTGTCGGCGGGAATCTGTCCGCTCGCGGCGAGCAGGCCGAGGGCGATAGCCAGATCGAATCGCCCGCCCTCCTTTGGCAGGTCGGCAGGCGCCAGGTTGATGGTGATGCGTTTGAGGCTCGGGAAGTCCAGGCGCGCGTTCTGCAGAGCACTGCGCACACGGTCCTTGCTCTCGCGAACAGCTGTTTCAGGTAGCCCGACCAGCGTCAGGCTGGGCATGCCGTTGGCGAGATGAATTTCGACCGTGACGGTCGGAGCCTGGACGCCGAGCTTGGCACGGCTGTGCACGATGGCAAGGGACATGATCGCTCCTTGATCAGGCCCGCCAGGAGGGTCAGGCGGGCGGTTGCGGGACGCTATCGTCCGATCGACCGGTGCGTTCCATTTCGGCGACGCGCTTTTCCAGGGCCTCAAGCCGCTCACGGGTGCGCATCAGCACGACCTGTTGCGTCTCGAATTCCTCGCGGCTGACCACGTCGAGTCGCGACAGGGCGCTCTGCAGCACCGCCTTGACCCGCTTTTCCAGCTCCGGCCCAGGGAGGTTGTGCTCACCTGAGAAAAGGCGGCTGGCCTGGCTGGTCACTGCATCGATGAAATCCTTGGGCAACATGGCGTGAGTCCCGTAATGACTGGAAGCGGGCGAACGTACCGGCGTAAGCGGAGATTCTAGCACAGCCTCCGGCGCGGCTTTTCCCAACGCGGTCTCATCCGTGTACGCAAACAGCGCACCTTGATTACGCACGCTGCACACTATTGGTGCGCCAACGCTGCCGCCGCACCGCTTGATCCTACCCCGTTTAGCCGCTAATTCATTGAATAAGTTAGGGAATCGCAAATTGGCAGGGATTCTGCAGAGGACTCCCCAGCTGCCTTCAAAGCCGTGACCCAATTTGGGTATACGGCAAGAGGCCAGCATGATTTGAGAGACGCATCGTAGGGAGCGCATAAGAAGATGAAGCAGTTGACCTGTGGCTTCACGGCTGTTGAAAAACCCGCTGCTGCCCACGGAGCGGACAACTGCGGCAGCGTCTGTGCATTGTCCGTTTCTAAAAGTCGCTAACTCGGCATAGACTTGTCCTGTCCCCCAGGGCAGTCGATAACACGGGAGTATCAACATGAAACTAGTAACGGCTGTAATCAAGCCATTCAAGCTGGACGATGTTCGGGAAGCACTTTCCGAAATCGGCGTTCAGGGTATTACCGTCACCGAAGTGAAAGGCTTCGGACGGCAGAAAGGCCATACCGAGCTCTACCGCGGCGCGGAATACGTGGTCGACTTCCTGCCCAAGGTCAAGATCGACGTGGCCATCGGCGACGACATGCTCGATCGCGTCATCGAAGCCATCACCAAGGCTGCCAACACCGGAAAGATCGGCGACGGCAAGATCTTCGTAGTCAATCTGGAGCAGGCCATCCGCATCCGTACCGGCGAGACCGACACCGACGCGATCTGATTCAGCCAGTTCATTACATGAAGTAACTAAGCCTAATTGGGGGGCTTATTATGGAAGATATCGTACAGATCAAGTACGCGCTTGATACGTTCTACTTTTTGATCTGCGGTGCGTTGGTCATGTGGATGGCGGCCGGTTTCGCCATGCTCGAGTCCGGCCTTGTCCGCGCCAAGAACACTACTGAAATCCTCACCAAGAACGTGGCGCTGTATGCCATCGCATGCACCATGTATCTGCTGGTGGGCTACCACATCATGTACTCCAGCCCGGAAGGCGGCATCTTCCCGAGCTTCGGACTGCTGATCGGTGCCGAGAACACGGCTGAAGAGGTGCTGGCAGGCGGCGACGACGCCCCCTACTACTCGGCACGTTCCGACTTCTTCTTCCAGGTGGTCTTCGTTGCTACCGCAATGTCGATCGTATCCGGTGCGGTTGCCGAGCGCATGAAGCTGTTCGCGTTCCTCTTCTTCGCCGTCATCATGACCGGCTTCATCTACCCGATCCAGGGCTTCTGGAAGTGGGGCGGTGGCTTCCTCAACGAGGCAGGTTTCCTCGACTTCGCCGGCTCCGGTGTGGTTCACCTGTGTGGCGCAACCGCTGCGCTGGCCGGTGTTCTGCTGCTCGGCGCGCGGAAGGGCAAGTACGGCGCCAGCGGTCAGATCAATGCAATCCCCGGCTCGAACCTGCCGCTCGCTACATTGGGTACCTTCATCCTGTGGCTGGGCTGGTTCGGCTTCAACGGTGGCTCGCAGCTGGTGGTCTCGAATATCGACGATGCCAACGCGGTGGCCCAGATTTTCCTCAACACCAACGCTGCAGCGGCGGGTGGTCTGATCGCCGCGCTGGTTGTTGCTCGCATCCTGTTCGGCAAGGCTGATCTGACCATGGCTCTCAACGGTGCACTGGCCGGTCTGGTTGCCATCACCGCAGAACCGCTGACTCCCGGTGGCTTCCAGGCTACGCTGATCGGCGCAGTCGGTGGCGTGATCGTGGTGTTCTCGATCCTGGGTCTGGACAAGCTGAAGATCGACGATCCGGTCGGCGCCATCTCCGTCCACGGTGTGGTCGGTATCTGGGGTCTGCTGGCGGTCTGCCTGACCAACGACGATGCCACCATCGGTGCGCAGCTGATGGGTATCATCACCATCTTCCTCTGGGTCTTCATCGCCAGCCTGATCGTCTGGGCTATCCTCAAGGCCGTCATGGGCATCCGTGTCAGCGAAGAGGAAGAGTACGAAGGGGTGGATATTTCCGAGTGCGGTATGGAAGCCTACCCGGAGTTCACCAGCAGCAAGAAGTAAACTTCACGCTGGGATACTCCTCCAACAGACAGGGCGCCGCATGGCGCCCTGTCTGTTTTCGTACTGGTCAAGGAGCATGTCATGTGGCTTCAACGCACCATCCGCCTGCGCGGGCGCAGCCGTGGCTTTCACATCATCACCGAGGAAATCGTGGGCGCAATGCCGGAGCTCACTCGGGTGGAAACGGGTCTGTTGCATCTCTGGCTGCAGCATACCTCGGCGTCTTTGAGCATCAATGAGAACGCCGATCCGCTGGTGATGGGCGACCTTGAAGCCTTTCTGCGTCGCCTGGTACCGGATGACACGCCGTATTTCCAGCATACGTACGAAGGGCCGGACGACATGACTGCGCACGTCAAGAGCAGTCTGCTTGGCGTGCAGCTGAGCATTCCGGTTGCCGGCGGCGCTCTGGCGATGGGTACGTGGCAGGGGATCTATCTGGGTGAGCACCGCGAGCAGGGCGGGTCGCGTCGCATCGTTGCGACGCTGCAGGGTGAGCATTGACTGGTTCGGTCGGCGCAAAGGTTACGGCATCTGTATCAGGCGAACCATGCGCTGCCGCTGGCGGTCCTATCTAGCACAGACTCAACCAGGAAGGAGATGCCATGAAAGCGCAGACGTTCCAGTACCTGACCGAATGGACGGCCCAATTCCACACCAATCTCGCCGATGCGATGGAGAAAGGCCGGCCACAGCAGACCGACGAACGCGCCAAATGGGTGCTGGAATACCTCATCGACCACGAGCGTACGCTCGCCAAAGAGGTCGAAGGCTTCAAGGATCAGGCCGACCCCAAGGCCCTGGAAACCTGGCTGTACGAGCATCTTACCGAGACGCTGCCGCCGGACGCGCGCACCCGTGACATCGACTTCGGGACCATGGATTTCACTGCCATCTCCAACGAAGTCTTCGACGTCCACAATCAGGTGATCGAAGTATGGGAGAGCATGGTCAGCAAGGGCGCCGTGCCTGAGGCCAAGGAGCTGGCGCAGAAGATCCACGATCTGGAAAAAAACGAAACGCTGCGGCTGGCCGACCAGATAACCAGCGTCCAGCAGATGTAGGTCTCCCTCCTCCCGGCCGGCCGGCGTGATGCACCGCGCCAGCCCAGCCCGCCCCCTTTTCGGGCGCTATCGCTGCCCTGATCGCCTGCCAAGTCTCCCTGTCAGATCGCCTGCTACTCGCCAGGGCCCGTCGCAGACGGGTTTGGGCGTGTATACGGGAAGTTGGCATCAACCATGCAAAACCTATGATGAAGCGGGATGAGTCACCAGCAAGCATGACGCATCACACAAATCGGAGTGGTACTTAGGCGAACTAGGGTTCCGGTCTGCAGGACGCAGATGCTGGTCCGAGAGTTTTCCGGCTTCCATGGATCAGGAGGCTACACGGCGGGATAAAAGCCCGGGAGACCGTCATGACGACGCGATCCCGTGCTTTTTTCTCACTGTGTAGGAGTTGCACATCATGACCGTCTCTATGCTGCGTTGCTTTCGCAAGACCCTGCTCGGCGTCGGCCTGGCGAGCGTATCTTTCGTTGCGCCCATGGCCGCACAAGGGGCCGAGACCCTGAAGATCGGCACTGTGGTCTGGGCCGGCTACGGTCCGTTCTACGTGGCTGATGAGCTCGATCTGTACGACGAATTCGGGCTCGACGTCGATCTGCAATTTTTCAATGATCCGGCACTCATCCCCTCCGCCATGGCCAGTCGCGCGGTGGACGGCGGCATGTTGACCTATGACCAGGTCGTCGGCTCGGTGGCCAAGGGGCTCAAGCATCAGGTCGTCATGCCCATCGACTTCTCCAATGGCGGCGATGCCATCGTGGCCGACAAGTCGATCACCTCGATCGCCGATTTCAAGGGCAAGGCGGTTGGCTACAACCCCCTGTCTCCTTCTGACTTTCTGCTGGCTTACGCGTTGCAGAGCAACGGCATGAGCGAAAAGGATATCCGCCCGGTGAACATGACCCCTGAAGGCATTCCGGGCGCCATGGCCTCCGGCAGCCTGCCGGTCGGGGTGACCTACGAGCCGAATGTGTCGCAGATTCTCGGCATGGGCAAAGGTGACAAATACCACGTGGTGTACTCCTCGAAGGACGCCCCTGGCCTGATCACCGACGTGCTGGTGTTCGACCAGAGCGTGATCGAGAAGCGCCCCGAGGCCATCACTGCAATGATCAAGGGCTACCAGGCCGGGCTGGATTACATGCAAGCCAACCCCGAAGAGTCCGCGAAGATCATCGGCAAGGTGCTCGGCGTCACCGCTGAAGAAGCCGTCGAGCAGATGGAGGGCGCCTACAATCTGCCCCTGGACGAGATGGCCAAGAGTTTCGAGAAATCGGAAGACACCACCTCGTTCTTCGGCAGCGGTGCGGTAATTGCCGACATTCTGGTGAAGAACCAGCAGATCCAGGCGGCTCCTGATTTTGCCGAGACCTTTGATGCCAGCTTCGTTGAAGCCCTGACCGAATAACCACAGGTATCGCGGATGCTGCCGTGGGCGCATCCGCTGCATCGCCATCCGGAGGAGCCATGACCACGTCCGCATCCACAGGCAGGCCCGCTGCCAAGCGCAAGCCGCTGTTCCGTTATACCGACGGTCCGCTGCCCAATATCCTGGCCATGACCTACAGTCTGGCCGGCTACGTCGTCGGCATCGGCCTATTGCTCGCCGATTCCTGGCTGCTCAAGGCAGGCGGGACGCTACTGCTCGCGCACGCGATGATCATCGGTGCCTATCTGATGCACGAGTTCGCCCATGGCACCATTTTCAGTTCACCGCAGCACAACGCTCGCGCCGGTGCGGTATACAGCTGGATGACCGGCGGCTGCTACGCCGAATTCCAGGACCTGCGCCGAAAGCACATGCGTCACCACGTGGACCGGGCCGATGTACTGACCTTCGACAGCAAGCAGTTCATCAACGGCCTGCCTGTCGGGGTGCGTAAGCTCATCCTGGCGCTGGAGTGGGCCTACATTCCCGCCGTCGAATTACTGCTGCATGGCTACGTCATCCTGCTGCCGTTCCTCAGCGACAGCGAGAAGCAGCGTGCCCGCCGTCCTGCCGTGGCCACCATCCTGGTGATCCGTATCGCCGCGTTCGCCCTGCTCGGCTGGTTGTCTCCCGCGGCGCTGGTGCTCTACGCGGTGGCCTGGCTGATCATGATCACCGTGCTGCGCTTCACCGACGCCTACCAGCACACCTATGACGCCTTCGCCGTGCTGGAGGAAGGCGACATCCCGGCCGACAAGCTGCGCGACCGCGCCTACGAGCAGCAGAACACCTTCAGCAATCTGGTTTCCCTGCGCTGGCCTGCACTCAATCTGCTGCTGCTCAACTTTTCCTACCACAACGCCCACCATGAAAAGCCGGTCGCGCCGTGGTATCGCCTGCCCGCCTTGCATGCATCGTTCTACAGCGATGGTTACCGGCAGGTGGTGCCAATGAGAGAACTGGTCAGCAGTTTCCATCGGCACCGGCTACGTCGGGTCACCGATGACGACTACGGGCAGTTCGGTGACGGGCCGAAGCGTGCAGACAACTTCTATGGCGCGGTCGGCGTCTCGTTCCTGACGGCGGTGTGATATGCGAGACGTCGATTACAGCGGCCGTACTGTACTGATCAGCGGAGCCGGTAGCGGCATCGGCCGCGGGCTGGCTCGCGCGTTCGCCGAGCAGGGCGCGCGGCTGGAGCTGATTGATCGTGACGCTGAAGGCCTCGCCAGAGTGGTAGACGAGCTCGGCGCGCGCTGCGTGCGCGGCAGCTGTGTCGATCTTGGCGATGATGCGGCGGTCTCCGCGTTTGCCGACGTGCTGCGCGAGCGTTGTGGGCGGCTCGACGTGCTGGTGAACAATGCCGGCATCGAGCTGCCGACGCCGCTGCTCGACGCTGCAGCCGACGCTAATTCGCGCTGGCAGGCTCAACTGGACAACAACGTGGTCAGCATGCTGCGACTGACGCGGGCTGTCCTCCCGTTGCTCGGTGAAGGCAGCAGCGTGATCAACCAGTCCTCGATCTGGGGGCTGAGTGCGGTTGCCGGCTTTTCGGCCTATGTGGCGAGCAAGCACGCGGTGATCGGTCTGACCCGCTCGCTGGCCTGGGAGCTGGGCCCGCAGCGGGTACGGGTAAATGCGGTCTGCCCGGGCTGGATCGCCACGGACGCGGCCATGGCGTCCCTGCGCAGCATGGCCGCTGTCAGCGGACGCAGCGAAGCCGCCGAACTGCAACACATTCTGTCTGCCCAGGCTATCCCCGAACTATTGACGCCAGCAGACCTGGCCGGAACCTTCCTGTTTCTCGGAAGCCCGCTCGCAGCGGCCATGACCGGCCAGGCGCTGGTCGTCAGTCGCGGGGAGATGATGCATTGAGTATGCCGTCCAGCCTTGCAGATCAGTGCATTCTGGTGACAGGCGCCGCGACCGGTATCGGCCGTGCGTGCGTCGAGGCACTGGCCGGACGTGGCGCCCGGGTCTGGGCAGGGTATCAGACAGGCCAGGAACACCTCATGGATGAGCTGATCCGCTCGGTTGCAGCGCAGGGCGGCATCGTCCGGGGCCTGGAAGTGGACGTCGCCGACGCGGCTTCAGTGAAGGCGATGTTCGCCCGCATGGAAAAGGACGGTCCTTTGCATGGTCTGGTCAACAATGCGGGCGTCATTCTTGAAAAGCCCTTCCTGCAAACGGGAGAGGAGGACTGGCAGAGGGTGATGTCGGTCGATCTGGACGGCGTCTATCGCTGCTGCCGCCTGGCCCTGCACGGTATGTCCGCACGTGGTGGCGGGAGCATCGTCAACGTCGCCTCAGACCTGGGCTTTCTCGGCCGCGAGGATTACGTCGCCTATTGTGCGGCCAAGGCTGGCGTGATCGGTCTGACCCGCGCTCTGGCACGCGAGTTTGCGCCGCTGATCCGCATAAATGGGGTTGCTCCCGGGCCGATCGAAACGGCGATGGTCTCGCCAGCTCACATGAGCGCCGAATGGATGGCTCGGGAAGTTGCGATTCCGGCGGCGCGCCTCGGTCAGCCGGCGGAAGTGGCCGCTGCGGTGTGCTTTCTCCTGTCGAGCGAAGCGAGCTTCTTTACCGGACAGATACTCGGGCCCAACGGCGGCTCCTGGATGGGTGGCTGATGCTGCGGCCTGAGCTCGTTCTGATATTCGCGACGCTCCTCTGGGGTACCAGCTGGATCCCCCTGCGGGCCTTCGCCGAAGCCGGTATTAGCGGCATGCCCATGGTATTTGCCAGTTACGGACTGATCGCGCTGGTGGCGGTGCCGCTTCTCTGGTGGCAACGCCGGGCGTGGCGGGGTCAAGCGTGGGGATTGCTTGCAATCGTGGTCTTCGGCGGGTGGGCCAACACGGCGCTGATCGGGTCGCTGTCATTGGGGCATGACATTGTCCGGCTCATGCTGCTGTTCTACCTGGCGCCGGTGTGGGCCGTGCTCGGCGGCTGGCTGCTGCTGCGCGAGCAGCTCACGGCGTTGCGTCTCGGTGCGCTTGCATTGGCGTTGCTCGGCATTGCGCTCACGCTGGGAATCGGCCTGGATACCCTCAAGCCGCTGCAAGGTATCGATTGGCTGGCCCTGAGCGCAGGCTTCGCCTTCGCCATGAACAACCTGGCTACCCGTGCCGCCCACCGCATTCCGCTGTTCAGCAAGACCTTCGCCGCCTTCATAGGCAGTGTCGTCTTTGCCGGTGTCGCCTGCCTGATCCTGGACCAGGGCCTGCCCACACTGCGCCCGGTAACCTGGGTACTGGTTGCCCTGTTCTCCGTTGGCTGGCTGCTCGCAACATTGGCAGCGCAGTACGGCGTCACGCATCTGGAAGCCAGCCGCGCAGCAGTAATCATCGTTTTCGAGTTGATCGCGGCTGTGCTGTCTGCAGCCTGGCTGGGCGACGTACCGCTCGGGCCGCGCGAAAGTCTCGGTGCCGGTCTGGTGTGCGTGGCCGCCGTACTGGCCGCCTGGCCAGACCAGCCCCAACCTGCCCTGCCGAGGAGTGCAATCTGATGACAAGCGTATTCATGGACCAGATCAGCTGGGTGGAATATCAGCAACGCGTCAATGACAGCGCAGTGGTGTTTCTGCCCTGCGGCGCCACCGAGCAGCACGGGCCGCACCTGCCGCTTGGCACCGATGCGCTGCTGTCCACTGCCATCGCTGCAGATGCTGCGCGGCAGGTCGGCGGCATCGTCGCTCCGGCCCTGGCCTACGGCTACAAGTCGCAGCCCAAGTGCGGCGGTGGGCAACACTTCTGCGGCACCACCAGTCTGGATGGCGCGACGCTGATCGCACTGGTTCAGGATGCGGTGCGCGAGTTCGCCCGCCACGGCGTCAGGCGGCTGGTACTGGTGCTTGGTCACTACGAGAATCAGTGGTTCGTGGCCGAGGGAATCCAGCTGGCGCTGCGCGAGCTGGGCCAGGGCTGTGCGCTGGAAGTCATGCGTCTGGAACACTGGGATTACTGCAGCGAGCAGACACTGGCCGACGTGTTCCCGGACGGTTTCCCCGGCTTCTCGCTGGAGCATGCAGCGGTGATCGAGACCTCGCTGATGCTGCATTACCACCCCGCTCTGGTTCGTCTGGACCTGATTCCGGATGATGGCCCGGCGGACTTTCCCCTGTACGACATGTATCCATCGCGTACCGAGTGGGTGCCACCGTCCGGCGTGCTCTCCTCGGCGCGCGGCTCCGATGCGGCAAAGGGCGCGCGGATGGCCGACGATATCGTCAGCGGCATCGTCGCCGCGGTGCGGCATGAATTCCGGCTGGAGGCTTGAAGCATGAGCCAGGTCCTCAAGCTGTGGCCGCTACTCACCGCCACCCACCGCTATGACAAGTCCTATTCCACCCGCAATCGGGGCGAAGGGACGCTGATCGAGGCACCCATCCTCGCCTACCTGATCGAAACGCGGCAGGGCCGGGTGCTGTTCGACGTCGGTTGCGACTTCCACAAACTGGACGATCCGGTTGCCCGGCAGCGCTGGTTCGACCCGGTGGACTTCCCCATGGGGCCACCGGAGATGAGCGAAGAGCAGCGGCTGACTGCGCACTTGCAGCGTATGGGGCTGACTTGCGCCGATATCGATCTGGTGTTTCTCAGCCACCTGCATTTCGACCACGCAGGCGGGCTGTGCGAAGTGTGCGGTGCCGACGTGCATGTCCATGAAGCCGAACTTGAGGCCGCGCGGGAGCCTGCGGACAACGCGTATTTCGCCGACGACTTCGCCGGCGATGTGCGCTGGAAGCTCCAGCGCGACGAGTACGACCTGTTGCCGGGGGTGCGCGCAATTAACACGCCGGGTCATACGGCCGGGCACATGTCCCTGTTGATCGAGCTGCCGACGGGCGCGCCGGTGATTCTCGCCGGCGACGCGGCCGATCTCACGGAGAACCTGGCTGACGAGGTTGCGCCTGGGCTGTGCTGGCGTGATCGGGATGATCTGGCAGTGGACAGCATTCGCAAGCTCAAGCGGGTGGCAGTAGAGACCGGCGCCGAGCTCTGGCCCAACCATGACATGGCCTTCTGGCGGACCCTCAAACGCTTCCCGGAGTACCACGCATGAATGTACCCGAACCCTATCTGGGTGTATGGCAGCGCACGCTGCTGCGGACCGCGAACGGTTTCGAAGACCGTACCACGCGGGTGTTCTGGCTGCAGACCGAATCGCTGCATGCGGATATTCGCATCCCGGAGCCCCGTCCACGCTCACTGGAACAGCGCTGCCTGCAGGCCGGGTTCGCCGGGGTCACCCGCGTCGAGGGAGATCTGTGCCGCTGGCATCGAGTGATAGATTTCCATCCGGCAAGCCCGCCCGATGTCGGCCGGATGACCTTCGTCGGGCCTGACGAACTCCATGAAAGAGCCCTCGATGGCAGCTACCTGGAAGTATGGAAGCGATTGCCCGGTTCGCAGGGAGAAAGCCAGGCGCAATGGCTGACCGACGCTGACACCGGGGTCCGCAGTGCCTGCCTGTTACGCGCCGGGACGTTCTTCCTGTTCGTGGCCAGCCGTCCGGAACCGCTGCGCGAGGATGCCTCGCTGGTCAGGCAGCTCACCACCGCCTCCGCCGAGCAGGCAGAGCGGATGCTGGACATGGAGCTGTCTTTCGGCCGGATCGACTCGACCGGCCATGCATGGCGCATCGAGCTCTCGACGCTGCCTTGTCGCCTGGGCAAGGCGTTGCTGCTCAATCCGGAGCCGACCGCACCGCTGACGACGTGGCCCGCGACGCGACTCGCCAAGCTGGGTGCCCATGCGCCGGCAGGTGGATGGCTCAGAGTGGCGAATCCGGTATGTCGTCCCGTTCCCGAGGAGGACTTCGCATGAACGCACAGGCACCGCTGCCGGTCTCCGGCGCCCCGACCACGCCCGTTCGGCGCCGCAGTCGCTGGTGGACCATTCGTGGGGACATGGGTGGTCGCAGCGCCGCCATCCTGGCCACGATCGGCCTCTGCTCACCCTTCATCGCCTGGTGGTTGTACACCGCGCTGGGCCTCGCCGATCCGCTGTTCATGCCAAGCCCGGAAGCGGTGGCCCAGCGGGTCTGGCGCTGGTGGACCGATGAAGGCCTGCTGGCCGACATCGGCATCAGCGTCTACCGGGTCATGGCCGGCTTTCTGCTCTCGGCGCTGTTCGCGCTGCCACTGGGCCTGTATCTGGGCACCTACCGCACGGTGCAGGCGACGCTTGAGCCGCTGATCGACTTCATCCGCTACATGCCCGCGGTTGCGTTCATCCCGCTGGTCATGCTGTGGGTCGGCATCGACGAGGGCTCGAAGATACTGATCATCTTCATCGGCACCTTCTTCCAGATGACGCTGATGGCGGCGGAGGACGTGCGCCGGGTGCCGATGGCGCAGATCGAGGCGGCGCAGACCATGGGCGCCTCACGCGGGGAAATCATTCGCCTGGTGATCCTGCCATCCGCGCGGCCGGCCCTGCTCGATACCCTGCGCATCACCTGCGGCTGGGCCTGGACCTATCTGGTCGTGGCCGAGCTGGTGGCGTCCAACTCCGGTCTGGGTTACGCCATCCTGCGCGCCCAGCGCTACATGCATACCGACAAGATCTTCGCCGGCATTCTGTTGATCGGCCTGATCGGGCTGCTCACCGACCAGGCGTTCCGCTGGATCGGGCGCCGCGCCTTCCACTGGCAGAAGAGGTGAGACCATGGACAAACCCTGTATCGGCATCCGCCAGCTCGGCAAGCAGTTCGTCACCCGCAGCCAGACCATCGAAGCGCTGCGCAACATCGATCTGGACATACGACCGAACGAGTTCGTGACCTTTGTCGGCGCCTCCGGTTGCGGCAAGTCCACCCTGCTGCGCATCCTCGCCGGGCTCGAGACGCACAACAGCGGCGATCTGTTGCTGCACGACCAGCCGATCGACGGCCCCGGTGTCGATCGCGCAATGGTCTTCCAGCATTACAGTTTGTATCCGTGGCTGACGGTGATGCAGAACATCAAATTCTGCCGTCAGTTACGCGCGATCTCCGATACCGTATACAGCCAGTCCGACGTGGAAACGGCGAGCGGGCGGGCCGACGCGCTGCTCAGCCTGATGGGCCTTGCGCCGTTTGCCGATGCCTATCCCAGCCAGCTGTCGGGCGGCATGCAGCAGCGCGTGGCGATCGCACGCGCGTTGATGCCGCGCCCGGACATCCTGCTGATGGATGAACCGTTCGGCGCGCTGGATGCGCAGACCCGCGAGGTGATGCACGATCTGATTCGCCACGTGCACCGGCTGGAAAAGACCACCATCGTGTTCGTCACCCACGATGTGGAGGAGGCAATCTACCTGGGCAGCCGTATCGTGCTGATGGCGCCGCGGCCCGGTCGCATCGATACCATCTATGAAGTACCGCTGCCTGAGGCGCGCCATCAGGACATGAAGCTGGAACCGTCCTTCATCCACCTGAAGCGGCAGATCCTGGCGCGCATTCGCGAAACGTCAGGCGTACAAACGGACCTGGACCAGCTGGCCCGACTCACGCAGGGGGCATCTGTCTGAACCATGAAAAATAATCTTCGTGCCCTCTAGCCAAAAAGTTTCGTTGCGCTATAAATAGCCTGTTTTTCCCGCTGCGAGAGTCAGGTGATGAGCGACGACGATATTGAAGACGAAGAGCTGGAGAGTGTGGACGACAATGACGTCGACGATCTGCCAGAGGTAGAGGACGACGAACCGGCTCCCAAGCCGAAGAAAAAGGCTGCAGTCGTCGAGGATCCGCTTGAGGGCCTGTCGCTCGAAGCCAAGGCGCGTGAGCGCGAAATGCTGGCGCGGCAGATCGAGGAGTTCATGGCGCGCGGCGGCAAGGTGCAGGAAATTGACGACAACGTGGTAGGCGATCCGCCGAAGAAGCCGGACAGCAAGTACGGTAGCCGTCCGATCTGATCCGGGCTGGCGGACCCGAGCCGTGCGCTGGCCCAGGCTCGGGTTCGCAGTCTCAGAGCCGGCGGAGGTATGCCTCCAGCCAGCCTTCCACTTCACTCAGGCATTTCACTTCACCGTGCGGCCGTGGCTGATCCGGCCAGGGCAATTCAAGACGGTTGAACCAGAGCGTGTGCAGGCCCACCCCTTGTGCGCCCTGAATATCGTCGACCGGATGATCACCGATGTGCAGCGTCTCATGCGGCTCGACACCGGCTCGCTCGAGCGCAGCGAGAAACGGCGCCGGGTCCGGCTTGCCGACGCCGACTTCATCTGCCGAAACGATGACCTTGAAATACTGTTCCAGACCGAGCCGCTTGACGTCGGCATTGCCGTTGGAGATGGTCGCAAGCTGATACCGACTGGCGAGTCGACCCAGCAGCGCCTCGGCGTGCGGAAAGAAGGTCAGCGCGTGGCGCGCCTCCAGAAATACCTCGAATCCCTCTAGCGCCAGCTCGCGCGCATGCTCGTCCGAATACCCTGCCCGACGTAGGCCCAATTCCAGAATGGCTATGCGCAGCGCCGTCACCCGATGGCGCAGCAGCGGTTCGGCAGCGAGCACGTCCTTGCGCAGGGCGCGTCGGGCGGCTGCGTCCAGATTTCGCACGAACAGCGGGGCCTGCTCGGCGAGCCACTCGAGCAGTCTCGCCTCGGCGGCGATGACCACCGGCTCGGTTTCCCACAGGGTGTTGTCGAGGTCGAAGGTCAGCAGGCGGATCATCAGTCTTTCCCGTGTTTGCGTTTCGAGCGTGGATGCGCCTTGTCGTAGACCTGCGCCAGATGCTGAAAGTCCAGATGGGTGTAGATCTGCGTAGTGCCGATATCTGCATGTCCGAGCAGCTCCTGCACCGCGCGCAGGTCGCCGGAGGATTCCAGCAGGTGGCTGGCAAAGGAATGGCGAAGCATGTGCGGATGCACGTGCTGGCCGATGCTCTGCACACCGCTGCGCCTTACCCGCAGCTGGATTGCCCGCGGCGTCAGCCGGCGGCCCTGTCGCCCGACGAATACCGGCTGGTCTTCGGCACCCAGCGAAGGGCGCATGGCCAGCCAGTGCTCCAGCGCTTCACGGGCCTTGCGGCCGACCGGGAGTACGCGCGTCTTGCTGCCCTTGCCGAGTACCCTGACCTCGCCCTCGCGCAAATCCAGATCGTGCAGGCTCAGGTCGGCCAGCTCCGAAAGGCGCAAGCCTGATGAGTAGAACAGTTCAAGCATGGCCGCGTCCCGCGTGCGCAGCCAGTCGTCGTCATCACCCCCGGCGACGCCGGCCTGGTCGAGCAATGAGGCGGCGAGATCCGCGTCCAGCGTTCTGGGCAGCCTTCGCGGCGACTTGGGTGCGCGCAGATCGGTAGCCGGATCGTGCCGGCAGACGCCTTCGCGGATCAGGTAGCGATACAGCGCGCGCACCGAGCTCAGCTGTCGTTGCAGGCTACGGCCGGACTGACCGCCTTGGTGGCGACGTGCGACGAAGCTGCGCAGCACCTGAGTATCAACCGCATCCCAACGCTCGATGCCGTTGGCCTGCAGATAGGTTTGCAGCGTCTGCAGATCGCGACGGTAGGCATCCAGCGTGTTCGCTGCGACCTGCCGCTCGCTGCGCAAGTGCTCGCAAAAGGACTCGAGCGGGCCCTGCAGCGATGCGGCGGGAGGGTTCATCAGGCTCTGGCTTCGTCAGCCATCGGCCGCTGGCGTAGCAGCAGACGTGCCAGCGCATCGGCTACATAGCCGAGGAAGAGCGTGCCGGTGGCACCCTTGTAATGGTTCGCGTCGCGGCTCCCGAGCGCCAGCACGCCATGCAGGCCCTGGTGCTGAATCGGCGCCAGTGCGGTTGAGGCGACATCATTGCCGCGGCGGCCGAACAGAAACTCCAGTTCGTCCGAGCGCAGTATGCCGCTCAGCGGCTTGCCGCTGTCGAGCAGATGGCCGATGGCCGAACGGGCTTCGCTGTGAGGCACGCAGCGCGCATTGGAGAAGCGCCCGGCTTCGCTGAACAGGATCAGGCTGACGTAGGGGACCTGAAAGTCGTCGCGCAGGCTGTCTTCCATGCTGGCGATCAGCTCTTCCATGCTCTGCGCCTCGAGCATGCTGAGGATCAATCGCCGACTCTTCTCGAACAGTCGATCGTTCTCCCGAGCAACGTCCATCAGCTGATTCAGTCGATGACGCACATCGATGTTGCGCTCGCGCAGCAGCTTGACCTGCCGTTCAACCAGCGAAACAGCCTGGCCGGGGAGGTGCGGGATGATCAGGTCCGGCAGCAGTTCGTCGTGCTCGGCAAAAAAAGCCGGATGACGGCGCAGGTACTCGGCGACCTGATCGGCGGAGAGTTCGGGTTGTTGCGGCGTGTCGGTCATACGCGTATCTGCCCCTCGTAAACCCGCACGGCCGGGCCGGTCATCATCACCGGCTCGCCAGGACCTGCCCACTCGATATGCAGGATGCCGCCGGGCAGTTCGATCTTTACCGGTGAAACCAGATGCCCGGTCCGTATGCCTGCCACGGCTGCCGCGCAGGCGCCGGTTCCGCAGGCCTGGGTCTCGCCGACGCCGCGTTCGTACACCCGCAGTCGCGCATGATGGCTGTCGACCACCTGCATGAACCCGGCGTTGACCCGCCGGGGGAAGCGCGGATGCGCCTCGAACAGCGGGCCGAGTTCGGCCAGTGGCAGTTGTTGCAGATCATTGACCAACGTCACGCAGTGCGGATTGCCCATCGACACGGCGGCGACGTCATAGACCTGGCCACCTACCTGCAGCGGATAGGTCAGCGCTTCCTGCTCGGCCTGAAACGGGATCTGCGGCGGATCGAAACGCGGTGCGCCCATGTTCACGGTTACCTGACCGTCATCACGCACCGACAGGGTGATCGGGCCGCCGGCGGTCTCCACGTGGATCTCCGACTTGGCCGTCAGGCGCTTGTCCTGGACGAAGCGGGCGAAGCAGCGCGCACCGTTGCCGCACTGTTCAACCTCGCTGCCGTCGGCGTTGAAGATCCGATAACGGAAATCGACATCGGGCTGGCCCGGCGGCTCCACCACCAGCAGCTGATCGAAGCCGATGCCGGTGTGCCGGTCACTCCATTGCCTGATGAGTCTGGGCGACAGCTGGGCGTGCTGGGTCACCAGATCGATGACCATGAAATCGTTACCCAGCCCGTGCATCTTGGTAAATCGCAACAGCATGTCAGGCCTCGGGTAGCTGTGACTCGCCGGCAAACAGCTCGCTGACGGTCTCGCGGCGGCGCACCAGATGTGCGGTTCCGCCATCCACCATGACTTCGGCGGCCCGCGGGCGGGTGTTGTAGTTCGAGCTCATGACGAAGCCGTAGGCACCGGCGGAGCGCACCGCGAGCAGGTCACCCTCGGCCAGTGCCAGGCGGCGATCCTTGCCAAGGAAGTCACCGGTCTCGCACACCGGGCCGACGATATCCCACTCCAGCGCGCCGTCATCGCTGCGCGGGCGCACCGCGTCGATGCCCATCCAGGCGCTGTACAGTGCCGGGCGGATCAGGTCGTTCATGGCTGCGTCGATGATGGCGAAGTTCTTGTGCTCGGTGGGCTTGAGCAGATTGACCCGGGTCAGCAGCACGCCGGCATTGGCGACGATGGAGCGACCCGGCTCGAACAACAGCGTCAGATCGCGCCCGGCGACCAGCTCGCTGACCTTGCGCAGATAATCGCCGGGGGCGGGAGGCTGTTCATCGCGATAGGTCACGCCAAGGCCCCCACCGAGGTCGAGATGCTCGATGCGTATACCGTCCGCAGCCAGCTGATCGATCAGGCCCAGCAGTCGCTGCAGGGCATCGATAAAGGGTGCGTCGTCCGTCAGTTGCGAGCCGATATGGCAGTCGACGCCGACCACCCGGATGTTCGGCAGGTCCGCAGCGCGGCGATACACCGCTGGCGCGCTGGCGATGTCGATGCCGAACTTGTTTTCCTTCAGCCCCGTCGAGATATACGGATGCGTCCCCGCGTCCACATCAGGGTTGACCCGCAGCGACACGGGTGCCTGCACGCCCATGTCCGCGGCTACCTGCTGCAGGCGCTCGAGTTCGGGCGCCGATTCCACGTTGAAGCAGTGAATGCCGACTACCAGCGCCCGGCGCATCTCCTCGGCGGTCTTGCCGAGGCCGGAGAACACCACCCGCGACGGATCTCCGCCAGCGGCCAGGACGCGCTCCAGTTCGCCACCGGAGACGATGTCGAAGCCCGAACCCAGGCGCGCCAGCAGGTTGAGCACCGCCAGATTGGAGTTTGCCTTCACGGCGAAGCACACCAGGTGCGGGACATCACGCAGGCCGCTGTCCCAGGCCTTCCAGGCCTGTTCGATGGCCTGGCGGGAATATACATAGCAGGGCGTGCCGAAGCGCCGGGCCACCGCTGACAGCGCGACTTCCTCGGCGTGCAGCTCGCCCTGGCGATAATCAAAAGCTGTCATGCGCGATCATTCATCCGTCGGTTGCTGGTTGAGTTCTTCCTGCGCAGGCGGGACAGTCTCGGCCGGCGTCTGCTGAGGCAGGAAGAGCGGGCCTTTCTGACCACAGCCGGCGAGAAGAAGCAGGCCGGCGAGGATGATGAAGCTCGGTTTCATGATGAAATCCTGTTGAAAAACCAAAGATATCCGGCAGTATACCCAGCCGTCCGGTTCGGCGCACCCGCGCCACGCCGGCAGATGAGCGGACGAGAGAACATGGCATGCATGAGCTGAGTGAAGCAGCATTCAACAGGCAGGTCGATCGAATCCAGGATCTGATCGAACATGCCGTCGACGACTGCGGTCTGGACCTCGAGATGGAACATGTCGAAGGGTCGTTGATTCTGCGTCTCCCGGATGCCGGGCGCGTGGTGATTGGTCGACAGCCCGCGTCGCGCGAGCTCTGGGTTGCCACGCCATCGCGCACCCTGCATTTCGGCTATCAGCCCGACGATGGCTGGCAGCATGACGGCGACGGCGAGTCGCTGGGCGAGGTGCTGTCGCGGGTATTGAGTGATCTGACCGGCTACGACGTCGAACTGGACGTGGACGAGTAATGCGCCAGTCACCCGGCAAGCAGCCTTCTCCGTGCGTGCGCCAGTGCTGTCTGGACGGGGAACAGTGCCTGGGCTGCGGCAGGCTGATGCCGGAGATTCTCGAATGGGCCTCAGCCAGCGATCAGCGCCAGCGCGATATCATCCAGGCGGCCCGTGCCCGCAAGCTCAGCCGCGGCGCATAGCGGCAACCCGGTCTGGGCCGGGGATCAACGCCGCTGCGCCAGTACTGCGGCGTTCAGCGTATCTTCCAGCTGCTGGCGGTAGCGCAGATACTGAACGGTGTGCAGGTTGCCGGTCTGGTCGAGCATCGACAGGTCCAGATCGGTGATATAGCACGGGTAGGCTTCCAGGCTGCGGCGCCGGCCCAGAATGTGGCGCGCGGCAACAGCGAACAGCTGGTCACCGTATTCAAGCTGAGAAAACTCGCTCTGATCGCAGAAAATGGTAACGCTCAATTGCTGGCCGTCTCCCGGCTGGGCGATGGCCTGAACCGGGAAATAGTCGGCCTCGATACCCTGGGCAGCCACCGCGACGGGCTCCACCTGCAGTGGGCGGCCATCGCCGGCCGGCTGGACCCGGTAGACCAGCACGTCCCCTTCACCCAGACTGCTTTCCAGCGTCATGCCGGCCTGACGGCGCATACGAATGCTGTGCAGAAAGCGTAGCAGCGGCAGCAGTAGCGTGCGTTCATCGCGGTAGGGTTGACGGCTGCGCCAGAAGGCCCCCCGTTCATCCAGCACGCTCACTTCGGCCAGGTTGCCGGGGAGCAGCCGGTAAAACAGCTGGATCCGGCCGGGCACATCGTGTTCCAGGATGCTGCCGATGTCCTGGCCAGGCAAGGCATAGCTGTCCAGCGCCAGCCGACTGTAACTGGGACGCGCGCTGCCGAGGTAGCGCATCAGCCGGTCCTGGTCCGGCAGCTCGGTGATCTCGATGCCATCGGCGTGCTGTTCAAGCACGTTGAAGTGATTTTGCACCTGAATCAGGAAGCGCCCCGGCGGATTGTTCAGCACCTGCGCCGCGGCCTGCCTGAACAGTCCTTCGACGCGTTCGGCGATCGCCGCCGAGCGGTTGCGGCAGAAACTGCGTGCCGACAGTTCCGGCAGGCGGCCGTTTTCCCGGCCCTTGTTGAGGTAGTCGGCCAGGGCCAGCAGACAGGCGTCCTCGCCTTCGAAGCGAGTCACCATCAGCTCGTTCCAGCTGTTCAGCGCAATCTGATCGATGCTGCGGATCAGATTGTCCCGCAGCCCCGAATAGCCGAGCGCATCGGTGTGGCTGCTGATCAGATGAAGATTCTTCTGACTGGACCCGGGCATCGGGTCGAGCCCGACGTTGATCAATAGGAGGATCTGGCAGGGCTGCGCCGCCCGCAGCAGCGCCGCCTCGGTCAGCGCCGGGAGCGGTAGCGCGAACATCTGCTGCAGGCTGGCGGCCAGGTGATTGAGTTCGAACTCGGTCAGGTCGCTGTTGCCCGGATGTACTGCAAAGCGCGTGGCTGCATCGGCAATGCCATTGCGGTGTGCCCAGGCCAGCAGCTCGACAAGATGCCGGGTGCGCTTGATTGGCGGCTGATCGGCCAGTTCAGCCACGCCCAGTGTGCCGTGGTAGAGCGACCAGTTCGGCTGCGCCTGATCTCCGCGCAGGGCCACGGTCAGAAGGTCCTCACTGATGTCCGGTGCGATACCCGGGTTGACTACCTCGACCTTCCCGGCCTTGCGTTCGAAAGCCGCGTACAGGCGACGGCCGAGCAATGACAGATCGCGACTGGTGATGGTGTTGATCACGCCCTGACTGCGCCCGAAATGCGACAGCAGCCGGTAGCTGTGTGTTAGCTCGCGCACCAGCTGGCGGCGCTCCTGGGCGACTTCGCGCACGCGCCATTCACTGCGGGCATCCATCTGCTGCAGCTGACGCGTGCCCCACTGCCATTCGCGCACCAGCTTTTCCATCAGGCTGCGTTTCCAGTTCAGCGTGCCGGTGCGCCGGCTCAGGCGTACGTCCGCCTTGATGTACAGGCAGCGGCGGATCAGCTCCAGACGGTCTGTCTCGCCGCGCCCGAGGAGGTAGCGTTCCAGGCGCCGGTACAGCATGACGTAGGGATCGAGCTCGTCGACATCCAGCCGGTTGGCATAGATTGCACGCTTGAAATCCAGGCTCAGGCACTGCGCCTGCGGGTGTTCGCTGGCATAGACCTCGGTCAGTACCAGCTTGAGCACCGACTTGTACGGCGAGTCGATACCCTTGTACAGCTGCCACAATCCGGCACCGACGTATTCGCCGGCAGGGATTTGCGCCACATGCCCCAGATCAAGGCTCTCATGCTGGCGGATGAAGCGCTTGTCGATCAGCTGGCGGGTGTAATCGGCGTAGTCCGGCTCTTCGTAATCAGGCACCAGCCACCACAGCGGGAATCGTCCGCCGATCAGGATCGCGGTGCGGTAGAACTCGTCAAGCAGCAGGTAATGCTGGGTGCTGCCGCAGTCCTCGGTGCTGAGCTGGTTGTGCCGGTCACCACGGGCGAAGCTGGCCGGGTTGACCAGATGGAAATGCGCTTCGCAGCCTTGCGTGGCCGCCCAGTCGGTAATCAGCTGACATTTGCTGGCAAGCTCCGCCACCGCCGGTGTGGACAGATCCGGCGCATGGCAGACCCAGACATCCAGATCGCTTTGATCGGACTGCGCAATGGTGCCGCCACTGCCCATCAGATACAGCGCCTGGATCTGATGTGAAAAACCAGCGGGATGACGACGATAGACGAAGCTGCGCGACAGTGCCTGTGCGCTGAAGAGCTGTTGCGAATCGGGCGTGAAGCCGGGCAGGCCGAAGGGCGTCTGGCGCGAGACATAGCCCGGCAGAAGGGGGTGATTCACATCGAACAGCAGCGGGATCAGCTGCAGCACCGTGTGCTGGCGGGGGCCGAGCGCCTGCTCGACACGGCGCAGGCGCTTCTGGTTGACCTCCATGAAGCGCCGGTAAAGCGTGGCGAGCGTCTTGCGATCGATACCTTCGCTGATCAGCGGCCGAATCTCGCCCCGGTCCTGCACCCTGGCTATCTCAACGCGTGCGCAGAATGGTCATCAGCGTCTGCGCATGCTCGGCTGCGTCCAGCCCGAGGCTGGTCAGGTAACCACCGTCCGGCAGGCTGATCAGGCCGCGTTGGTGCAGACGGCCTGCGGCGGCGACAGTATCGGGCGAGGCGTCATGGTCATGCACCTTGAGCCCTTCACGGGTATTGCCCAGATTGAACTGGTTGAGCAGGTTGATTTCTGCGACTTCTTCGGGTGTCAGCATGATGGGCGTTACCTCTCGGGGGTAGCTGCTTTTTCCGCAGTCTAGCGTTAAAACATCGTCAGGTGGTGGGCAATCGCAGCGTTCGGCTCGACTTATTCAGTCGGTTGATGGCTATAGACCTTTGCCGTCCGGAGGGATACAACAGTGCGTCGCATCCACCAATCAGAATAATGGAGACACCGCATGCTTACCCTGCACGGATTCAACGTCAGTAACTACTTCAACATGGTAAAGCTGGCACTGCTGGAAAAGGGCGTTGATTTCAAAATCAACAACGTGCATCCCAGCCAGGACGAGGCGTTTCTGAAAATCAGTCCGCGCGGGAAGGTGCCTTGCCTGGAGACCGAGCAAGGCTGTTTCAGCGAGACCAACGTCATCCTCGAGTACATCGAAGAGACTCAGGGTGGCAAGCCGCTGCTGCCGAAAGACCCCTTCGAGCGCGCCAATGTCAGGGCGCTGGCCAAGGAAATCGAACTGTATATCGAGTTGCCGGCGCGCATGTGCTACCCGGAAGTCTTCTTCGGCGGCAAGGTCGATCAGGCGATCAAGGACAAGGCCAAGGCCGATCTGCTCAATGGCGTGGCAGCGCTGAAGCGCCACGGCAAATTTTCGCCCTATGTCGCCGGTGACCAGATGACCATCGCCGACGTGGTGTTCCTCTACAGCATCGATCTGGCGTCAATCGTCGCCAAAAAAGCGTTCGGCATCGACCTGCTGGCCGATTTGCCCGAGGCCGCAAAGCTGCTCGAGCTGCTCGGTCAGAACCCCCACGTCAAGCAGATCGAAGCGGACAAGAACGCGGAAATGCAGGCCTTTATCGCAGCGGCAAAGGCCGGTAAATAACGTCCGACCCGTACGGTCATGCCCGCTCCTGCCGGGCACGAAGCGTGCGGTTGGTTCAGTGTAGGAGCGCACCTGGGCGCGAAAGCAGCGTCACAGGCGCCTCCTGCAGGGCCAAGGCTTCGCATGGACGCCGCCCCGGTACCAGTGCGGGGGTAGCAGTCAATCCCCCGCCATATCGCTGAACCGATCATCCTGTCGAAACACCAGCGGCTGTTCGAAGCCGGGGACCCTGATCGATTCCGTCGAGATCTGCAGTTCACGATCATCGATCATGTCGTTGCCGAAGTTATAGATGATATCCAGCTGACCCTTGAGAGCGCGCTGATCGTAAGCCGTCGCAGCAGCCTGCGTGGTCTTGCGGCGCGCGAGGTACTCGTCGAAGACGGCGTCGCCGTGGCGCTTGCGCAGCATTCGCTCGACGGCGCTGGGCGCGAGTACCACGGCGCTGGCGTTGTTGCCGCCGAATCCCTTGGAATTGATGAAGCACACTTCGAGCGGGTCATCGCTGCGCGGCACGTCGCGAGTGCTGATGCGCAGGTGCTGCTGGTGGACGTCGTCCGCCACCGCATCAATGGTCTTGATCCCGGGTACGATCTGATACTTGAAGGTGCCCAGTGCCGAAGCCAGCTGATCGGCGCTGGCGCTTGCCAGCGAGTGACCGACGAACGCCTTGGCTGCGGCTATCGGCCAGTCGGCGATGCCGAATGCCTCGGCGATGCGGTCGAGCAGCTCGGACTCGGTCACCCGGTTGGCCGGGGTACTGGAGCCGTGGGCATGCACGAAGCTGCGGCTGCGTACCCGCTCCTCGCCAACGATCTGCATCGCGCTATGTACGGCCTTGGCCATGGTCAGGTAGTTGCCCGGCCCGGGCGCAGAGATGGATTTCTTGAAGCCGTCGGCGTTGATGAACACATCGGTCACCGCGCCATGGATATCCGCGCCCAGCTCAAGCGCGAGCTCGTCATCCATCAGCAGGAAGAACTGGGCCGACTCGGCCAGCGTGAAGCCGCAGTTCTGACTGAATGGGCGGCTGGCACGGCGGAAGTCGACGTCATCGCGGCCCTCGATCGCACGCAGGCCATCTTCGGTCGCCAGCGCGCCCATTGCGCCATACCCTTCGATGCATTCCTGGGTGACCGGCGCCTCGCCATTGCCGACCAATACCACCCGAGCCCGACCGCTGGTGATCATCTCGGTGCCTTTCTGCAGGTTGTACAGAAAGCTGGCGCAGGCACCGGTGATTGCGCCGGTCGTGCCGACGCTGCCCAGAATGTAGGCATTGATGAAGTCGGCGGGCATGCTGTTGAGCCCCAGGGCCAGCTGCTTGGCGCTGACGCGGTTGCCCTTCAGACGTGACTGCATCAAGCCGCCGAAGCTGTTCTCGTCCAGTTGACTCATGGCACTGCTGGCGAAGACGGCAACTTCGTCAGGCTGAACGCGATCGACAATGGTCTTCCACTCCAGACCGCTGGAGCGCAGTGCATCGGTCGCGGCAATGATGGTCATCTGCAGACCACGCGGATGAAAGCGCGAGGCGTACAGTTCGGCCGGGTCGAAGCCGCTGGGCAGCTGACCAGCCGACTTCACCGGTAGCGGACGATAGCTGTCGAGCTTCATGTCGCAGCCGTCGTACATGGTCACCATGACTTCGGTATCGTTGAGGGGTTCGACCACCCAGTCCGAAGGCAGCGGCTCGGGAAGCTGCTTGGCCAGGGTGATGAACGAGAACGGCTTGCCCGCTTCGCCCGTGACGGTAAGATTCTTCTGCCAATGTGCCGCATCCACGTCGAGGTAGCGTTTCTCGATGCGGCGCACCAGCGTCCCCTGGATGATGGTCTCGGCAAACCGCGCCTCGATGTCCGCAGGCGTCAGCACTACCCGCTCCTCGTCGAGATACTGCCCCTCTTCGACGCGCACCAGCTTCATCATCACCGCCAGTCCGGCCAGTGTCTCCTGGCGCACGGCTGCCGGAAGAGACTCAAGCACGGTGCGGCGAAATCCATGGTGAAACGAGCTGCGGCCAGCGGCGTTGTAGCCACCAAAGCCGACAATTACGGGCAAACGCGACATCTTCGCAAGACTCCTGGCAGTACCCCTCCGCTCGCTGCGGGTGGCTGACAACCGTCGTGGCGGGTAGCGTATGGAACGCAGGTACCGTCAGCCTGGGCATGAATTGTGGGTTCGAATGCTTATGCTGACGAAGACTGTAACCGGTTGGTCACGTTTAGACCATGCTGTGGCCGACGCATGGGCCTGCGCCGCTATTCACCCGGTTCGTAGATCACATACACCTTGCGCGTACGCGTCACCACCTCCCAGCTACCGGTAAAGCCGGCTGGAATTACGAAGCGGTCGCCAGCGCGGACGGTGCGCTCGTTCCCCTGCTCATCCCGCAGAATCGACTCGCCTTCGAGAATCTCGCAGTACTCATGTTCGCTATAGCTGATCGACCACTGGCCAGGCTCCGCTTCCCAGACCCCGGTGGCGAATCGCTCGTCAGGGCTGGAATAGTGGTTGCGTACGTTCTGGGCAGGGTCGCCCTTGAGGATCTTCTCAGGCGCCGGACGGTAGTGTTCGGCTGGGGTTGTGGTGGTGGCGAAGTCGATGATCGATGTGGTCGGCATGGCGGGCTCCTGAAGATTCATAGCGGCTCGCAAGTCGTTGCGGTTACGGTGAGTCAGGCTGGACGGGCCGTCGGTGCCCATGGATGGGCACCGCGAGCTACATGGATGTACTTGTGCGTGTCCGGCTGGCCTGACTCACCGTAGCCGCTTTGCACATACTTACAGCATCACTTCATCGTCGGCATCACAAATTCCGCACCCGAACGAATCCCGGTCGGCCAGCGCGAGGTGACCGCCTTGCGCTTGGTATAGAAGCGCACCCCGTCCGGACCGTGCATGTGCAGGGGACCGAACAGCGAGCGCTTCCAGCCGCCGAAGCTGTGGAACGCCATGGGCACCGGGATCGGCACGTTGACGCCGACCATACCGACCTGAATTTCGTTGCAGAACTGCCGCGCAGCGTCCCCATCACGGGTGAAAATTGCCGTGCCGTTGCCGTACTCGTGCTCGTTGATCAGCCTCACGCCGGTGGCAAAGTCCGGCACACGCACGATGCACAACACCGGTCCGAAGATCTCTTCGCGGTAGATGGTCATCTCCGGCTGCACCTTGTCGAACAGGCAGCCGCCCATGAAGTAACCGCTTTCAAGGCCCGGTACCGTTACGTCGCGACCGTCGACAACCAGTTCGGCGCCCTCGCTGACGCCCTGATCGACGAAGCCTTTCACCTTCTGCAGGTGTTGCGCAGACACCAGCGGGCCCATTTCCATGCCCGGACGCATGCCGTCGCCGATCTTGAGGGCTTTCACCTTCGGGCTTAGCGCCGCCACGAGCTTGTCGGCTACCTCGTCACCCACGGCGACCGCTACCGAGATGGCCATGCAGCGCTCGCCGGCACTGCCGTAGGCTGCGCCCATCAGCGCGTTGACGGTCTGGTCGAGGTCCGCGTCGGGCATGACCAGCATGTGGTTCTTCGCACCGCCAAGCGCCTGCACGCGCTTGCCGTGCTCACAGCCCTTGGCGTAGATGTACTCGGCGATCGGCGTGGAGCCGACGAAGCTCACCGCCTGAACATCCGGGTGGGTGAGCAGTACGTCGACCGCTTCCTTGTCGCCGTTGACCACGTTGAACACGCCTTTCGGCAGGCCGGCCTCGGTAAGCAGTTCGGCCAGGCGCAGCGGTACGCTCGGGTCCTTCTCCGACGGCTTCATGATGAAGGTGTTGCCGCAGGCGATGGCGATCGGAAACATCCACATCGGAACCATTGCCGGAAAGTTGAACGGCGCGATACCTGCCACCACACCCAGCGGCTGGTTCACAGACCAGGCATCGACGCCGCCGCCGACCTGCTCGGTGTGCTCGCCCTTGAGCAGATGCGGGATGCCGCAGGCAAACTCGACCACTTCCAGACCGCGTGTCAGCTCGCCCTTGGCGTCATCGAACACCTTGCCGTGCTCGCGGGTAATCAGCTCGGCCAGTTCGTCGGCATGGGCTTCGAGCAGCGCCTTGTACTTGAACAGAATGCGCGCACGATTCAGCGGTGTGGTCGCCGCCCACGCAGCGAATGCCTGCTTGCCGGCTTCGATGGCCTGTTCGACTTCGCCGACACTGGCCAGCGAGACGTCGCCGCGTGCTTCGCCGGTGGACGGCTCGTAGGTGGTCTGGGTGCGGGCGCTCGGTGCGGTGCGCTGGCCGTTGATGTAGTGGGTCAGTTGCAGGGTCATGCGTCATCCTTCCTGTAATCCGTGCAGTCGCACCGATCGTAGAGTTTTGTGGGGTAGCGTCGAGGCGGTCCGGCTGGTTCGGACACGCAGCGAGTACATCCATGTAGCTCGGCGGTGGCATCCTTGCCACCGACGGTCCGCCCCAGCCGAACCGCCTCGACGCTGTCAGGATCCGGCGCGGCGATCAGCGATCACCAGACCCTGCGGCTCACGTCACTGGGTGCGCTTTATCACTTTGCCCAGTGCCTCGACCAGCTGGTCGATATGGGTCTTTTCGGTAATCAGGGGGGGCGACATGGCGATGATGTCGCCAGTGCAGCGAACCATCACGTCACCGTCCCAGTAACAGCTTTCGAACACGTCATAACCGCGCGTGCCCGGCGCGCCGTCGCGGCTGGCCAGATGTACCGCGCCGACCAGTCCGGCGTTGCGAATGTCGATCACGTTGGGCAAACCCTGCAGGCTGTGCAGTGCTTCCTGCCAATAGACCTCGAGCTCACGCGCCCGGGTAAGCAGGCCGTCACGTTCGTAAATGTCCAGGGTGGCCAACGCCGCAGCGGCGGCGACCGGATGGCCCGAATAGGTGTAGCCGTGGAAAAATTCGATGACATGTTCCGGGCCGTGCATCAGCGCGTCATGCACCTCGCGATTGACGAACACCGCGCCCATCGGAATAGCGCCATTGGTCAGACCCTTCGCTGTGGTCATGATGTCCGGCGTGACGTCCCAGCGCTGCGCAGCGAAGGCGTCGCCCATCCGCCCATAGCCGGTGATCACCTCGTCGAAGATCAGCAGGATGCCGTGCTTCGAGGCGATCTCGCGCAGTCGCTTGAGATAACCCTGCGGCGGCAGGATCACCCCGGCCGAGCCTGACATCGGCTCGACGATCACCGCGGCGATGTTCTCCGCCCCGTGCAGCGTGAGGATTTTCTCCAGATGCTCGGCCAGCTCTGCGCCATGGCGCGGAAGGCCGCGCGTGAACGCATTGCGTTCCAGGTCCAGCGTATGCGGCAGATGATCGACGCCCGGCAGTTGTGCGCCGAAGGCCTTGCGGTTGTTGACCATGCCGCCGACCGAAATGCCGCCGAAGCCGACACCGTGGTAACCCAGCTCACGGCCGATGAAGCGGGTGCGGGTACCCTGGCCGCGGGCGCGATGGTAAGCCAGCGCCATCTTCAATGCGGTGTCGACCGATTCGGAGCCCGAGTTGGTAAAGAACACCCGGTCCAGCCCGTCCGGCGTGATGTCGGTCAGCCGCTCTGCCAGCTCGAACGGCAACGGATGGCCCATCTGAAAGGTTGGCGCGAAATCCATTTTGCTGATCTGTCGGGCCACCGCCTCGGAGATTTCCCTGCGGCCGTGTCCTGCGTTGCAGCACCACAGCCCGGAAGTGCCATCGAGCACCCTGCGCCCATCGGTATCGGTGTAATACATGCCCTCGGCGCTTTCCAGCAGGCGCGGACGCGCCTTGTACTGGCGGTTGGCGGTGAAAGGCATCCAGAATTCATCCAGACTCTGGTGTGACGGCGCGCTGGCGGCGTTCGGCAAGCTGTTCATGGGACCTTCCCGGATAAGACCGTGCTGTGGCGGACGAATGTTCGAGAGTCTATGTCAAAAATAACAAACGAAAAAGACCAATAAGTGCTTCACTGTCAAAAATATTGAATTTCATATAACCGCTGCTTTACTGTGTCCGCACTTCCAAATCACAGACTGGCGACGCCGGTGGGCGTTCCGCAGCGAGGCACCTATGGCAAACACACTGACTCTGGCAGATTGGCAGAAGCGCGCAGCGAACCTCAAGGTTCAGGGACAGGCTTTCATTGATGGAGGCTACCAGCCAGCGCTGAGCGGCGAAACCTTCGACTGCGTCAGCCCTGTCGACGGACGGGTGCTTGGGCAGATAGCCAGCTGCGGACAGGCCGATGCCGATGCCGCGGTTCAGGCCGCCCGCAGCGCCTTCGATTCCGGTGTCTGGTCGCGGCGCCCGCCGGCCCAGCGCAAGCAGGTGATGATTCGGCTTGCGGATCTGATCGAACAGAACATCGAGGAGCTTGCGCTTCTGGAAACGCTGGACATGGGCAAACCGATCAGCGACGCGCTGGCTGTGGACATTCCCGCTGCGGCCCGCGCGCTGCGCTGGAGCGGCGAGGCCATCGACAAGATCTATGACGAGGTCGCGGCCACGGCGCATGACGAGCTGGGGCTGGTAACGCGCGAGCCTGTTGGAGTGGTGGCCGCCATCGTGCCATGGAATTTTCCGCTGCTCATGGCTTCCTGGAAGCTTGGCCCGGCGCTGGCAACCGGCAACTCGGTGATCCTGAAGCCCTCGGAGAAGTCGCCGCTGACGGCGATTCGCTTGGCTCAGCTGGCGATCGAAGCCGGCATTCCGGCTGGCGTGCTGAACGTGCTGCCAGGCTACGGCCATACCGTAGGCAAGGCGCTGGCGCTGCACATGGATGTCGACACGCTGGTCTTTACCGGTTCCACCCGCGTAGCCAAGCAGCTGATGATCCATGCCGGCGAGTCGAACATGAAGCGCGTCTGGCTGGAAGCCGGCGGCAAGAGCCCGAACATCGTATTTGCCGACGCGCCTGATCTGGAGGGCGCCGCGCAGGCGGCTGCCAGCGCCATCGCCTTCAATCAGGGCGAGGTCTGCACCGCCGGCTCGCGTCTGTTGGTCGAGGCTTCGATCAAGGATGCCTTTGTCGACAAGGTGATCGCAGCGCTGAAGGCCAGTTGGCAACCGGGCCATCCGCTCGATCCGGCGACCACCGTCGGTGCGCTGGTTGACACCACGCAGATCGAAACGGTCATGCGTTACATCGAAGCCGGACAGGCCGACGGCGCGACGCTGAAGCTCGGTGGCAAGCGGGTGATGCAGGAAACCGGTGGCCTGTACGTCGAGCCGACATTGTTCGATGGGGTCTCCAATCACATGCGCATCGCTCGCGAGGAAATCTTTGGGCCGGTGCTCTCGGTAATCAGTTTCGACTCCTTCGAGGAGGCGATTGCCATCGCCAACGACACGGTCTATGGATTGGCGGCTGCGGTCTGGACCAGCGATCTGTCACGGGCGCACAGAGCGGCCAAGGCACTGCGCGCCGGCAGCGTCTGGGTCAATCAGTATGACGGTGGCGACATGACGGCGCCCTTCGGCGGCTTCAAGCAGTCGGGGAACGGCCGCGACAAGTCGCTGCATGCCTTCGACAAGTACACCGAGATCAAGGCTACCTGGATCAAGCTGTAGCCATGCGCTGGGGCACCTATCTCGTTGTTACCGCGGCAGTGGTCATCGTCGGGCTGGCGATGGGAATCACGCTGCCGCTGGTATCGCTGCGGCTGGACGGCTGGGGCTACGATGCCTTCGCCATCGGCGTGATGGCAGCGATGCCGGCCATAGGTGTGCTGCTCGGCGCGAAGATCACCGGCACCCTGGCCGGCTGGCTTGGTTCGGAACGCTGCATGCGAGGCGTGATGCTGGTCAGCGCGGTGTCGGTCATCCTGCTTGCGCTCTGGCCCAGCTACGGGGTGTGGCTGCTCTTGCGACTGCTGCTGGGCGTCTCCCTGACCATCACCTTTGTGCTGGGCGAGAGCTGGATCAATCAGCTGGTCGAGGACCGTCTGCGCGGGCGATTGGTAGCGGTCTACGGCAGCGCCTTTGCCGTCAGCCAGCTGTGCGGTCCTCTGCTGCTCAGCTTCATCGGTACCGAGGCGGATACCGGCTTCTGGCTGTCCGTCGCACTGCTCGGGCTGGGTTTCGTCATGCTGCTCATGGTCACCGGCGCGCCGCGTGTGGATTCACACAACGCCAACAGTCAGGGTATCCGGGTCTTCGTGCGCAGGCTGCCGGCAGTCGCCTGGGCGATCATGCTGTTTGCCGCGTTCGAAGCCATGACGCTGACGCTGTTGCCTGTGTATTTCCTCCGCGAGGGCTTCCCCCAGGCTCTGGCCCTGGTCATGGTCAGCGCGGTCGTGGTGGGCGATGCCGCCTTGCAGGTGCCCATCGGCTGGCTGGCCGACAGGGTTTCCCGCACTGCGCTGTACCAGGTGTGCGGCGTCACGCTACTGGGCAGCAGTCTGGCACTGCCGGTGTTTCTGCACACGCCGTTGATATGGCCGGTATTGGTGCTGTTCGGCGCGAGCGCAGGAGGGCTGTATACGTTGTCGCTGATTCTGGTCGGCCAGCGTTATCGGGACGACGCGCTGGTGCGTGCCAACGCCCATATCGCGCTGCTCTGGGGGGCAGGTTGCCTGCTGGGGCCGCTATCGACCGGCGCCGCCAGCAAATGGCTGAGCAGCCACGCATTGCCGGGCCTGATGGCGGCGGGCGCGCTGGGTTTCATCCTGCTTGCATGGCGGCGCGGAGCCTTCACCGAGCTGGCGGTGCCAGCCCGGGACGAGGCGGCTGATCCTCAGCGCCACTGATACTGCAGGCTGAGCCCGGCCAGCCAGTTGCGCTCCGGTGCAGGTTCGTAGAAGCGTCCGCCCGGTCCGTTGACGATCAGTGAGCCGATATACTCCCTGTCGCCCAGATTATCCACGCGAACGAACGGCTCTACCGCCCAGCCGGCCACCTCGTGACGGTAGGCTGCTCGCCAGTTGAACACGGCGTACCCCGAGGCCTGATCTTCATTGGTGTCGTTGGCATAGCGCTCGCTCAGGCCCTGCGCTTCGAAGGCGGTGGTGAAGCCGGTCCCCGGCGGCTGCCAGGCCAGTTCGGCGAACAGACTGTGATTCGGCACGCCCGGCAGATCATTGCCCGACAGGTCGCCATCCTCGGTGGCATAGCGATCGAAGCGTGCCTGCAGATAGGTGTAGGCCGCGTAGGCAGTGATCCCATAATCGAAGCGCTGTTCCAGCGCCAGTTCCACGCCCTTGCGGGTGGACTCGGCGGCGTTGGCGTAGGTCGAACGGCCGGTGAACGCCTGGTCCGGACCGGTGACGATTTCATCGTCAACAAGGGTGTGGAACAGTGCTGCAGTGACGGACGTATCTTGCCGGCGAAGCTTGAGACCGATTTCGCTATTGCGCGAGCGTGCCGGTGACAGGCCGAAATTAAGCCCGCTGCCTTCGGGTCGATAGGCCAGTTCCTGCGCGGTCGGTGTCTCGAAGCCCTGACCGATGGCGGCATATACGCTCAATTCAGGCGTCCACTGGTAGCTCAGGCCCAGCGCTGGATTGGTCTGCTCGAACAACACGCTGCCGCTGTCGTCGTTGCCGTCGGTGAAATAATCGTCCTTCGACTCGAATTCTACCTGGCTGTGGCGCAGCCCGGCGGTCATCGTCCACTTCGGCGCCAGGGTCCAGGTGGTGATGAAATAGGCATCCTGGCCGTCGACGCGGTTGAACTCGTCTCGTTGCAAGCCGCCCTTGACGCCTTGTTCGTTGACGAAGCCGAGACGGTCCTCGCCCTGATAGTCATACGTCAGACCCGCTGCAAGCTCCACTGGCAGTCCGAATGCCTCGCTGTCACGCTGCCAGCCGATTTCCCCGCCGCCGAAGGTGCGATCCAGCTCGATGACCCCGCCGCCGGCGAACTCGCCACTGCCAGGGAACGCCAGATACTGCTGCACGTAACGCTCGCCGCCGTACACCATCACAGTGATGCGGTCGTCGTTGGCGAGCCGGCGCTGGTAGTTCAGCCCGGCCTGGTTGTGCCGGACGCTCTTGCGTGTATTGAAGCGATAGGCATTGCTCACCGCCTGCCGTCGGTCCTCACGCAGCGCCTGCTCGGTCAAGCCTAGAGGATCCTGCGTGTCCGGCTGGTCGAGGGTATTCACCAGCAGCGTCAGACTTGAGGCATCGTCGATATCCCAGCCAAGGCGCAGGTTGGCCAGATCACGGCGGGTCTCGCTGTGATCCCGGTAGCCATCGGTTTCCAGGCGGGAAACGTTGGCCTGTATGTTCAATGGTCCATGCTGGCCGCCGTAGCGCAGACGCGAGCGCCAGAGGCCGTCGCTGCCGATCGCGCTGCGATTTTCCAGCGTCGGGTAGAACGGCGCCTCGCCGGTGAAGCCTTGAATGATCCCCCCGGAGGCGTTGCCGTACAGTGCCGCGAGCGGCCCGCGAAGCACCTCGATGCGCTGCAGCGAATCCAGATCGAACAGCGCCGGCTGGCCCTGGCCGTCAGGCATGGTCAGAGGAATGCCGTCCTGAACCAGGCGTACACCGCGAACGCCAAACTGCGCCCGCGAGCCGAAGCCGCGGGATGAAATCTGCAGGTCCTGCGCGTAGTTCTGACGATTCAGCGCAACGATGCCGGGGAGCCGCTGCAACGACTCGGACACGTTTGCGCCCAATGTCTGCGGCTGTAGGCGATCCCCACTGAGCGTATCGCGTGCCAGCGGCACGCGGAGATCTTCGGCTGGTCGTTCGCTGCCCAGAACCACCTGTGCAGGCAGGCTGAGGGGGCGCGGCCCGGTCTGGGCAGCGACGGAAACCGCTATTGTCAGCAGCGGAAATGCCAGGATGCTAGGGCTTGTCTTCAAGTGAGTTTCCTTTCCCGGCTGCGGCCGGCTCAGTCCTTCTTGTGGGAATGATGTTCCGTTTCGTGCGCTTCGGAGGCAAACACTTCCTCGAGGGGAGGCAGGACCGTTTCGTTGCCGGTCACCGTACCCGGAGACAGCTGTCCGTGGAAGTTCTCCAGCGGCGGATCGGTGCGCTCGTCATGCTCGAACATCGGCGGGCTGTAGACATACGCTACCAGCAGCCGAGTCAGGGCCTCGAGACTGTCACGGTGGGTACGCTCGTAGCCATGCGTGGCATCCGTTCCGAATCCGATCAGGGCGATGCGCGTATCAGTACCAGAGCGGATCGCGGACTCTGCATCGCTGTGGTAGTAGCGGAACAGGTCCCGGCGCACCGGAATCTCGTCACGCTGGCACAAACTCAGCAGATGGCGGGTCAGGTGGTAGTCGTAGGGCCCGCCGGAATCCTGCATGCACAGTGTCACGCAACGCTCATGGGTGCTCTGGCCCGGAGCCGACGGGGCAATATCCACGCCGACGAATTCGCTCACATCCCAGGGCAGGGCGCCGGCCGAACCGGTGCCGGTTTCCTCGGTGATGGTGAAGATCGGGTGGCAGTCGACAGCGAGCAGTTCGCCGCGATCCACCACCTGCTTGATCGCCGTCAGCAGAATGGCGGCGCCGGCCTTGTTGTCCAGGTGACGCGAGCTGATGTAGCCGTTCTCGGTGAACTCGGGCAGCGGATCGAAGGCGACGAAGTCGCCGACATTGATGCCGAGCTCGAGTGTCTCGGCGCGGCTGGTCGTGTGCGCATCGATGCGCAGCTCCACGGTGTCCCAGTTCACCGGCAGGGAGTCCACCCCTTCGTTGAAAGCGTGACCGGAAGCCATCAGCGGCAGGACACTGCCCCTCATGCACCCGTTGTCGCCAAATATGCTCACCCGGCTGCCTTCGGCGAAGCGACTGGACCAGTGGCCGATCGGTGAAAGCTCCAGTCGACCGTTGTCCTTGATGCCGCGCACCATGGCGCCAATGGTGTCCAGGTGCGCGGCGATGGCGCGGTCCGGCGACGGGCGCTTGCCCTTGAGTGTGGCGCGGATGGTGCCGCGGCGGGTCAGTTCATACGGGACGCCCATGGCGTCCAGGTGCTCGGCGACGTAGCGAACCACGCCGTCGGTGAAGCCGGTCGGGCAGGGAATTGCCAGCATTTCCAGCAACGTGCGCTCAAGATAGGCCATGTCAGGCCCCGTGTGCGCGTGCGTCATTGCGTACCTCCGTTAGTCTCCGCTCATGGATTGGCACGGCTGAGCGGGAACAGCAGATCGATAAATCGCTCCGCTGTGGGCTGGGGTTCATGATTGGCCAGCCCAGGCCGTTCGTTCGCTTCGATGATCACGTATTCCGGCTGATCGACGGCGGGCACCAGAAAGTCCAGGCCTACTACCGGAATCTGCAGCAGTTCGGCTGCCTTGATCGCATCCTCGCGCAGGCGCGGATGCAGGTCGTCGGTGACGTCGATCAACACGCCACCGGTATGCAGGTTGGCCGTACGGCGGACGAACATCTGTTCCCCTGCAGGCAGAACATCGTCCATCGAATGGCCCTGCGCCTCAACCGTGCGGCGGGTTTCGTCATCCATCGGGATGCGGCTTTCGCCGCCGGTGGCGGCCTGGCGCTTGCGGCTCTGCCGTTCGATCAGTTTCTCGATGGTACGGCTACCGTCGCCACGAATTTCGGCCGGTCGGCGGACCGCGGCGGCCACTATCTGGTAATTGATCACCAGAATGCGCAGATCGTCGCCCGGGTGGTAGCTCTCCAGCAGTACGTCACTGTCATAGTGTCTGGCAGCTTCGATGGCGGCCTCGAGCTCCGCCTCGTCGCGGATGTCGACCGAAATACCCTTGCCCTGCTCGCCGTTGTTCGGCTTGACCACAACCGAGCCATGTTCCTGCAGGAAGGCGGCGTTGCTCTCGGGCTCGGCTGCAACGCGAAAGCTGGGCGTACTCAGGCCGGCACGCTCGAGGGTGCGGTGCGTGAGGTGCTTGCTCTGACAATAGGTCATGCTCACCGCGCTGGTCAGGTCGCTCAGCGACTCGCGGCAGCGGATGCGGCGCGCGCCCTGTGTAAGCACGAAAATCCCGGCCTCAGCGTCCTGAATGGTCACTTCGATGCCGCGCCGCCGTGCTTCGCGGGTGATCAGCCGGGCGTAGGGATTGAGCTCCCGATCCGTATCCGGCCCAATGAAGAGTGACTGGTTGATGGTGTTCTTGCGCTTGATGGTGAAGGTGCGCAATTTGCGAAAGCCGAGTTTTCGATACAGCGCCTTGGCCTGCTTGTTGTCGTGCATCACCGACAGGTCGAGATAGTCACAGCCGCGGCTCATGAAATACTCGACGAGATGGCGCACCAGCGCTTCGCCGACACCCTGGCGTGGGGTGTTGGCGTCAGCCGCCAGACACCACAGGCTTGAGCCATTCTCCGGATCATCAAAGGCCCGCTTGTGGTTCAGCCCCATGACGGTGCCGATGACTTCGCCGGTGTCTTCGTCTTCGGCCAGCCAGTAACTCGGGCCACCCTTGTCGCGCGGGGTAATGCGCTGAGGATCGACCTTGACCATCCCGGCAGCACTGTAGAGCGTGTTGATCGCCGTCCAGTCTTCCTCGTCCTGCGGGCGGCGGATCATGAAACCCCGTACGCTGTTGTGCGGCGGCCGGTAATCGCTGAACCACAGCCGCAGGGTATCGGAAGGATCGAGGAACAGCTGCTGCGGAGCGTAGGACAGCACGACCTGCGGGTCGGCGACATAGAGGGCGATGTCTCGTTCGCCGGGCTTCTCCTGCAGCAACGTATCGGCAAGCACCTCATAGTCGGCGAAGGTGTGCCCGACCAGCAGTCGACCCCAGCCGCACTGCAGCGTCACACTCGACCTCACCCCCTCATCCATACCCTGCTGGGCATGGCCGGCGCGCAGACCTTCATAAGTCGGGGTCTGGCCGCGCATAAGTCGGCGCTGGTCAGAGGGTTGATGCTTGGTCATGTCGGGTCGTCCTCACCTGTTGGAATGCTGATCGAACGGCCTGGAAAGAGGAGTGCTGGTTCACGGTATGCATGCTCAGGCTGTCAGCCATCCTGACCATGCAGGGCGGGCAAAGTGCCCGCCCTTTCGTCACAGATCATGTGCATCGAGCCACAGGCACAGTACGGCCAATTGCCACAATTTGGAGCCGCGCAACGGGGTAATGTGGCTCTTCGGATCACTGAGCAGCTTGTCGACGTATTCGGGATTGAACAGGCCGCGGGCGCGGGCGCGCTCGCTGGTCAGCGCTTCGCGCACCCATTCCAGCGTGCTGCCTTCCAGATATTTCAGGCCCGGCACTGGAAAGTACCCCTTGGGCCGATCGATCACGGCGGCAGGAATGACCTTGCGCGAGGCTTCCTTGAGCACATACTTGCCTTCGTCGGGCAGCTTGAAGCGGCCAGGCACGCGGGCGGCCAGTTCAACCACTTCGTGGTCGAGGAATGGCACGCGCGCCTCCAGGCCCCAGGCCATGGTCATGTTATCCACGCGCTTGACCGGGTCATCGACCAGCATCACCGTGGTGTCCAGTCGCAGCGCCTTGTCCAGACCGCTGTTCGCGCCCGGCTGGGCGAAATGATCGCGTATGAACTGTCCGGCATAATCTTCCTTCGCCCATTCCGGCATCACGGTCTGGCGATACTCGTCAAAGCTGCGATCCATGAAGGCTTCCTGGTAGGCGCGCACCGGGTCGCTGGCCTGATCCACCTTCGGATACCAGTGGTAGCCGGCGAAAATTTCATCTGCGCCCTGCCCGCTTTGTACCACCTTGCAATGCTTCGATACCTCGCGCGACAACAGGAAGAAGGCGATGTTGTCATGGCTGACCATCGGCTCGTTCATGGCCTTGAAGGCGAAAGGCAGCTCGGAAAGAATTTCCTGCTCGGGAATCATCAGCTGGTGATGGTCGGTGCCGAAGTGCTCGGCAATCAGGTCCGAGTACTTGAATTCGTTGCCCGCTTCGCCGCCCACGTCGGCAAACCCGATCGAGAACGTCTGGAGCTTCTCCGCACCGGCCTCGCGCAGCAGGCCGACCAGCAGGCTCGAGTCAACGCCACCCGACAACAAAACGCCAACATCCACCGCCGCCAGGTTGCGCCGCTTGACCGAAGTACGCAGGGCGTCGAGAACCCGGTCCTGCCACTCGTCAAACGTCAGATCCTTTTCGTCGTCATGCGTGCCGTAGGGCAGATCCCACCAGCAGCCGGTCTGCTCGCTACCGTCTGCTTCAACGCGCATCCAGTGCGCTGGCGGCAGTTTCTGCACACCCTTGAGAATGGTGCGTGGCGCCGGGACAACGGCGTGGAATGACATGTAGTGATTGAGCGCTACCGGGTCGAGCGAGGTATCAACATCGCCGCCCTGCAATATGGCAGTCAGGCTGGAGGCGAAGCGCAGCCGCTGCTTGGTGCGGCTCAGGTACAGCGGCTTGATGCCCAAACGATCACGTGCCAGGAACAACCGCTTGCCGTCCCGCTCCCAGATGGCCAGCGCGAACATGCCGTTCAGGCGGGGCAGCAATTTTTCGCCCCAGGCGTGGTAGCCCTTGAGCAACACCTCGGTGTCGCCACCGGAGAAAAACCGATAACCCAATCCCTCGAGCTCCGCGCGCAGCTCGGGGTAGTTGTAGATTGCGCCATTGAAGATCATCGACAGACCCAGTTCGGCGTCGACCATCGGTTGGCCGGACGCTTCGGCCAGATCCATGATTTTCAGGCGTCGATGGCCGAAGCCAATCGGACCGTGTGACCACAGGCCTGCGCTATCCGGCCCGCGCTGGGTCATATGGTGCGTGGTACGGTCCAGCGCACCCATGTCGACGGGACGGCCATCGAAGCGAAACTCACCTGCTAGTCCACACATGTTCGTTCATCCTTTCAGATTCGGGTTGATCAAAAAGCGGCGCTGATCAGTTGGCGAACAATTTAAACGGCAAATACTTTGATGTCAAAGTAACGATGGTGTAGCATTTTGCTCTTCCATCTCACGAGACGCCCGTTTTACGGAGATGAAGCCGATATTTCCGGTCGTTCCCGGACATATCTATTTACTACTGGAATATTTAGAGTGTGTGGCAAAATGCACACCTTCAGAGGTGCCTTGCCGGGAGCAGACTATGCACATGATGCACGACCTTTATCTCAGCCTCCGCCGGCTGCAGCGCGCCAGCGAAATCCACGCCAAACGACTCGGCCGCCACAGCGGGCTGACGCCGATCCAGTTGCTGATACTGCACAGCATCAGAGCCATGGGCGAAGGAACACTTGGCGATCTCGCCAAGCAGGTCAGCGTTTCGCAGGCGACTCTGAGCACTATCATTGACCGCCTCGAGAACCGAGAGTTGCTCCAGCGTATTCGCAGCAAGAGCGATAAGCGCAAGGTGCACCTGGCATTGTCCGACAAGGGGGTCGCTGCGATTCAGGCAGAACCTGCCCTGCTGCCGACCGAATTCCTCGATCGTTTCGGCAAGCTCGCCGATTGGGAGCAGTTGATGCTGCTGGCCAGCCTGCAGCGGGTGGCTGGACTGCTTGAGGCCGATCAGCACGGCACGCCGGAGCTGTTCGACAGCGAAACTGCCGCCTGAACGGCATGTGCGCTGATTGATCAGCGGCCGGTTAGTGTCCGGTTCGCTTCCTCTTGCCTGAACGGCTCGCTCGGCATAGCATGTTTGAAATTTCAAACACGCATGTAGCAAATGCGTTACGTATGCTTGCCGGAGATCCTCATGCAACTCAACGCCCCCGCCCTGTTTCGCCAGCAGGCGTTCATCGATGGCCGCTGGTGCGAGGCCGACAACGGCGCCCGCACCGATATTCACAACCCTGCCAATGATGAGCGACTGGGCAGCGTGCCGAATATGGGTCGAGCAGAAACGCAACGGGCCATCAAGGCAGCACGGGCGGCACAGCTAGCCTGGCGCAAGCGCACCGCAAAGGAGCGGGCTGCGGTGTTGCGAAAGTGGTACGAGCTGATGATGCTCAACCAGGAGGATCTGGCACGCATCATGACTGCCGAGCAGGGCAAGCCGCTTGCCGAGGCGCGCGGCGAGGTTGCCTACGCGGCGTCGTTTCTCGAGTGGTTCGCCGAAGAAGCCAAGCGCGTCTACGGTGACGTCATTCCCGGCCATCAGCCGGACAAGCGCATCATCGTGCAGAAAGAGCCGATTGGCGTTGCTGCCGCGATCACCCCCTGGAACTTCCCCGCCGCAATGATCACCCGAAAGGTCGGGCCGGCGCTGGCCGCTGGCTGCGCCATGGTTCTCAAACCGGCCCCGCAGACACCGTTCTCGGCGCTGGCGCTGGCCGCGCTGGCGGAAGAAGCCGGATTACCGGCAGGCCTGTTCAGCGTGATCCCTGCCGACGTGTCGCAATCCCGGGACGTTGGAGCCGAGCTGTGCGCCAACCCCATCGTGCGCAAACTCTCCTTCACCGGCTCGACTGCCGTCGGCATCAAGCTGATGGAGCAATGCGCGCCGACACTCAAAAAACTCTCCCTCGAACTCGGTGGTAACGCCCCGTTCATCGTCTTTGAGGACGCGGATCTCGACGCTGCCGTAGAAGGGGCAATGATCTCCAAGTACCGCAACGCCGGGCAGACCTGCGTCTGCGCCAATCGGATCTATGTGCAGGACGGCGTTTACGATGCCTTCGCGGCGAAATTGGCCGAGGCAGTCAAGGGCCTCAAGGTCGGCGACGGAACCGAGGCAGGCGTCACCACCGGTCCGCTGATAAATGCCGATGCGGTAAAAAAGGTTCAGGCGCATCTCAAGGACGCTCAGGACAAGGGCGCGCAGCTACTGATCGGCGGCAAGCCACACGAACTGGGCGGCTTCTTTTTTGAGCCGACAGTACTGACCAACGTCGACAGCAGCATGCTCGTCGCTCGTGAGGAAACCTTCGGCCCGTTGGCGCCCCTGTTCCGCTTCAGCGACGAGGCCGACGTTATACGCCAGGCCAACGATACCGAGTTCGGCCTGGCGGCCTACTTCTACGCCCGCGATCTGGGGCGCGCGTTCCGGGTTGCCGAAGCACTTGAATACGGGATGGTGGGGGTCAACACAGGTCTGATCTCCAACGAGGTCGCACCCTTCGGCGGCATGAAGGCGTCCGGGCTCGGTCGAGAAGGCTCGAAGTACGGCATCGAGGAATATGTCGAGATCAAATATGTGTGCTTAGGCGGGATCTGATACTTCGATTCCGTGCAAGCACAGCCGGCCGATCAGCTAAGCCGGACACGCCGCAAGCACATCCATGTGGGCTCGTAGATGCCCGTCCAGGGCATCTAACGGTCCGGATTAGCTGACCGCCCGGCTGCGCGCTAGCTTCGTGTGTGGCCGGACTCGAAGTCAGACCGGCGTTTGCTAGTTGAGACCATGGCGGACCGAAGGCGCCCCGGACGGGCGCCTTCGAGCCTACAGGGACGTACTTGTGGCGTGTTCGTCATGGTCTCGACTAGCAAGCGTCGCTGCACGGCGGGCGAGCATCCATTTGTTTTTTAACGAGGGCTGTACACATGAAAACCAACGAATCCCTGATGCAACGTCGACATGCTGCAGTGGCCCGCGGTGTCGGCCAGATCCATCCGATCTTTGCTCAGCGGGCCGAGAACGCTACCGTCTGGGACGTCGAGGGTCGCCAGTACATCGATTTTGCCGGCGGCATCGCGGTACTCAACACCGGCCATCGTCACCCAAAGGTGATGGATGCTGTTCGCCGGCAACTGGACCAATTCACCCATACCTGCTTTCAGGTGCTGGCCTACGAGCCCTACGTCGAGTTGTGCGAGCGGCTGAACGCGTTGGTACCGGGCGACTTCGCCAAGAAGACGCTGTTGGTCACCACCGGATCGGAAGCCGTCGAGAATGCCGTGAAGATTGCCCGTGCAGCGACAGGCCGGGCGGGTGTGATCTGCTTCACCGGTGGCTACCACGGCCGCACCATGATGACCCTGTCGATGACGGGGAAGGTCAATCCCTACGCCGCGGGAATGGGGCTGATGCCGGGCGGTGTCTATCGGGCGCAGTATCCGTGCGCGATACACGGCGTCAGCGAAGATGATGCAATTGCCAGTATCGAGCGCGTGTTCAAGAACGATGCCGAGCCGCGCGACATCGCCGCCATCGTCATCGAGCCGGTGCAGGGCGAAGGTGGTTTCTACGCATCGTCGCCTGCGTTCATGAAGCGCTTGCGCGAGCTGTGCGATTTGCACGGGATCCTGCTGGTGGCCGATGAAGTGCAGACCGGCGCAGGCCGGACCGGCACCTTCTTTGCCATGGAGCAGATGGGCGTGGCGCCCGACCTGACGACCTTCGCCAAGTCGATCGCTGGCGGCTTTCCAGTCGCCGGCGTCTGTGGGCGTGCCGAGGTGATGGATGTCATCGCCTCCGGTGGCCTGGGCGGCACCTATGCGGGTAACCCGCTGGCCTGCGCCGCGGCCTTGGCGGTTATCGACATCTTCGAGGAAGAAAATCTGCTGGCGCGTAGCCGCAAGATAGGAGAGCTGATCACTGGCCGGCTGAGCGAGATCGCCAGCGAAGACCAGCGCATCGCCGACGTTCGCGGACTGGGTGCCATGGTCGCCTGTGAGCTGTTCACCAACGATGGTCATCCGCACGCCGAACTGACTGCGCGCATCGTTGCGGCCGCGCGCGAAAAGGGCCTGATCCTGTTGTCGTGCGGCCAGTATGGCAATGTCATCCGGATCCTCGTGCCACTGACTGCGACCGATGTCGAGGTGCACCAGGGCATGGATATCCTGTCGGCCTGTTTCCGCGAACAGCAGTGATCAGAAGGTCGACATGCCGGTCGCTTCCATGACTCGATACAGCCAGTAGCGTACCCGGCTGTGGTCAGCAAAGGCAGCGTAAGGCAGGCTGAACGGCCTGCTATCGTCGTTATGCCACAACGCGTCGAAGTGCTCGCGGGCTTCGGTGATCGCCTGCTCGGAGGACTGGCCTACCAGCCGCACACTGGTTTCCAGGTTCAGGTCGTCGAGATTACGCCGGGTCAGATTGGCGGAGCCGCTGAGCAATTCGGCGGTGCCGTCCTTGCGATCCAGGCGTAACCACTTGCGATGGCATTGCTCCCCCTGCGTGTTGCACCAGCGAACCGGCACGCCAGCCTGATGCAGATCCCAGGCTGCCTGGCGATTGGGAATACCGTTCTTCTCGCGCCCGAACGCGTCGCGGTTGGGGTCGAGCAACACCCGCAGCGCTACGCCTCGCTGCTGCGCGTCGATCAGCGCATCGATGACGGCTCTGTGCGACAGATAAAATACTTCCAGATCCAAACGGTCGCCGGCTTCGCTCGATTCAATCATTTTCAGCAGCGCGTCACGGATCGCGCCTTCGGTCAGTACCTGCACCGCCGGCAGCACGCTGCTGGACATCTCTGCCGGCTCAGGCCAGTCCGCTTCCACTCCGGCCATGGCCAGCACCTCCTGTTCCGATACCAGCAGATCGAGCGCGGCGCCGCCATTGAAGCGCAGCGCCGCGTTCCAGTGATGGCTGCTGGCGTTATGCGGGTTGGCCGACGTGACCAGCCCGGTCCAGTCCTCACCGTGATCGACCACCAGCGTCTTGCGATGGTTGGCGCGGAAGTTGAGCAGGCGCAGCCAGCCGCGCAGGGTCACCTTGCCGTCGGCGACCGGATTCGGAAGCCACCCGCCGCTTTCGCTTTCGCTATTGCCCAGCCAGCTACAGCACAGATGCCATAGCCCGGACCACACCGGATTGGACGCGCGAAGCTGAGCCACCGGTGTCTCCACCACCGTGATGCCTGCACTGCGCAGTGCCTCGATGACCGGCGCCTGCATGCTGCCGTAAAACGTATTGAACGGATCGGTGATTACGACGATCTCAATATCAGTGTGCTGGCGACGGGCCGCCACTAGCGCGTCGGTCAACTGCTCGCTCAGCGGTCGGTGATCGGCGGTGGAGGCAAAGTCGTTGAACAGGAACATGTCGACGACGATCAGGCGACGAGCCTGTCGGATCAGGGCCAGGGCTTCATCGAAGATCGCCTGCTGGGTGACGCGTTGATCGCCTACATGATGGGTCTGGTCGATGAGCAGGCGGATGTCGCTGGCAGGCCTTAACGGCGCAGTGACAGAGAGGCCTTCCGGCAGCGGTTTGAATGCCTGATACACCGCCATGCCCAGCCAGCAAAACAGCAACAACAAGAACAGGCTCTGGAGCCAGCGGCGGGGCGAAGAGTGACGAGGTTCATCCATGCGAATCATCCGGGGTGTGCGTCAGCCTGACACGAAGAAGCTGCATGCTACCTTGAGCGATAGCTGATGAGGAGAGTGCGATGCAAAGGGCATTGCGGATAGGGCTGGTGATAGTGCTGTTCCTGGTACTGGCCTGTCTGTTCGTCTATCACTGGGCGCAGCGGGCTCTGATCGACGCCGGGGTGGAGCAGCTCGACTGGCAGGGATTGAGCTATTCCAGTGGTGAATTCCATCTTGAACGGGTCAGCGGCGTGTACAACGGGGCCGACGGCCGTCTCGAATTCAGCTTTGAAGAGGTTCGCCTGGCGCCGACCTGGAAGGGTGGACCCCGGGTGCTCCTGCTTGATGTGCGTGATCTGGATCTCGACTGGGATGCCCGCCCCGAGCGCACCGCCAGCGACAAGCCGCCGGGTAACCAGCCGGTAGACGATTTTTTGCATGAGCCGCAGGACTGGTTCGATGCTTCGCGCTCGCTGCCCGACGTTATCCGCGTTCATGCCCTGCAGCTTGATCTTCCCTGCCAGGCGACGCGCTGCCGGTTGGTGGGCGGGCTCGAGGTCCGCAATCACCTCGCCGATCAGCAACTCGAGGCGCGCGCCCAGTTGAGCTCCGGCTCAGACCGGCTGGAGCTCGAGGCCGGGGTCTCCCGCAATGGCGAGGCGCTGGCCTTGTCCACCAACCTGCGTCTCAACGATCAGCCGGGTGCGGCGCTGCTCGCTCATTGGTCGCACGGCGCCGGCGGTGCTGAGCTGTCCGGCGAGCTGACCGTACCGTCTCTTCCCGCCAGCGAGGTCCTCGTCGGATTGGTCCGGCCCTGGGCGGACGTGGGCGCCCTGCCCGTCGAGTTGCCCTCGGGCCTGAGTCTGCAAGCCCGGTGGGCCCTGCAGCCGCCGGGTGCGCCTCGATCCTGGCAGGACTGGCTGGCGGGCGAGGTTCGACTGGATGCGCAGGCTGATCTGACACGCCCCTGGCAGGTGGCGGATGTGGGGGACGTCAGTGGCTCGATGAGCCTGAGCCTGGCAGGTGACCGAGGCCGTTGGCTGTTGAATCAGGGCAGCGCCGATGTTCGACTCGAGCAGCCTGCGATTGCCGTGTTGAACAGCTTGCCAGAGCAGGCTCGGCCGCAGGTCCTGCACATGAACATCCGTCCGAGCCCCGCATTGGCGCTGGGCTGGCAGGAGGAACTGGTGTTGGCGCTCGAAGCCCGGGCCGAGGGCGGCTTGAAGGGCACGGTCGCCGGACTCGTGCACCTGACCCCCGGTCAGGCCTGGCAGGCCCGTCTCGACGACGGGCGAATCGACCTGCAGGTGGCGCGGCTCGACCAGCAGGGGATGCGCCTGCAGAACGTGCGCGCGCAGCTTCCACTGCAGGCGCGAATGGACGCCGAGGCTGTACATCTCCTGTTGGGTCAGGGCGCTTTTCTCAGCGCCGGGCTGGCCTCGCACGCCGAGCTGGGCCTGGCGCTGTCGGATGTCCGCCTTGGTCTCCCTGGCATGACAGTCGAGGCGCCACTCAATGATCCGGCAGCGACCAGTATCGCAGGCCAGACCCTGATTGCAGCCAGCCAGGTGCAGCACGCTGCACTCCGGCCGCAGGGCTGGACGCTGCAGGGCGCACTGCGCCAGGGTAACGATGGCCTCAGCTGGAGCGGTACAGTCGCCACCGTCGGCGGGCTGGGGCTGGACGTGGCCCTGGTGTGGCCGCTTGATCAGCCATGGCGTGCCGAGGTGCAATTGCAGGAAGTGTTTTTCCGCGCGGACAATCCGATCGCCGCTACGCTGGCAGACTGGCCGGAGCTGCTGACGTTGGCGAGCGGGCGACTGCGCGGGCGGTTCGATGTCAGTGGAGTGACCTCGCTTGAGCGGCTCGACGGGACGGTTGATGCCAGCGGCATTGCCGGAATCTATGACCGGGCGACGTTCGAGGGGCTCACCCTGCCGCTGGACATCGCCATCGCCCGCGACGTGCTCAGCGTGCAGACCGACGGCCTGAGACTGACGACCCTGAACCCCGGAGTCGAGCTGGGTCCCCTGTCGGCCCGATTCGGCTATGACGCGCCGCTGAACGCCCCGATCGAGGGGCGTTTTACGGTCCACCAGGCGCAGATGGGGCTGCTCGGTGGCGAGCTTGTGGTGCAACCGGCGACCCTCGATCTGGCTGCCGAACGCCAGCATCTGGTGATTGACTTGCGCGGACTGCAGCTGGCGAGTCTGTTCGAGGCTTACCCTGCCGACGGGCTGAGCGGGCGAGGTACGCTGGACGGACAGCTGCCAGTGAGCCTGGTCGACGGCCAGGTGACGGTTGACTCGGGCTCGGTTCGCGCCCGTGAGCCGGGCGGCGTGCTGCAGTATCGGTCCGAGCGGCTCAGCGAGCTGGGGCGAAGCAACCTGGGCATGCGCGAGCTGGCAGTGGCACTGGATGACTTCCGCTACAGCGTGCTATCGAGTGAGCTTGACTACGGCGAGGACGGTATGCTCATACTCGGTCTGCGTCTGGAGGGCAATAATCCGGATCTGCAGAACGGCCGGCCGGTACACCTCAATATCAATCTCGAGGAAAACATCCCGGCGCTGCTCGCCAGCCTGCAGCTCAGCGGTCAGGTCAGCGACATCATTCAGAAGCGGGTTCAGGAGCGGCTGTTGCGGCAGCGGCTCGTCCAGTAGAAGGAGAGTGGCGCATGCGATGGCGCGTCTTGTCGGTCGCGGTTCTGGTGTGGGGAATAACGGCCTGCACCCCGACGGTAAGGGTTGCGGCTCCCAGCGAGCCGATCAACATCAACCTGAATGTGAAGATTCAGCACGAAATCTATATCAAGGTCGATCGTCAGCTGGACGAGATTTTCAACGAATCCAGCGGCCTGTTCTGAGGGAAAACGCATGCGTATGACGTTTCGTATCGGCGGGCTTGTGCTCGCCCTCCTGCTCAGTGTTTCTGCCTGGGCCATGACCCTCAACGAGGCGATGTCCGCGTTGCCCGCAGCCAAGGCGGCCGGTCAGCTGGGTGAACAGCCGGATGGTTATCTTGGGGTGGTGGCTGCCGGCGGCAGCGCCGCGCAGATTGCCGAGCAGATCAACCGCGCACGGCGCGCCGAGTATCAGCGCCTGGCCAGGGAAAACGGCATACAGCAGTCCGATGTCGAATCGATTGCCGGCAAGAAGGCCATCGAGCGTACCGCCAAGGGGCAGTACATCATGCTCAACGGCGTGTGGATGAAGAAGTAGCCTTCACCTCCAATCCAGTGTGAATCAGGGCTTGTCAGAGTCGGGCGAAGGCTTGCCGGGGGACGCGGGCGGCTCGTCCTCGACAATGCCGTGCCGGGCCTTGTAGGCCTCCCATTCTTCCCAGTCATGCGGTGTGCCGGCCTTCGGCCGGCCCGGATGCATGGCACGCTCCAGTGACTTGCCCTTCAGGCTGCTGTCCTTGAAGTCGTCGTCGTCCCCATCCAGTCCGTACTTCTTGAGAAATTCGTCGGCGCGCATGCTGTATCCCTCGAGTGGGAAAACCCCAGTATGGGCGCCGACCCGGTCGGTTGCACCGCCGATGGTCGGCAGAGCTGTTACAGCATTTGTTCAGTCGATCAGCGTAGCCACGCGCATGCGCTCTCGCTCGTCAAACCGGTCCGCGAGCAGCTCGCTGACGGCGGCCTGCTTGTCCTGATCAGCCAGTCCCGGATCGGCAAGAATCGCCTGGCGCTCCTCCGCGAATTGGTCCAGCCGTTGCTGCCATCGGGCGCGCTCCTGGTCCAGTTGCTCCAGCCGCTCGGTGGCTTCCGGCCCAACCAGCTCGAGCCGTAACTGGCGTACCGCCTGCGGCGGCGCCCCCTCTGCCTGCAACGCCCGGGTGCGCTCACCCAGTTGCTGGTGCAGCTGTACTGCCAGCGAATCACGCAAGGCGTCCGGTTGGCGCTGGCGCAGCTCTTCCAGGGCCAGCGCCCGACCTGTTTCATCCAGCTCGCTGTCGTGAAGTATGGCCAGCCGTTCCAGGTGATACTGGTTGTACTGCTCCTCCCGGCCAAACAGGGCTTCGTGTACCAGAGGATCGAAGAGTTCGGCCCGCAGCCGGCGTACGGCCTCCTCGCGCTCGGCAAGCGCGGCCAGGTCAGCGACCACGGGCAGGTCCTGCTCTAACGCGGCTACGCGTTGCTTGTATTCCAGGTACGCATCCAGCAGCTCGTACGCCTCGGTCAGGGCTGGCTGGTTCAGTTGAGCGGCCAGCTGCTGGCGAATCATCTCGACCGCCTGATCCGACTGAACCTCGCCGATCGTAGCCAGGTAGTACTCGAACAGGTCGCGCAGTTGCTCGGTGACCAGCAAATGGCCTCGATGATCGGTCTGCAGTGTGCCGTCCACCTCGGTCCCGCGCAGCGAGGCCGGCGCTTGCCGAGGGATCGCGCTGGTCGCGGCAGGTCTGGTCGACACCTGCTGCAGGGTGGAGCGTGGTGCTTGCAGCGCAGGCGACAGTTCCGCCACCTCCACGGCAGGCCGCGTCAGGTGCCAGCCAAGCAGCAGAATGCAGCCGAGCAGTGGAGCGTAAACGATGGCTTTCATGGTGTGAGGTCCTCGTCGAGCGAAGCCGGCCCGCAGGCCGGCCTGCGCTTACAGACCGGCGTTCTTCAGCCGGTTGGCATGCTGGCGGTAGACCGACACCGGACTGGTCTCGAACAGGCTGGTCAGGCCGAAGGTCTGGTTGACCTCGTCCAGATGGTTCATGCGGTAGTTGTCGCGAATCACCATGCCCAGATGCGAGCTACAGCGTCCTACCAGGCCATCGTTGGCTTCGAAACCGAAGGGAACCGACGAGGCGCCCAGTAACACGTCAGACACGTCGAGAATGTTGGTCAGCGGCTTGGTACCGCCCCAGGAGTAATAGCGCACGCCGCGCACCTGATAAGCGCCTTCGCCACAGGCGCTGGTAGGAATGCCCTGCGGAAATTTGGCGTTGAAGCGCTCCGCGCCGGCCGAGTTGAGTGATTCCAGCGAACCGAGTGAGTTCTGCGGGCTGGTGGATGAACTGCCCGAGAGAAAATTGATCAGCCCACCCAGACCATTGACGATGCCCGCCAGAACGGCCTCTCCACCTGATCCTTCAGGGATCTGGCGAAGGAAGTCGGCCGTCTTCGAGCCCTTGTGTGGCGCGCCGACGCTGGTGACCGAGGCAATCAGATCGGGCCGCACTGCAGCGACGTAGCGGGCAGTGGGGCCGCCATGGCTGTGACCGATCAGGTTGACCTTGCCCTTGCCGCTGATCGCGGCGATTTCCTCGACCTGACGCAGCAGCTGTTCGCCGCGCGCTTCGGAGGTGTCGAGCTGGCTGACCTCGGTAATGTAGACCCTGGCGCCGTCCCGGCGCAGGGCCGACGGGATGCCGTACCAGTAATCGATGCCGAGAATGCTGTCGAAGCCCAGCATGCCGTGCGCCAGCACAATGGGGTAGCGGGTCTGGGTATAGCCGGAGGCCAATGCCTGTTGACTGAAACCGGCGAGCGAGGCGGCAAGCCCCACAGCCAGCGGGATGGAGATCCTGTTACGCATAGCAGGTGTCCTTGGGTCGAGTTTTATTGTTGTTGTGCGACAGCTGCTCCTTGGAGCACGCCAGCCAAGCATAGGCAGCGATAACCCGGCCGGTAAGCCGGGTCGTTGCAGGTCAGGGCGATGACCGGAGCGGCAGGGGATGACTACGAAGTCGATGGCTCTGTTTTGCGATCATTGACGGCAGTGATCCGACGAACGGTCATTCATGGTTTGGTTGTTAGCGGTGCCCCAGGTAAGCATCCATCAAGGATTGCCACTCGGCCGACTCCGTCACGCGCAGCACCTCCTGAGCCAGCGGGCCGCGAAGTTCGCTTCCGGCGGGCAGGGCGAAGGCATACAACTGCTCGGCAAAGGTGTTGCGCAGGATATCCAGACGCCGCTCGCCCAGTTCCCGGTTGCGATACTGCAGCAGGGGCTGGTCGTAGACCACCGCATCCGCCGCGCCATCGGCCACGGCGCGCATGGCGGTGGGCAGGTCGGGATAGCGGGCCTGCTCGATGCGTTGTTCGGTGAGGTACTGGGCGCTGGCTGTATCGGCAACGGTCGCTACCCGCAAACCGGGCAGATCACGCGGGCCGTTGATCTGGCGCTGCAGGTTGCTGACGGTCAGGGCTGACGTGATTGCTGCGGTGAAACTGGCGACCATGATCAAACCGGCAAACATCCAGACCAGCGCTATCAGGCGGCCGGCGAGTGTAACCGGTGCCTTGTCGCCGTAGCCGACGGTGGTCATGGTCACCGCCGCCCACCAGAAACTCGCGCCGATGCCCTGTGCGGGCGAGCCGCCAAACTGCTCGGCATTGCGCCGGCGCTCCACCAGCCATAGCAGCGACCCGACCGCCAGCAGCAGCAGACCCAGCCCGGCGACCAGGCTGAGGAACTGCCAGCTGAGCAGAGCGCCCAGACTTCGCAGGATGCCTGCGGAATCTTCTCGCGGCACACCGATCGCCAGTCCGGTCTGGTAGAACGGATGCGTGAAATCAAATTCAGCCTCGCGCTCGGCAGTCATGGTCAAGGCGCCGACGGCGACGTCAGCAGAACCGTCCCGCGCTGCTGGCCAGCAGCTCGGGAAAGGGCATCGGCACCAGCTGGTACTCGATATCGAGGTTGTCTGCGATCTGCGCCCACAGGTCGATGCTGATCCCTTCCCACTCGCCGCTGTCATTCTGCATGACGAATGGCGGTACTTCGGTAATGCCGACGCGGATCGGCTCCGCGTGCGCATAGGTACCGAAACAGAACAGAACGGGCAGCAGGAATTGGATCAGTCGCATGGTCTTCTCTCCGTGGTATCAGGGCCGATGGTAGCAAACTGGTCTGCGCCGTTCGGCGCGCCCGCTGAATCGTGGTTAAATGCAGATGCACGTTTGTGAGGCCTGTGTCCGTTCATCACACAAGGATCTGTATATGCTTGCCGGCAGTCTGTTCACCAGTTTCGGGTTCTGGCTCTTGCTTGGCCTGGCCCTGTTCATCTCGGAATTTTTCGTTCCCGGTCTGATTGCTGCGTTCTTCGGCATCGGCGCGGTCGTAGTCGGTTTGCTGACCTGGATGGGTGTCATCGACACGCTTCCGATCCAGCTGCTGACCTTCGCCGTCATCAGCGTGGTGGCGCTGTTCGCGCTGCGTAGCCATTTCAACAACTGGCTCCGTGGCGGCGTATCGGACCGCAGCGAAGGCTATTCGCAGGACGACGGGCTGGTCGGTTCACGGGTGTTCGTCGCCACCGACTTCGCCAACGGCACCGGCGCGGTTCAGCTTAACGGCGCGAAGTGGGACGCCGAATCCGATGAGCCACTGAAGGCCGGCGACGCCGCCTGGGTGACCCGACACAGCGGTATCGTATTGACCGTCAGCGGGCGTCAGCCGACGTCTTCTCATACATCGCAAGGAGCTTGAGCATGGAATTGGCAACCATCATTTCACTGGCGGTACTGGCCTTGGTGATCATCACCATCGCCAAGACCGCACAGATCGTTCCCCAGCGGTCGGCCTACGTGGTCGAGCGTCTGGGCAAATACACCAAGACGCTGGATGCGGGCTTTCACCTGCTGATCCCCTTCGTCGACCGTATCGCCTACCGGCACACCCTCAAGGAAGAAGCGATCGATGTCGACCGGCAGGCCTGCGTGACCAAGGACAACATCCAGGTCGTGGTCAACGGCGTGATCTATCTGCAGGTCGTCGACCCCAAATCGGCCAGCTACGGGATCAATGACTACCGCTATGCCGCCATGCAGCTGGCGCAGACCACGCTGCGCTCGGTGGTCGGCAAGATCGATCTGGACAAGACCTTCGAGGAGCGCGAGACCATCAACGTGCAGGTGGTGCAGGCGCTGGACGAAGCAGCCCGGCCCTGGGGCGTGAAGGTGATGCGTTACGAGATCGCCGACATCGAACTGCCGGCCACCATCCTCGATGCGCTGGAAAAACAGATGCGCGCCGAGCGTGAGCGTCGCGCGGTTGTCGCCCAGTCCGAAGGCGAGCGTCAGGCCAAGATCAACGTGTCCGAAGGCCAGAAGCAGGAAACCATCAACCTGTCCGAAGCCGAGAAGCAGCGTCAGATCAACGAGGCCGAAGGTCGGGCGCGCGAGATCGAACTGATCGCGCTGGCTACCGCCGAAGGGTTGCGCCGTGTCGCCGAGGCCATCAACACCCCCGGCGGCAAGGACGCGGTCGGCCTGCGGGTTGCCGAGCAGTACGTCGAGGAGTTCGGCAAGCTGGCCAAGACCAACAACACCATGATCCTGCCCGCCGAGCTGACCAACATAGGCTCTGCGGTAGCGGCGATCACCAAGACCATGGAGCAGGTCAACCGCCCCTGACCGGTCGAGGCCGCATTCAGCCTGTGCTGGTTGCGGCCCGTTCTGCCCGACGTATTCTCGCCGTCTCCAGCCAGGACAGCAGCGCAGGAATCACGAACAGTACCAGCAGGGTCGAAAAGCCCAGCCCGAAGGCGATGGACGTGGCCATCGGAATCAGGAACTGCGCCTGCAGCGACGTTTCGAACAACAGCGGCAGCAGCCCGCCGACTGTCGTCAGGGATGTCAGCAGTACCGCCCGCAACCGCTGCACCACCGCCTCGCTCAACGCCTGATTGACCTCCAGCCCCCGTTCGCGCTGATCCTGGTAGAAGCTGACCAGAATGATCGAGTTGTTGACCACGATGCCGGAGAGGCCGAACAGCCCGAACAATGACAGGATGGTCAGATTCAGCCCCATGAACCAGTGCCCGAGCAGCGCGCCAACCAGGGCCAGGGGAATCACCGCCATGACGATCAGCGGCGTCGCCCAGGATGTGAACACCCATACCAACACCGCATACATGAGTGCCAGGCCGACCAGCAGGCCGGTGCGCATGTCCGCCAGCGTATCGCGTTGATCTGCGGAGCGACCTTCGAAGCTGTAACGCACGTTGTGCCGTTCGGCCAGCGCCGGCAGCTCGGCCATCATCGCTTCCAGCACCACGCCGGCGGTGGTCTGCGCCTGATCGATGTCGGCAGTCACCTCGACCGCTAACTGCCCCTCGGCGTGGCGTAGCGCTTCGAAGCCCTGGCGGGTGGAGAACTCGGCGACCTGGTACAGCGGCACGCTGCGCCCGTCATCCAGCCGAATCGACAGATCGCCAAGGCTGGCCAGGCTGGCCCGCTCGGCTCTGGGCAATTGCACGCGCACTTCGATTTCATCCGAGCGCTGCTGATAGATCTGCGCCAGGCGCCCGTCATAGGCGGCGCGCAGTTGCCGGCCGAGGCTCTGGGTGCTCAGCCCGAGGGCCTGACCATAGGGTGTCAGCGAGTAGATCAACTGCTCGCGCCCCCAGGGCATGTCGTCGTCGGTACTGGTGACGCCGTCGATGGAAGCAAGCATCACCGCGACCGCATCGGCAGCGGCCTTGAGCTGATGCGGTTCGCTGCCGGTCAGGCGTACGTTGATGTCCTTGCCGGGTGGCCCGGCAACGCGCTCGCTGATGCTCAGCCGGTCGATGCCGGCGGGCATGACGATCCGCTCGCGCCACTCGGTGATAAAGGTACGGTTTCGTACCTCGCGGTGATCCGGCGAGACCAGTTCGATCATGATCGAGCCGAGTTGATCACCCTGGCGGGCGCCGCCGCCGGAGCCGCTGACTTCGCCCTGACGGATGACGAAGGTCTGCAACACGCCGCCACCCAAGGCCGCGTCGGTCTCGAGCAGCGTGTCTTCCAGGTGATCGAGAAAGCGCACCACCTCGGCACGCGGCGTACCCGCCACGAAGCTGGCATTGGCATAGAGCACCTGGGGCTCGGGCGTCGGGAAGAAGCTGAAGCCGATCCGCCCGCTGCTGACCAGGCCGATGGCAAGCAGGACGCTGACCAGGGCACAGGCCAGCGTGGCGCCGCGATGGCGCAAGGTCAGCGCAGAGAAGCGTCGGAAACGGCCATCGCGGAACCGGTCGAAACTCTGATCGAAGCGCTGGCGAACCGCATCCACGCGACGGGCAGCACCGGAATACCAGCGCTGGCGGCTGCCGGTGCCGGGCTTGAATGCCCCGCGCAAGTGATGCGGCAGCACCACGAAGCATTCCAGCAGCGAGGCGATCAGCACGCAGATCATCACCGTGGGAATGTCGCCGAGGATGTTGCCGAACACGCCGCCGACCATCAGTAGCGGCATGAAGGCGGCAATGGTCGTCAATGAGGAAGCGACTACCGGCCAGAGCATCCGCTTGGCTGCACCTTCCGACGCGTAGCCGGGTTGCTCGCCGTTGCGGAAGTGGGCGTCGGCGTCCTCACCGACCACGATGGCATCGTCGACGATCACCCCCAGCGCCATGATCAGCGCGAACAGGGAAATCATGTTGATCGAACCGCCGATCAGCCAGAACACCGCGAGCGCTGCGAGGAACGCCGTGGGAATGCCCACCGCGACCCACAGCGCCACCCGGCCGGGCAGGAACAGGTAGAGCAGCAGCAGAACCAGTACCAGACCGCTGACGCCGTTGTTGACCAGCAGCGCGATGCGGTCGTTGATCAGTTGCCAGGCTTCATCGTAGACATGGATCGACACACCGGGCGGCAGCGTGGGTCTCACCTCGTCGAGCCAGTCGTTGAGAATCTTCGCCGAGGTCAGCGAGTTGCCGTCCTCGGCGCGCTGCAGCAGCAGTTCGACCGCCGGATGTCCGTCGTGGCGCAGCTGAACCTGGTTGCGCATCGGTTCCTGAATGATCTGCGCGACATCGCCCAGGCGCAGGTGCGCGCTGGCACCTTCGACCAGCGGGATGCTGGCAAACTCGTCTGCCGAGCGACGTTGCTCGATGGCGCGCAGTTCGCGTGCCGAGTCGTCCTCACCGGCCAGACCGGCTGGCAGATCCCGCGACTCGGCAGCAATGCGGTCGGCCACCTGATCCAGCGACAGGCCCAGCCGTTCAAGCTGGGTGGTGGAAATCTCCACGCTGACCTGCTGCTGGGGCAGGCCGGCGAGCGTGATGCGATCGATGCCGCGGGTCAACAGATCGCGCTCGAAGCGGTTGGCCAGCGAACGCAACTCGGCATCTGTGTACGGGCCGTATACCAGCACGCTGGCCACGGGATCGAAGCGTGCGACGCGTACCACTTCGGGGCGCTCGGCATCCGAGGGCAGGTTGCGAAATTCTTCGACGCGCTGGCGTGCGTCGTCCAGCGCGATGATCGGATCGGTGCCCTCGGTGAACTCCAGGGTGATGCTCGAGATGCCCTGTGCGGAGGTCGATGTCATCGACTTGAGGTTTTCCAGACTGCGCAGACGCTGTTCCAGCGGCTGGGTGATCGCCTGTTCGATGTCCTCGGCCGCCGCACCGCTCCAGACCACGCGTACGGTGACGAAATCCAGCGCGAAGGTGGGGAAGAACTGGATGTTCATGCGCAGCAGGCCGAGCACGCCGCCCATGAGCATGACCAGCATCAGCAGATTCGCCGCGACCTTGTGGTTGACGAAAAAGCCGATCGGCCCGCCGGTCTGGTTCATTGCGCTGCTGCTCCGGCTGGCGCCTGCTCGGTGGGGTCGACGCGCAGGCCGTCGACCGCGTTGGGCAGATGGGTGACGACGATGCGCATGCCGGGCTGCAGTTGCTCGGAGCGCACCAGCACCCAGCGCGAGCCGTCTTCGCGAAGCGTTTCGCCGACGCGCTCGACCTGCAGCCGTTTCATCCGACCATCGACCAGCTGGTACAGGGTGTCATTGCCGTAGAGTGCGCTGTAGGGCACGGCGACGCTGCTCTCGCGCACCGGGCGCGGTACGCTGACAGCCAGCAGCGTGCCCAGGCGCAGGTTCGGCGCCGCGTCGTCGAGCCGGAATATCGCCTCGACGCCCCGCGCTTCGGCGAGACCGGCAATGCGCTGCAGGGTCATGGTTACGGCCGGCGAGACATCCAGCGTCCGCGCCACCAGTTGCTCGCCTTCAGCCAGCGCCTGAATGAAGTCCTGACTGTACATCTGCGGCAGCGTCGCACGCAGCTCCATGCCTTCCACCGGATAGAACTGCAGCAGCGCCGCATTGGCCGATACCTGGTCGCCGACGGCTACCTGAACCTCGCCGACCACGCCATCGAACGGCGCGCGAAAACGGCTCCGCTGGGCGTCACGTTCGGTGCTCTCCAGGCTGGCCCGGGCACGGTCGACGCGCGCTTTCAGTGCCGCTTCGCGAGAGGGAAACGATTCGATCGCACGCGAGCGCGTGGCAACGGTCAAGGCGGCACGCTCCAGCGCATCGTTTGCGGCCTCCAGCTCGGCGCGGGAGACCACCTGCCGCTCGATCAGCTGCTCGGTACGCTCGACGCTGCGACGGGCGTTGGCGAGGATGCGCTTTTCCAGCTCGAGCGCCTGACGGTCATTGGCATGTGCCGAACGCTCGCTGGTCAGCTGCGCCTGCGCGTCGTGCAGCTCTGCACGCGCCTGCTGCAGGCGCGGTTCGATGTCGGCCTCATCCAGTGCGACCAGCAAGGTGCCTTCTTCGACCACCTGACCATCACGCACCGGCAACTGGTCGATCCGGCCGGCCAGCGGTGCGACCACGGTGAAGCGGCGCGGTGATTCCAGCTGTCCGTAAAGCGTCAAGCTCGGCTGCAGGGTGCCCGGCTCGATGGCCATCGTATCCACCCGCCAGCTGCGTTCCTGCGGCGCCACGGGCTCGGGAGCGTCCCTGGTGATACGGAGCAATACGAAAATGGCAATACCGATGGCGATGATCAGCACCGGAACCAGACGTTTGCGCATGGGCACTCCCTGCGGGGGTTTGACAGTCGTCCTGTATACCTGCCGGCTGACGGCCATTCAATAGGCGCAGCGGTGTCAGGCGGGTTTGTAGCTATAGTGCTTCATATCTGTCGTCGATTTGTATATCGGCAGAGACACTTGCGGGCTACCTTCTAAGACCGAGACAACAACAATACATACGGAGGCGTACCGTGGACGCTGATATGCGCTGGTTGAAATCCTACCCTGCAGACGTGAGATGGGACGTGGAGCTGGAAGCTGTGCCGGTCTACAGCCTGCTCGAGCGCTCCGCTGAGCGTTACCCTGAGCGTCCGGCGATCAACTTCTTCGGCAGCAGGATCAGCTACGCCCGTCTGCAGGAGCTGGTGGGTCATGCCGCTGCAGGTTTCCAGGCACTTGGCGTCAAGCCGGGCGTGCATGTAGGTCTGTATCTGCCCAATTGCCCGCACTACTACATCGCCTTCTTCGGCGTGCTTCGCGCTGGCGGGACGGTGGTCAACTATTCGCCGCTGGATGCCGAGCGCACGCTCGAGCACAAGATCGAAGACAGCGAGACGGACGTGATGGTGACGCTCGATCTGGCGGCGTTCTATCCCAAGATGGCCAGCTTGCGGGCGCGCACGCGCTTGCAGCATCTCGTCGTCGGCTCGCTGGAAGACTTCTGCGAAGGCCTGACACCGGTCCAGGCCGAGCTGCTGGGGCCACGCGCAGATGTGGAAGTGGGTAACGGCTGCCAGCTGTTTACCGATCTGCTGAACAACGACGGCAACTATCATGCGTATCCGATCGCCGACGCGGCGACGGAATTGGCCGTGCTGCAATACACCGGCGGTACCACGGGTGCGCCGAAGGGCGCCATGCTCACCCACGGCAACATCACCACATCCTGCGCGCAGCTCGAGGAGATCCTGCGCGGTACGCTCGAGATGGGCAACGAGCGCGTCCTGGCCGTGCTGCCTCCCTTCCACATCTACGCGCTGATGGTGAACATGGTGTTCGGTCTGAGCAGGGCGGCCGAAATTCACCTGCACCCGCGGTTCGATGTCGAAGCAGCGCTCAAGGAGATCAGCCAGAGCCGCATCACCACGTTCCCGGGCGTGCCGACCATGTTTATCGGTCTGCTGAGCCATCCGGATACCGCCAGCTACGATCTCACGTCGCTGAAGATGTGCAACTCCGGTGGGGCTCCGCTGCCGGTAGAGGTCCAGCAGCGCTACAGCCGCACGGCCGGCTGCGCGCTGAAGGAAGGCTGGGGCATGACCGAAACCACCACTACCGGTACGTTCTCGCCCAAGGACGCCGAGCCACGCCCTGGCTCCTGCGGTATTCCGGTCCCGGGAGCGCGCATCCGTATTGCGCCGCTGGACGGCTCGGCGGGCAGCGTAGCGGTGGGTGAGCGTGGTGAGGTATGCATCGCCGGCCCGAACATCACCGTCGGTTACTGGAAGCGCGACGACGCCACGGCCGAAACCATGACCGCCGACGGCTACCTGCGCACCGGCGATGTGGGCTACATGGACGAGGACGGCTACGTTTACATCGTCGATCGGACCAAGGACATGATCCTGTGCAGCGGCTACAACGTGTATCCGCGGGTGATCGAGGAAGCCATCTACGAGATGCCGAGCGTCGAGGAAGTGTCGGTGATCGGCGTCGATGACCCCTACCGCGGTCAGGCACCGAAGGCGTTCATCAAGCTCAAGGCGGGCGCTGAGCCGCTCGATTTCGAGACGCTGCAGGCTTTCCTGGCGACTCGCCTGGGCAAGCACGAGCGCCTGCAGTCGATGGAGGTGCGTGATGCGCTGCCGCGCACGCCGGTCGGCAAGCTGTCGAAGAAGGAGCTCTACGAGGAAGAACGGCTGCGTGGCCAGGCCTGCGCCTGAACAGGCATTTGCGGAACAGGCGGTTCGCTCCGCTGGTCGGAAGGGCATGTTTTGCCGATAATGGCGCCCTGCTGACCACGGAGAATTGTTCATGCTGATGGCTTTTGCCGCTGTAATCGCCGGACTGGCGCTGCTGGTGTGGAGTGCCGACAAGTTCGTCGACGGCGCTTCGGCCACCGCTACGCACTTCGGGATGCCGACCCTGCTGGTGGGCATGCTGATCATCGGCTTCGGTACCTCGGCACCGGAGATGGTCGTCTCGGCGCTGGCCGCCTCGCAGGGCAATCCCGGTCTGGCGCTGGGCAACGCCTACGGCTCGAACATCACCAACATTGCACTGATTCTCGGTCTGGTCGCAGTGATCAGCCCGATCTCCGTGCACTCCCAGGTACTGCGCAAGGAGCTGCCCATCCTCATGGGCGTGACGCTCCTGGCCGGTTACCAACTGCTCAATGGCCAGCTCAGCCGCATGGATGCCTGGGTGTTGCTCGGCGTGTTCTTCCTGCTGATGGGCTGGTCCATCTTCCAGGGCATGCGCGGGCGCGGCGACGCACTGGAAAGCGATTACGACGCCGAGCTCAAGGCCAACGCCATGCCGCTTAAGTCTGCGCTGATCTGGCTGTTCGTCGGCCTGCTGTTGCTGGTGCTCAGCTCGCGGGTGCTGGTATGGGGTGCGGTCAGCATCGCCCAGAGCCTGGGCGTGAGTGATCTGATCATCGGTCTGACCATCGTCGCCATCGGCACCTCGTTACCCGAGCTGGCCTCATCCATCGCGGCGATCCGCAAGAACGAGCATGATCTGGCGCTGGGTAACGTGATTGGCTCCGGTCTGTTCAACACCCTGGCAGTAGTCGGCATCGCTGCCGGCATCATGCCGCTTTCGGTCGACCCAGTCGTTCTGTATCGGGACTGGATGGTCATGGCCGGCCTGACCCTGGCGCTGTTTATCATGGGTATCGGCCTGCGCGGCCGCCAGGGGCGCATAAACCGCCTGGAAGGCGCGCTGCTGCTTTGCGTGTATGCCGGTTATACCGGTTACCTGGCCTATACCATCATCGGCGCCTGACGGCCGGCGGTTGCCGGCAGGCCGACGGCTGCGAACACCGCAGCCGGGCCGTGTATGATGGTGGCCGATACGAACGAGACCGACTGAGCTTCGATGACTGACTCCACACCCCGCACGCCGCAACACAAACCCCGCCCCATGGTCGACCTGCTGGTCAGCATCCTGCTGCCCTCGGTGATCCTGATGAAGTTCAGCGGCGACGAGGACCTCGGCGCGCCGCTGGCGCTCATCGTGGCACTGGCGTTCCCGATCGGCTGGGGGCTGTTCGAGCTGCTGCGCTATCGCAAATTCAATTTCATCGCGGTGCTCGGGGTGGTCAGCGTCATGCTTACCGGCGGCATCGGCCTGTTCGAGCTGGACCCGCAGTGGCTGGCCATCAAGGAAGCTGCCGTACCGGGGCTGATCGGCATTGCCGTGTTGATCTCCACACGCACGCGCTATCCGCTGATCCGCACCCTGCTGTACAACGACACTGTACTGAACGTCGCCCGAGTGCAGGAGCGGCTGGAAGAGCGCGGTCAGGTGTCAGTGTTCGAAGGGCGTCTGTCGCGCGCCACCTACTTCCTCGCCGGGACCTTCTTCTTTTCGTCCGTGATGAATTACCTGGTCGCCAAATGGATCGTCACCAGCCCGGCCGGGACCAGCGCCTTCAACGAAGAACTTGGCCGCATGACCCTGGTCAGCTACCCGATGATCGCGCTACCCACCATGGTCATGATGGTGCTGATCATGCTGTACCTGTGGAAAACCATCCACGGCCTGACCGGCCTGAAGATGGAAGATATCGTCGCGCAGAAGGCGGGCTGAGCCCACCCGCTACACCCCCTTCGCGCCCAGGTGCGCTCCTACGACCAATCCGGAACCCGGGGGTTTTTGTAGGAGCGCACCCGGGCGCGAAAGCGAAGCCCGACCACCCCACCAAACCCTTACAACTCACTCCCTACCCCCGAACCCCCCATCATCCGAATCCGCCGAATCACCCCAAGAATGCCCTCGTACCCAAGCAATCCGCGACCCGGGTTTTTTGTAGGAGCGCACCCGGGCGCGAAAGCAAAGCCCGACCACCCCACCAAACTCGCAGATGGACGGCTTTGGCGATGCACGTTCTACGAAGCGATCTATAAGTCGCCCTCATCCGGAATCAAAGCAAGAAGATCGGTAACGCCGACATCGACCCCCGCCTGCGACAACAGGGTCGTTACCTGCCCACGGTGATGCGTCTGGTGATTGAACAGGTGAAGCATCAGGCTGGAGAAGCGTTTGCCGGCAGCAACGCCCTTGGTGTTGTGATAGCTGAGCACGAGCTCCAGATCATCATCGGTCAGCGCCTGCACCCAATCGATAATCTGACGATCCATCCAGCTCCGTTGCCGAGCCAGTTCAGCCAGATCATCGAACAGCATCTGATCGAGACCAGCAGGGCTGGGCAACTCCGAGACCTGCTGCAACAGGGTGTGGCAACGCGGGTGTTTCGCGAATCGCTGAAGCCAGATCGTGTCGGCCACGAGAATATGATTCAGCGTGCCGAGAATGGAGCCGAAGAACGCTCCGCGATCCCTGGTCAGCTCCGCCTCGTCAAGCTGAGCGGCAGCTTCGTAGACCTTCGCATTCATCCACTGGTTGTAGTCAGCCAGCAGTGTGAAACGTGCCTGCAGAGTCATCACCGTCTCCCTCCAGTATCCGCCAGGCTAAGCGGCCTGAGCCGATCTCAACGCACCATCGAAATATACAGCGCCTCGACCTTCTCGCGAGCCCAGGGTGTCTTCCGCAAAAAACGCAGGCTCGATTTCACGCTGGGGTCATGGGTAAAGCAGCGGATATTGATCCGCTGCCCAAGCCCTTCCCAACCGTAGTGCTCAACCAGCTCGTTGATCATGCGCTCCAGCGTAACGCCATGGAGGGGGTCGCGCGATGGCGTGGGGTCGGGCATAGGACGGGCTCCATTAGATGATCAGGCAGGTAAGACTATCGCACGCCGCGATCTGAGGGCGAATCGGTAGTTGACCGCGCATATGGATCCCTCGCCTTGCCTTGCATGCTGGCCCGGGCTGCTTGGCGGTAGGTCGCCTGCCGTTCGAGAAGGAGCAGATCCATTAAGTGGGCTACTCTAGCCCCATTGATCACGGGGATCAGGCAGTCCCAGCGACGCGGATCAAGCAGGCGTCAAGGGGATGCCACGCAGTTTTATGCACCAACACCGGTCAGCGAAGCACCAGACCACCTACATTTGAAGGAGAAACACGTGTCAGATACCAACATCGAACTCATTTCAACGATCAGTGAAGACAACAAACTGGAACTTGCCCTGCGCGATATCGAGATCCCCCAGCCGGGCGAGAATCAGGTGGTCATCCGCATCGAAGCCGCCCCTATCAACCCCTCTGATCTGGGCGTGATGTTCAGCGTGGGCGATATGACCACTGCCAGGCAATCCGGCAGCGCCGATCGCCCGGTCATCAATGCCGATGTACCGCCCAAATTCATGGGTGCAGTCAAGAAGCGGGTGGGCAAGTCCATACCCGTGGGCAACGAAGGCGCCGGCACTGTTGTCGCGGCGGGCTCGTCAGCCGCTGCGCAGAGCCTGATGGGCAAAACCGTTGCGTTCATTGGTGGGGGTAGCTACCGCAAATACGTATGCGCCAATGTCCAAAGCTGTCTGGAACTGGAGCCGGGTACTACCGCAGTCGAAGGCGCATCAAGCTTTGTTAATCCGCTGACTGCACTGGCCATGGTAGAGACCATGCGCGCCGAAGGTCACAAGGCTATCGTTCACGCTGCCGCCGCCTCCAACCTCGGGCAAATGCTCAACCGCATCTGCATCGCCGACGGCATCGACCTGGTCAATATCGTCCGCAAGCCGGAACAGGAAGCCTTGCTGCGCGGCCAGGGTGCCAAGTACGTGGTCAACTCCAGCAGCGACAGCTTTATGGCTGACCTGACCCAGGCACTGATCGATACCGGCGCGACCATCGCCTTCGACCCTATCGGTGGTGGTCGCCTGGCCAGTGACATCCTCACCTGCATGGAAGCCGCCGTCTCCCGCGACATGACTGAATACAGCGTGTACGGCTCGGACATCTACAAGCAGGTGTACATCTATGGCGGCCTTGATCGCGGCCCCGTCACGCTGAACCGCACCTTCGGTTTTGCCTGGGGCGTGAACGGCTTTCTGTTGTTCAATGCGCTAGGCAAGCTGGGTCAGAACACCGTCGCAGCCATGCGCAAACGCGTAGCGGCCGAAATCAAAACCACGTTCGCCAGCCACTACACCCACGAAGTATCCCTGTCCGGTGCGTTACAGCTGGATGCGATCTCGGTTTATGGCAAGCAGGCGACCGGAGAGAAGTTTCTGATCAAACCACAGAGCTAACGTTTAGCGGGTGCTGTGAGGCCATCTCAAAGCGCTGGAGTCAGATTGATTCCAGCGCTTGCATGGGACAATGCCTAGGAGGGCGGGACGCTTGGGGAAAATTGTCCATGGTCGTTCCGTTTGGCTAATACGAATAAATCTCTCGCCTTTTTGGTACAGAAACTCTCATCTGACCCCAGTTTCTAAAGCCGCGCCGCGCCGCGCCGCGCCGCGCCGCGAAGCGGCGGCGGTTTGAATGAATTTTTAGCCTTCTACCCCCGCCTTATCACGCTTTTGCCGATTCGCCGCGATGAGCTCGAGCATTCTACAGCTTGAATCGCACCAGAAGGCAATCCTTCGTAGAAGGATTCGATCTCCTTGGGCTCGGTAATCATCTTGTTCGCAATGAAGTTGATCAATTCGAAGAGCTTGAGAACTCGATCAGGTTCTTCAGAGAGATCAAGCTCGCCTGGGTGGACAGCGTTGTTGCCGGTGATCCTGAGGGCGTCGAGAGATTTCTGTACGAGTGGATTTAGGCCCTTCTTAACCAGATTTTTGATATCGTCGTTAATGTTCTTCCCTTGCTCTCCAAGCTGCACACACAGTTTTTGCAAAGCGAATCTCAAAAGCGCGGCGGCCGCCCTCGGAGAATCTGCAAGAACGCTTGCTGCCTCGCGGTAGTCCGCCTGAATGGACTCTGAGAGATCTACGTTCGGTGGAGTGGCGATGCTTTTCTTGGGGTAGATCATGTTCCCGCCATGCCAGAAAGCAACCTCGCTGCAGTGCTGGCATTTGGTGACAATCCAATCCTGCGGCATGAGCGCATCGAATTTGGAGTGCGAGTCAACCACACTCCGCCAATTGAAATTTGTCAGAGTTGCTAGATGCGCATAGAACTGCTTTGCGTAAACATTGCAGTATGGGCAGTGATACTCGCCCTTTCCAAGGGCGGGAGGGAAGTGTTCGAACGGCATGGGTATGTCTCCAGGAAGGCTAACGCTAAGCTAAACGGCAGACACTGCGAAGCAGTGGCTGTCCGGTGGAGGCCACGCCTTTCGTGACCGTAACGCATTTGAGCGCCTGGTTATGTGCCACTAATGACCCAGGCAGAAAGAAACAATGCTCCACTGATACTGAAAGCGAGCAAAGCAAACCCTTTGGGCACCTTCACTTCGGTCCTTGGGATCCCCCGAGCGACGCCATGCACGAGTGCTGTTATGAAAAAAGAGAAAATCACCCACAGCCCCAAGGTAACCAAAACCTCAAAGGTATCGGCTGCCTGCAATACAAAAAACAGTCCAAGTGCCACGACGATCAGCACGAAGCCGACCATCACAACGAAATCAAATACATCGTAGCGACGATTCATTGCATCACCACATAACGCCCGGCACACGCGGCGCTTTGGAGCAGCGCAGCTGCGTAAAAGCGCTCGCCGTGCTGCCGATTGTTAAGCTTTTGGCTTTCTATGCGATGCATTGAGTTCAATGCCGTAGAACTTCGTGTCAGGCGTGGGATTGTCGAAATAAGGATCAATTTCATGGAAACCCATGCTCACGTAGAGCGACTGTGCATGCACAGTCGGAGGCACAGCATCTAGGACGACTCTTCTGTAGCCGAGGCTGGCCAGCTTATCAAGCATGCTGTTCATTAGGGCACGGCCCAAGGCAAGCCCCTGATACTGTGGGCGAACATAGAGGCGCTTTACCTCTGCCGTTTCAGGGTCAATGTGCCTGAATCCAACACCGCCTGCCACTTTTGAGTTTACGATCACGAATGTGTATAGACCGCGGGGAAGAGTGAATACAGACTCTATTCTCGCCATTTCCCCCTCGAAATCTTGGTATGACAGATCTATATTCAACCACTCGACATACTCGCGAATTAGTGAGTTCAGTTCTTGAGCATCATCGGGAAACATCACATCTCTGATCATATATGGCACCTTCTAATGTCCGCTTAACGCCTCAAACACCGGCGCAGCTTTGCTGCGTCCGAGTGCTTTGACTTGTTAACTTTTTGATGACCATTTTAAGTACTCGTTAGCTATTTCATTGAATTGATGAATATGCTTTTCTATTTTTTTTGCATCACATGTCTGGCACATCCAAGGCTTACCTTTACCTGTAGGCAGTATCACTGTGTGCTCGCCACATTTTTTACAAGCAAGAAAATCATAAACACCAGATACTGGCTCAAACAAATCACACTCCACATCAGGTCTTGCGCCTGCTAGTGCCGCCACGTCCTCGAATTTATATTTATTGCTAATGAAGAGATATTTTAGCTTTCTTAGTTTTGCAAGGGGTAAAAGCCCATCTTGTTCCACCATAAATGTCCCAAGTGATAGCCAGTAAAGCTCCTGAAGCGAAGTTAATGGCTCCAGAGTTTTGGCTTTTAAGTACTTGATACTGTTCCCATCACCTGCAATAGAAAGCCCCTTTAAGTTAATGAGATTCTTAGTAAATGATAAATCTTCGCAGGCCCTTATATTTTCAAGTTCCAACCATTCAAGGGCTGGAAGCTGACCAAGAGGTTCAAGAGGTGCCAAAGAAGGAGAGCTACCAATATGGAGATACCTAAGACTTTTTGCCTTAGTGATTTTGTCTATTGATTTTATTCCGCTCCATTTAATATAGAGACCTTTTATTGACTTCATCTCACATACAGCATCAAACAACTCTTGAGTTGTCCTTGATGAAAACCAAATATATTCGACGTTGTCCATATCTGGTAATGATTCACACCAAGAATTAACCAGCTTCTTTTGTGCACTAGGTTTTAATTCTGTCTGTGTGCATGCGATATTCAGTCGATCACTTCCATCATACTCTGACGGATAGCGAATTGATTTTGGCGGAAAGTCTTTTGTTGGGCGGTAATACCAAAAACTATGAGATGGCTGAACGTCTTCACTTCTTAAATGCATTTCTTGCTTCATCAAATCCATGAAGCCCTGAAGCACCTCTTTTGAGGATTTGGTCTTAGACTTTTCTCTGTAGAGAGTAAATTCATCCTTGCTATCTGCCATAAATACTCGATCTCTGATTTAAAGTTAACGCCCGGTTAAGCAGCAGTTTTTGAGTGGAGCCTTTTTGTGTTAACAAACACAAAAAGGCGGAGCGGAAAAACTGTCTGCTTGAACCGTTTGTTAAGTGATTTTGTTTTTGAAGTGTACTGCTGTTTTGCCATACCACAAAACCTGCCTTGCTTTTTTGTTTTTCGTCTTTCTACTTGGCCTGAAGCCACTGAGGTGCTTAGAACATGCGCCCCTTTCTATTGCTGTTGAAATGACGAGCTTGATTTACCCAACGCAACATGAACGAAACCGCGCCTCTTTACGCCCACCCAGCTTTAAGCTCCTGCGCTACTTGAATCGGTGTTTCTTAAAGCGTGGCGCAAGGCTTTATGACTACTGCCGAACCCAACTTCCTCTTTAAACGTGGCACTTAGCTTTAACGCGCCCCTCACTTAACAGTGATTAGATGGAATTCCAGCATATTGCATATTGGTTGCTTCCACATATTCCCGCCGATGCCGGACCGTTAGGGGTGGTTTTTCCTCGTAACACAATCACTTGCTGTTCCGCTCGGCTCGACACCTGTAATCGCGTGACTTCCACATTTGGTCCGCTCAATATTCCGGCCGTCGAGGCGCTAGCCATTACAGCAGGCGTGCGAGCTCAGAACCTGCGACGGTTTTGGCAAACATGCTACCGCCCTGCCGGTGCCAAGAAGGCATAGCATGCGTGTGTATTAAAAGGCTGGGGATGAGACGGCTGTCCTTGCCGGTAGGCGGGTGTATCGACGGCATCCCTTGCCGAGTTCGAGCATATATCAGGGGTAGGGCTTTTCCAACGGTATGCCGGGGCCTAGCAGACGTGATGCACACCGAGCAGATTCAACAGGGGTTGAGCCTGCTCGGCATGCCGTCGACATCGCGAGTCGTCTTCAGCCTTTAACCGCTTCCAACGCCTGGCGCAGGTTGCTTACGGTGCGCTCGATATTGTGCAGCTTGTCCAGGCCGAACAGGCCGATGCGGAAGGTCTTGAAGCCGGCGGGCTCGTCGCACATTAGCGGTACGCCTGCTGCCGTCTGCAAGCCTTGGGCGATGAAGGCCTTGCCGTTCTGGATGTTCTCGTCGGTGGTGTAGCTGACCACCACGCCAGGGGCGCCGAAGCCGTCTGCAGCAACGCTAGCGAAGCCCTTTTCCTGCATCAAAGCGCGTACGGCGCGGCCGAGATCCAGCTGCTCCTGCTTGACCTTGTCGAAGCCGTAGTCGCGCGTCTCCAGCATGGTGTCGCGGAAGCTGCGCAGGGCATCGGTAGGCATGGTGGCGTGGTAGGCATGGCCGCCGTTTTCGTAGGCCTGCATGATCTGCCGCCATTTCTTCAGGTCGCAGGCGAAGCTGTCGCTGCTGGTTTCGGCCAGGCGCTGTTCGGCACGTTCGCTGAACATGACCAGGGCGCTGCAGGGTGAGGCGCTCCAGCCCTTCTGCGGTGCGCTGATGAGTACGTCCACTGCACAGGCCTGCATGTCCACCCAGACGGTGCCTGAGGCGATGCAGTCGAGCACGAACAGGCCGCCGACCTCACGAACCGCTTCGCCGACGGCACGCAGGTAGTCATCGGGCAGCATGATGCCGGCAGCGGTCTCCACATGTGGTGCGAAGACGATATCCGGCTTGCGGTTGCGGATCTCCGCGACCACTTCCTCGATCGGTGCCGGCGCGAAGGGCGCCTGATCGCCGGTGCCGGTCTGGCGGGCCTTGAGTACGGTCTCTTCGCTTGGCATGCCGCCCATCTCGAAGATCTGGCTCCAGCGATAGCTGAACCAGCCATTGCGAATCACCATGCAGCGCTTGTTGCGGGCGAACTGGCGCGCCACCGCTTCCATGCCGTAGGTACCGCCGCCCGGGACCACGGCCACTGCGGAGGCTTGGTAGACCTGCTTGAGTGTGGTGGAGATGTCGCGCATCACCTCCTGGAAGGTTTGCGACATGTGATTCAGGGAGCGGTCAGTAAAGACGACGGAATATTCGAGCAGGCCGTCCGGATCGACGGTGGGGACCAGGCTGGACACGGTGGTATCTCCAAGCGGGTGTAAACAGGCAGTGCCGAACGGGTCGGCGACGAAGGGGAATATCCTAACTCGATTGTGCGGTGCAGTCGCCTAACGCTCGCCTGGAAGGAAGCCGGGGCTACGCAGCGCGCGCCCCGGCTCGATCAATTGCGGCGACTGTCGATGGCGTCCTTCCAGGTTGGCGCGGCTTCCGCTTCCGGCATCCGCGAGCGCTTTTCGGCGCTGCGGGCGACGAACCAGGCCAGTAGCGTGAACAGAGACACGGCAAGCAGGATCAGGCTGGCGATGGCGTTGATGTCCGGCTTCACGCCCAGGCGCACGGCCGAGAAGACTTCCATTGGCAGGGTGGTCGCGCCCGGACCGGATACGAAGCTGGCCAGAACCAGATCGTCCAGCGACAGGGTGAACGCCAGCAGCCAGCCGGCGAAGATCGACGGCGCGATCATCGGCACGGTGATCAGCAGAAAGGTCTTCCACGGGGGCGAGCCGAGATCCAGCGCGGCTTCCTCGATGGACTGATCCAGCTCACCCAGACGGCCACTGACGACAATCGCCACGTAGGCCGTGGAGAAGGTGGTGTGCGCAATCCAGATTGTCACCATGCCGCGCTCGGCCGGCCAGCCAACCAGCTGGGCCATGGAGACGAACAGCAGCAGCAGCGACAGGCCGGTAATCACCTCGGGCATGACCAGCGGTGCGGTGACCAGTCCGGAGAACAGCGTACGGCCGCGGAAGCGCTTGATGCGCGTCATGACGAATGCCGCGAGCGTACCCAGCAGCACTGCGGCACATGCGGTGAAAAAGGCGATCTGCAAACTGCGCTGAACCGCGTTGATCAACTGCTGATTGTCCAGCAGACCCACGTACCAGCGAATCGACCAGCCACCCCAGACGGTGACCAGGCGCGAGTCGTTGAACGAATAGATCACCAGGATGAGCATCGGCACATAGATGAATGCCAGGCCCAGCCAGAGCACCACGGTGGAGAAGGTCGAGCGAGTGTTCATGCGTTCTTCTCCATTTCCCGGGACTGGTTGTAGTGGAACAGGATGATCGGAATCAACAGGATCAGCAGCATGATGATCGCCAACGCCGAGGCGATCGGCCAGTCGCGGTTGTTGAAGAACTCCTGCCACAGCACCTTGCCGATCATCAGCGTCTCGGGGCCACCGAGCAGCTCGGGAATGACGAACTCACCGACGACCGGGATGAACACCAGCATCGAGCCGGCGATGATGCCGCTCTTCGACAGCGGCACGGTAACCGTCCAGAACGCCTTGGTCTTGCCGGCGCCGAGATCCATTGCCGCCTCCAGCAGGCTCATGTCGTGCTTGACCAGGTTGGCGTACAGCGGCAGCACCATGAACGGCAGATACGCGTAGACGACACCGATATAGACGGCGGTATCGGTGTTGAGGATCGGGATCGGCGAGTCGGTAATGCCCATGCCCATCAGCGCCGAATTGAGCAGGCCATTGGTGCTGAGAATGCCCATCCAGGCATACACACGGATCAGAATCGCGGTCCAGGTCGGCATCATCACCAGCAGCAGATACACCAGCTGCTTGTCCTTGGGCGCGCGGGCGATGGCATAAGCCATCGGATAGCCGAGGGCCAGACACACCAGCGTCGAGAAAAAGGCGATCTTCAGCGAGCCCAGGTACGCCGAGTAGTACAGCGAGTCGCTGGCCAGGAACAGGTAGTTGCCCAGATTCAGCACGATGTTCAGTGACTGCTGGGCGTATTCGATCAGCGGCTCGTAGGGCGGAATGGCAATCGCCGCCTGCGAAAAGCTGATCTTCAGGACGATGGCGAACGGCAGCAGAAAGAACAGGAACAGCCACAGGTACGGGATGCTGATGACCCACAGCTTCCCGCTCGGGAGCAGTCGCGACAGCCCCCTGCTCATGACTGCAGTACCACGCCGGCGTCATCTTCCCAGCTGATGTAGACCTTGTCTTCCCATGTCGGGCGCGGCAGCCGGCGCTCGGAGTTGGGGAAGAAGGCCTGAACCATCAGGCCGCTTTCCAGCTTGATGTAGTACACCGAATGACCGCCCAGGTAGGCAATGTCATGCACGTGGCCGTGCCCCCAGTTGTGCTCGCTTTCCGGCTTCGCGGTGCTGACGAACAGCTTCTCCGGGCGCAGCGCGTAGGTGATCTTCTTGTCCTGCGCGCGGGTGGAAATGCCATGGCCTACGTAGATATCGCGGTCGAGATGGCGGCAGCGGATGATCGCGTGATCTTCCATGTCGCTGATGATCTCGCCTTCGAAGATGTTCACGCTGCCGATGAATTCGGCCACGTGGCGGCTCACCGGACTTTCATAGATATCCATCGGCGTGCCGACCTGGGCAATCCAGCCCTGGTGCATGATGGCTATCCGCTGGGCCATGGTCATGGCCTCTTCCTGGTCGTGGGTGACCATGATGCAGGTCACGCCGACGCGCTCGATGATTTCCACCAGTTCGAGCTGCATCTGCGAGCGCAGCTTCTTGTCCAGCGCGCCCATGGGCTCGTCGAGCAGCAGCAGCTTCGGGCTCTTGGCCAGGGACCGTGCCAGTGCCACCCGCTGGCGCTGGCCGCCGGAGAGCTGGTTGGGCTTGCGCCGCGCGTACTCGGTCATGTGCACGAGCTTGAGCATCTGCTGGACGCGGTCGGTGATCTCCGCCTTGCTCATGCGGTCCTGCTTCAGGCCGAAGGCAATGTTCTGTTCCACGGTCATGTGCGGGAACAGTGCATAGGACTGGAACATCATGTTGATCGGGCGCTTGTACGGCGGCAGGTCGGTGATGTCCTGGCCGTCAAGCCAGACGCGGCCTTCGGTCGGGCGTTCGAAACCGGCAAGTACCCGCAGCAGCGTCGATTTGCCGGAGCCGGAGCCACCGAGCAGGGCGAATATTTCACCGCGGTTGATGGTCAGGCTGACATCGTCGACCGCCAGCGCCTCGTCGAATCGCTTGCTGATGCGATCGATCTTGACGAACTCGTTAGGCTCGGCCTTGGCCATGGCCTGTTTCATGGCACCTGCTGCACCAACCATACTCATCTCCACACGGCGACACGAAAGGCGGTCGCCTGATCAGTACCGCCCGGCAGGGCCGGGCGGCCATTAAGTCGTAAATGCTGGATCAAAAAAGGGCCACCCCGCAGGGCGGCCCGGCTGCTTACTTGCCTGACTTGACGCGGTTCCAGGCGCGGGTGACCAGACGCTGTGCCGCCATCGGGCGCGGCTTGGCCACGTACAGCTTGTTCATCACTTCTTCGGTCGGGTAGATCGCCGGATCGTTGAGAATCTCGGAATCAACCAGCTCGTTCGCGGCCTTGTTCGGGTTCGCATACGCCACGTAATCGGTAATGGGCGCGACGACCTCAGGCTTGAGGATGTAGTTGATGAATGTGTGGGCGTTGTCCGGGTTCGGCGCGTCCTTCGGAATCGCCATCATGTCGAACCACAGCTGGGTGCCTTCCTTGGGAATGGTGTACTCGATTTCCACGCCATTCTTCGCTTCCTCGGCGCGATAGGCCGCCTGGAAGATGTCACCCGAGAAGCCGACTGCGACGCAGATGTCGCCATTGGCCAGATCGGTGATGTAGCGTGAGGAGTGGAAGTAGCGGACGTTGTCGCGCACGCCCATCAGCAGCTCTTCGGCTTTCTTGATGTCGTCGGCGTCGGTGCTGTTCGGATCGAGTCCGAGATAGCCGAGCGCGGAGGTCAGCATGTCGTCACCGGAGTCGAGCATGGAAATGCCGCAGTCCTTGAGCTTGCTGGCCACCTCCGGCTTGAACACCAGATCCCATGAATCGGTGGGGGCGTCGTCGCCCAGCGCAGCCTTGACCTTCTCGACGTTATAGCCGATGCCGTTGGTGCCCCACATGTAGGGGATGGCATGCTTGGCGCCCGGATCAACGCTTTCGAGCTGTTCCATCAGCTTCGGATCAAGGTTCTTCATGTTGGGCAGCTTGCTGTGATCAAGCTCCTGGTACACGCCCGCCTGAATCTGCTTGGTCAGGAAGTGGTTGGACGGCACGACGATGTCGAAGCCCGAGCGGCCGGTCAGCAGGCGTGCGTCCAGCGTTTCGTTGGAGTCGTACACGTCATAGGTGACGTCGATGTCGGTTTCTTTCTCGAAGTTGTCGACCGTGTCTTCGGCGATGTAGTCGGACCAGTTGAAAATCTTCAGCTCGCCTTCAGCCTGGGCACTGGCAGCGCCTCCCAGCAGAACGGCAGTGGAGACAGCCAACAGGCTTTTCTTAAAGTTTTTCATCGTATCTCCTGTAACGGACTCCAGCCGCAACGCCGGCCTGGCCCGCCTTGTTGGTGTGCCGAATCTTTCGATCCGGCGGGTTCAGCTTTCAGGTCCTCAACGGCCGGACTTGATTCTGGTCCAGGCACGGGTGCGCACACGCTCGATGTTCGGCGGCAGCTCGGCCAGCGTGAAGAGTTTATTCAAGGTCTCGTCGCTCGGATAGACGCCCGGATCATTCAGTACTTCCTTGTCGATCATCGACTTGGAAGCCTCGTTGCCGTTTGCATAGGCAACGTAGTTGCTGATCTCGGCAATCACTTCCGGGCGCAGAATGTAGTCCATGAAGGCGTAGGCGTTATCGACGTTCCGCGCGTCCTTCGGAATGGCCATCATGTCGAACCACATGGCCGCGCCTTCCTTGGGAATGACGTACTGGATGTCATTGCCGTTGTCGGCTTCTTCAGCGCGGTCGGAGGCCTGGATGATGTCACCGGACCAACCCACCGCGACGCAGATGTCGCCGTTGGCAAGATCGGTGATGAACTTGGAGGAGTGGAAGTAGGTGATGTGCGGGCGCACACCCATCAGCACTTCCTCGGCCTTGGCGTAGTCGTCGGCGTTGGTGCTGTTCGGATCGAGGCCGGCGTAGAACAGGGCCGAGGGGATGATTTCGGCGGGCGCGTCAAGGAAGGCTACGCCGCACTTGGCCAGTTTCTCCATGTTCTCCGGCTTGAACACCAGATCCCACGAATCGAGCGGGGCATCGTCGCCCAGCACTTCCTTTACCTTGTCGACGTTGTAGCCGATGCCGGTGGTGCCCCACAGATAGGGGAAGGCGTACTGGTTGCCCGGATCATTGGTGTCGAGCGCCTTGAGCAGGGTCTTGTCGAGGTTCTCCCAGTTCTTCAGCTTGCTCCGGTCCAGCGGCATGAAGGCGCCGGCCTTGATCTGCTTGCCGAGAAACTGGTTGGAGGGGACCACGATGTCGAATCCCGAACTGCCCGACAGCAGCTTGGCTTCGAGCACTTCGTTGCTGTCGAACACGTCGTAAACCGGTCGGATGCCTGTTTCCTTCTGGAAATTGTCCAGCGTGTCTTCGGCGATGTAGTCCGACCAGTTATAGATGTTCACCACTTCTTCGGCGTGGGCGAGGGTGCCAAAGGTGGCGACACCTACGGCCAACAGAGTCTTGCTCAGATGCTTGATCATCGTTCTCAGCTCTCCATCCATTGTGTTTGAACGCGTTGCGAACCTGTACGGTTGTTCCTTACACACTCGAAGCACACGCGGACCCTGCCGGCCGACCTTCACATGCCGAGCTGCTCCGCGGTCTGATCAAGGCACTGCCGAATACGCATCACCAGTTCGTCGATTTCCGACGGTCTGATGACCAGAGGCGGAGACATGATCATGGTGTCGCCCACAGCCCGCATGACCAGGCCGTTGCGAACACAGATGTCGCGACACAGCGTGCCCGCGGTGCCCTTCTCATGGAACCGCTCGCGCGTCGCCTTGTTCTTCACCAGTTCGATCGCGCCGAGCAGGCCCACACCGCGTACTTCACCGACCAGGCGGTGATCCGCCAGACCGGCGATCTTGCTTTGCAAATACGGTGCCGCTTCCTGCTTGACGTACTCGACGATCTTTTCATCGCGCAGAATGCGCAGGTTCTCCAGGCCTACCGCGGCCGCAACCGGATGGCCGGAGTAGGTGTAGCCATGGAAGAACTCGCCACCCTCGTCGATCATGGTCCGTGCGACGCGATCGCCGACGATCACCCCGCCCATGGGCAGGTAGCCCGATGTCATGCCCTTGGCGATCGGCATCAGGTCAGGCTTGAGGTCGTAGTACTGGCTGCCGAACCATTCACCGGTACGGCCAAAGCCGCAAATGACCTCGTCGACGACCAGCAGGATCTGGTACTTGTCGAGGATGCGCTTGATTTCCGGCCAGTAGGTAGACGGCGGAATGATCACCCCGCCGGCGCCCTGAATCGGTTCGGCTATGAAGGCGGCGACGTTGTCCTCACCGACTTCCTCGATCTTCGCCTCCAGCTGGCGCGCCGCCCAGAGCCCGAACTCCTCCGGACTCATGTCGCCCCCCTCGCCATACCAGTACGGCTGCGCGATATGCACGATGCCGGGGATAGGCAGGTCGCCCTGCTCGTGCATCGGCGCCATGCCGCCGAGACTGGCGCCGGCGACCGTCGAGCCGTGGTAGCCGTTGATGCGCCCGATCACGGTTTTCTTCGTCGGCTTGCCCTTCAGATCCCAGTAACGACGCACCATGCGCAGTACTGTGTCGTTTGATTCCGAACCGGAGCCGGTGAAGAACACATGGTTCATATGCGCTGGCGCGATCTCGGCAATTGCCGCCGCGAGCTTGACCGCAGGTGGGTTGGCGCACTGGAAGAAGCTGTTGTAATACGGCAGTTCCAGCATCTGCTTGTACGCCACCTCGGCCAGTTCGCGACGGCCGTAACCGATATTCACGCACCACAAGCCAGCCATGCCGTCAAGTATCTTCTGCCCGTCGCTGTCCCACAGGTAGACTCCTTCGGCACGCTCGATGATGCGCGAGCCGCGGCTGCCCAGATCCTTGTGGTCGGTGAACGGATGCAGATAATGCGCGTGATCAAGCGCACGCAACTCGGCGGTGGTATGGGTTGGCTGGCTCATCGTTACTCCTGTTGTTCAGTGGTGCCCGGTGAGGCGAGGCGGATCAGACGCTCAACAGCAGGAACTCGCGCTCCCACGAGCTGATCACGCGCTTGTAGTTCTCGTGTTCGACCCGCTTGACCGACACGTAACCACGGCAGAACTTCTCGCCCAGCACCTCCTGGATGTCGCGGCAGGCTTCCATCCGTTCCAGCGCCGCTTCCAGCGTGAACGGCAGGCGCAGGTTGCGGCGCTCGTAGGCGCGGCCTTTTACCGGTGCGGACGGCGCGATGCTGCCCACCATGCCCAGATACCCGCAGAGCAGGCTGCCCGCAATCGCTATATAGGGGTTGGCGTCAGCGCCCGGCAGGCGGTTTTCCACGCGGCGGTTCTGCGCGTTGGAATCCGGAACACGCAGGCCGGCGGTACGGTTTTCTTCACCCCATTCGACGTTCACCGGTGCCGAGGTGTCTGGCAGGAAGCGGCGGAACGAGTTGACGTTGGGGGCGAACAACGGCAGCACTTCGGGGATGTAGCGCTGCAGCCCGCCGATGTGATGCAGGAACAGTTCGCTCATGGTGCCGTCGGGATTGGAGAAAATGTTCTTGCCGGTCTTCTTGTCGACGATGCTCTGGTGCAGGTGCATTGCACTGCCCGGCTCGTTGGTGATCGGCTTGGCCATGAACGTCGCGGTCATGTCGTGCTTGAGCGCGGCTTCGCGCATGGTGCGCTTGAACACCAGAATCTGGTCAGCCAGATGCAGCGGATCGCCATGACGGAAGTTGATTTCCATCTGCGCCGTGCCTTCCTCATGAATCAGCGTGTCCAGATCCAGCCCCTGAGTCTCGCACCAGTCATACATGTCTTCGAACAGCGGGTCGAATTCGTTCGCCGCGTCGATGGAGAACGACTGACGCCCGGTCTCCTGACGGCCGGAACGGCCGATCGGCGGCTGCAAGGGCAGATCCGGATCTTCGTTGCGGCGGGTCAGGTAAAATTCCATTTCGGGCGCGACGATCGGCTGCCAGCCCTTGTCGGCATACAGCTTCAACACCTTCTTGAGGATGTTGCGCGGCGACATCTCGATCGGGATGCCCTGCTTGTCATAGCAGTCATGAATGATCTGCGCCGTCGGCTCGATGGCCCACGGCACCAGATAGATGCCGTTCTCGTCCGGCTTGCAGATCATGTCGATGTCGGCCGGGTCCAGCAGTTCGTAATAGATGTCATCTTCCACATAGTCGCCGGTGACCGACTGCAGGAGGATGCTTTCGGGCAAACGCATGCCCTTTTCCGAGACGAACTTCATCGTCGGAGCGATCTTGCCGCGGGCAATGCCGGTCAGGTCACTGACCATGCATTCCACTTCGGTAATCTTGTGTTCTTTAAGCCAGGATTCGATCTGATTCATACAGTCCTCGAAGCCGCGCGTGCCCGGCAGGCGTCACCAAACGCCCTGAATATCGACAGATAGAAGGAATTCTCGGTGACCTTCCACTCTGGATGCCATTGCACGCCCAGCGCAAAATTGCGAGCTTGGGCGACCGAGAAAGCCTCGATCAGCCCGTCGGGGGCGGTCGCTTCCGGCCGCAGATCCGGCGCCAGACGGTCTACACCCTGCGTATGCAGAGAGTTGACCCGGGCCGAATCGCGGCCGGACAGTTCGTAGAGCAGTCCTCCCGGTTCGACCTTGATATCGTGGGCGGGGCCGTACTGGACGTCCACTGGCTGGCTCTTGTCTTCGCGGTGCTCGATAAAACCGGGCACTTCATACAGGCGTTGATGCAGGCTGCCGCCGAATGCCACATTCATTTCCTGAAATCCGCGGCACACGCCGAGCACCGGAACGCCCTGGTCGATAGCGGCACGAATCAGCGGCAGCGTGGTGGCGTCGCGCTGAGGGTCATGTTGCTTCGGATCGGCGCTGGGCGGGCCAGCATAGTGGTGCGGCTCGACGTTGGAAGGCGAGCCGGTGAACAGTACACCGTCAAGCGTTTCCAGGAGCTGCTCGCTGGCCAGGCGGTCGCCAAGCGCAGGAATCAGTAGTGGTAGACCGTTCGCGCCATCCACCACGCCGAGGATGTATTTTTCCCCTACTATATGGAAAGGATGCAGACCGCTCTTGTCGGTGCAGCAGGAGATACCTATCAGGGGTTTGCGCTGAGATGACATGTCCATGGTCTGTGTTGAATAACGTACATGAGTTCGATGTTGTTCAATTTTTTACACAATAGCAATAAAAAATCATGAATACAGAATAGCCGATGGCGCGCTTCTCGCAAGCTGTGCGCGGCGCCTGAAAGGCCTAGAACTGGCCTTATTTGGTGCGTTGTGCACATATATAGGGCATCGCTGGCTCTATTGACTCGTTGGAACCTTTCGGATTAACTCTCTCCGTAGTACTTGCGTGATTGATATATTTTACAAAATTACAGGTGATATCAATGCAACCCCAAGCCGGCGCGGATACTGCTCCGGTCGATACTGATGCAGCAAAGACTGCGTCAGGCAGTATCCAGGAAGCCGAGGCGTTTCTCGCCGCGCATCCGGAAATTCACTTTATCGACCTTCTGATCGCCGACATGAACGGCATAGTCCGCGGAAAACGCATCGACCGTTCCGCTCTGCCCAAAGCCTATGAAAAGGGCATCGCCCTCCCGGCCTCCATCTTTGCGCTGAACATTCAGGGTACAACTGTCGAAGAGACCGGCCTCGGCCTTGAAATCGGCGACGCCGATCGCATCTGCCTGCCGATTCCCGACACCCTGAATATCGAACCCTGGCAGAAGCGCCCGACGGGTCAGCTACTGATGACCATGTATGAGCTGGATCGCAAGACGCCGTTCTTCGCTGATCCGCGCTATGTGCTGCAGCGCATTGTAGAGCGTTTCAGCGAGCTGGGTCTGAAGCCCGTCTCGGCATTCGAGCTGGAGTTCTACCTGATCGATCAGGAAAACCTCACTGGTCGCCCGCAGCCGCCACGTTCGCCCATGTCGGGCAAGCGGCCCAATTCGGTTCAGGTCTATTCGATGGACGATCTGGACGAATATGCAGAGTTTCTTGAGGACGTCATCGAGGCTGCCCACGAGCAGGACATCCCCGCTGACGCCATCGTCGCCGAATCGGCCCCAGGCCAGTTCGAAGTCAACCTTCACCACGTCGATGATCCGGTCAAGGCCTGTGACTACAACGTGCTGCTCAAGCGGGTGATCAAGAACGTCGCCTATGACCATGAGATGGACACCACCTTCATGGCCAAGCCGTACTACGATCAGGCCGGCAATGGCATGCATGTGCACATCAGCCTGGTCGACGCGGACGGACGCAATGTCTTCGCACCGAATGCCGATGGCTCGCTGGGCGACATGCTGCGCTGGGCGATCGGCGGCCTGCTCGAGACCCTTCCCCAGTACATGGCATTCCTGTGTCCGAACGTGAACTCGTACCGTCGTTTCAGCCCGAGTTTCTTCGTTCCCTGTGCACCGACCTGGGGCATCGACAACCGTACCGTGGCTGTCCGCGTGCCCGGTGGGGATGCCGACGCGATGCGTATCGAGCACCGTCTGGCTGGCGCCGACGCCAACCCGTATCTGCTGATGGCCGCACTGCTGTCTGCAATTCATTACGGGATCAGCAACAAGATCGAGCCGCCACCGCAGACCGAAGGCAACGCCTACGACCAGCACGAGCCGTCACTACCGACCAACCTGCGTGATGCTCTGCGCGAGCTGGAAACCTCGGAAGTGATGAAGGAATACATCGGCGAGGAATACCTCGATGTATTCGTGCTGTGCAAGGAGAGCGAGCTCGAAGAGTTTGAGAAAACCATCTCCGACCTTGAGTACATGTGGTATTTGCACACGGTGTGACGCCGTCTGCTGTGCTGAGCAGTACTGAAATCCCGTCAAATTGGCGGGATTTTTGTTGGTGTCGTCGGTGGTGGGTGCTGTGTGGACGGGGAATTCGATGTGGGCGTCCGGGTGCGATAACCCTATACGGGACACGCTACAAGCCTTCCCTGGGGCTCGACCGCGCACATCCTTGTGCGCGGACGGTCCCGTATAGGGTTATCCCACCCGAACACCGCGTTACGTCGTGCAGGCCGACCGAAAAGCCCGGTTGGATCTTTTATCCGCAGCACTGAGGCCTGCTGGGCTGGCTTCGTATCGCCTGGGCCGGACCGTCCACGCACAGGGATGTGCGTGGTCGAGCCCCAGGGATGGCTTGCCGCGTGTCCGGTCCAGGCGATGCGAAGTCGGCCCATTGCACCGAGCCCGGCACGAGCCTGGTCGCCACATTGCTGAACGGGGTGCTGGCGCGGGCTTCTATTAATCCGTCAAGGGGAGAACAAGGGTGCAGCACGAGTCGTGGTACCAAGCCACTGCAAACCCATCACCGGCTTACGCTGCGCTGAACGGCGACCACCGCACGGATGTTTGCATCGTCGGTGCAGGCTTCACCGGCCTGTCTGCCGCTCTCGAGCTGGCGCAGGCCGGGAGGCGGGTGGTGGTGCTGGAGGCCGAACGGGTCGGCTGGGGCTGCTCGGGACGCAACGGCGGGCAGATCAACCCGGGCCCGGCCTGTGATCACGCTACGCTGGTCCGGCAGCTGGGCAACTCCGATGCCCGCAAGGTGTGGGAGCTGACAGTGGAGGGCGTTGGACTGCTCCGCCGACGCGTCGCCGAACATTCCATCGACTGTCATCTAAAACCCGGCATCCTGTTGGTGGCCAACAAGGCCAGACATGTCGAGGAGCTGCATGCCTGGCAGGCCACGCTGGCGTCACTGGGTTACGATCAGCTGCATTTTCTCGATCGCCAGCAATTGCGCGAACAACTGCGCGCCGATTATCAGGCCGGCGTCGTGGATCATGGCGGCGGTGATCTGCACCCGCTCAACTACACACTGGGGCTGGCACGTGCAGCGGCCGAGGCGGGAACGGTTATTCACGAGCGCACGCCGGCATTGGCCTGGGAGGAAGAGGCGACCGGGGTGCGCGTTCGAACGGCAGACGGAGAAATCCACGCGGATCAGTTGCTGTTGGCCGGCAACGCCTACATGGGGAAACTGCTGCCCTGGCACGCGCGCCGCTTCATGCCGATCGGCAGCTACATCGGCGCAACCCGCCCTCTGGGCGAGCTGGCCGAGCAGCTGATCCCGTCGCGGATGGCCGTGTGTGACATGAAGCACCTGCTCGACTATTACCGCTTGAGTCATGACAACCGATTGCTTTTTGGTGGCCGCGCCAGCGCCTACGATGCGCGACCGGAGCGACTCGAGCCGGCCATGCGGCAGAGGATGGCCGCAGTGTTCCCCCAGCTCGCCGGAGAAGGCTTCGACTATCTGTGGGGCGGCAAGGTGGCTATGACACTGAACAAGGCGCCGCAATTCGGTCGTATCGGCGAGCGCGTGCTGTACGCGCAGGGGTACTCCGGGCAGGGTGTCGCGCTGGCCGGGCTGGCAGGCCAGCTGATGGCTCAGGTGTTGGTCGGCCGCGGCGACGGTTTCGATCTCTTCGCACGGATCCGTCATGTTCCGGTTCCACCGGGGGCCGGGCTGCACACCGCCGTTCGGGCGCTGGCGCTGCTATGGTATCGTCTGCGCGACATACGCTGATTCCGGATGCCAATGAACGCGCGCACCCCTCCTAAACGCCGTGCCAGCAGCCAGGAGCGCATCGAGCGAATACTCGATGCCACCGAGACGCTGCTGGGTGAGCAGGGCCTGGGCGAGCTTTCGATGTACGCCATCGCCGAGCAGGCGCAGATCCCGCCCTCTTCGGCGTATCACTTCTTCCCCCAGGTCGGTGATGTGTTGGCCGCGCTGGCCGAACGCGTGTTCCTCGAGCTCGATGCGCTGCTCAAGGAACAGGCCCAACTTCCCCACGCCGGGAGCTGGCCTGCGCTGGTCGAGCGCATCGAAGCACGCTTTCAGGCCTACTATCAGTCCCACCCGGCGGCGCGCGAACTGCTTCTGGGCGCTCACGAGCTTGCAGCCATACGCCAGGCCGACCGTCAGCACGACCTGCAGCTCGGCAGGCGTTTTCATGAATGTCTGTCCGCCTGCTATGAGCTGCCACCGCTGCCGCAGGAAGTCGATATATTTACCCTCGCGCTACAGGCGGCGGACAAGTTGCTCGCCGTCGACTATCAACAAAACGGTTGTCTTACCCCGCCCATGTGCCGCGAGGCGACGCGGGTGATCATCGGGTATCTGGGTCTGTACCTGCCCGCCGTTCTGCCTGCTGCGGAGCTGCGTCGATGAGCCTGTTCGGCAAGCTCTCGGCCTGGCGTGAGAGCCGCAGGCTCGAACAGTTGGAGGTTTCCGAGGCGCTATGGAGCGAAGCGCTCGGGGACTGGGGTGTGTACCGCCGGTATGCGCCGCAGTCGCAGGAGAAATTGCGCGAGATGGCGCTGAGGCTGCTGCTGCGCAAGCATCTGGTGGCGGCCGGGGATCTGCACTTGAGTGACGCGATGCGCCTGCGCATCGCCGGCATGGCGGTGGTACCGGTGCTCGAGCTGGGTCTGGACTGGTATGACGGTTGGCAGACACTGATCATCTACGACGGGCCCTTCGTCGCCGAGCATAGCTGGGAGGACGAGTATGGCATCGTCCATGAGGAAACAAGCGAGCGTAGCGGTGAGGCGTGGTATCGCGGGCCGGTAATACTCTCCTGGGAGGATGTGCTGGCCTCCGGCCTCGACGGCTTCAACGTCGTTATCCATGAGCTTTCGCACACGCTCGACATGCGGCGGGAAGGCGCCAATGGCGCGCCCCCATTGCATGCCGGAATGGATCCGGCGGCCTGGAAACGCGACATGCAGGGTGCGTGGGATGATCTGGGTCGGCGGGCAGAGTCCGGCGCAAGCCTGCCGGTCGACGAGTATGCGCTGGAGGATCCGGCCGAATTCTTTGCGGTTCTGTCGGAAACCTTTTTCGAAGCGCCCCGCCCGCTGGCTGCGGCCTGGCCGGCTGTGTATCAGCACCTTGTGGCTTTCTATCGACAGGATCCGCTGATGCCGGCTGAGCGCGGCGTGAGCGCTCCCTAGCGGCTATGCTTGGTTGTTATCAGTTTTCCCGGATTCTTCCGGATATATGTCGGTGTAACAGTCATGCCGGGTCGCCTCAAGACGGACGACATGCGTTGTAAAGCCGATAAATATCGATTATAAAGCTCAATTCCCCACCTCTGCAGGAGACCTCCATGTCCCGTCTCGTTACCGTCGCCGCTACCCAGATGAGCTGTTCCTGGGACCGTCAGGACAACATCGCCAAGGCCGAGCGCCTGGTGCGGCAGGCCGCCAGTCAGGGTGCGCAGATCATTCTTATCCAGGAATTGTTCGAAACGCCTTACTTCTGCCAGAAGCCAAATCCGGAATATCTTCAGCTGGCGACTGAAGTCGATAACAATCCGGCTATCGCCCATTTCCAGGCGCTGGCGCGTGAGCTCGAGGTTGTTCTGCCGGTGAGCTTCTTCGAGCTCGCCGGGCGTTCGCGCTTCAACAGCGTGGCGATCATCGATGCCGACGGGCGCAATCTCGGAATCTACCGCAAGAGCCACATTCCGGATGGCCCCGGCTACCACGAGAAATATTACTTCAACCCGGGCGATACCGGCTTCAAGGTGTGGAATACCCGCTATGCGAAGATCGGCGTAGGCATCTGCTGGGACCAGTGGTTTCCGGAGTGCGCCCGTTCCATGGCGTTGCAGGGTGCAGAGATCCTGTTCTACCCCACGGCGATCGGCAGCGAGCCGCATGATTCGAGCATCACTTCCCGCGATCACTGGCAGCGCGTGCAACAGGGCCATGCCGGGGCGAACCTGATGCCGGTCATCGCCAGCAACCGCATCGGCACGGAAGAGCAGGACGGCTACGACATCACCTTCTACGGTTCTTCGTTCATCGCCGATCAGTTCGGCGCCAAGGTGCAGGAGGCGGGTGAAACCGAAGAAGCGGTGCTGGTGCAGGAGTTCGACCTCGACCGCATGGAGCACATTCGCAGCGCCTGGGGCGTGTTTCGTGACCGCCGGCCGAATCTGTACGCGCCGATCAAGACCCTCGACGGCAGCCTGGAGTCCTGATGTATACCTTGCACAGTACGCCGCGCGCCGATGGCTATCGTATGCCTGCCGAGTGGGAGCAGCACGGTCAGACCTGGATGGTCTGGCCCGAGCGCCCGGACAACTGGCGCCTCGGCGGCAAGCCGGCGCAGGCGGCCTTCGCCGAGGTAGCGCGGGCCATCGCCAGCTTCGAGCCGGTCAGTGTGTGCGTGTCGTCGGCACAGTATGCCAACGCCAGTGCGCAGCTCGATCATCCAGCCATCCGCATCGTCGAGATGAGTACCGATGATGCCTGGGTGCGCGATACCGGTCCGACCTTCGTGGTCAATGGACAGGGCGGCATCCGTGGCGTCGATTGGACCTTCAATGCCTGGGGCGGGTTCGACGGCGGTCTTTACTGGCCGTGGCAGCGCGACGATCAGGTCGCTGACAAGATCCTCAGCCTGGAACGCTCACCGCGGTACCGCACCGAAGGTTTTGTGCTCGAGGGCGGGGCGATTCATGTAGACGGTGAGGGCACCGTCATCACGACCGAGGAGTGCCTGCTCAACCCTAATCGCAATCCGCACATGATGCGCGAAGAGATCGAGCTCAAGCTGGGCGACTACCTGGGCATCGACAAGGTGATCTGGCTGCCGAACGGTCTGTTCAACGACGAGACTGACGGGCATGTCGACAACTTCTGCTGCTTCGTGCGGCCAGGAGAGGTATTGCTTGCCTGGACCGACGACGAAGAGGATCCCAACTACCTGCGTTGTCAGGCGGCGATCAGAGTGCTGCAGGCAAGTCGTGATGCGCAGGGCAGGGAATTCGTCGTGCACAAGATGCCGATCCCCGGACCGATATACGCGACCGAGGAAGAGTGCACCGGCATCGACAAGGTGGTCGGCAGCCAGCCGCGCGATCCGTCGATACGTCTTGCCGGATCCTATGTGAACTTCCTGATCGTCAATGGCGGCATCGTGGCTCCGTCCTTCGATGACCCGAAGGATGACGAGGCCAGGGAGATTCTGCAGCAGCTGTTCCCTGATCGCCGGGTGGTCATGGTACCTGGAAGGGAAATTTTGCTTGGTGGGGGGAACATCCACTGCATTACGCAGCAGCAGCCGGTGGCTTAGGGATCAGGATCTGAGCGTAAGCGGCGTGCTTACGGGTCAGAGGCCGCATGATAACGAGGCAGGGTTGCGTGCATCCTTCTTCGCGGTCATGCCCGCTCCTACAGGGGCGCGGTCGAGATAGCGGCGATGCGTAGCGGTACTGGGCAGCAACGCATCTTTGCGGAGGCGTCACGGTTCTGCGCTGGATTTCGTGTCCGGTGGCTTCGAGTCGCTCGACTCCTGCGGGTGCTGGCCTTCGCGGATCGCTTCCAGGTCTGCGAGCTCGTCGAGTTCGCAGACGGTACATTGTCCATATTCCGGCTGAATGGTTTCCACATAGCGTACGCGCCGGCTGGCTGAGTGCCGGTCGGCGCTGACGCGATAACGTGGTCGGTCTTCGCTCATCTGAAGCGGCTCCGCTGGGATCTATCCCGTTGGACCGTCCTAGCCGCCCAGCAATTCCCTGCCACGTGATACTGCTGCACGTACCTGAGCTGGCGCCGTGCCGCCGATGTGGTCCCGCGCATTGACCGAGCCTTCCAGGGTCAGCACCTCGAACACGTCCTGCTCGATCTGATCGCTGAACTGCCGCAGTTCATCCAGGCTCATGTCGGCCAGGTCTCTGCCGGTGTTCACGCCGTGTTTCACGGCGTGGCCGACAATCTCGTGGCAATCGCGAAACGGCAGACCCTTGCGTACCAGGTAGTCGGCCAGGTCGGTGGCGGTGGAGAATCCGCGGCGGGCCGCTTCGCGCATGGATTCCACCTTCGGCTGGATCGCCGGTATCATGTCGGCGAAGGCGCGCAGGCTGTCGCGCAGCGTATCGACGGCGTCGAACAGCGGCTCCTTGTCTTCCTGATTGTCCTTGTTGTAGGCCAGCGGCTGGCTCTTCATCAGGGTCAGCAGACCCATCAGATGGCCATAGACGCGGCCGCTCTTGCCGCGGACCAGCTCGGGTACGTCTGGGTTCTTCTTCTGCGGCATGATCGACGAGCCTGTGCAGAAACGGTCGGGCAGGTCGATGAAGTTGAACTGCGAGCTGGTCCACAACACCAGTTCTTCGGAGAAGCGCGAGAGGTGCATCATTGCCAGCGCGGCTGCGGCGCAGAATTCGATGGCAAAGTCGCGATCGGACACGCCGTCCAGCGAGTTGCCCGATACGGCTTCGAAGCCCAGCAACTGGCAGGTAACGCTGCGGTCGATCGGGTAAGTGGTGCCGGCCAGGGCCGCGCTGCCCAGCGGCATGCGGTTGACGCGCTTGCGGCAGTCGGCCAGCCGCTCGGCGTCGCGTGCGAGCATCTCGAACCAGGCCAGCAGGTGATGGCCGAAGGTAACCGGTTGTGCGGTCTGCAGATGGGTGAAGCCCGGCATGATCACGTCCGCGTGCCTTTCTGCCTGGTCGAGCAGGCCGGTCTGCAGTCGCGTGAGCTCGCTGAGGATCACGTCGATTTCTTCGCGCAGCCATAGGCGGATGTCAGTGGCGACCTGGTCGTTGCGCGAGCGGCCGGTATGCAGCTTCTTGCCGGTGATGCCGATGCGATCGGTCAGGCGTGCTTCGATGTTCATGTGCACGTCTTCCAGCTCGACGCGCCAGTCGAATTCGCCCGCTTCGATCTCGGCGCGGATCTGGTCCAGACCCTCGATGATCTGGTCGCGCTCGGCGTCGCTGAGCACCCCCACTTTGGCCAGCATGGTGGCGTGGGCGATCGAACCTTGGATGTCGTGCTTGTACAGGCGCTTGTCGAAGTCCACCGAAGCGGTGAAACGGGCCACGAAGGCATCGACCGGTTCGTTGAACCGCCCGCCCCAGGATTGATTGGTAGTCTTGTCTTGGCTCATGTCGGTGGTCCGTGCTCGTTGATTCGGCGGCTTGCTCAAGCCATAGGCGGCGTTGGGTGCTGGGGGGCGGACCGTCGATGCCCCGGACGGCATCGCCGAGCTCCCACGGATGGGTTCACGGCGTGTCCGGCTCCGCCAGCACACAATGACGCTTGCACGGAGCAAGTCGCGGCGCTGAAAGCCGCATAGCATACCATTTCCCGCTTGCGCGACGACCTCGGGCTGATCGACACTTCGTCCATGAAGAATGGACTCTGGACCTTACTGAAAAAACCCTATCCCGGAGAAGATTTCTTCCTTCCGGATCTCTGCTCATCATTTGCCGTGTTCACGCTGGTGGTGCTCGCCGAGCTGGTGGTGCTGCTGTGGGTGCTGGCGCAACCGGTGTCGGGCGGATTCGACTGGCTGCAGCTGGCCATGGCGTCGTTGTTCGTGCAATGGATCGTGCTGTTGTCGGCCGCGTTGCTGTGTCGCCTGCGGCCCTGGATGCAGCGGCGTCCGCTCGGGCTGGCGATCGCCGCCTGTTACGCCGTGGTGATCTCGCTGGTGCTGATATTCACCATTCTCGGCGAGTGGGTGCTTCATCAGGGGATGCTCGGTCTGCCGCAGCTCGATGCGGAACTGCTGCTGCGCCACGGGCTTATCGCATTGATCATGACCAGTCTGCTGCTGCGCTATTTCTACCTCCAGCAACAATGGCAGCGCCAGACCCAGGCTGAGCTCAAGGCGCGGCTGCAATCGCTGCAATCGCGCATTCGTCCGCATTTCCTGTTCAACAGCCTCAACAGCATCGTCAGCCTGATCGGTTCATCGCCGGACAAGGCCGAGAACGCTGTGCTCGATCTTGCCGACCTGTTCCGTGCGAACCTGGGCGAAGCCGAGGGCGTCGCCAGCTGGGCCGAGGAAAAGCGATTGTGTGAGGGGTATCTGCGCATCGAGCAGTATCGCCTCGGTGACAGGCTGAAGGTGGAGTGGGATACCGAGGCGTTGCCAGCCGTTACGCCGATGCCGCTGCTGACCCTGCAGCCGCTGCTCGAGAACGCCATTCTGCACGGTCTGCAGCCCAGCCTGCACGGCGGCGACATTCGTATTCACGGTATCTATCGAAGCGGCGTGGTTGAACTGGAAGTCTCCAACAGTTGTCCAGACGTGGTAGATAGCCATCAGGGATCTCGCATGGCCTTGCAGAATATCCGGGCACGCCTGGCTGCCCTGTTCGGGCCGCAGGCAAGCGTCGAAGCATGGCGCGATGGTCCACGCTACTTCAGCAGGCTGGTCTATCCTTGTAGCAAACGTCCATAACCGCAGGAAGTCATTAAGGCATGAAAGTACTGATCGCCGATGATGAACCACTCGCTCGAGAACGCCTGGCCAGACTGGTCTCCGCGCTTCCGGGCTACACAGCATTACCGGAGATGGCCAGCAACGGCCAGGAAGTACTCGATATCGTAGCCGAGCAACACCCCGACATTGTCCTGCTGGATATTCGCATGCCCGGCATGGATGGTCTGCAGGCCGCAGGCAAGCTGAGCGAAATGAGCGAGGCGCCGGCGGTGGTGTTCTGTACAGCGCACGGCGAATACGCGCTGGAAGCGTTTTCCGTTGCCGCTGTCGGTTACCTGCTCAAGCCGGTTCGCAGCGAGGATCTGGCCGACGCGCTGGCCAAGGCGCAGCGGCTGAACCGCATGCAGCTGGCCAATCTGGGCAAGGCCGGGGTCACCAGCGAGACCAACCAGGCGCGCAGTCATATCAGCGCGCGGACCCGGCGAGGCGTCGAGCTGGTCCCGATTGAAGAGGTTCTGTACTTCATCGCCGACCACAAGTACGTCACGCTGCGCCACTGTGAGGGCGAGGTACTTCTGGATGAGCCGCTCAAGGCGCTGGAAGACGAGTTCGGCGACTACTTCGTGCGTATCCATCGCAACGCACTGGTCGCGCGCAATCGCATAGAGCGGTTGCAGCGCAGTGCCATGGGACATTTCCATCTGCACCTCAAGGGGCTGCCGGAGGAAACGCTTACCGTCAGCCGTCGCCACGTGCCCGGTGTGCGCAAACTGATGGGTCAGCTGTGAGTCGGGCTGCGACAGCAGCCCGCGTGGATGCTCGCCGGGGCATGCCGTATGATGCCGGCTGGTCCTGAACGAGAATCCCATGAGTCGACATTTGCGTATCGCCACCCGCAAGAGCGCGCTGGCCCTGTGGCAGGCCGAGTTCGTCAAGGCGCGCCTGGAGCACCTTCACCCGCACATCACCGTCAGCCTGGTCCCCATGGTCAGCCGCGGTGACAAGCTGCTCGACTCGCCGCTGGCCAAGATCGGTGGCAAGGGGCTGTTCGTGAAGGAGCTGGAAACAGCGATGATGAACGACGAGGCCGACCTGGCCGTGCACTCGATGAAAGATGTGCCGATGAACTTCCCTGACGGATTGGGTCTGTACGCCATCTGCGAACGGGAAGATCCGCGTGACGCCTTCGTTTCCAACCGCTATGAGACGGTCGCCAGCATGCCCGCAGGGAGCATCGTGGGCACGTCCAGCCTGCGGCGTCAGGCTCAGCTCATGGCGCGCCGTCCTGATCTGACCGTGCATTTCCTCCGTGGAAATGTGAACACACGGTTGGCCAAGCTCGACGCCGGCGAATATGACGCCATCATACTGGCCGCGGCCGGTCTCATGCGGCTGGGGTTCCACGAACGCATTGGCTATGCCATGGCTCCCGAGGAAAGCCTGCCGGCTGGCGGGCAGGGTGCGGTGGGGATCGAGTGCAGGACTGACGACACCGAGTTGCACCAGTTGCTGGCTCCGCTCAACGATCAGGACAGCGGTTTGCGCGTACGCGCCGAGCGCGCCCTGAATCATCGCCTTAACGGCGGCTGCCAGGTGCCAATTGCCTGCTACGCCGAGCGTGAAGCCGGTCAGATCTGGTTGCGGGGTCTGGTTGGCCAGCCCGATGGCAGTCGGCTGATCACCGCCGAGGCCCGCGGGCCTGAAGAAGATCCCGAGACGCTGGGTATCTCGGTCGCAGAGGATCTGCTCGCCCAGGGCGCGCAGGACATTCTCGATTCCGTCTATCAGGAGGAGGCCGGTCCGCGGTGAGCGGACGCCTGCTGCTGACCCGTGCCGACCAGGACAATCAGCGTCTTGCTGAGAAGCTGGCGGCTGAGGGAGTCGACACGCTCGGCGTGCCGCTATTGTGCATCGAGCCCTGCGAAGAAACCGCCATGCAGCGCCAGAGGATGCTTGATCTGGACCGCTATCAGGCGGTCGTCGTGGTCAGCCCGGTGGCTGCACGGTTCGGGCTGGAGCGCCTGGACCGATACTGGCCGCAGGCGCCGGTGGGTATCGAGTGGCTTGCAGTCGGCGCGACGACCGCAGGCGTTCTGTCGGATTACGGCCTGCCGGTACGACGGCCGCACGACGGCCAGGACAGCGAAGCCCTGATGCGGTTGCCGGTCTGGCAGGAGCTCCTCGATACGCCACGGCTCAGGGTTCTGATCTGGCGTGGAGAGGGTGGCCGCGAGCATATTGCCGAGCAAGTGCGCAGCGCTGGCGGAGAGGTCGACTATCTTGAACTATACCGGCGCACGCAACCTGCCGGGCTTGCCCAGGCGCTGCACGCCGCCGCCGGAAGCGGCGTAACCGGCATCCTGATCAGCAGCGCGCAGGCGCTCGAGCATTGGCACGACGCCGCAGCCCCGCGATGGGATAGCCAACGGCACTGGCGCTGCTGGGTGCCCAGCGAAAGGGTGGCGAAACGCGCCGCCGAGCTGGGCTGCACTGACATTGTGGTATGTGACGGAGCGGACGACGCGGCAGTACTTGCTGCTGTCGCTTCGCATCCGCTGACGCAACAAGGGGAACAGCGTGGAACCGACTGACAAGAACAAGCCGAAGGACCCGACGGAAACAATCGGCGATCAGGCTGGCACCAGGGCCGGTAGTGATCCGGTTGCGGATCTGGGCGGCTCGGAGCCGGCGTCCGGTGGCACGCCGGTCGGTGTCCAGCCTCCCGGAGACACTACCAACGGCTCGAGTGCCGATACCGGATCAGCGGCCGGCAAGGACGCTGCGGCGAAGCCGGGCAGTGGCCCCGCAAGCACTGCTGCATCCAGGGAGGCCGCAGCAGCCGGCTCCGCGGCGCAAATCACAGATACGAAAAGTGCTTCGAGCGCGTCCAGGCCCGGCACCGGTTCCAGCACGGCGGGCAAAGGCGCAGGCGCTGGAAGCAGCACCCCGCCTCCGTCGCCACCTCGGAAGAACGGGTCGTCCGGTGGTCGAGGACTCGCTTCGCTGGCGTTGCTCGTTGCGTTGGCAGCCGGAGGCATGAGTGTGTGGCAGTGGTATCAGACGCAGGCATCTGACGACGATCCGACAGCAGAGCTCGAGCAGCGGCTGGGTCAACTTGAGCAGAGCCAGCGCGAAGCCAGCGAGAGCCAGGCGCAGCGCCTTGAAGATGTCCCCCGCGCCGAGGAGCTGGATGAAACACGTCGGCTGGTGGATGACCTCCAGCGCAGTCAGCAACGCCTCAGAACTCGTCTGGAAGAGCAGGGTGATGCGCGCACGGACTGGAAGTTGGCCGAGGCCGAGTACCTGCTGCGCCTTGCTTCGCTGCGATTGATGGCCGCCCAGGATGTGCGCTCGGCCAGCGAAATGCTCGAGGCGGTCGATCAGATCATGCGTGACCAGCCCGACAGCGGCGTGTTCGCCGTGCGCGAAGTGCTGGCGCAGGCTCAGGCCGAGATCAGTGCGCTGCCTGAGGTCGATCGAGCCGGCATCTACCTGCGTCTGGCTGCCCTGCACAATCAGGTCGACAAGCTCGTCGCCCTGCCGGTCCCCGAGTTTGATCCGGATGAGGTAAGCGCCGAGGAAGAGTACGAAGACCGTCTGGCCCGACGTACCTGGGCAGAGCGGATGTTGATGAGGCTCGAGCGTTACGTGAGAGTGGACTTCCAGCGCGGCAAGGTCATCACCCCACTGCTCGATGAAGCCGAAATGCAGCGTATCCACCGAACCCTGCAGCTCACCCTGGAGCAGGCGCAATGGGCAGCGCTGCGTGGAGAGCAGGCGGTATACCGCAGCAGCCTCGAGCGCGCTGGTGAGGTCCTTGAGCAGTTTTTCGAAGAGCAAAGCCAGCAGGTCAGCGCGATGCGGGACCAGTTGTCAGAGCTCGCCGAGCGTCCGGTCAGCCTGACGCCGCCGGATCTTTCGCCGGTACAGCGCGCACTGGCCGACTACATGCGCAGCAGAGGGCAGGATTCCGGCGAAGCCGAGCAGGAGACGGAGGATGAATAAAAGCTACATCGCCATCCTTGTCGTCCTGCTGCTGTCCGCCCTGTTGGGGATGGCGATAGCGGAAGATCCCGGTTACCTGCTGATCGCCTGGCGCAACATGTCGGTCGAAACCAGCATCTGGGTCGGCCTTGCCGTACTGATCGGCCTCTGGTTGCTGTTCACCCTGCTGCGGGCCCTGACCCGTCTTCTGCGAGCCTCCGGCCGACGCATCAATCCCTGGTCCCGGCACAACCGCGGGCGCCGGGCCAACACAGCCGCGACGCGCGGTCTTCTGGAGTTTGCCGAAGGCCATTGGAGTCAGGCACTGCGTCTGCTCAAGCGATCCGCTCCGCATGCCGAGCAGCCGTTGATCAATTACCTGGCTGCGGCGCGAGCCGCGCACGAGCTGGAAGACTACGCCGAGTCCGACGGGCTGCTGCGCGAAGCGTACGACAACACGCCGAAGGCCGACGTGGCGATTGCAGTCACCCAGGCGCAGTTGCAGATTGCCCGCGGACAGCATGAGCAGGCGCTGGCGACGCTCACCCGACTACGCAAGGATCACCCCAAGCACCTGTACGCATTGAAGCTGATGAGTCAGCTGTATGTTCGGCTGGAGGACTGGCCGCGGCTGCAGCAGCTGCTGCCGGAGCTGCGCCGGCACAATGTTCTGAGCCAGGCTGAACAGCAGGTGCTTGAGCATCAGGTTTACCTGGCGCTGCTGTCACAGGCCGGCCAGCGTGCCAAGCAGTTCGACCCGCCGCAGCCCGATCCCATCGACGGCGTATGGAATCAGGTGCCCAAGCCCATGCGCCAGGACCCTTCACTGATCGAAGCATACTGCCTGCAGCTCAGGAGTATCGGTGCCGAGGAACCTGCCGAGCAGACGCTGCGGCTGGCGCTGAAGCAGCAGTTCAACGACCGGCTGGTGCACCATTACGGTCTGGTACAGGGCAAGGATCCTGCTCGTCAGCTCAACGCCGCCGAAAAGTGGCTCGAAGAGCATCCCCATGACGCCACGCTGTTGCTGGCCCTGGGGCGGTTGAGTCTGCGCAACGGTCTATGGGGCAAGGCGCGGGATTATTTCGAGGCGAGCTTCGCCAGCAAGCGTGACATTCAGACCTGCGCAGAGCTGGTGCGCCTGCTGGAACACATGGGTGAGCATGAAGCCGCCGAGCAGATGCTGCGGCAGGGGATTGCTCTGATGGTGCATGACCTGCCGGCGTTACCCATGCCCGACAGGCGTTGACGGCGGCCTCTGTGAGGCCGCAGCGGTTCAGACGGTCACTCGCCCAGCGCCTCCCGGGGCGCGTATGCGAATACATCGGCGTGCATGTTCTGCTCGGGCATGCCCGCTGCGACCAGTGAATCCAGCGTTGCATAGACCATAGGCGGTGACCCGCTGACGAACACCTCATAATCGCCAAGACTGCTCAGGTCAGCGCTGACTGCCTGTGGCAGCAATCCCTGACGTCCGGGCCATGCGGCGTCGTCGCTGACCACCTGATGCAGGTATAGATTCGGTCGAGTCGCCCAGCTCTCCCAGAAAGGTGCCTGATAGAAATCGGCCGCCTCGCGCACCCCCCAGTACAAATGGATCGCCCGATCAAAGCCGCGTGCCAGGCAGTTCTCGATGATGCTTTGCATCTGCGCAAGCCCTGTTCCGGCCGCTATGAGGATCAGAGAGCGCTGAGGCAGCTGCGCTACATGGCAGTCCCCCAGGGGGATCTTGACCCGCGCGATGCGGTTACGGCGCAGATGCTCGACCAGGGCAATGGCCGATTGCTCGCGGGCCAGAATCTGCAGTTCGAGCTCGCGGTCATCATTGGGCGCCGATGCAATCGAAAACGCAGACGACTCCCCGTCATCGCGTTCCAGAAGCAGGTACTGGCCGGCGTGATGCCGCAGCGGCTTGCCGGCTGGCGTGCGCAACTTGACCTGCCATACGTCAGCACCCAGATCGATGCAGTCGACGACCTGGCAGGCCAGGCTACGCAGCGGGAGCTCGTTCGGCGCCAGTACGTTTTCCCAATGCAGCGTGCAGTCATCCAGCGGTCTGGTAATGCAGGTATACAGTTCGCCCGTCTCGACCACAGTGTCGCCCTGGCGCGCCCTGCCGCTGACAAGGTTCGCCGCACATACGTGGCAATTGCCGTTGCGACAGCTCTGCGGCACGTCAAAGCCCAGGCGCTGAGCGGCCGCGAGAATCGTCTCACCCGGCAGCAGCTTGATCTCGTGTCCGGACGGTTGCAGTGTGACTCTGGTCATTCTATTCCCAGCTCGTTCCAGATGGCGTCGACGCGCTGCTGTACCGCCGCATCCTGTTTGATTGCCACGCCCCACTCACGGGTCGTCTCACCCGGCCACTTGTTGGTCGCATCCAGACCCATCTTGCTACCCAGGCCGGACACAGGCGAGGCGAAATCCAGGTAATCGATCGGGGTGTTGTCGATCATCACCGTGTCCCGACTGGGATCCATGCGCGTGGTGATCGCCCAGATGACATCGTTCCAGTCGCGCACGTTGACATCGTCATCGGTGACGATGACGAATTTGGTGTACATGAACTGGCGCAGGAAGGACCAGACGCCGAGCATCACGCGTTTCGCGTGGCCGGGGTACTGTTTCTTCATGGACACGACCGCCATGCGATACGAGCAGCCTTCCGGTGGCAGATAGAAGTCGGTGATCTCGGGAAACTGCTTCTGCAGAATCGGCACGAAGACTTCGTTGAGCGCCACGCCGAGGATGGCCGGCTCGTCCGGTGGGCGTCCGGTATAGGTGCTGTGGTAAATCGGCTTCTCGCGCTGGGTAATCCGCTCGATGGTGAACACCGGGAAGCGGTCGACCTCGTTGTAATAGCCGGTATGGTCGCCGAAGGGCCCCTCTTCGGCCATTTCGCCGGGATGAATCACGCCCTCTAGCACGATCTCGGCGCTGGCCGGAACCTGCAGGTCGGAACCGCGACATTTCACCAGCTCGGTGCGCTGCCCGCGCAGCAGCCCGGCGAAGGCATATTCGGATAGCGAATCGGGCACCGGCGTGACCGCGCCGAGGATGGTCGCCGGATCGGCGCCCAGGGCGACGGCAACCGGAAACGGCTCTCCCGGATGCTTATCGCACCATTCCTTGAAGTCCAGTGCGCCACCGCGGTGGCTGAGCCAGCGCATGATCACCTTGTTGCGACCGATGACCTGCTGGCGGTAGATGCCCAGATTCTGCCGATCCTTGTTCGGCCCTTTGGTGATCACCAGTCCCCAGGTGATCAGCGGGCCGGCATCACCAGGCCAGCAGGTCTGCACCGGAATGCGCCCGAGGTCGACGTCGTCACCTTCGAAGACCGTCGCCTGGCACGGCGCGTCACGCACCACCTTGGGCGCCATGGAGATGACCTTCTTGAAGATCGGCAGCTTGGACCAGGCATCCTTCAGCCCCTTGGGCGGGTCGGGTTCCTTCAGGAATGCGAGCAGCTTGCCGATCTCGCGCAGCTCGCTGACATCGTCGGCGCCCATGCCGAAGGCAACGCGCTCGGGCGTACCGAACAGGTTGCCGAGAACAGGCATATCGAAACCGGTAGGTTTTTCGAACAGCAGAGCGGGGCCGCCCTTGCGTAATGTCCGGTCGCAGATCTCGGTCATTTCCAGCACCGGCGACACTGGCGTGTGGATGCGCTTCAGCTCGCCTCTGCTTTCCAGGGCCTTGATGAAATCGCGTAGATCGGAGTATTGCATCGCAGCTTCAAGCCTCTAGCGGCAAGCTGCGAGCAGTACGAGGAATGCGGCAGCCTGGGTGTCTGGTCAGAAGCACAGTATGCCGGCAAGGCGGCGTGTTGGCCGTTGTAACATGAAACAGGCTGCAAACAGTGCAGGACCGCTTGCAGCTCAAAGCTTGACGCTTGCAGCTTAGTTTTTGCTGCGCTTCATCGACTGGAAGAATTCGTCGTTGGTCTTGGTGTCCTTCAGACGGTCGAGCAGGAATTCGATGGCGGCAATTTCGTCCATGGAATGGAGGATCTTGCGCAGAATCCACATGCGCTGAAGCTCGTCTTCGCTGGTCAGCAATTCTTCGCGGCGGGTACCGGAGCGGTTGATGTTGATTGCCGGGAACGTACGCTTCTCGGCGATCTTGCGATCCAGGTGGATCTCCATGTTGCCGGTGCCCTTGAATTCCTCGTAGATCACCTCGTCCATCTTCGAACCGGTATCGACCAGCGCGGTGGCGATGATGGTCAGGCTGCCGCCTTCCTCGATGTTCCGAGCCGCACCAAAGAAGCGCTTGGGCTTTTCCAGCGCGTGCGCGTCGACACCGCCGGTCAGTACCTTGCCGGAACTCGGGATAACCGTGTTGTAGGCGCGCGCCAGGCGGGTGATGGAGTCGAGAAGAATGATCACGTCCTTCTTGTGCTCGACCAGGCGCTTGGCCTTCTCGATGACCATCTCGGCAACCTGAACGTGGCGGCTCGGCGGCTCGTCGAAGGTTGAGGCAACCACTTCGCCGCGCACGGTGCGCTGCATTTCGGTCACTTCTTCCGGACGCTCGTCGATCAGCAGAACGATCAGATGACACTCGGGATTGTTACGCGCGATGTTCGATGCGATGTTCTGCAGCATAAGCGTCTTGCCGGCCTTCGGCGGTGCCACGAGCAGGCCGCGCTGGCCCTTGCCGATTGGCGCGCACAGATCGATGATCCGCGCCATCAGATCCTCGGTAGCGCCGTTGCCGGCTTCCATGACCAGACGATCATCCGGGAACAGCGGCGTGAGGTTCTCGAACAGGATCTTGTTCTTGGTGTTTTCCGGACGGTCGAAGTTGATCGAGTCGACCTTCAGCAGCGCAAAGTAGCGTTCGCCATCCTTCGGGGGTCGAATCTTGCCGGAGATGGTATCGCCCGTACGCAGGTTGAAGCGGCGGATCTGACTGGGCGACACGTAGATGTCATCGGGGCCGGCGAGGTAGGACGAATCAGCCGAGCGGAGAAAACCAAAACCATCCTGAAGAATTTCCAGGACGCCATCGCCGTGGATGTCCTCGCCGCCTTTGGCGTGTTTCTTGAGGATGGCGAAAATCACATCCTGCTTACGCGATCGGCCCATGTTCTCCAGGCCCATCTGATCGGCGATTTCCAACAGTTCGGTAATGGGTTTTTGCTTGAGTTCGGTCAGGTTCATAGAGTTAGATGGTTCAGGCGTCTTTTCGGCAGGACGGTTAGTAACAGGCCGCCATTGGGAATGGGGCGATGGGTTTGGCTGAAGTAGGGAAGCCATTGCCACGGGGTGTGGCAGGGATTGGAAAGCAAATCTAGCACTGCTCCGGGCATGCGTCTAGCGGAAAAGCCCAGAAAATTCGCCCCCTGCAGAAAAAACCGAGGGGGCGGAACCAAGCCTCAGATGTTGCTGTCGAGGAAGGCTGTCAGTTGCGACTTGGACAGGGCGCCGACCTTGGTCGCTTCGACGTTGCCGTCCTTGAACAGCATCAGGGTGGGGATGCCGCGCACGCCGTATTTTGGCGGCGTATCGGCATTCTCGTCGATGTTCAGTTTGCAGATCTTCAGCTTGCCGTTGTAGTCCTTGGCAATCTCGTCCAGCACCGGTGCAATCATCTTGCACGGGCCGCACCACTCAGCCCAGTAGTCCACCAGAACAGGGCCGTCGGCCTTGAGTACTTCGCTGTCGAAGCTGCCGTCGGTGACATGCACGATCAAATCACTCATCAGTCTCTCCAAGGATCGTAAGGGGCAGAATGAGAGTCATCATAGCACCACCCCGACGATCAGCGAAAGGCGACCTAGGGCGCTCGTCTTTGCGCAGAAAAGTCTTCGGTGCGGTGCTAGAATCCGGGCAGGTTATTCACGGGAGCGCATGGTGCAGACAGAACAGCCGGACTTTCCGCTGGTAGCAGCGATAGACCTGGGCTCGAACAGCTTCCATATGGTTCTGGCGCGCGTCGACCATGGCGAGATCAGAATTCTCGAGCGGCTCGGCGAAAAGGTCCAGCTTGCCGCCGGTCTGAACGACGATGGCGACCTGAGCGAGGAGGCCATGCAGCGCGGGCTCGATTGTCTGCGTCGCTTCGCCCAGCTGATCAATGGCCTGCCTGCCGGAGCAGTGCGGGTAGTGGGCACCAATGCCCTGCGCGAAGCGCGCAACCGAACCCAGTTCATCCGCCAGGTCCGGCAGATCGTCGGCCATCCGGTAGATGTGGTCTCCGGCCGGGAGGAAGCGCGGCTCATCTATCTGGGCGTCGCCCACACACTTGCCGATGATGCAGGCAAGCGTCTGGTGGTGGACATCGGCGGTGGCAGTACCGAATTCATCGTCGGTCAACGCTTCGAGTCCATTCTCCGCGAGAGCCTGTCGATCGGTTGCGTGTCGTTCAGTCGGCGGTATTTCTCCGATGGTCGCATCAGTCCATCACGCTATGCAGAAGCCTATACCGCGGCCCGGCTGGAGCTGATGCAAATCGAGCAGGCCATTCAGCGCCTGGACTGGCAGGAGGCGGTTGGCGCGTCCGGGACCATCCGGGCTATCGGTCAATGCCTGCAGGCGGCGGGAATGGGTCAGGGCGAGGTTACCCGTGAGGGTCTGCAGTGGCTCAAGCGCCGGGTCATCAAGGCCGGGCAGATCGACAAGCTCGATCTGCCCGGCCTGAAGGCCGATCGACGGCCGATCCTGCCAGCCGGGCTCGCCATTCTGGAGGCGGTGTTCGAAGCGCTCGGCGTGGAGGTCATGCACCATTCCGAAGGCGCGCTGCGCGAGGGCGTGCTGTACGACCTGCTCGGACGGCATCAGCACGAAGACGTCCGCGAGCGGACGCTGAGCGCCCTGATAGAGCGCTATCACGTCGACATCGATCAGGCCGCCCGGGTTGAAGCCAAGGCGATCAGTCTGTTGAACAAGGTCTCCGATGCCTGGGGTCTTACCGATCGCAAGTACGCCGATCTGTTGCGCTGGGCTGCCCGGGTACATGAGGTGGGCATGGACATTGCTCACCACCAGTATCACAAGCACGGCGCCTATCTCATCGAGCATTCGGATCTGCCGGGGTTCTCGCGGCACGAGCAGCAATCAATTTCGCTGCTGATTCGCGGCCACCGGCGCAACCTGCCGAATGACGACCGGCTGAGCGAGTTCGGCGAGGAGGCGCAACCACTGCTGCGCTTGAGCATGCTGCTGCGTCTGGCGATTCTGTATCACCATATCCGGGGGTATCAGGAAATGCCGGCCCTCGCCGTGGAAACCTCCGGGAACGCCTTGAGCGTGGTGTTTCCCGAAGGCTGGCTGGACAACAATCCGCTAACCCAGGCGGATTTCCAGCAGGAAGCCCAGTCCTGGGATAAGATCGGTTATACGCTGACGGTGCGCTGAGGCGAGTTGCCCAGCTTGTCCAGCAGCGCGCTTTGAGCACTGCGCGCAAGCTGGTTGCCGGAGGGATTGCTGCGCACATAGCTGCCATCGGGCTGCAGAATCCAGCTCTGGGTGTTGTCGGTGAGGAACACCTGCAGCTCCTGCTTGGCACGGGTGATCAGCTTCTTCCCTTCCAGGGGGAAGCAGGTCTCGACGCGTTTCTCGAGGTTGCGCTCCATCATGTCGGCGCTGGACAGCCAGACCTGCTCCTGCCCCTCGTTGAGGAAGTAGTAAACCCGGCTGTGCTCAAGAAAACGCCCGACGATCGAGCGCACGTTGATGTTGTGCGATACGCCCGGAATGCCGGGCCGCAGGCAGCACATGCCGCGCACGATCAGATCGATCTTCACGCCGGCCTGCGAAGCCTTGTACAGGGCCTTGATGATCTTCGCATCGGTCAGTGCATTGACCTTGGCGATGATCTGCGCGGGTTTGCCGGCCTGCGCTGCCAGCGCTTCGCGGTTGATCAGTTCGAGCAGTCGCTTCTTCAGCGTAAAGGGAGCCTGCAGCAGCTTTTTCATGCGCAGGGTCTTGCCCATTCCGATCAGTTGATTGAACAGCTTGTGCACGTCTTCGGTCAGCGCCAGGTCGGACGTCAGCACGCTGTAGTCGGTGTACAGCCGTGCGTTGCCGGCGTGGTAGTTGCCGGTACCCATATGCGCATAGCGTCGTAGAACCTTGTCCTCGCGGCGCAGGATCAGCATCATCTTGGCGTGCGTCTTGAAGCCCACCACGCCATAGATGACCACCGCGCCTGCCTGCTGGAGCCTGCTGGCCAGCTGCAGGTTCGACTCCTCGTCAAAACGGGCGCGCAGCTCGATGACTACCGTCACCTCCTTGCCGTTACGCGCCGCGTCCACCAGCGCGTTGACGATTTCCGAGTTGGCTCCGGTCCGGTACAGCGTCTGCTTGATAGCCAGAACGTTTGCGTCCTGCGCAGCCTGGCGCAGCAGGTCGACAACCGGGCTGAAGGATTCGTAGGGATGCAGCAGCAGAATGTCCTGTTTGCTGATCGCCTGAAACAGGTTGTCCGCGCTCGACAGGAGCTTGGGAATTCCCGGACTGAAGGGCGGGAACTGCAGCTCGGGATGATTCTCCAGCGTGGTGATGGCGAACAGGCGCGTGAGGTTGACCGGGCCGTTGACCTCGTACAGCTCCGCCTCGCTGAGGCCGAACTGCTTGAGCAGGAAGTCGGTCAACGGCTTCGGGCAATTATCCGCCACTTCCAGACGCACCGCGTCGCCGTAACGCCGGGACAGCAGCTCGCCGCGCAGTGCGCGGGCCAGATCGTCCACCTCATCGGGATCGACGATCAGGTCGGCATTTCGCGTCAGGCGGAACTGGTAGCAGCCAAGCACCTTCATGCCGGGAAACAGCTCGTCGGCATGGGCATGAATCATTGACGAGAGGAACACGAAAGCGTCGCCACCGTCCTCGCACAGTTCATCGGGCAGCTTGATCAGGCGCGGCAGCGAGCGCGGCGCCGGAATGATTGCCAAACCCGAATCGCGGCCGAAGGCATCAGTCCCTTCCAGCTGGACGATGAAGTTCAGGCTCTTGTTCACCAGCAGCGGAAACGGGTGGGTCGGGTCCAGCCCGATGGGGCTGATGACCGGCGCGACTTCCTGACGGAAATACCGGCGCACCCACAGCGTCTGCTTGTGCGTCCACTGATACCGGCGCACGAAGCGGATGCCCTTCTCGGCCAGTTGCGGCAGCAACACATCGTTCAGGATGGCGTACTGACGACCAACCTGCTGGTGCGCCAGCTCACTGATCTTGCTCAGCACCTGCTGCGGCTGCAGGCCATCCGGCCCGGTCTGCTCACGGGCGAAGGTGATCTGCTTTTTCAGCCCGGCGACGCGGATCTCGAAAAACTCGTCCAGGTTGCTGGAGAAAATCAGCAGGAATTTCAATCGCTCCAGAATCGGATAGGATTCGTCAAGCGCCTGCTCCAATACGCGGATGTTGAACTGCAGCTGCGACAGTTCACGATGGATGTACAGCTCCGGCGCATTGATGTCGGCGGAGGGTGTGGCGGGCTCGGACGGCGCGGTCAGCGCCGGTGCGCTGCGCACCACCGGTAATGACTGTGCCGGATCCTTGACTTCGCTCATGTCACCCACGCTCTTGAGTTCCTGCATGAATTCCTCTTGATCAGTTCGATTGCCGCAGCTGGCGCGCAGCGGTCTTGGCAAAGTAGGTAAGGATCGCATCCGCGCCGGCGCGCTTGATGGCCGTCAGCGACTCGAGGATGACCGCATCGCTCAGCCAACCGTTGGCAATGGCTGCCTGGTGCATGGCGTATTCGCCGCTCACCTGGTAAACGAAGGTCGGGACCTTGAACGTCTCCTTCACGCGGTGGACGATGTCCAGATACGGCATGCCCGGCTTGACCATGATCATGTCGGCACCTTCGGCCAGATCCTGCGCCACTTCATGCAGGGCCTCGTCGGAGTTTGCCGGGTCCATCTGATAGGTGGCCTTGTTACCCTTGCCCAGATTACCTGCCGAACCGACGGCGTCGCGGAACGGGCCGTAATAGGCGCTGGCGTACTTGGCAGAGTAGGCGAGGATCCGCGTATTGATGTGTCCTGCCTCTTCGAGCGCACGGCGCATGGCGCCGACGCGCCCGTCCATCATGTCGGACGGGGCGACAATGTCCGCGCCTGCTTCGGCATGCGAGAGCGTCTGGCGCACCAGTGCCTCGACGGTGACGTCGTTCAGCACATAGCCGGCCTCGTCGATGATGCCGTCCTGTCCGTGCGTGGTGAACGGGTCGAGCGCCACGTCGGTGATGACACCGAGCTGCGGAAACGCCTGCTTCAGAGCGCGCGTCGCACGCTGGGCCAGGCCGTCGGGGTTGTAGGCTTCGGCAGCATCCAGCGATTTGCATGCAAGGGGGGTAACCGGGAACAGTGCTACGGCAGGAATGCCCAGCTCTACCAGCTCGGCGGCTTCCTCGAGCAGCAGGTCGATCGACAGCCGTTCGACGCCAGGCATCGACGCTACCGCTTCGCGCTGGTTTTCACCTTCGAGAACGAATACGGGATAGATCAGATCGTCGGCGGTCAGGCGCGTCTCGCGGACCAGGCGGCGGGAAAAATCGTCACGCCGCAACCGCCGCAGGCGGCTCAGCGGAAACTGGCGATTTGCAGGATCAAAGCTCACTGGAACTCCCGTGGTGCCGGAACGACACCTATCTGATTGACGTTATACGTCCAGATTATGACGGAATTGCGACAGTAAGCGTAATGCCATCTGGTCCTGCAGTTCCTGATCCGGCACGCTGGCCAGCTCGACGCGATTGCGGCCCAGCGCCTTGGCTCGGTAGAGCGCTGCATCCGCAACGCCGACCAGGGAATCGAAGTCGTAGCCGTGCTGATCGCTGCAGGCCACGCCCATGCTGACGCTCAACGCCACTGGCAGGTTCTCGTTCTGCCACGGCTGAGCGCACAGTGCCTGCCGGATGCGTTCGGCCACCTGCACTGCACTTTCCGTATCGAGGCCCGGAAGCAGGAGTACGAATTCTTCGCCACCAAAGCGCCCGAGCAGGTCATCGTTGCGTAGATGCTGGCGTACACGGCTTACCAGATGACACAGCACCGCATCACCGGTCTGGTGGCCGAACTGGTCGTTGATCCGCTTGAAATGGTCCGCGTCGAGCATGATCAGTGTGGCCGGGTACTCCTGCTGCCGTGCCAGTTCGAGTACGGCCGCGGCTTGCTGCTGCAGGCTGCGACGGTTCAACGTATTGGTCAGGGCATCGCGTTCGGACAGGCGATGCAGGGCGATGGTGGTGCGGTAATGGGTCATGAGGAGGAAGCCGCAGGCCAGGCCGATCTGCGCTACCATCGCCCCTAGCAGCGTCACGCTCTGCATCGGCACCAGGTTGGTTTCCTGCGATAAAGGCAGAAGCGTGAAGCTCAGGGCTGCCCGGAAGGCCAGCCCGATGGCGCAGAACAGGGCGGTGAAGCCGGTAAACCAGTAGGCGGTGCGCATCGGCTGTTCAGCGGGGATCAGGAGCTCGCGGGCGCAGAGTAGGCTCATCCCCGAGAGAATGACCGAGGAAATTACGATACGCGCCGGCATATCGTCGACCTGAAAGCGGAACACCCACATCAGCAGCATCACGGTCAGGGCGGCGAGCAGAGGGCCGGTCTGGGGCTGCGTCTGGCCCTTGAACGCGCGGATCCCAAGCCAGGTGACGCCGATACCGAGGGTCATCAGCGTATAGGCGAGAACGACGGACAGGCCGTGGTGGATGTGCTCCTGGTAGACGTTCAGGACAAGGCCAAGCATGATCGCGAAGTTGCCCAGCGCCCAATGGCGCAGCCCCTTCTCGATCCCGGCATGCCAGGCGGCCACGCACAGCAATAGCGTCATGCTCAGAGTAACCAGCGACAGGGCTACTCCGAGGGTGGCGATGTCAAGTTCTCCAGGCATGGGGAAATATCATCCTTGTTCGGCTCGGAACGTGCCGGATACCGCTGTTATCTAGAATAGGAATTCCGCTCAGATGGGCAACCATATCAGCAGACCGTCGAATGCAAATGCGGTTCCCGGTGGAAATGTGGTCGAGTTAGCAGTTGATAGGCTGGCCGATGAACGGCAATGCTGTTTTTCTATTGGGCGCGCGGCCTCGGCACTTCTAGAGTGTGCGCACGCAGCCGTCACGCTTCAGGACCAGGATTGAAAACCACTAGCGGCACTATCTGGCGGGCAGGTCTGACGGCACTTCTTCTGGTGGTGTGGCTGGCCGGGCTCGTCTGGGCGTTCTGGTGGTACGAGGGGCGCTATGTCCGGCCGTTCGACCGCCCGGCCTTTTTCAACGGCGTCGCTGTTGCACCGCCGTTCGCCGTCGGCCAGGTTCAGGTGGTTCATGTCTGGCAGCCCGGATGTCCATGCAATGCGGGGCATGAGCAATACATCGCGGAGATGACCGAGCGCTTCACTGCCCTGGGCGTGCAATTTGCCGTCGCCGGAGCAGAAAATGAAGAAAAAGGAGGCAGTCCGTTCAAGAATTTGCCCTACTGGCCGATACCAGAAGCGTGGGCCGATTGGCCTGGTACTCCGTCGATCGCAATCTGGGATGCAACGGGCAGGCTGGCTTACGTCGGCCCCTACAGCGACGGCGTGCACTGCAACAGCCAGAGCAGTTTTGTAGAGCCAGTGATACGGACATTGCTGTCGGGCCGATCGGTCAACATTACCTCGCAGGACACGGTGTCCTGCCTGTGTGAGCTCCGTTAACTGGAACGCACCATGAATACTGGTAGTAGGTCTCCTGCCCTCGGGCTGGAAGGGCTGTATCTGAAAGCCGATCGCACCATGCTCGGTGTGCTGTGGATCACGCTGCTGTACTCCTTTGCGCTCGCAGCGTGGCACGACACCTGGATGCAGGCCCTTCTGGTCGGTGGCGGGACCGTCGCGGTCATGCATGCCCTCCACGGGCTTATTCGCGGGCAGCGGCTATTTCGCTGCATGGTGGCGGTGGCGCTGATGGTCATGTCTGCACTGCATATCAACCAGAGCCAGGGCGCGGTGGAAATGCATTTTTCCATTTTCGTCTTGCTGGCCTTCCTCATCTACTACCGGGACTGGCTGCCGATTGTGGTCGGAGCGGGCGTGATCGCCGTGCACCATCTGGCGTTCTTCTATCTGCAGAGCACCGCCAGTGGCGTGTGGCTGGCCGCGGAAGCCACCTGGGGGTTGGTCTGGGTTCACGCTGGCTATGTGGTCGTCGAAGCGGTGGTACTGGTCTACCTGGCTCGCCAGAGCATGCAGGATGCACAGGAAGGACTGGCGCTGAGCGAAGCGACTGCGCACATCACCGAAGGGCGTGGAGGCATCGATCTCAGCTATCGCGTCTCGATCAAGTCGCCGGCGATGGATGCGTTCAACAGCTTTGTTGGTCAGCTCGGCGATGTCGTTGGGGGTGTGCAGGGTGGGCTGCGTCAGCTTGGCGAGCTCAGCTCGGATGTCACCGGTAAATCGGTCCAGGTTCGTCAGGGCGCAGACCGGCAGGCTGGCGAAGCGAACTACATGGTGCAGGCCATTGGCGAGCTCAGCGCAGCCACCTCTGCCGTAGCCCGCAATGCCGAAGAAGCTGCCGGTGCGGCTCGCAATGCCGACCAGCACGCGGCCCGTGGCAATCAGGCAATGCAGCGCATCAAGCAGGAAGTTGCCTCCTTGCATCAGGATATCGCCGTTACCGGTGAGGCGGTGGAAGGCACCGCGCGGATCGCTGCGGATATTCATCAGGTGGTCGATGCCATCCGCGGCGTGGCCGAGCAGACCAACCTGCTGGCGCTGAATGCAGCGATCGAGGCTGCCCGTGCGGGTGAGCAGGGGCGCGGCTTCGCCGTCGTTGCCGACGAAGTGCGCAATCTGTCCCAGCGGACCTCCAAGTCCACTGCAGAGATTCAGGACTTCATTACCCGTCTGCAGGAAGCTTCCGGCGCTGCCACCCAGGCGATGGTTCGCAGCCGTGCTTCGGTCGAGCGCTGTCTGGATTCGGCAGATTCCAGCGCTCAGATGCTGCAGGGAATGGTCGGCGAGATCACGCAGATATCACAGCTCAACGAGCTGATCGCCACCGCGACCCAGGAACAGGCTGCAGTGGGCGACGATCTCGCGCAACATGTGCATGGCGTGCGGGAAGTTGCCAGTACCAACGCCGATCAGGCAGTGGAGCTGGCGTCTCTGGCAGACCGTCTCGATAGCCTGCGCAGCGAACTCGACCAGCAGGTGAGCCGCTTCATCGTTCGCTGATCAGAGTCGCGCCAGTAGACGATCAAGGGAATTGGCGAAGGCCTGCTTGTCGCGATCGCTGTAGGGTGCCGGGCCGCCGCGTCCGGCCAGGCCCGCTCCGCGCAGTTCATCCATGAGATTGCGCACGGCCAGCCGTTCGCCCACGTTCGAGGCGTCATAGATCACACCGCGCGGATTGATGGCGACGATCTGCCGCTCCACCAACCCCGCCGCCAGGGGTATATCTGCCGTAACGACCAGATCCCCTGGCTGGGCGTTATCGATGATGTACTGGTCCGCCACATCCGCGCCGCTGGGTACGACCACCTGACGTACACCCGGGCCTGGGGGCAGTTGCTGGGCGCTGTTGGCGACCAGAATCAGCTCGATCTGGCGCCGCCGTGCGGCGCGCACCACCACGTCTCGAACCGGACGCGGGCAGGCGTCGGCGTCAATCCACAGCGTCATTGGCGCACCTGCATGGGTAAGGTCTCCGTCATGCGTCGGCGCTGGCCTGCAGCGCCTCCAGTTCCTCGCTGGCGTCCATCCACTGCTCCTCCAGCGCGTCCAGATTCTGCTTGCAGGCGGTTTGCCGGGCCAGCAGGTCCTTCAGTCTATCCTTGCTGTCGGGCTGATACAGGCTCGTGTCGCTCAACGCAGACTCGATTTCCTGCAGTTCGGTGTTCACGCGCGCCATGGCCTGTTCCAGCTTGTCGATCGCTTTCTTCATGGGCGCCAACCGCTGTCTCTGCTCGGCAGCCAGACGCCGCTGCGCCTTGGCGTCCACCTTGGGCTGTTCGGCAGGCGCATCGACACGAGCCTGCTCCTGCTGCTGACGAAAGCGTGCAAGCCAGCGGGTATAGGTATCGAGATCGTCTTCATAGACCTGCAGGCGACCGTCCGCCACCAGCCAGAGCTCGTCGGTGGTGTCGCGAATCAGTGCACGGTCGTGCGACACCAGCAGCATTGCACCGTCGAACTCCTGCAGCGCCAGCGTCAGTGCGTGACGCATCTCCATGTCCAGATGGTTGGTCGGCTCGTCCAGCAGCAACAGATTGGGCTTTTGCCAGGCAATCAGTGCAAGGGCGAGGCGCGCCTTCTCGCCTCCGGAGAAATTCCGCACCGGCTCCTCGGCGCGATCGCCATGGAAATCGAATCCGCCTATGAAATTGCGCAGCGTCTGCTCCCGCTCCTGCGGCGCCAGGCGCGCGAGGTGCAGCAGCGGGCTCGCCGCCGGATCGAGGCTGTCGAGCTGATGTTGAGCGAAGTAGCCTATCGCTAGATGCTCGCCGGTCTTCAGCTCCCCGGCAATAAGCGGCAGGCTGCCGGCCAGCGTCTTGATCAGGGTCGACTTGCCGGCGCCGTTTGGTCCCAGTACGCCGATCCGCGCCCCCGGCGCAAGTTGCAGCTTGATCTGCTCAAGCACCGGCTCGCTGCCGTAGCCGAGATTGCCCTTGTGCAGATCGATCAGCGGGCTGGACTGCTTGTCGGCTTCGCGGAAACGGAAGGAGAAGGGCGAGTCGATATGGGCCTGGCTGAGCAGCTCCATGCGTTCGAGCGCCTTCAACCGGCTTTGCGCCTGGCGTGCCTTGGTGGCCTGGGCACGGAAGCGGGCGATGTACCGCTGCATGTGCTCGCGCTGCGCCTGTTGCTTCTCGAAGGCTGCCTGCTGTTGTGCGAGACGTTCTGCACGCGTTCGTTCGAACTGCGAATAGCCGCCGCGATACATCACCAGTTGCTGCTGATCGACATGTACGATGCTCTCGACCACGGCATCGAGAAAATCACGGTCGTGGGAAATCAGCAACAACGTGCCGGGGTAGCTGCGCAGCCAGTCTTCCAGCCAGAGAATCGCATCCAGGTCCAGGTGGTTGGTGGGCTCGTCCAGGAGCAGCAGGTCGGAGGGGCACATCAAGGCTTGCGCCAGGTTCAGGCGCATCCGCCAGCCGCCGGAGAAGTCGCCCACCCGAGCTTCTGCCTGGTCCCGAGCGAAGCCGAGGCCGGCGAGCAGCGTACGCGCTCGACTGTCGGCGGTAAATCCGTCGTGTGACTCGAGTTCGGCGTAGACTGTGCCGAGTTGTTCCGCATCATTCCGGGCTTCAGCATCGGCCAGGCGTTGCTGAATGTCGCGCAGGCGCTGGTCACCGTCGAGCACGTAATCGACGGCAATGCGTTCGAGGTCCTCGATCTCCTGGCGCATGTGCGACAGCCGCCAGTCGACAGGCAGATAGCAGCTGCCCGCATCGGGTGCCAGCTGGCCGCGCAACAGCGCAAAAAGGCTGGATTTGCCGGCTCCATTGGTGCCGAGCAACCCTATCTTCTGGCCGGGGTGGATGGTCAGGCTGGCATTGTCCAGCAGGCGCAGCGGACCACGCTGCAGGGTAAGCGATTCGATTTTGATCATGGCTGCGGAGTATATCAGCGGCGATCATCCGCGAGTATGAAGGAACCGGTATGACAGATGTCAGGCTGAAGAGATTCGCCGGCACCGTTTACGGCGCGCCGGGGGCGCAAGCGCTGCTGCTCGATTGCCAGGATCGCCTGGGACTGGACGTTCTCTGTCTGCTGGGCGCCTGTTGGTTGGGTGCGACCGGGCGCTCCCTTGATGTCGGTGGCTGGCGTCAGGTCCTGGCGGGACATGGCAAGTGGCGAGAGGAGGTCATCGAGCCGTTGCGACGTGCGCGGCGCGCGATCAGGCCCATCGCCCAGGCGGAGGCTTTCTACCGGCAAGTCAAACAGTGCGAGTTGAGCGCGGAATGGTTGGCGCTCGAATGGATCGAACCACCTCTGTCAGCTCATGCGGTGCGTGATCCGGGGCTGATCGAGGCGGCGACTCGCCGGTCCATCGAAGCCTATTGCGTAGCCGCAGGTGTCGATCCAGAGATGTTGCAGGAAACCCGCGAAGCGCTGATCGGGCTTGCGGTAGGATGGCGCGCCGTAACCGACGCGCCGGCCGATTAGGCGCTCGTGTCGGCCTGCTTGGGCGGGTTCTTGCGGCCGCGGCTGCGACGCGGGGCCCGCCGTGGCTTGTCTTCCTCTACCGCAGCCTGAGGGTTGTCGCGTTTGTCGATGGCCTGGCTGACCTGATCCTCGATCCGGTCGAAGCCTTTGGCCAGGCGCAGCGTCTGACGAATATCGCCCTTGAGCTGCTTGATATAGCCTTCGGCCGACTGGCGTGCCTGTCCGAGCTCGGACAGTGCCTGCTCCAGCTCGTCGACCTTGCCTTGCGCCTTGGACACCGACTTGCTGTCTGCCCCGGTCTGGCGGGCATTGAGCTTTTCACGCGCTTCAACCAGCTTGGCGTCAAGCTTGGCATGCTGACGATTGATCTTCTCCAGCGCCTTGTGCGCGTCCTGCTCGGCCTGCTGGCAGGCTTCGCCAAGGTGATCCTTGAGCGAACGTGTAAGGGTTTGCAGCAGATGCAGGGGGGTGGTGACCTTCCCGGTCTTCTTCGCTTCGCTTGTTTCAGCCACGTGCGACTCCATGATTGTCAGCTGGCTGCCAATGCAGCCCGGTGCGAGTTGTGCAGTACTTCGATGAGGCAGTCTTCCAGTTCGAAGCGCTCATGCAACATCGCGCCGAGCATCTGCAGGCGGGCCTGCATATCGGGCTCGTCCACGCCACTGGCGGTATTGGCATAGCGGTCATTGAAGGCCACCGCAGCCTGAGTGATGGTCTCGATGCGCGGATACACCTGACGAACCAGCTCCAGACCGCGTTCATTCTGGAAGTCTTCCGCTTCACGGATCAACTGCTCGTAAATTTCGAAATGCCCGGCAGACACATAGTCCACCAGCACATCGCAAAAGGATTCCAGCGCCTGATCGGGGCTTTCGTCCGGCGGAGTCCGGTCGCGGAGAGCGACATACTCGCTGATCAATTGCTTGCGCTCGGACAGCCAGCGATCGATCAGTTGATTGACACCGCCCCAGCGTTCCTGGGCTGTTGTGCAGCTCTCCAGCATCTTCCACCTCGTCTATGAGCGGCCGGCCCGTTCTGCCGGTAAACCTTGATGATCGTTATCGTCGCAACAGCATAGGCCAGTCAATACGACAGCATCAATACCGCATAACTTCCCCGAAAAGTTCAATCATGCGAGCGAAAAATCTGTACCAGTCCGAACAGAGTGAATCCGATGAAGGCAATCAGTGTGCATTCGGCAATGCTCAGCCCCAGAAAGGTCCAGCTCACCGCCGCGCAGTCGGCGGTGCCGCTGAACAACAGGCTGACTATATCCTGCAGCGGGAGTACATCCATCATGTAGTCGAGGCTGGGCAGGCAGGAGGGCAACTGATCGGCAGGCTGGTACTGCAGCCAGACCTGGCGGCCGGCGATGGCGCCGCCCAGTACGGCGAACAGGGTGGTGACGCCGCCGTAGACCCGTGCGGCGCCGGCTCGGGCCTTGCCTTGCCTGGGCGCCGGGTTGTGAAGCACCGCAGTGAGGCAGGTCAGACCGATCAGGACAAAGGCAATACGCTGGATGATGCACAGCGGGCAGGGCAGCAGGCCCATGTAATGCTCCATGTACAGCGCAATCAGCAGCAGCACGACACAAACAATGAAAGCGAGCAGGTAGAGCAGGCGGGATGCGGGCAGGGTCATGCTTGTTTCCGTCAGGATCGTTACAGGAGGCCTACCATAGAGCAGCAGCATGACGGAGACAAGACGCAGAACCGGCTAGCCGGAATGGCCAGCCGGCGAAGCGGAATCAGGCGGTCTGTTCACCTTCCTGGGCGCGACGCTGCTCGGCCTGGGCGTAGAGCGCGTCGAAGTTGACCGGAGACAGCATCAGGGGAGGGAAGCTGCCGCGCAGTACCAGGTTGTCGATGGTTTCGCGCGCATACGGAAACAGGATGTTCGGGCAGAACGCGCCCAGCGTGTGACGCATCGCTGCTTCATCCAGACCGTTGATGGCGAAGATGCCGGCCTGCTGCACTTCGGCGATGAAGGTCACTTCATCGTTGCCGTTGGTGACGGTGGCGGACAGGCTCAGGACCACCTCGTGAATGCCTTCCTGTAGCTGGCTGTGGCGTGTGTTCAGATCAAGGTTGACCTGCGGGTTCCACTGGCTCTGAAAGACCGACGGAGACTTCGGTGATTCGAAGGAAAGGTCCTTCACGTAGATGCGCTGCAGGCTGAACTGCACCTGATTGCCCTGGTCAGCGCCATTGGCGGCTTGATTGTTCTGATTTTCGTCGGCCATGTGCGGTCCTTATGCGTGTATCGATTGAGTCTTGAAAGAGGGATGCTCAGCTGGCCAGCATTGCATCCAGTTTGCCGGCGCGCTCTAGCGCCATGAGCTGATCACAGCCGCCGACGTGGTGATCGTTGATCCATATCTGTGGCACCGAAGTACGGCCGCCGGCAAGCCGGGTCATTTCGGCTCGCAGATCCGGCTTGCCATCCACGCGGATTTCCCGATATCCGACCTTCTTCGCGTCGAGCAGGTGCTTGGCTCGAATGCAGAACGGGCAGAAATCGCTGCTATAGATAGTGACGTCGGACATAGTCATTTCACCAGGGGTAGATTGTCGGCTCGCCAACCGCCGATCCCTCCAGCCAGTCTGTGAACATGCTGATGGCCCGCTGCCTTGAGTTGCTTGGCGACTGAGCCGGCATGCTGGCCGTTGGCGCAAACCAGGATGATGGGTCTGTCTTTGTGTTTGTCCAGTTCTACCAGACGCGTCTGTATGCTGTCATTGGGAATGTTGAGCGAGTCGACGATATGCCCGGCAGCGAACTCCTTCTTGGTACGTATGTCCACCACCTGCGCATTTTCCTTGTTGATGAGCGCCGTGGCCTGCTGCGTGGTGATCGCCTTGCCCGCCTTGCGGCCTTCGGTGACGATCAGCAGAGTGAGTACAACCAGGAAAGCGGTGGTCAACACATAGTGGTTGCCGATGAATTCGATGAGGTGTTGAAGAAACTGCATGGGGCGGTCCCGGATCGATAAAGTCCGCCAGTATACACAGCACCCCCTAGCGGCAGAACCACCCGTGCGCATGACATGCCGGCACTTGGCAAGTAAACTGATTGCACCACGCCTGACCGCCGCACGGCCTGTCGGCAAGTGTGCTTCCGAGAACCCAACCTGCGAGCCCATTCAGTATGACAGTTGCCCCAAAACCCCTGGTCCTGATGATTCTCGATGGCTTCGGACACAGCGATTCCCCCGACTCTAACGCCATCATGGCTGCCAATACACCAGTCTGGGATCAGTTGTTGGCCACTGCGCCGCACACGCTGGTCTCGGGATCCGGAATGGACGTCGGCTTGCCCGACGGGCAGATGGGCAATTCCGAGGTCGGGCACATGAATCTCGGCGCCGGGCGCGTGGTGTACCAGGATTTCACCCGGGTGACCAAGTCGATCGCCGATGGCGACTTCTTCGACAATCCGACGCTGTGCGAAGCCGTCGACAAGGCGGTAGCTGACGGCAAGGCCGTGCATGTGATGGGCCTGGTCTCGCAGGGCGGTGTCCATAGTCACGAATCGCAGATTGTCGCCATGGTCGAACTTGCCGCCCGCCGCGGCGCTCAGCGCATTCTGGTGCACGCGTTTCTCGATGGCCGTGATACGCCGCCCAAGAGTGCCGAGCCGTCCCTGCAGATGCTGGAAAAGGCTTACCAGCGCCTGGGCCAGGGTCGCACCGCCAGCCTGATTGGTCGCTACTACGCCATGGACCGAGACAACCGCTGGGAGCGCGTTGAAGCGGCCTACAACCTGATCACCGAAGGCCAGGCCGAATACACCTCTGCCACCGCGGTCGACGGTCTTGCGGCCGCCTACGAACGCGGCGAAAGCGACGAATTCGTCAAGGCCACGGTGATCGGCGAGCCGGCTCGTGTCGAGGACGGCGACGCCGTGGTCTTCATGAATTTTCGCGCTGATCGGGCTCGCGAGCTCAGTCGCGCCTTCGTCGACCCGGACTTCTCCGGGTTCGAGCGGCAGCGTTCACTGCTGATGGCCGGCTACGTCATGCTCACGCAGTATGCAGCAGACATCCCCGCGCCCTGTGCCTTCCCGCCCTCTTCGCTGGACAATGTACTGGGCGAATACCTTGCCAAGCAGGGCAAGACCCAGCTGCGCATCGCCGAGACCGAGAAGTACGCACACGTTACGTTCTTTTTCTCCGGCGGCAGGGAAGAGCCCTTCGAAGGCGAGGAGCGAATCCTGATTCCTTCGCCCAAGGTCGCCACCTATGACCTGCAGCCCGAAATGAGCGCGCCCGAGGTCACCGACCGCATCGTCGAAGCGATCGAAGAGCAGCGTTACGATGTCATCATCGTCAACTACGCCAATGGCGACATGGTTGGTCACACCGGTGTTTTCGAGGCTGCGGTCGCTGCAGTCGAGTGCCTGGACAAGTGCATCAGCCGTATTCAGGCTGCCTTGCAGAAGGTAGGAGGCGAAGCGTTGATCACTGCAGATCATGGCAACGTCGAGCAGATGTCTGATGACTCTACCGGGCAGGCCCACACGGCGCATACCTGCGAGCCGGTGCCCTTTGTTTACATGGGGCCGCGCCAGGTCGAGCTGCGTGACGGCGGCATTCTTTCGGATGTAGCGCCGACCATGCTGACATTGCTCGGGCTCGAGCAGCCGAGCGAAATGACTGGCCGCTCCATCGTTACCCGGATTGCCTGACGCGGAGCGCCAATGAGCCGTAGCAGAGTGTTGTCGCGCGGCAGGTCTGCATGGCGTGCCGTCGCGCTTGCCGGTGTGCTGTCCGCGTTCGCCGGCGTGCCGGTCCAGGCTGATGACAAGCGCGAAGCCCAGGCCGAGCTCAAGCAGACCGAGGCCGAAATCAATCGGTTGAAGAAAATGCTGGGCAATCTCAAGCAGGAGATGTCCGGTCTGGAGTCCGAACTCAAGGAAAGCGAAACCGAGATCGGCACGTTGCGCAAGGAAACGCGCGAGATCGAGCAGCAGATCCAGGAAGGTGAGACCCGCCTGGACGACCTCACCGAACAGGCCGAGCGCTTGCATGCCGCATTGGAGGCCCAGCAATCGCAGATTGCCCGGCAGGTGCGGGCAGCCTACATGGCTGGAAGCCAGGATTATCTCAAGGTCATGCTCAATCAGGATGACCCGGCCCGCGTGGCGCGGATGATGCAGTACTACCGATATGTCAACGCCGCACGCCTCGAAGAGATCGAGCAGTACCAGCAGACGATCGAGCAGATCCATCAGGCCAGCACCGCGATCGTGGCGGAACAGACGCTTCTGCAGAAAAATCGCGAGGAGCTCGCCGAGCGGCGTCAGAGTCTGGAATCGGAGCGGGTCAGGCGTGGCGAGCTGCTCGCTTCGCTCGACAAGCGCAGCCGCAGTGAAGGGCAGCGGCTGAAGCAGCGTGAGTCCGAGCGCGCCGAGCTGAGCAAGCTGATCGAGTCGCTTGATCAGGCGGTGACCAGCATTCCCACGCCCGCCGGCAACCAGCCGTTCACTCAAGCCAAGGGCAAACTGCCGCTGCCGACACAGGGCAGCATCAAGGCGCGATTCGGTAGCCAGCGCGGGGACGACTCGCGGCTGAAGTGGGATGGCCTTCTGATTGCTGCCAGCGAAGGAGCCCCGGTGCATGCGGTGCATGGCGGGCGCGTGGTGTTTGCCGAATGGCTTCGCGGTTCGGGGCTACTGATGATTCTCGATCATGGCAATGGCTACCTGAGTCTGTACGGGCACAATCAAAGCCTGCTTCAGGAGGTCGGGACCTGGGTCAAGCCCGGCGAAACCATCGCTACAGTCGGTAGTAGCGGGGGTCTCGGCAGCCCTACGCTGTATTTCTCGATACGCCACCAGGGCCGCGCACTAGACCCGCTTGCCTGGTGTATGCTGTCCGGATAAACGCAGCGGCGAACCGCGTGGTTTGTCGATCAAGTCCAGTTGGAGAGTTAGATGACAGCAGCTCGTACCCTGTTGGCTTCGTGCCTGAGCCTGGCGCTGGTCTCTGTTCCCGTCGGTGCGCAGGAGTCCGCAGCTGTGCAGGCGGCTCCGGAACAGGCGGCGCCGGCGCCGCTCCCGCTGGACGAGCTGCGCACCTTTGCCGAAGTCATGGAGCGCATCCGCTCGGCCTATGTCGAACCAGTGGATGACGCGACGCTGCTGGACAATGCCATCCGCGGCATGCTGGAAGGGCTTGACCCGCATTCGGACTATCTCGACCCGGAAGATTTCAAGGGCCTGCAGGACAGTACCAGCGGGCAGTTCGGCGGTCTGGGCATCGAAATAGGACAGGATGAGGGCGGATTGCGGGTTATCGCCCCGATCGACGATACGCCGGCGGCGCGGGCCGGGATCGAGCCGGGCGACCTGATCATGATGATCGACGATCAGCCGGTGAAGGGCATGAGCCTGGTCGAAGCGGTGGAGAAGATGCGCGGCCCGGCGGGCTCGAGCGTTACGTTGACCATCGTGCGTGGCGACGGCGGCCCGTTCGAGGTTGAGCTCGAACGGGCCATCGTCAAGGTCAAGAGCGTGCGCACCGAGGCGCTGGAACCTGGCTATGCGTACTTGCGCATCACCCAGTTCCAGACCAATACCGGCGACGAGGTTCGCCGCACGCTGCAGCGGCTCGCCAGCGAAGAAACGCTCAAGGGCATAGTGCTCGACCTGCGCAACAATCCGGGCGGCGTTCTTCAGGCTGCAGTGGAGGTGACCGATGCCTTCATCACCGAAGGATTGATCGTCTATACGCGGGGTCGCCTGCCGAATTCCGAAATGCGCTTCAACGCGACGAGTAATGCGCCGGCGGGTGACGTTCCGCTGGTCGTGCTGATCAACGGCGGCTCTGCCTCGGCCTCGGAGATCGTCGCCGGCGCGTTGCAGGACCATGGCCGCGCGATAGTGATGGGCACTGACAGCTTCGGCAAGGGTTCGGTGCAGACCGTGCTGCCGCTCAACAATGATCGTGCGCTCAAGCTCACCACCGCCCTGTATTACACACCCAATGGCCGGTCGATTCAGGCCCAGGGCATCGTTCCGGATATTCGTGTCGAGCGAGCCAAGGTGACTGTAGATCCCGAGCAGACGGCGGCCTACCGCGAAGCGGATCTGGCGCGCCATCTGAACAACGCCAACGGTGAAGAACGGCCGACCGTTCGTACGCCGATGACCGAACGCAGCGAAAACGACAGCGATTATCAGCTCAACCAGGCGCTCAATCTGCTCAAGGGTCTGAACATTTCACGCAAGCAATGAGGCGCTGTGGGCTCCTGCTGCTGGCGCTGTGGCTGGCAGGATGCGATACGTCGCAGGCGCCTTCGCAGCACGAGCGCGACAGCCCCGAAGCTGCGCCGTCATCAAGGCGCGAGGCTGCGGAGCCTGAGCGCGATCGCGTGCGCAGCGAGTGGATGGTCATCGAGCATGCCGGATGGAGACGCGAGTCTGCTGTAACGGTGCCTCCCGAGGCGCCGGCCGTCGCCGCACAGGCGTCTCCGGTTGCCGGTCCACCAGCACTGGCGATCATCATCGACGACGTAGGCCATGGCTATGCCGTCGGCCACCGTCTGATCACTCTGCCGTTCCCCCTTGCGCTTGCCATCCTGCCGTTCACGCCGTCGGGCCAGCGGCTGGCAACCGAGGCCGCCGAAGCCGGCCATACTGTCATGCTGCATCTGCCGATGGAAAATCTGGCAGGATCGTCGCCCGGCCCGGGCGGGCTGCATGCAGCCATGTCGCCAACGGAATTCCGGCAGACCCTGGACGCGGCGCTCGATAACCTCCCTGCCGTCCGCGGCGTCAATAATCACATGGGCAGTCTGCTCACCACCTTGCGGCCGCAGATGGACTGGGTGATGCAGGAGCTGGCCGAGCGAGGCCTGTTTTTCGTCGACAGTCGAACCCAGGCAGCCACCCAGGCCGCGTTCGCAGCACAGGCTCGCGGACTGCCAAATCTGTCGCGGGACGTCTTTCTGGACAACGTACGTACCCCGCAGGCCATGGAGGCGGCACTGCAGGTTGCGCTCGAGAAGGCTCGGCAACAGGGCTATGCGGTGATCATTGCGCATCCCTATCCGGAGACGCTGATGTTTCTGGAGTCGAGGATTGCCCAGGTCCCGCAGCGAGACGGCGTACAGTTGGTGCCGCTGGAAAGCCTGCTGGGGCGCCCGCCTGCGTTACCGCACGCGGACAACCGGCGGTAGGCTAGAGACGCATCTCGATGCCGCGCTCGGCCATATAGATCTTGGCTTCGCCAACGGTAAATTCACCGAAATGAAAGATGCTGGCGGCGAGCACGGCGTCGGCGCCGCCTTCGATCACGCCATCGGCCAGATGCTGCAGGTTGCCGACGCCCCCGGAGGCGATCACCGGGATGTGCAGGGCATCGCTGATGGCGCGGGTCACGCCGAGATCGTAACCGCTCTTGACCCCATCCTGATCCATGCTGGTCAGCAGGATCTCGCCAGCGCCGAGCATCTGCATCTTGCGCGCCCACTGCACGGCGTCCAGTCCGGTCGGCTTGCGCCCGCCGTGGGTGAAGATTTCCCAGCGGCCCGGTTCGCCCGGAGCGGAGACGCGCTTGGCATCGATCGCCACGACGATGCACTGCGAGCCGAACCGGTCCGCAGCCTCGCCGACGAACTCGGGATTGAACACCGCGGCGGTATTGATCGACACCTTGTCGGCGCCAGCATTGAGCAGGTTGCGGATATCGCTGACGGTGCGTACGCCGCCGCCGACGGTCAGCGGAATGAATACCTCGCTGGCCATGCGCTCGACGGTATGCAGCGTGGTGTCACGCTCCTGGTGGCTCGCGGTGATGTCGAGAAAAGTGATCTCGTCCGCGCCCTGCTCGTTGTAGCGGCGAGCGATTTCCACCGGGTCCCCGGCATCGCGGATGTTCTCGAACTTGACGCCCTTCACCACGCGGCCATTGTCCACGTCGAGGCAGGGGATGATTCGTTTTGCCAGAGGCATGGGGCTTTCTCCGAAAGCAGCTGCAAGCGTCAAGCTTCAAGCTGCAAGTAAAAACCAGAAACCTGCACGGACAGCTTGCCGCTTACAGCTTGTTGCTTGCCGCTGCTGCTTGGTCGCAGTGCGCCTGCGCCTCGGCCACGTCGAGCGTGCCTTCGTAAATTGCGCGGCCGGTAATGGCTCCGACGATGCCCGGTGCACGTGCGTCGAGCAGAGCCTGGATGTCGCCCAGATTATGAATGCCGCCGGAGGCGATGACCGGGATCGACGTGGCGTTGGCCAGTGCAGCAGTGGCTTCGACATTGCACCCCTGCATCATCCCGTCCTTGGCTATATCGGTGTAGACGATCGCCGAGACGCCGTCGGCTTCGAAACGTCTGGCCAGATCGATCACCTGGACGCTGCTGACCTCGGCCCAGCCATCGGTGGCAACGAAGCCGTCCTTGGCGTCCAGGCCGACGATGACCTTGCCGGGGAACGCGCGGCAGGCCTCGCCGACGAATTCGGGCTGCTTGACCGCCTTGGTGCCGATGATCACGTAGCTCACTCCGGCACGGACGTAGTGCTCGATGGTCTCCAGCGAGCGAATACCGCCACCGATCTGGATCGGCAGCTCCGGATAGGCGCGGGCAATCGCAGTGACCACCTCGCCATTGACCGGCTGACCTTCGAAGGCACCGTTGAGATCGACCAGATGCAGCCTGCGGCAGCCGGCCTCTACCCACTTCGCTGCCATGGCCACCGGGTCGTCGGAAAATACGGTCGCATCGTCCATCAAGCCCTGACGCAAGCGTACACAGGCGCCGTCCTTGAGATCGATAGCTGGAATAATGAGCATCACTTTTTCCTTGGGAAAAAGAGCTTCAAGCTTTTAGCTGAAAGCTTCAAGCGGTGGGCTTGCAGCTTGCGGCTTGGAGCTTGGAGCTCGAGTGTTACCAGCGTCCATCCCAGGCCAGAAAGTTCTGCAGCAGTTGCAGGCCATTGGTGTGGCTTTTCTCGGGATGGAACTGGGTCGCGAAGACAAAATCATCGGCCAGCGCCGCAGCGAAATCGACGCCGTAATGACACAGGCCGGCCAGGTGGCTGTGCTTGCTGGCAGCAGCGTAATAACTGTGCACGAAGTAGAAGCGCGCGTCCTGGTCGATGCGGTGCCAGAGCGGATGGTCGATGGTCTGTTTGACCTGGTCCCAGCCCATGTGCGGCACCTTCAGGCGCTCGTCACCGTCACGCAGGTCATCGCCGAAGTACCGCACGTCGCCGGGGAACAGGCCCAGCGCATCGACGCCGCCATTCTCTTCACTGCTTTCCAGCAGCATCTGCATGCCGACGCAGATACCGAGCAGCGGCTTCTCGCCGGCGATCTGCTGGACCACGCGATCCAGGCCCAGCTTGCGCAGTTCGCTGACGCAGTCGCGTATGGCGCCCACTCCAGGCAGGATAACCCGCTCGGCCGCGAGAATGACCTCGGGATCGCTGGTGACCGCAACGGCCTGTGCGCCAACATGCTCCAGCGCCTTGGCGACGGAGTGCAGATTGCCCATGCCGTAGTCGATTACCGCAACATTGCTAGCCATGCGTTACAGAGAACCTTTCGTCGAAGGCATCATGCCGGTCATCCGCGGGTCCAGCTCCACGGCCATGCGCAGTGCCCGGCCGAATGCCTTGAACACGGTTTCGATCTGGTGGTGGGTGTTCACGCCACGCAGATTGTCGATGTGCAGCGTAACCTGTGCATGGTTGACGAAGCCCTGGAAGAACTCCATGAACAAATCGACGTCGAAGCCACCGACGGAGGCGCGGGTGAAGTCGACATGCATGTGCAGGCCCGGGCGACCGGAGAAGTCGATCACCACGCGAGACAGCGCTTCGTCCAGCGGCACATAGGCGTGGCCGTAGCGGCGGGTGCCCTTCTTGTCGCCGATAGCCTTCGCAAAGGCCTGGCCGAGCGTGATGCCGACGTCCTCCACCGTATGGTGGTCATCGATGTGCAGGTCGCCACGGCAACGGATGTTCATGTCGATCAGCCCGTGACGGGCAATCTGGTCCAGCATGTGCTCGAGAAACGGGACGCCGATGTCGAAGTCGGCCTGGCCGGTACCGTCAAGGTTGATGTCGACCTTGACCTGGGTTTCCAGCGTGTTGCGCTCGACGCTTGCCTTGCGCTCCGCCATGGCAGTTCTCCAAGAGTGTTGGCAATCAAGGGCGAGCATTATACGGGCTGCGTGCACCCGTGGGCTACATTGGATGATTGGGATTGTTGATGAGCGCGATTGGCAGGGAAGTGATGATGGATTGTGACGTGTTGGTGGTAGGGGCCGGGGTAGTCGGGCTGGCCTGCGCGCAGCGGCTGGCGGCCGACGGGCGGGAGGTCATGGTGCTGGAGCAGGAGGACTGGCCTGGTCAGCATGCATCGAGTCGCAACAGCGAGGTGATACACGCCGGGATCTATTACGCGCCGGGTTCGCTCAAGGCCGAGCTCTGCCGGCGCGGACGGGACCAGCTGTACCGTTGGTGCGAAGCGCGGCAGGTGCCGCACCGTCGCATCGGCAAGGTACTGGTTGCGGTCGAGGAGAACGAGCTTCCGGCGCTTCAGGCGTTGCATGACAACGCGCTGGCCAACGAGGTCCGGCTCGACTGGCTGGACGCCGCACAGGTGCACGCCCTGGAGCCGCAAGTTCGTGCGGTAGCCGGATTGTTGTCGCCGATAACCGGGATCATCGACAGTCATGCGCTGATGCAGTCCTATGAAGCGGCATTGCAGGAGCGCGGCGGACAGGTGGTGTGTCGGGTTCGCGTGGAGCGCATTGAGCCGATCGCTGGCGGTTACCGCGTGCACGGCAGCAGCGGCAGGGAGACATTTGCGCTCCACACCCGTGCGTTACTCAACGCCGGTGGGTTGTTCGCCACTACGCTGGCCTCTCGGATCGAAGGATATCCGGCGGTACGAATCCCGCAGATGCACTACTGCAAGGGCAGTTATTTCTCCTACAGCGGGCGCTCCCCATTCTCCCATCTTGTCTACCCCATGCCGGAAGCCAACACTTCCGGGTTGGGTGTGCACGCGACCCTCGATCTGGGCGGGCAGCTGCGTTTCGGCCCGGATGTCTGCTATCAGAGCGATCTCGACTATCAGGTCGATCTGGGCATGGCCGAACGCTTCGCCTCGGCGGTGCAGCGGTACTGGCCGGCCTGCGATCCGCTGCGACTGGTACCGGGCTATGCAGGCATTCGCGCCAAGCTGAGCGGTCCGGGGCAGCCGGCGATGGATTTCCTCATCGAGGGGCCGGCCGAACACGGGTTACCCGGACTGATCAGTCTGTACGGCATCGAATCGCCCGGTCTGACCGCCAGCCTGGCGATTGCCGACGAGGTAGCCAACCGGCTGGACAATCTCTAAGGTAAGTGGATTCGGGCGGACGCCCGTACTGGCTGCAAAGAATAGGAGCGCTCATGAAAGCCGCCAAGATCATCGGTCTGGTTCTGCTGACTCTGTTGGTACTGGTCGTCATCGGATTGTTCGTCGTCACCCGGTTGTTCGATCCGAATGACTATAAAGAGCAGATTCAGCAGGCTGCGCGCGACAAGGCCAATGTCGAGCTGACGCTCGGCGGCGATATAGGCTGGTCGCTGTTTCCCTGGCTGGGTATCGAGCTGGAAAATGTCACCGTCGCGCCGTTACAGCAGCCCGATCAGCCGCTGGCCGAGGTTGGGTCGATGGGGCTCGGTGTCGAGGTTCTGCCGTTGCTGCGCCGCCAGCTGCGCATGAGCGATGTGATTCTCGACAGCGTGACACTCAGCTTGGTGCGGGATGCCGAGGGCAACGGCAACTGGGAGACCATCGGTCCTCAGGAGCCGATCGAGGAGCCGCTGCCGTCGGGAGACCAGCCGCGCACCGAACAGCCTGATCAGGAGTTTGACCTGGCCGTTGAAAGCATCCGGGTGACCAACGCAGCAGTGAGCTATGTGGATCGCCAGTCTGGACGCACCATCACGCTCGAAGATCTGAATCTGAGCACCGGCGCGCTCATCGAGGGCCGCCCTGTCGAGGTCGAGTTGCTGGGACTGGTGGTACTGGACCAGCCCCTTATGCGTATACGCGTCGATCTGGACGCCATCGCTCTGTTCGATCTGGAGAAGCAGCGGTATCAGCTCGACGCCATTGACCTGAATCTCGATGCCAGCGGTGATCCGTTCGATGGGCGCGCCGTGTCGTTGCGCCTGCAGGGCAACGGTCAGCTCGATCAGGCCGCACAGACGGCCGCCTTGGAGGAGATACGCCTGTCGCTGGCGGACTTGCGAGCCACCGGTCAGTTGTCGGCCACCGATCTGGACGGGGACCTGCGTCTTGCCGGGTCGCTGAATGTCGCCGAATTCAATGCCCGGGAATTGCTCGCTTCGATCGGGCAGGATGTCTCCAGCACTTCTGACCCGCGTGCGCTGGAAAAGGTGGCGATGACTGCCCGGCTCGATGGTTCAGCGAACAGTCTGATGCTGGAAGACCTGCAGCTGACGATTGACGATGCGACGCTGGCAGGTCGCGCGGGTCTGGCGGACTTCGAAAAGCAGGCCGTGCGCTTCGACCTGTCGGGAGAGCGGCTTGATCTGGACCGCTTCCTCGCCGCCGAAGAGCCGGTCGAGGGCGCCGAGCCGGTCACGCCTGCGCCGGCTCCCGGACGTGGTGAGGGCGGCACTCGCTCGTCGGCCCCGCCTCTGGAATGGAGTGATGAGCCGCTCCTTCCGCTGGATACGCTCGCCACGCTCGACGCGGACGGCAAGCTGACCGTGCAGCAGCTCATTGTAACCGGGCAGACCTTCGAGTCCTTCATCGCCAGCGTGCAGGCGGCCGATGGCCGGGTGCGCTTGCGCCAGCTGGAGGGCGGTGTTTTCGGTGGCCGCTTCACGGCCAGCGGAGAGATTGACACGCGCGCCACGCCGGTGCGCGTACAGGTCACCAAGCAGCTTCGCGACATGGACTCGCAGGCGATCCAGGAAGCCTACGAAGTGCCACTGCAGTTTCGTGGCGCGCTTGATATGGATGTCGACGTCACCGCGCGGGGCAACAGCATGGCGCGCTGGATGAACACCCTTGGCGGCAGTGCCCGCTTCGATGTCAGCGACGGCGCTCTGCTGGGCGTGAATCTCGAACAGCAGGCGTGTCAGGCCATCGCGCTGGCCAACCGTAAGTCACTGAGCCAGCCCCGCGGTGAAGAGAACACTCCGTTCGATCGTCTGCGCGGCAGCTTCAGGATCAACGACGGCACCGTGACCACCAATGATCTGATCGTTGCGGTACCCGGAATTCAGGCCAGCGGCCGCGGCAGGCTCGAGCTGCCGGTGCAACGCATGGACTTCCGACTCGGGCTGCTGATCGAGGGCGACAAGAGCGAGATGCCGGACCCTGCCTGCCAGGTCAATGAACGCTATCGAGACATCCAGTGGCCGGTGCGCTGCCAGGGCTTCCTGCACAATGCCGCGAAGAGCTGCGGCGTGGATACCGACGAAGTGGCGAAGATCGCCGGTCGGCTGCTCGGCAACGAGGCGCGGCGCAAGGTCGAGGAGCGGGTGGAAGAAAAGCTCGGCGATCAGGCACCGGAAATTCGCGATGCCATCCGCGGGTTGCTTGGCAGGTGAGCCCGGGCGACTTTTCCAGCGCAGTGCTGGACTGGTTCGATCGTCATGGTCGCAAGGACCTGCCCTGGCAGGAGAACATGACGCCCTACCGCGTCTGGGTGTCCGAGATCATGCTGCAGCAGACCCAGGTGGCCACGGTCATTCCTTATTACCAGCGCTTCATGCAGGCACTGCCGACTGTCGAGGCGCTGGCCGAGGCGTCGGCGGACGAGGTATTGCACCTGTGGACGGGGCTTGGCTACTACAGTCGGGCTCGCAATCTGCACAAGACGGCGAAACTGGTGGTCGATCAGCATGACGGTGAATTTCCTCGCAGCGCCGCCGAACTTGCCGAGTTGCCCGGCATCGGCGAGTCCACCGCAGGGGCGATCGCCAGCCTGAGCATGGGCCAGCGTGCGCCGATCCTGGACGGTAACGTCAAGCGGGTGCTTGCCCGCTTCAAGGCCGTGAGCGGCTGGCCCGGCGAACGGTCGGTACAGCTGCGGTTGTGGGAACTCGCCGAGCTTTACACCCCGCAAGCGCGGGTGGCCGATTACACGCAGGCAATGATGGATCTCGGCGCTACCCTTTGTACCCGCAGCAAGCCCAGCTGCCTGTTGTGCCCGCTGCAGGCGGCCTGTCAGGCTCGGCTGCAGGGTACACCTGCGGCCTACCCGCAGGCGCGGCCGCGGAAAATCATGCCTGTGCGAGCATGTCTGATGCCACTGGTGGTCGATGGTCAGGGCGCCGTATGGTTGGAACGCCGCCCCGATAGCGGGCTGTGGGGCGGGCTCTGGTGTCCGCCGCAGCTCGATGCCGACGCGGACCTGGATGAATGGCTCGCCGGGAACAGCCTGGCTGCGCGGGACGTCCAGCCACTCGACCCGCTGCGCCACACCTTCAGCCACTTTCACCTGGATATTCACCCGTTGCTGGTGCGAGTGGAGCCCGGCGATGCCGTGGCCGAGACCGGACAGGTCTGGTATAACCTGCGCCAACCCACGCGCCTCGGGCTCGCGGCGCCAGTAAAGGTGCTGCTGGAGCGCGCGCAACGCCATATCCAGCCAGTTTCAGATTCGGAGGTAACCCATGTCCCGCACGGTGATGTGTCGCAAGTATAAGCAGGAACTGCCCGGTCTCGATCGTCCGCCGTACCCTGGGCCAAAGGGACAGGCGATATACAACGACGTCTCGAAAAAGGCCTGGGACGAATGGCAGGCCCACCAGACCATGCTTATCAACGAGCGGCGCCTGAACATGATGGATCCCGCAGATCGCAAGTTCATTCAGCAGGAAATGGACAAGTTCCTCTCCGGCGAGGAATACGCCCAGGCCGAAGGCTATGTGCCGCCGAGCGAGTGATCGCTTGGTAACCGGCTGAAAAATGGAAAATATTTGGCCCGGATGCTTGACAGTCAAAGTCCAGAATCGTTTAATGGCGCCCCGTTGCCCAGGTAGCTCAGTCGGTAGAGCAGAGGATTGAAAATCCTCGTGTCGGCGGTTCGATTCCGTCCCTGGGCACCATATTCGATACATCAAAGGCTCGCCGTCAGGCGGGCCTTTTTTGTTTCCGGTTCAGCCGGTCGGTCGGGGATTGATCGGTAGCGTGACCCGGAAGGTCGTGCCGTCAAGCTCTCTGCTGCTCACCTCGACGTCGCCGCCAGGGCGTGGATATATCGTCAGCTTAGCAAGGCTTGGATTCGAGCATTGGTGCCGTGTTCAGTCATTGCGTGCGTGCTAGTATGCAGCCACAGCTCGACGAGGCGAGAACCGCAGTGACTCACGAACATACCGACCAGGGCGATCCGGTGCGCCTGAAAACAGGCGTCCCCGGTCTGGACACCGTGCTCTGCGGCGGACTGTTGCCGCGGGGGGTCTACATCATTCAAGGTGGACCCGGGGAAGGCAAGACCATCCTGGCCAATCAGTTCTGTTACAGCCGCGCCGCGCAAGGTGAACGTTCGCTGTATGTGACTCTGCTTGCGGAAACGCATCATCGCCTGCTGCGCCATCTGCGCAACATGGAATTCATGGCCGATCACCAGCGCTCCGAGGCCGTGGTCTACGAGAGCGCCTTCGATACACTGCGCAATCAGGGTCTGGAAGGCGTGCTGCGCTTTCTCATGCGCAATGCCAAGAATCGCAAGGCCTCGGTTATCGTGCTGGACGGGCTGTTCGCTCTGGAGGAAACCACCGAGTCCGAACGGACCTTCCGCGAGTTCATAAATGATGTCGCCGCCTTCGCGGACATGAGCGGTTGTACCGTGCTGCTGTTGACCAACAGTGACCGCAGCGGTGGCAGCCCCGAATTCACCATGGTCGACGGCTGGATTGAACTGGGCAGCGAGGAAGAGGGTAGCCGCAGCTACCGCTACCTCAAGGTGCGCAAGTTTCGCGGAAGCGGTTTCGTATCCGGTCGGCACGTCGCGGAAATCAGCAACGAAGGCTTTCACGTGTATCCGCGACTCGAAGCGGTTCATGGACATGAGCCGGCGATTGCCATGCGCGAGGTCCGTGTGCCCTCGGGCGTCGGTGGCCTTGACGAGCTGCTCGACGGCGGTTTGCCCTATTCATCGACCACGATAGTGTTGGGGCCGAGCGGGGTGGGCAAGACGACCACCGGGCTCGGCTTCATCTGCCAGAGCACGGCAGACGAGCCTGGTCTCATTTTCGGTTTCTACGAAGATGAAGGACGCCTCCGGCGTCGCGCCGAGAGTCTCGGGCTGGGGTTGCCGGCATTGCTGGACTCCGGGGTGGTGGAGCTCATGCACTATCCGCCCACTGAGGCGTTGATGGACAAGCTGGCAGAACTGCTTCTCGCTGCGGTCGACCGCCGCGGCGTACAGCGCCTGTTTCTCGACGGTCTCGACGGCTTCAGGCAGTCAACCGTGTCGCCGGAGCGGTTGAGCCGGTTTTTCACTGCCCTGACCTCCGCACTGCGTGCCCGCGGCGTTACCACGCTGCTGACTTCGGCCATCCCTGAGATCATCGGCGGAAGTAGTGCCATCACGGCTGCGTCCGTCTCGGCGGTAGCGGAGAATATCGTCCTGTTGCGCTATGCCGAACTGGAATCGACGCTGCATCGCACCATCGGCATCATAAAAATGCGCGAGAGCGGTTTTTCGCCTCATTTGTATGAACTCTGCCTCGGGCAGGAGGGCGTGTCGATTGGTGAGAGGCTGACGCACACCGAAGGAGTGGTGCTCGGACGGGCGCATCGTCGCCTACCCGCGGACGGTCAAGATGCCTGAACTTGACGCGAATGCGCAGAGCCCCTTGATCCTTCTGGTGGAGGATGAGCGAGCTTTGCGCAAAGTGATGGAGCTGGTTCTGCAGGGCGAGGGGTACGAAGTAATGACCGCCAACAACGGTCGTGAAGCGCTTGCCATGCTCGAACAGGCGCCGCCCAGTCTGATCATTTCCGATTACGTGATGCCGGAAATGGATGGCGCCGAACTGGTGCGCCGGGTCCGCAGCGATGCGCGGCTTGCCGAAATTCCGATACTGCTCATGAGCTCGGCGTTTCCCGAGAATATGCCCGAGCGCGAATTGGTGGACATGAGCATCGCCAAGGGCGGTTCGCTGGACCAACTGCTCGGCGCCATCGTCTCGCTCATCAAGCGCGCGTGATCGACGCTCCAGCCGGCGGCATCAAATGCCGGTTGGCGCTATGTCTTCCTCCTCTTCCAACGCCGCCGCTGCGTTCCCTGAAGGCTATCCTTGCACCGATTCTGAGCGTGCGGCCGATCAGCTTGGGCTATACCGGGCACTGAAGGTATGTGGTTGATGGATCTTGTATTCCGATTGCGGTGCCGCTTTGCTCGCCTCTCCAGCGGCGGGGTAGAAGCGTCGGGACCAGAACCGGTCCGGGAGTTTAGGCTGGAAAGACTTTTGCATGCATATTCGGGAGATGACCCGGCAAGGGTTCTTGGTCATGGCCACCAGCTGTGCTAGTTTTGCCAGCATGACGGATGTATTACACAGGGATTTGCAGGCATTTCCGGGTATCATCCCAGCCTCGTTTATTTAAGTGGCGAAACGCCCTGATGGAAACCGATACGTGACCCCGCCAGCTCTGGAAGTGCGCAACCTGCACAAACGCTATGGCGACCTTGAAGTACTCAAGGGCGTTGATCTTGTTGCCCGCGATGGTGACGTCATTTCGATACTGGGCTCCTCCGGGTCCGGCAAGAGCACGCTGCTGCGTTGCATCAATCTTCTGGAAAACCCTCAGCAGGGTCAGATCCTGGTCGCCGGTGAGGAGCTGAAGCTCAAACCGGGCAGGGGCGGCGAGTTGCAGGCAGCCGACAGCAAGCAGATCAACCGTCTGCGAGCACGTGTCGGCTTTGTGTTCCAAAGCTTCAATCTCTGGCCACACATGAGCATTCTCGACAACATCATCGAAGCGCCGCGCCGGGTGCTCGGCCAGAGCAAGGCGGAGGCGGTCGCCGCTGCGGAAATATTTCTGGAAAAGGTCGGTATTGCAGACAAGCGTGATGCATTCCCTGCGCAACTTTCCGGCGGGCAGCAGCAGCGCGCGGCGATCGCCCGAACGCTGGCCATGCAGCCGCAGGTGATCCTGTTCGACGAGCCGACCTCCGCGCTCGACCCGGAGATGGTGCAGGAAGTTCTCAACGTGATCCGCGCGCTGGCTGAAGAAGGACGGACTATGCTGCTGGTAACGCACGAAATGCGTTTCGCCCGGCAGGTATCCAGCCAGGTGGTATTTCTTCACAAGGGGCAGGTGGAAGAAATTGGTAGTCCCGAGCAGGTGTTCGACCGACCGGTGTCGGAACGCTGCAAGCAGTTCATGTCCAGCCATAGCTAAAGGAGCAGTAACCAATGAAGAGCTACAAGAAGGTTTTGCTGGCTGCCGCCGCAGCCATGTTGTTTCAGGTTCCGGCGATGGCCGAAGAGACGCTGCGCATCGGTACTGAAGGCGCGTACCCTCCCTTCAACCTGATCGACAAGAGTGGTGAGGTGGTCGGTTTCGACATCGATATCGCCAACGCCCTGTGCGAAAAGATGGAAGTCAAGTGCACCGTGGTGACCTCCGATTGGGACGGCATCATTCCGGCTCTGAACACCCGTCGCTTCGACTTTCTAGTTGCGTCGATGTCGATCACCGACGAGCGCAAGCAGGCGGTCGATTTCACCGATCCCTATTACACCAACAAGCTGCAGTTCGTCGCTCCCAAGAAGTCCGATTTCAAGGTTGACGAAGAGAGCCTGAAGGGCAAGACCATTGGCGCGCAGCGCGCTACCATCGCGGGCCAATGGCTGGAAGACAACCTCGGTGACGTGGTTGACGTGCGTTTGTACGACACCCAGGAAAATGCCTATCTGGACATGAACTCCGGCCGCATCGACGGTGTGCTGGCAGACAACTTCGTGCAATACGAGTGGCTGCAGAGCGAATCCGGATCGGACTTTGAGTTCAAGGGTGAGCCTGTTTTCGACAATGACAAGATCGGCATCGCCGTGCGCAAGGGCGACCCCCTTCGCGAGCGCCTGAACGAGGCCCTGGCCGAAATCATCGAAGACGGCACCTACGAAGAGATCAACGCCAAATACTTCCCCTTCAGCATCCGCTGATCTGACTGGCCGGGCCCTACGGGGCCCGGAACGACGCCTCGCCCATGTTCGACTTGCACGGTTTTGGTCCAGCCCTTCTCGAAGGGACCTGGATGACGATTCGTTTGTCCCTCGCCTCGCTGGCGCTGGGTCTGGTGCTGGGCCTGCTTGGCGCCAGTGCGAAAATTTCCAGCAGCCGAGTGCTTCGGGCAACGGGCGGGTTCTACACGTCAGTGGTCCGCGGCGTGCCTGAAACGCTGTGGGTGCTGATGGCCTATTTCGGCACCGTCTCGAGCCTCAATTGGCTGGGTAGTCATTTCGGCAATCCCAATCTTTCTCTCAGCCCCTTCGTCGCCGGTACCGTTGCGCTGGGACTGTGCTTTGGTGCCTACGCCACCGAGGTGTTCCGCGGCGCCCTGCTGTCCATCGCCCTTGGTCAGAAGGAGGCGGGTCTGGCGTTGGGGCTGTCGGGTTTCCGCATCTTCTGGCGCATAACGCTGCCGCAGTTGTGGCGTGTGGCCCTCCCGGGGTTGGGTAATCTGTATCTGATTCTGTTGAAGGATACCGCTCTGGTGTCGCTCATCACCCTCAACGAGCTGATGCGACAGGCGCGAGTTGCGGGTCAGGCGACCCGTGAACCCTTCACCTTCTTCTTTACCGCCGCGCTGATCTATCTGGGTCTGACGGTGATCATCATGGTTGCGCTGCACTGGTTCGAGCGTAAAGCCAATCGCGGGTTTGCGAGGACCGAGCTATGACCTGGGCCGAACGCTGGGAGATGATCGTGCGCTGGTCGCCGCAGCTACTCGAAGGCGCGCTGATGACGCTACAGCTGGTGGGGATCTCGGTGGTACTCGGTCTGATCCTGGCCATCCCGCTGGGGTTGGGACGGGCCTCACGGCACTGGTACATCCAGGCCGTACCCTATAGCTATATCTTCTTTTTCCGAGGCACTCCGCTGCTGTTGCAGCTGTTTCTGGTGTACTACGGGTTATCACAGTTCTCTGCCGTGCGTGAGAGCATGTTCTGGCCCTATCTGCGTGAGCCGTTCTGGTGCGCGCTGATTACCATGACCCTGCATACGGCTGCGTACATCGCCGAGATCCTGCGGGGCGCCATCCAGGCCGTGCCCCCGGGCGAAGTCGAAGCATCCCGAGCGCTCGGCATGTCGCGGCGTCAGGCCCTGCAGTACATCATCCTGCCGCGGGCGGTGCGTATTGCGCTGCCGGCCTACGGCAACGAGGTGATTCTGATGCTCAAGGCCAGCGCGGTGGTGTACATGATCACGCTCATGGACATCATGGGCACGGTACAGACCATCAATTCCCGCACCTATCAATACGAGCTGTTCTATCTGGTAGCTGGCGCCATGTATCTGGTCATCACCCTCGCGTTCACTCAGGTTTTCAAGCAGGTCGAACGCTGGCTTCAGGTTGAGGCCAGCCGCAGGCGCTAAGGTGAATCATGCCGAGCGCTTCGTTCAGCTTGATGAGTGGCTGACGCACCATCAGGCGGTGTGGCGGGCGCGTCCCTTCATTCTGCGGCAACTGCCGTGGGAAAGGCAGTGGCCTGAGCTGGCTGCTGCGCTGCGCTCACGCACCCTGCAGCAGGCGGAAGCAGATCACGGCTCCCCGCATCGGCTGAAGCTGCCAGCACCCTTCGCCGAACTTTCCGCTGCGTCTCGCAAGCTTGCCGATCTGCCAGACTGGTCGCGTGATCCTGTGGCAGTCCCGGACGGGTTGTCCACGCACGTGCCGGGGCGCAAGTGGGAACAAATCTGCCGGTTTGCCGATATCGCCGACTCCAGATTCCGCGCGCCTGCACGGAGCTGGGTGGACTGGTGCGCCGGCAAGGGTCATCTGGGCAGGCTGCTCTCCTGGCGCTCCGGCGCACCGGTACTGTGTCTTGAGCGCAACGAGCAGCTGAACCGCGACGGGATGGTGCTCAGCGCGCAGTGGCGTGTGGATGCAGAGCACGTCGATGCAGACGTGCTGGCGCGCCCGACATGGGACAGACTGTGTTCCGAGCACAGCGTCGTTGCGCTGCATGCCTGCGGAGATCTTCACACCACGTTGCTGGTGAGAGGCGTCGCGGCGGGGAGCAGCCAACTCGCGGTGTCGCCGTGCTGCTACAACCGCATTGCTGCGCTGCAGTACCGGCCGCTGTCTGACGCTGCTCGCGCCTCGAGCCTTTCCCTGAGTCGCGAAGACCTCGGCTTGCCACTTCAGCAGACGGTCACTGCCGGGCGGCGGGTCCGCCAGTTGCGAGACCGCTCGATGGCTTGGCGCCTGGCCTTTGATCACTGGCAGCGGGAAGCACGAGGGATTGATGAGTATCTGCCGACACCTTCCCGGCCAGAGAGCGCGCTCTCCTTTGGCATGCCTGGCTTCTGTCGTGATCTGGCCGCGCATCACGGCCTGGCTTTGCCAGAACCCGATAACTGGGCAGAGCTCGAAGCATGCGGCTGGCGCAGGCTGGCCGAGACGCGGAATCTCGAACTGGTTCAGGCGCTGTTTCGACGCCCGCTGGAGATATGGTTGATGCTGGATCGAGCCCTGTTTCTCGAGGAACAGGGGTACCGCGTCGAGCTCGGCCAGTTCTGTCCCGACGCGCTCACGCCGCGAAACCTGCTTCTGCTGGCCGAGCACGTTCCTAACAGCTGATCACCACCCTGTGAACGGGTTGCTAACAGACTTATCCACAGGAATTCGCGGGCGGTGTTATCCACGCTGCCTGTGCATAACAATGTGGAAGAGTTATTGGTAGATTGCGTTGAACCCCGTGTGACGCGGGTTGGCGCGAATCGATCAAGAAGTGACCGCTGTGAATGACTTTGTAAACAAGGGGTTGGGCCTGCTTCGTAAGGTGACGCTCGAAAAACAATTCACAAGTGAGCGTGTGCCGCATCGGCTTGCTGCCGGAACGGAATATTTTGTTCATTACGCGGCGCTTCGGGGTTTACAGGCCGCCCAGCACCGATATAATGCAACCCGCGCCGGTATAGCTCAGCTGGTAGAGCAACTGACTTGTAATCAGTAGGTCCCGGGTTCGACTCCTGGTGCCGGCACCAAGCAAAACAACGACTTAGGCTCGCTTAACAGGCGGGCCTTTTTCGTCTCTGGGGTTTGAGTACCACTTTTGGTACCACTTCTGATCTTTGGGGTCGTTCGTCCCGCTCTTTCTCCCTGCTCACCGAGTCAGTGAAATTGAAGCTTAAATCGTGCCGATTTACGGCTTCCTCTCGCCGATTTTTGAGGAATGATATCTGTCGTCCCACGAATAAGGATTAACGATATGGCGGTAACGCAGGCACATCCGAACGAGCGGCTTGGTCGGACGCTCATCAGCACTACGGCGCCACATGAGAAGCCTCCTTCAAAGAGTCATCATGACGGCGTGGTGAGGAGGAAGCGCTCATGAATCGAGCCGCAGGAGAAATTTTAAAGACTACGGACGAAATATGCGCTGTTCTCCGCATCAGTAGACAAACATTATGGAGGCTCACAAAAGAGAATCCCGCTCTCCCAGGGCGATATGTAGTTGGTCGTACCACTCGGTGGTCGGAGAGTCAGCTCCTAGCATGGCTGGGAGAGCAAGAAACTCGGCATTGAAACGGCGCTTCGCCCGGGGATGGAGATACGTACTGGGACTAGGAATACAAATCGTCCGAAAGCTCAGCTTCTCGTCCCTGGCTGGCGCAAGGCTCGCTGCACTTGACGATTTACCGCATCTACGGGAGTTCCGTGCGAGCGTTACGGAGAGGTGGGTATCGAGGGTCCTTAGCCAACGGGCCCGTCCCTTGCCGGTGCAAGTTCGTCCCAGTAGGCCTCTTTCGGCCAGAAGCGGCCTTTCATAGACGTTTTTGCAGCTAATACAGTGGCGGTACTGTCTAAAAATCCAAGGGTGATTTTGGGGGCAGAGAAGCAGCTCGACGGAATTTTCAAAAAGGCGTTTAAGGGGGCTGAGATTTCCATTAGTCTACGCTGTCATGCCAGCTCCCATGTGTCTGCGGTTACCGTCATGGGGCCTTGATTATTGAAGCAGGTTTCAGGTTGATTAGCCGCGGTACATTTGTTCCGAGTTAGATAGTCGAAAGTATCAAACTATGGGTGGTGAAGGATGGCGAACGGTAAAATTCTTCGGCAGCTGTTCAGGGCAGGAACCGCAGGGGACGCAGAAGCATTTCGCCTCGCATCAAAAGCTGTCATCGAAGAAGAACGACAAAAACAGCACCACCTTCTCGCTAATGATCTTGAGCAGATTCTTTACGGCGGTGACCGAAACTTCCGTTCCACCAATATGCCACGCGTGCACTACGATGTTCCGGTAGATAAAGAGCGCGGCCTACCACTACTGGATGTCATAGCTCCCAAACGTTCACTCGATGAGGTGATTTTGCCTCCGAGCAGTTCTGCTGCTCTTGAGGAAATTCTCGAGGAAAACAGACGTGCCGATGTCTTGCGGAGTTACGGGATGAAACCTGCTGGCAAGATCATATTCTTTGGCCCCCCTGGCTGCGGGAAGACCTTGGCTGCGGAGGTTGTGGCCTTCGAACTAGATCGGCCGCTGGCGATTGTTCGCTTGGATGCATTGGTCTCCTCTTTCTTGGGGGAGACTGCCGCAAACCTTCGGAAGGTTTTCGATTTCATCGCCCTTCATCCCTTTGTGGTCCTGTTTGATGAGTTCGACGCTATCGGCAAAGAGCGGGACAGCAGCAGTGATCATGGCGAACTGCGTCGAGTGGTAAACGCTGTGCTTCAGATGATGGACTCATACGAAGGTAGCAGCTTGATTCTTGCGGCTACAAATCATGAAAAGATCCTCGATTCGGCGATCTGGAGACGATTCGATGATTCCATCGAATTCCCACTTCCAGATGAAAAACAGCTAAAAGAGATTTTGCATCTGAAGCTGCGAGGCATCCGTCGTCAATTTGAGATTGACGACAAAGAAGTATTGAAGGAATTTACGGGTAAGAGCGGAGCGGACGTCGAACGTGTAATACGCCGTGCCGCAAAACGGATGATCCTGCGGGAGCAAGAGTTCCTGACCATCAAGGAGCTGAAAAACGCCCTTCTTAGAGAAGATCTCAGGAAATCCTAATACCAGCTTTCAGGGACGAAGCATTGGCTACCTACAAACACCTGAACATTGCGCGTGAGGTACTGGACAACCAGCGCCGCACCAAAAATCCTCCCCGTTTCGTGACCCGTGGAGATCCCCGCGGGCATGGCCAGAAGCTCAACGGTTACTTCGCTACAGCTGAAGGTCAAGCTAGGAAGCAAATCGGCTCCTCAGCGAGTTCCCCCTATGTCCTCAAGCTGAAGTACGATGGCGCCCTTACGTTCGATAAACTGTCACATCATGGGTTGGAATTCATCAGCCAAGAAGGCAAGCAGCTCTGTGTGGTTTTTGCAACGGAGGCTGGCTTGTCCATTTTCGCCGACCACCTGAAAAAGCTTGGTGTTTTGGATTCCAGCTTGACCTACCGCCAGATCTTAGAGGCTATCGAGGGTATCGAGGCGTGGTCGGCAGAGGATCGTAAGAGCTGGGCGCTCAAGAACATCGGCCTCCCCAATACTCCAAACTTCAAGCTTGACGTCGAACTCTGGCCTGTTGACGTGGCGAACCACCCGAACCGCATCCGGCTCACTACCGCATTCGAAGGTTGGCTTGAAAGCCAGAAGATCCGCAGGCTCGACAAGGTCAATTTGGATAGCTTGCTACTGTATCGGGTTGAGGTGACTTCGGGCCAGGCGCAACTGTTGTTGGATCATCGCGATGTGCGGCTAGTGGACCTGCTTCCTGCTACGGGTATTAGCATCCGCCAGCTAAATCGCGACATCAATGAGCTTCCCCGAAACATTCCTTCTCCACCTACCGATGCAGCTCGGATTTGTATCTTGGACAGCGGTATCAATGGGAACCACCCCCTGTTGAAGCCAGCCATAGCAGAGAGCGCCTCCTTCATTGTAGTGGTCAACTGATACCGGACAGTGGATTAAGGTTTTCTTCTGTCCTGGCAGGTGCCAGCCCACCGTTGTATGTATGTGGCCGCAGCCAGTTGTAACGCGTCATCAGGTAGTAGCTGATATCCCGCTGTGCTTCGTTCAAGGTGGTGTAGCCAGTGGCTGGCACCCATTCTGATTTCAGGCTTCTGAACAGCCGCTCCATAGGAGCGTTGTCCCAGCAGTTGCCCCTTCGGCTCATGCTTTGACTCATGCGGTAGCGCCACAACCGCTGTCTGAAGTTGCGGCTGACATACTGGCTGCCCTGGTCGGAATGGAACATCACGTTCTGCGGCCGGCCTCGCTGTTCATAAGCCATATCCAATGCCTTTGTAACCAGCTCTGCATTGGGTTGACTCGACAGCGCCCAGCCCACAACCCGACGGCTGAACAGATCCAAAACGACGGCAAGGTAATACCAGCGACCCTGAGCCCAGATATAGGTAATGTCCCCGCACCAGACTTGGTTAGGCGCCGGCACAGCAAAGTCTCTGTTCAGGTGATTCGGTATGTCCAGCCGCTCGATAGTGGCTGATTTGTAGGCGTGTCGTCCCGGCTGCTTGGATACCAACCCCAAGCTGCGCATGACGCTCCGGACCTTGAAACGACCAATTCGATAGCCATCTTCGCGCATCAAACCTACGATGGTTCGGCTACCGGCGGAGCTTCGGCTCTCGTTAAATAGCTGATTTATCTTGCTCCGCAGTGCGACTTTCTCAGGGTCAATATGCTTCCGGCGACGCCGCGCATCGTAGTAACTGGATCGGGAGATACCGAACGCTTCACAGACCAGTTCAACAGGCTCGTGCTCACTTAACCGGTCTATCAGCGCGAACGATCGAGCTCGTCCGCCATCAAGAGAGCTGTAGCCTTTTTTAGTATCGCTTTCTCCCGTTCAAGCCGATTGATTCGGGCTTCGAGCTCTTGAATCTTCTGCTGTTCCGGAGTCAGCGCTTTGCTCTTGGGCGTACCGCCATCACGTTCGATTCGTAACTGGTCGACCCACCGGCGTAGCGCCGTTTCACCAATTCCTAGCGACCTGCTTGCCTCACCGACCGAGTAGCCCTGGTCTAAAACCAGCAATGCTGCATCATGCTTGAACTCGGTGGAAAACGTACGACGTTGTCTTGTCATGGAACACCTCAGCGATGGTGGTAATTTACCACCCATTTCGGTGTCCGGGATTAGTAGACCACTACAAGATAGGCGAGAAGAGATCCCGCCCGCTGAACACAGCCCAGGAGGGCAGAATCATGGACATCAAGAGCAAGCTTTATGGTCTGCGTATCCCAGAGCCTATCAAGTGGGCCGCCGTCATTTGGATCGGATACACCGCAACCAACGTCGCCCTCATGGCGCTTGGGTACCTTAAAGAACCAACGGGAATGTAAATGACAGACCTAGTAGCGCTTCGCGCACTGCAACGAGAGTTTGCCGCGTTAGAAGAAAGGAAGCTGAAGCTTCAGGCGAATGAAAAGCTGCAAGCTGAGCTGGAATTCGAGGAGAAGCTTTTCGCTCTGATTGCTGAGTTTGGGTATAGCAAGCGAAAGGTAGTGGAGATGCTTAACCCGCCTGACACTACCGTACAAGCCGGCAATGCTCGAAAGCCGCGCGAGGAAAAGACCTATCGCAACCCGAATTCCGGCGAAACGGTCGTTACCAAGGGTGCGAACCACAGAACGTTGAACCAATGGCGTGAAAGCTACGGTGCTGCGACCGTTGCAAGTTGGATCGTAAGCTGAGGATGGGTAGAGCTGTTGGTTGCCCGGCAAGCAGGCCGGGCGCCAGAGAGTTGCTTGGGCTGATCAGCGCAGCTTGTTGAAGTTGATGATGCGATCCAGGTACGCACCCTTCTTTACGTGGTAAACCACGGCATTGTAGAAACCGCGAATAGCGGGATACGCCTCGTAGTCGCTTTCATCCAAAAAACGAAACGATCCAACTAGATTGCGCCTCGAAGTATAAACGCAGCGCATGGGCTTGCTCCTATCGGCAAGCGTCGAGGCGATCGCGGCTTTCTGAGACTCAACCTGAGCGCAGCGTGAGCTGATCTTGGCAAGAATCTCATTCTGGTAGGGGGCGGCGTCTTCCGCCAGTTGGCTCAGGTCCATTTTAAATACCCCGAATAATGGCGTCAAAAAACTGTGGGCGGGATGCTAGCACGATAGTTCCCGCAATCAGACCGAAACAGGACGCATTTCGTCGGTTACTAACTAGGCAGCGATTGCCAGTCTAGCGCGCACATATTCGGCCCATTCAGACATCAGCAAACGACGCTTTTCGAGCTGGTCTCCGCGGCTATATGCGGCCTCGGTTCGGCCGGCGAGGGTGTGTGCCAGGCAAAGCTCGCAAACCTCTCTCGGGTAGTGTGTTTCCTCGCCCGCCCACGTGCGGAAGGCCGATCTGAACCCGTGTACTACATAGTCGGCCACACCCAGCGATCGCATTAGCCTACCTGCGGCATTTAATGCGATTGGATGACTGGAGGAGCGTGCGCTTGGAAAGACATATGTGTCGCTCAAGCCTTTTTGTTGCTCAAGGACTGAAACCATCGCATCGGTGACCGGCAGGCGAAACGCCTTCCGGTTCTTCATCCGCTCCCCGGGCAGCGTCCATACTTGCTGTTCGAGATCGATCTCCTCCCAGCGCGCGTGCAGCACTTCATTCGTACGCAGAGCCGTCAGGATGATCAGCTCCAAGGCCCGCGCTGCGTTCCCATCCACAGCATCAAGCGATCGCACGAACGCGGGTATGTCCGCGTAGGGCATTGCCTTCATTGGCCTGACAGTCGGCTTGCGTCTGGGTAGCAGCTTGTCCAGGTGGCCGCGCCATCGAGCTGGGTTCTCGCTCGATCGGAGTTGCCGGGCCCGGGAGGCATCCAGTATGAGCTCAATTCGATTGCGCAGACGCTCGGCCGTCACAGGCTTCGTATGCCAGATAGGGAGGAGGGTATCCACTACCTCATCGGTGGTGATGTCGCTGACCGGGCATTTTCCCAGCCGAAGAAAGACATGGCGATCGAGGCTGTTGCGCCACTGCTGTGCGTGCCGCGCGGACCAGGCGGGGGAGTGGGCCTTGATGTAGCGCAAGGCCTCTGCCCTGAATGTGTCGCGGCGACTGCGCTGGGCTTCGCTGCGTAGCTGGGCCTGTTGATCCAGGGGGTCATTGCCTTGGCTGACAACCAGGCGATTCTTATCTGCCTCGGTTCGCGCGTCCTTCAGCGAGACGGCCGGGAACACGCCAAGCCCCATGTCCCGCCGCCGGCCGTTGAGCTGGTACCGAAGCACCCAGTATTTCCCGCCTGAGGCCGTGACGTTCAGCATCAGCCCGCGTCCGTCCTGATATGTACCTGGGCGGGAGACAGACTTTACGAACTGCTGGGTGAGTTTGCTCACTGCGCGCCCTTGTTTGTGTCAGCCGGCCGGGCAAGTCGCATCGCGTAGCTGTCGTCAACCGTGCGATCGATCTCCTGGTTAAACGCTTCGACGATCAAGGCCAAAGCGGCGTCGGATACATCGCGGGGAATGCGGTGCCACACGGTAGACAGGATATTGCGCCCCTCACTTTCATAGTTGGCCATCAGGATGCCGGCGAAGTCAGAATCGGCCCCGGAAGTAACGTGTGCATGGGACTCCATTTGCCAACAACGGTATCGTACCGCTTAAAGGTGACGGCAGCGAATGGCATATATAGAGAGGTCCATTGAGGACTGGCCAAGTGTAGACTGTGGCTGAATGCAAGCGGTGTCGGGGGCTCATAGCGTTCACCTAAGCGGTTTGGAGGCAATGGTAGTCTCACATCACTTCCATAGAACCCAACTGAAGTCAGCGCGGTATCCGCCCCACCTAGAAGCCACCCGCCGGCCGGCTTGGAAGAGCATCAATTCAGGGTAACCCGGAGCCGTGCTGGGTGCCGCTCCGCTAGAGTTCTTTTCACGCGCCGCAAACAGAGCGAAGCGCTCGATGTGGTGAGACTAGCTCTTACCTTAGCCACGAGCCCACCGGCATACTCACGCTCTATCCTTCCTACGAGTAGTTCAAGGTTTTCGCCTTCGTTTCGCCAGGACCAAGCTGAAGCGCAGTGTGAGCTCAACGAGCGAGACCGCCCATATTGAGCGAGCGAGCAACCTTTTCTGGGTATCCGGATTTTTTGGTTGATTGGCTCATATCATGATGACGGAACCAACCATCAGCTCAGCGGATTACCTGGTTGATGACGACTCTTCTTCACGGCCCCTGCAAGTTTGCAGCAACGCCCAGGTTCGCATGCCGAGATACGCAGTGAGGCTTCGCGATCAACACACCATGCATTCACAATGTCACTGCAAGGTCCGGCATGTCTCTGCTCAGTCCTTACGGCCTGAGCTAGCCCTATACAGCTGTTGTTTGCTCTCCTCGCTGATCCCCGTCAGGATGCCGCAGGCATTGATCTCCCGACCCTCGTTGCAACTCGCCCTCAGTGAAACGAGTTGTTGCTCAAGCGCTTGCAGAGCAGTTATCTGCGACCGCACATGAGAGATGTGGTCATCGAGCATGGCGTTGACGGCGGTACAGGGCTGGCGAGGGTCGTCCTGATAGCTCTGTAGCTCGCGAATCTCTGTCAGTGACAGGTCCAGAATTCGGCAGCGGCGGATAAAGGCAAGCCACTCGCCATGCTTCTCGGTATAGACACGGTAACCATTCTCCTGCCGTTCTGGCGGCGGCAACAGGCCCTGCTGCTCATAGAAGCGGATCGTCTGCGTGTCGATACCCGCTATCTGGGCTAACTGACCAATGCGCATCAGGCTTACTCCTCAACGGATCATCTGTCCCATTGACCTTATAGTAGCTATATAGTTTTTAATACTAGCAATCTATGTTGGTTAACTGGAGCCGTATCGTGAGTAAAGCCTGTGGTGGCCCATGTAGCTGCGATGCAACGCCTGCAGCGGATACCGATATGCCGGTCTCCTCCGAAGCGTCAGGGGAATGGGTCAGCGTGTATGCTGTGCCGAAGATGGATTGTCCCTCAGAAGAACGGATGATCCGCTTGGCGCTGAACGGCTTTGATGAGATTCGAACGCTGTCCTTCGACTTGTCGAACCGCCGATTGGAGGTCGTGCATGACGGCGAGGCTGAGCCCATTACCGCGAAACTGGCGACCTTGGGGCTAGGCGCCTCTCTTCAGGAAACCGTCATTGCCGACCCAAAGACGATCAAGGCCGCTGAGAGCTCGGCAGTCTCTGCTACGCAGGAGTCAGGCACTCTGCGCGTGTTGCTCGGTATCAATGCGATCATGTTCGTGGTGGAAATGACTGCTGGCCTGATCGCCCAGTCTACCGGCCTGATCGCTGATTCCCTGGATATGTTTGCCGATGCAGCCGTCTATGGCCTGGCTCTCTATGCCGTAGGGCGCAGTGCGAAAATGCAGGTACGTGCCGCGCATCTGGCAGGGGTACTGCAACTGATTTTGGCTATCGGCGTACTCGTCGAGGTGGTGCGACGCTTTGTTTTCGGTAGTGAGCCTGAATCGCTGATGATGATGGCGATCGCCTTCGTCGCGTTGATCGCCAATACCGGTTGCCTGCTGTTGATATCCAAGCACCGCGAAGGCGGCGCGCATATGAAGGCAAGCTGGATATTCTCGGCCAATGATGTGGTGATCAACATGGGCGTCATCGCCGCCGGTGCCTTGGTCGCCTGGACGGGGTCCAGCTACCCTGACCTGATTATCGGTACCATCGTGGGCCTGATCGTCCTCAACGGCGCTCGGCGCATCCTGGCGCTCAAGGGGTGAGGCTGCACGGTACGCAGCTATCGATGCCTGGGACACTTGATCGAAGTGGCTGTACAAGCGCGCTAGGCCTGAACGACAGCATATAGCGCGAAGGCTCGGAGCCAGCAAGGTAGCGTATCTAGGAATCAACCAAGGAAGGAAGATGATGGATAGTATCTGGCTGGTACTCGGCCTGGCGCTGTTGCCCGCCTTAGGCAATTTTAGTGGTGGGCTCGCTGCGGAGGCCTCCCGAACTACCGGGCGCCGTCTCAATTACGCCCTTCACGGCGCTGCCGGCCTCGTCATTGCGGTGGTGGCGGTTGAAATCATGCCGCGCGTGCTAGAGAACCTCTCAGCCTGGGTAATCGCCCTCGCTTTCGCGCTGGGCGGCATTGCTTACGTAGGTATCGAGAAGCTCGTTGAGAGTCTCCAGAAGCGACAAGGCCAGCAGGGAGAAGGCGGTCAGACGAGTGTCTGGATGATCTATATCGCCGTATCCATCGACCTGTTCAGCGATGGCCTCCTGATCGGGGCGGGGTCGGCGGTCTCACCGTCGGTCGCGATAATCCTGGCGGCGGGTCAGGTTCTCGCCGATGTTCCTGAGGGCTTTGCGACGATCGCCACCATGAAAGATAAAAGAATCCCTCGTAGCAAGCGGATACTGCTCTCTGCTTCCTTCGCGATTCCTGTGCTCTCGGCAGCCGTCTTTGCTTACTTCGTACTCAGGAACCAGCCGGAGGCATTTAAGCTAGCGGCACTGACGTTCACGGCAGGCCTTCTCACGGTCGCTGCCATCGAAGATATGGTCTCCGAGGCTCACGAGAGCGGTGACGATACGCACATCTCACCGCTGGCTTTCATAGGCGGCTTCGTCCTGTTCGTTCTGGTATCAGCGGGCTTGGAAGGGGTGGTATCGCAAAGCTAACGTACTGCTCCCCAACACAGCCACTGTCGTGCTGGCCGAATACGAAGCAGCTCCCAGCTTACGGCGCACCTAGTCGAGTCCAGAAACATTCACTTTGCCACCCTGGCCAGCCGGCCGAATGAATTGACGCAGCTTGATTAAGCGGAGCAAGAAAGCATGAGCCACAGGGTTGATCCTGGATTCGGAGGCGAGAGAGCATTGGGTGATAAGTGCGCGCTACCCTCTAGCCTATACACGGGCGTGCGCTATAAGCCGCTTCTGACAGGGGGGATGGCTCTACTTGCTGGAGGCGCCATGCCGCTTGCCTTTGCCCCTGTGGGCTGGGCATGGCTTGCGGTGATCGCTCTGGCAACATTTTTTGTCCTGACCGCGCAGTCTTCAAGGCGTCAGGCGCTGTGGTCGGCCTACCTCTTTGGCCTTGGCTACTTCGGCGTGGGTGTCTCCTGGGTCTTTATCAGCATTAGCCAGTACGGCAATGGCCCCGTGGTGGCGGTGTTAGTCACGGCGGCCTTTGTCTCGCTGCTCGCCCTCTTTCCATGGGGCGTCGCGTACCTCGTGCGCTGCCTGCGCCCTGAGATGGATGCAATGGCACTCTGGCTAGGGCTACCTGCGGCATGGGTGCTGAGTGAATGGATGCGCACCTGGTTCTTGACCGGCTTTCCCTGGCTCTTCATTGGCTACAGCCAGACCGACACCACACTTGCCACTATCGCTCCCGTCTTTGGCGTGCTTGGCGTGAGTTTACTGGTGGCACTTCTCGCTGGCGGGCTTGCCTGGGTTGTCCAGGGGCCAAGCCTGCGCCGTGCTGCGGTAGTCGGTGCCGTGTTAGTCGCTACCCTCGCCGGCTTGCAACTGCTGGATCGTGAATGGACGCAGCCAGCCGCTGACCCGATCGATGTCGTCCTCTTGCAAGGAAACATCGCGCAAGACAAGAAATGGGACCCGAGATACCGGGACATCACACTTGAGCGCTATCAGGCGCTTACCGCGCAGCATCTCGGAGCCGATATCGTGATCTGGCCAGAAGCGGCAATCCCGATGTGGCATGACCAGGCCAAAGCATATCTTGCTGAGCTTGAGGCGTTAGCCGATCAGGCAGGCACATCGTTAATGATTGGCGTCCCGGTACGCGAGGCGGAGGGCCGTACCTACAACGCCGTGGTAAGCCTCTCCGATCCCTCAGGCTTCTACTACAAACGCCACCTGGTGCCCTTCGGTGAATATGTTCCGTTTCGGGATCTTTTGGGGTCGGCCCTCGACGTGCTCGGGGCGCCCATGTCCGACTTCACACCGGGACGGGAAGCGCACGTCCTGAATGCAGCAGGGGTGCCCGTAGGGGCACTCATCTGCTACGAGGCGGTCTTTGGTGCCGAAGTCACTGAGCTTCTGCCCGAAGCGCAGTTACTGGTGAATGTCAGCAACGATGCCTGGTTCGGCAGCTCGCTCGGCCCCCTCCAGCATTTCCAGATGGCACGCATGCGTGCCATCGAAACCGGACGTGACCTTCTTCGAGCCACGAACACCGGTATCACAGCAGCCATCAATCATGAGGGCAAAGTGCTCAAGCGTGCTCCGCAGTTCGAAGTGGCCACCCTCAGCGCCGAAGTGACACCGCGAACTGGCGCGCCCCCTTATGTGCGCTGGCGGGATTGGCCTGTCCTTGGCCTGACCGCACTCGGACTCGGCCTGCTCCTGCTCCGTCGAATTCGTCGGCATCATCGGTTGGGTACATGACGCTTGTTATTTAGCAGCGAGCAAATTCTAGATTGGGTCAGGAGGAAGGGGATATGTCTACTTATGGCAGTCGGCTCGCAGAGAAAGCCCACGAGCCGGGAAAGGCGATGCGCTGGCTGTGGCTCTCGCTCCTGTTACTGTTTGTCGATCAGGCGAGCAAGTACCTTGCCAGCACCATGCTAGCGCATGGTGAAAGCGTGCCTGCCGCACCCTTCTTCAATTGGGTCCACCGCCACAATACGGGGGCGGCCTTCAGCTTTCTCGCGGATGTCGGCGGTTGGCAGCAGCCGCTTTTCATCGGACTGGCCCTGGTTATCTCGATATTACTGGTGTACTGGCTTTGGCGTTCACCACGCGTACTGAGTTATCGGCTCGCCCTCAGTGCGATCCTCGGCGGCGCGTTGGGCAATGTCGCAGATCGCTTGCGGTTAGGCTACGTAGAGGATTTTCTCGATTTTCACTATGCCCAGTGGCACTGGCCATCGTTCAACCTAGCGGACGTATGGATCTTCCTCGGTGTCGCCCTCTTTATTTGGGCGGAAATACGACATCAACCAGGCAGCCGCCGCCGCTGAATCGCCTAGCGTCTTCGCTATCGCATGCTTGACTTCCGGAATAGGCGCGTCCTGGGCCTTGATAAGGCGGCACGCCTTCATGAGCCAGCTGTACGTTCCTGATGCACGACTGCTGCCAAGGGCTCTGCTGCATCCTAACCAATCTGGAAGAGCGCACCCTGCTGGACCTGCTACCCGGTCGTCAGCAAGAGAGGGTGACAAGACGCCTCATGAGCATGGCCAACCGCCACCAGGTCGAGATCGTCAGCATGGACATGTGGAAGCCCTACCGCCGCGCCTTCCAGACGGTGCTGCCACAGGCCCGTATCGTGGTCGATAAGTTCCACGTCGTGCGCATGGCCAACGAGGCCTTAGAGAAGATCCGCAAAGGCCTAAGGAAGGAGTTGAAGCCCAATCAGCGCCGGACCCTCAAAGGTGACCGGAAAATCCTGCTGAAGCGCGCTCACGACGTTTCAGACCGCGAACGGCTCATCATGGAGACCTGGACAGGAGCATTCCCCCCAGCTCTTGGCGGCTTACGAGCACAAGGAGCGCTTCTACCATATCTGGGACTGTACCAATCGGCGTGGTGCCGAACAGGCTCTCGCCACCTGGATTGACAACATCCCTCAGGGGCAGAAGGAGGTTTGGAAGGATCTCGTCAGCGCCGTCAGTGGCTGGCGTGAAGAGATGCTGACCTACTTTGAGACCGACATCCCGATCACCAACGCTTTCACGTAGTCGATAAACCGCCTAGCCAAGGACAAAAACCGTGATGGCCGGGGCTATTCGTTCGAGGTAATGCGAGCCCGGATGCTCTATACCACCAAGCACAAGAAGAAGGCGCCACAAGTCAAGGAATCCCCGTTTCTGGGCAGAGCCACCATGACCTACAACATGGGACTCCCCGAGCCTGAGAAGAACTTCGGTGTCGATCTATCAACCTTCTGGAAGGACTAAGGGTTGGATGGGGCTGGAAGGCCCATCAACCACTTAATCCGGATACCCCCTTTTCTTTGGCTGACCTCGGTGACCAGGAGCTCAAAACGTGCTAGGTTTGCCAACCTCCTCAACCCCTCAAACGGTGCGACGCCTCGGAAATGCAGGTGCTTTGTGATAACGAGCCTCTGGATAAAACAGAACCGGAACGTACCCTCCAATACGCAACATGACAAGATTGTCATTCTCGGTTAACCCTCCTGTCAGGCTGGATCAGGATAATCAAGCCAATTCCAACCGTGCCGCGTCGAGGACACCATGAACTTCAAAAGAATGATGATCGCATCCAGTATGGCACTCGCCTTGATTGGGATTAGCTCTACAGTCCAGGCCGAAGACGGAAGCCTGAGGCTGAGAACTATGCTGGCCGACCGCGACGTATCCACGGTCACCGATACCAATGAACCCGTGGCCAAAGCTGGGCAACGTAAGAAACTTATCATGAACTATGACGAGCTGTTCTTAAAGAAGACGAAGAAAGCGGAAAAGAACGACGACAAAGACAGCTGATGCGCGGTTTCATCTCTTGAAGTAACTGTACTCCTTCAACAAGAGATGTTCTGGGCGCCTGACGGCGCCCTTTTTTTGATGCTGCGTATCACTTTCTTCAAGATTGCATGACACACGGGTACAGCGATGCGAGTGCTGATCATAGAGGACGAGATTAAGACTGCTGAGTATTTGCAGCAGGGTCTCAGTGAGTGCGGATACACCGTTGACTATGCGTTGACTGGGACGGATGGCATTCATTTATTCAGAAATCAGAAATATGCGCTAGTGTTGCTAGACGTCAACCTTCCTGAAAAAGACGGGTGGTCAATCTTGCAGGAGATCCGGCTCGGCAGCGATACCCGAGTGATCATGTTGACGGCGAGCGGTCGGCTATCCAACAAGGTTAAAGGCTTAGATCTCGGCGCAGATGACTACCTGGTTAAACCCTTCGAGTTTCCAGAGCTCGTGGCCAGGATAAGATCCGTGCTAAGACGAAGTGAAAAGATTACAGAAACCGAGGCTCTAAAGATTGCCGATCTGGAGATCGATTCCGCAAGGCACTGCGTTTATAGGGCTGGGAACCGCATCGACTTGACCACAAAAGAGTTTTCCCTCTTACAACTTTTGATGCGAAATGTTGGTGTAGTGATGACTCGCACGCAAATAATTTCGCTAGTTTGGGATATAAATTTTGATTGCGACACAAATGTCGTTGACGTTTCCATCCGACGGCTACGTGCAAAAATAGACGAACCCTTTGAGAAAAAGCTCATTCATACATTGCGTGGTGTTGGGTATCTTCTTGAGGATCGAGGATGATCAAACCGCTGAGCTTGTCATTGAGAATTGGCCTGTCAATAAGCCTCTTAGGATCAGTTTTGGTCATTCTTATGTTCAGCCAGTCCTGGATAATGCTACACGGTCAACTGGAAAATCTGGCCGACGCCAGGCTTAAGCAAAAGCTCGATCAGCTAGTACATACCATAGGAGATTCTACACCTTCATCTCTTTCGAGACTGGAGTCGCATGCTTTGGCTGACTTGGTAACTGGTCATCCAGATCTCGGGTTGCTCGCTTGCAACGCGAGCGATCCAGGGCAACTTGTTTTCAGTATTGGCACTATTCCTCTTCAGGTCATGGGAAATGGTGCTTGCTCCCATAATCTGGCGACTTATCGGGATCGGCTGCAAGATGCGGGAATCAGTGTGCAGGTCCGATCTGCCACTCTTAAGGTCGGCGAAACCGGTGAGGAAGTGTCTCTGGTTCTATTGAGAAACCGATCTGACGACGCCGAACTGCTCGATGCATTTCGTGACTCTACGCTGCTGATTCTGCCGATCTTTCTTATGATTATTGGCTTAGGGGCAGGTTGGATCGCGCGACGTGGTTTGGCTCCGCTAGACAGGTTCAAAAAGCTTGCCGAAATTGTCCACACCCATGATTTGAAAAACCGTATATCACCAACCGGGCTTCCCAGAGAGCTTGTAGAGCTGGCTTCGAGTATCAACGTCATGCTCGATAGACTCGAAAGCGGAGTGCAGCAGTTGTCCGAATTTTCCGACGACCTAGCACACGAGTTGCGATCGCCGATTACCAATCTAATGGGCAAAGCACAGGTAGCCCTTTCACGTGAAAGAACGTCTGTACAGTATAAGGAAACTCTCGAATCGTGCGTGGAAGAGCTTGAACGGATAACCCGTATCGTCTCCGACATGCTCTATCTGGCGCAAACGCTCCAAGTCGAAACAGCTGATCTCTCCGAAGAAATTCATCTTGCTCATGAAGCGCAGCATGTCGTTAATCTCTTTAGCGTAATGGCAGAAGATAAGGACATTATGCTAACCGTTCAGGGAGAAGGCGTTATTTTGGGCAATAAACTGATGGTTCAGAGAGCCATTTCCAACCTGCTCTCAAATGCCATTAGACATGCGTCGCCATGTACCAATATACCAATAAGCATATCAAGCGAAGGCCGGTCGATCGTGGTGTCGGTCACGAACATTGGGCCTGGTATACCCGAAGAGCATTTGGATTCAGTGTTTAAGCGATTCTACCGGGTCGACAGAGGGCGCTCGCGTGACGAAGGGGGGACAGGTTTAGGTCTTTCCATCGTTCGCTTAATCATGAAAAGCCATCAAGGCTGCGTTACTGCTGAGTCTAGCGAAGCTGGTCCTACGACATTCAAATTATGGTTCAACTTAACTTGAGGTGGCTTATGCGCGCTCTTATCTGCACGCGCCTGCGTCTGGCCCGATGGCCGTACCGTGCCGGTTTTCTTTTAGCCGTCGGCGTTTTGTTCGGTTGGTCTGGTCCTGGTTGGGCAACCGATAAGGAAATGGTGATTTTGACTTTCTCCGAGACGCTCGCCCGTGTCTTGCAGTCCAGCCCGGAACTGGCAGCTTATCCCTATGAGATCCGGGCCGCCGAAGCAAAAACATTACAGGCAGGCGTTCGACCCAATCCGGTTGTGTCGGTTGAGGTGGAAAATGTTTTTGGCAGCGGTGCAATGTCTGGCATCGAAGCAGTGGAAACCACACTGGCTTTGAGCCAGGTCATCGAGATGGGTAATAAGCGCAGCTTGCGTCAAGACGTTAGTAGCTGGCAGCGCCAGTTAGTCGAGCGAGACTACGAGCTGGCTCGGCTTGATGTTCTGGCCGCCGCTGCCAGTCGCTATCTGGAGGTTGCGCAAGCGCAGCGATTGCTTGATTTTTCGAAGCAGGCCATTGAATGGACTTTGTCAGCTCAAGCTGTTGCCAAGAGACGTTTCGAGGCCGGTAGCGCAAGCAGGGCCGAGCTTGGTCGCGCACGGACCGATGCGATGCGGGCGGCGCTAGAAGTTAGCAACCTCGAGGTACGGTTGGCCAATGCCAAGCGTCGTCTGGCAAGCTTATGGGGCGGGGGCGAGCCAGACTATTCGGTCGTGAGTGCCGAATTGTTTTCCCTGACAAAAATACCTGATTTCACGAGCGTTCGTGCGCAGCTCGATCAGGCGCCGCAGCTACAACGATTTCTCAGTCAGAGCAGGTTACGGCAGGCCCAGCTGGACCTCGCCGTCGCAAGTGGCCGGCAAGATGTCGAGTTGGGCGCCGGATTCAAACACGCGCGGGAAACCAACGATATAGGGATGGTACTGCAGTTCTCCATGCCAATCGGGGTGAATGACAAGAATCGTGGAAACATTCAGGCCGCCCGCGAGGACCTTGCGAGGCTCGACTTGGAAGAGCAAGCGACGCGGGTAGAAATCTTCGCGGAGCTGCACAGCGCATATGCTCAACTGGAACAGAGTCGTCATCAAGTCACGGTACTGCTTGATGAAATGCTGCCCGAAGCACGAGAGACGTTCGAGTTAATACAAAAAGGGTACGAAGTCGGACGTTTTTCCTATCTGGAACTCGTGCAAGCCCGACAGCAAGTTCTGGCGATCGAGAACGATGCGGTTGTGGCTGCCACCGGCTTTCACCAAATCCTCATCACGCTTGAGTCCTTGACCGGCCAGCCTCTGACGCGCAGCGGACACACCGGTGCGGGAGATACCGTCGGCGTGTCCGCCAGGTACCGTCTGCCCTACCTAGCTGAAGATGCCGAGCAAATGAGACAGGGAGAATCACCATGAACAAACACTTGCTTCTAACTGGAAGCTTGCTCCTTGCTGCGCTGCCTGCCCATGCGGCGGCCGGTGCAACAATGCAGAACGAAGCCGCTCACGTAGAGGAAGGCGCTTCGCATGAACATCGGACTGAAGAACAGAGCGCTGAAACCGAGCATCTTGACCACGCACATGGAGCAGCAGGGGTTCACCATTCTCAGGAAGAAGAGACAGAACATGACGGTCACGCTGAAGAAGGACATGAAGACAGCGAAGAAGCCGATCTGACCCTGAGTGTAGGTCTGCTACGTGAGTTTGGCGGCGAAATAGCTGTGGCGGATGCGGGTGTCATTCGACAGCAAGTGTCATTGCCAGGGGAGGTTCAGCTGAACAAGGAAGCCGTTGCGCATATCAGCCCACGTTTCGATGCGAAGATCGTGGAGGTTCGGGCAAAAACAGGTGACAAAGTCAACGCTGGTCAAACCCTTGCCGTGGCGGAGAGCTCTGAAACGCTTGCTCGATTCAACCTTCAGTCGCTGATCGACGGGATAGTAATCAATCGAGACGTTACATTGGGAGAGCATCTGTCTCCAAGCGACACCGCTTTTGTAGTCGCAGACATGTCGACGCTCTGGGCTGATATCGCGCTCTATCCTCGGCAGGTGCCTTTGGTGCAGGTTGGCCAGCCGGTGCGGCTGAGTACCAGCTATGGCCCGGAGCCGGTCGAGGCCCGCATAGACTATGTGGCTCCGTCGGTCGACGAACGTACGCGCACAGGTCTCGCTCGGGTTTTCCTGCCCAATGAGCGCCTCGCTTGGAAACCTGGCATGTTCATTCAAAGCGACATCGCCATCGGCGAGCACGAGGTAGATGTTGCCGTCCCGGAGAGTGCAATCATCGACCTAGAAGGTCAGCCAACCATTTTCGTACAAGAAGGCGAGCGATGGGAGCCTCGGCCCGTCGAACTCGGTCGCAGTGATGGGCGGATGGCGGAAGTTTTAAGCGGACTGGTTTCCGGACAGACGTACGTAGTGAAGGGCGGTTTTGTGCTCAAGGCACAACTGCAAAAGAATGAATTCGATTCCGGTCACAACCACTAGTCCAGGGGAGCCGTATGCAAAGCATCATCCGTTTTGCGCTGGGCAACCGGCTATTGGTCATCGTGTTAGCGCTGGCCACGCTAGTTGGCGGCTACTTCGCCTACCGCACCCTTCCGGTCGACGCCTACCCCGACATATCGCCGGCTTTGGTCCAGGTGTTCGTGGAAACCGAGGGACTGGCACCAGAGGAAGTTGAGAAATACGTCACCTACCCGATTGAAAGCGCGATGAATGGACTGCCGAAGCTTGACCATGTGCGCTCAATTTCCAATTTCGGTCTGTCAGTGGTCAACATTTATTTTGAGGAGGGAACGGACATCTATTTCGCTCGGCAATTGGTGGGCGAAAGACTACAGAATGCGAGTGAGTCCATCCCTCGTGGCTTCGGAGACCCCGTTATGGGGCCAATAACGACAGGATTGGGACAGATCCTGTTCTACGTGCTCGAAGACACCAGCGGTCGATACAGTACCACCGAGCTGCGCGAAATTCAGGACTGGATCGTCAAGTTCAATCTACAGACCGTCAAAGGTGTTACGGAAGTTCTTTCAATTGGCGGTGAGGTGAAGCAGTTCCAGGTGAACGTGGACCCGAGCGCCTTGCTGCGTTACGACATTAGCCTGCCGGAAATCAAAGAGCGCATTGAAGCCAATAATGCCAATGCCGGCGCTCAGTTTATCGTTAAGAATGATGAAGAATACATTGTGCGCTCGGTGGGTCTCGCGACTGACCTGGATTCCTTGCGCAATATTGTCATTAAGACCATCAATGGGACCCCCATTTATCTTCACCAACTTGGCGACCTGAAGATTGGTGGAGAAATTCGCCGGGGCGTCACCACCAAGGACGGCAATGGCGAGGTTGTTGTCGGCATGGTGCTCAAGCTGATCGGTAGCAACACCTCCCAAGTGATCAGTTCGGTCAAGCAAGAGCTGGCTACAATCAATGCCAACCTGCCTTCAGGGGTGGTGGTTCAGCCTTATTACGACCAGGCCACCCTGGTGAAAGCAGCGGTTACCACGGTGATCAACGCGCTATTGCAGGGGATAATTCTGGTGGCTCTGGTGCTGCTGGCCTTTATGGGCGGCCTCAGACCCAGCCTGGTTGTAGCGCTCTCCATTCCGTTTTCGGTTGGCTTCACGTTTATTGCGATGAAAGTTTTCGGGATCTCCGCGAACTTGATGTCGCTCGGTGGGCTTGCCATCGCTATTGGAATGATGGTGGATGGCGCAGTTGTGGTAGTGGAAAACGTGGATCGCATGTTGCGCGAAGCTCAGCCTGACGAGTCGCGGCTGCATATTGTGATGCGCGCATGTCACTCGGTCGCACGGCCTATCCTGTTTGCTATCAGCATTATCATTGTTGTTTTCCTGCCCCTATTCACTCTGCAGGGCGTAGAGGGCGCAACGTTCAAACCGCTGGCCTATACAGTGGCAGTGGCGATGTTTGGATCGCTAATATTTGCGTTGATGATCGCACCGGTTGCCGCCTCTTTGTTGATGAGGGCGCCAAAGATTCGCGAGGACAGGCCCCGCAAGGATATCGTTGGCTTTTTGCTCAAAGGCTACGAGCCACTTATTGAGGCCGTGGTCGCTCGTCGCTGGATTGCGTTGCTGCTGGCAGTGGTCGTTCTGGCTGTGGGCACCGCTGTAGCCCCGCGCTTGGGTTCCGAGTTCGTGCCGCGCCTGAATGAGGGCGATTTGCTGATCCGTGCCACCATGGCGCCTTCGATCTCACTGGAAAAGGCTGAGACCACCATCACCGTTTTCGAGCGACAACTGATGGAGGATTTCCCAGAAGTAACGCAGGTTGTCTCCCGTATTGGCCGGGGTGAGGTGGGTGCGCATGCCGATCCAGTAAACAACGCCGAAATATTCGTTTCTCTCAAGCCGCAAGAACAATGGGTAAGTGCAACTACGCTGGACGGTCTCTACGCTGCAATGAGCGAGAGGTTTGAAAGCTTCCCCGGCGCCAAGTTTAACTTCACGCAACCTATCGCTGCGGCAGTAGATGAGCTGCTCACGGGGACCAAGGCCGAGCTGGCGGCCAAACTGTTTGGCGATGACCTAGACATTCTTGTCGAAAAGGCGCAAGAGATCGAACAGGTAATGCGCACAGTGCGTGGAGCTCAGGATGTTCAACGCGACCAGATCGGCGGTACACCGCAGTTGCGTATCACTTTGGATCGGGCCGCGATTGCCCGTTATGGACTCAACGTGAACGATGTTCACGATACGTTGAGCGTGGCCGTGGGTGGCAGCGAAGCCGGGCAGGTATTTGAGGGTATTCGCCGCTTTGACATCTATGTGCGTCTCAAGCAAGAGGCACGGAACAAGGCCGAAGTGATCCGGCAGCTAATCCTCGAAAACGCTGCTGGCCAGCGGATCCCTTTGGAGGAGCTGGCAAGTATCGAAGAGGTGGTTGGTCCGCGGCAGATCACCCGTGAAAACAATCAGCGCTTCATCACCATTCAGACCAACGTACGTGATCGGGACATTGGTTCCTTTGTTGCCGAAGCCGACGCCGCTATCGCTCAGCAGGTCGACCTACCGCCAGGTTATTTTCTCAAATGGGGAGGGCAGTTCGAGCTTCAGCAACAAGCCAACAAGCGTTTGATGATCGTGGTGCCAATCACCCTAACGCTCGTATTCATCATGCTCTATGCAAACTTTGGTTCACTGCGCAACGCTGCCCTGATCATGCTGAATATTCCGCTGGCTCTTGTCGGCGGAATCGTGGGCCTCTGGCTGACAGGGCAAAGCCTGTCGGTACCGGCGTCAATCGGCTTCATTGCGTTGTTTGGCATAGCGTTAGAGAACGGCTTGGTGCTGGTTAGCTCTCTCAACGAGCTGGTAAGGGATGGCGTTTCGGTCGCTCAAGCCAGCGTTCGCGCAGCATGTGCTCGATTGCGGGCGGTGCTGATGACCGCAGTGACTACGGCGCTCGGGCTGTTTCCGCTACTGTTCGCTAGCGGTACCGGAAGCGAAGTACAGCGGCCCCTGGCAACCGTCGTGGTTGGTGGGCTAGTGACAGCTACAATTCTTACTCTGCTTGTTATTCCCGCTCTTTACCAATGGTTCGCTGATGATCCGGCTGACCTCCATGAAAAAGGTTGAATGGAGACAACGTCGTGCAAGAGATAAAGGCTTACATAAAGAGCCATAAGCTCGAAGCGGTAACCCTGGCACTGCATCGGGTTAGTGGTATCAGCGGTATGAGCGTCTCCGACGTGCGCGGCTTTGGGCGTAGCAAGGCCCATCCCAGGGTGGGTCATCCAATTGATGGCACGGCAGATCTCGTTAATCACGTAAAGATTGAGATCGTCTGCCAGGACCAATACGTGGACGAGGTGATTCAAGTGCTAAAAGCGGTGGCTCATACCGGATTGCGGGGGGACGGGCGTATCTTCGTCAGTGATGTTCGACGGGCGATTCGGATACAGGACGGTTCCGAGGACGACACTGTGTCGTGATACGTGGCGTTGAGGATAATGCCGGCGATTTGAAAACGCGCGTGGCAATCCGCCAGGTTATCGTTCGTGCGCTGGCTGAACAGCTAACGATCCTCGGGGAATCGCCTGAAGCAATTTGATTGAAGAAATGGAGGCGCGATGGGACATCAACACGTACATAATGAGCAGGCGGGGGACAAACGCGTTTGGTGGGCTGTCGTCGTCAATGTCGTTTTGACTGTCGTGCAAATCGTTGGGGGAATCCTGTCAGGGAGCCTCTCGCTGGTCGCCGATGCCATTCACAACCTGAGCGACGCCATCTCAATGGCGATCGCTTATATCGCTCGAAGAATAGCTAGACGGCCGGCAAGTGAAGACTGGACGTTTGGATACGTTCGAGCCGAGCTGATCGCCGCGCTCATCAACTATACCACCTTGATTGTAATCGGGTTGTATTTGGTGTACGAAGCGATATTTCGATTCATAGAACCGGAGCCGATTGAAGGATGGACCGTAGTAATCATTGCGGTTATAGCCTTGGTGGTTGATGCCATAACGGCCCTGCTGACTTTTAAATTATCCAAGTCCAGCATGAATATACGTGCTGCGTTCTTGCACAACGTATCCGACGCGCTGGGGTCTGTTGGGGTTATCGTGGCCGGCACGTTGATTATCCTGTTCGACTGGTACTTCATAGACCCGTTGATAACGTTGATGATCGCCGGCTACATACTCTGGCAGGCTTTTTCCGAGATTGGTGGTGCCATCCGGATACTCATGTCCGCTACGCCTTCCAATATCGACCCAAAAGCAGTCGTCTCCCGTTCGTTAGCGATACCAGGGGTTTGCGGAATCCATCACCTCCATATCTGGCCCATTGATGAGCATCGTATTTCAATAGAAGCGCATGTGGTCATAAAGGATGAATACATGACGCGCAGCGAGGATATCAAGGGTGAGATCAAGCAGATGTTGGCCAGCGTGTTTTCAGTAAAGCACGCTACCCTCGATGTGGAATCCCAGTCGAGAGAATGCAGCGGATCCAAGACTTTTGGGCACTAAAGGGCGCCTTTGTGGGCGCCCTTCTGAAGGGTTCAGCAATCGGCTTAAATAACGTCGAACGGATATTCTATAATTACCCTGACCTCATCGAGGTCAGACTCGAACGCCGTCGCTCGGGTTGTAGCCTGGCGTAGTCTAAAAGACAACCCTTGTAGTTGGCCGGTCTGTACGATATATCTGGCCTCGACGTTGCGCTCCCAGCGTTTTTGGTCCGTGAGCGGATTGCCGTCGGCGTCTTCTCGCATGTAGACCGCGTTAGCGTTCGAGTAATCTGCGTCTCGACCGGTAGCGTAGCGTGTCATGAACGACAAGCCCGGCACGCCATACTCACTCATATCTAAGTCATAACGAACCATCCACGACCTTTCCTTAGGTGAATTGAAGTCGCTGTACTGCAAGGAATGATCAAGGAAAATGGAGTCTGACTGCCGTAAGTAGTCGAAATCGTTGTCACCATGGTTGCGTTGATGCGATAGGGAAATGCTATGCGCGCCGGAGGCGACTCCTATTCTGGCGCTCCAAATGTCGGTATCAAACTCGCCGAGTAGATCTTTGCCTTGGTCAGTAGAGTTGTAGTAATTAAACCCGCCAAACAAAGACAACTTTTCCGATAAAGGCAATTCGCTCGCTACGCCTATGTACTTTTGATCCCAAGCGTCCTTCAAGCGACTTGTGTATAAGCTTAGTGCCAGAGCGGAGTCGTGGGAGTAATCACCACCGAAATATGCCACCCAGGGAGAGTCGACCGGTCCGGCATAGAAGGTCTCGAAATCGTCCAACATATTGCTACTGGTAGGCTGGCTCATGCCTGTGAGTCGGCCGCCTTGGACTGTCAAATTTTCGAGGCGAGTATGAACCAGCGTAACACCGCGGAAGCTTTCGGGCAGCAGGCGAGAATCACCATAGTGGACGACTGGTGTGGTCGGAAACACGTCTCCTGCTTGGACTACGGTGTCAAAAGCGCTCAGCTTAACAGCTGCCCCAAGCTTGGTGTACTCATCCATTGCTTCACCGTCGCTGTTGACTGGAAGCATGTCGAAAGAACTGTTTCCCCCGTTTCGCCCTTCAGAGGTGTCAAGCTTTAGACCCAGCATCGCGAAGGCATCCAGTCCGAAGCCGACTGTTCCTTGGGTGAAGCCAGACTCGAAGTTGGCTATCACCCCGTGAGCCCAAGCTTCAGAATAACCGGTCCCTTTCGGGCTAAACTGACCGTTACGGTCGTCTCGGTTGAAATAAAAATTTCTGTTAAGTACCGACAGGTCGCTTCCATCGACAAACCCACTGGCGACTAGCTCTTCTGCTGAGAGAGTCTGTGAATGAGCGGCTACGATGACAGATGCTGCAATTAGGGTAAAACTGATTTTTTTATTCATACTTTTTCTTGTCAATAGCGAGACATTTGGGTGCATGTTGAATCGTAGCTCCGCCTAAATATCGGGAACGTTGCGGGGAGATTACAATTCTGTCAGGACAGCACTGAATGATCAGGGTCCTGCGCGTTATTTCACTGTACGGTTTGACACCGAAGCGGCTGCAACGGTACTTAGGCATTTCGCTCTGGCTTGGTCCTCGTCTATCGGTGACCTGTAACGGGAGGCCTCGTTAACCGAGCGAAGGAAGGCGCAACATAGGCGGGCAAATAACCAGTCTAGGTAAACCCAACCGGATTGAACTCGATGGCATTGCTAGTCGATGTGAATGCTCCACGTCGGCTGAGCATCGTACGTGGCTTATCTTAGTCCAGCGTGGGTTGCCGCCAAACTGGGACTAGCACAGTGACGGTCTAGCGGAACCGATCGAGCATGTCCAACGCCTGCGCGCGGCTCAGCTTCATTTGGTTAATACTCAGCTCGTGCGAGGCCAGCAAAGTCGCCATATTTGCAAGTTTTCGGGCCAGACGCTCCCTTGGCCGATCAAAGGTCAATTCGCCTTCTTTGGCCACCCCTACGGTAGGGTTCTCGTCCAGAAACTCCCGGCCAGCCTGAATGTACAGGCGCAGCGCGTCAGCTTCCTGGGCATGGGCGCCAACCATGTGGTCGATGTAGGTCACGGTATCGCGTACGCCCTGTGCCAACGCTTCTGCATCGGCCAGCTGGGTTTCCAGCCGCTTTCGAGCGGTTTGGTACTGCACCTGACGTTCTACGGCTCCACCCAGAAAGCGATCAAGCGAGCCCGGTTTCTTGGCGATCTGCTCGGGCGAGGCTTTCGCCATTGATGACAGGACTTCAGCGATCAGCGAAGCCAGACCACTCACGGCGCCACGCTCCATCAGATCCGATAGATGGATGACGGTCTCCGAGCTTTTCCAGCGAGCCACCGTATTCGCCCAGCTTGGCTGGGTTAGCGAACAGCTCCGGTAGCACCTGCTTTTTGATCTGCTCAACTGATACTGCTGAAATGCTCATGCCGCTATGTCTCTTCTGTGAAATCGCATCTCGGGTATCGACCCGGGCGACAGATAGCTTGAGTCTGAATGAAGCAGGACAAAACCCAAGTCACTCACCCTGCACGTTATTGACGATCCAGTCGCCGAAGAAGGGGTCTTCTAACTCGTAACGGCCCTGAGCCACAGGGGCCAGATGAGTTTTTTTCCTCAGACGATTGACCGCGTTTTGGATAGTCGGAACGTCGATCTCACCCATCCCCAGCTCCTCGGCGATAAACGTCCGGGCCTCCTGGCTGTACATCCCTTGGGTGTTACCTGAGATAACCCACTGCAAAACAGCTCGATCAACCGGCTTCATCTCCGCCCAGGTAGCAAGGTATGCCTCATCCTGGTTGTTTTCTTCGAGGTATTGCTGAGTTGCGGCGCGAATGTCGGTGCCGCCTTTCAATATGAGCTGGTCGATGATCTGGCGATAGTCGAAAGGCACCTTCTTGATCATCTTGAATGCTGCCTGGCATTCGTTGAGGTCCAAGGTACGCCCCGTTGCTTCGTTGAAAGCCGCAGCCATGTGTTCCAGATAGGCGCGGCCGAACTCAGGGAGATCTATTTGCTGTGAGCTACTGAACAGCGGGGCATTGCGCTTGTTGAACAGCTTTGTGAGTCCGCTTCGACTGGAGCCGGTGTAAATCACTCGGACCCGTTGCCGGTTCGAGTCGATCAGTCCGCGCAGCGCGAAGACCAAGGGCTCGAACGCCTGACTGGTAGCCAGGTGCTGCACCTCGTCCAGAGCGAGCAAGACACGGCGGCCATCTGCAATCAGAGCGTCAAACATTTCCTGCACTGCATCGAGCTTCTGTGCGGGGTCCGCGCCGGCCACCTCGAGGCTCACCCCGCCTATTGGCGTATCAATCCCGCCACTTCGAAACTTGCCGAACCAGCCCTTTGCTTTGTCTTTGAATCGAGCCTGATTTCCGGCTTTCTGAAGCCCGATGATCATGCTGTCCACTGGGTCGTTCATGCGGTCCCAGAAGTTGACGTAGACGGTCAGGTAATCGCGTTGCTCCGCTGCCATAGGCAGCAGGTCGTCGAGCAGAAACTCGGTTTTGCCCATCCGGCGGGGAGCGAACAGGGTTAGAGCCGTGGTTGCGCCGACGTTGAAGCGGTCGAGCACCTGCTCGGCCAGGTCAGTACGCGCAAAGTGCCAATTGATTTGAGCTTCGGTCATAGGATTAGTGTCGGTTAGTAATCAGGTTTACTAAGTTAGTACATCGGCGTACTAAACACAACTAAAGCTGACGCGCCCCGGGCCCGCGGGGACGAATGGCAGATTCCGAATGATCGAGGTTGAGGCTGATCACGGCCGTTTTTTGACTGACGGGCCGTTGGGATTCTGGAGAGGGTGGTTATTCTGGTCGTAAACCAACGGGAGGAACGGCGATGAGCGCTGAAGGTGCACTTTTGAGGATCCAGGAAATATTATCAGGCCGGGAATGGTCCGCTGAGACGCCAGCCGAGATTGCACAAGTGATGGAAGCCGCCGGCTATGAAATCGAAGATATTGACTGATAGCATGGCCCAAAGCACCGGTCCAGACACTCCTAAGGAAATTGGCGCACCGCCGGGGCTAGGTAGAAAGGAGAACTACTCATTATGCCGCGCGGTACAACGACAATCGTCCTCAAGGGCAGTGCAATGGACGGGCGGGAGCTGCGCATTTTCCTGACCGACCGCTTTTGGCCGGAAGCGGACGGTTCGATTAAGCGTCGGATCCAGACAGTGCTTTACAGCAAAAGCACTGTTCGCTTTGGGGGCTTCTGACTCGGTGGCTTAGCGTCGACAGTCCGAGCACGCGCTTTACTTCAGCCCTGGCGCGCCAATGCGCCAATCGCCTAATCGGGGAAGGGGACAGCTCAATCGGAGCACCGGGCGCTTCGCTTCGTTCTACTCCGATACCGACAGACTCAGAAAAAGCGTGAATCAGCTGTGTCTTTCCGAGCGACGGCGTCGCAGATGAGATGGATGGTACTGATGAGCGGAACCCATACGAGTACAAAGAGTACACACAGTGTGGTGGCGAAAACTTTTCGAGCGCAATAAAGGTATTTCATGACCCTCCTATTTTGGGCTGGGTCGCATCGCAGAACGGAGCGCGAAACCAACCGTGCCGCTATTCAGTCGGATGCCCCGTGTGCTTTTGGCCACCACTGACTGCGCTGGTTCCGCTTTTAGCGTCCGTCGCTGCACGGCAGGGCCGAAGAGCGGCGATCGTCGGGTTCGGCAAACTTCGCCGACTGTCTTTCTCTCGTCGAGCCAATCCACGGTGGCGTGAATCGAAATTCCGCGCCCAGGTGAATCTGCCTTTCAAGCATGCGTGATAAAGCACGACCAGCCCCAAGAGCAATGAAATGGTCGAGAACAGCGGCGAGCTTATGTTCACGATTGCCGCAGCGGCAAATAGGAACCCTGCTATGATCCCGAACAGTACTGACCGCAGCAAATATCCCAATTCTCCTCCTCGCTACTCTAAAAGGCCTTTAATGGGCTCTGCGCGGCGGCTAAAGTTCAGCTCCTTCGCATCGCCTGCATCGACCTATTCCAACGAAAGGAAGAAATCCCAAACCTCACGAGGACCGAAATTCGGCCATTGGTGATGGTTGCTTCCCTGGCTGTAGGTGCACCAGCGAACAGGGAAGTCCGCTGCGCAGTTTGTGTATTCCACGCAATTGCCTTCCGAAGCGACCGGTTGTGTCTCCGGTCCGCACATATTCACATCCAACCAATAATCGCGAAGAGCCACACCCCCCGCTTCGTAGTCGATTGCGGAGTCCTCTGGATCGTGTGCTATCCAAGCAGCAGACATGTCTTCGCACATGTTCGGATCGACAACGGGGGCGCCAGCACCTGCTGCTGCGAAAGCCCGGACGTCCATGCCACGCTCACATGCCAGCCGTGCTGAAAAATAGCCGCCCATACTGAAACCCACGGTGTAAATACGCTGCTCGTCGACGCAGCTTTCTACTTTTGCCTCTTGCAGCATTGCATCGAAAAATTGCAGGTCGGCCGTCCCTTCAAGCTCCCATGTGGTGCCGCTCCCCCCATGCTTGTCTCCCACCGCACCCTGGTTGTCCATGGATAGTCCTTCGGGGTAGATCAAAATCGCGTCGTCCCCCATGGTCGAAGCGAGGTTGCCGTAATCCGTGTTTTGAAATTGACCATCACGGCCGCGACCGTGGAAACCGAACACCACCGGATAGGCCCTGTCCTGGTCGTAACCGGTAGGCAAGTCGACGGTATATTTTCTGCTCACTCCGTTGATCTGTAGGCTGTGTTCACCTTCGGCGAGCGGTTCGAAGCCACACCCCGCCGACGCATAAGGATATGGATTAAGAACTGGGTCGTCGGGCTCGCTGGGTGCCGGATCTTGCGGCTCGGTTGGAGTCGGCTCCTCAGGCTCAGTTGGAGTCGGTTCCTCGGGCTCGGTTGGGGTAGGCTCCTCAGGCTCGGTTGGAGTCGGCTCCTCGGGCTCGGTCGGAGTCGGTTCCTCGGGCTCGGTCGGAGTTGGTTCCTCCGGCTCGGTCGGATTAGGCTCTTCCGGCTCAGCGGGAGTCGGCTCTTCAGGCTCGGTCGGTACGGGTTCAGCAGGCTGCTCCTCAGGCTCCTGCTCCTCCGGATCAGGGTTGGTAGGAGTCAGTATAGGCCCAGGCGTGCTCGGATCGGCAGGGGATTCCTCCTCCTCCTCTTCTTCAGACTCTGGATCCTGCGGCTGCGGCCGAGGGGACGAAGGTCGGTTGGGAGGATTCTGCGGAGCCGTAGGGATGCCGGCATCTGGCGTATCAGTCGGTGGCGGAGTTTGCTCCTCTGGCGTCGGCGTCGGCGTCGGCGTCGGCTCTGCCTCTTCGCTGCTGCCACCCCCACCCCCACCGCCGCAACCCGCGCTCAGTAGCGCCATCAACACCCAACAGCCCAGTTTGGCTTTCATCCGCTCCTCCGTCTGTATCAAACCATCGTCAGCGCGCCGCAAACGCGGCATGACTTGGCGGAGAAGCAAAACAAGCGTAACTCGTCGGCCCGGAGCTAGTTTTTGACGCGCCTGATCGTCGCTCCGCTCCGCCAGGCATGCAGATGAGATATCCGTGGAGCCGAAAAGTGCAATCGGATCGCCAGCGAAATGTCAGTACCGGTTTTGGGTCGGCGTTTCCGCCAACGAAGCGGCGTTCGTGTTTCGAACCGTTTGAAATAATTTAATGCATCCACGCAGTGAACCTCGACAGGGGCTTTGGTAGAATCGCGGCTCTTCTCAACCGATCCCTGTTCTCAGATGGCCATTGGCGTAACCCCACCATAGCGCTCCATCCTCGCTCGCACTCGCCGGGCATCTCCTTTCGCATGCCAATTCCGTGACGTAGCGCGTTGAGTTGGTTTGAATCAGCACCATCTGAGAATACTAATCATGCGTGAACCGTTGATTGATCAGCGGCTGGTCGAGCATCGTAAGCATTTAATCAATGCACGCGGGCTCTCTGGCTGGCCGACTGATACCTCCGAAGATCTACTTCAAATCAAGCGGATAGGGCTCTGGCTAAAAGCCCTTAAAGAGCCGACCGTAGTCCAACATCCTTATTTACCGCTCTCCATGCGAGTGGATAGCGCATTCCCCCCCCGCCTGGCCTATTACTTTCTGGTCGGAGATTACGAACAATCGGATCTGGAGCTTATTTCGGAACATGTGGTCCCGGGCGACCGGGTACTTGAGCTAGGCGGAGGCGTTGGGGTAACTGCATCCTGGGCGGCGCGATGTAGCGGGCAGGCGATTGTCGTAGTCGAGCCCAACAGAGTGCTCCACGGTCAAATCGCGGTGAACATCGCGCTAAACGGTCAGGCCGGCCGTGTGGTAGATGGTATGGCCGTTTCAGATGCCCATACGACAGAATCCATCACCTTGGGCATCCATGAGGACTTCTGGTGGAGCGGAGCCCAGCGTGTCGATCAATTTATCAAACAAGTCGAATGCAAGGCGTTGAAAATCAGCGAGCTGCTCGCTCATCACAAGCCGAGCGTGCTAGTCGTCGATATTGAAGGACTAGAAACGACCCTCTTCCCCTGCCGTCTGAACCCAGAGCTGCGCCTTATTCTCGTTGAGATCCACACCCCGGATATAGGTGATCGCAGCACTGTGGAAGTAATTAACGCCATCTCCGAGATGGGGCTGAAGCTATCACGTGTCCGCGCCCATAGTTGGTTGTTTCGTCGCGAAACACGCGAGGTGCTTTCCGGTCGCTCTAGCGGAGCTGATGAATGAAGCTCTCCGCCACAAAGCTTTCCACTAACCTTCGTAACATAATAGGTCTTTATTTGGTCGGAGTGGGGTTGTGCGTTCTTCTACGCGCGGCACTTCTCTGGCTGTACCCGGAGTTTTTCGCCGGCATCTCGCCGAGCCAAGCGGGGCGCGCTTTTCTAATCGGCTTGCGCTTCGATTTGGCAATCATCACCCAGCTCTGCTCGATCCCGCTATTGGCTTTGTTGTTGCCGTTTCGCTTTGCTGGTCACCCTACGTGGCGACGCTTTTGGATGATTCTGGCAATGCTTCCGCTGGCCACGCTGTTGATATTAGGGGTGGTCAGTGCCACTTTCTTCGGTGAGGTTCAGCGCCACATCGGTGCAGAACTGATGTTCATGGTAAATGACTGGCCTTTCGTCATTGACCTACTAATCACATCACGGCGAGAGGAGTTCATCAGCGTCTCCGTACTGTTGGTGCTGGGGGCGTTGGGGTGGTTGAAGCTGGTCACGCGGGAGACCCGCTACCCAAGGCAATCGGGGCGCCGCCAGGCCTGGGTGACCTTCGTTCTGGCACTGCCAGTTCTTTTGGTGTTCGCTCGGGGATTTGTGCTGGACGGCAAGCCGCTGAACGTGGTGGACGCTCATGCGTTAGGCGACGCCCGCCTAGGAAATCTCGCAATGAATGCGGCTTTCTCGGTTATTCATACGAGTCGTAATCTGGACGAGGCGCTGCATAGCTCGATAACACCCGAGCAAGCGAATGCGCTGCGAGACCAGCTGGGTATAAGCCGGCCGAACCCATTCCTGCGACACTACACCACCGACAAAAAAACGACGCCCAACATAGTTCTGGTCATCTTGGAAAGTTGGAGTAACGAGTATATTGACGGGCTATCAGGCAGTGATCTCGGGGTAACGCCTAATATGGATCGCTTGCTTGCGGAGTCCCAAGTTTACTCCAATCATTACGCCGCAGCCCAGCGGAGCATCCAAAGCATTCAGGCCATCCTTACTGGCGTACCGGTGTTGCCTGGTCAGCCTCGTCTGTCCGAAGGACTTGAACAGATGGATATGTCAAGAATCGGCAACTTGGCAGCTGATCGAGGATATCGCAGTGTATTTGTGCAATCATCCACCCGCCGGTCCTTTCGCATGGATTCCGTTGCGGCAAGCCTCGGATTCTCTGAGTACTATGGCCAGGAAGACATCCCTTTGAAGATGGATTACCCACAGGCGACTCCTCGCTTCGGATGGGACCACGAAACGCTCCAGTTTTTCCATCAGCGCCTCGATGATCTAGCTGACTCCGGGCCGTTTTTCGGAGTGGTGTTTACCGGGACGACACATGAGCCATTTGCTGATCCTGGCGAACGGTTCCATCGCTATCCCCATGACGCGCGGAGCGAGCATGGATACCTGAACACGCTCGCCTATTCCGATTGGGCGCTGGGTGAGTTCATCGCCAAAGCGCGTCGAGAGCCCTGGTATGAGAATACGATATTCGTCATCACCTCGGACCATGTACTGCGGGCCAGCGCGGAAAGTCTGCGGAGCCGTTTCCGCGTGCCATTGTTGATCCATGCCTCCCACCTGATCGAACCGGGTCAATCGGCCAAGCTTGTTTCGCACTATGACATTCTCCCAACGTTAGCCGATTTGATGGGGGTGGAGCAGCCGTTTGTAGCTTTCGGTGAGTCGGTTTTTCGAGACGAGCATCCCGACGAGGCGTGGGTGAACCATGGTGAAATGGTCGGTTTGTTACGCAGTGACACGGAGATTTCTTTCGTGCCTTCGAGGGTTTCTGACAACTTGGCTGCGCTTACTCAGCATTCGGAGCAAGCATCGCTCTGGCAGCGGGCCGCTTTAATCACCCATCTTGTCATCGAGAAAATGAACCTGAATAAGTGGACGCTCGGTATCGAATCCCTGCGAGCCTTGACGACCGAAGGAAAGTGAAGATGAAAATGTTGAACGTTCGCTGCGCGATTGCCATAGGCATGGTAGGCGTATTCGCAGCCGCATGGTGGACCGCACCAGACTATGAAATGTCGCCCTTCAATGTTACCGAGGCAGCAGCTGGCAATGCGGCTGCTTACCACGGGCGCGTTGTCACTTTATCGATCGAGCCGCAGCCGAAATACGAGCAGCGTTTCGCATCGTCGGATCTGGATGAGTTTGTCCATTCGCCGTCGCTGACCACTCTACCTGAGGGCGGCCTGATGGCCGTCTGGTTCGCTGGTTCGCGTGAAGGTGCTTCGGATGTGGAGATACGGGTTTCGCGCTTTCGTCCAGAAACTGGCTGGGCCGACGAGACGACCATGGTGACGCGCGAGCAGACCCGCCGTGCAATTGGAAAGCCTGTCCGCAAGCTGGGCAATCCGGTGATTGCGCTGGCCCCGGATAATCGGCTTTGGCTGTTTTATGTCTCGGTCTCCCTTGGCGGCTGGGCAGGTAGTGCCATCAACAGCATGGTCTCCGAGGATTTCGGCGAGACGTGGTCAGAGCCCAAACAGCTCGTGACGTCACCATTCATCAATATCAGCACATTGGTTCGCGCTGCTCCGGTGTTTCACGCTGACGGATCCATCGGTCTGCCGGTTTATCACGAGTTCCTCGGCAAATTCCCCGAGTATCTCTACTTGAGCGCTGATGGACGGGTGCAGGACAAGTTTCGTATCGCTGACGGAAAAAGTTCGCTACAGCCCACTGTCGTGCCCCTCGACGGCAAGCGAGCAATCGCATTGCTGCGGTATGCCGGGCGCGGAAATGTGCTGGCTGCGGTGACCGAGGATGCTGGGCGAACCTGGAGCGATGAACGGCCTGTGAGCCCTTCGAATCCCAATAGCTCGCTCGCGGCAGTCCGCTCTCATCGTGGCACGCTGTTGGTCGCCCAGAATAATCTTAAGGATGGGCGCTTCCGCCTCAGTCTGGATGAGGCCACGCCGAGCCTTAGTACCTGGAAGTTGTTGACTAACCTGGATGCTTCGCCTGATGAGCAGGGCGATTCGATCCCTTGGGAAGCGTACGAGCCCATGATCATTGCAAAGTTCATGACGTCCAGCGGCAAGCGTAAGCAGACGCTAGTCGATGAGTTCCTTGAACAAATGGACTGGCGGCATTGCCAGGCGAACCGCTGCGTATTCGAATATGAATATCCGTACATGATTGGCGCCGGGGATGGCTCCTTTCACTTGGTGTATGCGTGGAACAACAGTTTCATTAAGCATGTCACCTTCAATACCGACTGGCTGGAGGCGCAGCAATGATCCTAACATCATGGGTTGCCTACCTGTCCTTCGCGTTGCTTCTGTTCCTGCTGTTGCCGCTTTCGGGCCTTTCGAAAGCTAAGCAGTTGATGGCTTTAGTCCTATGTCTGGTCATCGGAGCCATCCCTTTGCCAACTGGTTTGCCGCTTGCCGGTTACATGCGAGCGCTAACTGGCGACCTCGCCATCACCACGATCGTTTGGCTGGGGTTTGTGAGCGTTGTGCGTGCCGGCATGATCGGACCGCTAACAATGCTTCAACGGACGCAGACCGTGGCGGTATTCGCCTCTGCCGGCCTGGCGCTGTATCCGGCTGCGCTAGGATTGGGGATGCTTGATCCATACAGTTATGGCTATGCTCCGCAACTGATGATCGCTTTGACAGGGTTGGTCGGGATTGCGGCGCTAATGCTTGGCAACTGGTTGCTGGTCGCCGCCCTCACGTTAGCTACGGTCGCCTATAGCCTGGAGCTGAAAAGCTCGCTCAATTACTGGGATTATCTAGTAGATCCCTTTCTCGTCGTCTACGCCTGCTTCTGGCTGATCCTGATGGCAGCGAGACCGGATCGGTGGAGCGCTGAAAGAGCAGCATGACCCTCAACTGAGCCGCGCAGCGATAGCGTACCGCTACTGGATATGCTAAAGTGCGCGTCTCTCGAATTACTTCGTTGCCTAAATATAGATGCATCTTCCCAGTGGCGTGACGCCGCCATAGTTATCTGATCCTCGGCCACTCGGCCCCCCTTGCACATGCAGTTGTGCATCTCCCTGCGCGTAAAAACAACAACAAGACGCTTCGCTGAACCAAGTAACTGGTTTGGATAGCGTCTTGCTGCGTTTGGCCTCGGCCGAACCGATAGCCACGGATCAGATCTTGGATAGTCAGTCGTCGTCTCTCACCAGTGCCTTTGCGCACAATTTTTTGGGTAACGCTCCGACCTGGTACAAGCAGGTCGTCATCGTTTTCTTACTCCTCAATCCGCTCTGTCTCTGGGGGCTTGGTCCTTACGTGACGGGCTGGCTCCTCGTCGCAGAGTTCATCTTCACTTTGGCGATGGCGCTGAAATGCTATCCGTTGTTGCCAGGTGGTCTTTTGGCTGTCGAAGCGCTCATCATCGGCATGGCCTCGCCCGAGGCTCTATACGCCGAAATGCTTCTGAATTTCCCGGTCATCCTCCTCTTGATGTTCATGGTGGCCGGTATCTACTTCATGAAGAACCTTCTGCTGCTGGTTTTCACGCGGATTCTTCTGGGGGTGCGTTCCAAGTCTTCGTTGGGCCTGTTGTTCTGTCTGACGGCGGCTGTGTTGTCGGCATTTCTCGACGCGCTGACCGTGACCGCCGTCATCATCAGTGTTGCGGTTGGCTTCTACTCGGTCTATCACAAGGTCGCGTCAGAACCGCATAAGACCCAGGCAGACAAGGCCGTTCATCCGGATGATGAGCCGCTGGAACTTCACCGCAACGACCTTGAAGTGTTTCGTGCCTTCCTGCGGAGTCTGTTGATGCATGGTGCTATCGGCACCGCGCTTGGCGGCGTATGTACATTGGTGGGGGAGCCCCAGAACCTGTTGATCGCCAAGACGGCAGGCTGGGACTTCGTAGGATTCTTTCTTCGCATGGCTCCAGTCAGTCTTCCTGTGCTTGGAGCCGGCTTGCTGACGTGTGTTCTGTTGGAGAAGGCGGGAGCTTTCGGCTACGGGGCGAAGATTCCTCGCAACGTGCGCCGAGTGCTGGAAACCTACGCGGTCGAGGAGCAACGCAAGCGGGGGAAGATTCAGCAGGCGCAGCTCATCGTTCAAGCCACCGCAGCGATCGTACTGGTTCTTGGTCTGGCCTTTCATGTGGCAGAGGTCGGTCTGATCGGGCTGCTGGTGATCATTTTGATGACCAGCTTCAATGGCGTGACCGATGAACATCAGATCGGTAAGGCGTTTCAGGAAGCTTTGCCTTTCACAGCCCTGCTTGTGGTGTTCTTCGCCATCGTCGCGGTGATCCATCAACAGCATCTGTTCAGCCCGATCATCGCGATGGTGTTGGCTCTTCCCATGGCCGAGCAACCCGGTATGTTTTTTCTGGCTAACGGCCTGTTGTCCATGGTCAGCGATAACGTATTCGTCGCGACTGTATATATAAGTGAGATAAAGCAAGCGCTCGATGCCGGCCAGATCACCCGTGAGCACTTCGATTCGCTGGCCGTCGCGATCAATACCGGCACCAATCTCCCAAGCGTAGCGACACCCAACGGGCAAGCGGCGTTTCTCTTTCTTTTGACCTCCGCCATAGCGCCACTGGTGCGCCTGTCTTACGGGCGCATGGTGTTCATGGCGTTGCCCTACACGATCGTTCTCGGTGTGGTGGGCTACATCGCGGTAGTGAACTGGGTGTGAGCCCCCTCTGCCAACCGATTCTCAAACTGGACATAGCATGACTTATCTACAAACTATCAAGCACGACTGGTTCTCGAACATACGCGGCGATCTTTTGGCGGGCATCGTCGTGGCCCTGGCGCTTATTCCCGAGGCAATTGCCTTTTCCATCATCGCCGGGGTGGACCCGCGCGTCGGCCTTTACGCGTCGTTCTGCATAGCCGTAGTGATAGCCTTCACAGGTGGCAGGCCGGGTATGATCTCAGCTGCCACGGGCGCCATGGCACTGCTGATGGTTACGCTGGTTCGTGATCATGGGCTGGAGTATCTGCTGGCTGCGACCATTTTCTGCGGCGTGCTGCAGGTCATCGCCGGCTACCTCAAGCTGGGGTCACTGATGCGCTTCGTCTCCCGCTCGGTGGTGACCGGCTTCGTCAACGCCCTGGCAATACTCATCTTCATGGCACAGCTGCCCGAGTTGACCAACGTCACATGGCATGTTTACGCCATGACAGCGGGCGGGCTAGCGATCATCTATTTGTTCCCCTATGTGCCGAAGATAGGGCGAGCGATTCCGTCCCCGCTCGTGTGCATTGTCGTATTGACAGTCCTGGCAGCGTACCTGGGTCTGGACATTCGCACTGTTGGCGATATGGGCGAGCTACCTAGCACACTCCCGGTATTCCTCTTGCCGCAAATTCCGCTGACCTTCGAAACACTGATGATCATTTTCCCATATTCGGCCGCACTGGCCGTTGTCGGGCTACTGGAGTCGATGATGACGGCAACCATCATCGATGATTTGACCGACTCGCCCAGCGACAAGAACCGGGAGTGCAAGGGGCAGGGTACAGCCAATATCGTTTCCGGCTTCTTTGGCGGCATGGCTGGCTGCGCGATGATTGGCCAGTCGATCATCAATATCAAATCGGGTGGGCGTACGCGCTTGTCTTCCCTGGCTTCCGGCGTGTTTCTGCTGGTGATGGTGGTATTCCTTGGCGATTATCTCTCGCAGATCCCCATGGCGGCATTGGTTGCGGTGATGATCATGGTGGCGATTGGTACTTTCAGCTGGGATTCGCTGCGCAACCTGAAGAAGCATCCCCTATCGACCAACATCGTCATGGTGGCGACCGTCGTCGTTGTGGTTGCTACTCACAACCTGGCCTACGGCGTATTGGTTGGCGTATTGCTCGCGGCCATGTTCTTCGCAAACAAGCTGGGGCATTACATGCACATCAGCAGCGAGGCTGACGTAGCCGGACGCGAGCGCACCTACACTGTGGTAGGCCAGGTCTTCTTCAGTTCTTCCGACAAATTCGTCGACGCGTTCGACTTCAAGGAAGCCATCGAACACGTGGTGATCGATCTGAGCCGAGCTCATTTCTGGGATATTACCGCTGTGGCCGCCCTCGACAAGGTGGTCATCAAGTTTCGTCGAGAAGGCACCGAGGTCGACATCATCGGGATGAACCAGGCCAGTGCGACCATCGTCGATCGCTTCGGTGTGCATGATAAGCCTGACGCCGTTGACAAGCTCATGAGCCACTAACGCGCCACCGCAAGGAGAACACCATGACTGATACAACAGTAATTGGATGCATCGACGGGTCGGACTCTTCCGCGACGGTGTGCGACTACGCGACCTGGGCGAGCATCCGACTGCAAGCACCGCTTGTGCTATTGCATGCGCTAGATCACGAAGAGTTCCAGACTCCGCGCGACCTGTCCGGGAATATCGGACTCGGTAGTCGGGAGCATTTGCTGGTTGAGCTTGCAGAACTCGATGCTCGGCGTAGCAAGTTGATGCTCGAACAAGGGCGCCTGATGCTCGAAGCCGCAGGCGAGCGGGCGCGCAGCAACGGCGCTTCGCAGCCGCTGCTCAGACAAAGACACGGCGGTTTCGTGGAGACCGTCCGCGATCTGGAAGGCGAAACGCGTTTGTTGGTGATCGGACGTCAGGGCGAAGAGGGCGACTCGATGGGTCAGCACGTAGGCACTCATCTGGAAAGCATAATCCGTACCTTACACCGGCCGATTTTGGTGACGACTCGCCAATTTGTGAAGCCACGCAGCGTCATGCTTGCCTTCGATAACGGACCTAGCACGCGCAAAGGCATTGAGATGATCGCTCGCAGCCCACTGTTTCAGGGAATGACCGTTCACCTTGTGATGGTGGGCCCGGACACCAATGATGCCTGGGAGTCGGTACACGCAGCTAGGGCGCAGCTGGAGCGGGCGGGCTTCGATGTCATTGCCGCGATTCGGTCCGGAGATGTGGAGAACACCCTGCTTGACTATGAGGAAGAACAGGGTGTGGACATGATCGTCATGGGTGCGTACGGGCATTCTCGCATTCGTCAGTTCTTTGTTGGCAGTACCACCACCAACTTGCTGAGCAGAACCCTGCGCCCCCTACTGCTAATCCGCTGAGACAGCTATGGACGCCACTCTCAAAGCCGAACTCAAAGCGCTCATCCTTCAGCGTATCGAAGAGCTAGAGCCCTCCGTTGATGCCAGGGCGCAGCGCAGTGAGAACGTTGAGTTGGACCAGGCAAAGGTAGGTCGGCTTTCGAGAATGGATGCTTTGCAGCAACAGGCCATGCACGACGCAACGCAAGCGAGATCAAGAAACCAGTTGCTGCGTTTGCAGCATGCGCTCGCGCGGCTCGACCAGGACGATTACGGCTACTGCTCTGAGTGCGACGAGGAAATTGCCTCTGGGCGGCTGCGTATTGATCCGGCAGTGGGCCTATGCGTCGAGTGCGCAAGCAAGCTGCAGCCCTGAGGCACGCTAATAAGTTGGTCAGATCGCAAAGACACAGGACGGAAAACCACGTGCTTAACGGAATCACTCCACCTTAACGCTCCGAAGATTTCGATGCCGCCGCCCGCTTCCGGTCAGTTGCTTGGGCCATTGGCATCGGCCGCCCCCGCGCAGGGCGGCATTTTCTTATCGAGAGCCGGCGTGACGCATTACTGAATACGCGGCTCTCTTCGAAAACGATAACAGGAGCTTGCCATGTCTTTCTTTACGGAACATCCAACACAGCCTCGTGCGCGGCTCGACGACAGCCCGCTTCATCGCACTGTCCAGTCGATGCTGGAACGCGCCGATATCCAGCTCAATGGTTCCAGACCATGGGACATGCAACTCAATCGTTCGGGTGTGCCTGAACAAGCCCTTTCGAAGGGTAACCTTGGGTTGGGTGAGGCGTATATGGATGGCGATTGGGATTGCGATCAGCTGGACGAGTTTTTCTATCGTTTGCTCGATGCGCGACTCGATCAGGACGTTAAACCTTTACGCCTGGTCATTCACAGCCTTCGTGCACGCCTGCTCAACCTCCAGACGATGCGCCGCGCCTGGCAGGTCGGCGAGTTGCATTATGATCTTGGCAATGATTTCTACGCCGCCATGCTCGACAAGCGCATGACCTATACATGTGGCTATTGGCGCAATGCCGAGACGCTTGAACAGGCGCAGGAGCACAAGCTCGATTTGATCTGCCGAAAATTGGGACTTAAGCCCGGTATGCGTGTTCTCGATATCGGCTGCGGGTGGGGCAGCTTCATGAGCTACGCTGCCGAGCACTACGGAGTGGAATGCGTTGGGGTCACCATATCCAGTGAGCAGGCCGCCTGGGTCAAGGCCCGCTATCCACATCTACCGCTCGATTTCCGTCTGATGGATTATCGGGAGTTGGACGAACGCTTCGATCGGATTGCGAGCGTCGGCATGTTCGAGCATGTGGGACGAAAAAACCATCGGGAGTTCATGGAGGTCGCGCATCGCTGTCTCGCCGACGGCGGTTTATTTCTGCTGCATACGATAGGCAAGAACAACCGACAGTCCGCGCCGGACCCATGGCTCGACAAGTACATCTTCCCAAACGGTGACCTTCCGGCGATTGGGCAGATAGGTGACGCCGTGGACGGGCTATTTGTAGTCGAGGACCTGCACAACTTTGGTGCTGACTACGACCGGACCCTGATGGCCTGGCATGAAAATTTTGAACGAGAGTGGCCGGCGTTCGCCAATCAGCTGGGCGGGCGCTTTTACAGAATGTGGCGTTATTACTTACTTTCCTGCGCTGGAGCGTTCAGAGCGAGGGATATCCAGCTGTGGCAGTGGGTCTTGTCCAAAGAAGGAGTGGACGGCGGGTACAAACGCATTTCCTGCTAAGGAGTAGATTATGGTGTGGCTTCTGGCTTTTCTGTTGATGGCTCTGGTTGTTGCCGGGATGGCCGTCGGCGTGATGATGGGACGCAAGCCTATCGCAGGTTCGTGCGGCGGTATCGGCATGCTCGGTATCGAAAAGAGCTGCTCGATATGTGGTGGCAACCCGAGCAAGTGCCAGGAAAACAGCGACGACTCCGAGCAGGACGAAGGTGGCCGCAGGGATTTGGCCTACGACGCTACCATGGTCGACTAGGCGGTAGCGGCTCTACCGACACATGCAAGCATTCCCCCAGTGAGACAAGGAACCAGAGAATGGCCGTATACAACTATGACGTAGTGGTGCTGGGCTCAGGCCCGGCAGGCGAAGGAGCCGCGATGAATGCAGCCAAGCATGGGCGCAAAGTGGCCGTTGTCGAGGCCAGTCCGGCGGTCGGAGGTCATGCCACTCACCTGGGTACCATCCCGTCAAAGGCGTTGCGCTACGCGGTCAAGCAGATCATCAACTACAACACCAATCCGATGTTCCGGTCGATTGGGGATCCGCGCTGGTTTCCTTTCCCCGAGGTACTGAAAAGCGCCGAGAAGGTCCTGCACAAGCAGGTCGCTTCGCGCACCAGCTACTACGCGCGCAACCGGGTGGATGTCTTCTTTGGTCGTGGTAGTTTTGCCGATGAGAACACGATCGAGGTGATCAGTCATTCGGGCGCCGTCGAGAAGCTGATTGGCAAGGAAATCATCATTGCAACCGGTTCTCGTCCCTATCGGCCGGCAGATGTCGACTTCAACCACCCGCGCATCTACGACAGCGATACCATCCTGCGGCTAAACCACACGCCGCGCACCATGATCATCTACGGTGCGGGCGTGATCGGCTCGGAATATGCGTCGATATTCTGTGGCCTGGGTGTGAAGGTCGATTTGATTAACAATCGGGATCGCTTGCTCAGCTTCCTTGACGATGAGATTTCAGACGCCTTGAGCTATCACCTTCGCAACAATGCAGTGCTGATTCGTCATAACGAAGAGTACGAGAAGGTCGAAGGTTCCGGTAACAGCGTGCTGTTGCATCTGAAGTCAGGCAAGAAGGTGAAGGCCGACGCATTTCTCTGGTGCAACGGCCGAACGGGTAATACCGACGGGCTTGGGCTGGAGAACATCGGATTGAAGGCGAACGGTCGGGGCCAGCTGTCGGTGGACGAAAACTACCGTACGCAGGTGCCCAACATTTATGCGGTCGGTGACGTCATTGGCTGGCCGAGTCTGGCTAGTGCAGCCTTCGATCAGGGGCGTTCGGCAGCCGGCAATATCGTCAGTAACGACGCCTGGCGATTCGTCGATGATGTGCCGACAGGCATTTATACGATTCCCGAGATCAGTTCTCTGGGCAAGACGGAGCGTGAGCTTACCGAGGAGAAGGTGCCCTACGAGGTGGGCCAGGCGTTCTTCAAGAACATGGCGCGGGCCCAGATCAGTAATGAGCCGGTCGGTATGCTCAAGCTACTGTTTCACCGCGATACGCTTGAAGTGTTGGGCATCCACTGCTTCGGCGACCAGGCTGCGGAAATCGTCCACATTGGCCAGGCGATCATGAATCAGAAAGGGGAGGCCAACACCATGAAGTACTTCGTCAACACGACGTTCAACTACCCGACCATGGCCGAAGCTTACCGAGTTGCAGCGCTGGATGGGTTGAATCGCCTCTTCTAATCCAATTCGGCCCGGTACGTGACAACCGGGCTCTGGTGTATCAGGCCGATGCCAGGGTTCGTACAGCCAGAGCTGGCACGTCGGTATGATGCTGTCGATACCCATATCGGCGAGCTGTGTGTTGAATTACCTCGCTCTCATCCTCGTTGTGCGCTTGGGCGTTGAATAGTGAGTCACCATCAGCTGACGGTCGGATGATAATGAGGCAAAGCTCAACGCGAGTGTCCGAGAGCCAAGGAAACCGCTCTTTGATCACGCCACCTTTCCTTTCGTAGAAACGATGAGGGCTGCTCAAAATCTGATTTGTACCGACGGCCCCCGCTTCGTCACCCTTCCAAAAAAAACGAGGAGAGAGGCAACTGATGCCAGTCGAACTGCGGGTTGAGATGTATTGCCGAACGCCGGACGCTCATGCGTCGTCTTCCCGGATGTACTGAATGGAGCGCGACACCCGAGGCTGGATTGTTGACCAACCCCGACCCGAGCGACTTCTACCGGCGCGCTGCGGGTTACATTGGTAGCCTCGCTGCCAAGGGGGTGAAGATTCACTACCGTGACGCCCAGCCGTGAAGCATCATCGTTGGATCTGTCAAAGCATTACAACCAGCGTCCCGTCTCGACCCCGCAACGTGCCTGCCTTGACTGAGCCATGATGCAGCGCTTAACCGAATGCGCCACCTTGCCCCAACCGTGCCACGGCAGCGCTACGCCACCTGATCGGTTAGGCACGCTTCTCAATAGGCTTCGTTTGTGGGTACAGATTTTCTGCCGAAAACATAACGTCCACCAAGAAGGAGCGATGGCGAAGCCAAACGACGCCCAAACATACTGCGAAAACGACAGCGAGATAAGCAGGATAAAGGTACAGAGGATTTACTTCGGTACGCTCGATGAGTAGCGGGATGGCGATACCCACCGGCACGTGGACCATGTAGAGAACTAGCGAGTTGCGACCGAGATACGCCAACGCGGGTGCGACTCGGTACCGCTCGGCACGCTTCGTTAGGCTGATCAGGATAGGAAGGGCAGCGCCTGCCACTATGCAATAAGTCAGGTTATGTTTGGCCATTGGAACCAGGCCAAGCACCACGCCAAGCATGCTCACCGAAATGATCGCAAGACCACCCCAGATCAATCTCTTCTCGTGCTGGTCTATCCATTCGCTGAAATGGGAAGTCCGGTTGGCGAACGCCCCCGCGATAAAGAACATGAACAGCGCCGTGAAGTACTCATGGCCCGCCGGATAGCCGACTAGATACAGCGTGACAGCAACCAGGGCGGACACCACCAACCCTGCCTTGAAAAGAAAGTATCCGAGAACATAGTAAATGGCCAGGTAGTGCAAAAACCACAAATGATGCCAAGGGTCGTAAACCAGTGCCTTGAACAGATTGATCTCTGAAGGCAACCCAAGCACGACTTCGCGCGCCTCATAAAGCAGATAAAGGACCAGCGTCCAGAACACAAACGGATAAATCAGGTTATTGAGCTTGCCTAGCGCGTAACGCCTCGGTCCCTTCTCGATGGAGCCAGCCAGGAGCATACCGGAGAGAAAGAACAACACCGGCATGCGGAGCGGGCCAACGAGTTCGCCAGCATATTTCAGCCCGGCAAAAGCCTCCGGGTATTTCTCATACATGTAGACGGTACAGTGGTACACGATGACAAGAAAAATGGCGACGCCTCGCAGCATGTCCATCCACTGCATTCTTGCTTGATGTGGTCCGTCACTGGCCATGAATGTCACTCCGAGTCAGTAGTAAAAAGTCTATCAATCAGGCCGGCCAGATCGTCCGCATCAAGCTCAGGCTTGGTCATCACCCCGGGAAACGAGCGACCTTTTCTGCGCAAGAAGCCGGTTCGCATCCCCGCCGCGCTCGCTCCGTGAATATCCCACCCGTGCGCGGCGATGAGCATCATTGCGCCAGGCTCCACGCCGCAACGCTGCGCGCAGTGCCGATACACTTCCTTTCTTGGTTTCCAGAGCTTCACTTCATCAACAGAGATGACCAGCTCCACGTATTGGCTGAGCCCCGCTCGGTCCAACAGCTTGCGGGTTACGTCTTCACTACCATTGGTCAGCGTGACCAATCGAATGCCGCTTTCCGCGAGGCGGGCCATTGACGGCGCCACGTCAGGGTACGCGTCGAGCGCCGCGAAGGTTCCGATGATCCCGGCGACCTGGTCTTCGTTTAGGAGACGACCGTTGGCACTCGCTACGCTCTTAAGCGAGTCGATAGCCACCTCCCGGAACGGCTGATAACTGCCCGTCGCGCTCAAGGCGAACGCGTTACGAAGCAGCTGGGCGAACCAGGTTTCCAGTGCATGACCGGGCACATCAGCTTCCTCAAGCTTCGCCCTGAGCGGTTCAAGCGCAAACAGCGTTTCGATTACATCGAAGACGACAACCGCTGGCTGTACGGGCATAGCGTTCTCCTAATGGGGCTGGCTTGTGGACGCCTGCTTGCGAACTGTCTCGACGAGGAGGTGAAGCTCCTCGGCGATTTCCTCCGGATGATCTTCCGGTGCTTTTTACCTTGAAGACACTTTAGCTAAGCATTTCGATGAGCGGGCGGTCCATTCCCGGCTATCTGGTCCGCGGCGGCCCTCGTGAAGCTCAGGCTTCGTCATTTCTCCGAGGAAACGGTGGCCGCCTATTCCGATAGCCCCTGTTCATTCCCCTCGCTCGCGTCGGGGGACTGGCTGGTCAAGCATGGAGAGCCAGCCAAAAACGGACGCAGGGCGCTCCAGGGGATCGGCGCGTGTCGCAATCCCGATCACCAGACGATAATGTTCGTCTGCAATATCCCGGGTCCAATCAGCAAGCAGCGGGCGGGCGAAATCGCCGACGAGCAGTTGGTATAACACAACCCCCAAAGCATAAATGTCGCTACGCTCGTTGCCCTCGTGACCGCGATAGATTTCCGGCGGCCGATAAGGGTCGCAACTTTGCCTGCCCTCTTGTAGCCTTTCGCCGTCAGAGCGTCGACCGAGCATCAGTGTTTTGCCATCTACAAACACGCACAGGTCGGACGCCGACACTAAGTTATATCGCTTGCCCCCAAGGTGCCAGCTGCCCACCGACTCAGCCAGCGGACGAAACAGCTCGAGCCGCCGCTGCGAAGACAGGCCCAGCAGCGAGTCGGTTGCAAGCAGGTGACCGGCTCCGGCTAGTGTTGGGCTGTGGTCCCCATTTGATGACAAGCTAGATGCAATTGTATTGGCAGGCGGCAAACCAGCCGGCCCAGGCATGACCCGCTCAATCCGTACCGGACCATTTAGACGATACCCTACCCCTGCGATAGTCACTATAGTTCGCGCCTCGCGACCGAGAGCCTTGCGCAATTTGGTCATGGCGCTGGGCAGCACGTTCTTGACGGTAACCCGTCCGTTCCACACCTCGCGGAGTAAGCGTTCGTGCGGTACGACTCGATCAACGTTGCGCAGAAGCACTTCCAAAAGCCGTAGTGGTCGTCGCTCGAGCACGACCGGCTCGCCGAGAATGCGCAACTCTAGCGCCTCGGGATCGAACTCCACGCATCCGAAGTGATACCTACTGGGGGTGACGGCTGAAAGCTGACCTACTTTAATGAAGACCCTCCTGTGCGAGTTGAGCGCTTCTCGTTCCTCTCCTTCGCCACCGTAGAACGCGATTAGTTCGATCTGCCGAGTTCGTGCCGACAAACGGTCACGGCCCTCGTTAGCGAGACGTTAGAACGAAAGGTGTAACGGGTCACCCGAAAGAAAGGTCGAATTGGCAGCTAGGCCAACCAGAACGTTGAGCCGATTCGTATCAAGGAATACATGGAGCGCAACATGGCATTGAAAAGCCTTGTAGTGGTCAACTGATACCGGACAGTGGATTAAGGTTTTCTTCTGTCCTGGCAGGTGCCAGCCCACCGTTGTATGTATGTGGCCGCAGCCAGTTGTAACGCGTCATCAGGTAGTAGCTGATATCCCGCTGTGCTTCGTTCAAGGTGGTGTAGCCAGTGGCTGGCACCCATTCTGATTTCAGGCTTCTGAACAGCCGCTCCATAGGAGCGTTGTCCCAGCAGTTGCCCCTTCGGCTCATGCTTTGACTCATGCGGTAGCGCCACAACCGCTGTCTGAAGTTGCGGCTGACATACTGGCTGCCCTGGTCGGAATGGAACATCACGTTCTGCGGCCGGCCTCGCTGTTCATAAGCCATATCCAATGCCTTTGTAACCAGCTCTGCATTGGGTTGACTCGACAGCGCCCAGCCCACAACCCGACGGCTGAACAGATCCAAAACGACGGCAAGGTAATACCAGCGACCCTGAGCCCAGATATAGGTAATGTCCCCGCACCAGACTTGGTTAGGCGCCGGCACAGCAAAGTCTCTGTTCAGGTGATTCGGTATGTCCAGCCGCTCGATAGTGGCTGATTTGTAGGCGTGTCGTCCCGGCTGCTTGGATACCAACCCCAAGCTGCGCATGACGCTCCGGACCTTGAAACGACCAATTCGATAGCCATCTTCGCGCATCAAACCTACGATGGTTCGGCTACCGGCGGAGCTTCGGCTCTCGTTAAATAGCTGATTTATCTTGCTCCGCAGTGCGACTTTCTCAGGGTCAATATGCTTCCGGCGACGCCGCGCATCGTAGTAACTGGATCGGGAGATACCGAACGCTTCACAGACCAGTTCAACAGGCTCGTGCTCACTTAACCGGTCTATCAGCGCGAACGATCGAGCTCGTCCGCCATCAAGAGAGCTGTAGCCTTTTTTAGTATCGCTTTCTCCCGTTCAAGCCGATTGATTCGGGCTTCGAGCTCTTGAATCTTCTGCTGTTCCGGAGTCAGCGCTTTGCTCTTGGGCGTACCGCCATCACGTTCGATTCGTAACTGGTCGACCCACCGGCGTAGCGCCGTTTCACCAATTCCTAGCGACCTGCTTGCCTCACCGACCGAGTAGCCCTGGTCTAAAACCAGCAATGCTGCATCATGCTTGAACTCGGTGGAAAACGTACGACGTTGTCTTGTCATGGAACACCTCAGCGATGGTGGTAATTTACCACCCATTTCGGTGTCCGGGATTAGTAGACCACTACAATGGCTGATGGGTGGCGGTTGCTGTCTCTTGGCAGCCAGCGGCTTTACTGGGACTATGCCCCCTCAACCAGCCCTTCTCTGTCGCCATGCCGTGGGCGATTGGGGTTGGCTGGACGGAGCTACATAGGAAAGTGCCAGCTCACTCGCAACACCATGGTGCCTTTTGGGAGAAGATATGGAATTTGTTTACGCTGTCACTTTTGTTGTCGGTAGCCTTTCTATAGTTAGCGTCATAGGTTACTTCGTCGCCAAACGCCTTGATAAGAAATTTGCAACCGAGCTTAAACAGCCTACCTCCAAACAGTAACAGGCTGTGTGCTTGCTGGAGGCATTTACTCAATGGACCCATAATTCATTCAGGATTATGGATGTATCAAAGTCGGACTGCCCACTTTCGAATCCGTCGGTTAAGGACGGCGTTGTAGTTGCAACATGTTCTTGCTCGCCACCATTATCGCTTAAAAAGCTGAACAAAAGATGTGTGTTGAGCTCAGTGCTAAGCTTTCAGCTTGCACTAAACTGATAGGTAACGTTCGTTTCGGTAACAGACGGAAGAGACTAAGTTTAGCTCGGTGCCTCAAGGCGCTAACCCAACGGAAGCGCGGCCAGGCGGGGGCGGCAGTTTTAAAACCGGGAGCGAACCGTATCCGAATCAAGCGGTACCAGGCCCAAGCTAGGGTTAGACGCAGGAAGCTCTGTAGGCGGGTATCGATCCGAGTTGCCGCAAAAACATGAGTAAAAACAATACGTTAGTGCATCATGCGCTCGAGTAGAGCTGGCAGGCTGACGGTAGCGGGAATCGTGTGCTACAAAAACTTGCGTAAGAACAAGGTCTTAGATTATCTGGCGCTGTGAGCCCGGTTGTTTGTCGGCGTGCTAGGCGGAACTATTTTCTAGCTTCGACTTGTCGGGGTAACGGAAAATGTGCGTAAGAACAAATAGTTACGGCGGCTTCGCCTCCAGAATCTGAGTGGTGAGAGCGGTAGGGGGGTCGGGCTGCTGACAACGGAAAAAGTACGTAAGAACAAGACGTTAGGCGGGTTTTCATCAAATCCCGCTGTCTCGGTAGGTCATGCAGTTTGAACCCTGCGACTAGAATTAGATTTTCCTGACTGAACAGAAAATGTGCGTAAGAACAGATAGTTAGGTGTATCTACCCTCGAATTTTCAGATGCAGGGGACGGCGAAGGATAGCACAGGAATCAACGGAAAAAGTGCGTAAGAACAAAGGCTTAGCAGAACACAATATCGTTAGGTCGGTAGCTCGCCCCGTCTGCGGAATGCCGAAACCTTTACCGTCTATGACTTGGGGCAACAGAAAAACCTCGTAAGAACAGACGCTTACAGTCGATTCGGGCGTTTTGGAAGCATTTCTCGTTGCTCGCTTCATTTCTTATCTACGAGCCTAGGTCAGCTCGTAGAAAATAAGGTAATTCGAGCGAACACCTCAACCGTCATTCCGGGTCGCTTAGGTGCAACAAAGTCGGGTGCTGCTTGGTCCTTCCAGGAGCAATGGTAGGCTGTTCCACATCCAGACCGCTTGGAGGAGGCATCACCCCCTTGGTGCCTGACGAATGCTCATCATTAAAACCTACCTGACGCTGGTTGTCTCGATCGCCGGGAGCATCATCGCCATGACCGTGGGCAGGTACTTCCTCGCTGAACCGAGAGTGATGATATCGCTTAGGAATCGCCATTGGAGAAATCACATCCAGCTGAGGTGCAGCCAGGAAAACAAAGTGCAATCATCGGAGTCGCAATCAACTGAACAGGGCACAGGGAGTGTCGAGGGCGATAAATGATGACTTATTCTGGCCGAGCATCTTCCCTACGCGTTTTCCCTCATGGTGCTGATATTGATCATGGTCCTGAGTGCTGCGCTGTATGTGGCGGCTGCAGCATACGAGTACGTGACTTAATTAGCGCTTCGTTTCGCTTCGTTCGCAAAACAAAGATGTCGCGTTAAGCAGTCACTCAATCTAGAGGTAGTAATGGCGTTTAGGGAGTGGAGATGGCCTGGGTTTTCCGCCAACGATACCGAACGGAGCTGCATGGTTTTGCACTGAGTGTCTCGGGCAAACCTGCAGATTGATGACCGTCATCGACGATGGGCTTTCACTACCTTGCATATCCATTGAAGGGCATTCTTTTGACGGCGTGTCAGCTGATGACGAAAGATTGATCATCCATTCGAGTAAATATGCACTTTGTATTCTGGCTCGAAGGCATGACCTATCGAAAGAACGGCGGGCCTATTGAAGAACGTATGCACAGAGGCTACCCAATTGTTTGCACGCTGGTGAACCGTATTATGTTCGAGCTGCAAGAGCTTGTAAGACAGATCAATCTCTCTGATGTCTTGGGTCGCGTATGCGCCTGTTGTTTGTCCGAGGTTCGAACGAAACGGGACCATGACCGAAGCGAGAGGTCCCCGGGTGGTCTATCCTGGTGAGCTTAACCGAGCATCTATCCACAGAATCTGTGTGCAACGCTGTGGATAAGAATGGCCTCGGTTGATCTACGCCCCCCGGCCTCGATCGATCAGTTTTTGGCCACGCCCTGCGCAGCAAGTTGACCTTTCGTAAGCCGTTTTGCGGCGACCTTCAGGCCTCACCATATCTCGGCATAAGGAAACAGCCTTGGCGGGCCGTGACGGGCTACCAGTGCAGCCGGAACCCCTATCGTGACCGGAGGACTTTTCGCTGTACAGGTCAAAGTTCGCTACTTTGCCGGTTCGCGAAGCTAAGCGTGACACCAAAACGTGCTGAACAAAGCAACACAAATGGGTATCCGACAGCAACTTCGAGGAACATACTGCCGTTATTGCATAAGCCGCGACCACACCCAAGCAAAACCAAGCCCCAAGCAACGCCAGCGCGCAAGCGTCGTCGATCCCAGGATAAGAATCGACAGCGGAGAGAAAAGGACGGAAAACTGATGTGCGCCTGATGGTGACTGGCTTTGCCGCGCTTTGGCGACAGGTCAGTGCTGCGGTACTGGTTTGGCTCAGACCGATCGACCGGTATTTGCTGAGCGCTTTCATTCTGGCTGTTGCTTGCGTGAGTCACCCGAGGAACCGATATTTGCTGCGCGGCATCGTCACCTGAGGCACCGATAATGTGGTGCGTGAGAGGCCGGCAACCTACCTATATTTCTTGAGCGCCGCAGATTACCTGCCGTTCAAGGAATTCCGGTTACTGCTGGTAGACCGAATATCTCCTGAGCGCTCCCACCGCCACCCAGGACACCGATATTTTCTGAGCGGTACCGTCCTTGGGCAGACCGATATTTGCTGTACAGCGCGCCATCGCTGGTGCGTAGTAAGGAAGATTAGGTGGATGGGGATTGGTTTCGCCATTCTTTGCAGCAAGGTATTCCGGCGAAGATCACTATCAGCTGAACCACCAGCACGAGCAGCGAAACCAACGGGAAGAACATCGCTGCCACTTTGTAAACGGGGAAAAATATCGCGCTAGTAGCGATCGTGAAGAACCCGAACCAAGGATTGAACAGAAGTACAACTCCGACGCACAGTACGTTGTAGAGACTGCCCCAGCCATAGCTGAACCCCTCAGGCGTGAGGCCGCACAGCAGCGCGATCGGCAGGTACATCAAATAGCAGATGTTTGCGCGTTGCCGCATGCTCAGGCTGCTGTCGCTCAGATCGGGCTTTGTCAGTGTCATCATCTTGAGGCCTGCTGCATACATAGCCCGGTACGCTGCAAATACAGCATAAAACATAATGATCCCTCACTAATGGCGACTACTGGAAGTGCCAGCTAGTGTACCGGACGATGACGGGAGATTTAGTGCTCGAATTGGCTTTCTTAAAGACCGATATTTCATGAGCGGCCCTTCGGGTCTGGCTTTGCTTGAGCCGTACCGTCTAAACGCTCAGGTACACGAAAAGCCCGCATGGATCAAGGCGTACACAGGATACCGGAGTTCCAAATGAGCAGGTCGGAATAGATTGGATATCTTGTACATTATGCGAAGTCGTAATCTGCTATAAATCAATGTTATACATTCGCATAATGTGGTTATGTTAAATCAGGTGCTATGTCAGGGACTTCATGAGCAGCCTGCCGAACGACTCAACTCTCCCGCGCTCGACCTTCCCGTTTAGTAAGTATGCGCCCAGTTGATAAACAATCGGTTGTTGATAGTCATGCTCTATTTACCCGCTTCCTGTCATCCGGGTTTTGGAATCAGACCTTGGGAGATGTCTCATGGTGTTTTCCAAGCTACTGGCGGATCTTCTCCAAAGCCGTCAGCCTGAGTCTCGAAGGCTAGCTTATCGTCGGTTCGCGTCTGAGTGCCTGGCGATGAGTTACGTGCTTGCCGTATTCGAGGCTCTGGTGAGGGCTGGGAAAGCGAAGAGGGAGGATATCGCGCCATGGAGGCGCGCGCGCATAGTGCCGGTCGGAAGTTAAGGGTAGGCTAAGTCTTTGATAGCACAGGGGGTTACATGCGTAACCCCCCCCCCCCCAATTGCTTCTCATGAAAGCAGGCGTCCTAGTATCCGGTCGAAGTCCGCCATAGCGGTCCGCCGCCTCGGAAGAGTTATCATCGGATTGTTGCGATAGTGGTCGGTCACCACACCGCCAATGCCGTGAGCTTGGAGCTCGTCTGACAGGCGATCATCGATGCCATGTTGCGCCATGAGTTGTGTGCAGGTCCGACGCAGATCGCGAGCGGTGAAGCTTGGAATCGCATTGCCGTTAATCGCGCTGTGCTCCGATGCTAACCAGCGATTCACCGCATTTTTCAGACTGGACAGGCTCACGGGGCGGCCATCCGTTCGATTTGTCCAAGGCCGGACACGGTTGCCATTGAGAGCGCGAACTTCGTCAAGGATTTCGAGAGCGCGAGGAGAAAGTGGCACCGGGTGCGCCCGTCTCTGTGCTTTGCCCCCTCGGCCCTTGTTATGAAAGAGATGCACGACCCCTTGTTCTAAGTCGTAAGCGCTCCAGTCCGCTTCGATGACGCTTGAGAACCGTTGACCCGCAGTGGCGATGACGAACTTGAACAGTCGTGTGATTATGGGACCCACGCGGTCTGTTTTCTCTAAGGTCGTCCAGAATTGCTTGAGCTCCGCTTCTGACAAAGCTCGAGTCCCTTTATTTGCCGTGTGCTCTACCGTAACCGCCGCGGCTGGGTTTGTTTCAAGGGCATATGTTTTACTACTGATACGCCCGACGACATTTTCAGCTTTCATGCCGTAGTTGAAGGCTGCGCAGATCTGGACACGCACGCGTTCCGCCATCACCTTTGCGCCCCGCCCATGTATGGGCAAGAGAAGTTCTTTAATATGATGCGGCCGGATGGTCGCTGCATGTAGGGACAGAATCTCGGGACTCTGATTTCGCAGCTTTGCGGTGACTCGCTTCATTTCGCTTAACGTAGTTGGATGCAGTTTCCCAGTCCGATCTTCGATATAGTCCAGCAGAAGATCCTCAAGGGTGCCTTTTGCGGCTTCGATCGAAGCGATGCGTTCTGCCTCGAGTTCTTGAAGACGAGCGAGACGCTCCAGCTCGGCCTGATGTTGTAAAATGTCTCCATGCTCTGAAGCTATCCGAGCTAATGCGATCGCGCGCTCCCGAATTTCGCTAAGGGTAAAACCCGGGTCTTTTGGCCTCTCTTTGAAACTTCCCATGCTGACCTTTTTCCGCTTTCCGTCGAGCGAATATCGATAGGTCGCAGTGATCGTTCCGCTGGGTTTACGCTCGAACAAGACCGCTCCTTTGCCTCTGCCGGGAACTGAGTCGGTGAGGGTGTCTCCGGTACTTAGGGCCTTGAGTTCTTCTGCTCGCACCAAGCGAGCGATATTTCGAGCCATGGATCTGTAACACCTCAAATTCAGGTACCACTTCAGGTACCACTTCTTCTGCAACAATTCCGACAAAATTGAAACTGACCGGAATGCTTAGAAACTACAACCATCTGAAATATAACAGAAAAAAGCGAATTCAGCTGTATGCTGAAACGAACGGAAACCGCGGAAAAATTGCCTTGTAATCAGTAGGTCCCGGGTTCGACTCCTGGTGCCGGCACCATCATTTAAAGGCCCGCTTGATGCGGGCTTTTTTTTGCCTTCCAGTTATTAAGCCAGCGGCGGGCTTACGTAAAAGCCCTGTCGATCAGGTCGGCAGGCCACCGGCAGACGGGCGCCGTCCCGAGGCAGCCGCTATTCGAGGTAGTCCGTGCTCCGTGGCAGCAAATGCCACGCACTCTCGCGATATCAATATAGTGAACTTTTCATTTCATAAAGCCACTAACTCAGCGAGGCATTTACCCATGATGCTTCCGCCAAATAGCGCCAGCACCGAGAGGTAGGGTCGCTCCCTTGCATTCCTCGAGGTCGACGTCACGGATCGACGTCGGCGCATTTTTGCCTCGCGATGGCGATATGCCGCTAAATTGACGTCAAATATTGATTTGTCGGCGATAGCTCTCCATATTGTTCCACCCGCTTTCGCACCTGCTCGCAAGCGGCACGAGAGCGGACGCCATGTTTTCAATAAAAGAGATTCAATCTCACGTTCTGGCGAGCGGTTTGGTCGATGCCTGTGCATGTACGGTGACATCCAACGGCACGCTGACCCTGGAATTGACCAGAGGTGACTACCGTTTTGTCGTCGCTGGGCTGGAGAGGAATGTTCAGGAAGGGTTCGGTGATCGGCTTATTGACGAGATTCGCACTGCATTGGCCATTGCCATGCGGCGGTCAGGCAATCGTTAAATGCTTCGCCAGGCCAGGAAGGCTGCTGCTGGAGTGATAACACCGGGGCTGAACATGAAGCAGAAGCATGCCCAGTCAAATTCGACGCCTGCGGCTGTCCTGTATGAAATTACGAAAACAGTCATTACCCAGGCCATCGCACAAACAAGCGCGGCCAGGCGCTTGGATGATCTGTTTGGGCGGTCTGAAGCCTTCGGGTGGAGGCGAAATTTCATGAGCGTTTCGAACATACGGCGCTGTCTCGGTAGCGAGATTATGGCACGTTGCTAGTATCGGGGGCGATATCGTCAACCTAACGTTTTGCCGCCGTTTGCGATTTGACGTGGAGCGGTAACCGGGGTTCCGTCTGATGGATCGCTATTTCGGCTTGATCTCGCCAGGCCCACAGCGTCCGTCGCTGCTCTATGAGCAGGTCAGCGGCTTGATCGGCCGCATCCTGATACCGCTCCAGTACAAGGGCTGCGACCACGCCGACACCCGGGTGGTACCGCTTGAATGTCTTGCCCGACCGGACGAGATCACCGCCGCGGCAGACACAACGCCAGAGTCATTTTGCTGACGAATACTCATACCCTTTCGGGCGATTGACGGAACTTCGGCGCTACGACAGAGTCCATGCCCTCGGACTAGACACTTCGAAGGATCGACATGGACCAGAGCAAGCGTGGATGGGTTTGGGCGTATCGCAAGGTTCGCGGGTGGCACGTATCCGGCGTGCAAGCCTTTTACCGGGCAACCCGGTTCGCCTTGACGGGCGACAGCGGGTCATTTCACAGCCATGGCGGCTGGCGTAAGTCCAGACTGACTCGCGGCTGACCGGCCGCTCGCTATGCGAACTGGGCGTCAATACCTCTGGCGCCCGTCCTCCGTTGTTGCGCGATCTCCGTCGATATTTCGCCAATCCTCACGGCGCAGTCTGCGCAGGCGACCGCCGTCCGTCGGTAATCCCGATTCCCTGTTCCTGCTCCCCAAGCGTCGCTTTCGTCGTGTTTGAGGGCAAAATGCCAGTCTGGTGTTGAACTGCGGGGTGATCGTCCGTTTTCGCTGCATGGCCGGCCGCGCGGCTGTTGCCGCCGAGTGCCCATATCTGTTGTAACAACGCTTCTTCGCAACATGTATTATCTGAGCCTATCAAAACGGAGAGACAGGCCATGGCGGAGCTGGACCAGCGCACTATCAACGTACTACTGCAGCAGCAATCGGACATCCAGACCGAATGGGTTCGCAAGCTCGACGCCGCCGGTTCGGCACGCGGGCTCAAGCCGGGTCAGCTCGAAGCGCAGACCTCGGAATTCCTCACTCTCGTTGCTGAAGGTTGCGCCAAGACCGGCGCCGAGAACTGGGCGAGCAGCGCCTGGGACGATGCGCGTGAGTTCCTCGAGAAGATTTCCCACAGTCGAGCGTTGCAGGGATTCGATTCGCAGCAGACGGCGAGTTTCGTCTTTTCGCTCAAGCCTGCCATCTTCAAGGTATTGCAGGCCGTCTATGCCGATGAGCCGGCCGTCCTGACAGCGCAACTGACTGCGCTGTCCGAATTGCTCGACGCAATGGGATTGCATACGGTCCTGACGTTCCAGAAAGCCCGTGAGTCGGTGATCAAGCGTCAGCAGGAAGAGCTTCTCGAGCTGTCCACGCCGGTCGTCAAGTTGTGGGACGGCGTGTTGGCATTGCCGATGATCGGGACGCTCGATTCGCAGCGCACACAGGTGGTCATGGAATCGCTGCTGCAGCGCATTGCGGACACTGGTTCAGAGATCGCCATCATCGACATCACCGGCGTGCCGACGGTCGATACGCTGGTAGCGCAGCATCTGCTCAAGACCGTCACCGCCATTCGCCTGATGGGCGCCGACTGCATCATCAGCGGCGTGCGTCCGCAGATCGCGCAGACCATCGTGCACCTGGGCCTTGACCTTCAAGGCATTGTCACCAAGTCGAGCCTGGCTGATGCGCTGGCGCTCGCCCTGCATCGCTCGGGCCTGAAAGTTACCAAGGCGGGCTGATATGGAACGCATACCAATCCTGCGGATGGGCGAGTTTCTGCTCGTGACCATCCAGGTGGAGATGCATGACCAGTTGGCGTTGACCCTGCAGGATGATCTGTCCGAGCGCATCGACACCACGTCCGCGCGCGGCGTGCTGATCGATATTTCCGCACTGGAAATGGTCGACTCGTTCATCGGAAGGATGATTGCCAACATCTCGGCAATGTCGCGCATCATGGATGCCGAGACGGTACTGGTTGGCATGCAGCCGGCGGTGGCCATCACGCTGGTCGAGCTGGGTCTGGATCTGCCGGGCGTCAGCACCGCGCTTGATGTCGAGCGCGGGATGCGGCTGCTGCGCCAACGCGTGACAGTGCGATGAGCGCCGAGCGCGGCACTCAGGCGCTTCGTACCGAACAGGATATCGTTCTCGCTCGCCAGGTCGCACGTAAACTCGCACAGCAGTGCGGGCTGCGTCTGGTGTCGCAGACCAAGCTGGTCACCGCGGTCAGCGAACTGGCCCGGAACACGCTGGTGTACGGGCAGGGTGGCGACATGCATTGGGAGATCGTTGAGAAGGAACTGCGCAACGGGATTCGCATTGCCTTCGTCGATCAGGGCCCTGGCATCGCCGACCTCAAGCTGGCCATGACCGATGGCTGGACGTCCGGGGGCGGTCTGGGTCTGGGCCTGACCGGGGCCAAGCGGCTGGTAAACGAATTCGATCTCGACAGCCGACCCGGCGTCGGGACGACCGTGACTATCTGTCAATGGAACTGAACCTGTCAGCCACGCTGACCGAAGTCATCGCCATCGAGGATGCCAGCCAGGTCGGTCAGGCCCGGCGCAGAGCGCAGCAGATCGCAGCGTCCATCGGGTTCGATGCCACGGATGCCGGACGGGTTGCGCTTGTGGTCACCGAGCTGGCAACCAACCTGCTGAAACACGCCCGGCTGGGCGAGATGCACTTGCGCCAGGTGCCCTGCGCAGGCGGGCAAGGTATAGAAGTGCTGGCGGTCGATCGCGGTCCCGGATTCGATGCCGAGCGCTGCCTGCATGACGGGTTCTCCACCGGCGGCACCCAGGGTATCGGGCTGGGCGCGGTTTCACGTCAGGCGCAGGTGTTCGATCTGTACTCGGATCACCGCGGTTCGGTTGTCATGGCCCGGCTGTTTTCTCGCGGGACGAAGCCCGTCGATCTGCGGTTTGGTATCAGCCAGCATGCACAACGCAACGAGTCGGCCTGCGGTGATACCTGGCATCTGGCCCTGGACCGCAAGCGCATCAGTGTTCTGGTCGTAGACGGCCTGGGTCATGGCGAAGACGCTGCCGTGGCCGCGCAGGCCGGCGCCAGGGCTTTCGCCGAGCATCCGTTCGACGGGCCCGACCAGCTGATCGCCGATATGCATCGCAGCATGCAGGGTACGCGTGGCGGGGCGGTTGCCGTCCTGCAGCTCGACGTGGATAGCGGCGGGCTGAGCTTCGCCGGCATCGGCAATATCGGTGCCCGCATCATCGCGCCGCAAGGTACGCGGGGTCTGGCATCGCACCCTGGCATTGTCGGTGTGCAATACCGCAAGACCCATACCTTCAGCTATCCCGATGCAGGCGGGCAGTTGCTGGTAATGTTCAGCGACGGATTGCAGTCGCGCTGGGATCTGCAGGATTATCCGGGGCTGCCGTTCCTGCATCCGGCGATCATTGCCGCAGTGTTGTACAGGGACTTTTGTCGCGGGCGCGATGATGTGACCATACTGGTCATGCAACTGGAGATGCCGGATGAGTGAGGCACAGGATCAGAGCGCGGAGCTGGCCAGGCTGGTCCGCGACAACGAAGCACTGCGTGCGGAGCTCGAGGAAACCAATCAGGGTGTGCTCGCCCTGTATGCAGAGCTCGATAATCAGGCTGATGCGCTGCGCCAGGCCTCCGAGCTCAAGAGTCGCTTCCTCTCGTACATGAGTCATGAATTTCGCACACCTCTCGGCTCGATCCTCAGCATCGCCGGGCTGCTGCGCGACGAGCTCGACGGCCCGTTGAATGCCGAGCAGCAAAAGCAGCTCGCGTTCATCAAGGGTGCCGCCCAGGAACTCACCGAAATGGTCAACGATCTGCTCGATCTGGCCAAAATCGAAGCAGGGCGCATCAGCATTTCGCCAGCCTGGTTCGACATGCTCGATCTGTTTGCCGCGCTGCGAGGCATGTTCCGCCCCATCGTTGACGGTGATGACGTCGATCTGATCTTCGAAGAGCCGGAGGGTCTCCCCAAGCTGTACACCGACGACAAAAAGCTCGGCCAGATCCTGCGCAACTTCATCTCCAACTCGCTGAAATTCACGGTGCGCGGTGAAGTGCGCGTCACGGCGGAGCTGGTCGGTGACGATCGCATACGCTTTTCCGTTGCCGATACCGGTATCGGTATCCCCGAGGAACTGCACGATAAACTCTTCGAGGATTTCATGCAGGTCGATTCGCCGCTGCAGAAGCGGCTGCGAGGCACGGGGCTGGGTCTGTCCCTGTGCAAGCGATACGCGGCGCTGCTCGGAGGCGTGGTGGGCCTGAAGAGCGAGCCGGGCGTCGGTTCGACCTTCTTCGTGGAAATTCCGCTCTCGCTGCAGCTGGAGGCAGCGCACCATGACTGACAAGCAGCTGCTGATCGTCGATGATAACGCGGCGACCCGTTACGCCATGCGTCGTCGTCTGGAGAGTCATGGCTATACAGTAATCGAGGCAGGAACCGGCACCGACGGTCTGGCGTTGCTCGGTGCGCAGGACATCGACGCGCTAATTCTGGATATCAACCTGCCGGACATGAGCGGGTTCGATATCGCCCGGCGACTTCGGGCGGATACGCGAACCGCCTTGCTGCCCATCGTGCACGTCTCGGCAGCGTCCATCGAAAGCGGCGACATTATCACCGGGCTGGACTCCGGTGCCGATGCCTACCTGATCCACCCGATTGATCCCGATGTCTTGCTGGCGACGCTGCGCACCTTGCTGCGCGTGCGGCAGACGGAAGTGGCGCTGCAGGAGCGGGAAGCCCATTTCAGGGAGATATTCCACAACATCTCCGCACCGATTGCGGTAATCGATTCGAACTTCACGGTCCACGAGGCCAACCGGGCGTTCAGCCGGCTGATCACCGATTCGCGTTGCGGCGAGGCGCTCGGGCACTGCTTCGCGCCCGGTCAGGACAGCGAGCTGGAAACGGTTCGCGCACGGATCCTGGCCGGCAAGCGCTGGACCGGTACGCTGAAGATAAACATGCTCGAGTCCGAGCGCCTGACGCAGTGGCAGGTTGCACCGTATCGCGCGCCGGATATCGCGATGGTGTTCGTCGAGGATGTGACCGTGCGCCATCAGAAGGAGGTGAGCCAGCGCGAGCAGCTTGCCACCGCCAACGATCTGCTGGCGCAGGAGGTGCGCGAGCGCGTGCGGACTGAAGCCCAGCTCCTGCAGGCGCGCAAGATGGACTCGCTGGGCAAGCTGACCGGCGGCATCGCGCATGATTTCAACAACCTGTTGACCAATATCATCATGAGCCTGCAGCTGCTCAGCGAGCGCATGGATCAGGGTCGAACGGAGAACCTGCGGCGCTATGCCGACGGTGCGCTGGCATCGGCACAAAGTGGAGCTGCGCTCACCCATCGGCTGCTCGCCTTCGCCCGCCAGCAGCCACTCGAAGCACGTCCGGTCGATATCAACACGTTGCTCGGGTCGCTGGAAGAACTGCTGGGTCGCTCGATCGGCAAACACATCACCCTGACCTTCGACCTGGCAGCAGGCGAAGCCGTTGCTCAGGTCGATGCCAGCCAGCTCGAGGCGGCTTTGCTCAATCTGGTGATCAACGCCCGTGACGCGCTGCCCGAGGGTGGTGAGATTCGCATCAGCAGCGCAATGATCGACATCCGGGACGACGCTGAGTTGGCTGACGGCCGTTACGTGAAGATCACCGTGCATGACAATGGCATCGGTATCGACGCGGACGTCATCGACAAGGTCTTCGATCCGTTCTTCACGACCAAGCCGCTGGGGCATGGAACCGGGCTGGGTCTGTCGATGCTCTATGGATTCGCCGGCCAGTCCGGCGGCATCGCGCGGATTGTCAGTGAAGCGGGGGAATTCACCGAAGTCACTCTGCTGCTGCCTGCCGGCGCGCCTGCAATCGACGCGGCCCAGCCGGACACTGCATCTGCGGGTCAGGGGCGCACAGGCAGTGTGCTGATCGTCGAAGACGTGGTGGCTGTCAGCGCGATCATCGCCGAGCGACTGACCGAGGCCGGGTATCAGTGCACTCAGACCGATAATGTGGAAAACGCGCTGGCCCTGCTCAGAGGCGATGGGCCGATCGACATCCTGCTGACCGATGTTGGCCTGCCGCGAATGAACGGACGTGAGCTGGCCGAAGCGGCGCGGCGGTTGCGGCCGGGACTGCCGGTGCTGTTCATGACCGGCTATACCGAGCAGGCCCGAGAGCGGGACTCCTTCGTCGCGCACGACATGGACATCCTGTTCAAGCCGTTCAACGTCGAAGAATTGCTTGGCAAATTTGCCCGCCTGCTGCCTGGGCAGTAATACCCGCGGAGCAGACCCTGAGCTGCTCCGTCGTTCACCTGTAAGGAGTCCGCCATGGCCCTGCGCGCCGATGTTACGCTAGACATTCTCAATCAACGCAGTGAAGGCAATCTGCCCGGCATCATGGGCATCGAGATACTCGATGTTCAGGAGGGACAGCTGACCAGCCGGATGCCGATCCAGCCACACCATCTCGCGCCCAACGGATTCCTTCATGCAGCGAGCGTCATTGCGCTGGCCGACACCAGCTGCGGTTACGCCACTGTCGCGCACTTGCCGGAGGGCGCCCAGTCATTCACCACCATCGAGCTCAAGAGCAACCATCTGGGTACGGCCCGGCAGGGTGCGATTGCCTGCACCGCCCGGGTGGAACACCAGGGACGCAACACTCAGGTGTGGGATGCTGTCGTCACCGATGAGAGCACCGGGAAGAAGATCGCCCTGTTCCGCTGCACACAGATGGTGCTCTGGCCGAAGGCCTGAGCGTTCGGCCTCGCCTGCCTCAGGTGTGTATCGCGCAGTTGATGGCATCCCTGGGCAGCTCGACGTCTTCCACTGCATGGCTCATGCCGGTCTCGATCGCCTCATGCGGATTGAGGATACGCGGCGCCGCCGTCAGGTAGCTGCGCACATCCATCGATGAGCGCGCGCCTTCGGTGCGCTCCTGCACGATGCCGGTATACATCTCCAGGTCGTAATCCAGGCTCATGGCGTACTCCGACATCCGCGAGTGGTCGACCGAGCCGTGCAGCGTCCAGTGAAACGGATGAAAGAGAAATTTGCTGTGATGGCAGGCGGTTCGTCGCTGCCCGGCGAGATAGAGAATGTTCCCCATCGACTCCACCGTGCCCAGATTGTGGGTGCTGACCGGTATCGGCAGCGACATGAGGAAGTTGTACATGGTGAACCCGTAGCTGCATTCGCCGCCCATGGTCGCGATGCGCAAGACTATTTCGCTCGCGTCCTGCTGGACGGCTTCGGAGCACTTGCGAATCAGCTGACCGCACGTGCTGGAATTGATCGGGGCAGTGAAGTTGATGACGTGAACAGTCATTACGCGTTGGTCTCCAGTGGGCGCAGGAACCGCTTCCTGGCCGATGTGCGGGCGCGTTGCGCGCAGGTTGTCACCGGTGGACTGTCTGCAGCCTGTCGAGTTCGAGCGAGGCATGTGTGCACAGGGAGGCGCGGCTTGGTCGGGAACATCTGTTGGGCACCCGGTCTACTGCTCAGATGAGCAACGGGTTGACCTTCTCACGGTGTCAGGGTCGAGCATGGTCCAACCCTCAAGGAGACATCACATGAACAAGCTCGAACTGCAAGTCCGTGACATGACCTGTGGCAACTGCGTGAAGCACGTAAGCGAAGCACTGGAGCGCCAGCCGGGCGTCGAACGGGCGCTGGTAGATCTGGACTCCGGCCGCGCCGTGGTGTCGGGCAACGCCGACCCCGATCGCTTGATCGCTGCGCTCGAGGAGGAAGGTTACCCGGCCGAGCTGCTCGGCCGGGACTGACGCAGCTCGGCTTACTTCAGGCTCAGGCGCAGCAACTGCTCACGCAGTACATCGGGAATCGGCACGGGACGGTTGCTAGCCGGGTCGATCACCACCATCACGCTGTTCGCGGCGGCCTGCATCGCGCCCTGATAGCGGGCGCAGCCGGTGAACACGAACGAGCTGTTGCCGATGCGCGTTATGCCGGACCCCAGGTCGACCGGATCGAACCCGGGGCGGTACTGCAAAAAGCTGATGTCGGCCGAGGCGATGAGAATGCCCAGTCCGCCCATGTCCAGGCTGCGAATGCCGCTGAAACGCGCCTGCTCCATGTAGCGCGCCAGGGCTGCTTCGCTGCGCTGGCTATCTGCGTCCAGGTCGGCGTAGCGCGGGGTAAGCGGCTGGCATACCGGAAACTCGCTGGTCGCATCGAGCCGGGCAATGTAAACAGCCGGCGCCAGATCCAGCGGCCGGCTGACCGACGCCTGCATGAGTGTTTTGCGGGTCTCCTCGGGTAGCGCAACCCGCTGTCCCTTCTCGAATGCGCCGATCCGGCACTGCTGAACGCCCACATGGTTGTCGTCCTGGTACAGGTCGCAGCGGACCTGATACTCGTCCTGCGAACAGTCCAGGATCTGCACCTGGGCCTGAATGTCGCTGCCGTACCAGGAAACCAGCCGGTAGTCGGTTACCACACGAATCGGCCGCAGGCGGATCTGGTCCGAGAACCAGGCGTCCTTCCCGAACATGTCTAGGTGCGCCAGCATGCGCGCCTCCTGATGCAGCTGATAGATCCTCGAGTTGTTGACGTGCCGCCAGGTGTCCAGGTCGGTATAGCGGGGCGTGATCGAGCAGCGGAAGGTGGCTTCGGCCGGGTTGTTGCGTGCACTCATCGGGTCGAATTCCTCGATATGGATTCCTGACAGCGCGAAAGAATGGCGGCTCCTTGCCTCCCGGCGCAACCGAAGCGTAGCTGCATCACTGCTGCAAATGGCTGTGCATCGCAGGCACGGCGGGGCGCATTGCGGTGAACCTTGAATGCCGACGCTGCTCTCAAATAACAGGTGCCAGCCAGAGAACCTGTATGAGCCAGCCACTGGAAGAGTACAACCGCAAGCGAGATTTCGCCGCCACGCCGGAGCCATCCGGCGAAGCCAGGCGCCGCCGTGGCGGCAAGCGCACCGCCGCCGGCAAGGCGCTGCAATTCTGCGTGCAGAAGCATGACGCCACGCGCCTGCACTACGACTTCCGCCTTGAGCTCGACGGGACGCTGAAGAGCTGGGCGATACCCAAGGGGCCAAGCCTCGATCCCCGGTCCCGCCGGCTGGCCGTTCACGTGGAGGACCACCCGCTGGATTACGCCAGTTTCGAAGGCAACATACCTGCTGGTCACTACGGAGCGGGAGATGTGATCGTCTGGGACCGTGGCGTATGGATTCCGCAGGGCGATGCACAGGCCGACTACGAGAAAGGCAAGCTCAAATTCGAGCTGCAGGGCGAGAAGCTGTCGGGCATCTGGAATCTGGTGCGCACCCGCATGGATGGGAAGAAGGAGCAGTGGTTTCTGATCAAGTCCAACGATGAGGTGGCCCGGCCGGAGCGCGAGTACGACATCGTGGCCGAACAGCCGCACAGCGTGCTCAGCGATCGCACCATCGTCGAGAAGAAGCGCGGCAAGGCTGCTGCAGCAAAGGCCGACAAGGGCGCTAGCCCAAAGGCGCTGAAGAAAACCCCAGCCGCCCCCCGACAGGCGAAATCCTCTGGGACGGCTTCGCTGTCCGGTGCCGAAGCTGCGCCGCTGCCCGAGTCGATCAAGCCGCAACTGGCGACTCTGGTCGAAACGATTCCGGACGGCGAATGGCGCTACGAGATCAAGTTCGACGGTTACCGCATCATGGCCAGGATCGAGGACGGCGACGTGCGTTTGCTGACCCGCAATGGTCATGACTGGACGGCGAAAATGCCCCGTCAGGCCGAGGCGCTGGCGAGCCTGGCGCTGGAGTCGGCCTGGCTCGATGGTGAGGTGGTGGTCACCGACGAAAACGGTCTGCCGGATTTCCAGGCGCTGCAGAATGCCTTCGAGGAAGGCAAGAGCGGCGCCATCGTCTACTACGTGTTCGATATGCCGTTTCTGAACGGCAGTGATCTGCGCAAGGTACCCCTGGAGGAGCGCCGCGCTGCGCTGGCAGAGGTGCTGCAGCGCAGCGAAGACGACATTCTCAGATTTTCCGAAGACTTCGACGAATCGCCCGATGCGATGCTCAACAGCGCCTGCCAGATGAAGATGGAAGGGCTGATCGGCAAGCGCTCGGGCAGCAGCTACGTGTCGCGGCGCAGCAACGACTGGATCAAGCTCAAGTGCAAGCACCGGCAGGAATTCGTGATCGTCGGCTTCAGCGAACCCAAGGGCAGCCGCAGCGCATTCGGTGCCTTGCTGCTGGGTCTGCACGATGCCGACAGTGGCGAGCTGCGCTACGCCGGCAAAGTCGGCACAGGCTTCAATGAAGCGAGCCTGCGCAGCATCCACAGGAAACTCAAACCGCTGGAAGTCGACAAGCCGGCACTTGCCAATCCGCCAAAGGGAGTTGATGCGCGAGGCGTTCATTGGCTGAAGCCGAAGCTGCTGGCGGAAGTCTCGTACGCCGAGATGACCAAGGATGGCAGTGTGCGGCACGCTGTATTCCAGGGGCTGCGAGACGACAAGCCGGCGACGGATATCGTCGCCGAAAAGCCAGCCGCGGCGCCGCAGGGCGGTGCCCGGGGCGGGTCCGCCAAGCAGACCGGCAAGGCGGCTGGCAACGCCGGACCGAATCTGCGCATCACCCACCCCGACCGCGTGATCGATGCCAGTAGCGGGACCACCAAGCTGCAGCTGGCGGAGTACTACGCCCGGGTCGCCGGCTGGATACTGCCCCATCTGCAGAATCGCCCTGTAGCGCTGGTCCGCGCCCCCGAGGGCCTCGCTGGCGAGCTGTTCTTCCAGAAGAACGCCGACCGTCTGGCCATCCCCGGCATCGAAACCATGGGCAAGGAATATTCCGGCCAGCCGGTGATGATGGTCAACAACGCTGAGGCGCTGATCGGCGCGGTGCAGATGGGCACCATCGAATTCCACACCTGGAATGCAACGTCCGCGGATCTGGAACGGCCCGATCGCTTCATCCTCGACCTTGATCCCGATCCGGCGCTGCCGTGGAAGGCGATGGTCGAAGCGACCCAGCTGACACTGGCAGTGCTCGACGAGCTGGGGCTGCAGTCGTTTGCCAAGACCAGCGGCGGCAAGGGTATCCACCTGGTGGTCCCGCTCACCCCGTCTGCCGGATGGAGCGAGGTGAAAAGCTTCAGCCAGGCCATCGTCAAACATATGGCCAAGCTGCTTCCCGAACGGTTTTCTGCGGTGTCAGGGCCGAAGAATCGCGTCGGACGCATCTTCATCGACTATCTGCGCAACAGCCAGGGTGCCACCACCATCGGCCCCTTCGCCGCGCGCACCCGTGAAGGCATGCCGGTATCGGTGCCCATCTTCCGCGAGGAGATTACCGAGATCCCGAGCGCCAACCTCTGGACTGTCCATAACCTGCACGAACGGCTCGAGGAGCTGGATGATGATCCCTGGGCCGGCTATGCCGAAGTTGAGCAGACCATTACTGCCGAGATGCGCGAACGTCTCGGTTTGAAACGTTGACCCCAACGAGGAGTACGCTCATGCAGAACTATCACGTCACCCCGACCGACAATGGCTGGCAGCTGATCAAGGAAGGCGCATCGAGGCCGGCAAGGCGCGCGCAAACCAAAAAGGAGATGCTGACGCTGATGAAGGAATTCATGGAAGGCAAGACTGGCTCGGTGAAGATTCATCTGCAGGACGGGAGCATCCAGGAAGAGCGGACCTATCCGCGCAGCGCCGACCCGGCCCGTAGCGAAGGTTGAAGCGCGCCTGGCCCGAACCTACCGGTCAGGTTCGGGTCACACCCTGTGAATCCCCCTTTTTCAGGAGCGTCGCATGCTTAAATTTCTCGCCAGTACGGTCGGTATCATCTTCCTCATCGGCCTGTTGGTCATCATTGGCCTGCTCATGCTGATTTTCTGATTGCTGCCCACCGAATCTGACCGCGTGCTTGATTCCCACGTGTGCCCTGCGTATGGTGCTTCGCTTGCCACGCTTTGACGCGCGGCACATGGAGTGCGTGGTGCCCGTTCCGACGGGTTAAATTGGAAGACAGTCGAATGCTGTCGCTGCCCCCGCAACGGTAGGGTCGTCCCGGACGACCGAGCCCGATACAGCCCACACTCCCTCAGGTTAGGTTGCGGTGGGCGACTTCCCGATGGATTGCAGAACATGCGTCTTCTGCTGTCGTCGGTAGCCCACGTCATGACGGAGTGGGCATGCGACACCATCGAATTTTCTTGCTGCTGTTTCTCTTCGGCCTCTTCTGGCCGGCTCTGGGTCACGCCCGGATCAACGCCATTGTTTCCCAGTACAGCGCTGCCGAGTTTGCGGCGGCCGCTGCAAGCTTCGCTGACTCCGGGGCCCAGGTCCCGATCAGCGCCCGGACGCCGGAGCAGCTTGCAGAGCTCAGTGACGCCGAAATCCAGCGCTGGCTGAACGATGGCACGCAGGTGCTGGCGGTCGGTCTGTTCGGCCCGGAAACCGAACGCCTGCACACCTTGTTGCAGCGCTGGCCGGGGAAGGATCTTTTCATAATGCACAGCGAGCAGCGCCTGGTGGCGCTCTCCCGCAGCGCTGGCGCTCCGACGTTCGATAATGCCGATCAGGCGCGGCTGCTGGGAGCGCAGAAGCCGGGCAATGATCTGTCGAAGTGGGTCGCGGATATGCAGCGCGCGCATCCGCAGCAGGCCGAGTGGATCCAGGCGCGCAGCTACTGGCTGGCAGGCGGCAGCGACAATATCGCCCGGCTGCTGGGTTGGCTTGCCGCGCGCAGCGAGCCCCGGGTGAACGTCGCGGCACCTGTAGCGCGCCCGCCATGGCGTTTCTACCAGGCCGGCGCGATCCGCGACCTCGAAGAACTGCAATGGAGCGATGGCCGCAGCGTGGCGATCATAGATCACAGCCGCGCCGATCGCAGCGGCGACCGAGAACTCAACGACCAGCTCTGTAAGGCATTGGCGGACCGCAAGCTGGGCTGCGTCAGCGTGTTTGCTGACTGGGGTGAAGGCACGGTATCGGCGCTCAAGTGGCTGGTCGAGCGGAAACAGGCGCCGCTGGCCGCCGTGGTGGTGCTGCAGGATTTCGTCATGGGCGGCGGCGAAGGCCGCGAAGAAGCCAGCAGGCTTCTGGCCCGGCTCGATGTGCCGGTGATCAAGGGCTTGCGTCTGGATGATCGGGATGAGCAGGCCTGGCAGCTCTCCACTGACGGGATCGGGCGCGACAAGGTGCATTACCAGCTGGCGCTGCCGGAACTGCAGGGCGCCAGCCAGCCGCTGGCGCTGGCCACCTGGCAATCTGCGCGCGAAGATCCGGTCAGCGGTATCCGCTACGGCTTCAGCGTTCCGATCGCCGAACGGGTCGAGGCACTGGCCGATCGGGTTCGCGGCTGGCAGCGCCTGCAGGACACCGACAATGCCAGCAAGCGGGTCGGCATCATCTATTACAACCATCCGCCTGGCCGCCACAATATCGGTGCGGACAATCTCGACGTACCCCAATCACTGCTGGAAATACTTCGTCGCCTGCAGGCCGAGGGGTACGCTACCGGTCCGCTGCCCGCGTCGGCCGATGCCCTGCTCGACCTGCTGCAGGAGCGTGGGGTCAACCTGCCTGAACACAACGACGCGCTGGCCGAGATGGCGCAACACATTCAACGCGTCAGTGGCGAGAGTTACCGTGACTGGTTCGCTGGTCTGCCTGCTGCCCTGCGCGCCGAGATGGAGCAGGGACCGCTTGGCTACTGGCACGCCCAACTGCGTCGCGCCGTGGAGGCCTCGGAATTCGAGCGAGCCACCCAGGTGCTGGAGCAGGGCAGCAGCGAACTTCATCACGTGCTCGACGGCGTGGAGCACCCGGCACGCGAGCGTGCCCTGGATCTGCTGGCGCAGCTCGAAGCGCTTTACCAGCAGGCGCTGGAGCAGCCGTCCCAGGCGGACTGGGCTGCCGCCGAGGAGCGGGTCGCGGCGCTTGCCGCTACCGGCGTCGAGGGCTTGCGCGGCTGGGGCGAGGCGCCCGGCAGCGTGATGGTGCACAAAGGCGACCTGCTGCTGCCCGGGTTGCGCTTCGGCAACGTCTTCATCGGGCCGCAGCCACCGCGCGGCTGGGAGATCGACGAGGAATTGCTGCACGCCAATCTGGTCTTCCCGCCCCCGCATCAGTACCTGGCGTTCTACCACTGGTTACGCGAGGACTTCGCAGCCGATGCGCTCATTCATCTGGGCCGTCATTCTACCTACGAGTTTCTACCGCGCCGCCGCGCGGCGTTGAGCGATGAAGATTATCCGCTGCAGATCATCGATGCCGTGCCCAGCATCTATCCCTACATAGTCGACGGCGTCGGTGAAGGCATTCAGGCCAAGCGCCGCGGGCTGGCAGTGATGGTCGACCACCTTACGCCGCCGCTGGTCGTCACGCCGCTGTACGATCATCTTCTGCAGCTGCGCCAGCTCATCGAGAGCTTCGAGACCGGTAGCGGCCAGCATGACGGGCCGGCCCGGCGGGCGACTATCGCCCAGATCAAGTCGATCGTCAGCCAGGCCGGGCTCGAGGAAGAGCTGCGTGAATCCATGGCTGATCCCCTCGCGGCGCGCGGTATCGCCTTCGAGCAGGTCGACGATGATCTTCTGGTGCACGAGGTGGGCCACTACCTGACCAACATTCAAGAACGCTTCATGCCGCTGGGTCTGCATGTGTTTGGCCGACCCTGGACCGATGACGCCGTCGACACATTGCTGGCATCGATGGGTGACTCAGCCGTCGAGCATCGCCAGGCCCTGATCGACTCGCCCGCCGCGGAAATGAACGCCTTGATGGCGGCGCTGGATGGGCGCTTCGTGCAGCCCGGCAAGGGTAACGACCCGGTGCGCACTCCTGAAGTGTTACCCACCGGTCGCAACTTCCATGCGCTCGACAGCAGCCTGCTACCGAGTCGCGTGGGCTGGGGTCTGGGTCAGGAGCTTGCCAGTCAGGCGCGGCAGAAGCCCGTCGAGCCGGGCAGTCGCGAGGCGGTGGTGCTGTGGGCTTCGGACACGGTGCGCGACGAAGGTGCGATCGTCGGCTTCGGGCTCGATTTGCTGGGCATCGAGCCGCAGTGGAACAGCCGTGGCATCGTCCAGGGCATCCGCCGGGTACCGCTGGAAGGCGACCGCGAACGCCGTGATGTTCTGTTCACCACCTCGGGGCTCTTTCGCGACCTCTACGCCGACCAGCTGGCGTTGCTCGAACGTGGTGTGCTGCTGGCGCTCGATGGCGCCTCGGCCACCATACGCCGTGACTTCCCTGCGTTGAATGCCGCGCTGGATGCGGCGCTGGCGCCGCTGGGCAACACAATCAGCAGCGGCGGCGAGGAAAGTCTCGAGAAGAACAGGGTAGCGGCCAACTGGGTGGCCGATGCAGCCCGCAGGCTCGATGAAGGCCTGGGAGACGAGCAGGCTGGGCGGCTGGCATCGTTGCGGCTGTTCGGTGTCGCCCCGGGTAGTTATGGCGCCGGGGTAAACACCCTGGTCGAGCGCTCCGGCAGCTGGGACCAGCGCAGCGAACTGGCCGACGCCTACGTCTCCCGCATGGGCCACGCCTACGGGCTGGACCAGCAGGGCGAGGCCGTGCAGGGCGTGTTCGAGGACAATCTGCGGCAGGTCAATCGCACCTATCTGGGGCGCTCGAGTAACCTCTATGGCCTGATCGACAACAACGATGCGTTCGACTATCTGGGCGGGCTCAGCCTGGCGGTCGAGCAACTGAGCGGCAGCTCGCCGGATAATATCGTCATGTGGCACAACGATCCGCAGCGCGTGCGTCTCGAGCCGCTGGGCAGTGCGCTGACCGCCGAGCTGCGCGGGCGCTTCCTCAATCCGGCCTGGATCGAGGCGTTGATGCAGCACGACTATGCCGGCGCCCGCACGATGGGCAGCGAATTCATCGAATACCTGTGGGGTTGGCAGGTGACCAATCCCGATCTGATCCGCGATTCAGCCTGGGAGGAAGTCAAGGCAGTGTACATGGACGATCGCTATGACATCGGGCTGGACACATTTCTCGAGCAGGGCGCCAATGTGCACGTTAAGACCAACATGCTGGCGGTCATGCTGGTAGCGATCGAGAAGGGCTTCTGGGAGGCTGACGAGGCAACCGTCGCCGAACTGGGTAGCCAGTTTGCACAGCTGGTTGGTGAACACGGACTACCGGGCAGCGGTCATACCAGTCCCGACCATCCGATGCTCGACTGGCTGGAGCCGCAATTGCCGGAAGCGCTGCGCCAGGCATTGCATGATCGGCGCGAGGCTGCCCGGCAGCCGGCGCAGCAGGATTCTGGTCCCAGCAGCATCAGCGAGGTCACCCTGGAGCGGTCCGAGCAGCAGCAGCCAACGGCCGAGGCCGACGAAGGCGAGGGTGGCCGGGCCATGACGGCAAGTGCGCTGGTCGGTCTGGTCATCTTGCTGCTGTTGCTTGCTCTGGGCATCTGGCGCGGCCGCGGTCGCACTCTGGCGAGGTAGGCTCATGTTCGATAGTCAGGTATTTGCCTGGTTGCACCTTCTGGTCGGCTGGCTCCTCAAGCCGGTGACCTGGGGGCTGTTCGCGCTGCTGGTGGTGGCGGTGGTCGACATAGGTATCGCGATCGGCGAGCGCTTCGGCGGCCTTGCGCGCTGGGCGCTGATGCCGGTGGAGGCCGTCGAGCGGTTGGCGCGTCGTCGCCTGGATCGTGCCGACCTGATCGGCCGTGTCGGGCCGATGCTGGGGTTGATGGGCACGTTGATTCCTCTTGGGCCGGGGCTGGCTGCGCTGGGGGACGGCAACGTGCAGATTCTCAGTGTGGCTATGCGCGTCGCCTTCGACACCACCGTGCTCGGGCTGCTGGCCGGTGTTCTCGGGTTCGCCCTGTCGCGCCTGCGTCGTCGCTGGTACGACGATCTGCTCGACGCCATGGAAGCGGCCAGACAGCAGGAGCGGAGCGATGAGCCGACGCTGGCGCTCTAGCCGCTTTGCCACCGGCGAGGATGACCCGCTCGGACCGTTGGCGAATCTGGTCGATGTGGTGCTGGTCTTCGCCTGCGGGCTGATTGCTGCGCTGGTGGCACAAACCGACCTGCTGGCGCGGCTCGAGCATTCCAGTCAGCCCGTTCCCATCGAGCGCGGTCGCGAGTTGCCACAGGTACCAGAGAGTCTCAACGGCAACAGCGGCGAAGGGCTGGAGAGTCTCGGCAAGGTCTACCGCGACCCCGACACCGGCAAGCTGATCCTGATCGGCGACTGACCGGCAAAAGCCCCTGTCGGGATCTTTCCCCCCTCTTTCCCCCTCTCTGTCACCGAGGCCTTGTACCCGGCCAGTTCATGGCGTTTCGGCAACATGCGGTGACCTTTTGCCCCGGCAGGCGGGGCACTCGTCGAATCCCCTGATGTCATTTTGCGATGAGCGGAACTTTTGCGTTTGAACCACTGCCAAATCAGGCGTTCATTCGAATTGTTTCAATCTGTTTCGTATCAACTTGTTTCCTCCCCACCGGTGCATGGAAGACCATGAAAATTCTTATTCTCGGAAATCTCGGTTATATCGGCCCCCTTGTCGCCCGCGAACTATCTCAGCGGCACCCGGATGCCATTCTCCACGGCTTCGACAACGCGTACTTCGCCCATTGTCTGACGGGCGCGACCAGCGTCCCGGAGCGGTTCCTGCATGAGCAGATGTACGGTGACGTACGCAATGTCACGGCGGACATGCTCAGAGGATACGACGCGGTAGTCCAGCTCGCTGCGGTGTCCAACGATCCGATGGGCAATCGCTTCGCCGGGGTCACGGCGGACATCAACCAGCGCTCTACCGTGGCCATCGCCCGCGCCGCAGCGGCTGCCGGCGTCAGCAACTTCGTGTTCGCCTCCAGCTGCAGCATCTATGGCGTAGCCGAGGGCGCACCGCGCACGGAGCGGGACCCGACTGCGCCGATGACCGCTTATGCGAAGTCGAAGATCGGTGCGGAGCAGGAGCTGGAGACCATCGACACCGATATGGTCATCACCTGCCTGCGCTTTGCTACCGCCTGCGGCATGTCAGATCGCCTGCGTCTCGATCTGGTGCTCAACGATTTTGTCGCCTGTGCGCTCAGCGACGGCCAGATCACCGTGCTCAGCGATGGGTCTCCGTGGCGGCCGCTGATCGATGTGGCCGACATGGCCCGTGCGATCGATTGGGCTGTCCAGCGTCCAGCTGACAACGGTGGTCGCTTTCTGCGGGTCAATACCGGCAACGACGAGCGCAACCATCAGGTCCGTGACCTGGCCAATGCCGTGGCCCAGGCCATTCCCGGCACCAGCGTCAGCATCAATACCGACGCGCCAGTCGACAGCCGCTCCTACAAGGTCGATTTCAGTCTGTTTCGCGAGCTGGCTCCCGATCATCAGCCCCAGGTCACTCTGGAGATGTCGATCGAGCAGCTGATTCGCGGTTTGAAGCGCATGAATTTCAACGATGCGCAGTTCCGCTCCTCCCCGCTGATGCGTTTGCACGTGTTGCAGGGGCACATCGAGGAAGGGCGTCTTTCGGAGGATCTGACATGGCAGTAACCAGGAACCAGCAGATGGCCAGTCCAATCTAGCCATTGAATTTGCCCAATTTAAGGAGGGGCTGATATGAAAGTTGCAATTTTTGCGGGCGGCTTCGGGACACGTTTGAGCGAAGAAACCTCGATCCGACCAAAGCCGATGGTTGAAGTGGGCAACCGCCCGATCATCTGGCACATCATGAAGATGTACGCGCAGCATGGTTTCAATGAGTTCGTCGTCCTGGGCGGTTACAAGGTCGACTATATCCGTGATTACTTCCTCAATTTCCGCGGCCAGCGCAGCGATTACACCATCGACCTGAGTACAGGCGAGGTGCAGTGGCATGACGATCTGCCGGAGAACTGGAAGATCACCGTACTCGATACCGGCGGCGACACCATGACCGGCGGGCGGCTCAGGCGCGCCCGCAAATTTCTTTCTGACGGCCCCTTTTGTCTGACCTATGGCGACGGCGTGAGCGATGTCGATATCACCGCCCTGGTACGCCAGCACCGCGAATCGAAGAAGTGGTGCACCCTGACCGCTGTAACCCAGCCGGGCCGCTACGGCGCCTTGCGGCTCAACGACGATCGCAACGAAGTGGAGGCCTTTCGTGAGAAGGGCGCGAAGGACGGCGGCCTGATCAATGGCGGGTTCTTTGTCTGCGAGCCGGAAATATTCGAGCTGATCGATGGTGATCAGACGGTCTGGGAGAACGAGCCCATGGATCGCCTGGTCGAGCGCGGCATGCTAGGCAGCTATCACCATGACGGCTTCTGGCAGAGCATGGATTCTTTGCGTGACAAGGTCGTTCTGGAAGATATCTGGGCGACCGGTGCGCCCTGGAAAACCTGGAACGACTGAGCGGAGAATCCGATGATTATCGTTGATACGGCCCTGGCACGACGCCAGTCCGAAGGCCGGCCGATTCGCGTCGGCATGGTGGGTGCCGGTTTCCAGGGAAGCGGCATCGCGCTGCAGATCATGACGGCAGTGCAGGGCATGCAGCTGTGCGCGGTTGCCAACCGCAACATCGCCAGTGCAGTAGGGGTATACGATCAGCTGGGCATCCAGCCGCAGCGCTGCGACACCCGCGCCGAACTGGAGCAGGCGATCGCCGAAGGACGCTACGCGGTCACCGAGGACGCTGTAGCCCTGGCTGGTGCGGACGGGCTGGACGCCATCATAGAGGTGACCGGCTCGATCGAATATGCCGCACACGCGGTACTGGCGGCGCTGGAGCACGGCAAGCACGTGGTACAGATGAACGCCGAACTCGATGGCACCATCGGCCCGATCCTGAAAACGCGAGCTGACTCTGCCGGCGTGATCTATACGTTCTCCGATGGCGATCAGCCGGGCGTGCAAATGAACCTGTACCGTTTTGCTGCTGGCATCGGCGTGCGTCCGGTGCTGTGCGGCAATATCAAGGGCCTGCACGACCCGTACCGCAATCCGACCACGCAGGAGGCCTTTGCCAAGCGTTGGGGTCAGAAGCCGGCGATGGTCGCCTCGTTCGCCGATGGCACCAAGATTTCCTTCGAGCAGGCGATTGTCGCCAACGGTACCGGTATGCGGGTAGCGCGGCGCGGGATGCTGGGTCCGGATTTCTCCGGCGGTGACCCGGGCGCACCGCTGGTGCCGGTCGAGGACACGGTTTCAGCCTTTGCCGAGCATATCGACCCGGCAGGGCCGGGGCTGGTGGACTACGTGGTGGGTGCTCGTCCGGGCCCCGGCGTGTTCGTGCTGGGGACCATCGAGAACGCCCGGCAGAAGCATTACCTTGAGCTCTACAAGCTCGGCAAGGGACCGTATTACTGCTTCACCACGCCCTATCACCTGTGCCATTTCGAGGTGCCCAACTCGGTCGCGCGGGCAGTGCTGTTCGCCGATCCGGTGCTCACCCCCAAGGGCGGGCCGCGCGTGGGCGTGATCGCGGTGGCTAAGAAGGATCTGCAGCCGGGTGAGGTCATCGAGGAATTTGGTGGCTACGAGGTGTACGGCGTCGCCGACAACATGGACGTGGTGCGGCGTGACCGCCTCCTGCCGGTCGGGCTTGCGCTGGGTTGTACGCTCAAACGAGCCGTGCCGAAGGACGCGCCGTTGACCTTTGACGATGTGTCCTTCCCCGAAGGGCGCCTGGTCGACCGGCTCTACGCAGAGCAGGAACAGTTGTTCGCCTGACCACTGAATGCCGGCTGCGGTCAGTGCCGCGGTCGGCAGTATTTCCCCTTGCCCATATGGAGCTGGCAATGAAGTATCACTCAACAGAATTGAAGGACGCCTGGCTGATCGAGCTGGAGCTGCGCGGCGACGACCGCGGATTTTTCGCTCGCACCATGTGCCGCGAAGAGTTCGCCGACCGGGGTATGGAAACCGAGTACGTGCAACAGAACATGTCTGTTTCGGCCTTCAAGGGCACGCTGCGCGGCATGCACTACCAGCTGCGCCCGTATGCCGAGGCCAAGCTGATCCGCTGTCTGCGCGGCGCAATCGTCGACGTTATCGTGGACATTCGAGAGGATTCGCCGACCTACCTGAAGCATCAGATGTTCGAGCTGAACGATCAGAACCGGCATCAACTGTATGTGCCGCCGGGATTCGCACATTCGTTCCAGACGCTGACCGATGATGTGGAAGTCAGCTATCTGGTGTCATCGCCCTATGCGCCAGAGCATGAACGCGGGCTGCGCTACAACGATGAGAAGCTGGGTATTTCCTGGCCGGAGACGGTGACCACCATCTCCGACAAGGACGCCGCGTGGCCGTTAATTGACGAGCATCGTCAGCCGCTCTTCTGAGCGGCGTTCGGTGGTCTGCTCGTGTGAATGGTACTGCACGGAGTCGGTCATGGTTGAGAAGTAGCGTACCGAAACGCCGAGCGTCTCGATCGGCGCGTCGGCCGCTTCGCTCATCGGGCGGAAGCGACCGCTCTCCATCAGCCCGCGAAGTACGATACTCGCCTTGTGCAACTCGCCTCGGCGCAACAGCTTGAACATCACTTTCCACTGATGCAGCTTCGCCATGATCACCCGGCGTTGTTTGTAGTACTTGCGCGCGACGAACATCTCATTGCGGATGAGATGGCGGTGGTACTCGATGCGGTTGGGGTTGCGCTCGGCAAGGATATCAATGGAGCCGCTTTCCTGGCGCAGGTGCTGCACCTTGCTGGCTCCGACCAGAAAGCCTGGCGCGTCTTCGGTGACGCGCAGGGTGTATTCGCTGTCTTCACCCCAGATGAACATCGACGCCAGCGGCAGGCCATGCTCGCGCAGGGTGGAGCGCGGCACCAGGATCGAGACGAACGTCGCGCGGCGAACAGGGACCACGCCATACTGCAGCGTCAGCGGCCAGTTCTGGTACTTGATTCGGTTGAGGCGATCGTCCAGATGCGGCGAGTTGGTCACCTGACCCTTCTCGGTGAAGGCCGTGGACAGCAGGTAGGACCGATCGATACCTTCGCGGGTCAGGACGGCATCGGCCTCTTCCAGCCGCAGCAGCGCATCGGGCTCCGGGATCACGTCATCATCCATCATCCAGACAAAGTCGGCGCCGTTCTTGTAGGCGATGCGAAAACCCGCATTGAAACCGCCCGATGCGCCGATGTTTTCCGACAGTACATACACCTTCAACAGCGGGTATTGCTGCTGCAGCAACATCTGTTCCGTGCCGTCGGTACTGGCGTTGTCAATGACGATCACGCCATCACAAGGGCGGGTCTGAGCGTAAATGGCGTCGAGACTCCGCTTGAGCAAATCCTTTCGATTGTAGGTGAGTACTACGGCGAAGATCTTGTTCATGACCAGTATTCCTTAGGTGGTTGAGGCAATCCCTTAAAGCGAAACCGTATTTCCTGTCGTACAAACGAGTAACACCCTGTTACATCTAGGATAGCCATACGCCAGCGCGGTTCCATGCGGCGTTCGAAATTTTCGACAAGCGGCAGCGACATTCGCCATGCCCTAGCACCGCCGTCTCTGCGCAGCTAGGGCCGCCGACAGGCGTCCTGATGTTCTCGATACCTCAGACTCCCGTCGGTCGGCAGCGTTTCAACTGCCGAATGTCCATCCGACCAGTAGCAGGGCCAGAATCAGCCAGCTGCTCCAGATCACAGGCTCACCGGAGAGCTGGCGGTTCAGGCGTCGTTCGATAAAGCGTAGATCGGGTTTCCATCGGCGTCGGGGGACTCCGGGCGGGCGATGCATCACCCGCTTCAGGCGCAGCGACATGGCTCTTGATGGCTCCGGCAACCGTATCGCGAATCGACCGCCCGCTCCCAGCCTGGTAGCGCCGGCCAGCAGCAGGCAGGCCAGCCCGATAGGCCACAGCATGCTCCAGCCGTACGCCCAGCCCAGACTGTAAAGCAGGGCTTCGCGCAACTCCGGCCAGGCCCATGGCAACAGGACCGGAGCCAGACAGAGCGGCGCCCAGAACAGCGCCTGTACCGGATGGATCGTGCCGTGGTCCGGTTGTTCTCGCAGCATCAGCCAGATTGCCCGCGCCGCAAGCAGCGCGGTCCCAACCGACCCGAGCGTCAGCACCACGGTCCAGCCGGCCCAGATGCTGTCGGCCAACAGGCTCTTGAGCTGGGTCTTGACCGCGCCGCCACTTGTCAGGGGCGCGCCGGCCAGTGACAGTGCGGCGATCAGCACCAGCGCGACGTATAGCGGGCCCAGCCGGCGCTGGTGCGCCAGGCCCGCCCCCATGAACAGGGCACCCTTGGTCACCCCGTGATGTACCGCATACAGCGCGAGCAGGCTGACCGCTGCGGTCTGGCTGCCGGGAGCGTTCCACGCCACGGCGATGATGATCAGCAGGTAGCCCATCTGGCTGATCGATGAATAGGCCAGCACGCTCTTCGCGCTGCGCTGTAAAAGCCCGAACACCACGCCATAAAACGCGGTGATCAGGCCGAGCCCGAACAGCACCAGCGAAGCCTGGTCGGAGGTGACTGGCTGATCCAGCGGCAGAAATCGCCAGATGCCGAGTATTCCGGCCTTGAGCATGGCGCCTGACAGCACGGCACTGGCTGCAGGTGGTGCCGCCGGATGGGCCATCGGCAACCAGACGTGCAGTGGCCAGAAACCGGCCTTTATGCCAAATCCGATGACCAGCAGGGCGGTGCCCAGATGGGAGATCGGCGCGTCCTGCAGATCGGCCAGCAGCAGGCTGCCGCCGGCGGCATCGATACGCATAAGCATGCCGGCGAAAACCAGCATCTCGCCCAGAACAGCCAGTTGCAGGTACAGGCGCCCGGCTTGCCGGGGCCCCGGCCCGGCCAGATGAGCCACCAGAGCGTAGGCAGCCAGGCTCATCATGGAGAAGCCGACATAGAACCCGGCAGCGTCCAGTGAAACGATAAGCAACAGATTACCTGACAGGGCGACCGACCAGAGCGACCAGAATCGACGCACATGCTCGCGCAATACCGGATCGTAATAGGCAAAGCCGCTGGCGCAACCCCACAGCGCTGCGGTGAACCCCAGCCAGGCGCGTCCCAGCGGGTCCTCCAGACCCCATTGGGCCCCGGGCCAGAGAATCGAGATCACCAGCGGCTCGGGGTTCAGCCAGACACACAGCAGCGCCGGCAGTACGCTGAGCCAGGCCCAGGCGGCGCTGCGCGCCCAGCGCATCTCGAGCGCACCGGCCAGCAGCGGTGCGGTGACTGCCAGGAGCCAGAGCCAACTCACAGGCCAAACTCCCGGTTGACGATCAGCTGTGCCCAGGCCAGGGGGCTGAACGAGGCGCCGGCCAACAGTCCAGCCAGCACGGCAAGCGTGGCGGTGAACAGGGTCGGCGCCAGCAGCATCCAGTGCGTCTCGCCCCATCCGGGCCGACCGTTGCCGAGGGGGCGCTCTTCGGGCCAGGTAGCTGGAGCGGGGCGGAACCACGCGCGGTACAGCAACGGCAGAAAATAGGCGGCATTTAGCAGCCCGGACAGCACCAGCACTCCGAGGGCCCAGTCTGCACCCACTTCCAGCGCGCCCAGCCCCAGGTACCATTTGCTGATGAATCCGGCCACCGGCGGCACCCCGATCATGCCCAGCGCACCGATGCTGAACGCCATCATGGTGAGCGGCATGCGCCGGCCCGAGCCGTCGAGTTCATGGATCGAGTGGATCCCCAGGGTCTCGGCCAGGTTGCCGGCGCAGTAGAACAGCGTCACCTTCATCAGGCCCTGATGCACCAGATGCGCCAGCGCGCCGACCGCTGCAATCGGGCCCAGCAGCGCCACCCCCAACAGGATGTAGGACACCTGGCTGACGGTGGAGTAGGCCAGGCGCTTTTTCAGTTCGCTCTGTTTCAGGGCCATGACCGAGCCGTAGATGATGGTGGCGGCGGATAACGCTAGCAGCGGTACGTGCAGCTGCAGGTCCTCCATCAGCTCAGGTCCGAACACGTCATACACCACGCGGATGATGCCGAAGGCGCCGGCCTTGACCACCGCAACGGCGTGCAACAGCGCGCTGACCGGTGCCGGAGCGACCATCGCTCGCGGCAGCCATCCGTGCAGCGGCACGATTGCAGCCTTGACGCCCAGTCCGGCCAGCAGCAGCGCGAAGGCGGCGATGTAGGTCGGATTTCTCGCATCGTCTGCGGTCAGGTAACCGCCGGGAACAAAGTCGGGGCTGCCTGCCTGAACATGCAGCAAGGCCACGCCGACCAGCACCAGCGCGCCGCCCGCCAGGGTGTAGGTCAGATAGATCCGGCCCGCCGCCAGTGCCTGGGGTGTGCCGCGATGCACCACCAGCGGAAAGGTTGCCAGCGTGAGCATCTCGTAGAACAGCAGAAAGGTGACCAGGTTGCCGGCCAGGGCGATCCCCACCGTCGCGCACACGCAGAGGCTGAAATAACCGAAGAATCGCGAGCGCAGCGGCGAGTCTTCCAGGTAGCCGATCGCGTAGAAGGTGGTCGCCAGCCAGAGCACCGAAGACAGTGTGATGAACTGCAGCGAGAGCGCGTCGGCCTGCAGAATCAGATCCGCCTGCGGCAGAAACGATAGCGTGAAACGGTAGAAGTATCCGGCGCTGACCCCATACAGCATCAGCCCGACCAGCAACAGCTTTAGCAGCACCGCACCGATGTTCAGACCCACCCGCAGGCGGACCTGATCCTCGCGCAGCGCGAAGATCAGCACGCCGGGTATCAGCGAGCTGAGCAACAGCAGCAGCGGCAGCAGCTCTGTCCAGGTGTCCATCAGTTGCTTGCCTCGGTCAGCCAGAAAATCAGCGGCTCGCTCAGCAGTGCCATGGCCCAGACCAGCAGCGCCGGCAGCATCGCCAGCCATTGCGCGAACAGATCCGGGGCGAAGTCCGGCGGGTTGGTTTCGGCGCGGTTGAAGGTCCTGGCCAGTACGCGGAATACGTAGCCGGCCGTGGCAAGGGTGCCGAGCAGCACGCCCACGGCCCAAGGCCAGTTGCCAGGTTCGGCCAGCAAGGGCTGCAGCAGCACCCATTTGGCGATGAACCCGCCACTGGGCGGCAGTCCCACCAGACTGAAACCGGCCAGAGCGAAGGCAAAGGTGGCCACCGGCATGGTCTGCGAAGCGCCGTTGAGCGCTGACACCCGCTTGGTGCCCAGGGTGCCCTGGATTTCCCCGGCAGCCAGAAACAGGCTGACCTTGGCCAGCCCGTGTGCGAGAACGAACAGCCATAGCGCCACCGACAGTATCGCGCTGCGCCAGTGCAGCAGCAGACCGAGTGCCAGCAGTGCATAGCCGAGCTGCGCCACGGTGGAATACGCCACCAGCCGCTTGAGCCAGCCGGTACGCAGGGCAGACCAGCCACCGCCGATCAGTGCCAGTACCCCGGCGATACCGAACAGGGGTCCGATGCTGACCGCCAGTTCGGTCGGCGCGATGCGGCTCCAGACCAGCCACAGGATGAACAGCGGTCCCTTGACCACAAGCGCAGACAACAACGCACTCACCGCGGTCGGTGCACGGCTGTGGGCATCGGGCAGCCACATGTGCAGCGGCCAGAGAGCGCCCTTGGTCATCAGTCCGAGGGTGATCAGCAGCAGGGATACGCGCGTCGTCGCATCGTCTACCGTCATGCTGCCGAGCAGGCCGATATCCAGCACCCCGTAGCGGCCGTAGAGCAGCGCCACGCCGAGCAGGTAGCACAGCGAACCCGCCAGCGAGAGCAGCAGGTAACGCAGGGCGGCGCTGTACGCGTGCCGGCCGGCCAGAGCAATCATCGCGACCGCGCCGAGCCCGAGCAGCTCCAGGGTGACGTACCAGTTGAACAGGTCTCGCGAGAGCCACAGCGCCGCAAGGCTGGCGTGCAGCAGACTGGACAATGGCCAATAGTCGCTGTGACGGGTTTCGCTATGGCGGCTGCGCGCGGCATACACCGCAACCAGCATATGGATGAGCGCGGTGTAGCACAGCAGTAGCGAGCTCAGCATGCTGATCTCGAAGCGAATGCCCAGCGGAGCCGCCCAACCGCCTATGGCCAGTTGCATGGTGCCGCCCTGCACCGCCTGCTGCAGGGAGACGCCGGCGCAGAGCAGGCTCGCCAGGCTGCTGAGAATCACCCAGTAACCCGAGCGGATGCGCAGCAACAGAAGCAGCAGCGCCGTCGCCAATGGAATCGACAGGCTGCCGAGCGCTGCCAGCATCAAGGGTCCTCCTGCGTGCGGACCTGCTCGTGACCCGGCGCGGCCAGACGCAGGGCGAACGCGGTCGCGCTGACGGCTACTACCAGTCCGGTGACCACCAGGGCATGCGGCAGCGGATCACTGACATCCCCGCGCCTGGCCAGCGACACCAGCACCATGAACACGCCGCTGCCCATGATGTTGATCGCGATCAGACGGCGAATCGGATGATCCTGGCTGCACAGGCCGTGCAGGCCGATCACCCACAGCAGCAGACCCATGCCCAGATACAGCGCGGCGGCAGTCATCCGTCCATCTCCCGCTGCTCACCAATCACCAGCAGCGTCAGGGTGGTGGCGATGGACAGCGTGGCGACCAGCTCTATGGCGAGAATCAGCACGCCGGCCTGCTTCGCCGGCAGCACCAGCCAGCCGCTGCCCCAGGCCGCCGTCACCACAGCGGTGCCGAGAAACACGATTACACCGCCGCATACCAGCAGGCGAACCGGTAGGCGTGACCAGTCAGCCGGGCCGACCATCCCGGCCAGGCGCAGCACCACGGCGCAGGCCGCCAGCAGCGCGCCAGCCTGAAAAGCCCCGCCCGGCGCATGGCTGCCACGCCACAACAGGTAGCCGGCTATCACCACCCCGACCGGGGCGAGCAGGCGCGCCCAGGCGAGCAGGACCGTCCAGGCGGGCGCGAATCGCTCGGCCGCAGGTCGCAGCTGGCGCACGCCGAGCAGCGCCAGCATCAGCACCACCAGCTCGAGCAGGGTGTCCCAGCCGCGGAAGTTGAGCAGTACGGCGGTCACCGGGTGTTCGACCCCGCTGGCAGGCAGGTAATGGTCAACCAGCGCAGGCAATGCCGACCGGTAGTCCAGTACCGGCAGGGACGCGTGCAGCAGAATGGCGAGAACTGCCGTGCCAAGCAGTGCTGAGCCGATCAACCGGGCACGGGGCTGGCGACCCTGCTTCCGGGGTGTCTGGCGAGCCAGCGCGCCGAACAGCAGCACGCCGGTCAAGCCGGCGCCGATCGCAGCTTCGGCCAGGGCCAGATCCGGCGCACCGAGGCGTGCCCAGGTCAGCGCCAGCAGCAGGCCGAAGCTGATGAACAGGATTACCGCGGTATACAGGTCACGCGCGTGGATCGCCGCCACCGCCAGTACCGGCAGCAACAGACAGAGCGTGCCATCGAACAGCAGTCCCACGTCAGCCATCGGCGGGCTCTCCGCGGGTTTCGGCTGGCGCGTCCTCGCCGCTCTGTTCCTGCTGATAATGCGCGAGCAGCTGGCAGGCCGTGGCGCCGGAGCCCATGATCAGCAGCCAGATCAGCACCATGACCAGCACCTCCCGCGGGCTGTCGGCCCGCAGTGCCAGACCGGCGACCACGCAACCCAGGCCGAGCGTATCGGCCTTGGTCACCGCATGCAGGCGGCAGTACAGATCAGGAAAACGCAGCAGTCCCAGGGTGCCGGCGATAAAGAAGAAGCCGCTGGCAATCCAGAAGGGCACGCTGAGCCAGTGCCACCACTCACTCATGCCGGGCCCTGCGCAGGTACTGCACCAGTGCGGCGGATACCGCAGCGGCAAGCAGGGCGAGTACCAGCGCCGTGTCCAGCAGCGCCGGCTGTTCGAACCAGTAGGCCATGATCATCAGCAGCGCGGTGCCGGTAGTGCCGAACAACTGTATGGCCAGGAGGCGGTCGGCTCGGCTCGGCCCGCGCAGGATTCGCCATAAGCCGGCACCGATGCTCAGCAGCAGACAGAGTGCGAGTACGCTCATGGCAGGTCCTCGCCAAACAGCCGGCAGAGCGACCGCTCGAGCGCCTCTACCGATCGCTGCCAGTCCGAATGCCGATCAAGCACATGCAGCCGCAGCAGGTCAGACTGCATGCCGGTGGCCAACGTACCGGGAAGCAGCCCGACGAGGCTCGAGAGCAGCAGCCGAACCTGACGGTGACGCGAGCGCACCGGGTAATCGACCCAGCCCGGGGCGATGGGCCTGCGCGGGTGCAGTGCACGGCGAGCAACGTCCCAGCCGCCCGCGATGGCGGCCCACAGGAAACCGATGACGAATCTGGGCAGCGCGAGTGGGCGTATGGGCAGCGGCGCCAGTTGCAGGCGCACGGCGAGCGCGGCTGCAGCGATGACGCTTGGCAGCCCCAGATACCAGCCGCTATTGCCGGCCAGAAGCAGCCAGAGCGCAGCGAAGAGCGTCGCCCAGTACAAGGCTGCTAGCCATGTTGAAGATGTCATCCGGCGGACAGGCACCTGTCACTCCCATCTTGGTGTGCAATCCGACGCCGAAGACCCGACGGCCCCGGTCAACAGAGATCTATCGGAGGGATGCCGTGGCACCCGGACGCGAAACGGATCGCGTCGCTCTCCCTAGTCTAGCTGCAGACTGCACGCCCGGCGGGTTTGTTCAACCCGCACCGCCGGGGGTGGGTTAGCGCATGTGTCGCAGGCTTCGCTCGCTGCTGTCACCGAGTTGGAAGAACCGCACCTTGGCACTCAGCTGATCGGCCAGCGCAGCCAGTTCGTGACTGGAGGCTGCCACCTGATCCGAGCCGGCGGAGGTCTGCATGGTGGCGTCGTGGATGCGGGTGATGTTCTGGTTCACTTCCTCGGCCACGGCACTCTGCTGCTCCGAGGCGCTGGCAATCTGCGCATTCATGTCGTTGATCTCGCCGACTTCGTGGCGAATCTTGCCCAGCGCCGCTTCGGCGCGGGTGGTCTGTTCCACCGTGGTACGCGCCAGGTCGCGGCTGGTCTGCATGACAGCGGCGGCCTTGCTGGCTCCGGTCTGCAGGCGCCCGATCATTTCCTGAATCTCTCGCGTCGACTGCTGGGTGCGGGCGGCAAGCGCGCGCACCTCATCGGCGACCACCGCAAAGCCGCGCCCCTGCTCACCGGCCCGCGCGGCTTCGATGGCGGCGTTGAGGGCGAGCAGGTTGGTCTGCTCGGCGATGGCGTTGATGACCTCCGTGATCTTTTCGATGTCGCCACTGTCGCGCGATACCTGCTGCACGGTCTCTGCCGCTTCTTCCAGCGTGGCCGCCAGGTGCTGAATCGCGCCTGAAGCTTCCTTCACCTTAAGATTGCCGTTCTCGACCTCGCCTTCGGCATTTCGGGTAGCACGCGCCGCGCTGGCAGCATAACTGGCGACTTCATTGACGGTAGCTGCCATCTCGTTGATCGCTGTGGCCATCTGCTGGGCTTCTGCACTCTGCAGGCGAATCTGCCGGTTATTGCTGTCGGAGGTGCCCAGCAGCTGGCCGGACGACTGGGTCAGGGCCTCCGCTGCCTGGGAGACGTCCCTCATGGTGTCGCGCAGTCGGGACTGCGTCAGCTTGAGTGTCCCCATGACGCTGTCGGGGTAGTCGGTGTCAATGCGCTGGTTGAGACGGCCTGCTGCGAGCCCCTTGATCGCTTCGGCGACTTCATGCGGTTCCGCGCCCAGGGTCGCTCGAATACTGCGGATGATCAGCACTGATACGAAGATGCTCAGGATCAACGCAACCCCGGTGGCGACGAGTGTCAGCATGCGGAAACCGCTGGCCGTTTCGCGCACTAGGCCGATGTCGCGAACGATCTGCGCTTCCTGATAATCGATGAAAACGTTGATCCGTTTAAGCCATTCGCTATAGGCGGGCGAGACGTCGGCCAGAAGGAACATGCGGGCCGCCTCCCGGTCGCCGCTTTCACGCAGTGCAATCAGCTCACGGGTCATCGGCATGGTCGTCGCTTCGATGTCCTTGATGTCGTTCAGTAGACGACGCTCGTCGGCATTGCCGCTGGCGGCGATGAGCGCATCCATGCCGCTGGCTGACTCCTGGTAGAAGCGATCCAGCCTGTCGTTTTCGCGCAGATGTGCGGAGAGCTTGAGCGGGTCGTTGACCAGTACTGCGTCGCGGATGGCGATCGCCCGGTCGTGTACCGAGCCGCGGAAGTTGATGGCGAAACGCTGTTTCGCCGTGGCGCCCTCGCTGACGTCTGTAAGTGTCCGGTCGATGAACCCGACCCGCTGTATGCCGATGCCGCTCAGCACGAGCATCAGCGAAAGTACCAGACCGAACCCCAGTCCCAGACGCTGTGCAGTAGTCATTGCAGAAAACATGGCAGGCTCCTCGCCTTGATTGATAGCCTAATGATAGCACTAAGTTGTACAAGATAAACAAGTCGTACAAATATTAGCGATCTTCGGCCGCCACCTCGTATCGGCCGCAATTGCAGGACCTTTAGATCAAAAGCGGTGATGGCGTGGATCAGAGCGGAAAATCTTCTTGGCTGGTTGTTGCGTCTGCGTACATGTTCTGTACAAGATAGGCGCATACACTTGATCAATAGACCTGCATTTCGCCGGTCAAACCCGGTTCGCCGGCTACGCTTTACGGGTATTGTTGGCGTAGCCCATCAACTGAAGGAGGTTCCCGTGAGCGATCTTGAGACGTTCCGCCTGGAGACACGCGCCTGGCTGGAAGAAAACTGTCCGCAGAGCATGCGTGCGCCGATGACCAGCGACGAGGATTCCTGCTGGGGTGGGCGCAAGTTCTCGTTCAAGAGCGACGACCAGCGGCTCTGGCTGGAGCGCATGGCCGAACGCGGCTGGACCGCTCCGGACTGGCCCCAGGAGTACGGTGGCGGAGGACTGTCGCAGGCCGAGCACAAGGTGCTGCGCGAGGAGCTGGCACGTATCCGGGCGCGCCCGGCACTGTCCAGCTTCGGCGTATGGATGATCGGGCCGGCGATCCTCAAGTTCGGCTCCGAGGAACTGAAGCGTCAGCATCTCCCGCCTATCGTACGCGGCGAGATTCGCTGGTGTCAGGGCTATAGCGAGCCCGGTGCAGGTTCGGACCTGGCAGGCCTGCAGACCCGCGCCGAAGACCAGGGCGACCACTTCATCGTCAATGGTCAGAAGATCTGGACGTCCTATGCCGACAAGGCAGACTGGATGTTCTGCCTGGTGCGAACCAATACCGAAGCCAAGAAGCAGCTGGGCATCAGCCTGGTGCTGTTCGACATGACCACGCCGGGTGTCAGCACTCGCCCGATCAAGCTGATTTCCGGCAGCTCGCCGTTCTGCGAAACCTTCCTGGATAACGTCAAGGTCGAAAAAAGCCAGGTGGTCGGGGAGATCAACGCCGGCTGGACCATCGCCAAGTACCTGTTGACCCACGAGCGGGAAATGATCGGCGGCATGGGTCGTACCGCAGCCGGTCAGAAAACCCTGGCGCAACAGGCCGTGGACGCCGTCGGCCTGGAAGATGGTCGCCTTGCCGATGGCCTGCTGCGAGCCGAAGTGGCCCGCTGGGATCTGGATGCGCGGGCGTTCGAGCTGACCGCCGAGCGGGTGCTCGACGAGGCCAAGGCCGGACAGGGCGTGGGGCATGCATCAGCGATGCTCAAGTATTACGGCACCGAGCTGAACAAGCGTCGTCAGGAGCTGCTGGTCGCCCTGCGCGGCAGCGAGGCGCTGGTCTGGGAAGGCGAGGCATCGCGCGAAGGCATCATTCCGCGCACCTGGCTGCGGTCCAAAGGCAACTCGATCGAGGGCGGTACCTCCGAGGTGCAGCTCAACGTCATTGCCCGCAACATTCTCGGGCTTCAATAACGGATCGGGGGACGCAACATGGCAGCTTTGGTACTCAATGAAGAACAGCAGATGCTCAAGGATGCGGCCAAGCGCTTTCTCGCCGAAAGCGCGCCGGTCAGCCAGCTACGGGCATTGCGTGACAATCGCGACGAGACCGGTTTCTCCCGCGAGCTGTGGCAGAAGATGGTCGAGATGGGCTTCGTCGGCACCCTGATTCCGGAAGAGTTCGGTGGCTCGGCCTTCGGTTTCGCGGGTATGGGGCAGGTGTTCGAGCAGGCTGGGCGCAATCTCACCGCCTCACCTCTGCTGTCCACTGCCGTGGTCGGTGCATCGCTGGTGCAGTTGGCCGGCTCGGACGCGCAGCGCCAGTCGTTGCTGCCTGCCATCGCCGAGGGCTCGCTGCTGCTGGCGCTGGCTGTCGACGAAAAGCCGCGCCATGCGCCGGGGCAGATGAAGACGGTGGCGCAGGAACGCGACGGCGGTTTTGTGCTGACAGGCAGCAAGACGTTCGTCGTCGATGGTCACGTCGCCGACAAGTTGATCGTCGCCGCGCGTACTCATGTCGCAGACGGTCCTGATCAGGGCATCTCGCTGTTCCTGGTGGACCCGAATGCCGATGGGGTGAAGGTAGAGCGCACCATCATGGTCGACAGTCGCAACGCCGCCAACGTATCGCTGGACCACGTCAAGCTGCCTGCCGATGCGCTGCTCGGCGAGCTCGATCAGGGTGGCATCGCGCTGGACAAGGTGCTCGACATTGCCAACGCACAGCTCGCGGCCGAGCTGCTGGGCATTTCGATGGAAGCGTTCGAGCGCACCGTGACCTACATGCAGGAGCGCAAGCAGTTCGGAGTCATCATTGGCTCGTTCCAGGCGCTCCAGCATCGGGCGGCGCACATGTTCAGCGAGCTGGAGCTGGTCAAGTCAGTGGTGCTCAAGGCGCTGGTCGCGCTGGACGAGCATGATCCGGAGGCGTCGGCGCTGGTGAGTCTGGCCAAGGCCAAGGCATCGGAGGTAGCGGAACTGGTGACCAATGAAGCCATTCAGTTGCACGGCGGCATGGGCATGACCGACGAGTTCGATGTGGGGCTGTTCATCAAGCGCGCGCGCTCGGTTCAGGCGCTGTACGGCGACTACCGTTATCACGCTGACCGCTTCGCCCGCCTGCGCGGCTACTGATCGCTGGTGTCGGATGCAGCGGCGGCATCGGCCGCCGCTGCAGTCGTCGGTCAGAAGTGATACTTGGCCAGCAGGCTGATGGCGCTCTGGTTGGTGTCCAGGCCGAAGTCGCCGTTGTTCACGCCGTACTTGTTCTTCCAGTAGTCGTATTCCACACCGGTGTAGAACTGCTTTGCCTTCCAGCCCAGGGCCTTGCCCATGTCGTACTTGATCTGCGGATTGACGTGCAGGTTGGCGTGGTAGTCGTCACCGTCGTTGTCAACGACCCAGTCGATGAACCCGTCGATCAGTACATCTGAACGGCCTGCCGGGAAGGTGTAGCCCCAGACCGGTGTGATCTGCCAGACGCCGCGCCCGCCGTCCGACTGATCGGCCCGACGGTAGTAGGTATTGAGCTGGAAATAATCGAAACCGGGAATGTTCAGATCAAGCGCCGGGCCGAGCAGATAGTTGTTCAGATCGCCGCGTCCGAACTCGTAGGTCGCTGCCAGCAGCACATCCCGCACAAGGCCGTCGTCGCTGATACTGTCAGTCAGTTTGCCGAACGACAGACGTGGAGACAGCTCACCGTAGAAGGTATCGCGATAGCCGAAGCCGTTTTCTGCGCCCTGGTAGTGAATGGCATCGACGAAGAGAAACAGATCGCCTGCATTCCAGCCGCTGACATGTTCGAAGGTCAGCGTCTGCTGGGTGTTCGGGTCCAGCTGGAAGTCGGTCCCGTACAGATAGGTGAGGCTGTTGTTCTGCCACTGCAGAGGGTAGGCGACGGCCGAGGCGCTGAAAGCAAGACCAAGGGCGCTCAGGGCAGTTACGGTCATTCTGGTCATTCGGGAAGTGCTCCGGTGGGCTGGTTCGAATAGCGGAGCGAATCTTAAAGCAAACCCGTACAACTTCCAGTGCTTTTATGCGCGTATTACTCGTCCGCCTCGATCTGGTCCGGCGCGGCTGTATTGGGTCTGCGCATGTCCCAGAGCAGCCGAGTCATGGTGTCGGCATCCAGAGGATGACTCCAGTAGAAGCCTTGCATGTAGCGGCAACCCTGCGCGCGCAAGGTCCGTAGCTGCGATTCGGTTTCCACACCTTCGGCCATGGCCTGCAGGCCCAGGTTGTGCGCCAGCGTAATCATGCTGCTGACGATGATCTGGTTCTCCGGATCCTGTTCCAGTCCTTCGATAAACGAGCGGTCGATCTTGATGACACTGGCGCGGAAGCGCTTGAGGTAGGCCAGCGAGGAATAGCCGGTGCCGAAATCGCCGATCGCGATGCGCACGCCCAGTGTACTCAGCTGCTGCAGCTGGCTGGCGGCAGCGGTCGGGTCTTCCATGGCGATGCCTTCGGTCAGCTCCAGCTGCAGGTAGCCGGGCGCCACCTGCCAAGTCCGCAAACTGTTGCGGATGTGCTTGACCAGATCGCCACGACGAAACTGCATCATGGACAGGTTGATGGCTATCGGAGGGGGCTCCACGCCATCGTCTATCCAGTGGCGCAGCTGCGCCAGCGTCTGGTTCAGCACCCAGTCGCCGAGCGCCAGCATCTGACCGCTGGCTTCGGCAATCGGGATGAACTCGGCCGGGCCGAGCTCGCCGAGCTCGGGATGGTTCCATCTCAGCAAGGCTTCCATGCCGACGATCGTGTGATTCTCCATGTCCCACTGCGGCTGATATTCGAGCGCCAGTTCGAGGTTGTCGATGGCCGTGCGCAAGGCACTTTCCAGCGACAGAATCCGCGACATGCGCGTCTGGATCTCGCCGGTGAAAAACCGGTAGGTGTTGCGCCCCTGCTGCTTGGCCAGGTGCATGGCCGCGTCCGCGCGGCGGGTCAGCTCGTCGAAGTCCAGACCGTCCTCGGGGTAGATGGCGATGCCGATCGACGCGGAGGGGCTGACCACACGATCGACCACATTCACCGGGCGCACAATGGTCTGCAACAGTCGTTCAGCAACGTGGGCTGCAGCGACACCGTCCAGCCCGGGCAGTGCCAGCACGAATTCATCACCGCCCGGACGCGACAGCGTGTCTTCCTCGCGCAACTGGCCGCGCAGGCGTTCGGCAATCGCGATCAGCATTTCGTCGCCAGCCTGATGGCCGAGGGTGTCGTTGATGTTCTTGAAGTGGTCCAGGTCGATCGACATCAACGCTACCGGCGCCGCGTTGCGTTCGCTGATGCCCAGCGCCAGGTCGACCCGCTGATGGAACAGCTTGCGGTTGGGCAGCCCGGTCAGGCTGTCGAATTGCGCCAGGCGCAGGATTTCCGATTCCTGTTGCTTGCTCTTGGTGACGTCACGGGCGACGACGACGAAGCTGTCATCCCCGTCCGTGTGCTTGGGCGCAGCGGATATCTGGAACCAGAACGTGTGCCCCTTGATGACGAAGCGAAAAGGTTCGCTTTGCGCATGGCCCTGAACCTTGGCCAGGGCGAAGGTGCGCTGGCATAGGGGGATCGCTTCCGGGGGAAGCAGTGGCCCGATCAGGCGGCCTTTCAGCGGGCTCGAACTCAACGCCATCAGCTCGTTCCCCGGTGCGTGGAATTCGGTCACCCGCCCTTCGTGGTCGATCTCCATGACCACATCCGGGAGGGCATCGAATATTGCCTGCAGGCGCTTCTGCGAGCGTTCGATCATCTCGTACGGCTGTTCGATGCTCTCGACGAAAATCGCCCGTACGAGGAACCCGTAGGCGACGATCTTGAACAGGTGTCCGAGCGCTACCAGGTGGTGGCTCGAGGTCTCGTACGAGGTGAAGCACAGTTGTGTCAGCGCCATCGCGCCGGCAGCGCCGAACAGGGCCGCGCCGTTGAACGGCAGGGGCCGACGCATCGCCTGCCAAAGCGCCAGCATGGCGATGCAGTTGGCTACGGCCAATGCATACTCGAAGCGAATCTTGCCGGGTGTCAGGCCGATCCCCGGAACATGCATGGAGGGGAGCAGTTCGGGGAAACGCAGGGCCAGCAGATGGAACAGGGCCACCGGCAACAGGACCGCCAGCAACACGGAAAAGCGTCTGGCACCGATGTGCGCGACACGCCAGGGTGTCAACGCCACCCAGAGCATGGCGATCGCGGCGAGGGCGCGCGCGGCAAGCCAGAACTGGATGGCCTTGTCGGTCCCGGCAGGCGTGAAGAAGGTCGGCATGCCAGAGAAGGAGAGCATGTGACTGAAGTCGAGTACCGCCACACCCAGGAACAGGCAGGACAAGACCAGCAGGCTGCGCGAGGACTGGCGTCGATGACTGCTCCAGCCGATCGCGAACACCATGCTCGCCATGATGATGGCGATTGTCTCGAACACCATGTGTACCGCCGGCGAGCCCGCCAGCGAGGCGGCTGTGGCTCGAAGGCCTTCGGGAAGTGCAACGAAGCGAGCGACCAGAAACACCGCAGCCATCGCAGCGAGCACCCGCGATACGGATCGCAGGCGGTCTCGATGGCTGGCATGGCGGCGACGAATCGGCGACAGGCTGCTGGGTTCAGGTTGCATCGGCTACAAGTCCTTGGGCTTCGCCGGCCCGAGTCGGGCGAAGCGTGTTCATGACTCGCAGCATATCGCCATCAGCGGCCGATTGCATGGGCTTGTCAGTCTGACCATCGAATGAGCAGTCTTCGAGCGATGCGCCATTGGTGGCATGGTCACGCTGGGCTGCCGGCCTCATAATGCCGATCTTCGTCGCCATACGGTAGATTCCTTTCATGTTGTTGCGCGGCTTGACTTGGCTGATCCTGTTCCAGCTGTTGGGCACTGGCTTGAACCAGATGTTCCTTGCCTTTCTGCCCGGCCCCATCATCGGTATGGCGCTGCTGCTGGTTTTCCTGAGTGTGCGCGGCCGTGTCGGCGAGCCGATCGATGCTGCGGCGAGCGGCCTGCTCAAATATCTGCCGCTGATCCTGGTGCCTCCGGCTGTCGGCGTGATGATGTACGGCGCCGAGATTGCCGAGGACGCCTGGGCCATTCTGGGCAGCCTGATCGTTTCGTTCGTGCTGACGCTGCCGCTCTGCGGCTGGCTGATGCAGCGCCTGATCCGCCGACAGCAGCAGAGGTCGCGGCCATGACCGAGATGCTGCAGTCCGGCTGGCAGGCGATTGCCGCGCATCCTCTGTTCTTCGTGGGGCTGACGCTGGCGGCCTATCAGGTCAGCCTGGTGGTCTACGAGCGGACCCGGTTGCCGCTGCTGCACCCGGTGCTGGGCTCGGTGGCCATCCTGGTGTTCACGCTGTGGTGTCTCGATGTTCCGTTCCCCCTGTACCGCGACGCGGTCGGTCCGCTGCTGATTCTGCTTGGTCCGGCGACTGTGGCGCTGGCGGTGCCGCTGTATCTCAACCTGCGGCGTATCAGACAGTTTTTCTGGCCGATCCTGATCACCCTCATGGTTGGCGGAGTCTTTGCCACGCTCAGCGTGATCGCCCTCGGCTGGCTGCTCGGCGCCACCCCAGCGGTTCTGATGACCCTTGCACCGAAGTCGGTCACCACGCCGATCGCCATGCTGGTAGCCGAGCAGTTGGGCGGTATCGCTGCCCTGGCTGCAGTATTTGTCATGTTCACCGGTGTGCTGGGTGCGATCATCGGCCCGTGGCTGCTGTCGCGATGTGGTGTATCGCATCCGGCGGCACGCGGCATGGCCATGGGGCTCGCCGCTCACGCTGTGGGAACGGCGCGCTCGCTGGAAGAGAGCGAGGAGGCCGGTGCTTTCGCAGCGCTGGCGATGAGTCTGATGGGCATGGCCACGGCGCTGCTGCTGCCCCTGGCGATGGCGGGCTGGTACTGGCTCGCGCGCTGACGCGCCGCTGCGGCAGAGTGCCGCGCAGACGGAACATCGCACCAAGGGGGGGTGTCTCAGTCAGGAGCCGCGCCAAACGGCCATGATCCCGCGCGAGCGGCATGAACCTCGCCAGCCCCCAGCCAGGAGTGCCTTGAATGGATTTGGATCCGTTACTGCTGTCACGCTTCCAGTTCGCCTTCGTGGTCTCGTTCCACGCGATCTTCCCGGTGTTCACGATCGGCCTGGCTTCGTACATCGCGTTCCTTGAAACGCTGTCTTTCAAGACTGGCAATGCCGCCTGGGAACAGCTATCCAAATTCTGGGTTCAGGTCTTCGCCGTGGTGTTCGCCATGGGCGTGGTCTCCGGCATCGTGATGTCGTTCCAGTTCGGCACCAACTGGAGCAACTTCTCCTATTCCGCCGCCAATTTCATAGGGCCCGTGCTCAGCTACGAGGTGGTCACAGCATTCTTTCTCGAGGCGGGCTTCCTTGGAGTGCTGCTGTTTGGGCGCAACCGCGTCCCCAAGGGTATGCACCTCTTTTCTGCTTACATGGTGGCCATCGGCACCTTCGTATCGGCATTCTGGATCCTCGCCACCAACAGCTGGCTGCACACCCCGGACGGTACCGAGCTTCGCGATGGCATCTTCCATGTCACCTCGTGGATCGATTCGATCTTCAATCCCTCGTTCCCTTACCGTTTTGCCCACATGGCGATTGCCTCATTCCTCACCGGCTCGTTCGTCGTGGCAGGCGTCAGCGCCTGGTACCTGCTCAACGGTCGCGAGGTCGAAGCCAATCGCAAGGCGTTGTCGATGTGTCTCTGGGTCATCCTGATTCTGGCACCGACCCAGGCAGTGGTTGGCGACCTGCACGGCCTGAACACCTTCGAACATCAACCGATGAAGGTTGCAGCCATGGAGGCCAACTGGGAAACCCAGGACAAGGTGCCGCTGCTGCTGTTCGCTCTGCCGGATCGAGAGTTGCAGGGCAACCGTTTCGAAATCGGCATTCCCAAGCTCGGCAGCCTGATCCTCACGCACCAGTGGGATGGCGAGGTGCCGGGCCTGAGAGAAGTCGCACCGGAAGACCAGCCGCCGGTCTGGATCGTTTTCTACGCGTTTCGCACCATGGTGCTCATGGGTTTCCTGATGATCGGTTTCGGACTCGCCGGCCTGTGGTTGCGCAGGCGGGGGCGCTTCTGGCAGACGCGCTGGTTCCTGCAGGGACTGCGATTCATGAGCGTGACGCCGTTTATTGCCGTGCTCGCCGGCTGGGTGGTGACCGAGGTCGGCCGAGCACCCTGGCTGGTGTACGGGCTCGTGCGTCACGAGGAGGGGCTCACGCCTTCGCTCACCGGTGAAATGGCGCTGTTCACGCTGATCGGCTACATCGCCGTGTATGCGGCGATCTTCGGCGCGGGGCTGTACTACCTGTTCGGCGTCCTGCAGGCCGGGATCTATGTGGAGGACGAGCGGCTGTCCGATCACGCGGATCAGGCCGAGCGTCCCATGCGTCCACTCTCGGCGGCGCATGTGCGCTTCGAGCACGATCAGAAGGAGCACTGAGATGGAAAACTTCGATCTGTCGATGATCTGGGCGGTGATCATTTCCTTCGCAGTGATCATGTATGTGCTGATGGACGGCTTCGATCTGGGCGTCGGCATTCTGTTTCCCTTCGCCCCCGACGAAGACGCCCGCGACGTCATGATGAACTCCGTCGCGCCCATCTGGGATGGCAACGAGACGTGGCTGGTGCTGGGCGGGGTAGGGTTGCTGGCAGCGTTCCCGCTGGTCTATTCCATTCTGCTGCCCGCCTTGTACATCGGTGTCTTTCTTATGCTCGCCGGCCTGATCTTTCGCGGCGTCGCCTTCGAATTCCGCTTCAAGGCCCGTTCATCCCGCTATCTCTGGAACTGGGCCTTCTTCGGCGGCTCCTTGCTTGCGTCCTTCTCCCAGGGGATTGTGGTCGGCACCTATATCCAGGGCTACGAGACCGAAGGGCTGGTCTATTCCGGAGGCCCCTTCGACTGGCTCACGCCCTTCACCGTGGTGACCGGCATCGGTCTGGTAGCCGGCTATGCACTGCTGGGCTGCACCTGGATCATTCTCAAGAGCGAGGGCTATATCCAGCAGTGGGCATATCGGCTGGCACCGTGGCTGTTGCTTGCCGTGCTGCTGGTTTTCGTGGTGATCAGCTTCTGGACGCCCCTGGTCGACCCGGCTGCCTACGAACGCTGGTTCGCCGATGTCCGCTGGATATGGATCTTCCCGATCCTGGCAGGACTGAGTGCGGTGAAGATCCTGGTATCGGTGTTTCGCCGAAGCCAGGTCTGGCCGTTCATTGCCACCATGAGCATGTTTGCCTCGACCTATTTCGCCCTGCTGTGGACCCGCTGGCCTTACGTCATCCCGCCGAACTTCACCTTATGGGATGCGGCTTCCGCGCCCGAATCGCAGTTGTTTCTGCTGATCGGCGTGCTCTTCGTCATCCCCATCATCCTGATGTATACCGGCTGGGCGTACTGGGTGTTCCGCGGCAAGGTCCGGGTGGGTGAAGGCTATCACCACTGACGGCCAGCGCCGCGCCCGTGCGCGGCAGTGGCTGCAGCGACATCAGCGCCCGGTGCGCCTCTGGTTGCTCGCCTCGCTGGGCGCCGCGCTGCTCAATGTGCTGTCAATCATCGTTCAACTCGGCCTGATGGCCTGGTTGATTCACCATGTACTCATCGAACGCATCGAGGTCCCCACGCTGACCGTGTCTGCTCTGGCGCTGCTTTGCGCCATTGTGCTTCGCGCGCTGAGCCAGGCCGTGTACGAGTATTGCGGACAGCGCGCCAGCGCGGCCATCAGGCAGCAGGTACGGGCCGACCTGCTGGCGAACTGGGCACTGGCCGGACCGATTCATCTGGCCGGCCGCTCCAGCGCGACGCTGGCCAATCAGTGGCTGGAGCAGGTGCAGGCGCTGGATGGCTACTACGCCCGCTTCGTTGCCCAGCAATGGCTGGCTGTGCTGGGTCCGCTGCTGATTGGGGCGGTTGTGCTCTGGCAGGATTGGGTGGCCGCAGGGTTTCTGTTTCTCGCCGGCCCGCTGATCCCTTTGTTCATGGCGCTGGTAGGCATGAGTGCCGAGCGGCTCAATCAGCAGCATGTTCTTGAAGCGGGCAGGCTCGCCGGACACTTTCTCGATCGCGTGCGCAGCCTTACCACCTTGCAGCTGTTCGGCCAGGTCCCCGCCACGGTCGAGGGGGTGCGCGCGGCCGCTGATCGGTATCGGCAGATCAATATGCGAACGCTGCGAGTGGCCTTTCTGTCCTCGGCGGTGCTGGAATTCTTCGCCTCCGCAGCGATCGCCGTGGTGGCCATGTACATCGGCTTTGGTCTGCTGGGCTATATCGACTTCGGACCGGCCGATGAGCTGACGCTATTCTCCGGCCTGTTCATCCTGCTGCTGGCGCCGGAATTCTTCCAGCCGCTGAGAACGCTGGCGCAGCATTATCACGACCGCGCTGCGGCGTTGGGTGCGGCGGATGCCTTTGCGAGTTTCGAGGCGCAGCTTCCCAACCGGCCAGCGCCAGTCGGCTCGACATCGGTAACGCCCGCTTCCGCCGAGTCGGTGCGCGTCGATGGGCTGGATCTGAGCTATCCCGGCCGGGGCAGAATACTGCAGGGCGTCGAGCTGCATGTTCAGCGCGGTGAGGTGGTAGCCCTGGTGGGGCCATCCGGCTCGGGCAAGTCGAGTCTGCTGCATTGTCTGGCCGGCTTTCTGATGCCGGACACGGGCTCTGTGGCTGTGTTCGGCAGCCCTGCCGGGACGCGGCCGGTCGCCTGGCTGGACCAGCGGCCATTGCTGATTCAGGGGAGTTGGGCAGACAATCTGCGCTTCTGCGCCCCCCAGGCCCAGCCGCAAGCCATGCGTGCAGCGCTCGAAGCGGCCGGGCTGGGTGACCTGCTTCAGGCGCAGGCGGAGGGACTCGACGCGCCCCTCGGCGAAGGCGGCCGTGGGCTCTCGGGCGGTCAGGCGCGGCGCCTGGCACTCGCCCGGGCCTGGCTGATCGACTCCGACCTGGTCCTGCTCGACGAGCCCACCGCCGGGCTGGACGAGTCCAGCCAGCAACCGGTCATCGAAGCGATCGTCCGTCTCGCTGCCAGCGGCCGGACTGTCATCGTCGCTACGCACCACCCGGCCATGATGCGCCTGGCGGACCGCTGTTTGCGTCTGGAACAGGGGCGTCTGCTCCATGCATGAGCTCCGGCCCTGGGTACGCCTTGTCATGGCCCGGCGGGCAAGGCTGCTGCTCGGTGGCTTGCTGATGGCACTGACCATCGCCGGAGGCATCGGGCTGCTGGCGCTTTCCGGCTGGTTCATCACGGCAACAGGTGTGACGGCGCTTCTCTGGGCCAGCGGGACGCGGATGCCTTTCGATGTGTACATTCCGGGCGGCGGCATCCGTGCCTTCGCCCTGACCCGCACGCTCTCGCGCTATGCCGAACGTCTGTACAACCACGACACCGTGCTGCGCTTGCTGGCTGACTTGCGCACGGCGCATTTCCGGGCGATGAGCGGGCTCGACGCGGCCACGCTGTCGCGCTGGCGTTCGGCGCAATGGCTCAACCGCCTGACGGCGGATATCGATGCTCTGGACAATCTCTATCTGCGTTTGCTGGCACCGCCAGCAGTGGCTCTGCTCGGGATTGGTGTCGTCACGGCGCTGATCGCCGTATTCCACCCCGCCCTGGCGTTGGTCGCCGGTATGGTCCTGGTTGCCGTGCTGGTGCTGGTTACCATCGGTGCGGCTGTGTGGACGAGACAGCTGAGCAGCGCGCAGATAGCGCGCCAGGATGTCCTGCGCAGCAAGGCCGTCGAACATGTGCAAGGGATGGCCGAACTGCTCGCTGCGGGCGCACTGCTGGGCCACCGTAACGGTCTGCTGCGCATCAGCACTGCGGCCATTGCCGAGGAGCAGACGCTGCGCGGCCGTTCGGCGCTGATTCAGGCGCTGTCGACGCTGATCATGCAGTGCCTGGCTGCGACCATATTGATCGGCGCCCTGCTGGCCTACCGCGACGGAATGCTAAACGGGCCGGTAGCCGTGATGCTGACGCTGGCGCTGATGGGGTTGAGCGAGGCATTGGGTGGATTGCCGGCAGCGTTCACAATGTTTGGCGCCACCCATCGCGCGGCGCAGCGGCTCAATGACCAGCAGCGCTCCCGTTCCCGTCTTGGCGAGGCGCCCGACGCGGTTAAGCCGCCGCGCGGCGCCATCGACCTGGTGTTTGCCGATGTCGCGGTCGAGCATGCAGGAATCAACGGACTGAACCTGCGCATCGAGCCGGGCGAGCGGCTCGCGATCATCGGTCCATCGGGGTGTGGCAAGTCGACCCTTGCTGATCTGGCGGCACGCCTGATCGACCCGGACAGCGGCGTGGTGTCTTCGCAGGGCACGATGCTGCGCGAAATGGCTGTGGACGGCTGGCGTGAGAAACTCGGATACCTTACCCAACGCACCGATCTTATTCAGGACAGCATCGCTGCCAACCTGCGAATCGCCCGGCCCGATGCCAGTTTCGAGCAGCTGTGGTCAGTGCTGGAAATGGTCGAACTGGCCGACGCCGTCGAGGGCTTTTCCGATGGCATTCTGACCTGGACAGGCGAGTCCGGGCGTCAGCTATCGGGCGGCGAAGCACGGCGGCTGGCGCTGGCGCGAGTGCTGCTCAAGGATCCGCTGCTGGTGATTCTCGATGAGCCGTTCAGCGGGCTCGACGAGGCGACCGCGGCGCGGGTGCGCAACCACCTCGAGCCCTGGCTGCGTGGGCGAACGGTGCTGATGTTCGCCCACGCAGCCGAGGCATTGCCGCAGGCCGACCGGCTGGTCCGCTGGGAAGAGCTGACCGGCCGGTAATGTTGGCCCTACCAGGTATCGACGAACGGACGCAGGCCGCGCTGCAGTGACTCCGGCGGCGCCGAACTGAGTCCGCGCAGCAGCCAGTCACGGGTCTCGATCGGATCGATCACCGCGTCTATCTCCAGAAAGCTGGCCATGCTCAGCCCCTTGCCGCGCTGATACAACTCGGCAACCAGCTTCTCGAACAGCTGCTGGCGCTCACCCTCGTCTGCGATCGCTGCCAGCTCCTTGGAGTAACCCAGGCGCACCGCACCTTCCAGACCCATCGCACCGAATTCGCTGCTCGGCCAGCCGATGGTGAACATCGGCGCGTGGAAACTGCCGGCGGCCATCGCCTGCGCGCCGAGTCCATAGCCCTTGCGCAGCACCACCGTGAAGAACGGGATCTTCAGACTGGCAGCGGTCACGAACATGCGCGATACATGGCGGACCGTCGCCTGGCGCTCCGAATCCGGGCCGACCATGAAGCCGGGCGTATCGCACAGCGAGACCATCGGCAAGCCGTGCGCCTGGCACAGCTGCATGAAGCGCGCGGCCTTGTCACCGGCCACGGCATCGATGGCGCCGCCCAGGTGCATGGGGTTGTTGGCGATCAGGCCGAACGCCTTGCCATTGATGCGCACCAGCGCGGTGATCAGCCCCGGCGCGAACTGACGACGGAGTTCCAACACCGAGCCGGTGTCAGCCAGGGTCTCGATGACCTGCCGAATGTCGTAGACGCGCAGGCGGTTTTCCGGAATCAGATGGCGCAGGCGACGCTGGTCTGCGCACTCACCGCCGGGCAGGTCGCCCTGGAAATAGGAAAGATACTGCCTGGCTACCCGAGTGGCTTCGGCCTCGTCGGCGACCACCACATCGACCACGCCATTGGGCCCATGCATGCTGGTCGGGCCGACCTCTTCGGGCGTGAAGCGGCCCAACCCGCCGCCTTCGATCATCGCCGGTCCGGCCATGCCGATGGTGGCGTTTTCAGTGGCGATGATGACGTCACAGCACCCCAGCAGGGCGGCGTTGCCGGCAAAGCAGCGGCCCGAGGCCACGCCCACCAGCGGAACCTGGCCGCTGAGCCGGGCCATGCGCATGAAGGTGGTGCAGTCGAGTCCGGCTACGCCGACCTTGTCGATATCGCCCGGCCGCCCGCCGCCGCCTTCGGTGAAGAACACCAACGGCAGGCGCCACTGCTCGGCCAGCTCCAGCATGCGGTCGGTCTTCTTGTGGTTCATCACCCCCTGGGTGCCGGCAAATACCGTGTAGTCGTAACTCATGGCCATACAGCGCGCGGCTTCGGCGCCGAACTGCTCGGCATTGACCGTGCCGATGCCGGTGATGAGTCCGTCAGCCGGGCTCATCTTCAGCAGCTCCTCATGGCTGCGGCGCGTGCGCTGGGCGGCCAGAGCGAAGCCGCCGTACTCCATGAAGCTGCCGTCATCCAGCAGGTCGGCAAGGTTTTCCCGAGCGGTGCGCTGGCCGGTCTTGCGGCGCTTGGCGACCGCGTCGGGGCGGCGCTCGTCGGTCAGGTCGGCGCGGCGCTGAAGTAGTTCATCCAGGTCGGCGCGGATGTGGTCGAGATCAACGCTCTCTTCGCTCTGTACTTCTCCGGCGGCCACCTCGGCGGGCTCGACGAAGGCCAGCGGGCTTCCTTCAAACAGGCTCGCGCCCGGCTCGACCGGCAAAGCTCGGATGATCCCGCCCTGTTCGGCCTTGACCACGAACTCCATTTTCATCGATTCCAGCACGGCGATCGGCTGACCGGGCGCGACGGAATCGCCTTCGCTTACCGACAGACTAACCAGAACGCCCTGTACCGGCGCGGCAAGCGTTACGGTGCCGGGCGGCGCATCGATCTGGTGCCGAGTTGCCGCAGGGTCGGCTGATCCGCTGAAGAACAGATCCTGATGCGCTGCGTCAGCTACCAGGGACGAGGCATGCGTCTCGATAAAGCGTGTACTGACCTGGTTGGCCTGAACCGACGGGTGCTGCACCAGATTGCGCAGGAAGGCCAGGTTGCTCGCAACGCCTTCCAGACGGAATTCGCACAGTGCGCGGTAAGCCCGGCGCAACACGCCGGAAAAATCGGCATCGGCATGCACGATCAGCTTGGCCAGCAGAGAGTCGAAGCTGGGGCTGGTGGTGTAGCCGCTGTAGCCATACCCGTCGACCCGGATGCCCGGGCCGCTCGGTGGTTCGTACACCGCCAGCGTGCCACCGGAGGGCTTGGTACAGGCATCGGCGGCCATGGTTTCGAGGTTGACACGGAGCTGGATGGCGTAGCCACGCGGCGCAGGAATATGCTGCTGCTCCAGATTCAGGTCGGCCAGGGTTGCGCCCCCGGCCAGACGCAGCTGGATCTGCACCAGATCCAGTCCCGTCACCGCTTCGGTCACCGTGTGCTCGACCTGAATGCGCGGGTTGGCTTCCATGAACACGAATTGATGGGTGTCGTCGTCAACCAGAAACTCGAAGGTTCCCAGCCCGCGATACCCGGCGGAGCCGGCCAGTTGCAGCGCGGCGTCGAGCAGTCGCTGACGAAGCTCGGTACTCAACGTTGGGCTCGGCGCAATCTCCAGCACTTTCTGATTGCGGCGCTGTAGCGTGCATTCGCGCTCCCAGACGTGAGCGACAGAATCGCCATCGCCGATGATCTGAACTTCGATGTGCCGGGCATTCTCGATCAGCCGCTCGACATAGAGCTCACCGGAACCAAAGGCTGATCGCGCCTCCGAGCTGCAGCGTGCATAGGCCTCGTCCAGCTCGACTGGGTCGTGGACAGCGCGCATGCCGCGACCGCCGCCACCGGCCAGCGCCTTGAGCATGACGGGCCTGCCGCCGTGATCCTGCATGAAGCGACGCGCTTCTTCCAGGCTGGTAGCCTGGTTGGTTCCCAGGCCCAGCGGTACGCCGGTTTCGCTCGCCAGCTGCCGGGCGCGCGACTTGTCACCGAACAGGTCGAGCACCTCGGGCGATGGGCCGACAAAGGTGATGCCGGCGTCGGCACAGCGACGCGCCAGCTCGCTGCTTTCGCTGAGAAAGCCATAACCGGGATGCAGGGCGTCGCAGCGATGCTCGCGCGCTACCGCGATGAGTTGGTCCATGTCCAGATAGGCGGCGGCGCCCCGCCCGCTCAAGGCCTGAGCGGCGTCCGCCTTGCGCACGTGGAGCGATTGAGCGTCGTCTTCGGCGAAGACCGCCAGGGTGGGAATGTCCAGTTCCGCGGCGGCGCGGGCGATGCGGATGGCGATCTCGCCACGGTTGGCGATCAGCAAGCGTTCAAATGGCATGGGTTAGTTGATCCATTCCTGCAGGTCCTGTTTCTTGACTTTCCCGGTGGCGGTCATCGGCAGCGACTCGACCAGCCTGACGTCGGGTACCTTGTAGACCGCCATCGACTGACGGCACCATTCGATCAGCGCTTCGGCTGTCAGCCCGCTGAGCGGCTTGGCGACGACAAAGGCAACCGGGGCTTGCCCGCGCTTCTCGTCGTCGCGGCCGATCACCGCCGAAGCGAGTATGTCCGGGTGCTGGCCGAGCATCGCCTCCAGTTCGCTGGGGAATACGCTCATGCCGTTGACCTTGAGCATCTCCTTGCGCCGGCCCAGATAGCGGATATGACCGGTCTCGGTAATTACGCCGCTGTCGCCGGTGTGCAGCCAGCCGTCGCGCAGCGCCTCGGCGCTGGCTTCGGGCTTTTTCCAGTAGCCCTTGAGCAGCGAAGGCGAGCGCACACACAGCTCGCCTTCTTCGCCGAGCGGCAGCAACTCGCCGGTGCCGAAGGCACAGACCTTGAACTCGGTGCCAGGTACTGGCAGGCCGACGAAGGTCGGTGCGGATTTGAGGTCGAAGTTGTCGTCCTGCATGCCTGCAGTGAAGGTGTCGCAGGTATGCGTCTCGGTCATCCCGAAGCTGGTTTCGAACAGCGTGCAGCCGGTCAGTTCGCGCCAGCGGCGGCGGTATTCCGGGGTGAGCTTCTTGATGAACGACACGCAGCTGGTGATCTGCAGCGAGCTGAGGTCATAGTCGCCGACGCGTGGATGGTCGAGCACCTCCGAGGCGCTGTCGACCAGCAGCCCGGTATGGCTGACCCGATAATGCTGCACCGCAGCCATGAAGGCTTCGGCGTCCCAGCGTGCCAGCAGTACCAGCGTGGTGCCGCTGAAGACAGGGTAAAGCAGGCCGGCGTTCTCGCCAGCGATCCAGAACTCCGGCATGAAATTCAGGCTGACCCGGTCCGGATCCATGCCCAGCGCGACAGGCAGAAAGCTGGCGCAGGTGTAGAGCATGTCGCCGTGAGTATGGATACAGCCCTTGGGCAGTCCGGTCGTACCGCCGGTGTAGTTGAGGGCGGCGGTATCATCCAGCCCGAGGCGTGGAAGATCCTGCGCAGCTGTCGTACTGGCCAGTGCAGGAAGCAGGTCGATGCTGTCGGTGAGATCCAGCTTGGGCGCACGCAGCAGGTCCGGCACAGGAATCGGTGGACTGGCGGAGCACAGCTCGGACAGGCTGGTGCTGATGACGACCTTCAGTTCGGTCTGGTCGCGTATCTCGCGCACCACTGGCAGCAGCTGATCGAAACAGACAATCGCGGTCGCGCCGCTGTCCTCGAGCTGATAGGCAAGCTCCATCCCCTTGGCCATCGGGCTGACCGGGGCATGGATGGCGCCCGCCTTGAGGATGCCGTAAAAGGCGATGTGCAGCTGGGGGCAGTTGGGCATGAATACCGCGACACGGTCGCCGGGCGCTACGCCGAGGGAATACAGCAGCGCGGCGCAGCGATCGCTGAGCTCGTCGAGCTCGGCATAACTCGTGCGGTGACCGTAGTACTCGATGGCAGCCCGCTCGGGCGTCTGCTGCGCCCAGTGGCGGAGGTACTCGGTCAGCGGCCTTTCACCCAGGGGATACTGCGGCTCGGTTGGCTTGCCTGTCGGCCATGCCTGCCGCTGAAGCGTCTTGAGGGTGTTGAGATAGTCTCGCTCGAGCATGGCTGCTTGCCTCTTGTTCTTGTCTGTCGCGTCAGCTTAGGGACAGACCGTTCAGGAGTGAAGCGCGTTGAGCCTGAGCGCGGGTCTCATCGACCCGCTGAATTGCCGCCGATAATCATCGGCGGACGTGCGATCAGAACAGCTCCAGAGGCGTTTCGGCATCGTCGGCGCTATAGCCGTTGTCGTCGAGCTCGCTGAATGGTGGCGGGGCGTCTTCTTCCTTGAATACTTCGAAATATCCGGCAGACGAGCCGGGTCGCGCCGCTCGGCCTGTCGTCGGGTCGATGCGCACGCTGACCAGCCCATCAGGCATCGACTGGCTGTGCTCCGGCCGACCTTCCAGCGCGCCGTCCATGAAGCGCATCCAGATCGGCAGAGCCGTGGTCCCGCCATACTCACGCTTGCCGAGCGTGGCTGGCTGGTCGAAGCCGACCCAGACGGTAACGACCAGGTCGGCGTTGTAACCGGAAAACCAGCCATCCTTCTGATCATTGGTCGTCCCGGTCTTGCCGGCCAGATCGTCCCGCTCGAGCTGGCGAGCACGCACGGCGGTTCCGCGGGTGATGACATCCTTGAGCATGCTGGTCAGCTGGTATGTGGTCCGCGGATCGAGTACGCGTTCGGCCACCGTCACGTCCTCTTCCAGCGGCGCGAGGACCTTGTCGCGGTACTCTGCCAGGCGCTCCTCGAAGTGATCCTGTGCGCTTTCCGCAATCGGCGGCTGGGCCAGGAACACGACCTGACGGAAGCGGTCCTCGACCCGATCGATCACGTACGGGCGCACGGCGAACCCGCCGTTGGCGATGACGCTGTAGCCCTGGGCTATCTGCAAGGGAGTCAGCTCGGAGGTGCCGAGCGAGGCCGACAGGTTGCGCGGAAGCTCCTCGCGCCGAAAGCCGAAACGCTGGATGTAATCGAGCGAACGGTCCACGCCCATGTCCTGCATCAGGCGGATCGACACCAGATTGCGCGAGCGATACAGCGCTTCGCGCAGACGAATCGGACCCAGGAAGTCGCCGCCGGAATTACGTGGGCGCCATTCGGTGTCCTGAAACTCATCCACGTAAACCAGCGGTGCATCGTTGACCAGGCTCGCCGGGGTGTAGCCATTGTCCAGGGCAGCGGCGTACAGGAACGGCTTGAAGCTTGAGCCGGGTTGCCGTCTGGCCTGGGTGACGCGGTTGTACTTGCTCTGCACGAAGGAGAAACCACCGGTCAATGCCTGGATGCTGCCGTCCAGCGGAGACAGGGCGACCAGCGCGCTCTGCGCCTGAGGCAGCTGCGCAAGCCGGTAGGTGTCATCCTGAACCCGGGTGACTCGCACCACGTCGCCCACTGCCAGCACATCGTCGGGTGCGCCGGGCGCAGGTCCGAGACTGTCCACACCCAGTTGCGGTCGTGCCCATTTCATCTGCTCCCACGGGATGACCGCTTCGCCGCCATTGCGCAAAATGATGTCGACGCTGTCGCTGTCGATCGCGCGGACCATGGCTGGCGCGAGCCCGCCGAGGTAGGCGTAGTCGCGTAGCAGCCGGGGATATTCCTCCACCGGCGCGTCGGGATGACGGGCTTCCGGGCCGCGGTAGCCATGCCGGCGGTCGTACTCCAGCAACCCCTCGCGTAATGCACGGTTGGCCTGTTCCTGCAGTTCGCTGTCGATCGTGGTGTAGACATGATAGCCATCGATGTAGGCAGCATCGCCGTACCGCTCGATCATCTCCAGGCGCGCCATCTCTGCAACATAGGGCGCCTCCACATCCGGGTCAGCCCCGTGGTTGCGGGCTATGTTTGGTGTGGCTATCGCTTCTTCGTAGGCAGCCTGTTCGATATAACCGAGGCTGAGCATCCGCTGCAGAATCCAGTCACGCCGGATCTGCGCGCGCTCCGGGTTGGCGATGGGGTTGAAACGGGAAGGAGCCTTGGGCAGCCCCGCGATCATCGCCAGGTCTGCCAACGGCAGCTCGGATATGCTCTTGCCGTAGTACACCTGCGCTGCTGCTTCGATACCGTAGGCACGGTTGCCCAGATAGATCTTGTTGACGTAGAGCTCGAAGATTTCCTGTTTCGACAGGTTGCGCTCGATCTGCAGCGCCAGAAGTATCTCGTTGATCTTGCGGGAAAACACCCGGTCGCTGGTGAGGAAGTAGTTCTTCGCCACCTGCATGGTGATGGTGCTACCGCCTGTCTGAATCTGACCGGTCGTGATGAGCTCGCCAACGGCCCGGGCGAGGCTCGCCGGGTCGACGCCATGATGGTTGAGGAAGTTGTCATCTTCCGCAGCCAGAAGTGCCAGTATAAAGTTATTCGGCACACGGTCGAAACTGATGGGGAAGCGACGCATTTCGCCAAATTCAGCGATCAATTTGTGATCTGTGCTGTATATCCGTAACGGCGTTTGCAGTTGCACGTTGCGAAGTGTATCAACATCCGGTAAAGCAGGGCTAAGATAGAGCGCTACCCCGCTCAGGCCCAGTATCGGAGCGCTAGCCAGAGCCAGAAGCGACCACAGAATAAATTTGACGAAACGCATGAGGGAGAAGGATTTCCCTGATAAATGAGATGGTTAGCTTGAGGCTAGGGTGAGAACGGGTTAACAGTCTGCATTATAAGCGCATTTTTTTCCATTTCGCCATTTGCGCTTGCACAGCGACTGTTATTTAATGTAGGAAAACATAAACCGTCCGTAAGTGTCGGTCGCTGATAGGAAATTGGCTGTGCTAGGGCTCATAAAGAAGAAGTCGAATGCGCTTCTGGGTATCGACATCAGCTCCACGACCGTGAAGCTGCTGGAACTCAGTCGCTCGGGTAACCGCTACAAGGTTGAAGCCTACGCGGTTGAACCTCTGCCACCCAGCGCGGTGGTCGAGAAAAACATTGTCGAGCTCGAAGGGGTCGGCCAGGCGCTGGAAAAGGTCCTGGCACGCTCGCGAACCTCGCTCAAACAGGCCGCCGTCGCGGTGGCCGGCTCCGCGGTGATCACCAAGATCATCGAGATGGATGCCGGTCTCGACGATGCCGAGATGGAAGAGCAGATCAAGCTCGAGGCCGACCAGTACATTCCCTACCCACTCGACGAGGTCGCCATCGACTTCGAGGTGCAGGGTCCGTCACCGCGCAATCCTGAACGTGTCGAAGTCCTGCTGGCAGCCTGCCGCCGGGAGAACGTCGACATCCGTGAGGCCGCGCTGGCGCTGGCCGGGCTCGATGTGAAAATCGTCGAGGTCGAGGCGTACGCCATGGAGCGCGCCTGTGAGCTTGTCGTCGGACAGCTCGACGGTGGCGATCAGGCACCGACCATCGCGGTGATCGACATCGGCGCGACGATGATGACGCTCAGTGTCCTGAGCAAGGGTCGCATCATCTATACCCGCGAGCAGCTGTTCGGTGGCAAGCAGCTAACCGACGAGATTCAGCGCCGCTACGGTCTTTCGCAGGAAGAGGCGGGTCTGGCCAAGAAGCAGGGCGGTCTGCCTGACGACTACGAAAGCGAAGTCCTCAGCCCGTTCAAGGACGCGGTCGTGCAGCAGGTCTCACGCTCGCTGCAGTTCTTCTTTGCCGGTGGCCAGTACAACGACGTCGACTACATCCTCCTCGCTGGCGGCACAGCGTCGATTCCGGGTCTGGATCAGCTGGTTCAGCAGAAGCTCGGTACCACGACGCTGGTCGCCAACCCCTTCGCGAACATGACCCTGTCCAGCAAGGTGAACGCGGTAGCGCTCAGCAATGACGCGCCGGCGCTGATGATCGCCTGCGGTCTGGCAATGAGGAGTTTCGACTAATGGCTCGCATTAACCTGTTGCCCTGGCGCGAGCAGCTCAGGGAAGAGCGCAAGAAAGAGTTTCTGACTGTCCTGGTTCTCATCGTGCTGTTTGCCGGCGCGCTGATCTTCCTCGGCGACCGGATTCTCAGCGGTCGCATCGACCACCAGAACGCCCGCAACGAGTTCCTGCAGAAGGAAATCAACGTACTCGAGGCGCGCATCAAGGAGATTGAGCAGCTGCAGGCGCGGCGTACCCAACTGCTGGACCGGGTGAAGATCATCGAGGACTTGCAGGGTAACCGGCCGATCATCGTTCGGGTCTTCGACGAGATGGCCAGAACCCTGGCTGACGGTGTGCATTTCACCTCCGTCGAGATGAAAGGGCCGACCATCAATATCAAGGGAGCCGCAGAGTCCAACAACCGCGTATCCAATTTGATGCGCCAGATGGACGCTTCCGAATGGCTGACTGCGCCGAACCTGACTGCGGTTCGTGCTGTGACCCAGGGCGGCGTCGATCAGGCGAACGTGTTCGAATTGTCCGTGCGCCAGACTGAACCCGGCGCACGTGCCGCTGAGGGAGAGCAGCAGCAATGAGTTTCGCTCAATCCATGGAAAGCCTGAAGAAGGTCGATATCAACGACCTGGACTTCAACAATATAGGTGCCTGGCCCGGCGCGCTGAAAGTCATCGTTGCGGCTCTGGTGTTCATCGTCCTGATCGGGCTCGGTTACCAGTTCCATCTCAAGGACCTTCGTGCATCGCTTGAGCGTAGTGAGGCTCAAGAGGTGCAATTGCGGAATGACTTTACTGAAAAGTCTTTCCGCGCGGCGAACCTTGATGCGTACAAGGAACAACTCGCCGATATCGAGGAGCGTTTCGGTGAGCTTCTCAAGCAATTGCCCAGCGACACGGAAGTCCCGGGTCTTCTGGATGACATCACCGACCTTGGTCTGAAGAGCGGGCTGGAGTTCGAATCGATCACGCTACAGCCAGAGGTTGCTCAGCCGTTCTACATAGAATTGCCGATCAGCATCGTGGTCCAGGGCTCATATCACGACATCGCAACGTTCATTAGCGGCGTGGCGGGCCAGTCGCGCATCGTCACTTTACATGATTTCAACCTCGCTCCTCTGGAGGAGAGTGACTCCGACCTGCTCAAAATGAGCATCACAGCCAAGACCTATCGCTATAACGAGGCGGGGACGGAGCAATGATCATGATCAAGCGTAATCTGTTCGCCGCCGCTGCGCTGTCTTCGTTGCTGACCGGGTGCGGCAATAGTGACTTCCAGGACCTGCAGGTCTTCATGGACGAAACCCGGGCGCGGCCTTCCGGCGAGATCGAACCTACGCCGCGTTTTCCGCCCTACGAGGCATTTACCTACAGCGCGACGTCCCTGCGCAGTCCGTTTCAACCTCCGGTAAGGCTCGACCTGACCAAGCGCGAGCGCGGTTCCCAGGACATCAAGCCGGACGAAAACCGCACCAGGCAGTTCCTCGAAGGCTTCAATATCGAAGGCTTCGAAATGGTAGGCACGCTTAGCAATCAGGGTGGCATGCAGGCGCTGGTACGTGGCGCAGGCAGTGTGCATCGAGTCAGTATTGGCGACTATCTCGGCCGTAACCACGGTCGCATCACCGGTATCGAGGAAGGGCGAATCGAAGTGGTGGAAATAGTCCCAGACGGGGAAGGTGGTTGGTTGGAGCGCCCGCGGACACTCAGCTTGCCTGAGCGCGGATAGGACAACCAGGGAGAGATAAAATGAACTGTAAACAGTCACGCGTGGAACGCAATCAAATGCCTCTAACCAGGAAGTTTTCGCTCGCTGCGGTCTTGGCCGTACTCAGCCCGTGGGTGGCCGCCGCCGACCTGCAGAAACTGGATGTAGCCTCTCTGCCTGGTGAACGGGTTGAGCTCAAGCTCACATTCGACGAACCGGTCGCTACGCCGAAGGGTTACACCATCGAGCAGCCCGCTCGGATCGCGCTGGATCTGCCGGGCGTGAAGAACAAGCTCGGCGAACGCGGCCGGGAGCTAGGCCTGGGTAACGCGCGCAGCCTGAACATTGTCGAAGCCAACGACCGTACCCGTCTTATCGTCAACCTGACGAATCTCGCGCCCTATACCACGCGGGTAGAAGGCAACAATCTGTTCATTCTGGTCGGCACCGACAGCGCGCCGGGCTATTCCGCCCCGGCGACGGCGTCGGCCGGCTCTGCTGCTTCGGCGTCCTCGAACAACTGGCGTTCCGCTGACCAGCCTGCCGTGTCCTCCGCTGCCGCGTCCGGCGGCAAGGCCATCCGCAGTCTGGATTTCCAGCGCGGAGAGCAGGGTGAAGGCAACGTCATCATCGACCTGTCGGATCCGTCGATCCGCGTCGACGTGGACGAGCAGGGCGGACGCGTGCGGCTGAATTTCCCGGATACCCGTCTGCCTGACGAGTTGCGCGTCCGGCTCGATGTGAAGGACTTCGCCACGCCGGTCAACTTCATCAATGCCAGCACATCCGGCGGCAATACCACGATCAACATCGAGCCCAGCGGCTACTTCGAGCATCTGGTCTACCAGGCTGAAGATCGGCTGATCGTCAGCTTCAAGCCGCTTAGCCGTGGTGAGGTCGAGCAGCGCCGCGCCGATGAGTTTGCCTACACCGGCGAGAAGCTGTCGTTGAACTTCCAGAACATCGAAGTGCGCTCAGTGCTGCAGCTGATTGCCGATTTCACCGACCTGAACCTGGTTGCCAGCGACACGGTGGAAGGCAGCATCACACTGCGTCTGCAGAATGTGCCCTGGGATCAGGCGCTGGACCTGGTTCTGAAAACCAAGGGTCTGGACAAGCGCCGCGTCGGTAACGTGCTGCTGGTTGCCCCGGCGGACGAAATTGCTGCCCGCGAGCGTCAGGAGCTGGAATCCCAACGTCAGATCGCCGAGCTGGCTCCGCTGCGTCGTGAGTTGATCCAGGTGAACTACGCCCGTGCCGCCGACATTGCCAAGCTGTTCGCGTCGGTCACTGCTGGCGCGCAGGGGGAGCAGCGTGGCTCGATCACCGTCGACGATCGCACCAACAGCATCATCGCCCTGGAGACCCAGGACAAGCTCGACGAGCTGCGTCGCATCGTGACCCAGCTGGACATTCCGGTCCGTCAGGTGATGATCGAGGCTCGGATTGTCGAGGCCAACGTCGGCTTCGACAAGGCGCTGGGTGTGCGTTGGGGTGGTAACGTGAACCTGGGCTCTCGCTTCAACGCGTATGGTAAAGACGGCAACATGGGCGTGGTCGAAGACCCCAACCCGGTTACAGTGACTGACCCGATTACCGGTGCCACGACGGAAATATCGCGTAATACCGCTGGCTTTATCGGCATCCCCGAGATTCCGCTGAACACCCCGTTTGTTGACATGGGCGTCGCAGGGGCCACGTCCGGTATCGGCATCGGTTTCATCACCAACAATGCGATCCTCGATCTGCAGCTGTCGGCGATGGAAAGCACCGGTAATGGCGAGATCATTTCCCAGCCCAAGGTCGTGACCTCCGACAAGGAAACCGCGAAGATCCTCAAGGGCTCCGAGATTCCCTATCAGGAAGCCAGCTCCAGCGGCGCGACCACGACAGCGTTCGCCGAAGCGGTACTGTCGCTCGAGGTAACGCCACAGATCACCCCTGACAATCAGGTGATCATGGAAGTGGTCGTCACCAAGGACGAGCCGGACTTCACCAACGAAGTGAACGGCGTGCCGACCATTCGCAAGAACGAGGTCAATGCCAAGATTCTCGTGGCGGACGGCGAAACCATCGTGATCGGTGGTGTGTTCTCCAGCGAGACCCAGCAGGCGCAGGAGAAGGTGCCCTTCCTGGGTGATCTGCCGGTCGTCGGTCGGGCTTTCCGTCGGGACATCACGTCCGAGAGCAAGACCGAACTGCTGGTGTTCCTCACGCCCCGCATCATCAACAACGGAGCGATTTCCGTTGCCAGGTAAGCAGCTTGCGTAACGTCTTCCTCATAGGTCCGATGGGTGCCGGAAAAAGCACCATCGGACGGCTTCTGGCCAGGGAATTGAAGTATCCGTTCAAGGACTCCGATCGCGAGATCGAAGCCCGAACGGGTGCGGATATCCCCTGGATCTTTGACGTCGAAGGTGAGGAAGGTTTTCGTCAGCGTGAGGAGGCGATGATCGCTGAGCTCACCGCCGAAAACGGCATTGTGCTGGCCACCGGGGGTGGTGTGGTCATGCGGCCAGCGAACCGCAAGGCGCTTGCCGAGGGCGGACTCGTCGTCTATCTGCGTACCAGCGTGGAGCAGCAGTTGCAGCGTACCGCAAAGGATCGTCAGCGGCCTTTGCTGCAGAATGCAGACCCGGAAAAGGTTCTTCGCGAGTTGATGGCCAAACGCGATCCGCTGTACCGGGAAATCGCCGACCTCATCATCGACACCGACCAGCGCGGCCCCAAGGTGGTCGTCAACGCCATCATCTCCCGTCTGCAGGACTCGGCGAACTGACATTTCGATGCGCCATCTGCTCTCTCGTTTTCGCGCGGACTGCTCTGATGTATGCTGGCGAGCCAGTAACGGAGGGGTGTCATGCAGCGTCTGACGGTCGAGCTCGATGAACGCAGTTATCCTATTTATATCGGTGAAGGGCTTCTTCAGAGCCCTGAGCTTCTGCTCGGTCATGTTGCAGGCAGGCAGGTCTGTATCGTCACTGACGATACCGTAGCGCCGCTGTATCTGGATCAGGTACGTGGGCTGCTGAGCAGCCGCGATGTACTCTCGGTGGTGCTGCCTACCGGTGAGGCGTACAAGAACTGGGCAACCCTGCAACAGATCTTCGATTCGCTGCTGGAGCATCGCCACGATCGTCGCACCACCCTCATTGCATTGGGCGGCGGGGTAATCGGTGACATGACCGGTTTCGCTGCGGCCTGTTACCAGCGAGGCGTCGACTTCATCCAGATTCCGACGACGCTGCTGTCGCAGGTCGATTCTTCGGTGGGTGGCAAGACCGGCATCAATCATCCGGCCGGCAAGAACATGATCGGCGCCTTCTATCAGCCCAAGGCGGTATTGATCGACACCGCGACCCTTCGAACGCTGCCGGACCGTGAAGTGAGTGCCGGCCTGGCCGAGATCATCAAGTACGGCCTGATCCGGGATGCGGGCTTCCTTGATTGGCTAGAAAGCAATATGACCAGCCTTCGGGCGCTGGACTCCGCGCCGATCACGCAGGCGATCGCACGCTCCTGCGCCATCAAGGCGGAGGTCGTCGGCGCTGACGAACGGGAGGGTGGGGTGCGGGCCATTCTCAATCTTGGTCACACCTTCGGGCACGCCATCGAGGCGCATCAGGGTTACGGTACGTGGTTGCATGGCGAAGCAGTGGGAGCCGGCATGACCATGGCACTGGCCATGTCTGTGCGGCTGGGTTGGATCGACGAGGCGGCATGCCAGCGTGGCGTCTCCATCATCCGCTCCGCCGGCTTGCCGGTCAGCCCGCCTGACACCATGCAGCCTGACGATTTTCTGCGCCTGATGGCGGTCGACAAGAAGGTGCTGGACGGCCAGCTGCGGCTGGTGCTGTTGCGCGCGCTGGGCGATGCCACAGTGACCGCTGATTATGATTCTGAAGCACTCAATGACACCCTGCGGAAAGAGTATCCATGAAAGCAGAGCGGGACCAAGACCTAAACGCCGGCGGTGATGCGCAGGACGTGCTCGAGTACTACCAGCTGAGCCATGACCCGTTTGCGGCGCGTACGCCGGGTTTCAAGTTCTTTACGCCGCAGCGCAAGCCGGTGCTGGCCCAGCTGCATCATCTTGCCCGATTCGCTGGTCAGGTATTGGTCGTTACCGGACCCCGCGGCAGCGGGAAGACGCTGCTGCGTCAGGCGCTGATTGCCAGTACCAACAAGGACGCTGCGCAATGCGTGGTGACGTCCGGCCGCGAGGTGGAGTCTGCTGACGCACTGGTGGCCACGCTGTGTCAGGCAGTGGGCGTGCCGGAAAAATCGATAGCGGCCCTGTTGGAGCGCGCGGAGCAGCTGCACGACGTCGGCATGCAACTGTATGTGGTCGTCGATGATGCGCATCAGCTCGACGCTCCCTCGCTGCAATTGCTCGCCGATCTCAGCCAGGTAGACGACCGCTTCGCACCCAAGGTGTTTCTGTTTGGGGAAGACGTTCTCGCCGGCACGCTGGTGACCATCGATCTTCCGGAAGAAAAGAGCTGGTACCACCGCATTTCGCTGCAACCGCTAACACTGGAAGAGACGCGCGACTACCTGGCGCAGCGACTGGAGGGCGCTGGTCAGTCGATCGAGTTGTTCAGCGACGCGCAGGTCGAGTGGATCCACGACGAAAGCGAGGGGTGGCCCGGACGCATCAACGAAGCTGGACGCCGTGCGCTGGAAGATGACCAGCAGGATGCGGTGACCGAGTCTGCCCCGCGCGGGCCGATCATACCGCGTCGCTCGTTGATCGCCCTGGTGCTGGTTTCCATCGGTGTCGCGGCCGCTTGGATGATGGGGGGCGAAGACACTGCCCAACAGCCTACTACCACCGTGCTCGAGTTGCCGACCCAGGTGGCGGAAGTCGATGCCACCGATCCAGTCATGCCTCCTCCGGAACAGCTCGATCCTATGGAAGCCGCTTCGGATATGCCGGAAGACCTGGCTCTCGTCGAAGCGCCGCCCCAGCCGGTCGTCGCCGGAGATGAGCCGGCCCTGGCCGCGCCCGCCAGTTCGCCTGCGGCGACGCCCGCCCCGCCGGTCACAGCGGACGAGGCTCCCGTCCCGCCTCAGCAGGCGACAGAGTCGGAGCCTCGGCCAGCCGCGCCGGTAGCCTCTGCTTCAACTCCCGCCCCGGCACCTGCGGAGCGCCCGCAACCCTCGGCGGCCGCGGCGGGTTCCGATGCGGCTGCGTGGTATCGCCAGCAGTCCGGAGATCGTTACGTTCTGCAGTTGCTCGGCTCACGCTCCAGGCAAGCGGCCCTGGATTTCATGAGCGGGCATGAGGGGGTTGGTGAGCTGCACTATTTTGAAACGCGGCATGAAGGAAAGCCCTGGTTTGTGGTTACGCAGGGCGCCTATGCGGACCGGCAGCAGGCGCAGCAGGCGGCGGGCAGGCTGCCCGGGCCGTTGCGTCAGCAGAAGCCGTGGCCCCGAACCATCGCCAGTATCCAGCAGTCTCTGCCATAATGCTCACCGGCCCGTCGCACGGCGGGCCGTCATTTCTGTTTCTGCAGTAAAAGCTTTCCGATTTACGACATTTGGATATGCTTTTGCGGCACTTCTCGCGCAAAATCAATTGTGGCGGTGCAGGCCGCTGTGTACAATTACACCCCTTTTGTCCGGCGCCTAGCCAGATCACGTCTTCCGTTGGTTAGTCTAAGCGTCTGAATTCAATAGCTTTTTGAGAGTGTGCCTATGAAAGCAGGTCTATACCAGCCTGATCAGTTCAAGGATAACTGCGGCTTTGGCTTGATTGCCCATATGGAAGGCCAACCCAGTCATCACCTGCTGCAAACGGCCATCGAAGCACTGACGTGCATGACGCACCGCGGCGGCATCAACGCCGATGGCAAGACCGGTGACGGCTGTGGCCTGCTGATCCAGAAGCCCGATAGCTATCTGCGCGCGGTCGCGCAGGAAGATTTGTCGGTGACGTTGCCCGAGCAATACGCCGTCGGCATGATTTTCATGAGCGCCGACCAGGCTGCCACCGACGCCGCCCGCCAGGCTTTCGCGAAGGCTTTCGAAGAACAGGGCCTGACGTCGCTGGGCTGGCGCCCTGTCCCGGTGGATGAGAGCGTGCTCGGACCGCTGGCGTTAAGCTGCATGCCGCGCATCGAGCAGGTATTCGTATCCGGCGAAGGTCTTGACGAGCAGCAGTTCGGCATCAAGCTTTTCTATGCGCGCCGGCGCGCTGAAGTCGCCATGCAGGGCGATGAGAACTTCTACGTCTGCAGCCTTTCGCACAAGGTCATAGCCTACAAGGGTTTGATGATGCCGGCCGATCTTGGCCGCTTCTACCCCGAGTTGAGTGACGAGCGCATGGAGACCGCCATCAGCGTCTTCCATCAGCGCTTCTCGACCAATACGCTGCCCAAGTGGCCGCTCGCACAGCCGTTCCGCTTGCTGGCGCACAACGGTGAGATCAACACCATCACCGCCAACCGCAACTGGGCCAACGCGCGTCGCAACAAGTTCACCAACGAGCTGCTGCCCGATCTGGAGAGCATTTCCCCGATCGTCAACGTTACCGGCTCCGATTCCTCGAGCATGGACAATATGCTCGAGCTTCTGATCACCGGTGGCATGGACCTGTTCCGCGCCATCCGCATGGTCGTTCCGCCGGCATGGCAGAACGTGGAAACCATGGATGCTGATCTGCGCGCGTTCTATGAGTTCAACTCCATGCACATGGAGGCCTGGGACGGTCCGGCCGGCATCGTGCTGACCGAAGGCCGCTACGCGGTCTGTCTGCTCGACCGTAACGGGCTGCGTCCGGCGCGCTATGTGGTGACCAAGAACGGTTACATCACCCTCGCATCGGAAATCGGCGTCTGGGACTACAAGCCTGAAGACGTGATCAGCAAGGGCCGGGTAGGGCCCGGCCAGATTCTGGCGGTCGACACCCAGACCGGCGAGGTACTGCATACCAGTGACGTCGAGGGTCGTCTGAAGTCACGCCATCCATATCGCAAGTGGCTACGGGAAAATGCGCTGCGCATCCAGGCGACGCTGGACGATCGCGATCACGGCGCCGACTTCATGGAGCAGGAGCGTCTGAAGCAGCACATGAAGATGTTCCAGGTCACCTTCGAAGAGCGCGACCAGGTGCTGCGACCGCTTGCCGAGAACGGTCAGGAGGCTGTCGGCTCGATGGGCGACGACACGCCCATGGCCGTGCTTTCGGGCCGGGTGCGTTCGGTATATGACTACTTCCGTCAGCAGTTCGCGCAGGTTACCAACCCCCCGATCGACCCGTTGCGCGAAGCGATCGTCATGTCGCTGGAGACCTGTCTCGGTGCCGAGCGGAACGTGTTCGAGGAAACGGCAGAGCATGGTAACCGTGCAATCCTGAGCACTCCGATCATTTCGCCGGCGAAATGGCGCACCCTGATGAACCTGGATCGTCCCGGCTTTGCCAATCAGGTCATCAACCTGAATGCGCCGGAAGATCTGCCGCTCAGCGAAGCGGTAACCGCCATCGCCTTGCAGGCCGAAGCCGCAGTGCGTGAAGGCAAGACATTGCTGGTACTCAGCGACCGCGGCATCGAGCAGGGCAAGCTGCCCGTACATGCCGCGCTGGCCGTTGGCGCAGTGCACCACCACCTGGTTGCGCAGGGGCTGCGTTGTGACTGCAACATTCTGGTCGAGACCGCCACGGCCAGAGATCCACATCATTACGCCGTGCTGATCGGTTTCGGTGCGAGCGCGGTGTATCCGTACCTGGCGTACGAAGTGCTGGGTGACCTGATCCGCACCGGCGAGGTCATTGGCGACCTGTACGAAGTCTTCAAGAGCTACCGCAAGGGCATCTCCAAGGGTCTGCTGAAGATCCTCTCGAAGATGGGCATTTCCACGGTGGTGTCCTACCGTGGTGCTCAGCTGTTCGAAGCGGTTGGTCTGGCTGATGAAGTGGTCGATCTGTGCTTCCGTGGCGTTGCGAGCCGCATTCAGGGCGCGCGGTTCAGCGATCTGCAGGTCGAACAGCAGCTGCTGGCCCGCGAGGCCTGGAATCCGCGCAAGGCCATCCAGCAGGGTGGTTTGCTCAAGTTCGTGTTCGGCGGCGAATATCACGCCTACAACCCGGACGTGGTCCGCACCCTTCAGGATGCGGTGCAGGGTGACAGCTACGACAAGTACCTCGAATATGCTGCGCTGGTGAACAGCCGGCCGGTCGCCGCGTTGCGCGACCTGCTCAAGGTGCGCGACGACCAGACCGCGATTGCGCTGGATAAGGTCGAGCCGCTGGACAGCATCTTCAAGCGCTTCGACTCGGCGGGTATTTCGCTCGGCGCGCTGTCGCCGGAAGCGCACGAGGCGATCGCCGAAGCGATGAACCGCCTCGGTGCCCGCTCGAACTCCGGGGAAGGCGGCGAAGACCCGGCGCGTTATCGCACCGAGCGCACCTCGAAGATCAAGCAGATCGCCTCCGGTCGCTTTGGTGTCACGCCCGAATACCTGGTCAACGCCGAGGTACTGCAGATCAAGGTGGCGCAGGGTGCCAAGCCAGGCGAAGGCGGTCAGCTGCCTGGTGGCAAGGTCAACGAACTGATTGCACGGTTGCGCTATGCGGTGCCGGGTGTGACGCTGATCTCTCCGCCTCCGCATCACGACATCTATTCGATCGAAGACCTGTCGCAGCTGATCTTTGACCTCAAGCAGGTCAACCCCGCCGCGCTGGTCTCGGTCAAGCTGGTGGCAGAGCCGGGCGTCGGCACCATCGCCGCAGGCGTGGCCAAGGCGTATGCAGACCTGATCACCATTTCCGGTTACGACGGCGGCACAGGCGCTTCGCCGCTGACCTCTATCCGTTATGCCGGATCACCCTGGGAGCTGGGCCTCTCCGAGGCGCATCAGACCCTGCGCGGCAACGATCTGCGCGGCAAGGTCCGGGTACAGACCGATGGTGGCCTGAAAACGGGTCTGGACGTGATCAAGGCGGCAATTCTCGGTGCCGAGAGCTTCGGCTTCGGTACCGCGCCGATGATCGCCCTAGGCTGCAAATACCTGCGCATCTGCCATCTGAACAACTGCGCAACCGGTGTTGCGACGCAGAACAAGCATCTGCGTGACAACCACTACATCGGCACCGTGCAGATGGTGATGAACTTCTTCACCTATGTTGCCATGGAAACGCGCGAGTGGCTGGCCAAGCTTGGCGTTAGCCGCCTGCAGGATCTGATCGGGCGTACCGATCTGCTGGAAATCCTGCCCGGCAGCACTACCAAGCAGCAGAATCTCGACCTGCGTCCGCTGCTGTTCAGCGATGCGGTCCCGGCAGACAAGCCGCAGTACTGCGAACAGCCGCGCAACCGCCCGTTTGACCAGGGCCTGACGGCCGAGAAGATGGTCGAGATGGCGCGTCCATGCATCGACGGTCTGACCGGTGGTGAGTTCGAGATGAATCTGACCAACTGCGATCGCTCCATTGGCGCGCGCGTGTCGGGCGAGATCGCCAAGCTGCACGGCAACCAGGGCATGGTCAATGCGCCGATCACCTTCCGCTTCAAGGGCACTGCGGGCCAGAGTTTCGGCGTGTGGAATGCTGGCGGGCTGCAGATGTATCTCGAAGGTGACGCCAACGACTACGTCGGCAAGGGCATGACCGGGGGCAAGCTGGTGGTAACGCCGCCCAACGGCAGCCCGTTCCGTTCCGAGCAGACCTCGATCATCGGCAACACCTGCCTCTACGGCGCAACCGGCGGCAAGCTGTTCGCTGCCGGCGTGGCTGGCGAGCGCTTCGCCGTGCGCAACTCCGGTTGCCACGCGGTAATCGAGGGCTCGGGTGACCACTGCTGCGAGTACATGACCGGTGGCATGGTCTGTGTGCTGGGTGCGACGGGCCATAACTTCGGCGCCGGCATGACCGGTGGTTTCGCCTATGTGCTGGACATGGACAACAGCTTCTTCGACAAGCTCAACCATGAGCTGGTCGAGCTGCACCGGATCAGCAGCGAGTCGATGGAAGCCTACCGGAGCCATCTGACTCAGGTGCTGACCGAGTATGTGACCGAGACAGACAGCGCCTGGGGCCGCGAAGTGCTGGACAACCTGGACGACTACATCCGCCGTTTCTGGCTGGTGAAGCCGAAGGCCGCAAGCCTGCGCGCGCTGCTTTCCACCACGCTGGCGAGCCCGCAATAAGCGAACAGTGGCGCGCCCGGATGGCGCGCCAGCGATTAGTTCTGGTAGTGACCGGCCCGTGACCGTTTGCTGCCAAAAAGAGGTTTAGATATGGCTGACCGTCTGAATAACGACTTCCAGTTCGTCGAAGTGGGCCGCAAGGACCCGAAAAAGCGTCCGTTGAAGACGCGCAAGACCCAGTTCGTCGAGATCAATGATCAGTTCAAGCCGGACGAGGCTGCCGACCAGTCGCACCGTTGCCTGGGCTGTGGCAACCCTTATTGCGAATGGAAGTGCCCGGTCCACAACTACATTCCGAACTGGCTGAAGCTGGTGTCCGAGGGCAACATCCTCGAAGCCGCAGAACTGGCACACCAGACCAACACGCTGCCCGAAGTCTGCGGCCGCGTGTGCCCGCAGGACCGCCTCTGCGAAGGTGCCTGTACGCTCAATGACGGCTTCGGTGCGGTCACCATCGGCTCGGTGGAGAAGTACATCGCCGACACGGCGTTCGCCATGGGCTGGCGTCCGGACATGTCGCAGGTAGTGCCTACCGACAAGCGCGTCGCCATCATCGGTGCCGGCCCGGCCGGGCTGGGGTGCGCGGATATTCTCGTGCGCGCCGGCGTCAAGCCGGTGGTCTTCGATCGCAATCCGGAGATCGGCGGTCTGCTGACCTTCGGCATTCCCGAGTTCAAGCTGGAAAAGACGGTCATGTCGCGCCGTCGCGAAGTGTTCACCGGCATGGGCATCGAGTTTCGCCTGAATACCGAGATCGGCAAGGATGTCACTATCGATCAGCTGCTCGAAGAATACGATGCGGTGTTCATGGGCATGGGCACCTACACCTACATGAAGGGCGGTTTTCCTGGCGAAGACCTGCCTGGCGTGTATGACGCGCTCGATTTTCTGGTCGCCAACGTCAATCGCAACCTGGGCTTCGAGAAGTCAGCCGAGGATTTCATCGACATGAAGGGCAAAAAGGTCGTGGTGCTCGGTGGCGGTGATACCGCCATGGACTGCAACCGTACTTCGATCAGGCAAGGAGCGAAGTCGGTGACCTGTGCCTACCGCCGTGACGAAGAAAACATGCCCGGCTCGCGCAAGGAAGTGAAGAATGCGCGCGACGAGGGCGTCAAGTTTCTGTTCAATCGCCAGCCGATCGCCATTGTCGGCGAAGACAAGGTCGAAGGGGTCAAGGTTGTCGAGACGCGCCTTGGCGAGCCGGACGCGCGTGGGCGCCGCAGCCCGGAGCCGATCCCCGGCTCGGAAGAAGTGCTCCCGGCCGACGCGGTGGTCATCGCCTTCGGCTTCCGCCCGAGCCCGGCCGACTGGTTTGGTGAAAAGCAGATCGACACCGACAGTCAGGGACGGGTCGTGGCCGGTCAGACGCCGGAGTTCAAGTTCCAGACCAGCAACCCGAAGATCTTCGCGGGTGGCGACATGGTCCGCGGATCGGACCTGGTGGTCACCGCGGTATGGGAAGGCCGTCAGGCTGCCGAAGGCATTCTCGAATATCTCGGGGTCTGAGCTACCGTCGTATCGACAGGGGCGCCTCAGGGCGCCCTTGTTGTTTAAGGCGCCGGGCCTGATGTTTGCACCGATTGCCGTTACAATGTGCGCTGATTTCGCCACCGGATACCTACCCCATGACTGACCTGAAGAATGATCGCTTCCTCCGCGCGCTGCAGCGCCAGCCGGTGGACGTCACGCCCGTATGGATGATGCGCCAGGCCGGACGCTACCTGCCGGAGTATCGCGCCTCCCGTGCGCGTGCGGGTGACTTCATGGGGCTTTGCATGAATCCGGAGATGGCCTGCGAGGTCACGCTGCAGCCTCTGGAGCGCTACCCGCTGGATGCGGCCATTCTGTTCTCCGACATTCTCACCATCCCCGATGCAATGGGGCTGGGCCTGTATTTCGAAACCGGCGAAGGTCCGCGTTTTCGCAAGCGCATCGACACCGCTGCGGATATCGAGGCGCTTTCGGTGCCGGACGCCAACAACGACCTCGGCTATGTCATGGATGCGGTCCGCACCATTCGCCGTGAACTTAACGGTCGTGTGCCGCTGATTGGCTTTTCCGGCAGTCCCTGGACGCTGGCGACCTACATGGTCGAAGGCGGCTCGTCCAAGGACTTCCGCAAGACCAAGGCGATGCTCTACGATCAGCCCGAAGCCATGCACCAGCTACTGGGCAAGCTGGCCGATGCGGTGACCGGCTACCTGAACGGGCAGATTCGTGCGGGCGCGCAGGCGGTCCAGATTTTCGATACCTGGGGCGGCAACCTGTCTGCAGACGCCTACCAGAAGTTTTCTCTGGCCTACATGCGCCGCATCGTCTCCGGTCTGATTCGCGAGCACGATGGCCGCAAGGTGCCGGTGATCCTGTTCACCAAGAACGGCGGTCTGTGGCTGGAAAGCATCGCCGATGCCGGTGCCGACGCGCTGGGGCTCGACTGGACCATGGACATCGGCGTTGCGCGCTCCCGGGTGGGTGCGAAGGTGGCCCTGCAGGGCAACATGGATCCGACGGTGCTGTATGCAAAACCCGAAGCGATCCGCGCCGAAGTCAGTCGTATCCTGGCCAGCTACGGCAAGGGCAACGGCCATGTGTTCAACCTGGGCCACGGGATCACTCCGGAAGTGGATCCGGCACATGCCGGCGCCTTCATCGAGGCAGTGCACGAGCTGTCAGCGATATACCACGATCCCTCTGCTATCGTAGGCCAGGCTTAACAAATCATGTAACCGAGGAGGGCGGTATGCGACGTGTCGTGTTCAACCAGAAGGGGGGCGTGGGCAAGTCGAGTATCGCCTGCAATCTCGCTGCGGTCAGCGCCGCAGCCGGCTACAAGACGCTCGTGGTGGACCTCGATCCGCAGGCCAACTCCAGCCATTACCTGCTTGGCTCAGGGCTGGGCAACGTCGACCATACGCTGGCAGATTTCTTCTCCAATACCCTGGCCGGCCGTGCCGACAAGCTTCCGGCCGAACAGTACGTGGCGGAAACGCCGTTCGAAAATCTGTGGATCATGCCGGCCAGTCCCGAGCTGGCCGAGCTTCAGCACAAGCTCGAATCCCGGTACAAGATCCAGAAGCTGCGCAAGCTGCTCAAGGACCTGAAGTCCAGTTACGAGCGGATCTATATCGATACGGCTCCCAGCTTTAACTTCTATACCGTTTCGGCGCTTATCGCAGCAGATCGTTGTCTGATCCCCTTTGACTGTGACAGCTTCGCCCGTCAGGCCCTGTATGGGCTGCTCGGCGAGCTCGAGGACATTCGGGAGGAGCACAACGAGGATCTGCAGATCGAAGGGATCGTGGTGAATCAGTTCCAGTCACGTGCGGCGCTGCCGAAGAAGATCCTCGACGAGCTGGTCGCCGAAGGGCTGCCGGTGCTCCCGGTATACATCTCCAGCTCGATCCGCATGCGCGAATCCCACGAAGCCAGTGCCCCGCTCATCTACATGGACGGACGCCACAAGCTGACCCAGCAGTTCATCGATCTGCACGATCATCTGGAAAGCCGCTGATCACGCGGCAGGGAAGAGGGGCCAGATCAGCGGAATGATCAGGGTCGCGGTGAGCCACATGATCAGATTCAGCGGTATGCCGATCTTCAGGAAATCGCTGAAGCGATAGCCTCCCGCGCTATACACGAAGGTGTTGGTCTGGTAGCCGATCGGCGTAGCGAAGCTGGCGCTGGCGGCGAACATGACTGCCACCACGAACGGAATCGGATCGGCACCCAGTTGCTGTGCCACGCCTATGGCGATGGGCGTGAGCAGAACCGCCACGGCGTTGTTGCTGACGATCTCGGTCAGTATCGACGTCAGCAGATAGATGAACGACAGCATGAACAGCGGCCCGAGCAGTGGTGCGAGCAGCATCACCTTGTCCACCACGCTGCTCACCAGTCCGACCCGGTCCATGGCGATGCTGATCGCCAGCATGCCGAAAATAATCGAAAGAATGCGCCAGTCCACTGCCTTGTAGGCATCTTCGGTGTCCAGGCAGCCGGTGGCGATCACCACCGCAGTGGCGATCATTGCCAGCCCTTCTATGGGCATAACCTTGAGGGCTGCCAGCACCATGACGGCCAGCACCGCGGCGATGGCGATAGGCGCCTTGTTGCGGCGGTAGGCGCGTTCCTGCACGGTATTGAGGCTGATCAGCTCGCCGTTGTCGGCGAACTTCTTGATCTGTGAAGGCGTGCCTTCCACCAGCATCACGTCGCCGAACTGCAGCTGGAATTCGTCCAGATTGTCCTGGATATTTTCGTTGTGACGATGGATGGCCAGCACGTGAATGCCGTAGCGCGCGGTCAGGTTGAGATCGCGCATCGGACGGTGGCTGTAGCGCGAGTTGCGGCCCACGATCGCCTCGGCGAGGATCACGTCGCGGGTCGAGATGGTCTCGAAGCGGGCGGCCTGTTCACGATTGAAGGCCAGCAAGCCGTTCTGTCGCAGTTCGACGAAATCTTTCATGTTGGCATGCAGAACCAGGCGGTCGCCGGCGCTCAGCACTGTGCTGTTGACCGGTGTGGACAGCTCCTCGTCGCCGCGGAAAATCTTCAGCACCTGGATGCCACTGTTACCGTTCAGATTGGCATCGGCGATCGTCTGATTGATCACCGGGGAATCATGCGGGACCAGGAGCTCGGTCATGAACGGACGGCTCTGGTCGGGACGCAACTGCTTGGACAGGCTTTCCCGATCTGGCAGCAGACGGTGGCCGACCAGCATGATGAAGGCCACGCCAATCGTCGCGACGATCATCCCCGGCAGCGTAATGTCGAACATGCCGAACGGCTCAAGGCCCATCTGGCGGGCAACGCCGTCAACAAGGATATTGGTCGAGGTGCCGATCATGGTCATGGTGCCGCCGAGGATGGTGGCGTATGACAGCGGGATCAACATCTTCGACGGTTTGCTGCCCACCTGCGTGGCCAGTGCGATTGCGACGGGGGTGAGAATTGCTACCACCGGGGTATTGTTGATGAAGGTAGACAGTACCAGCGCGGTCACGATAAGGCTGAACAAGGTGCGCAACGGGCTGCCGCCACCCATGCGGGCGAGCCAGTTGCCGAGCGCCTCGACGCACCCGGTGCGTTCCAGCGCAGCCGAGAGAATGAACATGCAGGCGATGGTGATGGGGGCGCTGTTGGACAGCACGCCGAGTACATCGGAGGGCGTCAGCAAGGTACTGACCAGCAGAATCGCAACCGCGATGGCGACAACCACATCCGGGCTGAACTTTTCGCGAACGAAGGCGTAGATGACCCAGCACAGCAGTGCTGCAACGCCAATCATCGGCAGTGAATCCCAGCTCATCAGTCACCTGTACGAATCCAAGCCTCCCGTCGGAAGCGCAATGGCCGACACATTAGAAGGCTGGCTTAGTCTTGTCCAAGTCTAAATCTGCATCTGTTATGCGAATCAGGAATAAGCGTCAACGGCACCTCAGTCTGAAGTCAATCTGGCTCACCGTTGAGACATGACCGGCCGGTCGTGATCGCTGTGTTATGGGGTTGTATCAAGCGATGTAATGAATGCCCCTGCGCCTTGACCGCCGCCAGCTGCCCCCGTAGTGTTCAAACGACTGTATGAATCCCCGCGACGGGCTCCCGTCCGGCCTTCCGTTGGAGTACACCATGCCTGAATACAAAGCCCCCTTGCGGGACATGCACTTCGTTATGGACGAAGTGTTCAATTTCGCTGCCGGTTACGAAGCCTTCGGTCTGAGCGACGCCTCGCCGGATCTGGTCAGCGCCGTGTTGGAAGAGGCGTCCAAGTTCGCCGGCAACGTGCTCGCTCCGCTGAACCGCACCGGTGACGAGGAAGGCTGTCGTATCGACAATGGCGAAGTCACCACGCCCGCCGGTTTCAAGGACGCTTATCAGCAGTACGTCGATAATGGCTGGTCCTCGATGACTGGTCCGACCGAATACGGCGGACAGGGTCTGCCGGCTTCGCTGGGTCTGGTCGTCAACGAAATGGTTGCCTCGGCCAACTATTCATTCAGCATGTACCCTGGCCTGTCGCACGGCTGCGCCGCAGCGATCCGCGCCCACGGCACGCAGGACCAGAAGGATCTGTACCTGGCCAAGCTGACGCCCGGCTACTGGACCGGCACCATGTGCCTGACCGAGCCACACTGTGGTACCGACCTGGGTCTGATCAAGACTCGCGCCGTGCCTCAGCAGGACGGCAGCTACAAGATTACCGGCACCAAGATATTCATCTCCTGCGGTGAGCATGATCTGGCCGAGAATATCGTTCACCTGGTGCTGGCCAAACTGCCCGACGCACCAGCCGGCACCAAAGGCATCTCGCTGTTCATCGTGCCGAAGTTCCTGCCTGATGCCAGCGGCGAGAAAGGCGAGCGCAACAGCCTGGTCTGCGGCTCGCTCGAGCACAAGATGGGCATCAAGGCCTCTGCTACCTGCGTGATGAACTTCGATGACGCCACCGGCTTCCTGATCGGCGAGGTCAACAAGGGTCTCAACTGCATGTTTACCATGATGAACCATGCCCGCCTGGGTACCGGCATGCAGGGTCTGTGTCACGGTGAAGCGTCCTACCAGAGCGCCGTGGCGTACGCCAAGGACCGCCTGCAGATGCGTGCGTTGTCCGGCCCGGCTTTCCCCGACAAGGCAGCCGATCCGATCATCGTCCATCCTGACGTGCGTCGCATGCTGTTGACCATGAAGTCGTTCAACGAAGGCAACCGCGCATTGGCTTATTACACCGCGCAGTTGCTGGACAAGGCACATTACTCCAAGGACGCAGATGAGCGCGCCGATGCCGAAGACCAGCTGGCGTTCCTGACGCCGATCTGCAAAGCGTTCATGACCGAAACCGGCCTTGAAGCGACCATCCTTGGTCAGCAGGTGTTCGGTGGCCACGGTTATATCCGTGAGTGGGGTCAGGAGCAGCAGGTGCGTGACTGCCGTATCGCCGGCATCTACGAGGGCACCAACGGCATCCAGGCGCTCGATCTGCTCGGCCGCAAGGTGCTGATGAGCCAGGGTAAACTGCTGCGCGCCTTCACCAAGCAGGTGCATACGTTCTGCCAGGCCAACGAAGGTCACGCGACGCTGGGTGAATACGTGAACACGCTGAATCAGCTCAATGCCCAGTGGGGCGAGCAGGTACAGAAGATCGCCATGCGCTCGATGCAGAATCGCGAAGAAGTTGGCGCTGCGTCGATGGACTTCCTGATGTACTCCGGTTACGTCACGCTGGCTTTCTTCTGGCTGAAGATGGCGGTGAGCGCACAGGAGCAGTTGACCGCAGGCACGTCGGAACAAGACTTCTACAAGGCCAAGCTGGCCACGCAGGAGTTCTACTTCAAGCGCCTGCTGCCCCGTGCTCAGGCTCACCTTGCCGCGCTGGAAGCGGGTGCCGACACGCTGATGCAGATGACTGCCGAGCAGTTCTAAGCACAGCAGCTGGTCCAGAAGCCCCGACTCGTCGGGGCTTTTTTATGTTGCTGGCACAAACGTCCGAAGGCTGGCTGAGCCGGCGCGACTAAGCCGACCGTCGATCGCAAGGATGCGATCGCCGAGCCAGATGGGTGAGGCAAGCGTTGGCGAAGCATGCTTCGCGCGCAGCCGAACGCCCAGGAATCTCCGATTGCGGGCCGGGCCCGCTTGCGGGGACTTGCCGCGTGTCGGCGTGCCATGCGCACTCAGCCAGCCTTGCACCAACCGCATTACGTTGCGCACCGGCTACTCGGATTTGCGTGCATTCGCCGCACAGACAAGTCGCCCTGCGCAAGGCGCCGTGAACCCGTCCCTGGGGGCTTCACCAAAACATCCATGTTTTGGAGACGTGCTCCGGCCGCCTTCCCCGCACGGCTCGTCGGGCTACCAGTGTAGCTGGAAGCATGTGACTAATAGATATTGTTTGGTCACAAAAAGACGCTAACGATCTATTGGGTGTCGCGCTACAATCTGTCCCACGTTCCAGTATCTACTGGCGAACCACTGCTAGAGGAGTCCTCCCGTGGCCGACTACAAAGCCCCCCTGCGTGATATCCGTTTCGTCCTCAATGACGTGTTCGAAGCTGACAAGCTATGGCAGAGCTTGCCCGGCCTGGACGGCGCGATCGATGCCGAAACCGCCGATGCCATGCTCGAAGAAGCAGGCAAGATTACTTCTCAGACCATCGCACCGCTCAACCGTAGTGGCGATGAGGAAGGCGCGCAGTGGAACGACGGCGTTGTCACCACGCCGACCGGCTTCAAGGAAGCGTACAACGTCTACGCCGAGGGCGGCTGGGTTGGCCTGGGTGGTAACCCGAACTACGGCGGCCTGGGCATGCCCAAGACCCTCGGCGTTCAGGTAGAGGAAATGGTCTACGGCGCCAACAACAGCTTCGCCCTGTATGCGGCGCTGACCGCCGGTTGCTGCCTGGCGCTCGATGCGCATGGTAGCGAAGAATTGAAGAACGCCTATCTGCCCCAGCTGTATTCCGGCACCTGGGCCGGCACCATGTGCCTGACCGAGCCCCATGCCGGCACCGATCTGGGCATCATCCGTACCCGCGCGGTGCCGCAGGCTGACGGATCCTATGCGGTTACCGGTACCAAGATCTTCATCACCGGCGGTGAGCACGACCTGACCGAGAACATCATTCACCTGGTTCTGGCTAAGCTGCCCGATGCGCCAGCCGGCCCCAAGGGTATCTCGCTGTTCCTGGTGCCCAAGTTCATGGTCAACGAAGATGGTTCGCTGGGTGAGCGCAACGCCGTGGCGTGCGGCTCGATCGAGCACAAGATGGGCATCAAGGGCTCGGCCACCTGCGTAATGAACTTCGATGGCGCCAAGGGCTATCTGATCGGAGAGCTGAACAAGGGCCTCAATGCCATGTTCACCATGATGAACTATGAGCGCCTGTCGATCGGTATCCAGGGCATTGGTTGCTCGGAAGCCTCCTATCAGAGCGCTGTCGATTATGCTCGTGACCGCGTGCAGAGCCGTGCGCCGTCTGGCGCCCAGCAACCCGAGAAGGCCGCCGATCCGATCATCGTGCATCCGGATGTTCGCCGTATGCTGCTGACCATGAAGGCCATGACCGAAGGCAGCCGTGCGTTTTCGACCTACGTGGCGATGCAGCTGGACGTCAGCAAGTTTGCTGAAGAGCCCGAATCGAAGAAAAACGCGGAAGACCTGGTTGCGCTGCTGACGCCGGTCGCCAAGGCATTCTTCACCGATGTGGGGCTGGAGAACTGCGTCCATGGCCAGCAGGTATTCGGCGGCCACGGGTATGTTCGTGAGTGGGGCCAGGAGCAGCTGGTACGCGACGTGCGGATCGCCCAGATTTATGAGGGCACCAATGGCATTCAGGCGCTGGATCTGATGGGCCGCAAGACCGTAGCCAATGGTGGCGCCTTCTTCCAGGTCTTCGCCGGCGAAGTGCGCTCGTTCATCGAAGCGAACGGGTCGGAGGAGCTGGCAGAGTTCGTCAAGCCATTGGCCGCTGCGCTGACCAATCTCGAGGAGCTGACGGCCCTGGTGATCGATCGCAGCCGTACCAATCCGAATGAGGTCGGCGCGGCGTCGGTCGAGTATCTGCACGTATTCGGCTACACCGCCTACGCCTACATGTGGGCGAAGATGGCCAAGGCCGCTCGGGCGCGTCTGGCGGACGATGCCGACGGTTTTCATGCAGCCAAGCTGTCTACGGGGCGCTTCTTCGTCAAGCGTCTGCTGCCGCGTATTCACTCGCTGAGCGAATCGGTACGTGCTGGCAGCGAGCCGCTGTTCGAGCTGGATGCCGCGCAGTTCTGAGGAGGGGTCACAGTCGCGAGTGTGACAAATTGTAAGCAAATGCTTACAGGCTGTGGTGGCAAACGACTATGTGCAGCCTGCCTGCTCCTGCGTAGTATTGGTGTTGCTAGGAGCGGGGCAGGAAGCCAGTAGAACAACACGGATCACGGAAGGCGCCAGGACGGCGGCATTATTCAGGGATTGAGCAGGGACGATGCCTGTAGACATGGTCATTAAGGGAATTAAGGACCATGCCTGAAGGCATGAGCATTAGGGATGATCGGGACAGTTACGAAAACCTCGCTTCGGCGGGGTTTTTTCTTTTCCGCGCCGCCTAGACGAACCGACACTCGAGCGCACCGAGTGCGCCCAGGTCCAGGCGAAGCTCGTCGCCCCTTCCCACCGACTGCATTGGCCCCAGAGCTCCAGACAGCACGATATCGCCCGCCTGCAGCGGCACTCCCAATCTGGCCTGCTCGCGCGCCAGCCATAGCAGCGCGTTGAGTGGGCTGCCCATGCACTGGCTGCCACTGCCTTCGGCGATGATCGCTCCTGCGCGCAGCAGCTTCATCGGCAGGCTACTGAACTCCAGGCTGCGGGCGTCGATTGGACGCGAGCCGAGCACGAACAGCCCGGAGCAGAGGTTGTCTGCCAGGGCATCGACTATTGATCGGGGCCATCCCTGGATAGCCGAATCGCAGATTTCCAGAGCAGGCAGTGCACCGCCGAGTGAATTGAGCAGTTCAGCGAGCCCGGCTTCCGGATCGTCGAAGGTCCGACTCATGACGAACGCTACTTCAGCCTCCACGCGTGGCTCGATGAGCCTGGCAATAGGGATATCGTCCTTGTCCCAGTACTGCCAGTCCTGCAACAGCGCTCCCACCAACGGCTTGCCGATACCCGTTGCCGACTGCACCCGCTGATCGGTCAGCCCCAGCTTGTAGCCGATGGCTTCCTGCCCGGCCTTCTGATACATCCGCAATAATGCGTTCTGCACCTGCATGGCCTGCTCTATGCCGTCGAAGCCGAAAGCGGGGCCGGGCGCCGGGCAGGGCGTCCGCGTCATGCGCGCCCGAAACAGCTCGCGCGCTGCGGCCTCTGCGTCGAATGGGTTCATGATACGAGGCCTCGCTCCGGCACGCCGCCCTTGACTGTCGTGCGATACATTTCGCGGCGTGCGCCGAAGTAATCGGATATCGGCTGATGCCAGACGCAGCGGTTGTCCCAGATGGCCAGGGTACCGGGCGTCCAGCGCATGCGGCAGGTGAACGCCGGTGCGGTCGCCACCGAGAACAGGTAGTCGAGCAGCGGCCGGGATTCTTCCGGCTTCATCCCCTCGATCCCCAGCGTATAGGCCGGGTTGACGAACAGCACGTCCCGGCCGGTCTCCGGGTGCCGGGTGATCAACGGATGGCTGCGTACGTCATGATCGACGTTGGAGCCCCAGACGATCTGCATGCTTTCCAGTCCGGCGTTGTGTCGGCTGTTGGGGCCGTAGCCGAACTCGGGACTGTGAATGCCGTTGAGCGAGCCGAGCATCTGACGCATCGCCGGCGACAGCCATTCGCAGGCCAGGTACATGTTGCTGTAGAGGGTATCGCCGCCATGGGTTGGCACGTCGAGCCCGTACAGCAGGGTAAAGGCCGGGGGTGTCTCCTGAAACGACCAGTCCGAATGCCAGGCCCCGCCGAATACCATCGGAGTCCCTTCGCTGGCTTCCTTGCGCACATGCACAACATGAGGATGGTCGGGCATCGGCTGCACATAGGGCTCTATGCCGAACTCACCGAAGCGCTGGGTCACGTACTCCAGGTCGTCGACCGACAAGTCCTGATCGCGGATGAACAGGACCTGATGGTCGATCAGCGCCTGTCGTAGCGCCGGTTGACGCTCATCGTCGAGCGTTCGCAGATCGATCCCGAAGACATCGGCGCCGAGTGCTCCACTCACTGGGCGCACGTCCAGCAAGCCGCCATCGCGCGCACGGTTGTTGGCTGCGGTGGTGTAGAAGAATTCGGGCATGGCGGACGCCTTTGTTGTTGTTTCTCGTCGCAGAATGCATCAGTGCCTATACTGCCTCCATGATCTTTCCCGCCATCGCATGATACTTGCTGCCAGGAGTCCGGGATGTGGCGTCAGCGGCGTGATAGCACCAATGTTCTGTACCTTCTGCGCGTGGCACAGGAACTCGACGTGGACGGCGAGACCTGTCTGCGCAGCACGGGCTTGCGGCGCGAGGCGCTGGATGATGCCGAACACACGCACGAGCTGTGGCAGGAGCTCGCGGTCATACGCAACCTCGTTGCGGTCCGCCCCGAGGCGGGCGTCGGATTGCGTGTCGGCCGGCTCTATCATCTGACCAGCCTGGGTCTGCTGGGTTACACCATGCTCGCCAGTCGTACGCTCAGCGAAGCCATCCGCGTCAGTGGCCGCTTCCGCCCGCTGTCTCTGTCGATCTGCCCGGTGCGGGTCGAAGAGGGTCCGGAAGGGCTGGCGATGCTGTTCGATGACAGCGTACTGCCGGTGGACGCTCGCGGTCTGGTGGTCGAGCGTGGTCTTGCTGCCTGGACCGCTCTGTTCGGCGAGCTTTTGCAACGACCGTTTCGACCGCGGCGTGTCGAATTTGCCGGTGACAGCGCCGATGCGGCGCTCTACCGGGAGCATTTCGATTGCGACGTGATCATCGCCGCCGGCAGAAACGGCATGCTCATCAGCCACGAGGATCTTCAGGCGCCATTGCCGCTGGCCAATCCGTTCACCCAGAAGACCTGCGCGAGTCTGTGCCAGAAGCTGTGCGACAGTCTGGACGACGTCAGCGGCTCGCTGGCAAGACAGGTGTTGCAGGTGCTGATGAGCCACTCCGGTCGCATCAATCCGGCCCGCGACGTTGCCGGTTGGCTGGGAATCTCGGAGCGCTCGTTACATCGCCGGTTGGCGCAGGAAGGCTACAGTTTTCGCATCCTGGATGAGCGGGTCCGCAGACAACTGGCGGAGCATCTGCTGTCTGACAGTTCATTGGGGCTGGAGAGTATCGCCCACCAGCTTGGTTACGCCGAGGCCGCCAGCTTTTCCCGCGCATTCAAGCGCTGGACCGGCCTGCCGCCGCTTGACTGGCGGCGGCGCCGGGCAGCGGGCTTCAACCCGCTGATCGATGTGCTGACGGCGCGCAGCGGGGCGCTCGGTCATGCTTGAAGTGCGCGGCGTACGCAAGGCGTATGACAGTCCCCAGGGGCGGGTGCAGGTGCTTGATGGCGTCGACCTCGATCTCGGGCCGGGCGAATCGCTGGCATTGATGGGCGAGTCGGGCAGTGGCAAAAGTACGCTACTGCATCTCATCGCCGGGCTGGATCGAGCCGACGCCGGTTCAATCTGCCTGGATGGTGTTGACGTCTCCACACTCGGTGAAGGCAGTCGAGCCCGCTACCGGCGCGAGGACGTAGGTGTGGTGTTCCAGCAGTTCAATCTGGTTCCCTCCCTGACTGTGGCGGAGAATCTCGCGTTGCAGGCGCGGCTGGCAAGGCGGCTGGATCCTGCGTGGCAGGCGCACCTCACCACAGCGCTGGGGCTTGAGGATCTGCTCGAGCGTCTACCTGAACAACTGTCCGGCGGTCAGCAGCAACGGGTCGCGGTGGGGCGAGCACTGGCGCTGCGGCCGAAACTGCTGCTGGCCGACGAGCCGACCGGCAATCTGGATGAAGCAACCGCTGAACAGGTGCTGGCGCTGTTGCTCGCGCGGGTCGCAGAGTCCGGCTCGGCCTTGCTGATGGTGACCCACAGCAACAGTCTGGCTGCACGGCTGCAGCACCAGCTCAAGCTGTCCCGCGGTACCGTGGTCCGCGCATGATTCGCCGTATCGGCTGGGTGCTGGTCACGGTGTTCAGCCACTGGCGGCGACACCCTCTGCAGCTTGCCTGTCTGGTCGTCGGGCTGTGGCTGGCCACCGCGCTGTGGAGCGGCGTGCAGGCGCTGAACCAGCAGGCGAGAGACAGCTATGACCGGGCGGCGCAGCTGTTCGGCGGCCAGACCGGGCAGGTGCTGGTCAGCCCCGGCGGGCAGCCGTTCGATCAGACCGCCTACATATCGCTGCGGCGACTCGGCTGGCCGGTCTCCCCGGTCCTGCAGGGCTCGCTTGGCATGCGCCGGGCAGCGTCCGGATCGAACTCGGAAACGGAAACGCTGCAGCTGGTCGGGATCGACCCGCTGACACTGCCAGCCGACAATGCGCTTACCCGCGGCGGCGCGACCGCGGACATTGCCGCGTTCATTGTCGCGCCAGGGCAGGCCTGGATTGCAACCGACACGCTGCAACGGCTGGGCGCCGGTCCGCAAGACCGGCTGCTGACAGCGACGGGCGAGGCGCTGCCGCCGCTGCAGATCAGAGACGCGCTGCCGCCGGGGTTGATCGTGGTCGACATTGGCCGCGCACAACAGCTGCTGGGGCAGCCGGATCGGGTCAGTCAGCTGGTTGTCCCAGGCGCATTCGCGGAGCGTGAGCCCCCTCTGCCGGAAACCGTTGCGTTACGGTGGGAGCGGCGCGAGGAAGCTGACCTGCAGCGGCTCACGGACAGCTTTCACCTGAATCTGACGGCGCTCGCGTTGCTCGCGTTTCTGGTTGGCTTGTTCATTGTGCAGGCCGCGGCGGGGCTGGCAATGCAACAGCGCCGGCGGCAGATCCAGACGCTGCGCGCCTGCGGGGCCAGCGCGGCCGACCTGGTGCTGGCGCTGCTGATTGAACTTGTCGCTCTGGCCACAGTGGCTGGTGTGCTCGGGATGCTCAGCGGCTATCTGCTGGCCACAGCGTTGATCGGCGATCTTGCCGCCAGCCTGCGTGGACTGTATGGCGCGCAGGTAGCGGGGCGAGTGGATATGAGTCCGGGCTGGTGGCTGTCCGGACTGGGGATGACCCTGGCGGGAACCCTCGCTGCCACGGGCGGGCACGTCGTTGCCGCGTTGCGCGAGTCGCTGGTACCCACCCGTGTGTCGCCGGGCTGGATGCTGGCCCAGCGTCGAAGCCTGAGGCGATTGTCCAGCGTCGCGCTGGCATTGTTGATCGTCGCCGCCGGGTTGTGGCTTTACGCCGATGGCTTGCTGGCAGGATTTGTCCTGCTGGGCTGCGTGCTGTTGGCTGTCACACTGACCTTGCCCCTGCTGCTCGCCACCCTGCTGCGTGTCGGACGGCGCTACGCCCGAGGGCCGCTGAGTGAGTGGTTCTGGGCGGACGGCCGGCAGCAACTCTCACGCCTGAGTCTCCCGCTCATGGCCCTGCTGCTGGCGCTCTCGGCGAACATCGGCGTGGGGGGCATGACCGAAGGGTTTCGCAGGACATTTACCGACTGGCTCGATCAGCGGCTGTCGGCGGATGTGTACGTGCGTCCGGCCGGGCCGGCACAGGCGCAGGCCATTCTCGGCTGGCTGCAGGCTCGCCCGGAGGTGTCGGGCGTGTTGCCCAGCTGGCAGGTCGATTCCCGCCTCGATCGATGGCCCGTCGAAATCAGCGGCGTCATCGAGCACCCGCTGTATCCGCAGACCTGGCCATTGCTCGACGCCCAGCCCGATGCCTGGGCTCGCTTGCAGGCGGGCGCCGGGGCGCTCGTCAGCGAGCAGCTGGCCCGCCGCGCCGATCTGGGGGTGGGCGACATGCTCGATCTCGATACCCCCGGCGGTGACTGGACCTTGCAACTGGTTGGTACCTATCCGGATTACGGCAATCCGCGCGGCCATGTCCTGGTGTCCGCCGAGGCGTTGCGTGACCGTTGGCGCGACGCGGCCATTGGCAGCATTGGCGTGTTGAGCGACGCCGACCCGGCGCTGCTCGCTGAATCCATGGTCGCGCAATTCGCCGGCGCAAGCGCGACGGATCAGGCCTCGCTGAAAGCCTACTCCACCCGCGTGTTCGAGCAGACGTTTGCGGCAACGGCAGCGCTCAACAGCCTCACCCTTGGCGTGGCCGCGCTGGCGCTGTTCAGCACGTTGCTGGGGCTGGCTGACACGCGTCTGCTACAGCTCGCGCCGCTCTGGGCCATGGGTTTGCGCCCGGGTCAGCTGGGCCTGCTGTCGCTGGCGCAGCTGACGCTGCTGGCCTTCCTGACGTGCATTCTGGCGGTTCCGCTCGGGCTGGTGCTGTCCTGGTGTCTGGTAGCCGTGGTCAACGTACAGGCGTTTGGCTGGCGTCTTCCCTGGCACTGGTTTCCCGGACAGTGGCTGCAGCTGGGCGGCCTTGCGCTTGCTGCGGTGCTGGCGGCCGCTGCCTGGCCGGTCGTTCGCATCATCCGGGCACGTCCGGACAGTCTGCTGAGGCAATTCGTCAATGAGAGCTGATATGCGTCTATTCGTGTTCTGGCTGGCTGTCCTGCTGTCGGGCTGCGAGCAGGACGAACCGGCCGAGCAGGGGTTCGCCGGCCTGGGGACGGACTCCGAAGGCTTCGCGCAGGTGGCGCCGGGGCGCCCGCTGAGCTTCCCGGCCGATCATCAGGCACACCCGATGTTTCGTATCGAATGGTGGTACGTCACCGCCAATCTGCAGGATGAGCAGGGTCGTCACTGGGGCGCGCAGTGGACACTGTTTCGCCAGGCAATGCAGCCGCAGGAGGCCGACCAGGCCGGTGCCGGCTGGGCCAGCGCACAGGTCTGGCTGGGCCATGCGGCCGTGACCGGTCGTGATGTTCATCTGCATGCCGACAGACTGGCGCGGGGCGGCGTGGGCCAGGCGGGGGTGAAGGCAGCCCCCTTCTCGGCATGGATCGATCATTGGTCACTGGTCGGCCCGCAGGGCGGCCGTGGCGAGACCAGCGAGCGCCTGGGCGAGCTTCGCGTCCGCGCCGCCGGGGATGACTTTGCCTACGACCTGCAGCTGCGCAGCGACGGCCCACTGGTGCTGCACGGCGAGGCCGGACTGAGCCGCAAGTCGAGCGGCGGCCAGGCTTCGTACTACTACAGTCAGCCTTTTTTCAAGGTGCAGGGCGAGATCGAGGTGAGCGGTGAGCGCATCCCCGTGACTGGCCAGGCCTGGCTGGATCGGGAATGGAGTAGCCAGCCGCTGAGGGCCGATCAACGTGGCTGGGACTGGTTTTCGCTGCACCTGGCAGGCGGCGAAAAGCTCATGCTGTTTCGTCTGCGCAGTGATTCGAGCGCGCCCTTCAGCTCCGGAACCTGGATCGCGGCGGACGGTTCATCCGAATCCATCGAGCCTGGCGCCATCGATATGCGCGAAATCCGTTGGCAGCGCGTGGCGGGGCGCAGGGTACCGGTCAGCTGGCGGCTGCAGATCAGCGGGCGCGATCTGAAGCTGAATGTGGAGGCGCTCAATCCTGAGGCATGGATGGGTACCTCGATCCCCTATTGGGAAGGGCCGATCAACTTCTCAGGGAGTCACGAAGGGACCGGTTATCTGGAGATGACCGGCTATTGAATTCAGGCGTTCGAGGCGACGAAGGACGGTGCGGGTGCGCAGGCCGGTTCGAACAGCCTGCGGGTGAAACGGCTGATCAGGCAGTCTTCGCCGAACACCGCCTCGAGGTGGGCGTCTGCCCGATCCAGATGACTGAGCAGTTCGCGGCGTACTGCATCCTTGCCCAGCAGCGACACCAGTGTCGTCTTGCCTTGATCCTTGCCCACATCCTTGCCTTGGGTAGGGCTGTCATCGAGCAGATCGTCACACAGCTGGAAGGCCTGACCCAATTCATCGGCGAAGCGGGCCAGTTCATCGCGAACGCTCTGATTGGCGCCAGCAAGCATGGCGGCGATATCCAGCGTAGCCTCAAACAGAACGCCAGTCTTCAGGCGGTTCGATGCGCTGATGTCGCTGGCCGAGCGCGCAGAAGCGTCGCGCAGATCCCGGTACTGTCCCTTGACCAGACCCTGGGTGCCCACCGCATCGGCGAGGCGCGCGACCATCCTCGAGCGTACCTGGCCATCCACGTTCTGCGCCCCCGCTATAACGGAAAATGCCCGGGTCAGTAACGCAATACCTGCCAGCATGGCGATGTCTTCACCGTACTGGCGGTGCACTGTGGGCCTGCCGCGGCGCAATGCCGCGTCGTCCATGCAGGGAAGGTCGTCGAAGACCAGTGAGGCGCTGTGCACCATTTCCACCGCGCAGGCCAGGTCGAGCCCAGCATGCATCGGCGCGCCCAGCTCCCGCGCGGCCATCAGCAACAGCAGAGGGCGCACGCGCTTGCCCGGGGCCAGCGTGCAGTCACGCATGGCCTGGCTGACCTGATCCTGCTCGTCGTCACCGAGCAGCTGAGCGAGATGCTGGTCAATGTCTTCGCGCAGCGGTACGAGCGTACAGGTGATGTCATCCTGGCTGACTGATTTGGCGGGCATGGGACCCATGAACACGCTCCTTTCCTGACGGCGCTCGTACATGCTGAAATATGAACTGTCGAGCTTATTGCAGCTCAGACATCCGGTTGACGCAATATTAGGATAAGCTAAGCTTCTTGTATAACTTTTGCATAATATTATGCGTAAGATAACGACAGCGTCAGCGGGAAAAAAATCCCCTTCAGGAGCAGTAGATGGGAAAGTCTGATCTCGTGGAGCGCAAGAACGATCATCTCGACATCGTTCTCGATGCGCAGCGGGCATCGGCCAATACGGACCCGGGTTTCTCCGAGGTTCGATTCGAGCATTGTGCGCTCCCTGACATCCATCTCGACGAAATCGATCTGAGTACCCATTTTCTCGGCCGCAAGCTTGCGCTGCCGTTACTGATCAGCTCCATGACTGGCGGTGCGGCGCGTGCCGTCGGCATCAACCGCCATCTGGCCGAAGCCGCCCAGCATCTGGGTATTGCACTGGCCATCGGCTCCCAGCGGGTAGCCCTGGAAACCGGCGCGGATCAGGGATTGACGCGTGAATTGCGTCGCCATGCTCCGGACATTCCATTGCTGGCCAATCTGGGCGCGGCGCAACTCGTCGAACCCCGGGGACTGCAAGCCGCCGCGCGCGCGGTAGACATGATCGAAGCCGATGCGTTGATTGTACACCTCAACCCTCTACAGGAAGCTGTACAAGCCGGAGGGGACCGCAACTGGCAGGGAGTGCTGGACGCGCTTGCGCAGGCAGCGTCGCAGCTGTCGGTGCCCATCGTGGTGAAGGAGGTCGGTGCGGGCATATCCGCTGCCGTGGCGCGGCGTCTGGTCGAGGCCGGCGTAGCAGTCATCGATGTCGCCGGCGCGGGGGGTACCAGTTGGGCTGCGGTAGAGGGGGAGCGCGCGGCCACTGCGGCCGATCGTGCGGTGGCCATGGCATTCGCCGACTGGGGCATTCCGACCGCAAGGGCGCTGGTGGAAGCGCGCCATGCGCTGCCGCACACCCCGCTGATCGCCTCGGGCGGGATTCGCAGCGGTATCGACGTAGCCAAGGCGCTGCGGCTGGGCGCTGACATCGCGGCCCAGGCTGCTGCGGTTCTGCAATGCGCGACGCAGTCTACCGAGGCTGTCGTCGAGCACTTCGAGATCGTCGGTCGGCAGCTGCGGATTGCCTGTTTCTGTACCGGCAGCGCCAATCTGGCGGCGCTGCGCCAGGCGGCTCTGATCCCGTCTGCGACGCCGGTCATGCCCACTGGAGTGAGGACATGACGCACTATGCCATCGTCGCTCCGGCTTACCCCAGTCACTTCGCGGCGCTGCAGGCACTCGCCGGTGAGCTGATCGATCGCGGCCATCGGGTGACCTTTATTCATCAGGCCGAAGCACGGGACTGGATCACCGATGCGCGAGTGGGATTTCATGCAGTCGGGTTACAGGCGCGCGCGCGTGGAAGTCTGCGACAGACGCTCAAGCTGGCAGCGAATCCGGGTGGGCCGCTGGGCCTGCGCAGACTGATCGACGACCTGGCGCAGACTACGCAGATGCTGTGCGAGGCGCTTCCCGCCGCACTCGCCACGCTGCAGGTCGACGCGTTGATCTGCGACCAGATGGAAGCAGCAGGCGGGCTGGTGGCCGAGGCGTTGCAGATCCCGTTCGTCTCGGTTGCCTGTGCGTTGCCGGTCAATCGTGAGCCGGGCGTTCCTCTACCGGTCATGCCCATGGCCTATGACACCGGTGACGCCGCACGCAAGATGTACCAGGGCAGCGCCCGCGTCTACGACTGGATGATGGGGCGCCATGGCCGCGTGGTCCTCGAACAGGCCAGGAAGTTCGGCCTGCCGGACCGTCAGGGTCTGCATGAGTGCCTGTCGCCTCTGGCGCAGATCAGCCAGACTGTCCGCAGCTTCGAATTCCCGCGAGAAGCATTGCCCGCGCACTTCCATCACGTTGGCCCGCTGCGTCCGCCGGCCTCTGTAGAGGTCGAGCTGCAGTACGACATCGACCCTGATCGTCCGATGGTATTCGCCTCGCTGGGCACCCTGCAGGGACATCGCTACGCGCTGTTCGAGCGTATCGCCTGGGCCTGCGAAAAACTCGGTGCGCAGCTGCTGGTGGCGCACTGCGGCGGGCTGAGCGACGTGCAATCTCTGAATCTGCAGGCTCAGGGAGCGTCCTGGGTGACCGATTTTGCGCCCCAGCGCGCGGCGCTGGCGCGAGCCAACGCCGTGGTGACGCACGCCGGGCTCAATACCGTGATGGATGCGCTGGTTGCGCGCACCCCGATGTTGGCTATTCCGATCGCCTTCGATCAGCCCGGCGTTGCATCACGGGTGGTTCATGCGGGCGTAGGCATGAAGGTGTCGCCCCGGTTTACCGCTGCGCTCGGCATCGCCGAGCGACTGGAAATGATCACCGGCGAGTCGCGGTTCGCGCAGAACCTCGAACGCCTCGGCGCGGAAGTCGATGGCGCGGGTGGCACCCGCCTTGCCGCGGCCATCACCGAGCAGGCCATCGCCACGCGCCGCCCGGTAGTAGACGTGGAATCATCATGAGCCACGGCTGGGATCTGATTCTCGCCGGAGGCGGGCTGGCTAACGGATTGATCGCCTGGCGGATCGCGCAGCGACGTCCGGACTGGAAGATTCTCGTGCTGGAGCAGGGTGAGCGGCTCGGGGGCAATCACACTTGGTCTTTCCACCAGGGCGATCTCAGCGAGGCCGAGCATGCCTGGATGGCGCCGCTGGTCGAGCATCGCTGGGCCGGCTACCGCGTGCGTTTTCCGGCGTTGCAGCGGGATCTGCCAGGAGGGTATGCGAGCATTCCTTCAGAGCGCTTTGCCGAACGACTGCATGCCGATCTGGGCGAACGCGTTCGAACCGGAGTCGGCGTGACGGCGGTCGAAGCGCAGCGGGTGCGCCTGAATGATGGACAATGGCTCGAAGCGCGCGCGGTGATCGACGGACGCGGCCCTCGCGCGTCGGCACATCTGGCGCTCGGCTGGCAGGCCTTTCTGGGTATGGAAGTACAGCTTACGGCGCCGCATGGCCTGACGCTGCCCTGGCTGATGGATGCCGACGTCGAGCAGGGCGCAGGCTACCGCTTCGTTTACGTGCTGCCCCTCGCCGCGGACCGCCTGTTGATCGAGGATACCCATTACGTCGATCAACCGCTGATCGACAGTGCCTTTCTGCGGCGACACGTGCGCGAATATGCCTCCCGTCAGGGCTGGACCATCGAGCGTGTCATACGCGAAGAAGCCGGAGCATTGCCGATCACTCTGGCCGGCGATTTCGATGCGTTCTGGCGCGAGATGGGTGATGTCCCCTGCAGCGGCCTGCGCGCCGGTCTGTTTCATCCGACCACCGGCTATTCGCTGCCGCATGCCGTACGGCTCGCCGATCGCATCGCTGCCTTGCCTGCGCTCAGCTCTGCCGTACTGCTGGAGACCGTGCGGGATGAAGCGCGGCGGCAATGGCGGCAGCAGGGATATTTCCGCCTGCTCAACCGAATGCTGTTTCTGGCTGGTCGGCCGGACCAGCGCTGGCGGGTGATGCAGCGCTTCTACCGACTGCCCGAACGTCTGATCGAACGTTTTTATGCGGGCCGGCTGACGGCTCTGGACAAACTACGCATTGTTACCGGCAAACCGCCTGTCCCCATGGCTGAGGCGTTGCGTGCCGCACGCATGAGTGCTCCACAACACATAAGGATTTCCGAATGAGTGAGCCGAAGCGCGCCGTGGTCATCGGCGCGGGTTTTGGTGGGCTGGCCCTGGCCATTCGTCTGCAGTCCGCCGGCATCCAGACCACCCTGTTGGAAAAGCGTGACAAGCCAGGCGGACGTGCCTATGTCTACGAGGACGCCGGGTTTACGTTCGATGCCGGCCCCACGGTGATCACCGATCCGTCCGCACTGGAAGAACTGTTCGCGCTGTCAGGCCGTACGATCGCCGATTATGTCGAGCTGATGCCCGTCGCGCCGTTCTATCGGCTGTGCTGGGAGGACGCAGAGCCCTTCGACTACGCCAACGATCAGGACGAACTTGACCGGCAGATCGCCTCGCGCAATCTCGCTGACGTGGGCGGTTACCGCCGTTTTCTCGCCTATTCACGGGCGGTATTTCAGGAAGGTTACATCAAGCTCGGAGCCGTGCCGTTCCTGTCGTTCCGCGACATGATCCGCGCCGGTCCGCAGCTGGCCCGTCTGGAAGCATGGCGCAGCGTGTACGGCATGGTGTCGCGCTTCATCAAGGACGAGCACCTGCGTCAGGCCTTCTCGTTTCATTCCCTGCTGGTCGGCGGCAGCCCCTTCGCTACGTCTTCCATTTATGCGTTGATTCACGCGCTGGAACGCAAGTGGGGGGTGTGGTTTCCGCGCGGAGGAACCGGTGAGCTGGTGCGCGGCATGGTGCGCCTGTTCGAAGACCTGGGCGGCAAGCTTGAGCTGAATGCCGAAGTGGCGAGGATCGAGACCGCAGGTGACCGCGTCGAAGCGGTGCTGCTGGGCGATGGCCGGCGGTTCGAAACCGATGCGGTGGCATCCAATGCCGATGTGGTGCATACCTACGACCGTCTGCTTGGTCACCATCCCCGCGGTCAGCATCAGGGCAAGGCATTGCAGCGCAAGCGTTTCAGCATGTCGCTGTTCGTCATCTACTTCGGTCTGGATCAGCCGCCGAACGATCTGCCGCATCACACCGTGTGTTTCGGGCCGCGCTATCGCGAGCTGATCGACGACATATTCAATGGCGACGAGTTGCCCGACGACTTCTCGCTGTACCTGCATTCCCCGTGTGTCACCGATCCCTCGCTGGCGCCGCCCGGTTGCAGCGCCCACTACGTGCTGGCGCCGGTGCCGCACCTGGGCAATGCCGACATCGACTGGGAGGTCGAGGGGCCGCGCTACCGTGATCGCATTCTGGACTATCTTGAACAGCACTACATAAAAGGCCTGCGGGAGCATCTGGTGACCTGCCGACACTTCACCCCGTTCGATTTCCGTGATGAGCTCAATGCGCATCTCGGGTCAGCGTTTTCGCTCGAACCGGTGCTGACGCAAAGCGCCTGGTTCCGGCCGCACAATCGCGACGAACACGTGCATAACCTCTACCTTGTCGGCGCCGGGACCCATCCAGGGGCCGGCGTGCCGGGCGTGGTAGGGTCGGCCAAGGCTACCGCGGGCCTGATGATCGAGGACCTGCGTGCATGAACGCGGTACTGGCCGAACAGGCCCGTCAAACTATCGAAGCCGGCTCGAAGAGCTTCGCGCTGGCTTCCAGGCTGTTCGACGCCCGCACCCGAGCAAGCGCCGTGATGCTCTACGCCTGGTGCCGTCACTGCGATGACGTGATTGACGGGCAGGAGCTCGGCTTCGGTCAGGTGAACAGCCCGCAGGGCGGCGAGGCGGCCCTGGAACAGCTGCGTGTTGCGACCGGGCGGGCCTGCGCCGGCCAGCCCATGAGCCAGCCGGCCTTTGCTGCGCTGGGCGAGGTGGTGCGCACCCATGACATCCCTCCACGGTTTCCGCTGCAGCATCTGGACGGCTTCGCCATGGATGTACACGATCGCCAGTACCAGACCGAAGCCGACACCCTTGAATACTGTTATCACGTGGCCGGCGTGGTCGGTGTGATGATGGCGATGATCATGGGGGCGCGTGACGAACCTACTCTCGATCGCGCCTGTGATCTGGGTGTGGCGTTTCAGCTGACCAACATTGCTCGAGATATCGTCGAGGATGCGCAAATCGGTCGTTGCTACCTGCCGCTGGACTGGCTGAACGAAGCGGGAATCCCCCGCGAACGGTTGGCCGCGCCCGAGTACAGGCCGCAACTGGCCGAGTTGGCGTCGCGACTGGTGAACATGGCCGAGCCCTACTATCGCTCGGCCCGCGGTGGCCTGACGGCGTTGCCGCTGCGGTCGGCCTGGGCGGTCGCGACGGCGCGCAGCGTGTATCGGGAAATCGGCGTGCAGGTCCGAGAGCAGGGCGCCCATGCCTGGGACGAGCGCATCAGTACCAGCCGCCTGGACAAGCTTCGCCTGCTTTGCCAGGCCTCGGGCATTGCGCTGAGTTCGCGCGCGGAAACTAGCGAGCCGCGTCCGCCCGGCCTGTGGACGCGTCCGCGTTGACCGAAGCGTTGCTCAGCGGGCCGTCATGCAACTCGCGCAACTGGCGACGCAACTCGGCCACTGGCGGAGCGTAGAGGAATCCGTACGAAACGCAGTGCTCCCGGCCATGGACCGCGTGGTGCATCAGGTGGGCCTGGTAGAGACGCTTGAGGTAGCCGCTGCGCGGAACGTAGCGGAATGGCCAGCGACGGTGCACGAGTCCGTCGTGTGCGACGAAGTACAGGAAACCGTAGGCCGTCATGCCGGCGCCAATCCATTCCAGAGGGTGCCAGCCCGCCGTACCCGCGGCAATCAGCGCAATGGCAACACCTGCGAAGACCACCGCATACAGATCGTTTTTTTCGAACCAGCCGGTACGGGGTTCATGGTGCGAGCGATGCCAACCCCAGCCCCAGCCGTGCATGATGTGCTTGTGGGCAAACCAGGCGAACACTTCCATGCCCGCCACTGTCGCGAGAAACACCAGCGTGTTGGTCAGAATGTTCATGGCGTTGTCTGGTCCAGCGCCACGCGAAGTGCTTGCGGGTCGCTGAATTCTTTGGTGGACAGAACCTTGTTGTCCTCCAGCGTCAGCCACAGTACCGGCTCGGCGCCGGTGCGTGCAGGTGCCATCTCGCCCTTGCGGTCGAGCAGCACGCGGTAACTGGCTGAGCGCATTGACGGCACCAGCACCATTTTCGCGACCAGGCCTGGCACGCGCGATATATCCGCCACATAGAGTGCGGAGCGCTCTTCGAGGAAGTCGGCAGGGGCATTCTTGAGCGCCGCATCGACCAGCCGAGCAGCATCATGGCTGCTGGCAAGCAGGACCAGGCGCGTATCGCTGCCTAGTTTATGCGCCTGGTCATGCTGATCCCTGAATTGCAGCGGCGGGAGCGTTTCGCCTACTTCGATGGCTTGCGCGGTCGCGACACCAGTCGCGCCGGCCAGGCAGGCAGTCAACAGAGTGCGTTTCAATTTGAACATGGTCGGCAATCGTCGGTATTCGAAAAGCACAGCTTAGCCCAATCGTGCCGGCCTGTGTCGGTTGTTGTGTGTCCATTGCTTGCGGCCGAGTGGTGCCTCGAGTCAGCGCCGGGCCTGCGTCCAGTCGGCGATCTGGTCAGCCAGGGTGTCAAGCGGCAACGGGCCGAAGCCGAGCAGGGCGTCATGAAAGGCGCGTTGATCGAAGCGATCGCCCAATGCTTCGCTGGATTGGTCCCGTAGCCGCAGGATGTCCAGCAACCCGAGCGTGTAGGTGGTGGCCTGGCCGGGCATGACCAGATAACGGTCGATCTCGGCGACGCACTGCGCCCGGCTGGCGGGCAGATTCTCGTACAGGTATTCAACCGCCTGATCACGGGTCCAGCCGCGGGCGTGCAGTGCCGGGTCCACGACCAGACGACAGGCACGTTTGAGCTCCATGGTCAGTCGTCCATATTCGCCGTAGGCGTCCGCGTACAGGCCGGCCTCATGGGCCAGGCGTTCGGCATACAACGCCCAGCCCTCGACGTAGGCATTGCAATGGGCGTAGCGACGAAACGAGGGCAATGCTTCGAGATCGTTGGCGACGGCAAACTGCATATGATGGCCTGGCAATGCCTCGTGAAAGGCCAGGGCTTCCATGGTGAAGCTCGGCAGCTGCTGCAGATCGTAGAGATTGATGTAGAAGGTGCCGGGGCGGCTGCCGTCCGCAGCGGGGCCATGATAGAAAGCCATACCGGCGGTCGGTTCGCGGTGTGGCTCGACTGGCCTGACCTGCAGTGGATCGTTCGGCAGCACGTGGAACAGATCGGGCAGGCGCTGCCGGGCCCGCTCGATCACCTCGTTCAGGTCTGCCAGATACCGCTGTCTGCCGTCGGGCGTCTGTGGATAATAAAAGCCCGGGTGGGCGCGGGTGAAATCAAAGAAGGCATGCAGGTCGCCAGCGAATCCCACCTTCGGCATCAGACGACGAATTTCGTCATGAAGACGCGCCACTTCCTGCAGGCCCAGCTCGTATATCTGCTGAGGATCCACATCTGTGCTGGTTTCCCAGCTTAGACAGGCGCGGTAATAGGCTTCGCCGTCTGGCAGGGCGCACAAACCTCCCTGTGCTGGTGCATCAGCGAGCTGCGTCTGCATGAATGCGCTCAGCCGTCGATATGCCGGCTCGACCTGGTCCCTCAGTGCGTTACGACACTGTTCGAGCAGGGATGCCCTGGTGGCGGTGGGCACCGCCGAAGCAGCCTCGATCTTGCGCAGGAAGTCAGCGGCGAGCATGCCCCCTGAAGGTTTGCGCAGGTCTGTCCTCATGCGGTCGCAGTCGCCGATGATCTGCTCGATCAGAAAGCCCGGCAGTACCACGCCCCGGTCCTGACGCAGAGCGATGCTGCCGATCAGCTGTTCGCATGCCGTGGCAAAGGCTCGCAGCCTGGCGATATAGTTCAGCGCATCGGCTTCATCGGCAATGCGGTGCATGTTGATCATGAATGCGGGGAACTCGGCGTGCAGCCCGAACTTTTGATCCAGTGCGTAGCGCTGGAAGCGGAGGTCGAAGCGTCCGAGTATCTCCTTGCACTCCCGCCGGAACAGTTCACAGTTGACGCGCTGCGCTGGCGTCAGCCTGGCGTGGTCGAAGGCGTCGACCGCCTGCAGATGACGCCGGGCCAGGTTGGCGTAGCCAATCTCGCCGGACTCCGAGCAGTCGTTGAGCTCATCCTGCCGCTCGCTTCGTCCGAAAAGGGTGAGCTTCTGCGGAAAGAAGCCGATGCGCTCATTGAAGGCCTCTTCGAAAAAACGCTCCACATCAAGCCGCTGTGCACCGCCATTCATGGCAGTCGGCCATTGACCAGAGCCTGCTGTCCGGGCTCGGCGCCCGGGGGGCGAGGGACGTCTTTTCGTCGAGGTATAGTGCGCATGCTCGGCAGGATTTCTTCGACATACAGGCGGTAGAGCCGACCCAGTTCATGCATCGGATCGTCATGGTCGTCGATCCGCAGGTCACACAATGGGTACTCTTCCTCGGAGAACACCATGATGTTCGCTGAGCGCTCCTCCTTCTTGTCTCCGCCCTGCTCTTCCCCGGCCTGGATTGCCAGTACCAGCCGTTCGGCCAGATCCAGATGCACGGTGCGGTTCATCGTTGCGACGACTGACTCCAGTACATGCGCCCCTGCCAGACGATTGCCCTGTGTCGCAAAGCCGTCGCCCTGGGCGTGGCCGGCCCAGGGAATGGTCTCATCGCCGGTCCAGACTGCGGTGCGGCCCTGAATGTCGACCACCCCGACCTGCCTGTTCTGTGCCTGCCGGTCGAGCGCTATGACCGCGTCCAGCGCCTCGCTAGCGCTGGCGCCGTGTTGCAACAGACGCAAACCGTCGTAAGCCAGGTAGGGATTGAGCAGGGCCTGCGACGCCACCACGCCCACCTGGGGTATGCCATGGCACGCGAGCTTCCCCACCGATTGCACGCCGGTGCTGGCGCCGACGCCGATTTGTCCTGTGCGTCTGCAATGTGCGACCACGGAAAACGTCACCGTTACCCCCTGTTGATGAGCCATCGATAGGAGATTGACTGACAAGTGCGGTCATCGGTTCATAGTGGGCGACGGAGGAGGGCGGGTGCCTGCCGTGATGATGTCTGAATCGGGAAGCGGGACAGTGCCGCCCAGGGGTGCGGCTGATTCGATGCTGCGGGAGGGGGAGACGGTGCATCGACGAAAATGGTGGGCCCAGTAGGACTTGAACCTACGACCAAGCGATTATGAGTTTGCACGTTACTGTGCAAACCCAGCAAAATCAAGGGTAGCCCACCGTAAGCAAGGTAAGCAAAAAGTACTTATCTGACAGTAGGTTAGCGTAATTTTGAGAATGCGGCCGCAACGGAGCATTGTACCTATGCTGTACCCCATAGTTACTCGCTCCAATTGATGTCCGAGAATTTACGAGCATCAACGTCAGCGTTTAAGCGCCGAAACTACGCCGATGGGAAGGCTGTTGAGGGCTCAACCTACCAACGAGCAACGTGCGGACTGGTCAAGCAAAGGTATGCGTCCGGGCAGCCAGCAGGGACTAATAGCGCAGCCGGGTCAAATGGCGTTGCGAAGAATACTGCTTGATTATGGACTAGCGGCTGGAGGTCGTGGAGGCTCGTTGACCCCGAAGTAGTTGGCCCATAGCGATGTCAATACTGCCTGCCTTTGCTCTTCTGACACCGTGAGGACGGAGGCGCCGATAACAAGACTCGCGATCAAAAACGAGGAGACTGCGCTTGGCACGCCGGAGAGAATCCAAGCGCCTGCCCTCTCCCAAATGGAACGATGGGCACGCTGATAATTTTTCATATTCTGGAGAAGGCGCTTTTGCTCGTTTGTGAGCTGGTTCTTATGCTGCTTAGCTAAGGCAGCTTTTTCCTTTTCATGATCGGCAGTGAGATCCTTCTCGATTTGGCCAATCATTTCGTCGAGAAATTTGGTTGCTTTCTCTCGGAAGTCGTCAAGAGAATTGTTTTGAAGGGTCTGATCATGAAAGGTGTCGACCTGCTGCTGGATGAAGGTTTCGTCTTTCCCCTCGCTCCTAAGCGATGTCGCTAGCGTGTGCTTTTTATGCTTATAAAGCGCATAGGCGATTAGGCCAATGGCGTCCTGGTCGTTCTTAACTAGCGATGCAAAAACCCATCTTTTTTTCAAAACGCGTTCTTCCCTAAACAGAAACGCCCCATTAAAGGGGCGTCCAAAAACTGCAGGACCTGGTTAAGCGCTTACGGTGCTCAACGCCTTTACGGAAACGTTGATGATGTAACGCTCCCTTTCCTTAGAGATCAACTTTTTCCCTGAAAGGCTTTCAGTACTAAAGCTGACGCAGCGCCCAATTTTCCCAGCACTGCTTTTATGCCTGCTGGCCTTTTTTGTGGCTTGCATAAAGCCTCCTTCTGCGTTGAGGGACGCGAACCACTACAGGACGCGTACAACCTTCCCTAGCAGTATAGCTATCGCTCGCAAGGATGTGTAGCGGGAATCTTGCGAATGGAGCTGACTGGCAGCCGTGACGCTTTTGGTAGGGGATGTCGAACCGGATCGCCAGCAAGGCGCCAGGAAGTCCACCCATTTCAAGAATTGTGAAATCAATGCCGTCACTGCAACGATTGGTCGTCACGACCACCCCTCAGAGGCGAATCGCTGCGTCGGCTCAACCGATGGCGGCAAGGAGTTGTTCACGGACGTTCCGCCCGAGCTCGTCGTGCTTTTGGGCCATGAGATATACGCCCTTCCCATCAGACTTTTTGGCCCACAGATCGCCAATGAGACGCTTTTCCTTGCTGTCATTGTTGCTGAATCGATCTCCACCTTTGTACTCCACCACCAGCAACCTGCCATCCTTTAGCTTTACGACGAAATCAGGATAGGTCCGCTGGGTCGCCGTAGGCATCCAGAACTGAGAAGGGTGCACCAAATTGCGGACCCAAAAATCTACCTCATTGAGCAGATCAATGGCTTGCGCGCAATCGAATTCCTCGGTGATTACACCTTTGGGTGTTTTCCAGGGCAAGCCGCCAGGGAAAGGGTAGTAATGCTTCTGAAAACGGTAAGGTCCTCGGTAGTATGAGGTCGCAGGATAAAGTGCCATGTCCTGGGGATATGTGAAGGCGTAGCCTGGGCCGGCAGAGGTCACCAGCTCAGCGTCTTGACTGAAAAGCGTTTGCTGAAAGCCCGCGTCATACGCTTGCTTTTTGAGCAAAAGCAACTGCTCTCCAAGTTTGCGACGCAGGACGAATTGGCCTTTGAGTAGTTGCGCTAGCGAGAATCCCCGGTCCTCAAGCAATCCAGTGACCGCACGACGCAGCCACTCTCGCAAGACTGGCTGCTTAATCGAAGGTTCGCGAATCTCTTGATCTAGCCAGCCTATGAGGTCCGCGGCGCTCCTGTCCTGTGCGAAGCCAGGAAGGTACGTGTTCACATCATCTTTGATGTTTTGAAACTGGACGGTCTTGTCATCCAGGAATACCTCAAACGTCATGCTTGCTTCATCGAATTTGAAGGTCGACAGGTCGGGCGGCGTAGATAGTAAATCCCAGCTGAAAGCTGCTGAAACGGCCCCTCGATCCACCAGTTCCAGCTCTCCCTGCTCGATGAGGCAAAGGCGGGGGACCTGAAACGTGATGTTTCTTTCGCTCGGCGCTTTAGCAGCGATTACGGCTTGCTGATGCCTTTCAATTTCAGCTACGACGGCATCCTTGGCTTTTTTACCCGACACAGCAGACACAATCGCATCGATTGTCGACTGATCGATCTCGTCATTGACCTCCACTATCCCACCGGGCCCGGTCATGTCCGGTGAGAAGTGAACACGCTGCTGATCCCGGGCCGGGATGTTTGAGAGCTCGGGGGCTTGGGGAAGGATTAGTTTCGCGATAGGCAATGACAAAGGGCTGGTAGATCCGCCCTCCAGATCGAGCTCTCGGTTTTTTTCCTTGCGGATAGCCGCCGCAGCTTCCATTGGGTTGAAGCCGATATTGATGAGTGACTGGATCAGTTCACCGGCAGCTCGGCCAAAGCTATCTGTTACGACGTGAGCGTAAGCTTTGCTCATTGCTTCCTGATGCCGCGGCACGGCGTAAGGCATCCGCAAAACCCTGCCAAGTAACTGCTGAATGTCCTTGTCTGACTTAACCTGAGCTACTGAACAGAACACGTACGCGAACGAGCAGTCCCAGCCTTCCTTCAGTGCCTGCTTCGTTATGATCACCTCTATGGGGCAATCCTTGGCGAACAGGTCTACCCCGTCAATCTCGCGTTGTGCGCCCGTAGCGATAGCGATGGCGGACTCATTAACGCCATCGGTTTCGATAAGATGTCGTTTTACCTCTTCAACTGTGGCTTCCCTTTTTGCATTTTCAGCTTGAATTAGAAGTATTGGCCGAATGTACTCCGGCTCGCTCATGGCGGTCTTGGATAGGGATCTGCGTCGAGCTACCGCGCTACTTACTGCAACCTGCCATTCGGCATCGTGTTCTTTCAGAACCACAGGGAATTTGATCATATTCTCTGCTTTCAATTCGAATGCTGAGACGCTGGCAAGCACGTTAGAACTCGCTACATCAGGGGTGGCGGTAAGCTCAATCACTGCTTTCGGTCCAAGGCGCTCATATACGGTATAAGAGAGCGGCGTGGTGGCATTATGAGCTTCGTCCATAATTACCAAAGGCCCGTGGAGCTTGAGAAGGTTCGCAAATGAAGCAGCTGCTTTTCCGCTTTCTCCTTTCTCTAAATAATCTAGCTCTCTGGCGGACCCGCCGAAGTGAGTCTCCAGACCTTCATGGTGCTCATAAACCTTTCGGCCTTCTTCTTTATCGACCCGCAGAGCTGCGACAGTAGATACGACTACGCAAACCTTCGTGATGAGGTCTGCGGGGCGGATCTGAGCGAAATCCGCCACGTCAAAAACTGCTACCTGGCCACCAAATGCATCATCCAGCTCTTGCCGATACGGATGGCGAGGATTTTGGAAGGCTTCCAAAGTTTGGGACTTGATGAGGGTGGTTGGAACCATCCACAAGACGAAAGGGAACTGTCGTTCGAGATAAGAGGTCCCGCAAATGCGGATAATGTGAGCGCCAAGGATGGTTTTTCCGCCGCCAGTGGGGACACGTAGGCATACGTAGGGAACCGATGGGAGCCCGGGCATTTTTTTGTACTCATCCATTAGCCCCACATCAACATAGTCTTCAAACGCCTTAGCGGGGCCGTCCAGTCGAGATGCATCTAAAAATTTCTCAAGGCTCGCCAGTACGCGGCGCTGATAGAGCTTAAGTGTATAGGCCATGGTCAACGCGCCTTGATATCGTAAGGGGTTTGTCGAAAGGTGATTTTGAGATCCTGGAGCAGCTCAGGAGCGAGAAGGCAGGCTTCCCCATAAATCACCTTTTGGCCGTCGAACTCAGGCAGTGCTCTCAAAATCCTTTTCGTTAAGACGTTTCCGCCGCCTTCAGTTAAATCACCTAAGATCCCGTTGAACAGAAGAAAGTATGCGGTCCCTTGATGCACACCTAGCAGGGGGGACCTACAAGCATTAGACGAACGAGCGGTCCCCGTTTCAGCGAACCAGATGTGCGCCGCAAGCTGCTCGAAACAGATTCCTTCGCGGATGTGGCCTGTCTCGTCGAAGACAGGAGCACCTAGAGTGTAATACCTGAATCCCCCGCCCCCGGCCCAATCCACATCTTTTGAGACTCCCCCTTGCTCACCGAGGATTACTTTCTCTAAGCGAGGCAAACAGTGGCTCTCGGCGTGGACGCCGACTTCGATTCCGATCCACTGTCGTCGCATTTTGTGCGCAACTGCCACTGTCGTTCCTGAGCCGAGAAAGCTATCCAAGATAAGGTCACCCGGATCAGTCGAAATTTCGATGATGCGTTTCATCAAAGCTTCGGGCTTAGGTGTGGCGAAATTTTCGTTGCCGAACAGAGCGACTACTTCCTTCTTTGCATCTTGAGTATGGCCGACCTCATCATAAGGCCACAGGGTTTGTGGGACGCGTCCCTGCTTGACCTCCGAAAGGAAACGCTTGATCGCAGGCACATTGGAGCCGTCTTTTCCCCACCAGATTCGGTTGTCCTCATCCAGTTGACGTAGCTTAGCTTCCGAAACTCGCCAATACATACCATTGGGAGGGCCGGCAATCACTCGGCCTGATGGTGTGGTAATGGGATACACGCCTGCCCCATAGTAATTCCGAGCCGACAGGTCGCCTGCTTTCCATGGGCCACGAGGATCTTTGTCTGGGTTGCGGTAGGCTTTATCCTGTTTTTCAGTGCGAGGCATAGGGTTAGGCACCCATTTCTCGGCGTCTCTGGCGTAAACAAAGATGTAATCATGATCAACGGAGAAGTGGCGCGCGGAATTCTTTGGCGAATAAATCTTCTGCCAGATGACCGAGGCAATGAAGTTTGGCCTACCGAAAATCTCATCACATATCACCTTAAAATAGTGAGCCTCGTTATCATCTAGCGTGACCCATAGCGACCCGTCTGGTGCCAACAATTCGCGAATCAGCTCAAGACGGGGATACATCATGGACAGCCACTGCGAATGTTCAAGATTGTCGTCATACTGCTCAAAGGCAGATTTGGTGTTGTAAGGCGGATCGATGAAAACGCATTTTATCTGCCCTGCATAGTAAGGCAGCAATGCCTTCAAAGCATCGAGGTTGTCTCCGTGGATTAGCATGTTATGAGCATCGAGCTCACCACGGGAAAGGGCCATGTTGGGCTCAAGCAACCGGTAGGGCGCAAGCGAGGCCCGTGTGAGGTCTGCGTCACGGTTGAACCAGGAAAGCAGCGGCATGTGAAAGGTTCCAAGGGACGACGTTCAAAGGCCGTAGTTTATCCTTCCTGAACCCAATCGTCAGGGTTTTACAGCTTTGAATGTCTAGCAAGCTGGGGGAAAGACCGATGCGCCTTGATTCGCGCAGATCTGTTCTTTCTCAAAGCGGATATTTCCTGTCGCTTGTCTCGCTACGATACGGGGCTAGACCGGGACGTTTGAAGTGAGGTGTAGGGCGCTGAGAATCTTCGGCATCGAGGTGCCAGCTGCCTGAGAAGGTGTACGGCTGCTCAGTTAGGAGATGGCGCCGTTGCCTGAGCTGCTGGCCATTCGCTCGGCGTACGCGTCCAGCCTGGTAGCTGCGCAAGGCATGCCTTTTAGCTCATGCCAATCACGAGATCCGAAACCAGCTCCTAGTTAGATGTGACGCTGTGGCTTGACGCGCTGGAGGGTTGGGGGTCGGTGCAGTCAGCGCGTGATTTCCGTCGAGCCCCGTAGGGCGAGTAACTAGTGGTGTTTGATATCCCGACGCTTGCGGCGGTATAGCAAACACACATCCTGCCCAGAGTGGTGTCCGCACTTTAGTGTCCTTTTAGTCGCACTAGATGCAGAAAGTATGCAGAGTATCATGTGGCTAACAATATTATTCGATAAATATCGATATTCTTATTGTTTTGCATAGGGATTGCAGAGTGGGTGTCTCTAAAGTGCGCTTAATGTGCGGTAAATCTGTCGCTAATATGTCCTTATTCAGTCGACTTACGATATATCGTAAGTTTACAGAAAGTGTTTTGAAAGTATCATTGCATAGTGTGATAAGGGGATACTCACTATGGAATTGCTTGAAGAACTTCGCCTTGCCCGGCTGAAGAAGCCTGCAGCTAGCGGGAAGGTAGCCTTCCTCCAAAACCTTGAGCAGATCAGTGCCGCCTTGAATGAAGGTTATACGGCAATGGACGTTTGGCGGCTCATGCACAAGCGTGGCGAAATCAACGTCAAATACAACCAGTTCGCAATTTATGTGCGCAAGTTTGTAAGGAGAGCCGGCGATGAAAAATAAGACTCTGCTGTGCATGGTTGCGTCTTTTCTAGTCTTTTCACCTCCGGCTGAGGCTGGCGGTGGAGGGCTGACTGGTGGAGCTACCGAGGTAACACAGCTGCTAAACAACATCGAGCTGATTGAGGTTGCTCTTAGCGAAGCCGAAAACCTTGCGTACACCATGCGCCAGTACGAAATCATGTATGAGAATTTCCGGGCGCTACCGCAACACGTGCGGCAGCAGGCGCTGGCGGATCTTCAGCGCTTGGCGAATATCGTTGCAACTGGCCGGGCCGTAGCCTATAGCTCTGGGCAGATGGATGAGGATTACCAGCGCGAGTACCGCGACTTTGAGTATTACGCCTCGAGAGAGCAGGACAGCCCTGACGATATGGCAGAGCGCTACGGGGCCTGGTCTCAGGCCAATCACGATAGTGTGCGCGGGGCGTTAAGGGCGGCAGGGCTACAAGCCCAACAGTTTGATCGTGAAGACTCGGCGCTTCGCACAGTGGAGGCGCAGATGGAAAGCGCAACCGGAACCAGGCAGCTGCTACAGGCAGGTGGCTCCATCGCTGCGCTGCAAGTGGAACAACTTCAAAAATTGCGACAGCTCCAAATGGCTCAGATCCAGCTACAGGCCAGCCATGTCGGTGGGCAGGTCGATCGCCAAGCGGAGGACGACTCTGCGTGGCATCGCGCCGTTGCGCCTCGCGACAACAACCCGGAAAGCCAGCAGCCGATTCGGGCCAATGATCTGTTCTGAGGAGTGACAGATGAACGTCAATACCAAGATTTTGACCGTTATCGTAGGTTTAGTAATGGCTATCGCTGCTGCTGCGGCGGTGTGGCAGTCCGACAGGACTAAAGATAATGCAGCTTGGGAGCGAGCCACGATTTCGCGTGATAGCGAACCGTCCTCTCAGCGGCCAATCACTGGCGGCGACTTGTTTGGCTCCGGCTCTAAGGAGGGTGGCCTATGAAGCTTTGGTTCCTCCCGATGCTCGGAGCAGGGCTATGCACGTTAAGCGGTCAGGTCCTTGGTGCTGATGGGGAAGTGGTGAGGGATCTCCAGGAAGGATTCCGTGATTCTGTCGCGCTTTGGTACGCACCATTGCAGCAGGTCGCCACTTGGCTGCTTCTGACGCTCTCTGTGATTTCCTATGCCTGGTCTGCTAGTCAGATGGTTCTGAGGAATGCTGATCTTGGTGAGTTTGTAGCGGAGCTCGTAAGGCTGGTGCTCTTTACTGGGTTCTTTCTGTTCCTGATCCAGGGCGGTCAACAGCTGGCTGAGACAATGATCCGCGGCTGGGTCTGGATTGGTGGCCAGGCCACCGGTGCCAGCTTGAGCTTGAGCGTGCCAGAAATCCTCGAGCGCGGTTTTACCCTCGGTGGCGACATCATTTCCGCTGGCAGCGGCCTTAGCCGGATCGCCTACACGATCTTGGCATTGCCGGTAGTCATTCTGTACACACTGATTGCTGCCTATGCCTTCTTCGTATTGGCAGAGATGTATGTGGTAACAGCCGCGGGGATCGTTCTGCTGGGCTTTGGGGGGTCTCAGTGGACTGTTGATTACGCCAAAAAGTACATCAGCTACACCGTCAGCATAGGAGCCAAGCTGTACGTCATGTTCCTGGTCATTGGGGCAGGCGAGCAGTTCATACATCATTGGGCGGCGAATCAGGACCACGAGTCATTCCGCGCCATCCTTGCCATCATCGGAGTCCTTCTCATGATGGCAATCTTGGTCAAGATGATCCCCGACGCCGTGCAAGGGATCATCAACGGTGCTTCATTGGGCGGTGCGACGCCAACTGTTGGCGGCATGGCGCGTGCTGCCGGCTCTGTGGCGGTAGGCGCTGCCGTAGGGGTGGCGGGTGGAGCTATGGCCGTACGTGAGGCTTCAAAGCTTGCAGGCGAGCAAGTCGGCGGTGTTGGGTCTGGGATCGCCTCTGCCAGCAACTCGATCATGGGCGGTGCGTCAGTTGGTCCCCCTCCAGCGCCTCAGTCCGGTTCAACGGGCCCTCTACCTATGCCAGGCAGTGTCGCGTCATGGACGCCACCGGCCTCTGCCAAGTCAGCGGTCGGCGAAGCGCTCTCCCATGCCGGGCGGACCATGAAGAACCTCAACAAAGCGGCGGGCGAGACGCTTGGAGGGCGGATCATGGGCGATTACAGCTCTACTCACGGCACCTTTGGCGGGTCGATGGCGCAGAAGATGCGAGCAGAGCGTTTGGGTATGGTTGCCGAGGGAAAAAGCGATGTAGGAGGCGGTGAGTCACCCACGCAGGCGATGGCGGGCAGCATCGGTGCTGGTGCATTCAGCGGTCAGGGCAGGCCTACGCATAATCGGCCCCCCTTTGGATCTCGACCGAAAGCTACCTTGGAAGCGAATGTCTGCGAACAACCCTACAAGTCCCCTGCGAGGAGACCAATTGATGAACCCTAAACGTCCGCAGGCGCCCGTCTGGTATCTGATGCTTTGGTTGGCTCTCACGCTGCTGCTGGTAGGGTTCGCAATAGGCGGTTCGTGGGTGGCCTGGCTCATGCTACCAGTGTGCTATCCGTTTATCATGAGGGCGGTTGCTTGGCGGCCACGCCCTTCACCCGAGCACAGCAACCTCGACGCTTAAGCGCTTCGCCTCGCGTTCTCTATCACGGCGAGGCGGTACGCATAATCGGACCCCCTGCTGGTGATATAACTAGCTCCGCTATGGAGCGTCTTCTTTGATTTATTAGCGAGCCAAGCGCCGTTGAAGCTTAACTTCGTTACCATTTATCGGTCGACATCGTCCTTGAACGCTAACAACTGCTCACTAACGCGAGTCGAGTCAACCGCGGCAATAAGAACGTCTCCGCAGCTTGGACAATATTCTCCTTCCACGTTATAGATGACCGTGGTTTGCTCGTTGAGGGTGAACGGTAAATCTCGAACATCTGGGATCAACTCAGCGGCACCGCACGTAGGACACTTCATGTTCCGTACTCCTTGTAGTCGTATTTGCAGTTACCCTAATAGCAATGTCACGCTCCTACACGAGGCATAGGCGAAATCACGCCTTTATTCGGCGTTAAAACCGTAGGGTCAGCTCGTGCCCACTGGCGCGGGCTGTACCGCGCAGCGTAGTAGTTATTAGTAAGTACTAGTACGGATTTGTGCGGAGGCGCGGAAGACCGGGAGCGCCGGGCCTTCCAGGGGTATCCAGATCCCCGAAACGTCCCCGTAAATACGAATCAGCGTCCCTGTTAATACGATGGAACGTCCCCGTTTATACGATGCCCGTTCTGCCGGTGATCAAACTCTGTCGATCAAGCGTAGGGCGCTCGATGGTCGCCTTCGCAGCAGCTCCTTTGCCCTGAACGTTCACCTTCCAACCGTCCAGCGCGTCGATATCCTGTAGTGCTTTGCTGATTCGGTGGCGCCTGCTGCGGTTCGTAGAGGCAGACGTGCTGGGGGGGCCGCAAACCTTTTCGGCTAGCCGGTCGAGCCGGATGCTATTGCGACCACCCTGCCGCAACCATGCCGATAGCCAAGCATGGGTAAGCTGTGCTGTGTCGCTGTCCAGTGCTCTCCGCTCAGTCAGCGACACATGTACATAGTGCCCAGACAGTGCCTCGGCAAACCGAGGGTTCAAAGCAATATGTAGCCTTTCGTCTCTGGTTTTGGCATAGGACAGCAAACGCATGGACCATTCATGCTCGGCCTTCCGAACACGGCAGCCCACCATACTCAAGCGCTCTAGACACTCCTCCAGTCGGCCGTATTCCGCCTTGCCAACAGCCATGCCTGCGGCCTGCAACAGCGCGTGGCGACTGGTCTTGACCACCACGGCTTGATCCAACGTGGCCAATTCCTCTGGTTTTAAATTTTGCCAGAGTTGTTGCGCCCTACAATGACTGATGCCTGCATGCAAGTCTTCAGTGCCGAGCTTTCCGGCTAGAGCGATTGTGGCCAGCAAAACAGATTGGTCTCGGCAATCCAGTGCCCGCCAGATATTGAGTTTCATCTGCAGGCCTCCATGCTCGTGTTCTACAGTGATTCCACCTGGCCGGCGCCCGTGATATACCGGGCGAAACAGCGGCGCGAGTCCTAGAGCCGGGTCTTGGCGGGCATATTCAGCCGAGACGCGATTTTTAGCCGGTGTACACACTGGCGGTACGCTCCCTTTTGGCGTTTTCCTGCCTTGCCGGGACGAGCTCGGCAGGTACCAAAACTCCTTCTGTCTGCCGCGCATACCAGCGATCGTCCTGCTCTTCTGCGTAGTTCACCTTGCTGGTACCGAACCGGATGAAATGTCTACGTCGGTCGTCACCAATTGGTCGACGATCAAATTGGCGGTCGCTCAGAACCCGGGCTTTCTCTACCGACATCCGTTCGACGAAACCGCACCAACGTGCATTGTCGACCAATGCTGAAGCGCCGCGGGCCGCCTGCTGCTGGCCGGTCTGGCCTTCTCGGGCGCTACCTTTGTTTACATGGTGCAGGTAAAGCACAGACGCCCCGGTGAGATAGGCAACCTGCTCCAACCTGGAAATCAATTGAGCCATTTCCCCATTGTTGTTTTCATCCAAGAGGTGAATCCGGCTAAGCGTATCGATGATAATCAGGCGGCTACCACGGCAGAAGTCCAGCAAACTCTGCATGTGGCGTTGGTCCATGATATTGAGCCCTTTGCCGACTATCGATTCCACCACCAGGTTCTCCGCTATGGCGGCTTTAGCAGTCGGACCCAGGTGCTTACCAATGGCATGAACACGTCGCAGAAGCAGCGCTTCTGGATCCTCACCAGCCAGATAGACCACCTGTCCCGTGTTGAGTGGATTCAGCTTCAGAATATCCCCACCGGCAACGCTGCATGCGATACACATCGAGGCTTCCAGCGCCCAGAAGCTCTTACCAGTTGCGCCCGGGGCGACCAAAGCTCCCACAGTGCCTGTGAGAAAACCTGGCCATATAAAATCCAACGGCGGCGGCTCGTTTTCAAACGCCCACATCAGATCTATCGCCATGTATCAGCCCCTACCACTGCAAAGTCGATCACCGTCGAGCAGCTCAGCAATCTGCGAAGTGCGGAAGTAAACTCGTCGGCCAATTTTCAGCTTCGTCTGATTGATTTCCGATGCCCAGTCGTTCTGCGAGCGCAAACTGATGCGCAAGCCGTCTGGTGAGCGGTCGAGAATGTTAGCGAGCTGCACGAGACTAAGCAGCGGGCCAAAGCGGTCGTGAAGAGAATCTTCGATAGTCATTTCGTAACTCTCCGTATAGATAACAAGTAATACGAAGATTACGAATACCGCGCGATTTTGTATACTTACGACATATCGTAAGTGACTGAAAAACCAATAGGTAATTTCGTCATAAAACCTTTTTAACGCACTTTTACCGCACTCTAGCCGCACTTTAACCACACTGCCGCTGGCTTATATGGTTAACGCTTTCGGTTTTCTGGTTTCTATATTTGTAAATAATATAAACGCCAGCCGATCATCGTTTTACGCGGCGGTAGTGGTGTGAGTATCGCGGGGGAGCCGCATAGTGCAGTAAGTTAGCTGGGCAGGATGTGTGTTTGCTATACCGCCGCAAGCGTTGGTCGAGCAAACAAGCACTTACTCGCCTGCAGCTCGACGTGTCCGGATTCGCTGACGACTTAATATATATCGTTAGTCTGCGTTTCGTGGCTTGCTCGCTCTTCGCAAATCGATGGCGTCCAGCTCATCAACCAGGTCCTCGGCGCGGAGGTGAGTGTAACGTCGCAGCATTTGCATCGACTTGTGGCCGCTGATCGCAGCCACCTGCTGATCGCTGAGACCACCTTCGACAAATCTACTGACTGCCTCGTGCCTGAGGTCATGAAACCGAAAGTCCTTCAGACCAGTATCAGCTTTTACTTTCAGCCAAACCTTGTTGAAGTTGTAGAAGCGGCGCTGACCGTCTCTCCCTGGCTCACCGAAGAAAAGAATGTCTGTATCGATGGGTCGTACCGGGTTGTTCAAGGCCGCACGGAAAACTTCAGCGGCAGCCTTTGTGAGAGGGACGGTGCGGGGGAGCGTGTTCTTGGTATCAAGCAAGCGCACGATTCGACGCTTCAGATCAACTTGGCTACGGCGCAGCGTAGTTATCTCGGATGACCGCATGCCAGTCTCAAGAGCGATCGTCACGATCCAGCCCAGCATCGGATTGGAGTGGGCAGCCACAGCCTCGAGCAATCGAACCTCTTCCTCTCTGCTGAGACGCCGTTCGCGCCCGGGGGGTGGGGCCGGGCGACGGATCGCCTGCACCGGATTGAAAGCTAGCCCAATGCCCCATTCCTTTATCGCAGTGCTGAGCATATGTCCCAACAGGGCTAGATCGAGCCGGACCGTATTCGGGGAGCGAGGTCTCGGGGCAGGCCTCCCTTTGGCGTCCTTCCTGTCCAGCCCGGCAAGTCGTTCATCGCGATACTTGGCAATCAGCTCGGGAGTCAGCGCCGCTAACGAATATTTGCCAAGCTTTTGGATCAGCGGCTTGGAGTGCCGCGCATCGCTCGCAGCAGATGCCGGGCGCTTGGTGGGGGAAACCTCTGCTAGATAGCGCTGCAACGCGTCTGCGACCGTCATGCGTTCGGCTGGGGCGCGCTGGATGTAAACGCCTCGCACCATCTCGTCTTCGACACGGCGTGCCCAATCTTCAGCATCACGTTTGGTTCTAAAAGTTTTGGTAGCGGTGGGAAATCCGGTCTTGCGGATGACCGCTTTCCAGGTGCCAGAAGGGGTCTTTACGAGGGTGGCCATAGTGGGTTCCTGCGCTTCCAGAAGTTAGCAGTGTACCGAAATTGTACCTTTCGGTGATGTTAACGATTGGTCGCCGGAAACGTGACGGGAAGCCACCGAGCCATGCAAGCGGTAAGTGGCTGTATTGTAGAGCCTTTACGCTGCAATGTGCTGGCTAGAAATGGTGGGCCCAGTAGGACTTGAACCTACGACCAAGCGATTATGAGTCGCCTGCTCTGACCAACTGAGCTATAGGCCCACGACGTCGTGCAGCCCGGCATTATACGGACTGGGCTCGGCAGTGACCATAGCGGGTTGGCTTGGTGAGAGCATAAAAAAACCCGGCCGAGGCCGGGTTTCGATCGACGCATGTTACTCGTCGAGGAAGCTTCGCAGATGATCGCTGCGCGTCGGATGGCGCAGCTTGCGCAATGCCTTGGCCTCGATCTGACGAATCCGCTCGCGGGTTACATCGAACTGCTTGCCGACCTCTTCCAGCGTATGATCGGTATTCATGTCGATGCCGAAACGCATGCGCAATACCTTGGCTTCCCTTGCGGTAAGCCCCGAAAGCACTTCGCGGGTGGCTTCCTTTAGGCTTTCCACGGTAGCCGAGTCGATCGGCGATTCCATGGTCGAATCCTCGATGAAGTCGCCCAGATGCGAGTCTTCGTCGTCACCGATCGGCGTTTCCATGGAGATCGGCTCCTTGGCGATCTTCAGTACCTTGCGGATCTTGTCCTCGGGCATTTCCATGCGCTCGCCCAGCTCTTCAGGCGTCGGCTCTCTTCCCATTTCCTGCAACATCTGTCGGGAAATGCGGTTGAGCTTGTTGATCGTTTCGATCATGTGCACCGGAATACGAATGGTGCGCGCTTGGTCGGCGATCGAGCGAGTGATCGCCTGACGGATCCACCAGGTTGCGTAGGTCGAGAACTTGTAGCCGCGGCGGTATTCGAACTTGTCCACCGCCTTCATCAAACCGATGTTGCCTTCCTGAATCAGATCCAGGAATTGCAGGCCGCGGTTGGTGTACTTCTTGGCGATCGAGATAACCAGACGAAGGTTGGCTTCAACCATTTCCTTCTTGGCGCGGCGGGCGCGTGCTTCGCCGATCGACATCCGGCGATTGATGTCCTTGACCTCGGAAATGGTCAGATCGAAATCCGACTCCATCGCGGCGAGCTTCTTCTGCGCGCGGATGATTTCGGGTTTGATCGCCTCGAGTGCTTCGGCGTAACGCGGGCCGTCGGCCAGCAGCGAATCGACCCAGGCTTCGTTGACTTCGTTGCCGGGGAAGCTGCGTAGAAAGTCGGCGCGCGGCATACGTGCGTCGCGCACGCACAGCTGCATGATCGAACGTTCCTGGGCACGAATGGCGTCCTGCGAGCCGCGTACACGGGTCACCAGTGCCTCGTACTGCTTGGGAATAAGCTTGATCGGCATGAACAAGAGCGCGAGCGCAGCAAGCTCTTCGGTGGCCTGCGGGCTGCCCCGACCATGCTTCTTCAGCGCCTTCTTGGTCTTGGTCAGCTGATCTTCGATGGCACCGAAGCGCTGGCGGGCAACTTCCGGATCCGGACCGCCATCGCCTTCCTCTTCGGTCGAATCGTCGTCGCTGTCATCCTCGTCGTCGTCCGATTTTTCTTCAGCCTTGGGCTTCACCGGCTGTGCGGGGACTTCGCTGGCGCCGGGGGCGGACATGCCATCGTCATCAGGATCGATGTAGCCGCTGAACACGTCCGACAGGCGGCCGCCCTCGTCGACGACGCGGTGGTAGTCGGCAAGAATGCTGTCAACGGTGCCGGGGAACATGGAGATGGCAGCCATGACTTCGCGGATGCCTTCCTCGATGCGCTTGGCGATTTCGATTTCGCCTTCGCGAGTGAGCAGTTCCACGGTACCCATCTCGCGCATGTACATGCGCACAGGATCAGTGGTACGGCCGATATCGCTTTCGACCGCAGCCAGCGCAGCCGCAGCTTCTTCAGCCGCAGCCTCGTCAGCGTCGTTGTCAGCCAGCAACAGGGCATCGGCATCGGGAGCGGTCTCGAAAACCGTGATCCCCATGTCGTTGATCATGCGGATGATGTCTTCAACCTGTTCCGGATCCGATATATCCTCCGGCAGATGGTCGTTGACCTCCGCATAGGTCAAGAAGCCCTGCTCGCGACCGCGAGCGATTAGCTCCTTGAGACGGGATTGCTGTTGCGCTTTTCCGGACATAACAACCCTTGTGGATGCCTTGTGTGCAAAAAAATAAGCTGCGGATTATACCCTGAACAGGGTCTCTCACGCCAGTTGGCGCAAGCTCACCGGTCGGCGTTTGATGCCGTCCTGGTGGCAAATAAGGTCTGCAGCTGCTGTTTTTCCTCGGTGGTGAGCGGCACGCTGGCCGATTTGTCGAGGAGTCTCTGAATGTGGCGGTCGGTTTGTTCCGCCTTCAATCTATTTATAGTGTCAAAGAACTGTTGTTCAAGGTTGGCGCTGGGAATATTCAGCAGCCACTCCTTTTCGGCCAGGCGGGATAGCTGCTCGCCCAGCGCTGTCCCATGCCAGCGTGCCAGTAACTGTATAGTCGACAGCGCCGGGTTTTTCTGAAGGGCGTCGATCAGAGCAATCAGCACCTTGGCCTCGTCGCGATCTTCGTCGGCGAATTGCTCCGCTCCGCTGACCAGTCCGGCCAGATGCGGGTGGTGAAGCAGGGTCCTGGCTGCGCCAAGCAGCGGATCCTCGACGTTGCCGCGCTCGGCCGCAGGCCGGCGCGGTGTCGCACGTGTCCAGCGTTCGCGCCTGGCGGCTGCCGGCTCGTACCGCGGTGCTTCTTCCTCCTGCTCCTCGGTGGAATAGTAGTGATCGTGCTCTGTCGGAGGCGGCGGGCTTGGCGGCATCTCGTCCAGGCGCATGCCCGTGCGATGCTCCAGGGCCTGGCGCAGCAAGCGTCGCAGCATGCTTCCCGGCACCTGTTCGATGAGCGGCAGCGCCAGCGTCGCCAAGTGCGCCTTGCCTTCCAGGCTCTCGATGTTTGCCTCTTCCTCGAGGTGTCGAAACAGGTAATCGGTCAAGGCAACCGACCGCTGCGCCAGGCGAGCACGAAACGCGTCCTGCCCTTCGCTGCGAACCAGCGTATCAGGGTCCTGACCCTCGGGCAGAAACAGAAAACGCACGTGCCGACCGTCCTCCATGGCTGGAAGGCACGCCTGCAGGGCTCGCCATGCAGCCTGTCGGCCCGCGTTGTCGCCATCGAAGCAGAACACTACGTTATGCACCACTCGAAACAGCCGGCTCAGGTGGTCTTCGCTGGTGGCCGTCCCCAGCGTGGCGACAGCATTGGTGATGCCGTTCTGGGCCAGTGCGATGACGTCCATGTAGCCCTCGACAACCAGTATGTCCTCCAGATGTCGATTGCTGCGCCGCGCTTCGTAGAGACCGTACAGCTCCCGTCCCTTGTGGAAGACAGGTGTCTCCGGCGAGTTCAGGTATTTTGGCTTCTCATCACCGAGGACGCGTCCGCCGAAGCCGATGACGCGGCCTCGGGCATCGCGGATCGGGAACATGATGCGGTCGCGAAAACGGTCGTAGCGCTTGCCTGTTTCGGGGTTTTCCACCACCAGCCCGGCATCGATCAGCGCTTTCTGTTCCGTGGTGTCGCGTGCCAGGTGTGCCATCAGGTTGTCCCAGCCCGGTGGAGCAAAGCCTACGTCATACAGCTTGGCGATCTGGCCGGTGAGCCCGCGCTGCTTCAGATACCCTACCGCCCGCTGGCGCTGCCCGTGCTGCCTCAGCTGCTGGCGATAGTAGGCAGCGGCCTGTTCCAGCAGCGCGTAGAGTGGGCTGTCCTGGCGTGGGGCGGACGGCCCCTTGCGATCGCTGCGCTCTTCGCGCGGTACATCCACGCCCTGATTGCGCGCGAGCTCTTCGACTGCCTGGGGGAAATCCAGTCGCTCGAAGTCCATTATGAAGCTGATCGCGTTGCCGCCAGCGCCGCAGCCGAAGCAGTAATAGAACTGCTTGTCCGGACTGACGCTGAAAGAGGGCGATTTCTCGTTATGGAACGGGCACAGCGCGGAAAAGTTCTTGCCGGTCTTCTTCAGCTTCAGCCTTGAGCCAACGACCTCGACGATATCCGAGCGGCCCAGCAGATCGTCGATAAAGCCCTGTGGAATCAGCCCAGCCATGCCTGTTGCCCTGAAAAAGCTAAAGAGACGCCGGTCCGCTGGCGTCGAGCGATTGGATCGGACACTATCTCACGGCAACGCAAAAAACCAGCCGTATCCTTGTGCAGGATGGCCGGAGAAGTGCGTTCAGCAAAATTGACTGCGTCGTATCGGGGGGTGGTCCACCCACGCCGATTCAGCGGGCCTGTTTCAGGCCCGGCAGACAGCTGTAACTCAGTACAGACGCTCGCGGCGGCGGTTTTCGCGCTGCAGCTTCTTGGCGTGACGCTTGACGGCAGCAGCTGCCTTGCGCTTGCGCTCGGTAGTCGGCTTTTCGTAAAACTCGCGGCGGCGGACTTCAGCGAGTACACCGGCTTTCTCGCAGGAGCGCTTGAAGCGGCGCAGTGCGACGTCGAAGGGTTCGTTCTCTTTTACTTTGACGGCAGGCATTTCGTACCTTTCTCAAATCTGTGAGTCATGTGGCTACCGGCTTGGCCAGTAGCAAGTGCATTTCAGGGGAGCGGATGTTACCGCCTAAATTCGAGAAATGCAAAGTCTTCATGGTTAAAAACTAGCCGCATGCGGCCGGTCTGATTATCATGCGCGCCATGTTACCTGAAGATGACGGCTGGGCAGGCGGACGATGCGCATTCTTGGAATAGAAACATCCTGCGATGAGACCGGTGTGGCGCTGTATGACAGCGAGCGAGGCTTGCTGGCGGACGCGTTGTTCAGCCAGATCGATCTGCACCGGATATACGGTGGCGTGGTACCCGAGCTGGCGTCGCGGGATCACGTGAAGCGCCTGGTTCCGCTGATGCGCGAAGTGTTCGCGCGGGCTGGCGTGGCCGAAGGCGATGTCGACGGCGTTGCCTACACGGCCGGTCCCGGGCTGGTTGGCGCACTGCTGGTCGGTGGTGCGTGCGCGAAGGCACTTGCGTTTGGCTGGGGCGTGCCGGCTCTTGGCGTGCACCACATGGAAGGACACCTGCTTGCGCCAATGCTTGAGGAACGGCCTCCGGCGTTTCCGTTCGTCGCTCTGTTGGTCTCCGGTGGCCATACGCAGCTGGTACGCGTGGACGGTATCGGTCGTTATCAGCTGCTGGGTGAATCCCTCGATGATGCGGCCGGCGAAGCCTTCGACAAGACCGCCAAGCTGATGGGGTTACCTTACCCGGGTGGGCCGGAAATCGCCCGGCTGGCGCAATCCGGCGCGCAGGGTCGCTTTGTCTTTCCACGGCCGATGACCGACCGCCCGGGCCTGGACTTCAGCTTCAGCGGTTTGAAGACATCGGTACTCAACGCGTGGCAGCAGGCGGGGGGACCGGACATGGACCAGCAGACACGGTGCGATATTGCACTGGGCTTCGAGCACGCGGTGGTGGAAACGCTGACCATCAAGTGTCGCCGCGCGCTTAAGGCTACCGGGCTCCAACGTCTGGTCATCGCCGGGGGGGTCAGTGCCAATAGCCGTCTGCGCGCGTCGCTGGAACGAATGGCGATCGGCCTGAAGGGCGAGCTTTTCTATGCCCGGCCAGCGTTCTGTACCGACAACGGGGCGATGATCGCCTACGCCGGATGCCAGCGCCTGCTGGCGGGCCAGCGCGACGAGGCCGGCATCGAGGCCCGGGCGCGCTGGCCCATGGAGCAGCTACCGCCGATCACACCGGCAGCCGGCTAGCGTCGGAAGTCGTTTTCCGTGCCGCTCAGCAGACGGCCTATATTCAACCGGTGGCGCAGCAGGATCAGTACGACCATGAGCATGACTGGCAACAGCAACTCGGGCTGCTGCCACGCGAACCAGGGCAGCAGTCCGGCGCAGGCCGCGAGCGACGCCAGCGAGGCGATGCGCCTGAACCAGAACGAGGCCAGCCAGAGCACGGCGGCGATAAGCGTTGCCGGCCAGGACAGCATCATCAGTGCGCCCCCGGCAGTGGCGACACCCTTGCCGCCACGAAACTGATGGAAAACCGGCAGAATATGGCCGACGATGGCGGCCAGGGCGACCCAGGCCTGCTGTGAGGGTGGGATGTCCAGGTGCGCCGCCAACCATACGGCGAAAGCGCCCTTGCCCCAGTCGCCGATGAGTGTCGCAAGGGCCAGCGGCCGATGGCCGAGACGGAGCATGTTGCTGGCACCCGGATTGCGCGAGCCCGCCTGGCGCGGATCCGGAAGCCGTCCCAGCCTGCTTAGCAGCACGGCGAACGACACCGAACCAAGCAGGTAGGCAGCGCAGATCATGAGGATGAGGTCGGCAGACATCGGCTCGGGTCATGGCGAAAACCAGATTGTAGACGAACAGCGGGGCGCGAGTGGATCAGGTATTCATCAACGGGTTGGCGGTCGAGTCGGTCATTGGCGTGTACGACTGGGAGCGGGTTGCACCGCAGCGGTTGATCGTCGATCTGGAAATGGGCTGGGACATGCGCCGCGCCGCTGCCGACGACGATCTGTCGGCAACGCTGGACTATGCCGCCATCAGTCAGCGGATCACCGCGTTCGCCCATGACAGCGGGTTCGCTCTGGTGGAAACCTTTGCCGACCGGCTGGCTGCGCTGATCATGGCCGAGTTCGAGGTGCCGTGGCTGCGGCTGCGCCTGACCAAGCCGGGCGCCGTTCCGGCGGCTCTGGGCGGCGTTGGCGTGCTGATCGAGCGTGGTCGCAAGCAGCCGTGACCGTCATCTATCTCGGACTCGGGACCAACGTCGAGCGCGAGCATTATCTGTCTCGCGGCCTGGACGCGCTCGAGCAACTGCTTGGCCAGCTCGAGTGCTCGCCGGTGTTCGAAAGCGATGCGGTCGGGATGCTTGGCCAGCGCTTTTTCAACATGGTGGTCGGCGCGCAGACGCATCTGACCCTTGCCGATCTGAGCGCTGCTCTGAAGGCCATCGAAGCAGCCTGCGGCCGTCGCGAAGGCCGCGTGGCCGGGCGCATCACGCTGGACATCGATGTGCTGGTCTACGGCGAGTTGAGCGGGACGCATGAGGGCATCGCGCTGCCGCGCGCTGAGGTCCGGCGAAATGCGTTCGTGCTCTGGCCGTTGGCTCTCCTGGCGCCCACGCTGACCCTGCCGTCGGACTCGGTTGACGTTTCGTGCCTGTGGAACAGCTGGGAGGGCCAGCAGTCATTGTGGCCGGTTGCATTTGCCTGGCGGGGTAAGCCGCTTACCGATCCCGCACTGATTGAAACGTTTCGTCCCAGACTTAGAACGGTTCGCTAGAGTCTGCTATTGGCTGAAGTGCTGCTGGTGAGCCTTCAGCGCCTGGAGTCTCTGGTTCTGCAAGGCCTCGCCGAGTTCTGCGCCGTTCAATCCCTGTTTTAACAACGCGTCCACCCCCACGCCTCTGGCCGTCTCGACGGCCTGTCGCAGGTAGTGCGTCCCGGCCTGCCCGTCGCTGCGCTGGATGGCCTGGCAGCTGCCCAGAAACTGCTCGAACCGTTCAGGGCGCCGGTAAATATCGAAGGCCTTGAACAGCTCGAGCAGCTCGAGCGCGGGCAGGTTCTGCGCCTCGATGCAACACGGTTGGAAGCGGGCGGTCAGCAGCGCCAGGTCCTGACAGTCGCGTGGCACCTTGAAGCGTCGATTTGCCGCTGCAACGCGTGTCACATCTTCCCGCTGGCAGCGGTCGCCGTCGGAACAGCCTGCCAGATTCTCCAGCAGACAGGCCCAACGTGCCGGTAGCGGGAGGTCAAGCTCGGCTGCCTTTTTCAGCGTTGCCAGAAGGTCTTCCTCCGGCCGATCACGCTGCAGTTCTGGAAACACCTGCGGGAGACTGCCGCAATTGCCCAGCGTCTCGAAGAACGCGTCCGGCCGGGCTTCCATCAAAGCTCGGCTGATCTCCTTCCAGCTGCGCTCCGGTGTCAGTGCCTGCAGTTCACCCGACTCGGCAATGCCGCGCATCATCTGCAGTGTTTCATCGGCGACACGAAAGCCCAGGTCGGCGTAGCGGGCAGCGAACCGCGCCACGCGCAGCACGCGCAGGGGGTCCTCACCGAAGGCGGGGGAGACATGTCGCAGCAGCCGGCGCTGCAGGTCTGGCTGCCCACCGTAAGGATCTATGATGCTGCCGTCGTCGGCCAAGGCCATGGCGTTGATTGTCAGGTCTCGGCGGATAAGATCCTGTTCCAGGGTCACGTCCGGGCTGGTGTGGAAAACGAAGCCGCCGTAGCCGCGGCCGCTCTTGCGCTCGGTGCGAGCGAGGGCGTACTCCTCGCCGGTCGCGGGGTCGATGAACACCGGGAAACCCTGGCCGACCGGTCGGTATCCGGCTGCGGTCATGTCTTCAGGCGTGGCGCCGACCACCACCCAGTCGCGCTCCGTCACCGGCCGCCCGAGCAGCTGGTCGCGCACCGCTCCGCCCACGAGATAGCGTTTGAAGGATTCAGTCATGGCGCGACTTTAAGTGATTTGCCGCGGCCGGACCAGCGTCCGCGCTGGTTCGGCCGCGGGACTGATCAGATCGGCGGGATGTTGAGGTCGAAGCGGGGCAGGCGTCCCTCTTCGCGCGTGGGGCGGGGTGGTATATGCACTTCGTCTACGACCCGTTCACCCTCGACGCTTTCCAGATGAATATCGAAGCCCCACAGGCGGTGCAGGTGTTTCATCATTTCCGCCGTCGATTCCCCCAGCGGCTTGCCTTCATGCCGTTGATGGCGAAGCGTCAGCGAGCGATCGCCGCGGCGGTCGACCTCCCACACCTGGATGTTAGGTTCCCGGTTGCCCAGATTGTATTGCGCTGCCAGATGCTGACGTACGGCGCGGTAGCCTTCGTCATCATGAATCGCGGCGATCTCCAGATGGTCCCGGCGATCGTCGTCCACGACAGCAAACAGCTTGAGGTCCCGAATGACCTTCGGCGAGAGAAACTGCAGGATGAAGCTTTCATCCTTGAAGGTGCGCATGGCGAACTTGATGGTTTCCAGCCAGTCGCTGCCGGCGATGTCCGGGAACCAGCGGCGATCTTCCTCGGTGGGCTGTTCACAGATCCTGCGAATGTCCTGCATCATCGCGAAGCCCAGCGCGTAGGGGTTGATCCCGCTGTACCACTTGCTGTCGAAGGGCGGCTGATAGATCACGCTGGTATGGGATTGCAGAAACTCCATCATGAAGCCATCGGTCACCTTGCCCTCATCGTACAGGTGGTTGAGCAGGGTGTAGTGCCAGAACGTCGCCCAGCCCTCGTTCATCACCTGAGTCTGACGCTGCGGATAGAAATACTGGGCAATCTTGCGCACGATGCGCACGACTTCTCGCTGCCAGGATTCCAGCAGCGGGGCGTTCTTCTCGATGAAGTACAGCAGGTTCTCCTGGGGCTCGGCCGGGTAGCGTGCCTCTTCATGGTGTTTGCTCTCATGCGAATGCATGACAGGAATCGTCCGCCACAGATCGTTGACCTGCCGCTGCATGTGTTCCTCGCGCTCGCGCTGCCGGCGGCGCTCCTCTGCGGCAGAGATGGGGTAGGGGCGCTTGTATCGATCCACCCCGTAGTTCATCAGCGCATGGCAGGAATCGAGCAGATCCTCGACGGCGTCGATGCCATGGCGCTCCTCGCATTGCATGATGTACTGCTTGGCAAACACCAGGTAGTCGATGATGGCGCTGGCGTCGGTCCAGGTACGAAACAGGTAGTTGCCCTTGAAGAAGGAGTTATGGCCATAGCAGGCATGGGCAATCACCAACGCCTGCATGGTCATGGTGTTCTCTTCCATGAGGTAGGCAATGCAGGGATCGGAATTGATGACGATCTCGTAGGCCAGCCCCATCTGTCCGCGCTTGTAATTCTTTTCGGTATGCAGGAAGTGCTTGCCGTACGACCAGTGGTGATACCCCAGCGGCATGCCTACCGAGGCGTAGGCGTCCATCATCTGCTCGGCGGTGATCACTTCTATCTGGTTGGGATAGGTGTCCAGGCCGTAGACGTCACGCGCAATGCGTCCGATCTCGCGGTCATACTCGCGTATCAGATCGAAAGTCCACTCCGAGCCAGTCGATATGGGTTGGCGTGTCATGTGGCCATCCTCTTCTGGAACAGCTTGCGAAACACCGGGTAGATGTCACCGGCGTCGACGATCTGTTGCTGGGCAAAACTTTCCGGGTAGTGCTCGGCGACCTGTTCGTACTCGTACCAGAGCGCCTGATGCTCGCGCGGGGTGATCTCCACATAACAGTAGTACTGCATGGCCGGCATCAGCTGGCGTATCAGCAACTCGCGACAGATCGGTGAGTCATCGTTCCAGTTGTCCCCGTCCGATGCCTGCGCGCAGTAGATATTCCATTCGTTGGGCGAATACCGTGCCTCGACAATTTCCTGCGTGAGACGCAGGGCGCTGGATACGATGGTTCCACCGGTTTCGCGCGAGTAGAAGAACTCCTCCTCATCCACTTCCTTGGCGCTGGTGTGGTGGCGGATGAATACGACCTCGATGCGCTCGTAGTTCCGCCGCAGGAACATGTACAGCAGGATGTAGAAACGCTTGGCCAGATCCTTGGTGGCCTGGGTCATCGATCCGGATACATCCATGAGACAGAACATCACCGCCTTGGAGCTGGGGTTGGGCTGCTTGGTGATCAGGTTGTAGCGCAGATCAAAGGTATCCAGAAACGGGATGCGATCGATGCGGCGCCGAAGCTGCTCGATCTCTTCTTCGAGGGTACGGATGTCGGTCAGGTTGTCAGGCTGGTTCTGGCGCAACAGCTCCAGCTCCTGAATGGCCGCGCGCAGACGCGAGCGGCTGCCGCCGGTCAGCGCGATGCGCCGGGCGTGCGCCGAACGCATCGAGCGCACGATATTGATTCGCGACGGATTGCCCTGTGCGCTGATACCCGCACGAACCGGTTTGAAGGTGTCGGTACCGGTGATATGGCGCTTGACCAGATTGGGCAGGGCCAGGTCCTCGAACATGAAGTCGAGAAACTCTTCCTGGGTTATCTGGAATACGAACTCGTCGATGCCTTCGCCGCTGTCGCTCGCTTGCTGACCGCCCTGGCCACCGCCCCCGCCCTGCGGGCGTTCGATCTGATCGCCGGTGGTGAATTCACGATTGCCCGGATGCACGCGGGTCTGCCGGCCGCCCTGACCATGGTGGAAAATCGGTTCATCGATATCCCGGCCGGGGATGCTGATCTGCTCGCCGTGCTCTATATCGGTAATCGAGCGACGTCCAACCGCCTCCTCGACCGCCTTCTTGATATGCGCCTTGTAACGCCGGAGGAATCGCTGCCGATTCACCGTGCTCTTGTTCTTGCCATTGAGGCGACGATCAATCACGTAACTCATAAACACAAGCCCTCCGGGCTGGGCTGAAGGCTGGGGGCTGGAGCTGAACGACACAGGTCCGTTCCGCATGCCAGCCTTCCAGCTTCCAGCCTTAAGCGGCTTTTGGTCTTACTGCGCCTTGCGTACGCGCAGATACCATTCCGAAAGCAGGCGGACCTGTTTTTCGGTATAGCCGCGCTCGACCATCCGGGTGACGAAGTCGCCGTGTTTCTTTTGATCCTCCTTCGAGGCCTTGGCGTTGAAACTGATGACCGGGAGCAGATCCTCGGTATTGGAGAACATCTTCTTCTCGATCACCACGCGCAGCTTCTCGTAGGAAAGCCAGCTCGGGTTCTTGCCGTTGTTCTGCGCACGGGCGCGGAGCACGAAGTTGACGATCTCGTTGCGGAAGTCCTTGGGGTTGCTGATGCCGGCTGGTTTTTCGATCTTCTCCAGTTCCTCGTTGAGCGCTGCGCGATTGAGAATCTCGCCGGTATCCGGGTCGCGGTACTCCTGATCCTGGATCCAGAAGTCTGCGTACATCACGTAGCGATCGAAGATGTTCTGCCCGTACTCGCTGTAGGACTCCAGGTACGCGGTCTGAATCTCCTTGCCGATGAAGTCGACATAGCGCGGCGCGAGATATTCCTTCAGATAACGCAGATAGCGCTCGCTCACCTCATTGGGGAACTGCTCCTGTTCGATCTGCTGCTCGAGTACGTAGAGCAGGTGCACCGGGTTGGCGGCGACTTCGCTGTGGTCGTAGTTGAACACCTTCGACAGGATCTTGAAGGCAAAGCGGGTCGACAGGCCATTCATGCCCTCGTCGACCCCAGCCGAATCCCGGTATTCCTGAATTGACTTGGCCTTGGGGTCGGTGTCCTTGAGGTTCTCGCCGTCGTAGATGCGCATCTTCGAGTAGACATTGGAGTTCTCCGGCTCCTTCAGGCGCGACAGGACGGTGAACTGGGCGAGCATTTTCAGCGTGTCCGGCGCGCAGTGAGCGTGCGCCAGGGAGCTGTTGGTGAGCAGCTTCTGATAGATCTGGATCTCGTCGCTCACGCGCAGGCAGTACGGCACCTTGACGATGTAGATACGGTCGATGAAGGCTTCGTTGTTCTTGTTGTTGCGGAAGGTGTGCCACTCCGACTCGTTGGAGTGAGCCAGCAATACGCCGTTGAACGGGATCGCGCCCATGCCCTCGGTGCTGTTGTAATTGCCCTCCTGGGTAGCTGTCAGCAGCGGATGCAGCACCTTGATCGGCGCCTTGAACATCTCGACGAATTCCATCAGGCCCTGGTTGGCGCGGCACAGCGCACCGGAATAACTGTAGGCATCCGGATCGTTCTGCGGAAAGTCTTCGAGCTTGCGGATATCCACCTTGCCGACCAGGGCGGAGATATCCTGGTTGTTCTCATCACCAGGCTCGGTCTTGGCGATCGCGATCTGCTGGAGGATGGACGGGTAGAGCTTGACCACCCGGAACTTGCTGATGTCGCCGTTGAACTCGTGCAGCCGCTTGACCGCCCAGGGCGACATGATGCTGTTCACGTAGCGCCGCGGAATGCCGTAGTCCTCCTCCAGAATGGCGCCATCTTCGGTGGCGTTGAACAGCCCAAGCGGAGACTCGAAGACCGGGGAGTCCTTGATCGCATAAAAGGGGATCTGCTGCATGAGCGCCTTGAGCTTCTCGGCCAGCGACGACTTGCCGCCACCGACCGGTCCGAGCAGATAGAGAATCTGTTTCTTTTCCTCCAGGCCCTGCGCAGCATGGCGGAAATACGACACGATGTGCTCTATCGCATCCTCCATGCCATGGAAGTCGGCAAAGGCCGGGTAGCGTTTGATGACCTTGTTGGAAAAAATGCGCGAGAGCCGAGGGTCGAGCGAGGTGTCGATAACCTCTGGTTCGCCGATCGCCATCAGCAGGCGCTCTGCGGCAGAGGCGTATGTCGTTGGGTCGGATTTGCAGAGCTCCAGATACTCCTGCAGGGAATATTCTTCCTGCCGGGTAGTCTCGAAGCGGTTCTGGAAATGGCTGAATATGCTCATGGCACGACCTCGCTGTTGCCTGGATGAGGTCCGTGGCTCCCGGGCAGAGGCCCGCCTGACGCTGTACAGGGCGACGGCATATGGTGATGCGTGAATCCCCCAATACCACCTCGAAACGGGCACATCGGGGAGACTGTCGGAGTGACCGGGTCAGCGAGCTGGCCCCGTGTCCGGCAAGCCTCCTTTTTATCGGAAGCCGGCAGACCGGCCTTCACTTAATGATTTAGCCTTGAGTCCAGAATAGTCCTTTTGATCGCGGCTGACAGCGGTCTGAGGAAAAAAGTTTTGCGCGGGTTGTGACGGGGGATGTCAGGAGTCGTTACGCGAGATTTGCGTAGGATAAGCCTGTCGCCAGAGCTCGAAGCCGCCATCCAGGCTGTACACTTCAGCAAAGCCAAGGCTGGCCAGATACGCAGCGGCAGGCTGACTGGAGTTGCCGTGATAACAGCACACCACCAGCGGCGTCTGACGTTCGGCGCTGGCGACGAAGCCGGGCAGGCTGTCGTTATCCAGCCTCCGGGCTGTCACGATGTGGCCCGCGTCGAAACTCTGCGGATCGCGGATGTCCACCACCGTGGCGCCTCGCTGCATAAGGGCGGCAGCAGTGTCGGGGTCGATGCGTTTGAAGTCACTCATGATTGTCTCCGCAGCTGCAGGTGTGGCGTTCACCGGTCTCCAGGTTCATCAATGTCAGGCTGTTGCCCCAGACGCAGCCGCTGTCCAGAGCATGTACGCCCGAGACCCCGGACACGCCGCCGAGCGCCGCCCAATGACCGAAGACCAGCTGGGTCTGCGGGTCCTTGCGCGGATGGCTGAACCAGGGGGCAAAGCCTTTTGGTGCCGAATCGACGGACTCCTTGGACTTCAGGTCGAGCGTGCCGTCAGCCTTGCAGAAGCGCATTCGGGTCAGGTAGTTGGTGATGGTTCGCAACCTGTCCATACCCGTCAGCGACGGCTTCCAGCGCGCCGGCTCATTCCCGTACATCTGGTCGAGAAACTCCCCGCGACGGGCCTCGTCGCGCAGGACCGCTTCGACTTCTGCCGCACGCTTGAGTGTCTGCTTGACGGACCAGACCGGCGGCACGCCGGCATGGGTCATCAGGCAGTCGAGGCGCGAATCGTAATGCGCCAGCGGCAGCTGGAACAGACTCGCCAGCAACCCTTCCCGGTCCGGCGCCTTCAGGATCGGCAGCAACGTATCGGATTTTCGCAGTACGGCAGCGTCCCGCGACGCAGCGAGCAGGTGCAGGTCGTGATTGCCGAGCAGCGCTATACAGGCATTGTCGAGCCCCTTGATGAAGCGCAGCGTCTCCAGCGAGTCCGGCCCGCGATTGATCAGATCACCGACCGACCACAGCACGTCGCGCGACGGATTGAAATCCACGTCGCTGAGCAGGCATTTGAGTGGCTTCAGGCAACCATGCAGGTCGCCAACGGCATAGGTGGTCATGCTAAGGCCCTGTGTTCGATTCAGTTCAGAGCGTTGGGCTTGGCCAATCGAAAGAGAGGCACCGGTACCCGGTACTCGTGACCGTCTGCCGCGCGCATGCCGTAGCTGCCCTGCATGGTGCCGACCGGTGTTTCGAGCAGGCAGCCGCTGCTGTAGGTGTGGGTTGCGCCGGGTTCGATGACCGGCTGCTCGCCGACGACGCCGGGCCCTTCCACCTGCTGAATCTTGTTGTTGCCGTCATGAATCGTCCACTGCCGATCCAGCAGCTGTGTGGCGACCGACCCATCGTTTCGGATACTGATGGTATAGGCAAAGGCGAAGCGGTTGGCTTCGGGGTCGGACTGCTCGCGCAGGAAACGAGTCTGCACGCTGATAGCGACAGTATAGGTGCTCGATGCGGTCATGCTGGGCCTCCGTCGGGTGGAGCCTGGCGTGCCAGGCGGTTGGCGAGGCGGACGAAGCCGGCCAGATCAACCTGTTCGGGACGCAGCATCGGATCGAGACCCTCCGCGGCGATGCCGTCGGCGTCCAGCAATGGCTTGAGCGTATTGCGCAGGGTCTTGCGTCGCTGGTTGAACGCTTCCCTGACCACGCGCTCAAGCATCTCCGGCTCGTCCGCCGGGAAGGGCAGCGTGGCATGAGGCGTCAGCCGCACGATCGCCGAGTCGACTTTGGGTGCCGGACTGAAGGCCCCCGGGCCGACGTCGAACAGATGTTCAACCTGACAATGATACTGAACCATGATTCCCAGCCGGCCGTAGTGAGAGCTCCCCGGCCCGGCAGCGAGGCGTTGAACCACCTCCTTCTGCAGCATGAAATGCATGTCTTCGACGCAGTGAGCCTGGTCGAGAAGATGAAACATCAGCGGGGTCGATATGTTGTACGGCAGATTGCCGACAATCCGCAGCCGCTGCCCGTCGGCGAGGCTGGCAAAGTCGAACTTCAGTGCATCGCCCTTGTGCAGCGCGAAGTTGCGCAGATGACCGAATCGCGACAGCAGAATCGGGTGCAGGTCGTGATCCAGCTCCACCACATCCAACCGCGCTCCGCTGGCCAGCAGCCCCTCGGTGATCGCGCCCTGACCCGGACCGATTTCGACGACATGCTGGCCTTCGCGTGGTGCGATTGCCCGATGGATGCGATTGATTACGCCGGCGTCGTGCAGAAAGTTCTGGCCGAATCGCTTGCGCGCCCGGTGTGGAGCGAACTGGCTCAAGCAGCACCTCCGGCTTCGATCATGTCGATGGCAGTGTCCAGCGCTACCTGCAGACTGCCGGGATCGGCGCGGCCGGTGCCTGCAAGGTCCAGCGCGGTGCCGTGGTCCACCGACGTGCGGATGATCGGCAAGCCCAGGGTGATGTTCACGGCCGCGCCGAAGCCCTTGTGCTTGAGAACCGGAAGACCCTGATCGTGATACATCGCCAGGACCGCATCGGCGTGGTCGAGGTGGCGCGGGGTGAACAGGGTGTCGGCGGGGAGCGGCCCCTGCAATTGCAGGCCTTCGCCGCGCAGACGCTCTATTACCGGAATGATGACGTCGATCTCCTCTCGCCCCAGATGACCGCCTTCGCCTGCATGCGGATTCAGCCCGCACACCAGAATGCGCGGTGAACTCAGGCCGAAACGGGCCTTCAGGTCGGCATGGGTAATGCGTATGACCCGCTCAAGGAGGGCGGGGGTAATCGCATCAGGCACCGCGCGCAGCGGCAGGTGGGTTGTGGCCAGCGCCACGCGCAAGCCGGGACACGCCAGCATCATCACCACCTGTGCGGTGCCGGTGAGCTCGGCGAAGAATTCGGTATGCCCCGAAAAGGCTACCCCGGCGTCGTTGATGATGCCCTTGTGAACCGGCGCAGTCACCACCGCGGCGAAGCGTTTAGCCAGGCAGCCGGCGCCGGCTTCGCGGAGGGTCTCCAGCACGTAGGCGGCATTGGCGGTATCCAGCACGCCCGGTTTGCTGGGTCGGGCCAGATGCACTGGCAAGACCTCGAGAACGCCTGCCGCTTGCGCCGATGCAGGCCGGGACGGGTCGTACTGTTGCAGCTGGACATCGATTCCGAGCAGCTCGGCGCGTTCGGCGAGCAGGTCGGGATCGGCAATCACCACTCGGCGGTGACGGCAGGGTTGCGCCGCCAGCATCAAACAGAGTTCCGGCCCGATGCCGGCAGGCTCGCCGGCAGTCAGGGCGATTACCGAAGCAGCCACTAGATCTTTTTCTCGACGTAGGCTTCGTCGCGAATTTCCAGCAGCCAGGTCTGCAGTTCCTGTTCGTACTTGCGGTTCTGTAGCAGGTTGGTCGCCTGCTGCTTGCGCATGTCATCGGTCATGTCGACCTCGCGCTGGCCTTCCACCTGAAGGATGTGCCAGCCGAATTGCGTCTGAAACGGGCGCGACACCTGGCCTTCGGGGATGGTGGTCATCACATCGCGGAACTCGGGGACCATGGTATCCGGGGTTACCCAGTTCAGCGAGCCGCCGTTCAATGCCGAGCCGGGGTCTTCGGAAAACGAACGTGCCAGCGTGGCAAACGACTCGCCGTTCTCTATACGCTGGTAGAGGCGCTGGGCAAGCTGAGCAGCCTCTGATTCGCTGCGGATTTCGCTGGGCTTGATCAGAATATGGCGCACGCTGAATTCGGTGACCATCTGGTTATCACCACCACGGCGTTCAAGCAGCTGCATGATGTGAAAGCCAGCCGGGGAACGCAGTGGCTGCGTGACGCCACCCACGTCCAGCCGGTCGACTGCCTCGGCGAACGGCCCAGGCAACTGTGCGGCCTTGCGCCAGCCCAGTTCGCCACTTTCCAGAGAGCTGTCGGAGGCCGAGCGGCGACTGGCCACGCCTTTGAAGTCGGCGCCGCTCTGCAGTTCCTGATAGATGGCCTGAGCCTGCTCGGCACGGCGCTGAGCTTGCGCCGAGTCGGCGTTTTCCGCCAGCGGCAGCACGATCATGGCCAGTCGGTAATCAGCAGACGTCTGATACTGGCCGACTTCCGAGCTGAGAAAGTTGCGTACTTCCTGATCGGTCACCTGAATGCGCTCGGCCACTCGGCGCTGGCGTACCCGGTTGATCAGCATCTCGCGACGAATCTGCTCACGGGCTTCGTTATAGCTGATGCCGTCGCGCTCGAGCGCGGCGCGAAACTGCGGCAGGGTCACGTTATTGCGCTGCGCGAGCTGTTCCATGGTCTGGTTGAGGCTGGCCTCGTCGATCTGCAGGCCGGCACGCTCGGCCATCTGCAGCTGAATGCTTTCCAGCACCAGTCGATCGAGAACCTGCTCGCGCAACAGCGAGTCCGCGGGCACCGCTTCGCCCCGTGCGCTGAGCTGCTGGCGGACCTCGGCCATCCTCGACTCGACCTGACTCATCATGACGACGTCGTTTTCGACGATCGCGGCAACGCGATCGAGCTGTTGCACCTGCGCCTGGGCGAGGGTGCTGAAGAACAGGCCGGCGCAGAGGCCGACGAGTGTTGTGTGAAGCTTAAAACGCATTGTTTTCACGCTCTCTGTAACCCGGGATGCCTTCGTCGAGAAGACTTTCTACACGGTTGCCGGTGACATTGCCCAGACCCTTGAGCACGATCTGCAGGAATATGCCGCGATTGCCTTCATCGGTGGCGACCGACTCGTATTCGTTGTAGTCGACCCAGTAACGATTGATGAAGCGCAGCTTCCAGCAGCAGCTGTCGTACTCGAAGCCGCCAAGCGCTTCCAGCGTTCGGTTGTCCGCCAGGTCATGCTGCCAACGACCGATGACGCTCCACTGGGGATTGATCGGCCACATGAACGACAGGTCGGACTGGTCGATGCGACGGTTGGGGTCGCGGAAGTAGGTACCGGTAAGCGAGTCGAATGTGTTCAGCTCGTTACGGTAGCGATAGCCCACGTTGATGATCTTGCGGGGCTCCGGCTGGTAGTTTACACGGATGTCCCCGGCATTGCTGTCGCTGTCGTCCGGATCCCAGAGGAGGTTGCTGCTCAGACGCCAGTCGTCATGCATCTGATAGACCAGCTCTGCAGCGTACGCCGATGAGGATTTCTCGTCGCTTGGGTCGTTCAGGCCTTCAGTATCAAGCAGCTGTACGTCGCGATCGCGGAAGTAGAATATCTGGCCAAGGCTTGCGCGGGCACGCTCGCGGCCTGCTTCGTCGAGCAGCCGGCTGGTGGTGCCGAGGGTAAGCTGATCGGCATCGCCGGTGCGGTCGCGCCCGCTGAAGCGGTCCTCACGATACAACGAGGAGTAGCTGAACGTGCTCTCATATGTATCGAACAGCGGCTGGTCGCTCTGGTCACGGTACGGCGCGTACAGATAGAAGGCCCGTGGCTCGAGCGTCTGGCGAAAGCTGCGGCCCAGCCAGCTGGTACGACGGTCGAAATACAGGCCCGTATCCAGGCTCGCCACCGGTACCGTGTTCGACGGAGTGCGGTCGGCCTGGTCGTAGTCGAAGCCGTCGGCACGCTCGTCATAGCTCAGGTCATAAGCTACCGAATGCACGCTGACAGACGGGGTGAGGAAGCCCCAGGTGCTACGCAGCGGCAGGCTGACGCGGGGGACGGCACTGACACGATGGCCGGTTGCGCGCTGCAGACCGACCAGGCTCTCGTCGGGTTTGCGGATCAGCACGCCGAAGTCGTCGAACTCGCCACCACTTTCGGTGAAGATGGTGCCTTCACTGAGGTCCCGGTCGAAGTTGGTGTACTGCAGGCTGTAATCGAAGCGCGCACCGGCGCCGATAGCGTTGCCGCCGTCCAGCTGCAGTTGTGGCATGCGTTCGTAGGGGGTCACCGCAGTGACCGTCGCCAGCTCGTAGCCATGGACCCGGGCGCTGAAGGTATAGCTGTCACCGAAGTAGTTCAGCGCACCGCGCTGGTCCATATAGATCTCGGGGCGCGACTCGAGCGCAGTGCTCAGATCCTGAAAGTAGTAGGGGTCGCTGAGCGAGCCGGTATCCAGGTCGGCGTACCAGCGTTGACTCAGTCGCTGCTCGTGCCGGGCCCGATACATCCACCGGTCGGTGCCGAATTCCTGGTCGTCCAGATACGCAGCGTTGAGCTCGCTGTAACTGACGGCGCTCATGTGGCGGAATTCGCCATCCATCAGCAGCCCGCGCTTGCTCATGTAGCGCGGATACAGCGTGGCATCGTAGTTCGGTGCCAGGTTGAAGTAGTACGGCAGCGTGACTTCAGCGCCGCTGTCGGTGCTGCTCGAATAGCTCGGCGTGAGCAGGCCGGACTGGCGCCGATCATCGAGCGGGAAGTAGAGGTACGGGGTATACAGCACCGGCACGTCCTTGACATGAAGGCGCACGTGCTTGGCTTCGCCCCAGCCCTTTTCGCGGTCGAGCTCGACATCCTTGGCGCGCAGTGTCCAGGTGTTTTCGCCGGGCTCGCAGGTCGTATAGGTGCCGTTGGTCAGTACCACCACGCCATCGTCGCGTCGCTTGATAGTGTCGGCTGTGCCCCGTGCATGCGCGGTATGCATGACGTATCGCGCGCCCTCGATACGGGTTTCCCCGGTGTCGATGCGCATGCTGGCGTTGTCGCCCAGCACCAGCACGCCCTGATCGCGCAGCCGGACATCGTCCTGCAACCGCACCAGGTCATTGGCCCGGTCGAAGCTCGCTTCGTTGGCGCGTGCCTGCAGCCGCCCCTGGCGGAGCAGAACGTCTCCCTCGAGCGTGCCAGTCTGATTGGACTGTTCGAAGCGGCTGCTGTCGGCCTCGGCGTAGACAGGCAGGTCTTCGAACGGGGTGTCATCGTCGCGCCCGGTGCGTGGCGGCTCGACGTAGGTGCCGCCGCAATAGGGCGCGATTGCCGCTTGCTGGGCAGCGCTCAGCTGGTCGCGCGGAACCCAGTCCAGCTCACCGAACTCGGATGCAGCAACGGCTTCGCGCGGCGAAGCCGCGTCCGCGCGGGTAGTGTCGACCTGCTCTTCGGCTACTGCAGCAGGCGCAGCCGTGGCGGGTTGCGGACGCGGTGGCAGCGAAGCGGGGGTTTCCAGTGTGGAGCAGCTCCATCCTGATCCGTCCTTGCTGGCCCGGCATTCGACCTGCCCGACGGCCAGGCTGGTCATGGGTTGGGCAAGCAGCAAACCGCTGGCCAGCAACATGGGGAACGAAGGGCGGAACGGAGGTTTGCGGTAGGCCATTATGTAGTTATCCGGGCTTCCAGTCGGTGCGGCTCACGGCAGCTTGTGCGGCCGCAATGCAACATGCATGCTGCGTCTGCGTTCAAAGATCACGGATAATAAAGCATTGTGCGGCGCCAGAGCCAGCGTCGGCCAGATTGGGGTGACATCATGGATTCAAGAGAAACGGCGCTTCGGGCCTGGTTGGGGCCGGCGCTGCGCAAGAGTTTCACCGAACAGGGCTGGGGCGCGCCCGGTGCCGGCGAATTGACAGCGGCAAGCGCAGACGCAAGTTTCCGTCGCTACTATCGCTGGGGCGAAGGCGCACGCAGCCTGATCATCATGGACGCGCCTCCCGAACACGAAGATACCCGTCCGTTCGTGAAAGTCGCCGGGCTTCTGAGCGAGGCGGGCGTGCGTGTACCGCACATCTATGCAGCGGATGTCGAACAGGGTTTTCTGTTGCTCGAGGACGTCGGCAGTCGGACCTTTCTCGAAGCGATGGAGGACGGCATGCTGAGCGAGGAGCGTCACCGTCTGTTCCGCAGCGCCATCGATCAGTTGATCGCCTGGCAGCTGGCCAGCCGGCCCGGCGTACTCCCGGAATACGACGAGGCAGTGCTGCGGCGCGAACTCGAACTGTTTCCGGAGTGGTTCGTCGAGCGCCACCTGGGTCGCCCATTCAGTGCAGCCGAGCGGGCCGAGTGGAGCCAGGCTTGCGCCGTATTGCTTGAAAGCATACTTGCGGAACCGAAGGTCTTCGTCCATCGGGACTACATGCCGCGCAATCTGATGGCCACGACAGGAACCCCGGCGGTCCTGGATTTTCAGGACGCCCTGTATGGTCCCGTGAGTTACGACATCAGCTGTCTTTTCGCCGACGCCTTCTTCAGCTGGCCGCCTGCCGAAAGGGTTGCCTGGACCCAGGTCTATTGGGAGCAGGCGCGCACGGCCGGACTGCCGGTGCCGGATCGTTTCGACGCGTTCCTCAACCAGTCCCGATTGATGGCGGCGCAACGGCATCTCAAGGTGCTCGGAATCTTCGCGCGTATACGCTATCGCGACGGCAAACCGCGGTATCTGCAGGATGCACCTCGCTTCGTCGGCTACCTGCGCGAAGCGTGTGCAGCTGACGCGCGGCTTGCGCCCCTGCAGCGGTTGCTCGACAGTCTGGAGTTGCACGTTTGAAGGCGATGATCCTCGCGGCAGGAAAGGGGGAGCGCATGCGCCCGCTGACCCTGACCACGCCCAAGCCGCTGCTTCCGGTTGCCGGCAAGCCGTTGATCGCATGGCATATCGAAGCGCTCGCCCGCGCCGGTATCGTCGATCTGGTGATCAATCACGCCTGGCTCGGCGAGCAACTGGAGTCGGCGCTGGGAGACGGTCGTCATCTCGGTGTGCGGATACGCTGGTCCCCGGAAGGGGAGCCGCTCGAAACCGGCGGTGGTATCCATCGTGCCCTGCCGCTGCTGGGTAAGGATCCGTTTGTGCTGGTGAACGGCGATATCTGGACGCGGTTCGACTTCAGCGCCCTGCACCTCGCGCCTGGCAAGCTGGCCCATCTGGTGCTGGTCGACAACCCTGCCTACAAGCTGCATGGCGACTTCGTGCTGCAGGCAGGACAGGTGTCGATCCCGATGCAGACGGAGGGGCTTACCTTCAGCGGTGTCTCGGTTATTCACCCGGCGCTGTTCGACGGGTGCAGCCCAGGCGCCTTTGCGCTTGCTCCCCTGTTGCGTGCCGCTGCCGAGGCAGGGCAGGTGAGCGGCGAGCATCACCCCGGCATCTGGATCGATGTCGGTACGCCGGAGCGGCTCCAGGACGCCAGCCGCCTGGCCGGAGAAGCCTGAGATGTTCTGGCCGGTTACCCTCGCCGGAACGCTGATCGGTGGCCTGTCGGCAGAACTGCCGGGCGCGCTGCTCGGAGCGGTGTTGGGCCACGCGCTCGATCGGCATTGGGGACTGCGCCGCTGGAGCGATCTGGCCACCCGTTTGGGCGCGAATGGCGAAGCGGGCTTCGAGGAGGTGCTGTTTCTGTGTCTCGGCAGGCTGGCGAAAGCCGAGGGCCGAGTCGAGCCGACGCATCTGCAGCTCGCCCGCGACATCATGCAGCAATACCGGTTTGATGAGCCCGCACGCCTGAAGGCCATGCGTGATTTCAATCGAGGCAAGGAGCCGGCCGTGCGGGTCGGGTCCCGGCTCAAGCGACTTCGGCGGCGCGAGCCGGCACGTGCAGCAGAAGTGATCGACTGCTGCTGGCGCATGGCGTTGGTGACAGGAAGCCTCGGGCAGAGATCGCGTAGCCTGCTCGATGAGTGGTCCTCCCAGGCGGGGCTTGGCCGAGCCGAACACCAGCGTATGCATCAGCGGCACCAGCGCGGCCGGACGGCCAAGCCACCCATGGCCAGTCGTGATCATCTCCGTGAGGCGGCAGCCCTGCTTGGCGTCGAGCTGGATGCCAGTGCCGACACCATCAAGCGCGCCTATCGCCGTCAGTTGAGCAGGCATCACCCCGACAAGATGCGAGGGGCGTCATCGGCCGCGCTGGCGCAGGCTGGCGAGCGAATTCAGGCGATTCAGGAGGCGTACGAGAGAGTGCGCCGCTACCGTGGGTTCCGCTGAGCCGCAGGCAGTTGACGCAACCAGCCATCGATGCGTTTGATCAGCATCTGTTGCGTCTGTGCTGTGTTGCCGGGGTTGCTGACCAGAATCTGTCGATAATGCTGATGCCCGTTGCGCTGCGCGATCAGCTGGCGCTGCCGTGCTGACTCGCTGCGGCCAAGGGCGCCCTTGGTGGCGATATCCAGCATGGGCGTGTCCCACTGCTCCAGTAATGGCTCAAGACGCGTGCCGGTGTTGGTGCTGCGTGGCTGGTGAGTGATCAGTGCGTCGACCGACGACAGTTGCTCGCCCAGCTGCATGACCCAGACCCCTGCCTGTCCTCGAGCGATCACCGCAATCGGCGTGGCGCCGGTCTCGTTGAGGAGAGCAAGCCCCAGATTCAGCCGCTCGGCGACTTGCTCTTCGAAGCGGGCCTGCCGAGCTGTGCTGTGTTCATCGCCAGTGCCAATCGATGCCGCCGGCGCGTCCGGCAATCCGATTGCGAGTGTGTTCCATCCCGTCTCGCTGAGCCGAACGCGAGCCGGTTCGATGAGTTCTGGCCAATTGGCGTGTTCGCCGACATCGGCGATCAGCAGAACGCTGCCTAGCGGGTCGGGGCGAGCTGCCGGCAGAAACAACCCCAGAAAGGTCGACTCGCCTTCGCCGAGCTGTCGGTGCTCGTCCATCGGAATCTGACGCTGCAGAGCCTGTTCCTGGCTGATCGAACGTGGCGGCAGATCGGGGCGGGTCGCCGTGACAGGATCCGGATCGGACGCTGGTGGGGTCTGGGCCTGCGCAGGCGCGCAAACGATCAGCAACAGCAGCATTAGACGGCGCATCCTCGCACCTCCTGGGGTGGTATTGCTGGAGTATAACAGCAGGGTGCAATGGCTTCGGGTAGACTAGTCGCGTTCAGTTCCCCGTCCGGAGTTAGTCATGCCCGATTACGCGATTGCCCCTTCCATTCTCTCCGCCGACTTTGCCCGTCTGGGCGAGGATGTCGATCGGGTCCTCGCTGCGGGTGCCGATATCGTGCATTTCGACGTGATGGATAATCACTACGTGCCGAACCTCACCATTGGCCCGATGGTTTGCACCGCGCTGCGCAAGTACGGTGTCACGGCGCCAATCGACGTGCATCTGATGGTCAGGCCGGTTGACCGCATCATCGGAGACTTTCTCGAGGCCGGTGCCAGCTACATCACCTTCCATCCCGAAGCGAGCGATCACATCGACCGCTCGCTGCAGCTCATTCGCGACGGGGGTGCCAAGGCCGGCCTGGTGTTCAACCCGGCAACCCCGCTCGACAGCCTCAAGTATGTGATGGACAAGGTCGACATGATTCTGCTGATGAGCGTCAATCCCGGTTTCGGCGGGCAGACGTTCATTCCCGGGACGCTGGAGAAGCTGCGCGAGGCGCGTGCGCTGATCGATGCCAGCGGTCGTGACATCCGCCTTGAGATCGATGGTGGCGTCAACGAGAAGAACATCCGCGACATCGCCCAGGCCGGCGCCGACACCTTTGTCGCCGGCTCAGCCATTTTCAGCAAGCCGGATTACAAGGCAGTCATCGACGCCATGCGAAGCGAGCTGGCGCAGGTTAGCCGCTAGGCCATGCAGACGCTGCTGCGACTTTGCGGCGGTCGGCTGCCGGACCTGGTGATGTTCGACCTGGACGGTACGCTGGTCGATTCGGTTCCCGATCTTGCGGCGGCGGTGGACGTCATGCTCGGCCGGCTCGGTCGACCTCCGGCCGGCGCCGAGCGGGTCCGTGACTGGGTGGGTAACGGTGCGGCGGTGCTGGTGCGCAGGGCGCTAGCCAATTCCATCGACCATGCCAGCGTCGACGATGCGCAGGCTGACGCCGCGCTGAAGATATTTCTTGAGGCCTACAGTGGTGGGCATGAACTGACCCGCGTGTATCCCGGCGTGACCGATCTGCTTGGTCACCTGCGTAACCAGGGGGTCCGGATGGCCGTGGTCACCAACAAGCCGCAACGCTTTGTTGGGCCGCTGCTTGAGGAAGTCGGTCTGGCCGGCTTCTTCGAGTGGCTGATCGGCGGCGATACGCTGGCGACGCAGAAACCTGATCCGGGCGCGCTGCTGCACGTCATGCGTGATGCTGGCGTAGCGGCAGGCCGGTCGTTGTTCATCGGGGATTCACGCAATGACATTCTGGCCGCACGCGCCGCTGGCGTCAGGGTCGTGGCTGTCAGTTACGGCTACAATCACGGCGAGCCGATAGCCGCGGAAAACCCCGACCTGCTGGTTGATTCACTGTCCGCGCTCATATAGTCTTTCAAGCCATTCCTGCCGAATGTATGGATCAGCCGTGTTTGTCAGCAACCGCAAACTGATGAGAGTGATCAAGGCGCTCGCCCGCTGGCGTTGGCGTACCTGATTTTGCCTGCCTGCGTGACGCGCGGGCCTCTTCGTTTGTGCGACAAATTACCTGCCCCGAGAGGCTGATCATGACCCAAGACGAATTCCTTCGCCTGGCCGACCAGGACTGCAACCGTGTACCTGTTGTACGCGAGGTGCTGGCCGACCTGGATACGCCGCTGTCCACCTACCTCAAGCTGGCCGACGCGCCGTATTCCTACCTGCTCGAATCGGTGCAGGGTGGCGAGAAGTGGGGTCAGTATTCGATCATCGGCCTGCCTTGCCGCACGCTGCTGCGGGTGACCGGCAAAACCATCAGTGTCACCACTGACGGCGTCGAGGTCGAACGTCATGAGAGCGCCGATCCGCTGGCCTTCATAGAGCAGTTTCAGACACGCTACCGCGTCGCCGAGCTGCCCGGTCTGCCACGTTTTACCGGTGGGCTGGTGGGTTACTTCGGATACGACACGGTGCGCTACATCGAGCCGCGACTCGCCGGAAAGGCACCGCAGGACATGCTGGGTACTCCCGACATCCTGCTCATGGTGTCGGACGATGTGCTGGTGTTCGACAATCTGTCCGGCAAACTGATGCTCATCACCCATGCCGATCCGAACGCCGATGGCGCCTTTGAAGAGGCCCAGCTGCGCCTGGATGCGCTGGTCATCCGCCTGCGCGAGAGCATCCCGCGTCCGCCGGTTGCAGCCGCACGCGACGTACATGAGGACGACTTCCGCTCTGGCTTCGGTCAGACCGGTTTCGAGGCTGGCGTGGAGCGCATCAAGGAGTACATTCTCGACGGCGACGTCATGCAGGTGGTGCTCGCCCAACGCATGAGCGTTCCCTATGCCGCGCCGCCGCTGGATCTCTATCGCGCGCTGCGCTGTCTGAATCCCTCGCCCTACATGTTCTTTCTGAACCTGGACGACCACCACGTGGTGGGCTCGTCGCCCGAGATTCTCGCGCGTCTGGAAGACGGCGTGGTCACGGTTCGGCCGATCGCCGGAACTCGCAAGCGCGGCCGCACGAAGGAAGAGGATCTGGCATTGGAGCAGGAGCTGTTGGCCGATCCCAAGGAGATTGCCGAGCATCTGATGCTGATCGATCTCGGCCGCAATGATGCCGGACGGGTCGCCGAGATCGGCACCGTCAAGCTCACCGACAAGATGGTGGTCGAGCGTTATTCGCACGTTATGCACATCGTCTCCAATGTCGAGGCAACGCTGCGCAAGGGCTTGACCGCGATGGACGTTCTGCGCGCCACCTTTCCGGCTGGGACGCTGTCCGGCGCGCCGAAGATCCGCGCGATGGAAATCATCGACGAGATCGAACCGGTCAAGCGCGGTGTCTATGGCGGGGCGGTGGGGTATCTGGGCTGGAACGGCAACATGGATACGGCCATCGCCATCCGAACCGCGGTGATCAAGGATCAGACGCTGCACATTCAGGCCGGCGCCGGCGTGGTGGCCGATTCCGTCCCGCTCAGCGAGTGGGAGGAAACCCTGAACAAGGGGCGTGCGGTCTTCCGCGCGGTAACCATGGCTGAACAGGGTCTGGGCTGAGGAGAGCAACATGCTGCTGATGATCGACAACTACGATTCCTTCACCTACAACGTGGTGCAGTACCTGGGCGAGCTGGGCGCAGAGGTAAAGGTCATTCGAAACGACGAAATGACGCTCGAACAAATCGAGGCACTGCAACCCGAGCGTATCGTCATTTCTCCCGGTCCCTGCACGCCGAACGAGGCCGGGGTCTCCGTGCCGGTACTCAAGCACTTCGCCGGCAAACTGCCGATACTGGGTGTTTGCCTGGGTCACCAGAGTATTGGCCAGGCCTTTGGCGGTGAAGTCGTCCGCGCCCGGCAGGTGATGCATGGCAAGACCAGCCCGGTCCATCACCACCACCAGGGCGTGTTCGAGGATCTGCCGGACCCGCTGACCGTAACCCGCTACCACTCGCTGGTCGTGCGTCAGGAAACACTGCCTGATTGCCTGGAAGTCACCGCCTGGACTCAGCGAGAAGACGGTGAACCTGACGAGATCATGGGGCTTCGCCACCGCGAGTACATGATCGAGGGTGTGCAATTTCACCCCGAGTCGATCCTCACCGAGCAGGGTCATGAACTGCTGGCCAACTTCCTTAAACAGGAAGGCGGGCTACGCCGCAGCTAAGGAGCATGCATATGGATATCAGGACCGCACTCGCACGCGTGGTCGAGCATATCGACCTGACCACCGATGAAATGCAGGATGTCATGCGCCAGATCATGACCGGCCAGTGTACCGATGCGCAGATCGGTGGCTTCCTGGTGGCACTGCGCATGAAGAGTGAGAGCATCGATGAAATCACCGGTGCTGCGATGGTCATGCGCGAGCTGGCGTCTCGGGTCGAGATCGGTGTCGATCGGCTTGTCGACACCTGCGGTACCGGGGGTGACGGCGCCAACATCTTCAACGTGTCGACCGCTGCGGCGCTGGTCGTCGCGGCCGCAGGCGGGCGGGTCGCCAAACATGGCAACCGCGCGGTGTCGGGCAAAAGCGGCAGCGCCGATCTGCTCGAAGCAGCCGGCGTCAATCTCAACCTCACGCCTGAGCAGGTCGGCCGTTGTGTCGAGGCGGTGGGTGTCGGCTTCATGTTTGCACCGGCGCACCATGGGGCAATGAAGCATGCGGTCGGGCCACGCCGCGAGCTGGGCTTGCGTACGCTGTTCAACATGCTCGGGCCGATGACCAATCCGGCTGGCGTCGAGCATCAGGTGATCGGCGTTTTCAGCGAGAAGCTGTGCCGACCCATGGCCGAAGTGCTGCGCCGGCTGGGCAGCAGGCATGTGTTGATCGTGCATGCCAAGGACGGGCTCGATGAGATGAGCCTGGCTACCAGCAGTCACATCGCCGAGTTGAAGAACGGCGAGATTACCGAATACAGCGTTACACCCGAGGATCTGGGTATCAAAAGCCGCAGCCTGATCGGGCTCGAAGTGGCCGATCCCGCAGCCTCGCTGGCGCTCATCCGCGATGCATTGGGCAAGCGCGCAACCGAGGCCGGCGAAAAAGCCGCCGATATGATTATCCTCAATGCGGGCGCAGCCCTCTACGCTGCCGACCAGGCGACGACGCTCAAGCAAGGCGTGGAGCTTGCTTCGGACGCGCTGTTTTCTGGCCTTGCACGCGAGAAGCTCAGCGAACTGGTGGCCTTTACCGACGTCTTTCGCGAGGAGGCCAGCCAGTGAGCGTGCCGACGATTCTGCAGAACATCATTGCCCGCAAGTTCGAAGAAGTAGCCGAGCGCCGTGCTCAGGTGAGTCTGTCCGACCTCGAAGCTCTGGCCGCCGCGGCGGAACCGGTGCGCGGTTTCGCCAATGCGCTGCAGGCTCGCGCGGCGGCGCGCAAGCCGGCGGTCATCGCCGAGATCAAGAAAGCCTCGCCGAGCAAGGGTGTACTGCGCGAGCATTTCGTCCCCTCCGACATCGCTGTCAGTTACGAGAAGGGCGGTGCGGCCTGCCTGTCGGTATTGACCGATGTCGACTTTTTTCAGGGTCATGATGATTTTCTCCGTCAGGCCAGGGCTGCCTGCAGCCTGCCGGTGATACGCAAGGATTTTCTGGTCGACCCTTATCAGGTTGTCGAAGCCCGCGCGATGGCGGCAGACTGCATTTTGCTGATCGTCTCCGCGCTGGAGGACGGCCAGATGGCCGAGCTGGCCAGCGTTGCGGCCGAGCAGGGGCTGGACGTACTGGTCGAGGTGCATGATGGTGACGAGCTGCAACGCGCCTTGCGTCTGGACACCCGCCTGATCGGCATCAACAACCGCAACCTGCATACCTTCGACGTCACGCTGGATACCACGCTCGAACTGTTGCCGCGTGTGCCGGCCGATCGCCTGCTGGTGACGGAGAGCGGCATTCTCAACCGCGCCGATGTCGATTTGATGCTTGCCCACGAGGTCTACGGTTTTCTGGTGGGCGAGGCCTTCATGCGGGCTGTGGAGCCGGGCACCGAGCTGCGCCGACTATTTCACTGAGCGCCATCCACCTATCGAAAAAGCTGATAGCTGCTAACCGGTTTTTGCGCTTTTCCGGTTGCAGCGTCGATGCAAGAATCGCAGCTGTCATTCTTCTGGACAGGCTCGATGCAGGTACGCAACAGTTCCGAGCGCTACGGCGCGGTCGCGGTAATACTCCACTGGCTGGTGGCTGTCAGCGTCGTGGGCCTGGCCATACTCGGCCTGTGGATGGTCGATCTCGGCTACTACAGCGCGTACTACCGCAGCGCGCCCTTCTGGCACAAGAGCGTAGGCGTCACCCTTGCAGGCATCCTGGTACTGCGTCTGCTTTGGCGGGCAGCCAATCGGCAGCCGGCACGGCTGCCCAATCACAAGGGTTGGGAAGTCCGACTCGCCGGTGCTGTGCATACGCTACTCTACCTGTTGCTGTTCGCCATCCTGACAAGTGGCTATCTCATCTCAACGGCCAAGGGCCAGCCGGTCAGCGTATTCGGCTGGTTTGAACTGCCGGCGCTGATCACGACCATCCCGCAGCAGGCTGACCGGGCCGGTGCAGTTCACTATTGGCTCGCCATGGGCGTGCTGGGTCTGGCGGCCCTGCACGCGCTTGGAGCGCTAAAGCATCATTTTATTGATCGAGACGACACACTGCGCCGCATGCTTGGCATGCGGCTTCGCAACCGCAAGGAGAACTGAAATGAAGAAAATGTTCGCTGGTATGGCATTGGGTGGTTTGCTGGCGCTGTCTGGCTCGCTGCAAGCGGCTGACTACGTGATCGACAAGGAAGGCCAGCACGCCTTCATCAACTTCAAGATCAGTCATCTCGGCTACAGCTGGCTCTACGGCCGGTTCAACGATTTCGACGGCACCTTCAGCTGGGACGCAGACAAGCCGGCCGAGAGCGACGTGCAAGTCACCATTCAGACTGCCAGTGTCGATTCCAACCATGCCGAGCGCGACAAGCACCTGCGCAGCGATGACTTCCTCAGCGCAGACGAGCATCCGCAGGCTACCTTCAAATCTACCAAGGTGGAAATGACCGGCGACGAAACCGCGAACATCACTGGTGACCTGACGCTCAACGGCGTGACCAAGCCGGTCGTGCTCGAAGCCAAGTTTCTCGGCGAGGGTGAAGATCCGTGGGGCGGCTACCGCGCCGGCTTCGAGGGCAGCACTACGCTCAAGCTCAAGGACTTCGGCATCACCAAGGACCTGGGACCGGCTTCCCAGGAAGTTGAGCTGATGCTGTCTGTCGAAGGCATTCGCCAGTAAGCTGCTAACGGCTGTCGGAGTCGAGGTACGCCTCGGCTTCGGCGATCAGCCAGTCGCGGAACACCAGCAGGGCAGCCGACTCGGCCTTGCGTTCCGGGATCATCAGATAGTACGCGTTATCACTTTCGAAACTGTGCGCGCAGGGATTGATCAACTGACCGCTCTCGAGCTCCCTGCGAATCAAAAACGGCGGTATCAGCGCCACCCCCATTCCATGCGTCGCCGCTTGTGCAAGCATCGAAAACAACTCCAATCGCGTTCCATTCAAGTCGTGCTCGACCCGCATATCCAGTGAGCCGAACCATTGCCGCCAGGCATAGGGTCGCGTGGTCTGCTGCAGCAATGGCAACCTGGCGATTTCGTCGGGTTTCAGCTCGCGGCGGGGTGCGATCAGCGCGGGGCTGCAGACCGGAACCGGCGATTCCTTCATCAGAAAATGCGCCTCGGTCCCCGACCAGTCGCCGTCACCGAAATAGATGGCGGCATCGAATTCGGTATCGGCAAAGAGAAACGGCCGAGTGCGGTTGGTCAGGTTGATGGTGATCTGCGGATTGGCCTTGAGAAAGCCGCTCAGCCGGGGCAAGAGCCACTGGGTGCCGAAGGTGGGCACCAACGCCAATTCCAGCGTTGCCGTGCCCTGATTGCCCATGACCGACAGCGTATCGCGCTCGACTGCGTCGAGCCGGCTGGCCACCCGTCGGCTATAGGTCTGCCCAGCCTCGGTCAGCTTTACGCCACGCCGTGTACGTCGGAACAATTGAACGTCGAGAAACTCTTCCAGATTGGCAATCTGGCGACAGACCGCACTCTGCGTCAGCGATAACTCTTCTGCGGCCTTGGTAAAGCTCTCATGGCGTGCTGAAGACTCAAAGCAGATCAAGGCCTGTGTCGGGGGGATCTTGCGGCGCATGGGGGGCTCCTCCGGAGCAGCGGCAAGCGGGTAGCGACAAGCTGTAAGCCGCGTGTACATGCTGTGAGCTCGTCTTTGCTTCGATTCAGCTTGAAGCTTGAAGCTTGCCGCTGCGGTATCGGAGTTCCAAATTAGCACAATAGCCGCAAAAAAACGCGGTTGTCGCCTAGCCATCCGCCGACTAGTCTTAATCCCACTCAAGACGCCGCTTCGGCGACCTACAAACACAATGGAGTTCCCATGGCCTCATCCAAAGCAAGTTTCAACTGGACCGATCCGCTGTTGCTGGACCAGCAGCTGACCGAAGAAGAACGCATGGTGCGCGATTCTGCTGCCAGCTACTGCCAGGAAAAGCTCATGCCGCGGGTGCTCAACTCGTTCCGCAACGAGCAGACCGACGCCGAAATCTTCCGCGAGATGGGTGAGCTGGGTCTGCTCGGCGCGACGATCCCCGAGCAATACGGCGGAAGCGGTCTGAACTACGTCTGCTATGGCCTGATTGCCCGTGAAGTCGAGCGCGTCGATTCCGGTTACCGTTCGATGATGAGCGTGCAGTCTTCGCTGGTCATGGTGCCGATCAACGAATTCGGCTCGGAAGAGCAGAAGCAGAAGTACCTGCCCAAGCTGGCCAGTGGCGAGTTCATCGGCTGTTTCGGTCTGACCGAGCCAAACCATGGCTCCGATCCGGGCTCGATGGTCACCCGCGCGCGCAAGGTCGACGGCGGCTATCGCCTGAAAGGCGCGAAGATGTGGATCACCAACAGCCCCATCGCCGACGTGTTCGTGGTTTGGGCCAAGACCGAAGACGACGTGATTCGCGGCTTCATCCTGGAGAAGGGCTGGGAAGGTCTCAGCGCTCCGGCGATCAAGGGCAAGGTCGGCCTGCGTACATCCATCACCGGCGAGATCGTCATGGAAGACGTATTCGTTCCGGAGGAAAACCTCATGCCGGGCGTGACTGGTCTCAAAGGCCCCTTCACCTGCCTGAATTCCGCTCGCTACGGTATCTCCTGGGGCGCGCTGGGCGCAGCTGAATTTTGCTGGCACACCGCGCGTCAGTACACCATGGACCGCATGCAGTTCGGCCGTCCGCTGGCGCAGACCCAGCTGGTACAGAAGAAACTCGCCGACATGCAGACCGAGATCACCATGGCACTGCAGGGCTGCCTGCGTTTGGGTCGCATGAAGGACGAGGGCACCGCAGCGGTCGAAATCACCTCGATCATGAAGCGCAACTCCTGCGGCAAGGCGCTGGACATTGCCCGCGTCGCGCGGGACATGCTCGGTGGCAACGGTATTTCCGATGAGTACGGCGTGATCCGTCATGTGGTGAACCTGGAGGTGGTCAACACCTACGAAGGTACCCACGACGTGCATGCTTTGATCCTGGGTCGTGCTCAAACTGGTCTGCAGGCGTTTTTCTAAAGTTCGTCCGGATCGGTGTGCGGGCTGGCTGGGCAACCACCAGCCCGTTTTGCTTTTAAGAAGGTCCAGAGCATGCGCTGCTGGGTGAGGATTCGAAGCGGTCAGGTCAGACCGTAGGCGCCCTGGACGGGCACCTTCGAGCCCCCAGGGATGGGTTCACGGCGTGTCTGTCCTGACCGCTTCGGATCTCTCTGCTTCCTAGACCCAAAGCTGGGTGGGTTTGGGTCGTGGCGTGAGCTGGCGGTATCGGCCTACCCCGGTGCTGGACACGCTGCAAGTACGTCCCTGTAAGCTCGGCGGCGCCCGTCCTGGGCGCCGACGGTCCAGACCGAGGCAGGTCGATACCTTCGCGATACTTCGGAGCTGCCTGGCCGGAAACCTAACTGCGGTTACGAAGCTTGATGGAGGGTCATATGACTACCGCACTAGAAGGCCTCAAAGTTCTCGACATGTCTCGCGTTCTCGCCGGCCCCTGGGCCGGCCAGTTGCTTGGCGATCTTGGAGCAGATGTAGTCAAGGTGGAGCGTCCGGGCGCCGGTGATGACACTCGGTCCTGGGGGCCGCCTTATCTTAGGGACGAAGAGGGCAAGGACACCTCCGAGGCCGCATACTTTCTCTCAGCCAACCGTAACAAGCGCTCTGTCGCGATCGACATCACCCAATCTGACGGACAGCAACGGGTCCGAGAGCTGGCGGCGCAGGCCGATGTGCTGATCGAGAACTTCAAGGTGGGCGGGCTAGCGGCGTACGGGCTCGATTATGCATCGCTGCGCGAACTCAACCCGCTCCTTATCTACTGCTCCATCACCGGCTTTGGTCAGGACGGCCCATACGCGCAGCGTGCCGGCTATGACTTCATGATTCAGGCGCTGGGTGGATTGATGAGCATCACCGGGCGTGCGGATGACGAGGCCGGCGCCGGCCCGGTCAAGGTCGGCGTGGCGGTCACCGACATCCTTACGGGACTGTATGCGAGCAATGCCATCCTCGCGGCGCTGGCCGAGCGCGAGCGCAGTGGGGAGGGTCAGTATATCGATCTGGCACTGCTCGACGTCCAGGTCGCCTGCCTCGCCAATCAGGCGATGAATTATCTCACCACCGGGCAGCCGCCCGGACGGATGGGCAATGCGCATCCGAACATCGTGCCTTATCAGGACTTTCCGACAGCGGATGGTGATTTCATCCTCACCGTTGGCAACGATGCCCAGTTCCGTCGCTTCTGCCAGGTTGCCGACCGTGGAGCATGGCTGGACGACCCGCGTTTTGCTACAAACGCTGCGCGCGTGACTCATCGTGCCGAGTTGATTCCGCTCATTCGTCAGGTCACGGTGTTTCGCAGCACGGCTGAATGGATAACCGCGCTGGAGGAGGCGGGGGTGCCTTGCGGACCGATCAATACATTGCGTGATGTATTCGAAGATCCGCAGGTCAGACACCGCGAATTGTTGATTCAGATGGACCATTGCAAAGCCGGGCAGATGCCGCTGGTGGCCAGTCCGATCAAGTTGTCCCGTACTCCGGTCAGCTATCGACGACCACCGCCTCTGCTCGACGAGCACGCTGCCGAAGTGCCGGATGACTGGCTTCGGCAGCGGTAGGCTGATCGGTGCCGTTGGCTTGCTGAGCAACCGAGACGCTTGCGGCGCTGAAGGGTCGTCAGGGTACCAGCAACACCGGACGATGGCTGGTGCGCGCCACGGCTTCTGCGGTGCTGCCGACCAACAGTTCAGCAATCGGCGTATTACCACGTTTGCCGATGATCAGCAGTGCCACCCCTTCATGGTCGGCGTAGGAGCTGATCTTGTCCGCCGGGTCGCCGGACATCCGTTTCGACTCCAGGTTGGTGAAGCGGCGCTGCATGTCGTCCAGAAAGGGCTGCATGCGCTCGTCTTCGGCCTCGCCGGCATGGTCATCCTTCACCCATACCACCTTGCTGGCGGTCGCATTCTGAGCGAGCTGCTCGAAATGGCGTTGGGCGTTGCGCGAAGCATCGGATCCGTCACTGGCGAGCATGATCGGCGCATTTGGCTGGCTGGGTTCGCCGTCGTAGGGAATGACCAGCACCGGCACTCGGGCGACGCGTACCAGGTGCATGACGGAGTTGCCGAACAACGCGGCGCGACCTGCAGAGTGACTGCGGTTCAGGGCGATGATCGCGTCTGCGCCATGCTTCCTCGCGGCAGCGGACAGTTCGGAAGCCGGGAAACCGTGGCGCACGTCGCTGGCGACCGATACACCGAGCTTGCCGGAGATGTCATCGCCGAGCCGGCGTAGCCGGCCGTCAATGGCCACGTCGTCATCTTCGAGCCGCCGACGATTCTGCGGCTCGACAGCGTAGACCAGCGTCAGTCGTTCGATGCCCAACAGGTCGATCAGGTGGGGTAGATGATCGTAGATCTTGTCCCACTCGTCCGAGTAGTCGACGCTGAGTATGCAGTGCGTGAGCATGGGTAGGCTCCTTTGTCTTGCGGCAGAAGGTATACCTACAGTGACTGCCCGGCCGCTATGAAATTCAACGTGCCGGGGCTTCGCTATGGCTCAGCGGCTGGAGACGGGTGGCACGGCGCCGCATTCCGCGGCAACCCAGCGGGTCGTCTCGCTGTGCTGGATCTCCACCGGACCGCCGTCCATCCCCGGCTGCCCCGGCGGCATGTCGCCCACGTCCATCTCGTAGACGCCCTTGCCGGTGAACCGCGAGCGCATTTCTCGTGAGCTGACCATGGTCAGCTCTCCCTGCATATCTCCAGTGAAGCCCTCGTTGCCTTCGCAACGCCCGGTAAAGCTCAGCGTTGAGTCGCTGGCCTGATCAATCTCTATCTCGCAGTTCTGCATCTGCTCGCGGGCTTCGGCGAGTATGGCTTCGGGGTCGGCCATCTTTGCCGCCTGGTCCGCGGTGATGCATTCGGTCTGCACGCCAGGGTCGCCCTGACTCTCCAGCATCGACTGCATCTGCGCGCGCTGCTCCGCGGGAAGCCCCTCGAGCGCCTGCTGTTGGGCGGCGCGCATCTGTGCCATCAGATCCTGACCATTGATCAACGTGCGCGCTTCACTACGCCACAGACCCGGCTCGGGCTGCGGTCGAATGGATTCGGCATTGACGTGTACAGCAACGATGGCGGTGACAGCCGCAGAAACGGATACCAGATAGCGAGGCATGACGACTACTCCATAGACGAAAGGAGGCCGCTGCATTGGGAGCGAATGTCCCGAGAAGAATACCGGCCGGATTGCCTCTGAGACCGTTGCCACGGGTAAAGGTGCCGGTGCGCTGCATCAAACGCCCGCGAGTGTGAAAAAGCCCGGCAGGAGCCGGGCTTTCTGGGGGATCAGCGTGGGCTGAACAGTGCTGGTTTTTCCCGCTGTGGCCGGTTGTTGGAGCGGCCATTGGGACGTGGCGTGCTGGCAGGCGCGGCCTTGTTGCCGTTGGCCTGCAAGCGGCGCTCTTCAGCTACACGATCGAAGGGCTCGTTCGCCGGGCGGGCTGCCCGTGGCTCGCTGCGGTTGCGCGCCGGACGGGGCTGATTGCCGCGGGCTGTGTTCTGGCCGCCCGTTGCGCCTTTGCTGTTGGCATTGGCGCTCCCGTTGCGCTGACCGCGGCCGCTGGGCTGGGCGCCTCGCGGGCGCTCCGGACGATCGCTGTTCAGCTCGGCTTGCGCCGGCGCTTCGAAGCCGTCGAGCGTGCCTTCGTCAATGCGCTGGCGGGTCATGCGTTCGATAGCCTTGAGCAGCTTTTCCTCGTCCGGGCTGACCAGCGACACCGCTTCGCCGCTGCGGCCCGCACGGCCGGTACGACCGATGCGGTGCACGTAGTCTTCCGACACGTTCGGCAGCTCGAAGTTGACCACGTGCGGCAGCTGATCGATGTCCAGGCCGCGCGCGGCGATATCGGTAGCCACCAGTACGCGAAGCTCGTTTGCCTTGAAGTCGGCCAGGGCCTTGGTGCGGGCATTCTGGCTCTTGTTGCCGTGAATCGCAGCGGCAGACAGGCCGTTCTTGTCGAGGTACTCGGCCAGGCGGTTGGCGCCGTGCTTGGTGCGGGTAAACACCAGAACCTGTTCCCAGGCACCCTGGGTAATCAGGTGGGCCACCAGCGCACGCTTGTGGCCGGACGGTACGCGGTAAACCTTCTGCGCGATGCGTTCGACGGTGGTGTTCGGCGGCGTGACTTCGATGCGCGCCGGATTGTCGAGCAGACGGTTGGCCAGCTCGGTGATCTCTTTGGAGAATGTCGCCGAGAACAGCAGGCTCTGACGTTTGGTCGGCAGCTTCGCGATCACCTTCTTCACGTCGTGAATGAAGCCCATGTCGAGCATGCGGTCGGCTTCGTCGAGCACCAGTGTTTCAACCTTCGACAGGTCGACGGCACGCTGGCCGACCAGATCCAGCAGGCGACCCGGGCACGCCACAAGAATATCCAGCCCCGGTGCAATGGCGCGGATCTGCGGATTCGGGCCCACGCCGCCAAAGACGCAGGCGCTTTTCAGCGGGAGTTCCTTGCCATAGGCCAGGATGCTGGCGTGCACCTGTGCGGCGAGTTCGCGGGTGGGTGTCAGCACCAGAACGCGAATCTGCTTGGGAGTGCGGCGATAGGTCGCATCAGCCTGGCCGTTGGGAAACAGTTTTTCCAGAATGGGCAGAGAGAAGCCAGCGGTCTTGCCGGTGCCGGTCTGCGCGGCGACCATCAGGTCGCGACCTTCCAGGACGGCCGGTACGGCCTGTGCCTGAACGGGGGTAGGAGTGGTATAGCCAGTGGCTGCCACGGCGCGCACCAGCGCGTCGGACAGGCCGAGAGAAGCAAAGGACATTCAGATAACCCTGTGATGGCCAATGCCCGGTCAGGAGAAGCCTGAGCCCGGTTGGCCTGTGATGAAGAGGGCGGAGTATAACAGAAAGGCGAGAAGTGCGAGGAATGCACTGGCCCGGCGGTCAGGGCGGGGAGGTGTCGACCCCGCCAGGCACCGCGTTTTGTCCGTAGCGCTCAAGTATGGCGGTGTATTCGGCCGTCTGTTTGAAAGCGCGCAAGGCGGGGCCAAATGCTTCGGCCAGCGTGAAAAGCGATTCGGAGCGATGGAAGGCGAGATACAGCTTGCCGCTGCTAAGGGCTGTGGGGTGATAGCCCAGTTGATCGGCTATGCCCAGGTGCTGGGCGAGATAGAGCCCGACGCGCTGGTCCATCGCAACCATGTCGATCCGACCGCGCATCAGTTTGAACAGGTTGGCCTCGAACGTCGGTGCCGGCTCGCGGACGAAATGCGAGGCCTCGGTAAACTCGGCGCTGCTGTAGGTGTAGCCCGGCGAAACGCCTATGGTCAGGCCGGCAAGATCCGCAAGACTGTCGAATGGATGGGGTCGGTCCCGATGGTAGAACAGGACGGTCTCGTTCCGGGAGAGGTGCTCGTCGGGGAAGTGCAGCGCCTCGATCCGCTCGGCACTCGGCACGATATCGAGAATGGCATGCGCACCACCCGTCTTGACGGTGTGCAGAGCGCGCTTCCAGGGGAGCAAATCCCAGGTCACCTCGTGGCCCAGCTCACGCAAGACGTGTTCGGCGATTTCCAGATCGACACCCAGATAGCGTCCGTTCTCCTCGAATACGTACGGCGGCCACGGCTCGCTGACCACCCGCAGGGGGTCGGCCGCCGAGCCGGCGCTGAAGATCAGGCAAAGCGTCGCGAGGCAGACGCGTAGGTTCATCGGCGCTCCGGTAAGCGGTAATCGCCTAGCCGGTGCGCAGATTCCGCCACACCGCCAGGCTGGGTTCGGCCTGGTTCAGAGTATAAAAGTGCAGGGCCGGTGCGCCACCTTTAATCAACTGCTGACACATTTCCGTGACCACGTCGGTACCGAAAGCGGCGATGCTGGCGCTGTCATCACCGTAGGACTCCAGCTGCTTGCGAATCCAGCGGGGAATCTCGGCGCCGCAGGCGTCCGAAAATCGGGCCAGCTTGCTGTAGTTGGTGATCGGCATGATGCCCGGAATGATCGGGATCTCCACCCCGGCCTTGCGCACCCGCTCGACGAAGTAGAAATAGCAGTCGGCGTTAAAGAAATATTGGGTAATCGCGCTGTCGGCGCCCGATCTGGCCTTGCGCACGAAGTGTTCGAGGTCCGCGTCGAAATGGCGCGCCTGTGGATGCGCTTCGGGGTAGGCCGCGACTTCGATGGTGAAATGATCCCCGGTTTCCTGGCGGATGAACTCCACCAGTTCGTTGGCGTAACGCAGCTCGCCGGAGGCCTGGCCCATGCCCGAGGGCAGGTCGCCCCGCAGTGCGACAATGCGTTTGATGCCGGCTTCACGGTATTCGTTGAGCAGGGTGCGCAAATCGTCCTTGGAGTCGCCTACACAGGAGAGGTGCGGTGCAGTAGGCACCTTCACTTCCTGATCCAGCTGAAGCACCGTGTTGCGCGTCCGATCGCGGGTAGAGCCGCCGGCGCCATAGGTGACGGAAAAGAACTCCGGGTTCTCCTGCGCCAATACATCCGCCGCCGCCATCAGCTTTTCATGGCCGGCATCGGTCTTGGTCGGAAAGAACTCGAAGCTGACACGGCTGTAGTTCTGAGTGGTCATCCTGTTTCTCGCTTGAGCTTCAAGCCGCAAGCTGCAAGCTTCAAGCAGTCGGTGCCCAGGGCACGTCCCGGCTTGCAGCTTGTAGCTCGTCGCTTGCCGCTGGGTTAGTACCGGTAGGTTTCCGGCTTGAACGGGCCTTCGACGTCCACGCCGATGTAGTCGGCCTGCGTCTGGGTCAGGCGAGTGATGACGCCGCCAAAACCCTTGACCATTTCCGCCGCGACTTCTTCGTCGAGCTTCTTCGGAAGTACCATGACGGTGACGTTCCTGGTCTTTTCGGCAACCGGCAGGTCAGCAAACTTACCGTTGAACAGGTGAATCTGCGCCAGTACCTGGTTGGCAAAGGAGCCGTCCATGATACGGCTGGGGTGGCCGGTGGCGTTGCCCAGGTTCACCAGGCGGCCTTCGGCGAGCAGGATCAGGTAGTCGTCGTTGGCAGCGTCAACGTTCTTGCCGGTGCGGTGGATCTTGTGAACCTGCGGCTTGACCTCTTCCCAGCCCCAGTTCTTGCGCATGAAGGCGGTATCGATCTCGTTGTCGAAGTGACCGATGTTGCACACCAGTGCGCGCTTCTTGAGCGCCTTGAGCATGCCGGCGTCACAGACGTTGGCGTTACCGGTGGTGGTGACCAGCAGGTCGATCTTGCCCAGCAGCGCAGCGTCGACGCATCCATCGGTACCGTCGTTGATGCCGTCCTTGTACGGGGAGACGACTTCGTAGCCGTCCATGCAGGCCTGCATGGCGCAGATCGGGTCGACTTCGCTGACCTTGACGATCATGCCTTCCTGGCGCAGCGAAGCAGCCGAGCCCTTGCCCACGTCGCCATAGCCGATGACCAGCGCCTGCTTGCCCGACAACAGGTGGTCGGTCGCGCGCTTGATGGCATCGTTGAGGCTGTGACGGCAGCCGTACTTGTTGTCGTTCTTGCTCTTGGTCACCGAATCGTTGACGTTGATCGCCGGGATCTTCAGGGTGCCCTTCTTCAGCATGTCCTGCAGACGATGTACACCAGTGGTGGTCTCTTCCGTCACGCCATGCACCCGCTCGAGTACCTGCGGATACTTGTCGTGCAACATCTGGGTCAGGTCACCGCCGTCGTCCAGGATCATGTTGGCGTCCCACGGCTGGCCGTCCTTGAGGATGGTCTGCTCAAGGCACCACTCGTACTCCTCTTCGGTTTCGCCCTTCCAGGCGAATACGGGAATGCCGGCGGCTGCGATGGCAGCAGCGGCCTGATCCTGCGTCGAGAAAATGTTGCAGGAGGACCAGCGTACTTCGGCGCCCAGCGCGGTCAGCGTTTCGATCAGCACGGCGGTCTGGATGGTCATGTGGATGCAGCCAAGGATGTTTGCGCCCTTGAGCGGCTGCTCGCCGGCGTACTTGGTGCGCAGCGCCATCAGAGCCGGCATCTCGGATTCGGCGATGATGATCTCGCGGCGGCCCCAGTCGGCCAGGGAAATGTCGGCGACCTTGTAGTCATTGAAGTCTTTATCGTTCATCACAGCACTCATGCGTGTTCTCCATTCGTAGTCAGCGAATGGGCGCGGTTATTTCAGGTTCAGTCCGGCCGAGCCTGACAAAAATCGATGGTCCGTGCCGGGGGGGGAGGCCGAGCGACAATACCGAACACGCCGTAAACCCATCCTTGGGGGCTCGACGGTGGCATCCGTGCCACCGACGGTTCGACATTGTCGCTCGGCCTCACCCCTACCAGCCGTCCTCAATCTTCGCTGCAGCGCCCCTCGGTCGGGGTCGTTTATGGCGAACGCTCGGTGCGTCCGCTGCTCTGTCGCATCAGGCGCGCTATTATGGCGCCCGGTATTTCCATGGAATGAAACGATGTCTCACGTCCCACTCTTCTCACTCCTCATGCCGGTTCTGCTGGCGGGCCTGCTGGCTGGCTGCAGTCGCGAAGCTGATCCGGACTCGCCCGAAGGCAAGCGTCAGGCTGCTTTCAAGCAACTTCTGTCACACAGCGAACCCATGGCCGGCATGCTCAACGGGCGTATTGCCTTCGACCCGGAGGCCTTTGCAGTTCATGCCCTGGCGCTTGATGAAAAGGCCGAAGCGCCGTGGCATTTCTTCCCAGATCCCGCCAATTCGGATCAGCCCACCGCAGTACGCGAATCGGTCTGGTCCGATGCTGACGGCTTCGCCGAGCGCATCGAGCAATTCCAGACTGCTACCGCCCGGCTGGCCGAAGCCGCTCGCGAGGGTGTCGACTCGCCCGAAGATGTCCGCGAACCGCTTCAGGCGGTACAGCAGGCCTGCAAGGCCTGCCACGACGGGTACCGCCGGTAACGCGCCTTTGGCGCGTTGGGCTGTAGGCTCAAGGGCTGGAAGCCAAAACTCCGAGTGGATTAGACTCTTTCAGCTTTCAGCTTTCAGCTTGTCGCTGCCCTCAAAGCGCTGCCCGCAGCGCGTCGACCTTGTCGGTCCTCTCCCACGGGAAAGCGGTGAAGGTTTCACCCTTGACCGTCATCTCGAACGGATTACGACCAAAGTGGCCGTATGCTGCGGTGGCGCGGTACATCGGGTGCAACAGGTCGAGCATGCGCGTGATCGCATACGGGCGCAGGTCGAAGTGCTCGCGGACCAGCTTGATGATCGTGTCGTCTGCAAGCTTGCCGGTGCCGAAGGTGTTGATTGATACCGAGGTCGGCTGCGCCACGCCGATGGCGTAGGAGACCTGGATTTCGCACTTGTCGGCCAGGCCGGCGGCGACGATGTTCTTCGCCACATAGCGGCCGGCATACGCCGCGCTGCGGTCGACCTTCGACGGGTCCTTGCCGGAGAAGGCGCCACCGCCGTGACGGGCCATGCCGCCATAGGTATCGACGATGATCTTGCGACCGGTCAGGCCGCAGTCGCCCACCGGTCCACCGATGACAAACTTGCCGGTCGGATTGATGTGGTACTGCGTATCGGCCGTCAACAGCTCGGCTGGAATGACGTGCTTGACGATCAGCTCCATCACCGCTTCGCGCAGATCAGCCTGGCTGACCTCCGGATTGTGCTGGGTCGACAGCACGATGGCGTCGATGCCCACCACCTTGCCGTTTTCGTAGCGGCAGGTGACCTGGGATTTGGCATCGGGGCGCAGCCACGGCAGCAGACCGTGCTTGCGCGCTTCGGCCTGGCGCTCGACCAGCCGGTGGGCGAAGGTGATTGGTGCAGGCATCAGTACGTCGGTTTCGTTGCTGGCGTAGCCGAACATCAGACCCTGGTCGCCCGCGCCCTGGTCTTCCGGCTTCTGCCGGTCGACGCCCTGGGCGATATCCGGCGACTGTTTGCCGATGATGTTGATCACCCCGCAGGTGTCGGCGTCGTAACCGACTTCCGAAGAGGTGTAGCCGATGTCCTTGATCACGCTGCGGACCAGGTCCTCGAGATCCACCCAGGCACTGGTGGTGATCTCGCCACCGACGATGGCGACACCGGTCTTCACCATGGTCTCGCAGGCCACGCGGGCGAACTTGTCCTCGGCGAGGATGGCATCGAGCACCGCATCGGAAATCTGGTCGGCCAGCTTGTCCGGATGGCCTTCGGAGACCGATTCGGAGGTGAAGATCGAATAATCGCTCATGTGTTCGTCCCTCTTCAGTGTTCGGGTTTGGTGAACTGCTGCAACTGGATCTGAAACCCGTTGCGCAATCCGATATAAACGCTTTGGCCATTCAACAAGCCGGCATCGGCCGCCCAGTGCGCCAGATCTTCCTGGTCGAAGCCAAGCCAGAGGTCGCCGCAGCTGTCGCGCACCCATACCTGGTCATGGCTGCACAGTTCAGTGAGCACCAGGCTGGCGCCAGGCTTGAGCAGTGCGGCAAAGCGTTTGAGCGCTTCAGCCGGCGCCGGCATGTGATGCAGCACCATGTTGCACACCAGGCAGTCCGCCAACGGCACTTGCAGCGGAGCCAGGGCATCGGCCAGCAGGCATTCGACAGTGTTCAGTCCTGCTTGCGCGCAGTGCTGCCGCGCGCGGTCGAGCATCGCCTCGGAGTTGTCCAGCGCCAGCACCTGGTCGAACCGCGCTGCCAGGTCCGGCAGAAAACCACCTTCGCCCGGGCCGACTTCGATCACTCGTTCGCGGCGAGGCAGGTCCAGTTCATCGATCAGCGCCAGCAGCGGCTCGCGATAGAGCCCGAAATGCGCAATCAGATCCTGCTGCGCCGGGCTGCCGGCAGCGAAGCGTGCAAAGAACTCACGGGACACATCGGCCCGCTGCGCGTGAATCTGCTGGATGCCCGCGCGCAGCGCGTCAGCCAGCGGCGCGGTGTCGAGCGTCTCGAGCAGCTGACGGTGCAAGGGCTGGAGTAATCCGTCGCCCGCCGGCAGGCTGCGCCGATAGAAGATCGAGTTGCCCTCGCGGCGGGTAGTTACCAGTCCTGCGTTGGCCAGCACCTTGAGGTGATGGCTGATGCCCGACTGACGCATCCGGAATATCTGCGCCAGCTCCAGAACGCCGAACGAGTCATTGCGCAGCGCACGCAATACATCCAGGCGCAGCGAGTCGCCGGCGGCCTTGAAAAAGCTGGCCAGCGCGTCGGACTGGTGGCTGTGCTCGAGTGCGAGGGCTAGGTGTGTCATGCGGGCGAGTGTAGTGAGGGATCCCGGGCTGCGCAAGGCCTATATCAAAAAACTTTGATATAGGTTGCGCTTCAGTAATGGCCCGATGATTCCTACCCCGTGTTTCGATTGCCCGCTGGCGCGGTTTGCGCGAAAATGCCGCCCTCTTATCTATGGCCGCCGGTTTTTGTCGGCCGCCCCATGCCTTGCCGTCTCAGGAGTACCTCATGCCCAGCCGTCGTGACCGAGCCAATGCCATTCGTGCCCTCAGCATGGATGCCGTGCAGAAAGCCAATAGCGGCCATCCCGGTGCGCCAATGGGCATGGCGGACATCGCCGAAGTACTCTGGCGTGATTACCTCAAGCACAACCCGGCCAATCCGAACTGGGCGGACCGCGATCGCTTCGTGTTGTCCAACGGGCACGGCTCGATGCTCATCTATTCGCTGCTGCATCTGACCGGCTATGACCTCTCTGTCGACGATCTCAAGGATTTCCGCCAGCTGCACAGCAAGACGCCTGGTCACCCGGAGTTCGGCTATGCGCCGGGCGTCGAGACGACGACCGGTCCGCTGGGCCAGGGCCTGGCGAATGCGGTGGGCTTTGCCCTGGCCGAGAAGATCATGGCTGCGCAGTTCAATCGTCCCGGACATGACGTGGTCGATCATCACACCTACGTGTTCATGGGCGACGGCTGTCTGATGGAAGGCATCTCCCACGAAGTGTGCTCGCTGGCCGGCACGCTGGGCCTGAGCAAGCTGATCGGTTTTTACGATGACAACGGTATCTCCATCGATGGCGAAGTGCATGGCTGGTTTACTGATGACACGCCCAAGCGTTTCGAGTCGTATGGCTGGCAGGTGATCCGCAACGTCAACGGGCACGACGCCGACGAGATCAAGATGGCGCTGGAAACCGCGCGCAGGAGCAGTCAGCCGACGTTGATCTGCTGCAAGACCATCATCGGCTTCGGCTCGCCAAACAAGCAGGGCAAGGAAGAGTCCCACGGCGCCGCCCTGGGCGATGCAGAAGTGGCAGCTACCCGTGAGGCACTGGGCTGGAAGCACGGACCGTTCGAGATCCCGGCGGACATTTATGCCGAGTGGAATGCCCGGGACGCCGGCGCCCGTGCCGAGTCCGAATGGGACCAGCGTTTCGCCGCCTACAAGGCCGAGTATCCCGAGCTGGCTACCGAGTTTCTGCGGCGTATGGCCGGGGAACTGCCGCTGGATTTCTCCGAAAAGGCATCAGCCTTTATTCGCGACGTGGCTACCAAGGGCGAGAACATCGCCAGCCGCAAGGCCAGTCAGAACTGCCTGAACGCCTTCGGCCCGCTGTTGCCCGAGCTGCTGGGCGGCTCGGCGGACCTGGCCGGTTCCAACCTGACCCTGTGGAAGGGCTGTAAACCGGTGGTTCAGGAAGATGCCTCGGGCAACTACATTTACTACGGTGTCCGCGAGTTCGGCATGAGCGCGATCATGAATGGCCTGGCCCTGCACGGCGGTCTGATCCCCTACGGCGCCACGTTCCTGATGTTCATGGAATACGCGCGCAATGCGGTGCGCATGTCCGCGCTGATGAAGCAGCGCGTGCTGTACGTGTTCACCCATGACTCGATCGGTCTTGGTGAAGACGGCCCGACTCACCAGCCGGTCGAACAACTGACCAGCCTTCGCACCACGCCGAATCTGGATACCTGGCGCCCGGCGGATACCGTCGAGTCGGCGGTGGCCTGGAAGTACGCGGTCGAGCGCAAGGACGGCCCCAGCGCGTTGATCTTTTCGCGGCAGAACCTGCCCTATCACATTCGCGACAACGAGACCGAGACGGCGATCGCCCGAGGTGGCTACATCCTCAAGAACTGCGAAGGCGAGCCGGAGCTGATCCTGATCGCCACAGGCTCGGAAGTCGGACTGGCCATGCAGGCCCAGGCCAGACTCGCCGAGCAGGGCCGCCAGGTGCGCGTGGTCTCCATGCCCTGTACCAGCGTGTTCGAGCAGCAGGACGCAGCCTATCGGCAGAAAGTGCTGCCGGTGGAAGTCGGCGCGCGCATTGCAATCGAAGCGGCGCACCCTGACTACTGGTACAAGTATGTGGGGCTCGATGGCCGGGTAATCGGCGTCAACACCTTCGGTGAATCGGCACCGGCTGGCGTACTGTTCGAGGAGTTCGGCTTCACGGTCGACAACATTCTCGCAGTCGCAGAAGAGCTGCTCGAAGACTAATCTGCTGTCGGCGACGGGTCGGGCCAGACGTGATCTTGACGCGCCTGGCCCGACCCCGGTCGATGGCCAACCACGGTAGCCCATGCCCACATCCCGGTCGTCCTTCCGCATTGCATTGAACGGCTACGGCCGCATCGGTCGCTGCATCCTGCGCGCCTGGCATGAACGCGGCGATCAGGGTATCGATATCGTCGCGCTCAACGACATCGCCGATCCGGCCAGTATCGAATACCTCACTCGTTTCGACTCCACCCATGGACGCTTTCCGGGCGAGGTGCGCCTGGAAGACGGCAAGCTGCAGATCGATGCGCGTCGAATCAGTGTGCTGCGCCAGGCCGAACCGGAAGCGGTCGACTGGGCAGGCATGGGTGTGGACCTGGTGCTCGAATGCTCCGGACGCTACACCACGCGCGAGCAGGGTCAGCGCTTTGTCGATGCGGGCGTACCGCGGGTGCTGTTTTCCCAGCCGATGGCCAGCGAGGCAGCAATCGATGCGACGCTGGTATACGGCGTCAACCATACACAGCTCTCGCCAGCGGCCCGTCTGGTGTCCAACGCCTCCTGCACGACCAATTGCAGCGTGCCGTTGCTCAAGCTGCTCGATGGGGCGTTGGGTCTGGAATTCGTGTCCATCACCACCATTCATTCGGCGATGAACGACCAGCCGGTCATCGACGCGTATCACGATAGCGATCTGCGGCGCACGCGATCGGCCTTTCAGTCGATCATTCCTGTGTCGACCGGTCTGGCCCGTGGCATCGAGCGTCTGTTGCCCGAGCTTGCCGGTCGCATACAGGCCAAGGCGGTACGGGTGCCGACGGTCAACGTATCGGCCCTGGACATGACGCTGCTGGTATCCCGCGACACCAGTGCGCAGGAGATCAACCGCTTGCTGGCCGAGGCCGCAGCTGGTCCGCTCAAGGGCCTGGTCGCCTACAGCGAACTTCCCCACGCCAGCTGTGATTTCAACCACGATCCGCACTCGGCGATCGTCGATGGCAGCCAGACGCTGGTGTCCGGCCCGCGACTGGTCAACCTGCTGGTCTGGTTCGACAACGAGTGGGGTTTTGCCAATCGCATGCTTGATGTGGCGGGCTATTGGCTGGGGCTGAGAGAGGGAACTTGAGACGGCTTCCGGGGTCCGGATAGATCGGTCCCCGATTAAAAGCCAATCGATATCAAAGTGCCCGTCGTGACGCCCATCCCAGGGATGCAGACACACCGATTTATCTACAAGGAGCCAATATGAGCGTACTGAGCATGAGCGAGCTGGACCTCAAGGGACAGCGTGTGTTGATTCGCGAGGACCTGAACGTGCCGGTCAAGGACGGCCAGATCAAGAGCGATGCGCGGATTCAGGCGGCGCTGCCGACCATTCGCCTGGCTCTGGAAAAGGGTGCCGCAGTCATCGTCTGCTCGCATCTTGGCCGCCCCGAAGAGGGTGTGTTCAGTGAAGAAAACAGTCTGGCTCCAGTGGCTGCGTACCTGAGCCAGGCGCTGGGTATGGATGTGCCGCTGGTGCGCGATTATCTCGCCGGTGTTCAGGTGGAGCCCGGTCAGGTGGTTCTGCTGGAAAATGTCCGCTTCAACAAGGGCGAAAAGAAGAACGACGACGAGCTGGCCCAGGAATACGCGTCGCTTTGCGACATCTTCGTCATGGATGCCTTTGGCACCGCGCATCGCGCACAGGGTTCCACCCATGGCGTTGCCAGGTTCGCCAAGGTCGCCTGCGCCGGCCCGCTGCTGGCCGCCGAGCTCGAGGCGCTTGAAAAGGCGCTGGACAAGCCCGCCCGCCCGATGGCCGCGATCGTCGCCGGTTCCAAGGTCTCTACCAAGCTTGACGTGCTCACTGCACTGGCCGACAAGTGCGACCAGTTGATCGTCGGTGGGGGCATTGCCAATACCTTTCTGGCTGCGGCTGGTTATCCGGTAGGCAAATCACTCCATGAAGCCGATCTGCTCGATACTGCCAAGGCGATTGCGGCCAAGGTCAGCGTGCCGTTGCCGGTTGACGTCGTGGTCGCCAAAGCCTTTGCCGAAGACGCCGAGGCCGTGGTGAAGTCGGTCAACGACGTGGCCGAGGACGAGATGATCCTCGATATCGGGCCGCAGACCGCTGCCCAGTTCGCCGAGCTGCTCAAGTCTTCCGGTACCATTCTCTGGAACGGCCCGGTAGGGGTGTTCGAATTCGATCAGTTCGGTGAAGGTACCAAGGCGCTGGCACTGGCGATTGCCGAGAGCCCGGCGTTTTCCATCGCGGGCGGGGGCGACACCCTCGCGGCGATCGACAAATATGGCGTGGCTGACCGCATCTCCTATATTTCCACTGGTGGTGGCGCCTTCCTCGAATTCGTCGAGGGCAAGGTCCTGCCAGCGGTCGAAGTTCTGGAGGAGCGGGCAGCCAAGGGCAGCGTCGACCTGTAACAGCCAGGCGGCTTAACGCCGTCCTTTTGTACGCCTGCCCCTGAGCGGCAGGCTTTACCCTTTTAGCACCACCTTCGGGAGAACATTCAATGGCACTTATCAGCTTGCGCCAGTTGCTGGACCACGCCGCCGAGTACAGCTACGGCGTGCCGGCCTTCAACGTCAACAACCTGGAACAGATGCGCGCCATCATGGAAGCCGCTGACAAGACCGACTCTCCGGTGATCGTCCAGGCCTCTGCCGGTGCCCGCAAATACGCCGGTGCACCGTTTCTTCGCCATCTGATTCTCGCAGCAGTGGAAGAATGGCCTCACATCCCGGTCGTCATGCACCAGGATCACGGCACCAGCCCCTCTGTGTGCCAGCGCTCGATCCAGCTGGGCTTTTCATCGGTGATGATGGATGGCTCGCTGGGTGAAGACGGCAAGACGCCGACCAGCTATGAATACAACGTCGACGTCACCCGTCGCACTGTCGAAATCGCCCATGCTTGCGGTATCTCCGTGGAAGGTGAGCTGGGTTGTCTGGGAAGTCTGGAAACCGGCATGGCCGGCGAGGAAGACGGTATCGGTGCAGAGGGCGTGCTCGATCACAGCCAGCTGCTGACCGATCCGGAAGAAGCGGCCGACTTCGTCAAGCAGACCGGCGTCGACGCGCTGGCCATCGCCATCGGTACCAGCCACGGTGCCTACAAGTTCACCAAGCCGCCGACAGGCGACACCCTGTCGATCCAGCGTATCAAGGAAATCCACCAGCGCATTCCCGATACCCATCTGGTCATGCACGGTTCGTCCTCTGTTCCGCAGGAGTGGCTGGCGATCATCAACGAGTACGGCGGTCAGATCAACGAAACCTACGGTGTGCCTGTCGAGGAGATCGTCGAGGGCATCAAGCATGGCGTGCGCAAGGTCAATATCGACACCGACCTGCGTCTGGCCTCTACCGGTGCCATCCGCCAGTTCATGGCGAAGAATCCCAGCGAGTTCGACCCGCGCAAGTACCTGGCCAAGACCGTCGACGCCATGCGCGACATCTGTATCGCCCGGTACGAAGCTTTCGGTACCGCCGGGAATGCCTCGAAGATCAAGCCGATCAGCCTGGAAGCCATGTCGACCCGCTACAGCCGGGGCGAGCTGGATCCCAAGGTCAACTGAGGCCGATGCGGGGGCTCAGCCCCCGCTCTTGCATGGAGCAACAGGTTGATGCACGACTCTGACGACACCGAGGATGCCTTCGCGCATCAGAAGCTGGTAGAGGCCGTTGAAAATCAGCTGGCCGCCAATCAGCCCGAAGCGGCGCAGGCGACCTTGAACATGCTGGCGCTGGTGGGTTACAGCCGCGAGGACAGCCTCGATCTGATGGCCCAGGTGCTGGCGCACCGTATCAGCGTGATGCTTGAATCGGACCAACCGTTCGACCTCGACGCTTACGAGCGCGAGTTGCGACAGTTGCCGGCCTTGCCCGGTGAAGAGCGCTGAGGCGCGACGTTCGACCTACCACACAGACACAAGGAAACATGTCAGTGCTGTCCATCGTTCGAATCATTCTGGTTTTCCTGCTTGCCGTACTGATTTCGGTGGTGCTGGGTACCCTCGTTCAGACGCAGGTCAATCTCGCCGATCTCACCGCCATCGACACGCCGATCTCGACCGATGATCGACTGCAGGCCACCGGGCACGATCTGCTTCGCTTCACTCCGCTCATGACCCTGCTGGTCGGCGTCAGTTTCCTCTTCGCCCTGCCGGCAGCCGAGGTCGTCAGCCGCGTCCTCAAGCCCATGCGCGTGATCGTGTTTTTTCTGGCCGGAGCAGTTGGCATCCTGGTCGCGTTCCGGGCACTCGACTGGTACGCGCCTCCACCGGTCCTCATAGCCGCTACCCGCGAGTGGGCAGGCACGCTCGCCATCATGGCTGTCGTGGGTATAGGCAGCGCCTTGTTCGGCCTGATCACCAGGCCGAAAGCGCGGCGGGGTCTGCGCGTACTGGGTTAACAGAGTCAGGAGAGGTTCCCATGTTCTATAAGCGCAACGCGCTGCTGCTGGCCGTCGGGCTCGCTACGAGTCTCGGTGCACAGGCAGCCGATTACCAGACGACCGTGGTCGCCGAGGGTCTCGAGTTTCCCTGGTCACTGGCATTTCTACCGGACGGTCGGATGCTGGTTACCGAAAAGCCAGGCCGCCTGAGGATCATCGATGAATCCGGCGCGCTTCGGGACGAGCCGGTAGAAGGCCTTCCCGAGGTGTTCAATCAGAGTCAGGCGGGGCTGTTCGAGGTTGCGCTCGACCCCGAGTACGAGGAAAACGGGCGTCTGTTCATCAGCTACGCCTGCGGGACCGCCAGCGCCAATCACACCTGTCTGATCAGCGCCCGTCTGCAGGACAATCTGTTGGCGGATGTGACCGAAGTGTTCCGGGTCGAGCCGGCCAAGGAAGGAGGTGCCCACTACGGCGGGCGTATCGCTTTCCTGCCCGATAATACCCTGGTGATGGGGCTCGGCGATGGCTTCACCTATCGGGAAGAGGCGCAGAACCGAGGAAATCATATCGGCTCCATCGTCCGGCTCGATCGAAACGGTGGTGCACCCGAGGACAATCCCTACGTCGGCCGGCAGGACGCCCGTCCGGAGCTGTACAGCATCGGCCACCGCAACGTTCAGGGCATCGTCTACGACAACGCCGGTAACCGGCTCATCGCGCATGAACATGGCCCTCGCGGCGGGGATGAGATCAACATCATCGAAGCCGGGAAAAACTATGGATGGCCGAAGGCGACCCACGGCGTTGACTACAGCGGCGCGGTGATCAGCCCCCACGAGCAGCTCGAGGGCATGGAAGACTCGATCGTCATGTGGAAGCCGTCGATCGCTCCGTCCGGCATGACCCTGTACCGCGGTGACATGTTTCCCGAGTGGAACGGTGATCTGCTGATCTCCACACTGGCCGCGCAGGAGGTTCGCCGGGTGCGTCTGGATGGCCGAAAGGAAGTGGAGCAGGAGTCACTGTTCGAAGAGATCGGCGCACGTATCCGGGATGTGCGCACCGGTCCGGACGGCGCTGTTTATCTGCTGACCGATGCAGAAAACGGGCAGGTCATCCGCATCCATCGCGACTAATCGGCTGCGGTGGCTCAGGCTACCGCTTCGCTGAAGAAGCTCACGCCGTGTCGCCCGCTGCGCTTGCGGGTGTACATGGCCATGTCCGCCTGGCGCAGCAACAGTGCCATGTCAGGCTCGGCAGAGCGGGTTAGCGCTACGCCAATGCTGGCTCCCACGGAAATGCTATGCCCCTCGATTTCGATCGGTAAACTCAACCCGTCGAGGAAGCGCTCGGCAATATAGTGCGCCTGTTCACGCCCGGTGATGCCTTCGGCGATCAGTACGAACTCATCGCCGCCAAGCCGCGCGATGAAGTCGGCGTCCCGCCCCAGAGCCCTGAGACGCTCGCCGATGCAGCGCAGCACAGTATCGCCGGTCTCATGACCCAGCTGATCATTGATCTGCTTGAACCCGTCCAGATCGACCAGCATGGCGGCCAGATACTCATTGCGGCGCTGGGTGCGTCTCAAGGCATGATCGAGATGACGTTCCAGCGCGTTACGATTGGCCAGGCCGGTGAGAGGATCCTGCATGGCCATGGATTCGAGCCGCGCGTTGGCTTCGGCCAGTTCAGCGGTCCGCTCGCTCACGCGCGCTTCCAGTTCCAGCTCATGCTGACGCAATGTCTCGACCAGCTCACCCTGTACCGCCAGCGCCCTTTGCTGCGCCTGCTGCGTCTGCTCCTTGAGCGTGTCGAGCCGCGCCGCCAGGGCAAAGGACAACAACAGCAGCTCCAGCGCCGAGCCCAGATACATCGCGTAGGTGGTGAGCATGTTCGAAGGCAGAAGACCGAAATTGCGCAGCGCCAGCAACACCACACCACTGATCAATACGCACCAGGCGAGCAGGAATATCCGGGCGCCCGGAATGCGTAGCCGAGCGGCCTGGACCAGGCAGCCCATCATGACCAGCGCACCGGCAAGCCCGATCAGCGACATCGCCGGAATTACCCAGCGCACCGGCAGGACCAGACTGGAGAGGGTGAGCAGCATGCAGCTCCAGGCAACGACGTGCGCGACCCGATCCCAGCGCGGCAGCCAGACTGCCGTGTTCAGAAAATGCCGGACGAAGAGGGTGCCGATGGTACCGGACAGGCAGAGCGCAAAGGGCAACAGGCGATTGCCCCATTCGCCGGCTTCCGGCCAGACATAGCGGGCACCCATGCCGGTAAAGGCCAGCGCGCCAAGTCCGAAGCTGATCGCAAAGCATACATAGAGCAGATAGGCCCGCTCGCGCAACACGGTAAGCAGCAGGAGATTGTAGGCCGCCAGCGCAAGGAGCATGCCCAGATACAGCGTGATGAGGGAAGTGGACGCTTCGTTGAAGTCAGCGAACGCCGTCGCCGACCAGATCTGCGAATTGAGCGTGAGGCTTCCGTCCGAGATCGCGCGGATGTATAGCGTCCGCTCCTCGCCGGGCGCCAGACGCAGCTGGAATACCGGATCCCGGGTGCGGGTATCGCGTTGGGTCAGCTTGACCGTATCGCCACTCAAGCGCGGCGGTGCAGTCCCCTCGTGGAGTTCGAGGCGATCCAGTGACGAATAGCCAAAGTGCAGGCGCCAGGAAGCGGGTTCGTCGGAGCTGGAGCGTACCCGCAGCTTGAGCCAGACCGCTTCGGGCGTATAACCGAAGTTGAGATCGTCACGATTGGACGCCAGGCTCCAGACGGGCGAGCCGTGCTCCAGCTGCGCAAAGCCGGCGTCACGCGAGGTTCTGGTGTAGGCCAGGTAAGGGTGAAGGTTGACCTGCGCCTGATCCCCGAGTTCGAGTACTGCGGGTTCGGCAGTCGCCGCAGCCGCCCAGAATCCGCCACCGCAGAACATGAGCAACAGCATCAGCAGCCGGAAGGCTGCCGTCAGCCGTCTCGCTGCGGCGGCTGCATGAGCAAATCGGGCTTGGCGGCTTTCACCGCAGGATCGGTCAGTGCCCGCTGACCCTGGCGCCTTGTGCATGTCTCATCCCTAAGAGCATCGGCTTGATCCGCCTGCTGGGGCGGTGGCGGAACTATAGGCGGCGGGCCAAAACCACGTCAAATGATATCGAAATACTGGCATCCGTGCCGGGCGGAATTACAACGGCCAGACCCACATCAGCAGCGGGACGCCGACCAGCAGCACCATCAGTTCCATGGGCAGGCCCAGGCGCCAGTAATCGCCGAAGCCGAAGCCGCCAGGTCCGAGAATAAGGGTATTGTTCTGATGGCCGATGGGCGTGAGGAAGGCGCAGGATGCCCCAATCGCCACGGCCATCAGCAGGCTGTCGGGGTTGACGCCCATCTGATTGGCAATGCCCAGCGCGATGGGGCACATCACCGCGGCGGTGGCAGCGTTGTTCATGAAGTCCGACAGCGTCATGGTAACCAGCATGACCACCCCGATGGTGAACGCCGGATGGAGCTCACCAATCTGCGCGAGCAGCGAGCGTGCCAACAGGTCCGCAGCCCCGGTGTCCGCCATGGCATTGGCGAGTGGGAACATCGCCCCGAGCAGTACGACGATCGGCCAGTCGATGGACTCATAGACCTGGCGCAGCGGAATGGCCTTGGTCAACATGAACAGCAGCACGCCTGCTGTGAATGCCACGGCCACCGGCAGGACATCAAAGGCGGCGAGCAGCACTGCCGCTGCCATGATACCCAGTGCAAGTGACGCCTTGCGGCCGTCAGGAATCAGGATTGGCCGTTGTGCCAGTGGCACGCAGTGAAACTCGTTGGCAAAACCGGATATCGCCTCGGGCAGGCCCTGCATCAGCAATACGTCTCCAGCCTGAAGCGTTGTCCAGCGCAGCCGGCGGATGGAGCGATGCCCCTTCCGGGAGATAGCCAGCAGATTGATGCTGAACCGCGTGCGAATCTGCAGGTCCGACGCGCTCCGACCGATCACCGGCGCCCCGGGCTGGACGACCAGTTCCTGAATGACGACGTCTTCGTGGGTCGTCTTGCGCTCTTCTCCGTCCTTGCCATTGGCCTGTTCGGGCTGCTCTCCGGTCTCTTCATCGCCCTTGCGCGAACCCAGTATCGCCGAGTCGACCGCGTCGCCTGCCGTGTCTGCCGAGCTGTCTTCGCCATGCTCTGTTTCGGCTTCCTGCGACGTGGTGGGTACGGCCTCTTCGAGCTTCAGACCCAGCCGGGTCAGCGTGGCGCCTAGGCCTTCAGGGTCCGACTCGATCACCAGAATGTCGCCGGCCTGCAGGCGCCGGCCCGGGTAGGGTGCCGACACGCGGAAATCATTGCGTACCAGGCCGACAATCTGCGCATCGAACTCGTCGAGGCGCTTCTCGATGTCGCCAAGCGTCCGGCCGACTGCTTTGGCGCCTTCACCGATGTGCACCTCGGTAAGGTAGGTCCCGGTGTCAAAGCTGCCCTCGTCGGCACGCGCGCGCGACGGCACCAGCCAGCGTCCGAGGAAGACGCACATCAGCACACCGATCAGCGCGATACCGCCGCCGACCGGCAGGAAGTCGAACATGTCGAAGGGTACTTCCGTCGCGCTGCGCCGGAAGTTGGAGACGATCAGGTTTGGCGGTGTCCCAATCAACGTGGTCATGCCGCCCAGTATCGTGCCGAACGCCAGCGGCATGAGCACCTTGCCCGGCGGCAGGTTCTGTCGATTGGCCAGTTGCATGGCGATTGGCATGAGCAGCGCCATGGCACCGACGTTGTTCATGAACGCCGACAGCGTGGCGCCAAGCCCGACCAGCATCGCCAGGCTCGGCAGCAGACGGCCGCGCTGCGGCAGAATGCGCTGCGCCATGGCTTCGACCGCACCACTGCTCTGCAGTCCCTTGCTCAACACCAGCACGGCGGCAACGGTGATGACGGCCGGGTTGGAAAAGCCGTCGAAGGCCTGGTCGGACGGTGTGAGGCCAGCCAGGACGCAAGCCAGCAGGGCAGCCAGTGCGACGATGTCATGGCGCCAGCGACCCCAGAGAAACAGGCCAATGGTCGCGGCAAGGATGATGAAAATGGCTATCTGCTGGTGGGTCATCAACTATTCCGTGATCTGGGCCGACTTCAAAGCAGTCGAACCTTGAACTTGCGTCCTTTAATGCGTCCGTTTTCCAGCCGCTCCAGGGCGGTATCAGCCAGATCCCAGCGGACCGCGACCAGTGCCTGAAAATCGCTGATGCTGATCTTGCCGATGGCATCGCCGGGCAGGCCCGCTTCGCCGGTCAAGGCACCCAGCAAATCGCCCGGACGCACCTTGTCCTTGCGGCCTCCCGCTACCGCTATGGTGCGCATCGGCGGTAGCAGAGGCTTGTCGAGCTGATCGGGGAGACGATCAAGCGGCATCCACTGCAGGGTTCCGAAGCGATCTTCGATCGCCCGGACTCGGCCCATCTCGCCGGGAGCCACCAGATTCAGCGCCAGGCCCGGCTGGCCGGCCCGGCCGCTGCGGCCGATGCGGTGAGTATGGACGGCAGGGTCAGGGGAAAGTTCGACGTTGATCACCGCCGCGACGCCTTCGACATCCAGGCCGCGGGCGGCGACGTCAGTGGCGACCAGTACGCTGCAGCTCTGATTGGCGAACAGCGCCAGTACCTGATCGCGTTCCCGCTGCTCCATGTCGCCATGCAGTGCCAACGCGCTGACCCGGTTGGAGGCGAGCAGTCGCTGCAGGTCCTGACATTGCTGCCGGGTGTGACAGAAGGCGATGCACGGCTGGGGACGCTCGGCGGCGAGCAGCTTCAGCACCGCCTGGAAGCGCTGATCCGGTTCGATCTCGTAGAAACGCTGGGTTATCGGGTTGCTCGGGCTCTGCTCTTCGATGCTCACCCGCTTAGGCCCGCGCAAAAAGCGTGCTGCCAGCTGCTCGATGCCGGGGGGGTAGGTCGCCGAAAACAGCAATGTCTGGCGATGTGTCGGGGCGCGCTCGATGATCGAGGTGATGCTGTCGATGAAGCCCATGTCGAGCATGCGGTCCGCTTCGTCGAGGACCAGGCAATTGAGCTTGCCGATATCCAGCGTGCCGCGTTCCAGATGATCCTGTACCCGACCCGGCGTGCCAACGACGATCTGTGCGCCCTGTTCCAGCGAGCTGGCCTGCGGACCGAATGGCGTGCCCCCCGCCAGAGTCAGCATCTTCACGTTGGCCAGACCGCGTGCCAGGCCGCGCAGGGCGGTAGTGGTCTGTGTGGCCAGCTCCCGCGTCGGGCATAGCACCAGCGCCTGGCAGCCGAAGAACGACGGGTTGAGCGGGGTCAGCAGGCCGATGCCGAAGGCGACCGTCTTGCCGCTGCCGGTGCGCGACTGCGCAATCACATCTTCACCGCCGAGGATCAGCGGCAGCGACTCGGCCTGGATCGGCGTCATCTGCTGATAGCCAAGGTGGGCGAGGGTGTCGAGCATGGATGGGGAGAGCGGCAGGCTGCTGAAATCGGTGGCAGACATGATGGGACCTGTGACGTGTGAGGGGCCAGTGTAACAGAGCACCCGGCGCAGTCGGGCAGTCGCGCTTCGTCGGTGCGTTTCAGCGATTTCGCCGCTGTGGGCAACTCTCACCGGAGATCGTGTACTAACCTAGTACCGCACGCGCCGCAGTTTGTTCGCGCGACCGAACACACATCGCAGGAAAGCGTGCCGACTGCTCAGCAGCGGTTAGCGAAGGAAATCACCAGGCGGCGCCCCAAAACCCGGACAGGAGATTTTCATGAGAGCCCTTCGCTGGCATGGCAAGAAAGACATCCGTTGCGACAATCACGTACCCGACCCGACCATCGAAGATCCGCGCGACGCGATCATCAAGGTCTCGTCCTGCGCCATCTGCGGTTCCGACCTGCACCTGTACGACGGCTTCATGCCCGGCATGCAGCATGGCGACATCATGGGCCACGAGTTCATGGGCGAGGTCATGGAAGTCGGCTCCGGCAACAAGAAGCTCAAGGTCGGCGACCGGGTTGTTGTGCCGTTCACGATCTGCTGCGGCGAGTGCCCGCAATGCGTGCGCGGGAATTTCTCGGTATGCGAGCGCAGCAACCGCAATGCCAAGATCGCCGACAAGGTCTTCGGTCACTCCACTGCCGGCCTGTATGGCTACACACACCTGACCGGCGGCTATGCTGGCGGCCAGGCCGAATACGTGCGCGTTCCCTATGCCGATGTCGGGCCAGTGGTGATCCCCAATGGCCTGACCGACGAACAGGTGCTGTTTCTCGGTGACATCTTCCCCACTGGCTGGCAGGCCGCGGCCCAGTGCGACATCGAGCCCACCGACACCGTGGCCGTCTGGGGCGCCGGGCCGGTTGGCCAGTTCGCGGTCCGCAGTGCGATTCTGATGGGCGCAGAGAACGTCATATGCATCGATAACGTGCCCGAGCGGCTGTCGATGGCCCGCGCTGCCGGGGCGATCACGATCAATTTCGACGAGGAAAGCGTGCTCGATCGGCTGCAGCTGCTGACGCGTGGCAAGGGTCCGGAAAAGTGCATCGACTCGGTGGGCATGGAGGCGCATGCCGCACGCTCGATCGACTCCATGTACGACCGCGCCAAGCAGGCGATGATGATGGAGTCGGATCGTCCCCACGTGCTGCGCGAGATGATCTACGTCTGCCGGCCTGGCGGCATCCTGTCGATTCCCGGCGTCTACGGCGGGCTGATCGACAAGATTCCCTTTGGTGCTGCGATGAACAAGGGTCTGACGTTCCGCATGGGTCAGACACACGTCAACCGCTGGACCGACGATCTGCTCAACCGCATCCAGGAAGGCCAGATCGATCCTTCGTTCGTGATTACGCACACGGTAAGCCTTGAAGAAGGCCCGGAAATGTACAAGACATTCCGCGACAAGCACGACGGTTGCGTCAAAGTCGTGCTCAAGCCCTGAGGAGTTTCGTCATGTCAGAACAACGCAGATCTTACGAGGAATACCGCACCCATTACCCCGCTCGCAAGCTGGCCCGCCGGCTCGGTTGGTTCAGTATCGGCCTGGGTGTTGCCGAATTGCTGCTGCCGCATCAGCTGTCGGCTGCGCTCGGCGTCCATGGGCGTGGCAACTTTGTCCGGCTATGCGGATTGCGCGAGATCGCCACCGGCGCGGGCATCCTGCTCAGCGACAATCCCAAGCCCTGGATTCAGGCCCGTGTGGCCGGAGATGTACTCGACCTGCTGGCGCTCGGTGCCGCCGGCCAGCGCGGCGATTCGACTACAGCCATGGTTGCCGCCGTCGGCGTGACGGGTGTGGCGGCGCTGGATCTCAAGTGCGCGAAGGATCTGGCCACCGAGGACCATCCGGTAACTACCTTTGATTACAGCGACCGCAGCGGCTTTCCGGACACTCCGGATCAGATGCGCGGGCGCGCCGCGAGCAAGGGCAGCATGGACAACCTGCCGCAGGTGAAGGGGATGGCTGCGGCTGACAGGGAAACCGTGACCCGGCACTGATTGGTACCGGGCGGCGACAGCCGCCCGGCATCGCGCTCTAAACCCTATCGTCTGATACGCGACTTGCGAAAGCCGCCGTGCGTGGGGAACGAGCCGGTGTCGCCGGTCAGACAGAACCGCGTCGCCCGGTAGAAGGCCTGGATCCCGTTCACGTGATAACTGCGTGCCTTGCGATACACCCAAAGCCAGCCGCGCTTTTCACCTTCCATAGTCGTGTTTCCCTTTTCTTCTGGTTTGTTTGACCCAGAAGCGGGGCGCGGTCATCCCACCAACGTAGCCTGCGCTGACGCTGTCGGGGGACCGGCATCTCCATCCGCTGGATCAGCATGGTCTCGTGCCCTGTCGGGCGGTATTACGCGTCCTGAAATACCGTGGTCTGGTTGCGTCCGTTTTCCTTTGACTGGTACAGCGCCTTGTCCGCGCGTTCGACCAACTCGGCGTGCGTGTTCATTTTGCTGTCCAGGCACGCTGCGCCCAGACTGACGGTGAACTGCAGGGGCTTGCCTTCATGGTCGACGCGCAGCTTGCAGATGGCCAGACGCAGCCGCTCGGCGAACTGCCGGCCGCCGTTCAGATCGGTGTCCGGCAGCAGTACGACGAACTCCTCCCCGCCATAGCGCCCGGCATAGTCGGTTTCCCGCGCCATGTTCCGCGTGACGCGCGCGACTTCACGGATCACTTCGTCTCCGGTCTGGTGGCCGTAGGTATCGTTCACTGCCTTGAAATGGTCGATGTCGAACATCACCAGGCTGACCGGCGTGTCGTAACGCATGTGTCGGGCAAATTCCCGTTCGACGCACTGCTCCCAGTAGCGGCGATTGAGCAGTCCGGTCAGACCGTCGCGCAGCGCCAGCTCCTGCAACTGGGCGTTGGCCGATTCGAGCTGACGCTTGTTTACCGCCACGCCGGTCACGTCGTAGATGATCAGGCAGACGTGGTCGGTTTCGCCATTGGTGCTGCGCAGCGGCAGTATGGTCACGTTCTGGTACATCTCGTCCGCCAGCCCGGTGATCGGCTGATAACTCTTGAAGCGCACCAGATTCGGCCGCTGCTCCCAGATGGTGAACGCGCGCGTACCGAGCATTACAGCGGTTTCGACCTTGTGTGTGAACCAGCCCTGATCGATTTCAGGAAACAGCTCGAACAGGGTGGTGTGGGCGACCTCGGTCGCACTGCGGCCGGAGTGGTTTTCCATGAAGCTGTTCCACACCTCAACGCGGTAGTCCCGATCGAGCACCACCACACCCACGTCGATGCTCTGGACGATGTCCAGCAGCCAGTGGAGTTCGTTGATGTCAAACTGAGCAGCCATGGGTGCGTTCCGTGTGAATCAGTTGAGCAGGAAGTCGAGTTTCTCGCGCAGCCTCGGTACCGAGTCCTCTGTGAACAGCAGCATGAGGTCGAAACGGATATCCAGATCTTCCAGACCGTAGCTTATTTCTACCGCCAGGGTGCGTTTCCAGCGCCGCTGATTGATCCGGATCAGATCCTCGATCGGGCAGTGCTGGCCAAGCACCAGCGGATGCCCCTGCGACAGCGTGATGTTCAGCTGCTCGGACAGTCCGTTGAGGCAGGCGCCGATGATGATGCTGGCCAGATCGAGCAGCATTTCCAGCTTGGCGCTCTCGTCCATCTGCGCGTTGAGCAGCTTGGCGACATCATCGATTTCCGCGTCGTGGAAGATCAACAGTGCCTCACCGGCGACCCCGCCGCCAATGTAACCCTGGCAGATTGCCGACAGCCGCTCACCCCGCTGGGCATCGGCCAGCGCCATATGCAGCTCACCGACTTCCAGAATGTTCACGTTGGGGATGGGGAGCTTGATGAACACGCCGAGCACGCGTGCGAGCAGTTCGGCCGCGCGGCCCATGGCGACGTTGGCTATCTCGCGGAAACCGTCACGGAAGGAGACGCTTGGCAGGGGCGTCAAGGCCTGGTTTTGAATGTCTCTGGGCTGCACCAGTGGCACGTCGACACCCAGACCGTTGAGAGCGTCGGCCAGTTGCAGCGGGTCGGCTGGCTTCTTCAGGAAGGCTCTGGCGCCGAGCGCCTTGGCGCGCCGAACAGCCTCTTCCTGGACATCACCGGAGACGACGATCACCTCGGCCTTGAGGCCTTCCTGCCGCAGCGTGGCGAGGACGGCGAAGCCGTCCAGCTCGGGCATGGTGAGGTCGAGCAGGACCACCTGGCCGTTCCCCTGCCGGATGGCATCGAGCCCTTCGACGCCGTTGCTCGCCTGGGTGATACGAAACGGCCAGTTCGACGGCAGCGCACGAATCAGCTGCTTGCGAGCCATGTTGGAGTCGTCACATACCAGTAGCGGGATGGCGCTCACGTCCGATGTCCTTGTTGCATTGAGTGCGGGTCGACTGCTCAGCTGAATAGCGTCAAAATGAGACTAAATGGCCATCAATCGATCTTTTCGCAAGCATGACAAGTAATTGACCTTTTGAGAAGAGATTGCTCATAGCGTCAGACATTTTTGCGCGGATTTGCGACAATCGGTCGTGATTCCATTCAGGCCATGACGACCCTCGTCAGCCGGAGACGCGGCCATGCCCAAACAGCTCGAAGCCAGTGAACAACACCGCCGTGCGGTGCTCAAGGCCCTCCTGTGCATTACGGTATTCGGCGGCTTGCTGTTCGGTATCGTCAATATCTTCCGCGAGTTGTACGTGCTGTCGGCACTCGAACTTGGCTACGCAGCGTTTTCCGCCTACCTGCTCAGATTCATCGGCACCACCGAGCGCCTGCGCTTCTGGACGGTGATTTTCCTGTTGCCGTTTTTCGGGCTGATGATTTTTGCAGTGCTGCTGCCACGCACGTCGTTCACCGTATTCGCCTGGGTGCAGACCATCCCCATCATCTGCTATCTGCTGCTTGGACTGCGCACGGGCCTGTTGATGTCCGCTGCGTTCGTGGCGATGGGGCTGCTGGCGTTCAATTATCGTTACATGACCGACGCATCCCTGTTCAACATCATCATTGTGGCCAACGTCGGTCTCAGCAGCATGGCGATCATGCTGTTCTCACATGTCTATGAACGCAGCCGCGTCGACAACGAACGCAGGCTGCTGGAGCTGGCGAGCAAGGACGTGCTGACCGGTCTGGCCAATCGCATGAAGCTGGCTGAAGTCTTCGAGAGGGAACGCAGCCATGCGCTGCGCGACAACAAGCCACTGGCGCTGGTGGTGCTGGACCTCGATCACTTCAAACGCATCAATGACCAGTTCGGCCATGAAGGCGGGGATCAGGTGTTGCGGCATGTGGCGGACCTGCTACCGACCCGGTTGCGCGAAACCGACCTGTTCTGCCGGCTCGGCGGCGAGGAATTCGCGCTGCTGCTGCCCGGGGCCGATCTCGGCAGGGCTGCGGAGCTCGCCAATGCCTTGCGTGAGCAGCTCTGCGCGACCCCGCTGCAACTCGACAATGGCCTGGTGACCTTGAGCTTCAGCGCCGGCGTAGCCGCTCTGGGAGAAGATGGCAGCTCCCTCGATGCGCTCATGCGGACCGCCGACAGACGCCTGTACGAAGCGAAAGGTGGAGGTCGCAACCAGGTGGTGGCGGAGGAGCAGGACTGTTCTGTCGTGCGCTGATGTTGCGAATTTCAAACGTTCCGTAGTTTTTTTTGAATCCTTTGTGGTCTCTTCTACACTTTCCAGTGATTTCACAGAGGAGCTGCGCCATGCATATCGGAATACCGAAAGAGATCAAGAACCATGAATACCGCGTAGGTCTGACCCCCGAAGCGGTAGGCGAACTGGTCAGAAGCGGGCATCAGGTAACGGTCGAGACCATGGCCGGCGCAGCCATCGGCTTTTCCGACGAGAATTACCGACGTGCGGGAGCGGAGCTGGCTTCGGCCGAGCAGGTCTTCGAGCGAGCCGAGATGATCGTCAAGGTCAAGGAACCGCAGGCAGAGGAGCGCAAACGGCTACGCGCGGGGCAGCTGCTGTTCACCTATCTTCACCTTGCACCTGATCGTGCTCAGACAGACGACCTGCTGGCCAGCGGTGCGACCTGCATCGCCTACGAGACAGTAACCGATGCGCAGGGCCGTCTGCCGCTGCTTGCGCCCATGTCCGAAGTCGCCGGGCGCATGGCTATTCAGGCGGGAGCGAGTTGCCTGGAGAAGGCCCGTGGCGGCCGGGGGGTACTGCTCGGCGGTGTGCCCGGCGTACCGCGGGGGCGGGTGGTGATTCTCGGCGGTGGCGTGGTAGGAGCCAACGCGCTGGCCATGGCTGTCGGCCTCGGAGCGCATGTCACCGTGCTGGACCGCAATCCCGATGTGCTGCGTCGCCTCGATGCGCAGTACGGCAACCGTATCGACACCCTGTATTCCACTTCGGAGATGGTCGAGAAGCAGGTGCAACAGGCGGATCTCGTCGTCGGTGCCGTGCTCATCCCCGGTGCCGCTGCGCCCAAGCTGATTACCCGGGAAATGATCTCGGGGATGTGTGCAGGCTCGGTACTGGTCGACGTGGCGATCGACCAGGGTGGCTGCGCGGAGACCTCGAAACCCACCACCCATGCCGATCCGACCTATGTCGTCGATGAGGTGGTGCACTACTGTGTCGCAAACATGCCGGGCGGCGTTGCGCGGACCTCGACGCAGGCACTGAACAACGCCACCCTGCCGTTCGTACTGGCGCTGGCCAACAAGGGTGCGCGGCGCGCACTGGAAGAGGATGTCCATCTGGCCAACGGGCTCAACGTGGCGAACGGCCGGCTGACCAATCGCAGCGTCGGCGAGGCGTTGGGGATCGATTCGGTTGAACCGGCTGAGGCCGTCAGGAACCTGTAGCCTTCGGCGGTGCGTCGCCATCGCGGGCATGCATTTGGGCCAGGCGCTGGTCCTTGTCCAGCCAGAGCTGGTTGATCCAGCTCTGTACCGTCTCGCGAAAGTCTGGATCGTTCTCATAGTCGCCGGCGAACAGTTCGTTGGACAGCGTGCGACCGCGGATGTCCACCACTACGCGATCGACGCGACCACACATCAGCGCCCAGAACCCGGGCGGTCGCCCGCCCGGATAATAAATGGTGACGTCGAGCAACGAGCGCATCTGTGCGCCGAGCGCCGCCATGACAAAGGCAACGCCACCGGATTTGGGCTTGAGCAGATAACCGAACGGGGATTGCTGCGCGATGCGCTTGTCTTCGGTAAAGCGTGTGCCTTCCAGAAAGTTGACGACCGTCACCGGCAAGGACTGGAAGCGTTCGCAGGCTTTTCGGGTTATCGCCAGATCCTTGCCCCTGTCCTCGGGATGGCGTGCCAGGTGCGCCTTGCTGTAACGCTTCATGAACGGGTAATCGAGCGCCCAGAACGCCAGACCCAGAAACGGCACCCAGATCAGCTCCTTTTTAAGGAAGAACTTGAAATAGGGCGTCTTGCGATTGAAAGCCTGCACCAGCGCGGGAATATCCACCCAGGACTGGTGATTGCTGATGACCAGATACGAATGCTGATGATCCAGCGGACAGTCGCTGTGAATCTCCCAGATTGTCGGCGTCATCAGCGCGAAGACGCGCTTGACCGACTCCGCCCAGACTTCAGCGATCCACATCACGGCGCGGGACAACTGACGTCGCGATTCGCGGTGGGGAATGACCAGCTTGAGCAAAGCCAGCAGCAGCATCGGTCCGATGCCGATCAGCGTGCTGAGCAGCATCAGGACAGAGGTAATGATTCCTGTCAGCCAATGACGCATGGAGTAACCTGAGTTCAAGGCGAAGCGGGCAAGCATAGCCGAATGCGATGTGGGCCAGTCAACCGCTTCCCCGTTCGGCAGCTTCACCCGAAAGGGTGATTGCTGGGGAGCGGCCGGCTTCATAGTGTGGCCTCAATTCCAGTCATCCAAGACCACGCGCATCGGGAGGCACAGTGAGCTTGACCCGCTTTGGCCTGCCCTGGGCTGCAACCGCCGACGATGTCGTGCCGGAGGAGGCGACTGCCTCGCTGGCGCTGATCTGGCGGGTGATGCTGGCGTCGCTGTCAGGGCTGATGCTGTGCGCGCCCTGGCTGCAGCCGGCGCTGTTCTGGACCGCCTGGGTCGGCTGGGTGCCGCTGCTGTTCGCGCTGGGCGGAACGAGCTATCCGCGTGCGCTCCTTCTCGGCTGGGTCGCCGGCAGCGTGTGTTTCGCCGGCGCCAGTCACTGGATGATCGACTTCGCCATCAATCTCAAGGCGGTTTCATGGCCGACGGCGACGCTGCTGGCGGTGTTGTTCTGGGGCTATGTCGGATTCGCCACGGCGCTCGGCTGCGTCGCCTACCGCTGGCTGAGCAAGCGGCTGCCGGGGTTCGATGTGTTGAGCTTCCCCGCCGCGGTTCTCGCCGTCCTGAGCATGTATCCACTGCTGTTCCAGACACACTTCGCCGAAGCGCAGGTGTTCTTCCTCCCGGCGCTTCAAGGGGTCGATCTGATCGGCGCGCAGGGAATGGACTTCGTCATGCTGATGGCCAGCGTGCTGATCTTCGATCTGCTGCGCCGCAGCGGACATCGCTGGGCGCTGGTGGGAAGCGCTACCGCGCTGGTGCTCTGGTTCGGCTATGGCTGGATCAGCCTGGACCGCTGGGACGCGCGCATTGCTGAGTGGGAAACCCGACGCATCGGTCTGGTGCAGCCGAACGATGTCGTGACGCTGGATCTGCCTGCTCCCGCGCCGGGCTTCAGCCGTGAGGAGCCGGAGGAGATGGTTGCGACCCGGCGACTGGCGCGGCTTGGCGCGCAGTGGGTCGCCTGGCCGGAGGCGCGCTACAAGGGTTATTTCGACATGTACAGCGTCCGGCGCGGGTATGCCGAGGTGATCGGCGACCTCGGTGTGCCGCTGATCTTCCATGACGTCGAGCGGCGCTGGGAAGATGCCGGGCGCGTGGGCTACAACTCGGTCGCCATGCTCGATGCCAGCGGTGAGCTCGCTGGAACCTATCGTAAAATGCAGCGCATGCCCTTTGGCGAATATCTGCCCGATTTCTTTCATCTGCCGGGCCTCAAGACGCTGACCGGTCTGTTTCTCGGCGACTTTCTGCAACCGCTGAAGGCCGGAGACCAGCACGCATCGTTCCGCATCGCCGACATGAACGTGATCCCCAAGGTCTGCTACGAAACCGCCTTCCCCACCTTCGTCGCCGACGCACTGGGCAGCGAGCCGGCGGGCAGTGTGCTGCTGTTCCTGTCACAGGACGGCTGGTTTGGTGAGACCAGTCAGCCGTTCCAGCACAAGGCCATGTCAATCGTGCGCGCCGTGGAAAACCGCGTGCCGATGGTGCACCTGATCAACAATGGCCCGTCGGTCGCGGCGACGCCAGCCGGGCGCGCGGTGGCTCAGACACCGGCCTTTTCTCGGGCGCAGTTACTGGTTGATCTGCCGTTTTCGGCAGAGTCCGGGGGCAGTGTCTACAGCCGCCATCCGCAGCTGCCGTTCCTGATCATTTACGGCCTGGTTGGCACCCTGGTGCTAGTGGCCGTGTGGCGGCCGGCACGGCGCAAGGATCAGACCGCCAGCCCGGCGCAGTGACCGGATGACCAGGCCCACTGAAAATTGAAGCCGCCCAGGTGCCCGGTGACGTCCAGTACTTCGCCGATGAAGTACAGCCCGGGCTGGCTGGTGGCCTCCATGGTCCGAGAGCTGATTGCAGCGGTATCGACGCCGCCCAGAGTGACCTCCGCGGTTCGGTAGCCTTCCGTGCCGGAGGGTTTGAGATGCCAGGCGTTGAGCTGCTGACCGATCGCAGCGAGCTGGCGGTCGCTCCATTCGGCAAGCGGTGTGTCGTCCCGCTCGGGCCACCAGAGCTGCTGCAGCTCGTTGACCAGTCCCTTGGCCAGGACGGGTGACAACACTGTGCGCAGCCGAGAACGACCCTGGTCGCGCTTGGCCTGGGTGAGCCAGTCTGCGGCGTCTCGATCAGGCAGCAGGTCGATGACCAGTTCGTCGCCGGGATGCCAGTAGTTGGATATCTGCAGCATGACCGGACCGCTCATGCCGCGATGCGTGAAGAGCATGTTTTCCAGGAAGGACTGCCCGTTGCAGCTCGCTCGTACCTCGACCGCGAGGCCGGACAGCCGCTCGCAGAGAGGCTTTAACGCATCGCTGAAGGTAAAGGGCACCAGGCCGGCACGACGCTCGGTCAGCGGCAGGCCGAACTGGCGGGCAATGTCGTACCCGAAGCCGCTGCCGCCCAGCGTAGGGACCGACAGCGCGCCCGTGGCGACGACAAGGGATTCACAGGACAACTGAAACGCCTGCTGGCCCTGCACGGCGAGCTGATAGCGGGCCGCGGGGGAAGCTTCGGGGTTGAGCGAGGTGATCTGGCGCACGTCGCAATGTGTGCGGACTTCTGCTCCCGCCGCCGCGCATTCGTCGAGCAGCATGTCGACGATGTCGCGAGCGCTGTCAGTGCAGAACAGTTGGGTGTGCTTGCGTTCCTCGTAGTCGATACCGTGGCGCTCGACCAGAGCGATGAAGTCCCACTGCGTATAACGCTTGAGGGCTGATTTGCAGAAGTGTGGATTGGCCGAAATGAAGTTGCCCGGCTCGACCACCTGGTTGGTGAAGTTGCAGCGACCACCGCCGGACATGAGGATCTTCTTGCCGACCTTGTTGGCCCGCTCCAGCACGAGCACCCGGCGGCCGCGCTGGGCGGCGGTGAAGGCGCAGAACAGCCCGGAGGCACCGGCGCCCAGGATGATCACGTCGTAATGGCTTGAAGGAATCGACACAGGAGGGATCCGCAAAAAGCGGGAAGTATACGACAGCCGTCCTGCACCGGCATCCAGCTGGTCGGGGCTCGGGGATGTTGAAAACACCAGATGGATGCCCCGGGACGGGCATCCAGTGCGACTCGTCAGTCTGGCAAGCCGCATCCGGCAGGACGTCGAACTGGTCACATACGAGCCGCGAGCGCTGTCAGATACTCGCCGCTGAATACAACAACAATATGAGGTCCCCCCCATGAACGCCGTTGCCACACCCATGCATACCGTCGATTGCCGCTGGCTGCTGGCGCTATATGCCATCGTGCCGGTCGTGCTCGCGTTCGTATTCGTCGATGCCTGGCTGCTCGAAGGCGCCCTGCTGCACCAGTATCTGCCTTCGGATCCGATGCACTGGCCTTTCTGGACGGTAATTTTCGGGTTGCCGCACATCGTTGCCAGCCTGCTGACCATGGCCGACAAGGAATACCTCGGTCATTATCGGCGCAGCCTGCTGTGGCCCATGGTGGTATTCGCGCTCATTGCTGCTGCCGGTACCTTCGGTCCCCAGCCGCTGGGTGGGCAGGCGTTGTTCGTGTTTCTCGGTTTCTACACCATCTACCATGTGCTCGCGCAGCAACTCGGGCTCACTCTGATGATGATGGGTACGGCGCCGACCCGCCTGTTCAAGGCCTGGAAGTGGCTGGCCATCTTCAGCGCATTCATGGTCTACGTGACCGTATATGCTTCCAATTATCTGGGCTACGAAGCGTTCGGGTCATTGAGCTGGTATGAGGTACTGGTGTGGTCTGCCGCGCTCATGTGCGCAGCGGTGGTGGTGCTGGCCTTTCGTCTGAGCCCGACTTCGCGTTTTCCGATCGGCCGTTGGTATCTGTGGGGCAACGTGGCCATGCTGGTCTCCACGCTGATCGTCAACGAGATCGGCTACACCGTATTCGTTATCCTCATCCCGCGCGTCATCCATGATGTGACGGCGTATATGATCTACATCAGCCATGACAACAACCGGAATCGGTCAGGACCGGTCAATCTCATGTATCGCATGACGCATTTCACCCGTCTGCCGCCCATCGTGCTGCTGCCGGTACTGTCGGTTCTCATCGCGTTCGCCCTGACCCACTTCATGAGTTACCCGATCGTTGCCGTGCTGGCGCTTACGGTCACCTTCCTGCATTACTACTTCGAAGGCTTCATCTGGAGGAACCCCAACCCGCACCGACAGCATCTGGCATTTCGCCGGTGAAAGCGTTGCTTCGATCGGGCGGTTCGGAGTGAACTCAGTCCAGCTCGATGGGTGTGGCGAGAGACCTGACGAAGCGGTCCTGATCGAAGTTGAAGTCCCAGCGCTCGACGCTGCATACCCGCCTTTCGGCTGCCGGCTGGTAACACAGCATGTTGACCGAATTGGGAATGTCCCCGCGAATACGCACGGACGTAGCCGTTCCGGCCTGCACGGTCCAGCCCTTGCGACCGGTCTCGCCACGCGTGCCATAGAGCGGCCATATATAGGGTAGATGAATGTGCCCGCCGAGCAGAACATCGAGGCCAGCATCTACCCAGACCGGCACCGCATCCTCGCGTCCGTGCAGCAGGTTTTCCACGTCGCATTCTTCGCGGGCACGTACCGGGTGGTGCTGCATGACCACGCGCAGCTGCCCCGGCCGGGCCTGCCGCAGCCGTTCGGCTACCCGCGCAATCTGCTCATCGGACACTTCGCCATCCTTGTGCCGCGAAGGACGTGTGGTATTCAGCGAAACGACCAGCAGTTCATCGGTCTCGTATTCGGGCTCCAGCTCCTCGCCAAGCGAGCGCCGGTAGTTGCCGTAGGGATCGAGCAACCGGGCCGGGAGATTGAAAAGCGGGATGTCGTGATTGCCCGGAACGACCAGAAATGGACGCTGGAAGCGGTCGAGAAAGGATCTGGCAGCCTCGAACTGGTCACGACGTGCGCGCTGGGTAACGTCGCCGCTGAGCAGGATGATCTCGGGATCGGCCTCGTCCGCCAGGCGCAGCAGGGCATCGGCCACCTGCTGCTGTTCGGTACCGAAATGCGGGTCGGATATCTGCAATAGTCGGATCATCGGATCTCCTCGGCCATTTCCTCGCGGGGCACCAGCAACTGCAGCTTGTGCGGCGACACCTCGAATATCAGCGGCGCGTCCGCCTGGAATATCTCGCCATCGGTGGCAACCTTGATGCGCTTGCGATTGCCGAGGTGGACGGTCATGCGATTGAAGGCGAAGGTGATCACGTTATCCGCAGCGCCCAGACGGCTGAGCAGGCCACGGACCAGAATGCCATACAGTGCCAGGGTGCCGACCGGGGGCGAGGTGATGGCCACCAGGTGGTCGTGCTCAAGCTCTTCCTCCTGGCCTATACCCATCTGGCGCAGCTGCAACGGGTTGTTGTCGACAACGATGGTCGGGGTTTTCAGTGTGCGCCGCTCCCCGCCGTATTCGATTTGTACCTTCAGCTGGCGGTGGGCATGGGCCAGCGTCATCATGGCAGACCACAGTGCGACCCAGCGGCTGCGCCCGTAACGTTGCTTGTAGGCCTCCCGGTCCTCGAGCAGCGTCGGATACAGGCCAAAGCTCGCGTTCACCAGAAACGAACGGCCGTTCAGCAGCCCAACCTGTGCCTGCTTGATGCGAGCCTGCAGCAGGCAGCGCGTGGCAGCTTCGGTGTCCTGCGGTATGCCGTGTGCACGTCCGACGTAGTTGAAGGTGCCGCGCGGCAGGATGCCGAAGGGCAGGCCGGTGTCCAGGACCACGCTACTGACGGCATTCAATGTGCCGTCCCCGCCGGACGCCACCACGATCCCGTCATGCTCCCGAGCCAGCTTCACCGCCCTGCGGGCTGTCTCGATCAGCGTGGAGCTATCCTCGACGGGCATCAATTCGAAGCGGCGACCCGCGGCGGTCAGCACAGCGGAAATCGTACGGCTGGTCTCATCGTTATCGCCGTGCCCGGATCCGGTATTCAGAACGATGAAAAAAGGTTTGTCTTCAAGTGCCTGCCCGGCGCCCGTAGCGGTCGCCGCGATGGTGTCTGACGAAGCGGTCATATGTCCCTGGCCATGCTGAGTGGTTGCGCCGCGGCGTTGTCAGGCGGCCCGCGTACGAAATCTGATCCGTCTGCCAAGACCCAGCACCAGCACCACCAGGGCTGGAAGAAAGGTCACGGTCACCACTGCCGCGCCGAGAAGGCCGAAGAGCACGATGGCGCCCACGCCGCGATAGAGCTCGGTGCCTTCTCCGCCGAACAACACCAGCGGCGCCAACCCGCACAGGGTGGTCAGCGTGGTCATGGCAATCGGGCGCAGTCTCGCCTGAACGGCTGCGCCTACCGCTTCGACCAGATCCGAACCTGCTTCGTTCAGGTTGCGCCGTGCTTCCTCCACAACAAGGATCGGATTGTTCACCACTGTGCCCATGAGGATCAGGAAGCCGAGCATGGTGATCATGTCGAACGACTGGCGCAGGGGCAGCAGGCCGAACAGCGGAAGCAGGGAGCCGACGAGGTTCATCAGTGCCAATCCGACCAGGCCTCCGGCTACGCCCAGCGGAATGGTGGTCATGATCAGCAGCGGGTATCCCCAGTGGGAGAAGATTGCCACCATCAACAGGTAGACGATGGCCAGGGCGATGACAAAATTGCTGAGCAATGCGTCGCGGGTGGCATTGAGATCGTCGCTCGCGCCGGATAGGGTCACGGCGACGCCCGCTGGCCAGGTACCATCCTCCCGCAACACGTCCATCAACTCGGTGCGCACCCGCTCGACCCCTGCTTCCAGCGGTACGTCGCGCGGCGGAATGATGTTCAGCGTCACCGTCCGACGCCCATCGACCCGGCGAATGGCGCTGGTGTCGACGGTCTCCTCGATGCTGGCAATGGTCGACAGCGGCAGTGCCGCGCCCCCTTCGGTTCGAATCAGCAGATGCGGCAGGGCGGACAGCTGCGGTTCGGTCTGGCCTTCGCCGTACATATAGATGTCGATCTTCTCGTCGTCCTGAAAGTAGTCATCGATGTAGGTGCCTTCGGTCAGGGCGGCGACGGTGAAACCGATGGCATCGGCAGACAGGCCGAGTTCAGCGGCGCGTTCCCAGTCGGGCCGTATCTGCACCAGCGGCTGCGCCAGACTCAGGGTTGGCGGTTGCGTCTGGATGCGCGGGCTGTCGAAGATGTCGCGGGCACGACGCTCGGCGGCCTGGGCGGCGGCATAGATTTCTGCAAGGTTGGAGCCGGAGATGTCCAGATTGATGCTGCGCGTGCCGCCATCATTGCTGGAGATGATCGAACCCTTGGCGGCGAACGCGCGCATGCCCGGAAAACTGCGGTAGAACGCGGTCACTTCATCCATCACGATCTCGATATCGGCCGGGTCGTGGGTTTCAGTGATTATCCGCACGCGGCTCGGATCGACCGACATGCTCAGCGAGCGCAGCGGAGGAATCGCGACGTCGCCGCGCTCGAAGGGTTCGCGATCGGCATCCACATGCGGCAGCAGAAAGCGCTCCACCTGCTCGCCGATGGACGCCATGGTCTCGAGGCTGTAACCGGGCGGAGGACTCATCGTGGCAAAGGTCTTGGGCTCTTCGCCTTCCGGTAGATATTCGGCCGGCGGGGTCAGCAACAGAATGATCAGCGCACTGCCGAGCAGGGTGGTAAGCAGCACCGTGCCGCGGCGCAGACGTGAAGCCTGCAGCCAGCGCAGCGCTCCGCCCAACCGACGGAAGTCGCCGCGGTCATCACGTTCGCCGAAGTCCAGGCGCGCGCTCATGGCCGGGATCAGCGTAGTGGCGACGAGCATCGACGCAAGAATCGCGCTGGCTATGGCGATCGCGACATCGGAGTAAAGTTGTCCGGCCTCCTGCTGAATGAACAGGATCGGCAGGAATACCAGCACAGTGGTCATGGTCGAGGCGAGCACTGCCGGCCAGACGTCCTTCACACCCTGTATCGCGGAGGCCACCCGTTCCATGCCCTGTCGACGGTAACGTTCGATGTTCTCCAGCACCACAATGCTGTTGTCGATGGTCATGCCGATGGCAAATGCCACGCCCGCAAGCGAGATCACATTAACCGTCCGGCCCGCCAGCATCAGCCCGAGAAAGGCTGCCACCGTGCACAGCGGAATGCCGATGACGCCCACCAGGGTGGCCTTGGCCGAGCGCAGAAACAGGAACATCACCAGCGTGGCGAACAGCGCACCGATGCCCAGATTGGTCCAGACATTGGCGATGGACGCCTGCACATAGCGGGCATCATCGGAATTCAGCGCCAGCACCAGCCCCATCGGTTCGAGCACTTCCTCGTTGATCGCCTGCACTTCCTCGAGCATCGCACGCTTGATGTCGATGACATTGGAGCCGCTCTGCCGACGGACCTGCATGCCGATGACCGGCTCGCCGTTGAAATAGTCCAGGCCGCGGAGCCGGGCGCGACCCTGGGTGACCTCGGCGACATCGCCCAGGCGCACGACACTGTCGTTCTGCCGGGATAGAACCAGTGACGCCAGCGCCTCGGGCGTCTCGAAGCGGCCCACAGTACGCAGCAGATAACGGCGCTTGCCGGCCGTGACCTCGCCGCCGGATATGTCCTGATTGCGCGCGCGAATCGCATCGCGGACATCCACCAGGCTCAACCCCTTCTGACTGAGCGCCTGCCCGTCCACATGAATCTGCAGCTGCCGGCTGGCGCCCCCGCCGACGGTCACCTCCGATACGCCAGACACGCTTTCCATGCGTGGCCGAACCCGGTCTTCGATGAATTGCTGCATGAGCCTGATGTCGAGCTGGCGCGGGTTGCCCTCCAGCGTTGCCACGCGAAAATACATGAAGGCATTGGCGGAAAAGGAGGCGGCGATGATCCGCGGCTCATCGACGTTGCGCGGATAATCCGGGACCTGACTGAGCGCATTGTTGACCTCGATCAGCGCCTGGGTCACGTCGGTGCCGAAGGGGAACTCCAGCTCGATTTCTGCCGAGCCGCTTTTCGACGAGGAAACCATTCGTTCGAGGTTGGGCACGTTGCGCAGAAAGCGCTCCTGCTCGATGACGATGTCCTTCTCGATGTCCTGCGGCGTCGCGCCGGGCCAGCCGGTTTCCACGGTGATGGTTCGGACCTCCAGGTCCGGAATCATCTGCACGGGAATGCGCAGCGCCGCGGCGATGCCGAGGATCACCACGATCAGCGTGATGACGGCGACCAGAATGCCGTGTCGAACGACCGCGGCGAACATCAGCGGCCGGTCCTTTCCGCGGGCTCGACGTCGCCGCCCTCGCGCAGGGACTCGTTGCCACGGACTACGATCTGCTCCTCGCCGGTCAGTCCGTCGCTGATGTACACCCGATCGGCTGCACTGCCGGCTATGTCGATGCGCTTCTCCGTCACCGTGTATCGATCATCGCCATCCGGCTGGGCCACCCACACTGTCGTGCGACCCTCGGGGTAGCGATTCACCGCGTCCCGGTCTACCCACAGCATCTGCTCTTCCCGCTCGAGGCTGAGCAAGCCTGATACGGCCATCCCCGGTGACCAGGACAGCTTGTCCGGCGCCCGAGCGCGCAGCAGGAAGGTCCGCGCCTGGCTATTAGTCACGGGCAGCCAGGTAACGATGTCGGCGTCCAGGCGCGGCCGGTTCGGGTACCCCTGGACGCGCAGGGATGCCTGCTCGTCGAGGAGCGGGAAAGCGGCCTGCGGCACCTGGAAATCGAGCCAGACATTCTCGGTGTCGACGACGGCGAACACCGCCGTACCCGGGTCGACCCACTGGCCAACGTCGACACTGCGATCGCTGACCACGCCATTGATCGGCGCCACGATCTCATGTCGCGCGACCCGTGCAGCGGCTAGCGACTGACTGGCCTGGGCGCGTTTCAGCGCCGCCTCGGCAATCGCAGCCTCGCTCCCTCGCGGCGCTGGACTTCGGTGCGGGCGATGTTGTTGCCCGCGCCCACCGAGCGGGCCTCTTCGACCAGCCGTCGAGCTTCTTCCAGACGTCCGCGTGCTTCGCTCGCTTCGGCCTGGGCTCGCTGATGCTCGAAGCGAGCCAGTTCATCATCCATTCTCAGGAGGGGATCGCCGCGTTCAACCCGATCGCCGATGTCCGCCAATCGTTCGGTGATCAAGCCACCGATGGACACCGATACATCGGATCGCTGCCGCGCCACGACGCTACCGTTGAGCTGATATTCCTCGATGAAAGGCCCTCGTTCGACCTGGCCCAACACCACCGGCTGCTGGGCGAAAGCAGCCTGCATGAGCGACACGGCGCAGACGCCGACCGCCAGGGAAAACCGGCGTTTCCACTGGTTCCATGTACTCACCGACGTGCTCCTCGTAACCTGCGGGAACGCAGAAGCATAGCGCCATCTTTCCTGCGAGGCAGGCCTGCGGCCGCTTCAGAGCGCATCAGTGTGTGAACGCGTGTGTCGGTACTGTCTCCCGGAGCCTCCTCAACCACCCACCAGATCCCACAGATAGACGCCGGCGAAGCCGAGATAAAACAGCCCGGCAGCGGTCATGCACAGGGTGATGCTCAAACCGGGCCGCAGGGCATGGGGCAGTCGCGTACGGTTGACGTAAAGCGCGCTGAGCGCGATGAACGGGGTATGCAGCGCCGCGATGATGCCGGAAGCCGACATGACCGCCACCGGATCGCTGAACACCAGAATGATGGCAACCGGCACCACGCCGGTGATCGTCAGCACATACAGGCGCTTGATGTAGCGGCGCTCGAGCATGGGCAGGCCGGTTCGCTGCTTGAGCCAGTCAAGCGCGCCGAGTGCCCAGCCGCGGTCGGCGGCGTAGCGGCGATGACTTGTCAGGATCAGCGTCATGTCAGCGAAGCTTCTGCCCCAGCCATCCTGGTTGGCCAGCACGCTCCCGCCCAGCGCGATGACAATGGCAATCAGCAGCAGGTAGCGCCCGGCTTCGCCCCAGACATCCGAAAACAACCGCGCCAGATCCACGGCGACATCGGTGCCCTCCGGCACCACGCCTTCCGGAGCAAGCAGCTCCGCGCCCAGCACCATGAATGCGGTGATCACCACCAGGCCGCCCACCACGCCCAGCGTGGCAGCGCCGGACATGAGCCGGACCCAGGCCTGCGCCCGGTTGACCGCGTCATCGCGTGCCTGCGACTCGCTTTGCGCCTGCTCGCGCTCACGCTGCGCTTCGTCCGGCTCGTCCTCGTCGCGGTCGGCGCTGGTAAGCCCGCCGCCAAAGCCTCGCGTGGCCGTCCAGTAGCCGAACCAGACCAGCCCCATGGAGCCGGCCAGAATCGTCCCTACCCAGGGCAGAATGATGTACAGATCGGGGTCGTCCGGCCAGCTCGGAATCATTCCGCTACCCATCGCCGGCAGGGAGGGGCCGACGACGATGGCAGAGGCGAGGACGCTCAACATCAGCAACAGGGCCATTACGCGGCTTGCCTTTTCGATCAGCATGTACTGGCCGCTGGCGACGAAGGCGGTGCACAACACCACCAGTGCAATGCCGTAGATCGCCGTATTGCCGGGGAAAAATGACTGCAGCGCGCTGCCCACCACCGCCGATAGCCCGGCGATACCCACCGCTGCGGCGAGCAGTTGCGGCACGAAAATCAGCCAGACCGCCCAGCCTCGCGGTCCTTCGAGGTCATACAGACCTTCCAGCATGGTCTTGCCGGTGACGATGGAGAAGCGCGCCATTTCGCGAATCATCACCCACATGAAGAACACCACCAGCAGCAGCAACCAGAACAGCTGGTATTCGTAGACCGAGGCCACTCGAGGGGTAAAGAGAATGGAGCCTGTGCCCACCGCGGACAGCATCCACAGGAGGCCGGGGCCATACCAGCTAAGCTTGCGACGCCCTTCCGGCGGCGCCGGCACCGTATCGCGAAACATCGGATTGCTCAACGTTTCCTCCCATCAGCCAGACATGGTTCTACGGGCTACGAAAACGGTCGCCGTCAAATGTTCCTTGAGGCGCGTCGAGCGAATGACCTGCACAGGCCTGTGAAAACAAAGCGGGGAGGAGAGTGCAACCGGCGCACGCACGCCGGCGACGAACCGGGCTCAGCGCAACTGGCTGTCCTTGCTGCCCCGGCGATTGAAGCCGCCACTCTGCTGCCGGTCCTTGTCCAGCTGGGACTGGCAGGCCACGCACAGGCGCACGCCCGGCACAGCACGGCGGCGGGCTTCGGGGATTGGACTGTCGCACTCCTCGCAGTGGGTAAGGCTGTCTCCCTTGGGGAGCTCGTTGCGCGCCCGGCGCACGGCATCCTGGACGGTGTCGTCAATCTGATCCTGCACGGCGCCTTCGCGCGCCCACCCGGTAGCCATAGTCGCTCTCCTCGTTAGAAGCACCTTCTCAATGGAGCCGGTTCCGCCTAAGCGGTTCCGCGCGGCTCGTCGCTCACATCGAACCGGTGCGTCGAAATCGGGTCGGCTGATTACCGGCGTGTGACAGGAGCATGAATGGCCAGGCAGATCAACGCAGCAGATATCGGGCTCACTCTGCGAAAGGGCGACGAGTCGTCCCTGTTCAAATGGTTTCTGGCCAGCTTCCTCTTCGGCAAGCGCATTCGCCAGGCCACTGCCTTGCGGACCTACCGGGTGATCGTCGAGCAGCATGGGCACGATTCCCCTGACAAGTTGTGCCAGTGCAGCCATCGGCAGCTGGTCAACATGCTGGGCGAGGGAGGTTACGCCCGCTACGACGAATCCACTGCCGAGCGGCTCAGGTTGATGTGCGAGAAACTCAATGGAGAATTTGGAGGCAAAGTGAGCGCGATATTCGAGCAGAGCGCGGATCGTGAGGAGCTGGAAAAGCGGCTCCGGCAGTTCAAGGGTATCGGGCCCAGGACTACGGACATTTTCCTTCGCGAGACAGGTGAGGTGTGGACATGAACAATGACGCGCTTGCAGTACATCCCCCTCACGCTTCGCTCGATGAGCTGATCGAGCGCTTCGGCCCCAGTCCCGCGCTGTTTCTCGACTATGACGGTACGCTCGCCGCGATCCAGGCTACGCCCGACCAGGCGAAGCTGGAACCGCACGTGCGGCAGGCGTTGGAGCAGTTGGCCAGGCGTCATCCCGTCGCCATCGTCAGTGGGCGCGAGCGTACCGACGTCGAACAGCTGGTGGGTCTACCCGGGCTGATTTACGCGGGGAGTCACGGACTCGACATCGCCGGGCCAGGGGTGCGCTGGGACGCGCCCGAGGCCGGGGACACGCTCCCTGTGCTGGATAGCGCATGTGAGCAACTTCAGGCAGAGACTTCGAGGCTCGACGGCATCCTGATCGAGCGCAAGCGTTACGCTGTCGCCGTGCATTACCGGCTGGCCGACGATGAAACTACCCGCCAGGCGGAACGTGCGGTTGAACAGCTGGCCGGCACGCTTGTCGGGTTGAAGCTTGCTCACGGCAAGAAGGTCTGGGAGTTGCGGCCGGACATCGATTGGGACAAGGGCCGGGCGATAGACTGGCTCTGCAGTCAGCTCCGACGGTCCGCGCCGGGGTCCTTCAAGCCGGTGTTTCTGGGCGACGACGAGACGGACGAGGACGGTTTTATCGCAGTGGCGGCGCTGGGTGGGGTAGGGGTGCTGGTCGCGGATGCAGAGAGATCAAGTGCAGCCAGCATGCGGGTGACGTCAGTCGGTGACGTCGCCAACCTGCTGGATGCATTGAGTCGCAGGAGTTGACGTCGTCCGCGCAGTGTCGCGATGAATGATTTCACGCGAATATCATGAAACTTTCTGTAACGAGTTTAGTCGTAAAGTGTGCTGGAACGTCAGCCATGGATGAAGCGACACGGAGCCTCCAGATCCTCTCTGCCCATCCTTCGCTGGTGTCGCTCCAGCAGTCCCGGCGTGCCAAGGAGCAATCGCCGGCCGATAGTGCTGAACCAGCCCGCCGTCGGTTTTGCATAAGACTCAAAGCAAGCGTGGCTTTTCTGGCTGACGCAACCGCTCCGCAGACCCAGGATAGGAGTTCTGTATGTTTGAGTTATCGACTGTCGAGCCCACCACGGTGGCCCGGCTCGTTAAGGATATCGATACCCGGGGTTTCGCCGTCCTCGAAGACTTCATTGCCGCTGACCAGCTGCAGCAGGCCCGGGAGTTCATTACCCGGCAGGTAACGGAGCATGGCCCCGAGTACTTTGCGCTTCATGGCGTGACGGCCATGCGCGACAGCCTGTTTGAGGATCTGGCCACCTCCCCGGCGTTTCGTCAGATGCTTAATGAGGTCTATGAGACCGGTCTCAAGCTGACCCTTCCGTCGGACGAAACCACGTTCCCGGTCATCCGATTTCTGCAGGGCAAGACAGGGCGCAAAGAGTCGCATTTCTTCCATTTCGATGCGACAGGCCTGACTGCGCTGGTGCCGATTGTCATTCCTACGGAAGGCAAACACTGCGGTGACCTCATTACCTTTCCGAACATTCGACCGATCCGTCGCAGCGTCATGGTCAACGTGATCGAAAAGGCAATACTGCATAACACGGTGAGCCAGAAACTGACGTCCTGGCTGGTCGGCAGAGGCTGGCTGAATCCGGTGCGTATCAAACTCAAGCCGGGGAATGTCTATCTGTTCTGGGGCTATCGCAGCCTGCACGCGAACGATCCATGCGATCCCAGCATGTTGCGCGCCACCGCGCTGTATCACTACGGCAATCCGCATCGCCACAGTCGGCTTGCCAAGCGGCTGCTCGGTCGCAACCAGCGTAACCTGCCCATCGCGGACACCGAAGCTCAGGTGATCCCGGAGGCGTGAAGGCTGCCCCGGCAAGAGGGCGCCTGGGCATCTGCGACACCCATCCAGCGGCGCGCCTGTATCGAGCGCGCCGGCGCGTTGCGCTATTCGGTCGGTGGGGTAGGCCGGATCAGCACTTCATTGACATCGACATGCGGCGGCTGAGACAGCGCGTACATCACGGCGCGCCCTATGTCTGCCGGCTCCAGCGCCTGAGACGGTGGTTGATCGAAGAACGGGGTATCGACCACGCCGGGTTCGATCAGCGTTACGCGTATGCCGCTGCCACGTATCTCCTCGCGCAAGCCATAGCCGATGGCGGAGACCGCCCACTTGGTCGCACTGTACATCGACCCGGCAATGGTCACCCGGCCGGCCGCCGAGCCGGTCAGCAATACATGACCCCGGCTCTCGCGCAGAGCTGGCAGGCAGGCCTGGACTGTCAGGCCGACGCCGTACACGTTGGTGAGGATCATGTCGCGCCAGCTGTCCGGATCGGCGCCGCTGAACCCACCTGCGCTGCCACCGCGTCCGGCGTTGGCGAATACCGCGTCGAGCCGGGAGAAGGTCTCAAGCGTCTGCTCGACCATCCGCCGTTGATCGTCCTCGCTTTGTACATCGCAACGCACCACGAGTGCGCGTTCCGGCCCGCCGAGGTCGCTCTGCAGCGCGCGCAGCTTGTCTTCCGAACGTGCGGCGAGCACCAGGCGATAGCCGGCCCTGGCTGCTTCACGGGCGGTGGCTTCGCCGATGCCGGATGAAGCGCCGGTGATCAGCAGAACGGGGTCGGACATGGGAGTCTCCTTCATCGGGCCGCAGGTCGGCCGGGTCTCTGCTTGGAGAGAACCCGCTGGCTCAAGTTCCGGCGCGTTGCTGGCGCTGGTGCGCGCGGTGGGCATCGAGCATCAGGTTCAGGGTCAACGGCAGTGCTATGCCCAGACAGGCCGCGGCCATCACGTCAGTTGGCCAGTGCACCCCGAGGACCATGCGTGACAGGCCCACCAGCGCAATCCAGCACAGCGCCAGCCACAGGCCCAGCGAGCGCGTTCTCGGTCGCAAGCGGCGCAGGCACAGCGCCAGCGCCACCGCACAGGCCGCGGTACCCAGGGTATGTCCGCTGGGGAAGCTCGAACCCCAGTACACCTCCGTCTCCCACAGCGCGGGCCGGTCGCGTCCGACGCTGCGTTTGATTACGTAGACCATCAGCACCCCGCCGATGCCGGACGCTGCCAACAGCAGCGCCTCGGCACGCTGACGCAAGATCGCCAGGGCGACGACTACCAACCCGATGACCGGGGTGAGAAACATCGACGAACCGGTCAGCGTGATCCAGGCGAAGACCGTCACCAGCCAGGACGGCGTCTGCTGATTGAGGAACAGCAATACGGCCGTATCGAAATCGCTCGTTCGTGCGCCCAGCACCTGCTCGGCGACTTTCACCGCCGCCACGGTAAGCACGAGTATCAGCAACAGGGCGATACGGCGTTCCTCCAGGTGGATGGACCAGCCGCGCTGCATGCGCCGCACGGCAGTGAACAGGCCCAGATAGAGGGCGGCGGTTATCAGCAGCAGGGGCAGGATGTTTGCGATGAACCAGTAGATCATGTGTCACGCCATTGAAAGACAATCGTAATGCTGTCGACCGGTTCGCAGCGCATCGGTTCGATGCCGCCGATGTGCCACGCGGTATGGATCGCTCCAGGTCGCCAGGACCCTCACTCGGGAGCGTCGGGCGGCAGCTTGGTATGTATGTCCTTGCGCCTGGGGGGCACCACCTCGTCCGGTCGTGGGGCGGTCAGGCTGAGGAGCTTCCATCCGGCCTCCGGGGTCACCTCGGTTTCCTCGGTAAACGCCTGGTGACGTCCCTTCGGCGAGATGGCGAACAGCGGCACGGCGTTGTGCTCGTGCGCCTTGAGAAAGTCCTCGAAGCCAAATGCTTCGGTAAGCTTGGTGTCTCGGATCTCCCAGCCCTGGGCGAGCAGGCTGGCGAACTTGTTGTAGCTCATGTGCTGGCCGACGAGAACATGCCCGCGATGGCCTGAGCCAAGCTGATGCTTTTCGGCGGTTTCGGTATCGGCCGGCGACAGCAGTGTGTAAATGTTGTCATCGCCGAACTCCGAGCGAAAGCGCATGCCCGCCGCGACATTGTTTCCGGCCTGCGGAGACAGGGCCAGCAGCTTGCCGATGCCCATCAGGTCCAGGTGATGATCCGCGTAACTGGAGACCGGATTCCCGAAGAACGTTTCCAGACCGTCCATCCGCGCGTCGCGGATGTGCTCCCAGTGCGAGTCGGTCAGCAACACGCGAAAGTGCTGCTCCTGCAGCGCCTTCGCGATGGCCCGCGCGACCGGGTTGGCCCCCACCACCAGAAAGCCGCTGGGCGCGGGCTCGGCGACCTGAAGTATCCGTGCCAGCCCTCGGGACGTCGCGCTTTGCAGGACGACAGTGCCGATGATCACGGAGAACGTAAGCGGTACCAGTATCTGCGCCGTCTCGTAGCCCGCCTCTTCCAGACGGATGGCGAACAGCGCGGACACCGCCGCTGCGACGATGCCGCGCGGAGCGATCCAGGACAGCAGCGCCTTTTCCCGCCAGTTCAGGCTCGAGCCGATTGACGACAGCCACACCGCTGCCGGCCGCGCGATGAACTGCATGACCGCCAGTAGCGCAAGCGGTGCCCAGCCCAGCGCGATGATGTCGTCCAGCGTCAGCCGGGCTGCCAGCAATATGAACAGGCCGGAAATCAGCACCACGCTGAGGTTTTCCTTGAAGTTGAGGATCTCCTCGATGCGCAGGCGCTTCTGGTTGGCCAGCCACATGCCCATCAACGTCACCGCCAGCAGGCCGGATTCATGGGCGAGATGATCTGACAGGCTGAACACGGCAAACACGACCGACAGTGTGGCGAGGTTTTTCAGATACTCCGGCACCCAGCCGCGTTGCAATACGAAGCCCAGCGACCAACCGCCAAGCAGCCCCAGCGCGGTGCCCACGCCGAGGATTTCGAGAAACGCCAGGAACCCGTGGGAAAGGCCCGCCGCCTGGCTTTGCGAGACGATGAACTCATACACCACGACCACCAGCAGTGCGCCGATGGGGTCAATCAGGATCCCTTCCCAGCGCAGAATGTTGCCGATATTGCGATTCGGCCTGACCGTGCGCAGCAGCGGTACGATCACCGTCGGGCCGGTCACTACCGTCAACGCGCCGAACAGCACGCTCAACTCCCACTCGATCTGCAACAGGAAGTGGGCAGCGATTGCCACCACCGCCCATGTGACTGCGCCTCCCAGCAGAATCAGGCGCTGCACCACGGCACGTTGAGAGCGAATCTCGTTGAGGTCCAGCGTCAGGCTGCCCTCGAACAGAATGATCGCGACCGACAGGCTGATCAGCGGAAACAGCAGGTCACCGAACATGGCATCGGGCGAGATGGTCGATGTCAACGGACCCAGCAGGATCCCTGCGCCGAGGAGAAACAGGATGGCAGGCAGGCGGACCCGCCAGGCAAGCCACTGGCAGCCGAAGGCAACCAGGCCGATCATTGCAATGCTCAGGCTGACAGAGGTCAAGCAGCTGCTCCTTGTGAAATCGTATTAAGCTGACGGGCTAATCGGTGGCGAGTTCCTCAGCAGGGCGAATGTGCGTCGCGACAACGCCGCGGGGTGATGAATCGCCGAATAGCGGCTAGGCTACTGAAGCGAGCCAACAGAACGAGGTTTTCCATGCAAAGCGTACATATCGACATCGTTTCGGATATCGCCTGTCCCTGGTGCGCGATAGGTTATGCCCGGCTCGAGCAGGCCATGCGTGAGCTGGACGGTGAGCTGAGTTTTGATATCCGCTGGCATGCCTTCGAGCTCAATCCCGACCCGTCGAGCGGTGGCGAACCCATTCTCGACGCGCTGAGCAGAAAGTACGGCCGTTCCCGCGAGGAAATGCAGGCCGCCCAGGCAAACATGATGGGCATCGCCGCGGGGCTGGGGCTGAATTTTGCGCGGATGCAGGAGCGCCTCACCTGCAATACGTTCGACGCCCACCGCCTGGTGAAATGGGCCGACGAGCACCATCGGCAGACACAGATGAAGATGGCCCTGTTCGATGCCTACTTCGGCCATGCGGCCAATGTCTCCGACCCCGAGGTGCTGATGGGCTGCGTCGAGTCGATCGGCCTCGACAGTACCGAAGCACGACGGGTACTGGCGTCGGAAGACTACGTGGAAGACGTTCGGGAAGACGAAGCACGCTATCAGGAGGCCGGCGTCTCGGCTGTGCCGGCGTTCATCGTCAACGAGCAGTACCTGATTTCCGGGGCGCAGGAGCCGTCCTACCTGGTACAGGCGCTGCGCCAGATCGCCAGCGAGAGCGAGGTCGAGTGACCGGAGTCGGTTGACCTACTCGTTTTTGAGAATCGCCACGATATTGCCGCTGCGCTCCAGGCGGGCCTCCTTGACCTCGCTGACATCGTTCACCCCGGCATTTTCGCGCAACGCGCCCTTGAGGTCCTTTTCGCTGATGTAGGAGCGCTTCATTGCGTCCCACTGAATTTCCCCGTCGATCACCAGCTTGCGCGAGTTGCCCTTGACCAGGGATCCGAACCAGTCTGTGTAGTAAGCCAGCGCCGCGAAACCCGCATGCATCGCCACCAGGGCTCCGGCAGCGGCGAGTTTGGCGAAGAACGCCTCCGGATTGGTGATGGCGCGGCTGAGAACCGAGCCGATCATGATCGCCATGATGACATCGAAGGCGGCAAACTTGCCGATGAACCGCTTGTCCCCCAGACGAACGAGAATCACGCCCAGTATGTAGACGATCACCGCGCGCAATGACATCTGCCAGGCGTTCAGCTCTTCGGCTTCCAGTCCCAGGGCGACGGTGATGGTGCTCCAGATTGCTTCCATAAGCGGCTCCGCGCATGTTTGCCTGTCTGGTTGGACAGGCTGAGGCGAGAGAGGTGCTCCGGTCGTTGCGCCGGTTTGGGTGACTCAGCGGGGCGATGCTGTTTGCTCAGACGGTGTCTGGCGGCGCACCGGCGTCACATTTCCTGCACGCCAGGCGATGGCCGAGCCGGGAGCCGCGTCCGTCTTCGGTAGTCACCCAGTAGCGCTCCTGCCACGGCGGGTTGTGGCGTACGTGCTGGAAATGCCCGCACTCGAGTACGGCAACCCAATGCTGCTCTTCGTCACGATGAAAGCCGGTAATGCTGCGCTGCATGACGACTCTGCCGGTATACCTGTGAGCTGGGAGTGTATCAGGAACGTGCCGGGGTATCGGCTTCGGCCTCGGCCGCAGCATTCTTCTTCGTGCCACGCAGATTCATCAGGAACAGGCCGACCTGCAACGTAATCAGCGCCCAGGCGTGGGCCTGTACTCCCCAGATGATCCACAGTGCGTTACTCAGAATGAAGCAGAGAAAGCCCCAGTTGCGCTTGCGCGCCTGACGGGACCCGACGAGCCAGGCGGCGATCAGCGTCGCGACCATGGCCGGCCATTGCAGAAAATCGATGAAGGTTTCCAGTGTCATGGACGCTCAGACCCGGTTCGGCTCGAAGCGTTCAAGCGATGGGTGGCGTGGGTGGGTCATCCGCAGAAAAAACCCGGCACACGGCCGGGTTTTTCAGTACTAAGCTGACGCTCAGCAGGCGTACTTGGCCTTGAACTCGCGACGACGGCGGTGCAGAACCGGCTCGGTGTAACCGTTCGGCTGCTTGGTGCCTTCAATGCAGAGCTCGACTGCCGCCTGGAAAGCGACGCTGTCTTCGAAGTTTGCTGCCATCGGCTTGTAGGCCGGGTCATGCTCGTTCTGACGGTCAACGACCGAGGCCATACGCTTCATGGTTTCCATCACCTGCTCTTCGGTGCAGATGCCATGGCGCAGCCAGTTGGCGATGTGCTGGCTGGAGATGCGCAGCGTAGCCCGGTCTTCCATGAGGCCCACGTCGTTGATGTCCGGTACCTTCGAGCAACCGACGCCCTGGTCGATCCAGCGCACAACGTAGCCGAGGATGCCCTGGGCGTTGTTGTCCAACTCCTGTTGCACCTCTTCCTTCGACCACTTGGGGGTCGCGGCCAGCGGCAGGGTAATGATGTCGTCGACCGAAGCCGGAGTGCGCTTGGCCAGTTCTTCCTGGCGATCGAACACATTGACCTTGTGATAGTGCAGAGCGTGCAAGGTCGCTGCGGTGGGCGAGGGCACCCAGGCAGTGTTCGCACCGGCCATCGGGTGGCCGATCTTCTGCTCGAGCATGCCGGCCATCAGGTCGGGCATGGCCCACATGCCCTTGCCGATCTGCGCGCGACCCTTCAGGCCTGTGGCCAGCCCGATGTCGACATTGTTGTTCTCGTAGGCGCCGATCCACTTGGCCGCCTTCATCTCGCCCTTGCGAACCATGGCGCCCGCTTCCATCGAGGTATGGATCTCGTCGCCGGTGCGATCAAGGAAGCCGGTGTTGATGAACACCACGCGCTCGCTGGCCGCCTTGATGCAGGCCTTGAGGTTGATGGTGGTGCGGCGCTCTTCATCCATGATGCCGACCTTGAGCGTGTTGCGCTGCATGCCCAGCATGTCTTCGACGCGGCTGAACAGCGTCGTGGTGAACTCGACTTCTTCCGGGCCGTGCATCTTCGGTTTGACGATGTACACCGAACCGGTGCGGGTGTTCTTGCGGCTGGTGTTGCCGTTGAGGTTGTGCAGCGCGACCAGGCTGGTGACTGCAGCATCCATGATGCCTTCCGGGACTTCGTTGCCGTCCTTGTCAAGGATCGCGTCGTTGGTCATCAGATGGCCGACGTTGCGCACAAACAGCAGGGAGCGGCCATGCAGCGTCAGACTCGAGCCGTCAGGGCGGGTGTATTCGCGATCAGGGTTCATGGTGCGGGTGAACGAGCTGCCGCCCTTGGCAACGCTCTCGGACAGATCGCCCTTCATCAGACCCAGCCAGTTCTTGTACACAACGACCTTGTCATCGGCATCAACTGCGGCAACCGAGTCTTCGCAATCCATGATGGTGGTCAGTGCCGATTCCATCAGCACGTCCTTGACGCCGGCGGCATCGGTCTGGCCGATGTTGCTGGTCGGGTCGATCTGGATCTCGAAATGCAGGCCATTGTGCTTGAGCAGCACGGCAGCGGGCTGGTCGGCCTTGCCCTGGAATGCGATGAACTGGGCAGCGTCCTTCAGACCGGTCTGGCTGCCATCCTTGAGCGAGACGGCCAGCTTGCCGTCCTTGATGACATAGGCAACCGAATCGACGTGGGAACCTTGGGCCAGCGGGGCTGCCTCATCGAGGAAGGCACGAGCGTAGGCGATTACCTTGTTGCCGCGGATCTCGTTGTAGCCGGGCCCCTTGGTGGCGCCGTCGTCCTCGGAGATGGCATCGGTGCCATACAGGGCGTCATACAGCGAGCCCCAGCGAGCATTGGCCGCATTCAGGGCAAACCGGGCATTCATGACCGGGACTACCAGCTGCGGGCCCGCCATTTGGGCGATTTCCTCGTCGACGTTTTCAGTCGTAGCCTGAAAGTCGGCCGGTTCCGGTAGCAGGTAGCCGATCTCCTGCAGGAAGGCCTTGTAGGCGACCGGATCGTGAGCCTGACCTGAGCGTTTGTTGTGCCACGCGTCGATCTGCGCCTGGAAGTCGTCACGCTTGGCCAGTAGCGCCTTGTTGACCGGGGCCAGGTCGGTAATCAGCGCTTCAACGCCGGACCAGAACGCACCGGTGTCAACGCCGGTACCGGGGATGGCCTGTTGGTTGATGAAGTCGTGAAGAACCTTGGCAACCTGCAAGGAGCCAACTTGGACGCGTTCAGTCATGGAAAACCCTCACTCTGCAGACAACCTGCGCGATCTCGCACAGGACTCGGAATTTGGAGACGCAGCATGTTACACGATGATCGGTTGCAAATCATGCCCGAGCCATGGAATTCTGTGCGGCCGTGCGCTGGGCGCCATGGCGGTCATCCCCTCGCCTCGACTCTAAGTGAACTGTAATGGATCAGGCTTTTCTGGATTTGCTGGTTGACCGTTTACCGGATCTCGAGCCCGGCCGCCCGTTCGATGAGGCGGCCATGCGCTACGCCGGCTACTACGGTATCAACTTCAGTAATCATGCGTGCCAGCACTTGGGCCGCATTCGCGTCGACCGGTTCCATCTCGCTGTGCAAGTCTGGCGTCCGGCCCGGCCCAGGGGTTCGCTGATCATCCTGCATGGCTACTACGACCACATGGGTCTGTACGGCCACATCATCAGCTGGGCCCTGCAGCATGATCTCGCCGTGCTGGCGTTCGACCTGCCCGGTCACGGCCTGTCCAGCGGCGAACGCGCGAGTATCGACTGCTTTACTCAATACCAGGCTGCGTTGGACGGCGTTCTGGCCCATGCCGCGGACTGGGAACTTCCTGCGCCGTGGCACCTGATCGGTCAGAGCACCGGTGGGGCTATCCTGATCGACCGTCTCCTGCATGGTCCGCTTCCCGAGCAGTTGGGCGAAACCATTCTCATGGCACCGCTGGTACGTCCCCGGCAATGGGGCATGTCGCAGATGAGTCTGCGACTGCTGGGCGGCTTCGTGCAGCAGCTTGGCCGGCGCTTCACCGACAATTCCAACGACCGGGATTTTCTCGACTTCATCCGCGAGCGCGATCCGTTGCAACCGCAGGTGTTGCCGGTTGCGTGGGTGCAGGCTCTGGAAAAGTGGATCCCGCGCATCGAGTCGGCGAGTCCGGTCGCCTACCGCCCGCTGGTTGTGCAGGGCAAAAAGGATGGCACCGTCGATTGGCAACACAATATTCGGGTGCTCGAGCAGAAGTTCGACGTGCCCGAGGTGTTCTACCTTGATCAGGCTCGCCACCATCTGGTCAACGAAGGCAAGGCGCTGCGCCAGCAATATCTAGCCTGGCTGGCGCAGCGCCTGGGACTTGCCGTTACGGGTTGAGGGCGTCGCGCACAGCCAGTTCGGCGGCCTGGTAATACTCGCGGCCTGCCTCCGATTCGCTCCATTGAATAAGCTTCTTCAATTGCTCGTCGCTCAGATCCCGGTAAACATGGGCCAGTGTTTCAGGCAGATTCGGGCGCATTTCCTGGCGCAGACGCTCACGCTGATTGGCCACCGCCGAATCGGGAATCTGCATCAGTCCGCCAAAAAAGCTGTTGGCGCTTTGCGCGGCCAGGCTGGCGAGTGACAGCGAGACCTCGACGCCCAGGTCCAGTGCAGGCAGCAGTTCGCTGAGCTGCTCGATCAATTGTCGGCGGGCGTCGCTCAGCTCGTGCTGGGGCAGGCCGCGCTGCATGGCGACGATGGAGGCTGGCGATGTGGCCCGGGTTTCCGCGCCGACCACCTGGCGGCCCAGCTCGCTGCGGTAGAACTTCACGATATTGCGCTGGTCCTCTGCCTTGAGGTCCACGGCGAGACGGGCCATGGCCCGGTCGCGCATGCCCTGTGGTTCGAATCGCTGGTTGCTCTGCTGGACCAGGGTCTCGTACAGGTTTGCCGGAAGTTGCTGCGCGTAACGCTGCTGGGCAGCCTTGAGGGCGAACTGGAAGTGATCCTGATGCTGGTTCATGCCAGTCGCCTGATACAGCTCTTCGGTAGTATCGGCCTGGGCTGGCAGGCAGACGGCAAGGCCCAGTGCAATGGAGCCGAGCAGGGCGCGAAAGGTAGGACGCATGGATGCCTCTTGGTTATCTGGAGTGGGCCAGTGTCCTGCTCTTTGGCAGGCTTGTCGAGTTACCCGGAACCGCTACAATGCAGAAGTCGCCGCCTGGCGATCCAGCCTTTTCCGAGCCGACCGGCCAGAACGTTTCATTGTCCATTTCGAGTACTGCCCGATGTCCGAGTTCCTGGTGGTGGAAGACCGTTTCGCGCCTGTGGCTGACGAGCTTGCCGAACGCGGCTGGTCGGTGCAGCCGGGTGCGTTGCCCGCGGCGCTCGTTGCCGAACTGGGCCGCCATTGCCGAACGCTGTGGCGCAACGACGACCTCACCCCCGCGGCCATCGGTCGCGGCAGCGACCAAAGCGTGGTGCCTGAAATCCGCGGGGACTATACGCGCTGGCTGGACGACTGTCCGGCCAGCGACGCCTCCGTAGAATATCTGCAGATCATGGACCAGCTGCGCGAGTCGCTGAACCGTTCGCTGTTTCTCGGGCTGGACAATTTCGAAACGCATTTCGCGCTCTATCCGCCCGGAGCCGGTTACAACAAGCATCTCGACCGCTTCCAGGATAGCCCCCTGCGCACCGTCTCGGTGGTGGCCTACCTGAACGAGAACTGGCAGCCGGGTGACGGCGGCGAGCTGAGGTTGCACCTGAACCAGTCGACGATAGACGTGCCGCCTCGGGCCGGCACGCTGGTGGTGTTCCTCAGTGCGCGCATCGTCCACGAGGTGCTGGCGGCCAACAGGGAGCGCGCCAGTCTGGTCGGCTGGTTCCGCCGCCGTCCCGATAACCCGCTGTTTCGCTGAGGACCGCCAGATGGAACGGATTCTGGTCAGTCAGTGCCTGCTGGGCATGCCGGTCCGCTACGACGGCGGCGCGCATGGCCCCTTCGATCTGTTGCAGCAGTGGCGTCGCGAAGGTCGTGTCGTCTCGGTTTGTCCGGAGGTGGCCGGCGGGCTGCCGACGCCCCGGCCTCCCGCTGAAATCCCCACCGGTCAGGGCGGCGAGGTGCTGGCAGGCAAACTGCCGGTCGTCACCATCGAGGGCGTGGACGTGACAGCGGCCTTCGTTGCTGGCGCCGAACAGGCTCTGCGACTGGTGCACGAGCACGGCATCCGCTTCGCAGTGCTCAAGGCGCGCAGTCCATCCTGCGGCAATCGGGAGACCTACGATGGCAGTTTTTCCGGTGTACGCATCGCAGGAGAGGGGGTGACCGCTGCAGCGCTGCGTCTGGCCGGCGTTCAGGTGTTCAACGAAACCGAACTGGCGCAATTGAATCAGCTGTTGTCAGCACAGCGGCGTTGAACGTGGCGACATGAAAAAAGGCGCCGAAGCGCCCTTTTTTGCATTCAACCGCGTTTAGAACAGCACGCGACTGCGAATGGTGCCCTTGACCTGCAGCAGCTTCTCCAGCGCCAGATCCGAATACTCGGCATCGACATCGATAACCACGTAACCGACCTTCTCGTTGGTTTGCAGGAACTGGCCGCAGATGTTGATGCCGTTCTCGGCGAACACGGTGTTGATTTCGCTCATCACGCCCGGCACGTTCTGGTGAATGTGCAGCAGACGATGCTTGCCGGGGTGCGATGGCAATGCAACTTCAGGGAAGTTGACCGATGTGATCGAGGTGCCGTTGTCGCTGTAGCGAACCAGTTTTTCAGCCACTTCCAGACCGATGTTGGCCTGGGCTTCCATGGTCGAACCACCAATGTGCGGGGTCAGGATGCAGTTGTCGAACTCGCGCAGCGGGCTGACGAACTCGTCCTTGTTCGAGCGTGGCTCGACCGGGAACACGTCGATCGCTGCGCCATTGAGATGCTTGTCGCGCAGGGCAGCGGCGAGCGCGTCGATATCCACCACGGTGCCGCGCGCAGCGTTGATCAGAATGCCGCCCTGCTTCATGGCGCGGATTTCCTTCTCACCCATCATCCACTTGGTGGCGGCGGTCTCGGGCACGTGCAGGGTGACGATGTCGGCCTGGGCCAGCAGCTCGGGCAGCGAGCCGACCTGCTGGGCATTGCCGAGCGGCAACTTGGTCACTACGTCGTAGAACAGCACCTGCATGCCCAGCCCTTCGGCCAGCACTGACAGCTGTGTGCCGATCGAACCGTAGCCGACGATGCCGAGTTTCTTGCCGCGGATCTCGAACGAGCCTTCGGCGCTCTTGATCCAGCCGCCCCGGTGGCAGGAGGCGTTCTTCTCCGGAATACCGCGCAACAGCAGGATGGCTTCGGCCAGTACCAGCTCGGCCACAGAACGGGTATTGGAGTAGGGGGCATTGAATACGGCAATGCCGCGCACCATGGCCGCTTCCAGATCGACCTGATTGGTGCCGATGCAGAAACAGCCGACCGCGATCAGCTTGTTCGCATGGCTGAAGACGTCCTCGGTGAGCTGGGTACGCGAACGGATGCCGACGAAATGCGCGTCGGCGATCGACTCTTTCAGCTGCTCGTCGGGCAACGAACTGGTGTGGTATTCGATGTTGGTGTAACCGGCTGCCTTGAGCGTGTCGACGGCAGTCTGGTGTACGCCCTCGAGGAGCAGAAACTTGATCTTGCTTTTGTCCAGCGAGGTTTTGGCCATGTGTCAGTTACCCGCAAGCTGATTGAAGAAAGCCGAAGAACATTTGCGACCGCTCGAAGCGACAGAAGTGTCCTGTTCCGGAAGGCGCGTATGCTAGCATAATCTCCCTTTTTTGATGCCCGAAGGCCCATGAAAAACCTTCAGGCTCAGCATGAATCCCGTTTGAGAGCAGCCATGACCCCAGAAGCCGTGATCGATACCCTCAAGACGCTGGTCGACGCCGACAAGGTGCGTACCGATGCCGAGTCGCTGAACACCTGGGGCAAGGACTGGACCAAGCATTACGAGCCGGCGCCGCTGGCCATCGTGTTTCCGAAAAGCACGGAGCAGGTGCAGGCGCTGGTGCGCTTCGCCAATGAGCACAAGCTGGCGCTGGTGCCCTCGGGCGGCCGCACCGGTTTGTCGGCCGCCGCCGTCGCGGCCAACGGCGAAATCGTCGTCTCATTCGATTACATGAACCGGATTCTCGATTTCAACGAGTTCGATCGCTGCGTCGTCTGTCAGCCGGGCGTGGTTACTGCGCAGCTGCAGCAGTTCGCCGAGGAGCAGGGACTGTATTACCCGGTCGATTTCGCCTCCGCCGGCTCCAGCCAGATCGGTGGCAATATCGGCACCAACGCCGGTGGCATCAAGGTGATTCGCTACGGCATGACGCGCAACTGGGTTGCCGGTCTCAAGGTGGTCACCGGCACCGGCGAGTTGCTCGAGCTGAACAAGGATTTGATCAAGAACGCCACCGGCTACGACCTGCGCCAGCTGTTCATTGGCGCCGAAGGCACACTGGGCTTCATCGTCGAAGCGATCATGCGCCTGGAACGTGCACCGAAGAATCTTACCGCCATGGTCCTCGGCACGCCGGACTTCGATTCGATCATGCCCGTATTGCACGCGTTCCAGGGCAAGCTCGATCTGACCGCCTTCGAGTTCTTCTCGGACAAGGCGATGGCCAAGATCATGGCGCGCGGCGACGTGCCGGCGCCCTTCGACACCGACTGCCCGTTCTATGCGCTGCTCGAGTTCGAAGCACTGAACGACGACATTGCCAATCAGGCGCTGGAAATCTTCGAGCATTGCGTCGAGCAGGGCTGGGTGCTGGACGGCGTGATGAGTCAGAGCGACCAGCAGCTGCAGAACCTCTGGAAGCTGCGCGAATTCATCTCCGAGACCATCTCGCACTGGACGCCGTACAAGAACGACATTTCGGTCACCGTCTCGAAGGTCCCGGCCTTCCTGCGGGACATCGATAGCATCGTTGGCGAACACTACCCGGATTTCGAGATCGTCTGGTTCGGCCACATCGGCGACGGCAACCTGCACCTGAACATCCTCAAGCCTGAAACCATGGCCAAGGAAGAGTTCTTCGCCAAGTGCGCCACGGTCAACAAGTGGGTGTTCGAAATCGTGCAGAAGTACAACGGCTCGATCTCCGCCGAGCACGGCGTGGGCATGACCAAGCGCGATTATCTGACCTACAGCCGCAGCGAAGCGGAAATCGCGGTCATGAAGTCGATCAAGGCGGTGTTCGACCCGAACGGCATCATGAATCCGGGCAAGATATTCCGCTAGACACTATCCATCGGCGAGCTGCTCGTGCCCAGTCGAGCGTGCAGGGATGTGTCCACAGCGTGTCCGCCACGGCTGTGTGGCAACACCGCCTCGCCGGCTGGCCAACACCCTCGAAAATGCTGAGAGGCTTTGATGATCTACCAACATCGCTTTGCCGACGGTTCCCTTGTCAACCTGCCGATGGGCAAGGTGGTGTGCGTCGGGCGTAACTATGCCGAGCACGCCAGGGAGCTCAACAACCCGGTACCGACCGAGCCGCTGCTGTTCATCAAGCCGGCTACCGCCGTGGTTGATATGGCCGAGCCGCTGGTTTTGCCTGCCGGCCGCGGGGCAGTGCACTACGAGACCGAAATTGCCGTGCTGATCGGCGAGACCCTGTCCGGCAGCGTCTCCGACACCGAGGCGCAGGCGGCGATCCTGGGTGTCGGGATGGCGCTGGATCTGACGCTACGTGAATTGCAGGACGATCTGAAATCCAAGGCTCATCCGTGGGAGCGAGCCAAGGCTTTCGATGGTGCGTGTCCGCTGTCGATGTTCGTGCGTCGCGAACAGGCCGGCGATCTCACGGCACTCCCGGTGCAGCTCAGGGTCAACGGCGAGCTGCGTCAGGATGGCTCCAGCGCGGATATGCTGACCCCCATCGTCACCCTGTTACGGCACATCGCTCCGGTCTTTTCGCTGCTGCCCGGGGATGTTGTCATCACAGGCACGCCAAAGGGCGTCGGACCCTTGAATTCGGGAGACGCGCTCAGCGTGTCCATACCTGGCCTGCTGTCTCAGGTGACTCACGTCGTCTGAGCGGAAGGCGGGCGCTTCCTCAGCGGCGCGGTGCGCCGCGTTCTACGCACCGGAGATGTCTGTGAAGCGAGCTGTCCTGGTCGTTCTGCTGAGTGTTCTGGGCATTGCTGCGGTGATGCGTTACCTGAATCTTGACACCCTGTTTTACCAGAGCTGGCGACTCAACAACCGGGCGATGCCCGACGGTGCACTCAACCTCGGCCGCTACCGGGTCGATATCGAACGCAAGCAGGTCGAAGGGCTCGACGATGATCTGTCGGCGCTGACCTATAACAGCGACCGGAACACCCTGTTCGCGGTCATCAACGGGACGCCGCTGGTTGTGGAGATCGATCTCGACGGTCGGGTGCTGCGGCAGATTCCAATAGCTGGCGCCGAGGACATGGAGGGCATTACGCATGTCGCCGGCGATCGTTACGTGATTGCCGAGGAGCGCTCGCAGCGGCTGCTGCTGGTGGAGATCCCCGATGGCGTCGAAGCGATAGACGTGTCGGACGTGCCCAGCCTGCAGGTGGCGCTGGACGCCGATGGCAACAAGGGCTTCGAAGGGGTGTCCTGGGACGCCTATGGGAAGCGCCTGCTGGTCGTCAAGGAGCGCGACCCGATGCGCCTGCTGGCGATACAGGGGTTCGTCGAGGGCACCACCGAGACCGGCAGCATCAGCGTCAGCGAAGTGCGTTCGGAGATGTCCAGCCTGTTCATGACCGATCTCTCGTCACTGACCCAGCATGACGAGAGCGGTCATCTCCTGCTACTCAGTGACGAGTCGCACATGCTGGTCGAGTATGACGCGGAGAATCAGCCCGTGAGTCTGATGGGCCTCTGGCGGGACATGAGCGGGCTCGCCAACACCGTGCCTCAGGCCGAGGGCGTCGCCGTCGACAGGCAGGGCAGGGTTTACATCGTCAGCGAGCCGAATCTGTTCTACCGGTTCTCGCCCCGCTGAGACGTTGGCGCTTCAGTCGCGCTTGAGCGTTTTCACCCCTTCGGACGTGCCCAGCAACAGGACGTCCGCCGGCCGCGCTGCGAACAGTCCGTTGCAGACCACGCCGACGATGGCATTCAGCTTCTCTTCCACGCCCCGTGGATCGACAATCTGCAGGTTGTGCACGTCGAGGATGATATTGCCATTGTCGGTCGTTACGCCTTCGCGGTAGACCGGATCGCCGCCCAGCTTGACGATCTCCCGGGCGACGTGGCTGCGAGCCATCGGGATCACTTCGACCGGGAGCGGGAAGCTACCCAGGGTATGCACCAGCTTGCTCTCGTCGGCGATGCAGATGAACGTCTTCGCCACCGCAGCGACGATTTTCTCACGCGTCAATGCGGCGCCACCGCCCTTGATCAGTTCAAGGTGCTTGTTGGCCTCATCGGCGCCGTCGATGTAGTAGTCCAGCATGGCCACGCTGTTGAGGTCGTATACCGGAATGCCGTGCTGCTTGAGCCGCGCGGCGGTGGCTTCGGAGCTGGCCACCGCGCCGTCGAAGAAGCCCTTGTGGGCCGCCAGTGCATCGATGAAGCAGTTTGCTGTCGAGCCGGTGCCCACGCCGATGATGCTGCGGTCTTCGAGGTGTGGCAGCACCATGTCGACTGCGGCCTGACCGACCGCCTGCTTGAGTTCGTCCTGGGTCATGCCTGATCCCCCGTAGGTTGCAATGAAGTCGCGGATTATACGGACCCAGCATAGCTGGCGTGTAGTCGCGCATCGGTCGATTCGCTAGACTGGCGCCTCCTCTCCGATAAGCGCAAGGTCATGCTGGAATCCTACGTCAAGAAGATCCTCTGTTCGCGCGTGTACGACGTTGCCGTCGAAACGCCCATACACGCCGCTCCGTTCCTGTCGGAACGACTGGGTAATACCGTGCTGCTCAAGCGCGAGGATCTTCAGCCGGTGTTCTCCTTCAAGATCCGTGGCGCCTACAACAAGCTTGCACTGCTCAGTGATGAACAGCGCGCCTGTGGCGTGGTCACCGCTTCTGCCGGCAATCATGCACAGGGCCTGGCCTATGCCGCCCGACACATGGGCGTCAAGGCGACCATCGTGATGCCCAGGACGACGCCGGAAATCAAGGTTCGGGCGGTCCGCGCGCGTGGCGCCAAGGTTGTGCTCCACGGGGATGCGTTCGACGAGGCGCTGGCGTATTCGCAGAAGCTGATCAAGGAAAAGGGCTTCACCTACATCCACCCCTATGACGATCCGGACACCATCGCCGGCCAGGGAACCGTGGCGATGGAGATCCTGCGGCAGCATCAGGGGCAGCTGGATGCGATCTTCGTTCCGGTTGGTGGAGGCGGTCTGGTGGCCGGCATCGCCGCGTACGTGAAGTACTTGCGCCCGGACATCAGGATCATCGGCGTCGAGCCTACCGAATCGGCGTGTCTCAAGGCGGCCATGGACGCCGGCGAGCGTGTGGTGCTCAGTCAGGTCGGATTGTTCGCTGACGGCGTTGCCGTCGCCCAGATAGGCGAACACACCTTCGAAGTGTGTCGGCACTATGTGGACGAGGTCATCACCGTTTCCACCGATGAAATGTGTGCGGCAATCAAGGATATCTACGACGATACCCGCTCGATCTGCGAGCCGGCAGGCTGTCTGGGCGTGGCCGGCATCAAGAAGTATGTCGAGCGCGAAGACTGCGAGGGCAAGGTCTTCATCGCCATCGATTCGGGCGCCAACGTCAACTTCGATCGCCTGCGCCACGTGGCAGAGCGCGCCGAAATCGGCGAGCGGCGCGAAGCCCTGCTGGCCGTGACCATCCCCGAACGGCCCGGAAGCTTCAAGGCGTTCTGCCAGGCCATCGGCAAGCGCGCCATCACCGAATTCAACTACCGCTACCATGACGCCAGGCAGGCGCATATCTTCGTTGGCGTACAGACCCATCCCGAGCTTGATCCGCGCGATGCGCTGGTGGCCAGGCTGAAGAACGACGGCTTCCCGGTGATGGACCTCACCGACAACGAACTGGCCAAGTTGCATATACGGCACATGGTCGGCGGTCACGCGGCGCAGGTTACCGATGAAGTGGTCTACCGCTTCGAGTTCCCGGAACGCCCGGGGGCGCTGTTCAATTTCCTCAACAAGCTGGGCGGGCGTTGGAATATCTCGATGTTTCACTACCGCAATCACGGCGCGGCCTATGGGCGTGTGGTGGTCGGACTGCAGGTGCCGGCCGACGAGCGCGGCCAGGTCGCCGATGCCCTTGATGACATCGGCTATCAGTACTGGGACGAAAGCGACAACCCGGCATACCTGTTGTATCTCGGCGGGGCCTGATCAGGCAGCCGTGCTGGTCCGGTTGCGACCTTCGGACTTGGCCCGGTAAAGCGCGGCGTCGGCAAGCCGGATCAGATCGGAGGGACTCCATTCTGCCCGCGGAACAAGACTGGCTGCACCGATGCTGATGGTCAGCCTGCCGCTGGGCGCTGCGGGGTGGGCCAGATCGAGCTTGGCTACTGCATCGTGCAGGCGCTGGCTGACCTTCACGCACTGCGCAGCATCGGCGCCAGGCAGGATCACCGCGAATTCCTCTCCGCCGTAGCGGCAGGCACAGTCGCCCTCGCGCAGCAGGTGCGCGCTCAGCGCCGTGGCGACTTTCTTCAATGCGTCGTCCCCGGCCTGATGGCCGAGCGTGTCGTTGTACCGTTTGAAATAGTCGGCATCGAGCATCAGCAGGCCGATCGGCTGCTCGCTGCGCCGCAGCTTGCGCCATTCGGCTGCCAGGGTATGGTCGAAAAAGCGGCGGTTGTACAGTCCGGTGAGTCCGTCCTGATGCGACAGACGCTGAAGCCTCGCTGCTGCCCTGAGTTGTTCGCTGTTGTTGCGGCCCATGCAGATCAAGTAGTCGCGGCCATGACGTTCCATGTGCTTGACGCTGACCTCCAGCGGCAGGAGCTCGCCGCTCCGGCGTCGCACCTGCTGCTGGAAGATGGCGCTGCCCTTGCGCTGCGCCAGATCATGCAGGGCGCTGGTCCAGCCTAGAACGTCGGGTATCACGTCACCCGGCGCCACGCTGAAGAGGCTGCGCAGCTCCTCCTCGGTATACCCGAGCGCGGCCCAGCAGGTGCGGTTCATGTAGACCAGCTGCTGTGGCTCGAGGCCGATGATGAACAAGGCATCCTGGCTGTGGTCGGTCATGTCGAGGATGAGTTTCAGCCGCGACTGGTTCTGCTGCAGGCTCTCTTCGATCGCCTGCCGACGAATGAACTCCACCTGCAACGCCCGGTTGCTGGCGCCGAGAGCCTCCAGCCGCTGGACATTGATCAGCGCCAGCCACAGCGCGTAACACAGCGAGAGTGCCGCGAGCAGGCCTATGATCGCGGTCATCAGCGGCAGGGATGTCGTGGTGCTTGCCATGAGGCTGGCAGTGGGATGCGCGACCAGCGAGAAGCTCAGGTTGTCCGCCAGCCGCAACGGCGCTTCGACTGTCCAGCCCCGATCCTCCCTGTCCGCACTGTGACTGCTGAAGATCAGCTTGTCGCGATCATGGAAATCGAGGCTTAGCTGGTGTCCCGGCAGTTGATCGAGCAGGTCTCGTACAAGTACTTCAACGCGGAATATCCCCAGCAGAAAGCCGTCGAACCGTGCGCTTTCTCCGTCGCCGCGATACAGCGGAACGTAATAGGCCAGCCCGGCGCCACCCTGCAGCAACTCGAAGCTGTTGCTCAGCATGGGCGCGCCGGAGCGGCGAGCCGCGTCGAGTATCGGAAAGTTCGGATGTGCGGGGGAGTACGTGAAGTCGACCGCCGACTCGTTGCCCGCCAAGGGTTCGATCCAGCGAATGCGGTAGCCCGCGTCCAGCCATTCGATGGCCTGGAAGTTCTTGAAGTCGTTGAGCAGCGCTTGCGCATCGTTACGCCAGAGCGCCGGCTGAGCATGCTGATAGGGCCAGCGTCCGGCCAGGCGATGCAGGGTTTGCGTCTGGTGAGCAAAGCGCGCCTCGATCAGCCGGGCCAGCGAGTCGGCCTCAAGCTGCAGGCGGGCATGGCCCTGCTGCTGTTCGGCGTAATGCAGCGCCTTCCAGCCGCCGAGGATTCCTGCGAGCAGCACGACAAACAGCCCGCCGATGATGGTGCGGGCCGCTGCAGGATAGCGGGCTGCGTAGGTGGCGAGCATGTTCGTCCCTGAATGGTGCTGGCACTGTGCCTTGTTGCGCTCGCAAGATTACTCCTCTCGCGCGGCGAGCACCATCACTTCCCATTCCTTCGGTGAGACCGGCATCACCGATAATCGGTTGCCGCGCCTGAGCAGCGCCAGGTCCTCAAGCCCAGGCAGGTTGCGCAGGGAGGACAGACCGAGCAGGCGCGGGAAACGTTCCTGATAGGTCACGTCTACCGCCTTCCAGGGCAACCTGGCTTCGCTGGCCTTCGGGTCGTGATAGGGCGATGCGTTATCCAGAGCGGTTCGATCGGGATAGGCGCTGCTGGCGATACGTCCGATGCCTGCGATGCCGGGTGGCGTGCAGCTGGAGTGATAGAACAGAAACAGGTCGCCCGGTTTCATCTCCTGCAGGAGGTTTCGCGCCTGGTAGTTGCGTACCCCGTCCCAGGGCGCCGTACCGAGGCGCGCGAGGTCCTCGATCGAGAAGACCTCAGGCTCCGATTTCATTAACCAGTACTGCATCACATTCTTCCGGCTTGTTTGACAGACGTAAAACGGTAGTCTAAACGAAGTCTTTCTACCAACCTGCGGGGTCTGCCACCCGCTACAAGAAGATTGCCCGGAACAGGAGGCAACGCAATGCGACGCAAGCCGGATTTGATATGGGTACTGGTTCTGGTCTTCGGACTCGGTGTAGTCACCACGGGGTACACACAGAGCTATTTCGAGCGCGATCCGTCCGATGTCGTCGAGCTGAGGCAGCGCTGAATCCAGATCGTTTCACGATCGGAGGCGATGCCGTCCAGCGGGATATCCCAGCTCGCCGAGGGGAGGCTTTCCACTTTCTGGCAGTGATGAGCCAGCCCCAGCAGCACAGGTGCTTTCCAGTGTTTGCGACGGCGACGGTACGCGAGCGTGCGGTCGTAGAATCCCCCGCCCATTCCCAGGCGATTGCCTGCTGAATCGAAGCCCACCAGGGGTAGGAGGATCAGATCGAGGCGCCACGCCGGTGCCTGCCGCTGCCGGTCGGCAAGGGGCTCTTTGATCCCGAAGCGATTGCGCGTCCACCGCTGGTGCGGTGTTATACGCTGGAAGTGCATGCGATCGGCTGGCCAGCCATCAACGATCGGCAGATAGCAGTGCTTGCCCATCCTGGCGGCGGCGGTCATCAGCGGCGCAGGATCGATTTCACCGTCATTGGCAATATAGAGCGCGATATGCCGGCTGCGCCTGAACAGCTGATGCTGAATCAGGCGACGCAATAGTTCCTGACTGGCCTTGCGTTGCTGAGCCGGGGTCAGGGCGCGTCTTGCGGAGCGGAGGCGACGACGCAGGATCCTTCGGTCGTCGTTCATGTAGGAAGTCCCCGAAATGCCGCTGTCGGGTTAGCCCTTGAACCCGAAAGTTCAAGGTGGGGGACACGGCGCCGCCTAAGGCTTTCCGTCATGCGGACATGCACACGGGCAGCTACGCGTGGCCTCCTTATACAGGAGTATCGGCTCAGGGACATCACCGACTGGCAAACATCCCAGGGACGAAAATCACTATACAGAAAAATCACCGGGCGTTCATGCCGTTGATCAGTTTTGGTGGCGGGCCAGGGCTTGGTCCAGACGCGAAACGAGCTCACTGATCTGCTTTTGCTGATCGGTGATGGCGACATCCTGGCGATGGGTGCCGGTGAGCATTTCATGGGTGATGTTCAACGCGGCCATGACGGCGATTCGATCGACGCCGATCACCTTGCCGCTGTTGCGGATTTCGCGCATCTTGTCGTCGAGATGGCGGGCGGCCTGCTCGAGGTTGTTGCGCTCCTCGGGCGGACAGCTGATGCGATATTCCTTGTCGAGAATATGCAGAATGACGGTCAGGGGTTGGCTCATGCATCGTGCTCCAGGGCTTTGAGGCGCAAAATCATGGCTTCGACCTTCTGACGTGCCAGATCGTTCTTTTCGATCAGTTGCATGCGTTCTTCGCGCCAGTGGCGCTCCTGCGAAATGAGCTGCTGATTCTGCTGCTGCAGCTGTTCGCACAGATTGATCAGCTGGGAGATCTTTTCGCTCAGGATGTTGATGTCGGGTTCGTCCATTGGAGCCATTGTTGTCTTCCCGGTGTTGGCAAACTATAGAGGTGCCCCGCAGGCCGGTCAAACGGCTGCCGGGGCCGTTCCATCCTCCCCGAGCCGGGCAAACGCGATGCGCCCGACTGGACCCTCAACCCTCTTGCACAGTAGATTACCCGCTACGCGGTGCGGTCGATAGCGCTATTCGATGGCCCGCTTCACCTTTTTTTGAACAGTCTGTGAGGCCCCGCACATGGCATTGATGCCAGCCGCATTCGATTATGACCGTTACGCCGAGCTGTTCAGTGACGTGGGTGCCGCCAGTACGCCACCCGAAGTGCATGGCCATCTGGTCGGACGGCTTGCCGGCGGCAGTCGGCTGGACCATACGACCTGGTTGAATCTGGCCACCGACCTGCTGGACGGTCGCAGCACGCTGCCCGAGGCCGGCAAGGTAATGCTGATCCAGCTCTACGATGCGAGTCTTGCCCAGCTCAGCGGGAGTGGCTTTGAGATCAATCTGCTGTTGCCTGATGACAGCGCTACCATCGACCACCGCACCCACGCGCTGGGTCAGTGGTGTGAAGGCTTTCTGGGCGGTTTCGGACTGGTCGAACGCCGGGGAGAATTGAGCGAGGAGGCCGATGGTGTCCTGCACGACTTCGCCGCGATCGCGCAGGTGCAGACCGACCTGGATGAGTCGGAGGCCAATGAAGTCGATTTCATGGAAGTGATGGAGTATGTGCGCATGGCGACGTTGATGGTGTTCACCGAGTGCCAGCCCACCGATGCCGATCAGGACCAACCCCCCGCGTCACTGCATTGATGAGGTCAACCATGCGTATCACCAGGCAGGAATATGCCCGCCGCCGCAAGGCATTGATGGCCCAGATGGAGCCGAACAGCATCGCCATCCTGCCCGCCGCTCCTGTCTACATCCGTAATCGCGATGTGGAGCATAACTACCGGCAGGACAGCGACTTTCAGTATCTGACCGGCTTTGCCGAGCCGGAGGCGGTCGCGGTGCTGGTACCCGGCCGCGAGCATGGCGAGTACGTCATGTTCTGTCGTGAGAAGGATAAGGAGCGCGAACTCTGGGACGGCTACCGCGCCGGCCAGGAGGGCGCCGTCAGCGAATTCGGCGCCGATGATGCCTTCCCGATCAACGATATCGACGACATCCTGCCTGGTCTGATCGAGGGGCGCGAGCGGGTGTACTACGCGATGGGAGCCAACCAGGAGTTCGACCGTCGCCTGACCAGCTGGATCAACATCATTCGCAGCAAGGCGCGGCTTGGGGCCCAGCCGCCGAACGAGTTCGTCGCACTCGACCATCTGCTGCACGACATGCGTCTTTACAAGAACGCTGCCGAGGTCAAGCTCATGCACGCTGCTGGCGAGATTTCCGCCCAGGCGCATACGCGCGCCATGCAGGTGTGCCGGCCGGGCATGTACGAATATCAGCTCGAAGCCGAGCTGCAGCATACCTTCATGCGTCACGGCAGCCGCTCCCCGGCATATCAGTCGATTGTCGCGGCGGGGCGCAACGCCTGCATCCTGCATTACACGGAAAACACCGCCCAGATTCGCGATGGTGATCTGGTGCTGATCGACGCAGGCTGTGAACTCGACTGCTATGCCAGCGACATCACTCGCACCTTCCCGGCCAACGGTCGCTTCAGTGCCGAGCAGCGCGCGGTCTACGACATCGTGCTGGCTGCGCAGAAAGAAGCTTTCGAGCATATCGCGCCCGGCCGGCACTGGAACGAGGCGCACGAGGCGACCGTCCGCGTCATCGTGGGTGGGCTGATCGACCTGGGTCTGCTCAAGGGCTCGGTCGACGAGGTCATTGCCAGCGAGTCCTATCGCCGGTTCTACATGCACCGCGCGGGCCACTGGCTGGGCATGGACGTTCACGATGTAGGCGACTACCGCGTCGGTGGTGAATGGCGCGTGCTCGAACCGGGCATGGTCATGACCGTCGAGCCCGGTATCTATATCGCTCCGGATGATGACAGCGTGCCCAAGAAGTGGCGTGGTATCGGGGTGCGCATAGAGGACGACGTGGTGGTGACGCGTACCGGCTGTGACGTGCTGACCGATGCCGTGCCCAAGGACGCCGACGAGATAGAACGGCTGATGGCGGCGGCGCGCGAGCACGCTGCATGAGCTGCGTCATCACCATTGCTGGCGGTGGCATGGTCGGAGCGAGCCTGGCGCTGTCACTCCAGGGCGTTGCGCGCGAGCTGGGTTGGTCGATTCGCCTGATCGAAGCGCATCCGCCGGTGCCAGGCAGCTGGCAGCCCAGCTACGATGCACGTTCCACTGCCCTATCGCAGGGCAGCCGGCAGATTTATCAGCGACTGGGGGTATGGGAACACCTGGCGCAGCGGATCGAGCCGATTCGCGAGATTCACGTGTCCGATCGTGGCCATCCCGGCGCGGCGCGAATCGAAGCAACCATCGAACGGGTTCCCGCCCTCGGCTATGTGGTCGAGAACGCCTGGCTCGGCGATGTGCTGCTGGGAGCGCTCGACCAGGATGTGGTGCAGTGGATGGCACCCGCCCGGGTACTGGAGGCGCAGGCCGAATCCGGCGGCTATCGGCTGAAAGTGGAAGTCGGTGAGTCGGTGAGTGAAATGCACACCGACTTGCTGGTGATTGCTGATGGCGGTCGGTCCAGTCTGCTCGATCAGCTGCGCATCTATCGCAAGGTCCAGCCCTATTCCCAGGCGGCGCTGATTGCCAATGTCACCACAGCTGCCGGGCACGGCTCGGTCGCCTACGAACGGTTCACGTCCACCGGACCGCTGGCCTTGCTGCCACTGTCCGGCAATCGCAGCGCGCTGGTGTGGACCCTGCCGGAGGAACAGGCTGCGGATGTCGCCAGCCTCGCGCCGGAGCAGTTTCTCGATCGGTTGCAGCAGGCGTTCGGCTTTCGCATGGGCACGCTGACCCAGGTCGGCGAGCGCGCCTGCTATCCGCTCAAGCTCATCGAGGCCGAAGAGCAGATACGGACGGCCCTCGTGGTGCTCGGCAATGCCGCCCACAGCCTTCACCCGATAGCCGGGCAGGGCTTCAATCTGTCGTTGCGCGACACCCAGGCGCTGGCGCAGGCGCTGATCTGCGCGGGCCAGGCGGGGCGGAGGCCGGGCGAGCTGGCGGTACTGCAGGGTTATCTCGATGGGCAGCGCAGTGATCAATGGCTGACGACGGCCTTCAGTGATCGGCTGACCCGGCTGTTCAGCAACCGTCGACCGCTGATGACCGTAGGCCGCAATCTCGGTTTGCTCGGGCTGGATGTCCTGCCGCCGGCCAAGCGGCTTTTCGCCAGACAGGCGATGGGCCTTTAATGTCTTCGGAGGCGCGCATGGCGCAGCAATTCGATGTGATTGTGGTCGGTGCCGGCATGGTCGGCGCTACGCTGGCCCGAGCGCTGGCAGATCTGCCCCTGCGGATTGCGCTGGTCGATGCCATGCCGTTGCCTGGGCCCGCCAGGACCGTGACGACTGGCTCGGGCTACGATGCACGCGTCAGCGCGATCAGTGCAGCGTCCGAACATATTTTCGCCAATCTGGGTGTGTGGCAGCGGCTACCTGCAGCGGGTCGCTCGCCCTATCGCTTCATGCGCGTGTGGGACGCCGAGGGCACAGGTGAGATCGGCTTCGACGCCGACGCGCTCGGCGAACTGCGGCTCGGACATGTCGTGGAGAATCATCTGATACAGGACGCCCTGCTGGAGAGCCTGGCCGAGATCGGCGTCAGGTTGTTCGGCGAGCAGCGGGTAGAAGGGCTGGTGCAGGAACCCGATAGTTGGCGATTGCTGCTCGAGGGCGGCAATTACCTTCAGGCGCCTCTAGTAGTCGCGGCGGACGGGGCCAAGTCCAAACTGCGCGAGCTGGCTGGTTTCGCGATGCGCGAATGGGACTACCTGCACAATGCCATCGTGACCACTGTGCAAACGGAGCGCCCGCATCAGGCTACAGCCTGGCAACGCTTCATGCCGACCGGGCCGCTCGCGCTGCTCCCGCTCAATGATCGAAATCAGGCGCACTACTGCTCGATTGTCTGGTCGGTCGTGCCGGAGCACGCCGGGCGGATCATGGCGCTGGATGACGCGGCTTTTCTCAGGGAGCTGGAAGAGGCCTTCGAGAGTCGGCTCGGACGGATTCTCGCCGCTGATCAGCGTCATCGCATTCCGCTGCGCCAACGGCATGCCCGCCGCTATGCCATGCCAGGACTGGTGCTGATCGGCGACGCTGCGCACAGCATTCATCCGCTGGCCGGGCAGGGCGTCAATCTGGGTCTGCTCGATGCAGCCGAGCTGTTCGACGTCGTGAGGGCGGCGCTGCAGCGTGGCGAAGGCATCGGTGCGCTGTCGGTACTGCAACGCTACGAGCGGCGCCGCATGGGTGCGAACCTTGGCATGATGGCGGCCATGGAGGGTTTCGAGCGGCTGTTCCACGCCAACGCGTTGCCGCTGCGCTGGATTCGCAATACAGGTATGCGTCTGCTCGATGGCCAGTCCCTGCTGAAGGGGGGGATCATGCGCCGAGCCATGGGGCTTGCGGGTGAGCTTCCCTCACTGGCGCGGGACCCGGAGGCGGCGTCTCCCGGGCTCTGACAGTGCCGGTTGCTACGCTAGATTCAAATGATTATCATCTAGCCTCTGTTTCCCACTGAGAGGCGTTTCCATGTCCTTCCTGCGCTCCATCGCTACGGTCGGCCTTGCCGTCACCGCATTCAGCAGTTTCGCGGCACCCAAGGAACTGGTGGTCTATTCCTCCAGGCAGGATCACCTGATCCAGCCGGTATTCGATCTGTATACCGAGAAGACCGGCATCAAGATCCAGTTCATCACCGACAAGGAAGCTCCGCTGATGGCGCGTCTGCAGGCCGAGGGCAAGAACACGCCCGCCGATCTGTTGATCACCGTGGACGCTGGCAACCTGTGGCAGGCCGAGCAGCAGGACCTGTTCCGCGCGGTGAAATCGGACGTCATCGAAGAGAATATCCCGTCTCAGTACCGCTCCCAGAATGACAAGTGGACCGGCCTGTCGCTTCGTGCCCGCACCATCGTCTACTCGACCGAGCGGGTAGAGCCGGGCGAGCTGAGCACCTACGAGGCACTGGCTGACGACGAGTGGAAGGGCCGTCTGTGCCTGCGTACCTCGAAAAAGGTCTACAACCAGTCGCTGACCGCCACCATGATCGAGTCGCTTGGCGAAGAGAAGACAGGCGAAGTGATCAAGGGTTGGGTCTCCAATCTCGCTGCACCGGTGTTCCCGGATGACACCGCCCTGATGGCTGCGATTCATGAAGGTCAGTGCGACGTAGGCATCGTCAATACCTATTACTTTGGCCGCTTGCACGCCGACAACCCGCACCTGGCCGTCAAGCTGTTCTGGCCGAACCAGGATGGCCGCGGTGTGCACGTGAATCTGTCCGGCGCAGGCGTGACCAAGCACGCGCCGAATCCGAAGGAAGCCCAGAAATTCCTCGAGTGGCTGACTACGGAGGAAGCGCAGCGCATCTTCGCTGACGCCAACCAGGAATTCCCGGCCAACGAATCGGTCAAGCCGTCCGAGGAAGTTCAGGCCTGGGGCGACTTCAAACGTGACTCGGTCAATGTTGAAGTCGCTGGCCGCCGTCAGCCGGAAGCAATCATGCTGATGGATCGTCTGGGCTGGAACTGACAGCTGATTGATTCGCGGCAAGTCGCCGCGAGTCGAATTGTCGCTATACTGCGCGCCCGGTCACTGACCGGGCGTGTTCGTTTCTGACCCGGAGTCGTTGTGCCCCATCGTTCCATTGCCTCCAAACCTCAGTGGCAGGTCGCTCCGTATCTTGCGGCGGCGCTGGTATTGCTGCCGTTGCTGGTGCTGGTAGTGAGCTGGCAGAGCGTTGATGGCCAGATATGGGGTCATCTGCTGGAAACGCAGATGGCGCGGTTGATCGGCAATACGTTGCTGCTCGTAGCAGGCGTGGGTTCCGGGGTGATCGTGCTGGGCGTCAGCCTGGCGTGGCTGACCAGTCTGTGCGAGTTCCCCGGGAGGCGGATATTCGACTGGGCGCTGATGCTGCCCTTTGCCATCCCTGCCTACGTACTGGCCTTCGTCAGTATCGGCCTGCTGGACTTCGCCGGCCCGCTGCAGTCGGCATTGCGCGGGTGGCTGGGCAACGACTTTCGGCTGTTCTTCTCCATCCGCTCGCCGGGCGGCGTGGTCGCCGTGCTGACACTGGTGTTTTACCCCTACGTGTATCTGCTCGCACGCAATGCGTTTCTCGCGCAGGGGCGTGGGCTGATGGAGGCATCACGGATCCTCGGCCATACGCCCTGGCAGGGATTCTGGCGGGTCGCTTTGCCGATGGCGCGACCGGCGATCGGTGCCGGGGCGGCGCTGGCGCTGATGGAAACCCTGGCCGACTTCGGCGCGGTGTCGGTTTTCAACTATGACACCTTCACTACGGCCATCTACAAGACCTGGTATGGCTTTTTCAGCCTGCAGACCGCCACGCAGCTGGCCAGCGTGCTGCTGGTATTCGTTTTTCTGGCGTTGTATCTGGAGCGGCGCGCCCAGGGTGCGCGACGTTTCCCCGGGGTGGACAAACCGCGGCAAGGGGCGCTGTACCGGCTCAAGGGTCCGCTTGCCTGGCTGGCCACTGGTTATTGCCTGCTGGTGCTGGCGCTGGCCTTCATCATACCGCTGATGCAGCTGCTCCACTGGTTGTGGGCCAGTGCCATTCACGACCTGGACGAACGGTACTGGGCATTGATTCGCAACACCTTGAGTCTGGGAGCCGCGGCGGCCGTGATAACCGTAAGCGTCGGCATACTGCTGGTCCTGTCCCGGCGGCTGCAACCCTTTCGCAGGGTACGCAGCGCGGTAGCGGTGGCCAATCTGGGGTACGCATTGCCCGGCTCGGTGCTCGCCGTAGGCATCATGTTCGCGTTCAGCCATATCGATAATCACCTGTTGATACCCCTGCGTACCTGGTTGGGTGAAACAGACCCCGGCACACTGCTGGTCGGCGGCCTGTTTGCCCTGCTTCTGGCCTACCTGATCCGCTTCATGGCCGTTGCATACGGCCCGCTCGACGCCTCGCTTGCGCGCATCCGGCCGTCGTTACCCGAGGCTGCACACAGTCTGGGTCACACTGGCTGGGCCGTGTTCTGGCGGGTCTATCTGCCGCTGATTCTGCCGGGGGTGCTGAGCGCGGCGCTGCTGGTGTTCGTCGATGTGCTGAAGGAGATGCCCGCCACACTGCTCATGCGCCCCTTCGGCTGGGATACGCTTGCTGTGCGGATTCATGGACTTACCGCAGAAGGCGAATGGGCACGGGCAGCGCTGCCGGCGATCACCCTGGTACTGGTCGGACTGCTGCCGGTCATCGTGCTGATCAGAAGTTCGGCTCGCCGCTGATACACGGCGTTGCGGCGAGGCTGCACATGCCATGCGATTTGGCTACAATTCACGCTTTGCACACTGCTCGCTAAGGAACCTCAATGGGATCGCGCACTCCGCTCTATGAGCAGCACCTCGCCGCGGGCGCCAAGATGGTCGATTTTGGTGGCTGGGACATGCCGCTGCACTATGGCTCGCAGATGGAGGAGCATCATCAGGTGCGGCGCGACGTAGGCATGTTCGATGTCTCGCACATGACGGTGATCGATGTTTCCGGAACCGAAGCCAAGGCCTTTCTGCAGTACCTGCTGGCCAACGATGTGGCCCGTCTCACGCTCAGTGGCAAGGCGCTGTACAGCGGCATGCTCAACGAAGACGGCGGTGTGATCGACGACCTCATCGTCTATCTGGTGGGCGAGTCCTATCGCGTCGTGGTCAATGCCGCAACCCGGGAAAAGGATCTGGCCTGGATCCGTCTGCAGGCCGAGCCCTTTGCGGTGAAGCTGGTCGAGCGCGATGATCTGGCGATGCTCGCCGTGCAGGGCCCTCGGGCACGCTCGGTGGTGTCACAGGTCGTCAGCGACAGCAGGGCCGCGCTGATCAACGATCTCAAGCCGTTCCAGGGCCACCCCGAAGGACAATGGTTCATTGGCCGTACCGGCTATACCGGTGAGGACGGCCTGGAAATCATGCTGCCCGCCGAAGAAGCAGGCGCATTCTGGGATGCTTTGATCGCTGCCGGCTGCAAGCCCTGCGGGTTGGGCGCGCGCGACACACTGCGTCTGGAAGCGGGTATGAACCTGTACGGCTCGGATATGGACGAGACGGTATCGCCGTTGGCCGCCAATATGGGCTGGACCATCGCCTGGGAGCCCACCGAGCGTGACTTCATCGGGCGCAAGGCGCTCGAGGCCCAGCGTGAAGCGGGCGACCAGCCCAAGCTGGTTGGTCTGGTGCTGGCCGAGCGTGCCGTGTTGCGTGGACACCAGAAGGTCATCGTCGACGGCGTTGGCGAAGGCGAAATCACCAGCGGCAGCTTCTCTCCGACCCTTGGTGTCTCGATCGCACTGGCGCGCGTTCCGCGTGCTACCGGCAGTTCGGCCAAGGTGGAAATTCGCGGTAAACAGCTCGACGTTCGCGTGGTCAAGCCGAGCTTCGTGCGCAACGGCAAGCCCGTTTTCGAATAAGCATTACCTTACCCATTTGAGGACAGTTCAATGAGCAACATTCCCGCCGACCTGCGTTACGCCTCCAGTCACGAATGGGCGCGCCAGGAAGCTGATGGCACCATCACCGTCGGTATCACCGATCACGCTCAGGATCTGCTGGGTGACGTGGTATTCGTCGAGCTGCCGGAAGTCGGCCGCCAGGTGAATGCCGGTGAAGAGTGCGCAGTAGTCGAATCGGTCAAGGCCGCCTCCGATATCTACGCGCCGGTCAGCGGCGAAGTCGTGGCGATCAATGACGCGCTCGGTGATTCGCCGGATCTGGTCAATGGCGAACCCTACACCGGCGCCTGGTTCTTCAAGATCAAGCCGTCCGATGCCAGCGAGCTGGACAAGCTGATGGATGCTGACGCTTACGGTTCTTCTATCTAACGATGCAGTGTGGGGTTCGCTGATTGGCTGGGTTTGATGCGTGGTGAGATTCCGACTTCGCTGGTTCGGACACGCTACAAGCACATCCATGTGGGCTCGGCGGTGCCCGTCCAGGGCACCGACGGTCCGAACCAGCGAAGCCGGAACCTCCCGTTAGGATCGGTGTGAATCAGCAAACCCTACGGACCGCGACGCTGCAGTAGATGCGGGATGCCTCGGTGCTGGACCGTCCGCGGCAGGGATGCCGCGGATGAGCCTACATGGACGTATCCACGGCGCGTCCAGCACCGAGGCATCACGCAGGCACGGCATCTCCGCTAGGACTACTCAGATCTTCAATACTTCTTGCAGGTAACCCCATGAGCAATACCCGAAGCCTCACCGATCTGGAACAGACTGACGCGTTTCTGCGTCGCCATATCGGTCCGGACGATGCTGAACAGCAGTCGATGCTCGAAACACTCGGCGTCGAGTCGCTGGATGCCTTGATCAACGAGACGGTCCCGAACAGCATCCTGCGCAAGGATCTGCTCAACCTGCCCGGACCACGTACCGAGGCCGAGGTGCTTGGTTATCTGAAAGGAGTAGCCAGCAAGAATCAGATCTATACCTCCTGCATTGGCATGGGTTACCACGGCACGCTGACGCCGAATGTGATTCTGCGCAATGTGCTGGAAAACCCCGGCTGGTATACCGCGTATACCCCGTACCAACCTGAAATCGCCCAGGGCCGACTCGAGGCGCTGCTCAACTTCCAGCAGTTGTCGATCGATCTGACCGGCATGGAGCTGGCCAGCGCGTCGCTGCTCGACGAAGCCACCGCAGCGGCCGAGGCGATGGCACTGGCCAAGCGTCAGGCCAAGAGCAAGAGCAATCTGTTTTTCATCGACCACGACTCCCATCCGCAGACCATTTCCGTGGTGCGCACACGGGCCGAAGCGTTCGGCTTTGAAGTGGTCATTGATGACGTGCGCAATCTTGGCGACCATGAGGTATTCGGAGCGCTGTTCCAGTATCCCAACACCTGGGGTGAGATCAACGATCTGAAACCGCTGATCGATGCCGTTCATGCGCAGAACGGACTGGCCTGCGTCGCCGCCGACCTGCTCAGTCTGGTACTGCTGACACCGCCGGGCGAGCTGGGTGCCGACGTGGTATTCGGCTCGGCTCAGCGCTTCGGCGTGCCCATGGGATACGGCGGTCCGCATGCCGCGTTCTTCGCCACGCGCGATGCGTACAAGCGCGCAATGCCCGGGCGAATTATCGGGGTGTCGGTCGATACGCGCGGTAACCGCGCGCTGCGCATGGCGTTGCAAACGCGCGAGCAGCATATCCGCCGCGAGAAGGCCAACTCGAACATTTGCACCGCGCAGGTGCTGTTGGCCAATATCGCCAGCTTCTATGCGGTTTATCACGGCTCTGAAGGGCTGAAAACCATTGCCGAACGCGTGCAGCGGTTGACGGCCATCCTGGCTGCCGGCCTGGAAGAAAAAGGCTTCAAGCGACAGAACGCGCATTTCTTCGACACGCTTACGCTGGACGTCGGCGGGCGCGCCGGTGAAATCGTCGAGCGGGCCCGTGCAGCCCGGATCAACCTGCGGCTGGTCGATGAGACCACGCTCGGACTGAGTCTGGACGAAACCTCGACCCGTAGCACCGTGGAGCGTCTGCTCGCGGTATTTGCCGACGATGGTCAGGCCAGCAATATCGAAGCGCTGGATCAGCGCGTGAGTGCAGCGGCGATGGGTATTCCCGCAGCGCTGCGTCGTCAGTCGGCGTTCCTCACTCATCCGGTGTTCAACAGCTATCACTCGGAAACCGAGATGCTGCGCTACATCAAGTCGCTGGAAAACAGGGACCTTGCGCTGAATCACGCGATGATTCCGCTGGGCTCCTGCACCATGAAGCTCAACGCCACCGCCGAAATGATCCCGATCACCTGGCCGGAGTTCGGCCAGCTGCACCCCTTTGCCCCGCTGGCTCAGGCCGAAGGCTACAAGGTGATGATCGACGAGCTCGAAGCGGCGCTGCGTGAAATCACCGGCTTCGACGCCATCTGCATGCAGCCGAATTCCGGTGCGCAGGGGGAGTATGCCGGCCTGCTGGCCATCCGCAAATTCCATGAATCCAACGGCGACGAGCATCGCAATGTCTGTCTGATCCCGACCTCTGCACACGGTACAAATCCGGCGTCGGCGATGATGGCAAGCATGCGGGTGGTGCTGGTCAACTGCGACGACAACGGTAACGTCGACTTTGCGGATCTGAAACAGAAGGCCCAGGACAACGCAGACAATCTGTCGTGCCTGATGATCACCTACCCGTCCACCCACGGCGTGTACGAAGAGGGTATCCGCGAGATCTGCGACATCATTCACCAGTACGGCGGCCAGGTTTACATGGACGGGGCCAACCTCAATGCGCAGGTGGGCCTGACCCGGCCGGCCGACATTGGCGCAGACGTGTCGCACATGAACCTGCACAAGACCTTCTGCATACCCCATGGGGGTGGTGGGCCGGGGATGGGGCCTATCGGGGTCAAGGCGCACCTCGCTCCCTATGTTGCCAACCATCCTGTGGTGCCGCTCGATGGGCCCGACCCGGAAAACGGCGCGGTGAGCGCAGCGCCCTGGGGCAGCGCGAGCATCCTGCCGATCAGCTGGACCTACATCGCGCTGATGGGCGCGGAGGGCCTGCGCCGGGCTACCGAAGTGGCGATCCTCAATGCCAATTACCTGGCCAGGCGGTTGGGGCAGGCGTATCCGGTGCTCTATAGCGGTCGCAACGGTCGCGTTGCGCATGAATGCATCATCGACATCCGCCCGCTCAAGGCTGCTTCGGGTATCACCGAGGAAGACGTGGCCAAGCGGCTTATGGATTTCGGCTTCCATGCACCGACCATGTCGTTCCCGGTTCCGGGTACGCTGATGATCGAGCCGACCGAGAGCGAGTCGAAAGCCGAGCTTGATCGTTTCGTTGACGCGATGCTGACCATTCGCGGCGAAATCAGCCGGGTCGAGCAGGGCGAGTGGACGGTCGAGCAGAGCCCGCCGCACAACGCCCCGCACACGCTGGCCGACATCACTGGCGAGTGGGACCGTCCGTACTCGCGTCAGGAGGCTGTATTCCCGCAGGCGTGGGTCGCGGCAAACAAGTTCTGGCCGAGCGTGAACCGCATCGACAACGTCTACGGCGATCGCAATCTCTTTTGCGCCTGCCCGCCGATCGAAGCCTACGAAGGCTGACCTGCCGGCGCGCCGCTCTGGCGCGCCTGTTTTTACCGGGCGGTGGAATGCCACCACCGCGCGGTAAATCGCCTATGCTATGAGTGGCCTGAGGGCCCGCTCCGTCGTCCCATCGGGACCGAGATCATCTGGCAGTAGGAAAGACCCTGCATGAGCGACACGTCACCGGTCCACACCGAACTCGACACCATTGTTGATGCCCTTGAAGAAGGCAAGCGCAAGAAGCTGCGCAAGCTGCTGCGTGGCATGCATCCGGGCAAGGTGGCGAGTCTGCTGGAAGCGCTCGATGTAGAGCGTCGGGTGATGGTCTGGCAGCACCTGCGTGAGGAAGACGAGACGGCGGTCGTACCCTATCTCGACCCGCTGGTCGCGGCGGCCCTGCAGCGTGATGCCGATGACGCCGATCTGGCAGAGCTGGACGAGGAAGCCGCTGCCGCGATTACCGACATCCGCCATGTCCGGGAAGCATTGGAGGAAGGTCGCTACAAGCGGGTCGTCAAGCTGTTCAAGCAGATGCATCCGGCCAAGTCCGCGGGTCTGCTCGAGTCGTTGCCACCCGAAGAACGCAGCACCGTCTGGGAAATGCTCTCCAGTGAGCGTGCCGGCAAGATCCTCGTGCACCTGCATGAGGAGGTGCGGGTACGTCTGGCGCAGGAGATGGATCAGGAAGATCTTTTCGCGGCGGTACGCAAGCTCGACCTCGACGACCTGGTCGACCTGATCCAGGCGCTGCCTTCTGGAGCGGGCCGCGAGGTCATGCTGTCGATGGACGTGGCGACGCGCAAGCAGCTGGTCTCGATGCTGTCCTACCCCGAGGATTCCGCCGGCGGTCTGATGAACATCGACCACCTGTCGGTGCGTGCCGATGTGCGCGTCGGCTCGGTATTGCGCTACCTGCGTCTGCTCGAGGATCTGCCGGACCATACCGACAAGGTCATGGTGGTCGATCGAAAGAATCGCTATCAGGGCGTGTTGCGACTCAGCCGTATCCTTACCAGTGATCCCGAGGCGAAGGTGGAGGCGGTGATGGATGCCGAATTTCAGCCTCTGCCGGTGCAGATGCCGAGTCGCGAAGTGGCCCGGCGATTCGAGGATCTGGACATGCTGTCGGCCGCAGTGGTCGATGACCACGGCGTGCTGCTGGGGCGAATTACGGTGGATGACGTGCTGGATATCATCCGTGAGGAGTCGCGCAGCACCATGATGCACATGGCCGGCCTCGACGATGAAGCCGACATGTTCGCCCCGGTATTGAAGAGCACCCTGCGGCGCTCTGTGTGGCTGGGCATCAACCTGATCACCGCCTTTCTCGCTGCCTGGGTGATCGGGCAGTTTCAGGGCACGCTGGAGCAGATCGTTGCGCTTGCCGTGCTGATGCCCATCGTTGCGAGCATGGGCGGTATCGCTGGCAGCCAAACCCTGACGCTGGTGATCCGCGGGCTGGCGCTCGGGCAGGTGGAAGGTGGTAACGCCAGGGTCTTGTTGGGCAAGGAGATGGGTATCGGTCTGCTCAACGGTCTGCTGTGGGCTCTGGTTGTGGCGGTGCTGGCCTACGTGTGGTTCGGCAGTTGGCAGATTGGCGGCATCATCGGCGCGGCGATTCTGCTCAACCTGCTGTGCGCAGCGTTTTCCGGTCTTGCCGTACCGCTGGTGCTGCGCAAGTTCGGCATCGATCCCGCGCTGGCCGGCAGTGTCATCCTCACCACCGTGACCGACGTGGTCGGCTTCTTCGTATTCCTGGGATTGGCCACCCTGCTGCTGATCTGACTTCATATGCGCTCTTCCGTATATGCGGAATAGCGTATATAGTCGGCGGACTCGTTTCAGGGAGTTCGTCCATGACGCCATTCGATCCGCCGACGTTATTCAAGTCGCTAGCCGATGACACCCGTGCACGTCTCGCGCTGCTTGTCGCCAGCGAAGGCGAACTGTGTGTATGCGAGCTCGTCTGTGCGCTGGACGCCAGCCAGCCGAAGATTTCCCGCCACCTGGCGGATCTTCGTAAAAGCGGCCTGTTCCAGGATCGTCGGCAGGGCCAATGGGTGTATTACCGGCTGCACGACGAACTGCCGGCCTGGGTTCGGCATGTTCTGGATGTCGTCCGCTCCGCCAACCAGGGCTGGATCGAAGACGGGCTCACGCGCCTCGGTCGCATGGACGACCGGCCCGTTCGACGAGCCAGCTGCTGCTGATCCCATTGAGGCCACCGTGATGAACTCTGATTTCCCCGCATTGAATTCCGACCTGCTGCGTCAGCCTGAGCACCAGCGCCTGGGCGTCGAGTCGACGGACGCTCCGCTGCGCATCCTCCTGCTCTACGGCTCGACCCGTGAGCGTTCGTTCAGCCGCTTGCTGACCGAAGAGGCAGCGCGTCTGCTTCAGTTGATGGGCGCCGAGACGCGCATCTACGATCCCTCCGGCCTGCCGCTGCCCGATGACGCTGCGGAGGATCATCCGAAGGTTGTCCAATTGCGCGAGCTGATGCAGTGGTCCGAAGGCCAGGTGTGGTGCTCGCCCGAGCGCCATGGTGCGATGACCGGCGTTTTCAAGTCGCAGATCGACTGGGTGCCGCTTGCGATGGGGGCCGTCCGACCGACCCAGGGCAAGACGCTGGCAGTGATGCAGGTGTGCGGCGGGTCGCAATCGTTCAACGTGGTCAACCAGCTGCGCGTGCTGGGTCGCTGGATGCGCATGGTCACGATCCCCAACCAGTCATCGGTGCCCAAGGCCTTCCTGGAGTTCGACGCAGACGGCCGAATGAAACCGTCGGCCTATTACGATCGGGTGGTTGACGTGATGGAAGAGCTGGTCAAGTTCACCTGGCTGCTGCGCGGTCGCGCAGACTACCTGGTGGATCGCTACTCTGAACGCAAGGAGTCTGCACAGGAGCTCTCCCGGCGGGTCAATCAACGCAGCATCTGATTCGAATCAACGCGCAGCGTCTGTTTGCTGACAGGCGCTGGCCAACGAGGTGACGGACATGACGATCAAGGTGGGCATCAACGGATTCGGGCGCATCGGCAAGCTGGCGCTTCGCGCCGCGTGGGACTGGCCCGAGCTGGACTTCATTTGCATCAACGATCCGGCCGGCGATGCGGCAACGCATGCGCATTTGCTGAACTTCGATTCGGTGCATGGTCGCTGGCACCATGAGGCACGTCACCAGGATGGCAAGCTGGTGATCGATGGCAAGTCCATCACCCTCACCCAGCACAAGACCATCGGCAACGGGGACTGGTCGGACTGCGATCTGGTCATCGAAGCCAGCGGCAAGATGAAGACCGTCGAGGTGCTCGAGGAATATCTGCGCCAGGGGGTCAAGCGGGTGGTCGTCAGCGCGCCGGTGAAGGAAGCCGGTGCCTTGAACGTGGTGCTGGGAGTGAACCAGCACCTGTTCGATCCGGCTAAACATCGGATCGTCACCGCTGCGTCCTGCACCACCAACTGTCTGGCGCCGGTCGTGAAGGTCATTCACGAAGCGCTGGGAATCCGCCACGGCTCCATCACCACCATTCACGATGTCACCAACACGCAGAGCATCCTCGACCAGCCGCACAAGGACTTGCGCCGTGCGCGTGCCGCCGGGATGAGTCTGATCCCGACCAGTACCGGATCGGCGACGGCAATCGCGGAGATTTTTCCTGAACTGCGCGGCAAGCTCAACGGGCACGCCGTGCGCGTTCCTCTGGCCAATGCCTCGTTGACCGACTGTGTATTCGAGGTGGAGCGCGCGACGTCGGTCGAACAGGTCAATGCGCTGTTCAAGGCCGCGGCAGACGGTGAGCTGAAAGGTATTCTCGGATACGAGGAGCGCCCCCTGGTCTCGATCGACTATCGCACCGATCCTCGCTCGTCGATCATCGATGCGCTGTCGACCATGGTGATCAACGGTACCCAGGTGAAGCTATACAGCTGGTACGACAACGAATGGGGCTATGCCAACCGTACCGTCGAACTGGCGCGTCTGGTCGGCCAGGCGGGCTGAGCATGCGCCGATTGCCGAGTCTGGCGCCGGAGGTTCGGCAATATCTGGTGGTAACGGGCAATTACTGGGCCTTCACGCTGACCGATGGCGCGTTGCGCATGCTGGTGGTGCTGCATTTCCACAGCCTCGGTTACAGTCCGCTGCAGATCGCCTCGCTGTTTTTGTTCTACGAGCTATTCGGTGTCGTCACCAATCTGGTGGGTGGCTATCTCGGGGCGCGTATCGGGCTGAACCGGACCATGAATATCGGTCTCGCCTTGCAGGTGGCGGCGCTATTGATGCTCACGGTGCCGCCCGAGTGGTTGACGGTGGTGTGGGTGATGGGGGCGCAGGCGATATCGGGCATCGCCAAGGACCTCAACAAGATGAGCGCCAAAAGCGCGATAAAGCTGCTCGTGCCGGAGGGTCAGCAGGGCGCGCTGTATCGCTGGGTTGCGCTGTTGACCGGTTCGAAGAACGCGCTCAAGGGTGCTGGCTTCTTTGTGGGTGGCGCGCTGTTGGCGTTGCTCGGTTTTGCAGGTGCCGTGCTGGCCATGGCCTGCATCCTCGCGCTGGTCTGGATTGCGAGCCTGTTCCTGCTGAAACGGGATCTGGGCAGAGCGAAGGCGAAGCCGAAGTTCCGCGAGATGCTGTCCAAGAGCGGCCCCATCAACGTGCTGTCGGCAGCTCGGCTGTTTCTGTTCGGCGCCCGCGACGTCTGGTTCGTGATCGCCCTGCCGGTGTATCTGAGCAGCGTGTTCGGCTGGGACCATTGGCAGGTCGGCGGGTTTCTGGCCAGTTGGGTGATTGGCTACGGTATCGTCCAGACGCTGGCTCCGGGGATCACCGGCAAACGCCGCGGTAGCGTACCTGGCGCAGCAGCGGCGTTCGGCTGGGCAGCGTCGCTCACGGTGGTTCCGGGGGCCATTGCGCTGGGCCTGCTGAGCGACGGGGCGGCGGAGGTTATTCTGCTGGGTGGGCTGATGACCTTCGGCGTGCTGTTTGCCGTCAATTCCTCGCTGCACAGCTACCTGATCGTCTCTTATGCCAAAGCTGATGGGGTGTCACTGGATGTCGGTTTCTATTACATGTCCAATGCAATGGGCCGATTGATCGGTACGCTGCTGTCCGGCTGGGTCTATCAGGCCTACGGCCTGGAGGCCTGTCTGTGGGTATCGACATTCTTCCTGGCCACGGCCGCCCTGATCTCGTTGAAACTGCCGCGGCATCGGTTTAGCGCTAGCTAGTCGGCTGCATGCATAGCCGCCGCCGCAGTAGTTGATCGCAGGTGCCGCGCGCACAACCAGCCGAGGGCGGCGATGCTGGCGCCAGCGAGGCCGAGCATCGGCAACGACGTGGCGTGGGTGACCTGGGCACCAATCGCAGCCCCGGCACCCTGTCCCAGAAACATCATCGAGCCGTTCAGGGCCATCACCACCTGACGCCCCTGCGGAGCCGCTTCCACCAGTTGTGCCTGAATCAGCGGGGACAGGGTAAACAATCCTGCCGCACCGAGTGTGACCGCTGCCCCCAGGCCAGCCCAGCTCAGCAGGCCCTGACCCGGCAACCACAGCATGCTGGCCGAATACAGCAGCTGGGTCGTGCCGATGCATATGAAGATGCGCATGAGGATCCGCCCCGGGTTGCGCACCTGGCCCATGCGACTGGCCAGCGTCACTCCGACCATTGCGCCAACCCCGACCAGCATCTGTGCCAGGGCGACGTGCCGGGTGTTTCCGATCACCCGTTCCACGACGGGGGCTATGTACGGGACGACACAGAAGGTCGCAGCAAATGCGGTAAAGGTCATGATCAGCAATCGGCGAACCTGGGGATCACCACCCACCCGCAGCACACGCCAGCCCATGCTGTCCTGACTGGCCACCCGGGGCAGCGCAAGTCGCACCCCCGCTGCAGCGATCAGACAGAGCACTGCGGCGAGCACGAATGTTGACCGCCAGCCGAACAGGCCGCCCACAAGGCTGCCCATCGGCATGCCGAACAGGAACGCCAGCACCATGCCGCCCATCACCATGGCCAGCACCTGCGCGCGGCGCTCGGGTGGAAACAACAGCGCGACCGTCGAGGGCACGACCGGTATAACCAGTGTGGCAGCCAGTCCTGCCAGCACGCGCAGGGCCAGTAGCTCGGTGAAGCTCGAAGCCCACGCCGCGCACAGGTTGATCAATGCGACCGTCACCAGTGCCATCCACAGCAGCCGGCGCCGCTCCAGCTGTCCGGTACGCAGCGCTATGAACGGTGCCGTGAGCGCATAGGCCAGTGCGAAGGCCGTGGCCAGGTATCCGCCGGTTGCAGTGGTTACCTGAAGATCCCGAGCCAGCTCGATCAGCAGCCCGGCAAACACGAAGGTTTGCGTGCCAACCGCGGCGGTAGCAAGCGTCAGTGCGAGTATGCGCATCAGCATGATGCACCGCCCCGGGGCGCTGAACTGGACGCTTCCCGCAGCTGATCCGAACGGCTTGCACCGGGCGGACGGCGTAGCGCACCGGGAAACCGGTTGCGTCGGCTGCCGGTCTTGAGGAAGCTCGCAATAGCCTGCAGTACACGCGGCTCGCCGAGCACCCTGTTGTGACCTCCGCTGTCGAGCCATAGGGTCTTGGCCTTGCAGGCGGCGGCGTTGCTGCGTGCCGCGGCGATCGGCACCACGGCGTCGTCTTCGGCGTGCACCAGCATGACAGCCGTGTCCAGTTGTGCGAGACCCAGGTCCGTCCGGAAGCGTTCCAGCGGCGCTTCAAGACCCTGCTGAATGTGGCGGGTCATCCGCGTCAGCGACCGTTCGGAAAGGCCCTGCGCTCGGCCCTGGCTCAGTGCCTGATACCGGGCAGCCTGCGGTGCGCCAATCAACACCAGACGCGAAGCCTGCAAGCCGTAGGCTTCCATCGCGAGAACCGATGTTGCCCCGCCCACCGAATGGGCAATGATTGCATGCAATTCACCGCACTCCACCCCCGCCCGGGCAATTGCCCGGGCGAGCAGTAACAGCGGGGCGCGGCGGCCAGTTGCCAGCCCGTGAGCGGGGAGATCCAGCGCAGCCACACTGTAGCCCTGGCTGAGCAGAGGCTCGACGAATGCGCCCATGGCGTTGTGGTCGCTTTCCCAGCCATGCACCAGCAGCACCCGTGGACCTTCGCCCTTGATCCAGAGCGGGACCGTCTCGTCGCCTGCCGTCACGAGACGGCGCTCGAAGCGCTCGAACGCCTGCGGCCAGCGCTGCGGTCGAACCAGGGTGCGGGGTTCCAGGAAGCGCTTGGCCCCGATCCTTGCGAAGCGGTCCGGAAAGACCGATGACAGCATCCTTACCGTACCAAGCCCGATAGTGCGGCGAATGTGAGCGGCATTCATCGTATGTCTCCTCTGCTGTAACTTGTGTCTACCTATCAGTTGGTAGGTTTATCACGCTGAGTTGTTCCTCGCCGGACCGGAAGCAGGTGCCTCGGTCGCAGTACGATGGCGTTACTGTTGTCGGGCCAGCCGCTGGCGAAGTCTGGCCACGGCCCGCTCGAGTGGCAGCGGCGAGTGTCTCACCCGGCCCAGCACCAGAGCCCCCTGTACATTCAGCAGTATCTCCTCGGCCCATTCCCGCGCGTCGCTCTCGTTGCCCGCATATCCGCCTGTCATGGCGATACGCTCGAGCCATTGCTGCTGCAGATCGAGCAGACGCCGGGCACGCTGTTGCAGCTGTTGCGGCAGGTGGTCCCAATCTCCGAGGATACCGCCAACCGGGCACAGCCGACTGCCCGCGCCAATGTTGCCGAGATACACCGAAAAGAAGGCCTCCAGCTGGCGAGCGGGGGGCTGATCCTGCAGCGCATCGACACGGGCGCGAAAGGCATTGATGCTCGTTTCGATGACGTCGCTGACCAGGGCCTCCTTGTTGCGGTAGTGATGAAAGAGGCTGGGCTTGCGGATGCCGACCCGATCGGCAACGTCCTGCAGGCTGAAGCCATTCATCGACTGCTTCTGAAGCAGGTCGGCGGCGGTGGCGAGTATCTCTGTCTTGGTGTTCATGCACCTACCGTATGGTAGGTTTGAGGGGCTCGTCAAGATCTTTTTCTGCCAGGGCGGCGCGGCGCGCACGGCGTTGTTGTAAGTGCCCCGTACGTCGCCAGTCGGAAAGCCCGGTTTACGCAATGTTTATGCGTACCGGCTGAACTGCGGATCGTTTGTTTATCCCCCTCGACGCTAGCCTGTGCGCTATCTGCTGCGAGGTTCAAATGCTCGGCTTTCTGCGTCCTGTGATTTATGTCTGCGGCTTTCTGGTGCTGATCATGTCGAGCATGATGCTCGGCGTGGCTGGTTTTGCATGGCTGCGCGCCGATCCGGAAACTCTGATATTTCTTCAATCTGCGGGCGTCGCGGGCGTGGCCGGGGGCGCGATGGTGTTCGGCTGTCGGCACGCCCAGTTCAACCTCATCGCTCGGCAGCTATACCTGTTGACCAGCCTCAGTTGGGTGATGATGTCATTGGCCGGTGCGCTACCGCTGTTTTTCAGTCACTTCGATCTGTCCCTGACCGATGCGGTGTTCGAAGCGGTATCGGGTATTACCACCACGGGGTCGACGGTCTTGGCGGGGCTGCAGGACATGCCGGCGAGCCTTCTTCTCTGGCGCTCGATACTGCAATGGCTCGGCGGGCTGGGCGTGATCGGAATGGCGGTCTCGATCCTGCCGTTTCTCCGTGTGGGCGGCATGCGCCTGTTCCACACCGAGTCGTCGGACTGGTCGGACAAATCCATGCCGCGCATTCAATCGCTGGCTCGCATGCTCCTGCTGACCTATATGGGAGTCAGCCTGGCGTGCATGCTGAGCTACTGGGCGGCCGGCATGAGTCTGTTCGATGCCATCAATCACGCCATGACGACGGTTTCCACCGGCGGCTACGCGACGGATGATCGATCCATGGGGCGCTTCGGCCCCGGTATCCTGTGGATAGCCATTACCTTCATGCTGATCGGCGCGCTGCCGTTTACCATGCTCATCGCCTTCGTGCGCAGGCCGAGTCTCGCGGTGCTCAAGAATCAGCAGGCACTCGGATTGCTGGGAATCGTCGCGGCGGTGAGTCTGAGTCTGACTGCGGTGCTGATAGCTGATCGGCAGTATGCACCGTTCGAGGCGCTGACCCAGGCCACGTTCAACCTGGTGTCGGTGATCACCACCACCGGCTATGCCTCGACCGATTACCTGTTGTGGGGGCCGTTCAGCATCGCACTGTTCTTTCTGGTCATGTTCGTTGGCGGGTGTTCAGGCTCGACCAGCGGCGGGATGAAGGTGTTTCGGTTCCAGCTCAGTTATCTGTTCCTGCGCTCGCAGGTTCGCAAGCTGGTACATCCGAACGGCGTCTTCATCACCCAGTACAACGGCCGACCGGTCCAGGATGACATCATTCTCTCTGCGGTGGCATTCTCGTTCCTGTTCTTCCTGACACTGGGCGTCATTACCCTGCTGCTCGCTCTGCTCGGGCTTGACCTGCTGACGAGCGTCAGCGCCACGGCCACAGCACTGACCAACGTGGGTCCGGGTGTAGGCAATGTAGTCGGACCGGCGGGCAACTTCGCGTCCCTGCCCGTTGCTGCGAAATGGTTGTTATCCTTCGCCATGTTGTTGGGTCGTCTGGAGTTGCTGACCATGATGGTACTGTTCACGCCCATGTTCTGGCGGGGTTGAGAATGCTGGTGTTTCGCTGGCGCGAGATCGGGCTGCTCACGCTTCCGGTTCTGGTGCCTCTGCTGGCGACAGCGGTATCCCTGGCACTGGCGCCGCTGCTGCCGAGCGCTGACCTGGCAATGATCTATCTGGCCGGCGTGCTGATCACGTCGATCTACAGCCGAGTTCGGCCGGCTCTGCTATGCGCCATCTTCAGTTTTCTCGCCTACAACTTCTTTCTTACCGAACCGCGTTATTCGCTGGAGATGTTCCACAGCGAAGATGTGCTGACGGCGGTGCTGCTGGTGATGGTCGCCGTGATCACCGGTCATCTGGCCGCTCGCCTGAACGAAAAGGTTGTCGCCCTCAGGGACAGCCAACGCTGGAGCGAGCAACAGATGGAATGCGCGCGGGCGCTCTCGGCCTGCGTAAGTGACGCAGCGGTGATCGATGTGTTGGCCGAACAGGTAGAGGCCGCAATGGGGCGCCGGCTCGAACGCGTGCCGCCCGGCGATGCGCCGCCCCCTGCGGGACAGCCCCAGGAGGTTGCCTGGCGTAACGAGGCGCAGGGATGCACCATCTGGTTCGCTGATCTTGCGCGCAGGCCCCGAGGCGTCTTGCAGAGTCGGGAGGCCCCGCTGTCAAGCCATGATGAAGCACGCCTGGACACCCTCATCAGTCTCGCCCGGCTTGCGTGGAGCCGGGTCCTGCTTGCCGAATCGCTGCGTCAGGAGACGTTGGTGAAGGAGCGCGAGCAGCTGCGTTCGGCACTGCTGTCGTCGATCTCCCATGATTTGCGCACGCCTCTGGCGACCATGATCGGCTCGGTATCCAGTCTCATCGACCTGGCCGAGGCACTGGATCGAGAACAGCGCGCGGAGTTGCTGGAGAACACGCTCAGCGAAGCGCGGCGGCTGGATCGCTACATACAGAAGCTGCTCGACATGACCCGCCTGGGACACGGCGAGCTCACGCTCGACCGGGACTGGGTCGGTATCGACGATATCGTCAGCGTAGTGCTTCGACGGCTGCGTCCGTTGCAAGGCGACATGCAGATTCGGGTGGACCTGCCGGTAGATATGCCGTTGCTTCATGTCCACCCCGCGTTGATCGAACAGGCCGTCTTCAATGTCGCGGAAAATGCCTTGCGCTTTTCACCGCCCGGCGGAGAAGTGACCATCGCAGCCTGCCACGAAGCCGACTGGGTGCATCTGGACATAGGAGACAACGGACCCGGGATTGACCCGGAGGCCTGGGATAGGGTCTTCGACATGTTTCACACGTTCAGCCATGGCGATCAGTACGCCGCTGGCACAGGTCTCGGCCTGGCGATATGCCAGGGCATTCTTGGCGCGCACCGGGGCGCGGCCCGGGTTTACCGAAGCGCGCCGGGACGTGGCACCGTGTTTCGGCTCAGCCTGCCGCTTATCCTGCCCGACAACCTCCGAGAAGCCGACGCATGACGCACATTCTGATCATTGACGACGAGCCGCAGATCCGTCGCTTTCTGACCATCTGCCTGGGCTCACAGGGTTATCAGCTGATAGAGGCATCCGACGGTCGCTCCGGACTCGAGCAGGCGGCGTTGCGCGACCCGGACCTGATCATCATGGACCTGGGTTTGCCGGACATGGACGGTCAGCTGCTGCTGCAGCGTCTGCGAGAATTCTTCCTCGGCCCGGTGATCGTGCTGTCGGTGCGCAACAGCGAACGCGAGAAGGTGATGGCGCTGGACAGCGGAGCGAACGACTACGTGGAAAAACCGTTTGGAGCGAACGAGTTGCTCGCACGGATTCGCTCGGTGTTGCGCACGTTCTCAAGTATCGACGTGCCCCCGGCGGGCTTCGACGATGGCTACCTGAAAGTCGATTTGCAGGCACACCGGACCGTCCTCGATGGCGAAGACATCCACCTTTCGCGAAAGGAGTTCGAGCTCCTGCGCTGTCTGATTGCCCATCCCGGACGAATCGTCACGCAGCAGCAGCTGCTCAAGGAAATATGGGGGCCGCACCACAGTCATGATACCCATTACCTGCGCATTTTCGTGGGCAGGCTTCGGGCAAAGCTCCGCGACGATCCCACGGCGCCGCGCTACGTGGAAACCGAAGCCGGGGTTGGCTATCGATTCATAGGCGGCATCGACGGCTGAAGTTTGCGGTTTGTTTACTCCTGGCCGATCAGGCTGGCATGGTTTGTTTACGCCGAGGCAGCGGACAATCGTCACACGCGATAGCTTCGGAGTTTCCAGATGCGCATCATCATTCTTGGCGCAGGTCAGGTTGGCGGTACGCTGGCAGAGCATCTTGCCGGCGAAGACAACGACATCACGATCGTAGACACCGATGTGCCGCGGCTTCGGATGCTTCAGGATCGACTGGATGTGCGCACCATTGTCGGCTCGGCATCCCATCCGCAGATTCTCGCCCAGGCCGGGGCACAGGATGCCGACATGCTGGTGGCAGTGACCAGCAGCGACGAGATCAACATGATCGCCTGTCAGGTTGGCCAGAGCCTATTCAATATTCCTGCCAAGATCGCGCGGATCCGCGAGGCGGATTACCTCTCCTGTGACAAGCAGCTGTTCCGCCGCGAGGCTGTTCCGATCGATGTATTGATCAGTCCCGAGGAGCTGGTGACCCGTCAGTTGAAGAGGCTGATCGAGCATCCCGGCGCGCTGCAGGTTGTTGACTTTGCCAGCGGACGCGCCCAGCTGGTTGCAGTGCGTGCCGACTATGGCGGCGCTATGGTCGGTCAGGAAATCGCCTCCCTCAAACACCATATGCCGTCGGTCGACAGCCGTGTTGCCGCCATATTTCGAAAGGACCGCCCCATCGTCCCGCGCGGCGATACGGTGATCGAAGCTGATGACGAAGTGTTCTTCATCGCGGCGCGCCCGGACATTCGCAAGGTCATGAGTGAAATGCGAAGGCGCGAACGGCCGTACAAGCGCATCGTCATCGCCGGCGGTGGCAATATCGGTGCGCGCCTGGCAGCGAGTATCGAGCGGGACTACCGGGTCAAGATCATCGAGCGCAATCAGCTACGCTGCCAGGAGCTCTCGCATCAGCTGAGCGGCACGGTCGTACTGTACGGCAATGCGTCGGATCGGGAGCTGCTGGTCGAGGAAAGTATCGAAGCGGCTGACGTTTTTTTCGCCCTGACCAACGATGACGAAGCCAATGTCATGGCATCGATGCTGGCCAAGCGGCTGGGTGCACGCACGGTCATCACGCTGATCAACAACCCGGCGTATGTCGATCTCGTACAGGGCGGACTGATCGATATCGCCGTCTCGCCTCAGCTGTCGACAGTGGGAGCCTTGCTGGCTCACGTGCGCAGAGGGGATGTGGTAGCCGTGCACTCGCTGCGACGAGGCGCGGCCGAAGCCCTGGAAGCCGTCGCCCACGGCGATGCACGGAATTCGCAGGTAGTGGGGCGTTCAATCGGTGAGCTACCGCTGCCTGCCGGCACCACGGTCGGGGCACTGGTACGCCAGGATCAGGTGATCATCGCCCACGACCGCACCGTCATCGAAGATGGTGACCACGTCATCCTGTTCGTGCCGGACAAGCGCGACGTTGCACGCATCGAACGGCTGTTTCAGGTGGGTCTTGCCTACCTCTGAGTGCGCGGAGTGCTTCGAAATGTTTCAAAGCGCCAGCGCGCCGCAGTCCATCCGCTAAGGTTATCCGGTTCGTTACGCTACAAGGAGAACCCCAGATGACAGCTTTCCCATTGGCGCCGCGTGTTCAGCTCGGCTTGGTAGGCTACGCGGTTGCGCTCATGCTGTCGTTGATGCTCGCCGCGGCACCAGCTCGGGCACAGGACAACCCGTTCGCCGACAAGGTCGCAGTGATTACCGGCACCAGCTATGGGCTGGGTCGCGAACTCGCGTTGCTCGCCGCGAAGAACGACATGAAGCTGGTGCTGGTCGACGTGCGTATCGAGCCCTCGCACCAGCTGGCCGAGCAGATCCGGTCCCAGGGCGGCGAAGCCGTGGTGGTCGAAGCCGACCTGGCCAAGCCGGACCAGCGCCCGCGGGTGATCGACGAAGCGATGGAGGCCTACGGGCGGATCGACTATCTGTTCAACAACGCCGGTTACTCTTATCTGGCGACGCTTGAACAGATGGATCTGGAGCAGGCCCAGCACTTGTTCGAAGTCAATTACTGGGCGTATGCCGACCTTGCGCAACGGGTGATCCCGATCATGCGCAAGCAGGGCGGGGAAACCATCCTGAATGTGTCGTCTATTCTCGGCATGCGCGCCGCACCTCCTCGCATGGGGCACTATTCGGGGAGCAAGCACGCCATTCACGGGTTGTTTCAGGCCGCAGCCGAAGGCCTGAAGGAAGACAACATCAAGGTCTACATTGCCGCCCCGGGCGGGATGCGTACCCATATCAGCAAGCACTCGGTCGGACCTGAGGTGGGTGATGGCGATCGCGCCGCAGACTGGGAGGACCCGGCCGTACCGGCGCGTGACATCTTTGAAATGATCCAGCAGGACGACGTGGTCTTCAATCCGGGCTACATCGGGCGCTAGTGTCGATGCCTGACGCCAGGCCGGGCTAGGCACGGAGTGCGGAAACGATCGCCGCAAGGGGTATCCCGTTGTACGGCGCATTGGTTCACAATGCGTTGTCGTCACGTTGCCATGGACTCCGGTAGTGAATCAGAACTCAGTCAGCTTGCGCCATTGGATGTGGCGCGCTTTCGTGCAGAGCGCGCTCATTCCTCTGATCCTGGTGGAGACCGTTCTGGTCGCTGCCTATCTGCTCAGCAACAACGCCATACGCGATGCGCAACTCGAGCATCTGCGCAGTACCGCACTCACCGACCTTCAAGCGGTGGCCTCGCAGGAAGCACGTCTGGTCAGCGAGCAGCTTCAGACGGTCAGTGAACTCGTCGGACTGTTTTCCGGACAGGTCAGCGAGGTCCTCTCGCGCCCCGGCTATCTGGATGATCCGGCCGAGCTCGGGCGCCTCGAACGTACGCCTGCCGGCGTGCTGTACAGCAGCAGTTACGATGGCCGCCCGGCTTCGTTCTATTCCTCAGTAACGCCCGCTGCGGCACAGGACGAGGAAAAGATCCTGCGGCTGGCGCAGCTCGATGGCCTGATGCGCGACATCGAGCGCAACAATGCTCTGGTCGCCGCGGTGTACTTCAACAGCCATGACAGCTACAACCGAATCTGGCCCTGGTTTCAGACGCGGGATCAGTATCCGCACGACATGGACATCGCGCAGTACAACTTCTATTACCTGGCCGATGCCGAGAATAACCCTGAGCGCAAGGTCGTCTGGACCGACAGCTACCTCGATCCTGCGGGGCTTGGCTGGATGATGTCGGCGCTCTCCCCGGTGTACGACGAAGACTTTCTCGAAGGGGTCGCCGGGCTCGATATTACTGTCGGCAACCTCCTCGGTGAAATCGCCCGTCTGAAAGTCCCGTGGGGCGGGTACGCGGTGCTGGTCAGTGAGGAGCTGAACATCATGGCGCTGCCGGCCCAGGGCGAGAAGGACCTGCAGCTGACCGAGCTCACCGACTACAGCTACAACGAAGCGATCCGCCAGGAGATCTTCAAGCCGGGCGACTTCAACCTGGTTCAGCGGCTCGACATGCGCGAACTGGGTTACCGGCTCGAAGAGGAGGACAGCGGGGTGATCGCGCTGTCTCTCGACGGCCAGGCGAAGCTGGCGGCCTGGGCCACAGTCCCGGAGACCGGCTGGCACTTGCTTACCATCGTCGATGAGGGTGCCATTTTCGCGCAGACAAACGAGCTGGCCCGGCATTACCGCAATATCGGCCTGCTGCTCATCGTTGGGCTGATCCTGTTCTATCTGGTGTTCTTCGCCGGGATGTGGATTCGTTCACGGCAGCTCAGCCGCCAGCTCCAGCGCCCCATCGAGCGCATCGGCGACATGATGAAGGAGATCGGCCGTGGCAACTGGCATCCGCAGGCCGCCCCGACGCGCATCGTCGAGCTGGAGCTGATGGCTGACACGACGCGTGAGGTCGGCCGTCAGTTGGCCGAGCTCGAGCATGGCCGCCAACGCGCGCGCGGGCAGGTCGATCGGGTCCTGGAGTCGACTACCGAGAGTCTGTGGGAGGTAGACGTCGCCAGTGAGCAGATTCATTTCCAGGGCAGGCTTCCCGAGCGCCTGGCGCTGGGTTCCGATACGCTCGTGCTGAGTGAATTTCTCCGCCGCGTTCACCCCGATGACCTGCAGGCCGCGCGAAGCAGTCTGTTGCCGCCTGACGAGCGCCGCAAGATCGAAGCGGAATACCGCCTGCGCGACGGGTCCGGAAGGTATCACTGGGTACTCGGCCGAGGAAGCGTGTCGCGGCGGGATGAAGCAGGCCGGGCGGCGGCAATTGCCGGCACGCATGTGGATATCGGCGCGCTCAAGGCAACCGAGGAGGCGTTACGCAGCGCCAGTCAGCAGGCTCAGGCTGCCAACCTTGCGAAGAGTCGCTTTCTTTCGAGCATGAGCCATGAACTGCGGACCCCGCTGAATATCATTCAGGGGTTTGCCCAGTTGCTCGAGCTCGATCTGTCTTCGGGCCCGGAGCATCGTCGCTTCCGGCATCAGGTGGAAGAAATTCTGAAGGCAACGCAGCATCTGGCGCTTCTGGTCGAGGACGTTCTCGATCTTGCGCGCATCGAGGCCGAGCGCCCGGAAATCCGCCTGGAAACCGTGGACGGCTGCGATGTGCTGCACGAGTGCGTCGAGCAGGTCCGGCCGGAAATCGATGCCGCCGGTTTGAGGCTGGTGATCCATGCGCCGGAGCAGGGCGTGCTGGTGCAGGCTGAGCCACGGCGGCTGCGACAGATACTGCTCAATCTGCTCAGCAACGCCATCAAGTACAACAGCGAGCAGGGCATCATTACGCTCGACTGCGTGGCGGTAGCGGGCCGCTGGCAGCTTCGCGTTACCGATACCGGCGTCGGCATCAGCCGGCTCAACCAGCGGCAGCTGTTCAAGCCGTTTCAGCGGCTGGGGCACGAAAACGGTCCCATCAAGGGCACGGGAATAGGGTTGTCGTTAAGTCGCGAGCTGGCCGGACTCATGGGCGGGCAACTGGGTTACGAAAGCGAGGAAGGCAAGGGCAGCTGCTTCTGGGTCGAACTGCCTGCCGCAACGCCCGAACCTGAGTCACGCCGATCCGGCGCGCAGCCTGGCGGCGAGCTGCTCGATGTGGTGTACGTCGAAGACGATCGCTCCAGCCGCATTCTGGTGGAGCACGCGCTGGCCGACATGGCGCGGGTGACGATGATTGCAAACGGTCTCGAGGCGCTGCACCGCATCGGCGAGCGGCCGCCACAATTGTTGCTGCTGGATATCGATCTGCCCGACATGCAAGGCGACAGGGTGTTGCGCTCACTGCGCAGCAGCGCGCGCACCCGGGACCTGCCGGTGATCGTCATCAGCGCCGGTGTAACGCCAGAGAACCGGGAACGCGTGGCCGACCTGGATGTCGCAGTGTATCTGACCAAGCCGTTGCAAATTCAGGACCTGCGTGATGCGGTGATGGAGGTTGTGCGGCAGCAATCGGGTAATCGATGAACCTGTGATGTAGAGAGGAGAGACCGATGTCCAATGAAGGTTATCACGAGCCGACGTCCGAACTCAGCGACGAGTCCCGCGACATGCACCGGGCGATCGTTTCGCTGATGGAGGAACTGGAGGCCGTAGACTGGTACAACCAGCGGATGGACGCGACCAAGGACGAGGAGCTGCGCAAGCTGCTGCAGCACAATCGCGACGAGGAGAAGGAGCACGCAGCGATGATGCTCGAATGGATCCGTCGACGTGACCCTGGCTTCGACGAACAGCTGCGCAAGTTCCTGTTCAAGGACGCCCCGATCGATCACGACTGAAGCAGTCCGGCAGCGGACGTTGCGTCCGCTGTGCTTTGGTTGTCGGCCGCTCAGTCCTCGCTGAGTTCGACCATCAGGTCGTCAGCCAGATTTTCCAGATCATTGCGCAGGGCGACCAGATCCGTCTGCGGCATCACGCCCAGGCGGGCCTGCGCGCGGAACAGCATGTCGGCACTCATGGGTGCCGGCGTGCACTGGGTTTCCAGTTCTTCCACGTTCACGCCGTGGCTCACCAGTATCTGCGACACCTCGTGAACGATGCCCGGCCGATCGTTGCCCACCAGGCTCAGGTGCAGCACGCTGTGTTCACCTTCATCAGCCATGCCGCTGACTGTGACCTGTATGTTGATTTCCTGCGCCTTCAGCGCGTCCAGATCCAGGCGCAGGGCGTCGACCCTGTCGCTGGCGATGTCGACCCGCAGAATCCCGGCAAACTGCCCGGCCATGCGCGCCATGCGGCTCTCCAGCCAGTTGCCACCGTGGCGGGTAATGGCCTGGGCGATGCTTTCGACGAGGCCCGGCTTGTCTGCCGAGATTACCGTGAGTACGAGCGGAGTGGTCATGCATGGCTCCTGATCTGTGGCGCCTCTGGCGCGTGGTTTGGCGCGGGTGCGCGGTCAGTCATGGTAGTAGCGGCCGTCCCCGGTCGCCATCATGTCCTGGCAGGACGCCTCGAGATTCTCGAAATCGTATTCGGATAGACCTACATATTCGAGTATCTGCGCTCCGACTGCGTCCCACTCGTGGTCGTTCTGGCTGTTACCCAGCACGCGATAGGCCTGGCAGATGTGTTCGGCCATCTTCAGAACCGCCAGCAGATTCTTCAGCTCGACATCACGGGTGCTGGGCTCGGCGAAGACCTGCTGGGCGTTGTGGTGGCTGGCGATCGCCTCGCACAGATGCCGCGGCAGCAGCCACGACTTGGCGGTGAAATAGCCGATCACCGCGTGGTTGGTGTTCAGGCGCTGGTTCTCGATGTCCACGATTCGCTGGCCAGCCTGCGAATAGGACTCCTCCATCACTTCGATATAGTAGGGAAAGCGCGCCAGCATCAGCGGGATACCGCAATTGTGGAACAGCCCCAGCGCGTACGCTTCGTCCGGTTCCAGACAGCCGATGCGCTTGGCCAGTGTCATGCAGGTCATGGCTACGTCCTGGGCGCTGTCCCAGAAGCGGTTCAGGTTGACGATGTTTTCGTCAGTCAGCTCGCCGCGAATGGATTGTGCGTTGACGATGTTGATGACCCGCCTGACGCCAAGCAGGTTGACCGCCTGCTGGATCGAGGTGATGCGGTTGGCCAGGCCGAAGAAGGGCGAGTTGACGATCTTAAGCAGGCTGCCGGAGAGGCCCGGGTCCTGACTGATCAGGCGCGCGATGACCTTGAGATCCGGGTCCGGCATGACCTGCTCCATCTGCAGATCGACCATGATCTGTGGTTGCGGCGGCACACTGATGCCCTGCAGTGCGTGCCTGATCTGCTCATCCGTAAGATCGTTTCCCATCGACTGCTACTCTGTAATGGCCCGAATGCCGAGTTTAGCCGGAGACCGCGCGGCTTGGCACCCGTATAATGCGCGGCCTCGTGTTTTTCATTTCCCTCGTTCCGGAGTTTGCATGAACCTTCCCAGCCTGCGCTTGAAATCCAACAGCGACCGTCGCCTGAAGGGAGGACACCTCTGGGTGTTCAGCAACGAGGTGGATATTGACCAGACGCCTCTCACTGCGCTGCAAGCCGGGCAGGAAGTGGTAATCGAAAGCGCGCAGGGCAAGGCGCTGGGGCTGGCCACGGTCAGCCCGAACAATCTCATCTGCGCACGGCTGCACAGCCGGGACGTCGACCATCGCCTGGACAAGTCATTGCTGGTGCATCGGTTCAAGGTGGCACTGAGCTTGCGCGAAAAACTTTTCGACAAGCCGTTCTACCGACTGGTCTACGGCGATTCCGATCTGCTGCCCGGGCTGGTGATCGATCGCTTCGGTGATCATTTCGTCGTGCAGATCTCCACGCCCGGCATGGAGCAGGCGCGGGACGCGGTGGTCGAGGCGCTGGTACAGGTTTTCAAGCCTGCAGGCGTACTGTTCAAGAACGACAACGCCGCGCGGAGCCTTGAAGGGCTCTCGGCCTATGTCGAGGTCGCCCATGGAGATGTGCCCGAGCGGGTGGCGCTGGAAGAAAACGGCGTGCGCTTCGAAGCGCCCGTCTGGCATGGACAGAAAACCGGCTGGTTCTACGACCACCGCACGAACCGCGCGCGCCTGGCGCCGTACGTCAACGGCAAGCGAGTCCTCGATCTGTACAGTTACATCGGCGGCTGGGGTGTTCAGGCCGCCGTCTTCGGCGCCAGTGAAGTAATGTGTGTCGATAGCTCCGCGCCCGCGCTGGATCTGGTCGAGCACAACGCGCAGCTGAACGGCGTGGCCGAAAAGATGGCTGTGGTGGAAGGCGACGTGATGGACGCTTTGCGCGAACTCAAATCCGCTGGGGAAAAGTTCGACGTAGTCATCGCCGATCCGCCGGCTTTCATCAAGAAGCGCAAGGACATCCGCAACGGTGAAGGGGCTTACCGCCGGCTGAACGAGCAGGCAATGCGTCTGCTCAATCGCGATGGCATTCTCGTCTCGGCCTCCTGCTCCATGCACCTGGCGGAAGACAGCCTGCGCGACATCCTGCTGGCCTCCAGCCGACATCTGGACCGCCATCTGGTCATTGCCGAGCGCGGCTTTCAGGGCGCCGACCATCCGCTGCATCCGGCTATTCCGGAGACCGGGTATATCAAGGCGTATTTTTGCCGGGTGCTGCCTGTTTGAGCTTGTAGAAAACCGGTGCTTGCCGGTCCGTGCAAGCGATCCGCAAGACCGGCCCCGGGCCGGACACGCAGCGAGTACATCCATGTAGCTCGGCCGCGGCATCCCTGCCGCGGACGGCCCGGCCCGGGGCCGGTCTTGCGGCTCGCGTTGGGCTGCGAGGCGTCGGATCAAAAACCTGTCGCCCGCACACGGTCTGTACGAGCATTCCACAGGCGGAGGGTAGAGCAAGTCTCCAAAACAGGGATGTTTTGGTGAAGCCTCCAGGGATGGATTCACGGCGTCTTGCGGCACCCTCTGCCTGTGGAAGGCGGTGCGCACGGTAATCAACAGCGCTTACCGCCCTAATCGGTGAGCCAGCACGGGTCATTACATCAACTTCACCCGAGTCCGCCGCGTCGTTATCCGCGCAAACTGATTACCGGCCAGGCGTGCGCCAGCGCGTGCGCATGCAACGTATCGTCAGGGTCCACCGCGACCGGGTGGTCGACCATGCGCAGTAGCGGCAGATCGTTCTGCGAGTCGCTGTAGAAGTAACTGCCCGCCAGACTCTCCCCGTTTTCTTCCAGCCAGCGCTGCAGGCGCGTCACCTTTCCCTCACGGAAGCAGGGCACGTCCGTGGTGCGGCCGGTGTAACGACCCTCGGCACGCTCGCATTCGGTTGCCAGCAGAATGTCTATCCCCAGCTTGCGCGCTATGGGAGCGGTGACGAAGCGGTTGGTCGCGGTGATGATCATCAAGGTGTCGCCGGCCTGGCGGTGCTGCTCGATCAGATCGAGCGCAGCCGGCAGTATGATCGGATCGATCTTGGCAGCCATGAATTCCGCATGCCAGGCGTCGAGCTGGTCATCGGGATGCTGGCCGAGCAGCTCCAAGGCGAAGTTCAGATACTCTTCGATGTCCAGCGTACCCGCTGCATACGCTTCGGCAAACGCATCGTTACGCGCGCGGTAGGCCTGTGCATCGACCAGATTGCGCGAGCTGATGAAGTCGCCCCAGGCGTGATCGCTGTCGCCGCCGAGAAGGGTATTGTCGAGATCGAAAATTGCCAGTGCCACCGGAGAGCTCCCCGTCGAAGTGATTGTTTTTCCTGTCAGAGCGAAGCATAAAGCAGTCGCCCTGCAAATGCTTGACTGCCTGCGGATATAGGCAATTGCTGCCCCGAGCGTCTTTGTGGAACAATGCGGTGAATAGCATGAAAAGAGATGCAGGCTGTGATCGATCCCGATGGTTTCCGTCCAAATGTAGGCATTATCCTGACCAATGGGTTGGGGCAGGTGCTGTGGGCTCGCCGCATCGGTCAGGACGCCTGGCAATTTCCGCAGGGCGGTATCCAGCGGAACGAGAGTCCTGAGCAGGCCCTGTATCGGGAACTTCACGAAGAAGTCGGCCTGATGCCGGAAGATGTCGAGATTCTCGCCTGCACCCGCGGTTGGCTGCGTTACCGTCTTCCGCAGCGCCTGATTCGGAGCCATTCCCAGCCGGTGTGTGTCGGGCAGAAGCAGAAATGGTTCCTGCTGCGCCTCACCGCTGACGAAGCACGCGTCTGCATGACCAAGAGCGCCAAGCCCGAGTTCGATGGCTGGCGCTGGGTCAGCTACTGGTATCCCCTCGGCCAAGTGGTCGCCTTCAAGCGTGACGTCTATCGGCGGGCGATGAAGGAACTGGCGCCGCGCCTGCCGCTCGGCGAACTCTCGGAGTGTTGAGCATGCTCGCAACGCTGCGCCGCATCGTCCAGGAGGTCAATTCCGCACGGGATCTGACCAGCGCCCTGGATATCATCGTGCAGCGGGTGCGAGGCGCCATGGGCACAGAAGTGTGCTCGGTCTATCTGCTCGACCCCGACTCGACCCGCTACGTGCTGATGGCAACGGAAGGCTTGAACAAGGCCGCCGTGGGCGTCGTCAGCATGGGCACCAATGAAGGTCTGATCGGTTACGTCGGAGCGCGTGAGGAGCCGGTCAATCTGGAGGATGCCGCTTCGCATCCCCGCTTTCGTTATTTTGCCGAGACCGGTGAGGAGCGCTTCGCCTCCTTCCTCGGCGTGCCGATCATCCACCACCGCCGGGTGATGGGTGTGCTGGTCGTTCAGCAGAAGGAACGGCGCCAGTTTGACGAAGGTGAAGAAGCCTTCCTGGTGACCATGAGCGCCCAGCTGGCGGGCGTCATCGCCCACGCCGAGGCAACCGGATCGATCCGCGGGCTTGGCTGGGGCGGGGAGGTCGTTCAGGACACCCGTTTCGATGCCGTCCCGGGCGCTCCGGGGGTTGCCATCGGCCAGGCCGTGGTGATTCTGCCTCCGGCCGATCTCAAGGCGGTGCCGGACAAGACCGTCACTGACATCCAGGCAGAAATTGATCTGTTCCGCGATGCGGTTGCAGCGGTGCGCAGCGACATGCAGGCGCTCTCGGTCAAGCTGTCTCCGCAGCTGCGTCCTGAAGAGCTGGCGCTGTTCGATGTGTATCAGATGATGCTCGACGACGCTGCGCTGGGTAACGAGGTACGCGAGGTCATCAACCGCGGCCAGTGGGCGCAGGGCGCCCTGCGCGACGTGGTCACCGCACACGTGACCCGGTTCGAACTGATGGATGATCCGTACCTGCGCGAGCGCGCCTCGGACGTCAAGGACCTCGGCCGGCGCATTCTGGCCTACCTGCAGGAAGCCGGACGGCAGGAACGGGTGTTTCCGGACCAGACGATTCTGGTCAGCGAAGAGCTGTCCCCGGTCATGCTTGGCGAGGTGCCCAAGGAAAAGCTGGTCGGTCTGGTCTCGGTCCTTGGGTCCGGGAGCTCACACGTCGCCATCCTCGCCCGGGCCATGGGCGTGCCGACGGTCATGGGTGCGCTCGATCTGCCGTACACCCGGATGGACGGTCTCGAACTGATCGTCGACGGTAATCACGGTGAGGTTTACTGCAATCCCTCTGCAGAGCTGCGGCGCCACTACCTTGAGCTGATCAGCGAAGAACGCGAGCTGGTGCAGGGCCTTGAACAGCTGCGCGATGTGCCCTGCGTCACGCCGGACGGACACCGCATGCCGCTGCTGGTCAATACCGGCCTGCTGGCAGACGTGGCCAGGTCACTGGATCGTGGCGCTGAAGGGGTAGGCCTGTACCGCACCGAAGTACCGTTCATGATCAAGGACCGCTTCCCCAGCGAGAAGGAGCAGCAGGCGACTTATCGCGAGCAGCTGGAGGCCTTCCACCCGCTACCGGTCACTATGCGTACGCTCGACATCGGTGGTGACAAGGCGCTGACCTATTTCCCGATCAAGGAAGACAACCCGTTCCTCGGCTGGCGTGGCATTCGCGTCACGCTCGACCACCCGGAAATTTTCCTGGTGCAGACCCGTGCCATGCTCAAGGCCAGCCAGGGGCTGAACAACCTGCGAATCATGCTGCCCATGATCAGCAGCCCGTTCGAGGTCGAAGAGGCTCAGCATCTGATTCACCGCGCCTACAGCGAGGTGCTCGACGAAGGCGTCGACGTGCCGATGCCACCGGTGGGCGTGATGATTGAAGTGCCTGCTGCCGTGTACCAGGCGCGTGAGCTGATTCAACTGGTCGACTTCCTTTCGGTGGGTACCAACGACCTCACCCAATACCTGCTGGCAGTGGATCGCAACAATCCACGCGTTGCCGATCTCTATCACTCCATGCATCCGGCCGTGTTGCAGGCGCTGATCAGGGTGTCTGCCGCCTGCCGGGAAGCGGGCAAGCCGATGAGCGTGTGCGGAGAGATGGCAGGAGACCCGGCCGCTGCGGTGTTGCTGATGGCCATGGGTTGCGATGTGCTATCGATGAATGCGACCAACCTGCCGCGCGTGAAGTGGCTGCTCCGGCAGATCACCCTGAGCGATGCCAAGGCGTTACTCGACGAGGTCATCGAGCTGGACAATCCGCACCTGGTTCAAGCAACCCTGCATCTGGCCTTGCGCAACATGGGGCTGGGCAGGGTACTCAGTCAGGGTCGCTGAGGCCGGCTTTCCGTCTGGAATTCGTAGCGCACCTCGCCGAGTGGAGTGGCGTTCGGACCAAAACTTCTTTCAACGAATTCGATTCGTTCATCCTCCGTTATTCTCAGCAGCGAGCTGGCCCTTGTGCCATATGTCTCACCGATGATGAATGCCGCCGAAAGTGCCCGCTCCCATTCCTGGCTTACACCTGTGCGCGGCAGCTGCTCGTCGGGGTACTGTTGCGGATCGGCCAGCAGGGCAATCAGCTGCTCGGCAGAGCCCTGCTCGGCTTCCTGCAGGCCGGAGCGCAGCGCGACGAGCTTGGGCCAGGCTGTGTCGAGCGAAGCGTTGGACAAGCCGTAGTACCCGGGGGCAAGTGCGCTCGGTATTGCTTCCCGGCTGTTGAGGTAACAGAGCAGGTCGCGGTCGCCGACCAGCAGATTGAAAGCGCCGTACTCCGTGCAGCGAGGTGCGAGCTCTTCGAGATACGCCTGGGGGGACACCGATGATGCGAGGAAGCCTGCAACCAGTTCACCGCGCGAGCGTGTACCCACCGCCATCCCGGAAGCGCGGACGTTGGTGAGCGCGGCAAACCGGCCGCTGCGTGTCACGCCCAGCCACGTGCCGCGCGCTTGCAGATCTTGCCCTGCGAGGAGGTCCGGGTGACCGTCTTCGTCCCAGAACGCAGCAGGGCGCGTCGGGCGGGCGTGAAATTCGTCGCGATTCCCGAGCAGTAACAGACGGTGCCCGGCTTGCTGCCAGGCGAAGGCAATCAAGCACATCGCAATCTCCAGTCGAGCCGGCAGTGTAGCGTGAGGGCAGGCTCGACTGGAACGGCCTCTTACGGGTCGACCACCACTACCGGTTGCAGCCCGTCGGCGAGCAGGCCGGTCGCGATGACCGTGTAGATACTGCCTGCAGCCAGCGCGGTTCCGGGTAGATCGATCACTGCGGTGCCGTCACCTCCGCCGGCGGGTCGTACTTCCAGATCATAGCTGCCGGCTGATACTTCGAAGTAGTCCGACGCCGTGAAGTACGGTACGCCCGCCAGCCCGGCAAGAATGGCGCCGTTTGCGAGCACGTCCACATCGGGAGCGTCCGGCGCCGCATGAATCACGCGAACCAGCACGTTGTCTCCCTCGACAGGGCTGCGCTCGTCGACCAGGGTGCGCAATTCGAAGGCGGTATTACCGCTGCCACCGAGCAGACCGGTCGCCAGCACGCTGTAGGCCATCCCGGCCTCGGCTTCGACCTCAAGCTCGGCGACGGGGCTTGTGGTGTTCTGCGCCGCGACACCAATCCGATAGGTACCCGGCAACACCGTCAGATACTCGCTGATATCGCGAAAGCTCGCAGTGACGCCCACAGGCTCTCCGTCGACCAGCACATCGACCGTCGGCGCGTCAGGTGACAAATGCATCGCGCGGACCAGGGCACGCTGATCTTCCAGCGTTACGAACGCCGGGTCATTGAGCAGCGCGACCAGCGAGACTGGAGACAGTCCGGACTCACGGTCAATGGCGCCGACAAAGTAGGAAAGGCCGTTCTCGAAATCGACGAAGCCGGAGTCGTAGACCACGGTATCGTCACCCGCCGAGGTCAGCCGTACGCGGTAGCTGTCGACCGGCAGTTCCAGATAGTTGTCGGTGTCCTCTCCCGGAGCGAAGTCGCTGATGACGGGCTCACCCAGTGCCTCCTCCGTGTCGAGGTATACATCAACCGGACCGGCCTGTACCGCCGCGTGAAGGAGAAATAGGCGGAAGAAGCCCTCTGCAGGTGTGTCGCGGTCATCCATGATGGTCAACAGATCGAATGCGTTTGCATCACTGCCTTCGAGCAACCCGTACGCCACTACGGTGTAGGCCGTATCGGCCACAGGCGTGATGGTGGTCTCGAAAGCCGGCTCCGAAGCGCTATCCGCGCCGGCCGCGCGGACGGCCACCGTCAGCGGCTCGGCCGGTACACGCGTAAAGGACGTCGCTTCACCGAACGGCAGCGCCGCAATAGCACGAGTGCCATTGATATAGATATCGACATCGGGAGCGTCCGCTGCAGCATGGAACACGCGGAGATCGGCTCCGGGATCGCCCGCAGGGGGCGCGACAGGTGAATCGTTGCTGCTGCTGCCACCGAGGCAGCCGCCCAGCGCCAGAGACATCAGCGCGACCAGCATGATGAGAAGACGGTTCACGGGGATACTCCTTGTGTGGATGGAAATGGCGCACTGCTGCATCGCCGACCACAAGTTCAGTTCATGACCTTTACAAAAGCTATACAGAAGCTTTTCAAAACCTATACCGAATGTTTCGTAAGCGAGCGGGAGCGGGCGCTGAGGGCCATTCCGTTTGCAGTCGCTGCGTATGGCAGCGCCATTTCCGTTAAACTGTCGGGCTTGATCTGTCGGCGCCAGTCAATGGCGGGAGTGAGCGGGTGGAGTTCTTGATTTATCTGGTGCTGGGTGGTTTTGCCGGGACGCTCGCCGGGCTGTTCGGCGTGGGCGGAGGCATGATCATCGTGCCCGTTCTGGTGTACAGCTTTGCCGCCCAGGGCTTTTCGTCCGAGGTCCTCACCCACATGGCGGTGGGCACGTCGCTGGCGACCATCGCTTTCACCTCGATCAACGCCATTAGAGCGCACCACTTGAAAGGTGCCGTACGCTGGCCGCTGTTCGTCTGGATGACGCTGGGCATCATCCTTGGATCAGTAGCCGGTGCCCTGACTGCTGCCCTCCTCGAAGGCCCTCTGCTGCAGCGGATCATCGGCGTGTTTGCCATCTGCGTGGCTATCCAGATGGCATTCGAGCTCAAGCCGAAGGCCGGGCGCGAAGTGCCCGGTAAGCCGGGATTGGCTGCGGCTGGCGGTGTGATCGGCTGGGCGTCCGCCATTTTTGGTATCGGGGGCGGTTCCCTGACCGTGCCTTTCCTGGTCTGGCGGAGCGTGCCGATGCAGCAGGCGGTGGCCACCTCATCTGCCTGCGGGCTGCCGATTGCCGTCAGCGGTGCGATCAGCTTCATATGGACCGGCTGGCAGGCCCAGCCGTTGCCCGAGTGGAGCCTGGGATATATCTATCTGCCGGCATTGGTCGGGATCGCCGCGACCAGTATGCTGTTCGCAGGGTTCGGCGCGAGACTGGCTCATCGGCTTTCGCAGCGCCTGCTCAAACGCCTGTTTGCCCTGCTGTTGCTGGGCGTTGGAATCAACTTCCTCGTGTAGGGATGCTCATGTTGCCTTATCCTCAAATCGACCCGGTGGCCGTTTCGCTGGGCCCGCTGCAGATTCACTGGTACGGCCTGATGTACCTGATCGGGATTGGCGGAGCCTGGTGGCTGGCCGGTCGCCGTCTGGAGCAGTTCGATCCGACATGGTCCAGAGAAAAGCTGTCGGACCTGGTGTTCTGGGTCGCGCTGGGTGTCATTGCTGGCGGGCGGTTGGGCTACGTGCTGTTTTATGACCTGCCGGCTTACATCAATGATCCGAGCCTGGTTCTGCAGATATGGCGCGGGGGCATGTCCTTCCATGGCGGGTTGATCGGCGTACTGCTGGCGGTTGGCTGGTTTGCATGGCGCAACAACAAGCGCTTTTTCGATCTGATGGACTTCATTGCACCGTTGGTACCGATCGGCCTGGGCGCTGGCCGTATCGGCAACTTTATCAATGCCGAACTGTGGGGCAAGCCCACAGACGTGCCCTGGGCGATGGTATTCCCGACCGATCCGCTGCAACTGGCGCGACATCCGTCGCAGCTTTACCAGTTTGCGCTGGAGGGGGTTGCCCTGTTCATCATTCTCTGGCTGTATTCAAGCAAGCCACGCCCAACCATGGCCGTCAGCGGGCTGTTCGGCATCTGCTACGGTACCTTCCGCTTCCTGGTCGAATTCGTCCGCGAGCCGGATGCGCATATCGGCTACCTCGCCTTCGGTTGGCTGACCATGGGCCAGGTACTGTGTATTCCCATGATTCTGATCGGCGCCGGCATGATGGCCTGGGCCTATCGCAACGAGAGTGCAACGCGTGAAACAGTATCTTGATCTGATGCGGCAGGTCCGCGAGAACGGCACCTTCAAGAGCGACCGGACCGGTACCGGGACCTACAGCGTGTTCGGGCATCAGATGCGCTTCGATCTGGCCGAAGGCTTCCCGCTGGTGACGACCAAGAAATGCCACCTGCGCTCGATCATCATCGAGCTGCTGTGGTTTCTGCGCGGGGACACCAATATTGCGTATCTGAAGGAAAACGGCGTGTCCATCTGGGACGAATGGGCCGACGAGAACGGTGATCTCGGGCCTGTCTACGGTTACCAGTGGCGGTCATGGCCGGCGCCGAATGGCGAGTCGATCGATCAGATCGGCAAGCTGGTGCAGATGATTCGCAGCAATCCCGATTCGCGTCGCCTGATCGTCTCGGCATGGAATCCCGCGCTGGTCGATCAGATGGCGCTGCCACCATGCCATGCCCTGTTTCAGTTCTACGTCGCGGATGGTCGGCTCAGTTGTCAGCTGTATCAGCGCTCGGCCGATATCTTTCTCGGCGTGCCCTTCAATATCGCCAGCTACGCCCTGCTGACCCTGATGGTCGCGCAGGTGTGCGATCTGCAGCCGGGCGAATTTATCTGGACCGGGGGGGATTGCCATCTGTATGCCAATCATCTGGAACAGACGGACCTTCAGCTGAGCCGCGAGCCGTTGCCGCTGCCGACGATGAAGCTCAATCCACAGGTAAAGGATCTTTTCGCCTTCACCTATGAAGACTTCGAACTGGTGGGCTATCAGGCGCACCCGCACATCAAGGCGCCGGTCGCGGTATGAGTATGATTGCAGCACCCCGGGTGGCGATGATCGCGGCGATGGCGCACAACAGGGTGATCGGTCGCGAGAACCAGTTGCCGTGGCATCTGCCGGAGGATCTGAAGTACTTTCGCGGCGTGACCTGGGGCAAGCCGATCATCATGGGGCGCAAGACCTTCGATTCGCTGGGTCGGCCGCTGCCTGGCCGCACCAACATCGTGGTCACCGGGCAGACCCATCTGCAGCTGCCGGGTGCACGGATAGCCGGATCGCCGGACGAGGCGCTGGACATTGCCTTTGCTCAGGCTGCGCTGGATGCCGTGGACGAAGTCATGGTGATCGGTGGCGCGACCCTGTATGAGCAGCTCATGGCACGAGCTGACCGGCTGTACCTGACGCGAGTGGAGATCAGCCCGCCGGGCGATGCATGGTTTCCGGAGTTCGATGAAGGGCAGTGGCGGCTGGTTCAGGAACGCGTAGTGGCGGAAGGCGACGGCCACCCGGCACACCGCTATCAGGTGCTGGACAGGCTACCGGACTGATCGAGCAGCTCGTCGAGGGGCCGCGGCTTGCCGATCCAGTAGCCCTGGAGGAAGTCACCGCCCCAGCTCGACAGCTGCTCGGCCGACTGCGCGTTTTCAACGTAATTGGCCGTAACTTGCTTGTCCAGGCTGCGCGCCAGCTTGATCAGATTGCGCAGGTAGGTGGCATGGTCGGTGTCCTGCTCACTCGTCAGTTCACGTGTGTCGACCTTGATGCCCTTGATGGGTAATCGGGTCAGATATCCTAGGGCGCCGTATTCTGCGCCGAAGTGATCCAGCCAGATGTCCACGCCCAGGGCGTTGAGCGACTGGCACAACTGGGCGGCCTGCTCTGCGTGCTTGAGCAGGGCGGCTTCGCGCAATTCCAGCTGAACGACCCCGGGCGGCACCTTGCTCTTGGCCAGAAGTTGTCTGAGCTGATCGGCGAACCGGGGTTGCTTGAGTTCCCGGTCGCTGAGGTTGATGGACAGTCGGCAGTCGACCCCGGCTGCGCGCCACGACTTGACGGCGGCCAGCGCCTGACTGATTACCCAGTGGCCCATGGGCAGAATCAATCCGCTGTGTTCGGCCAGCTTGAGGAAGGCATCGGGAGACAGCAGTCCCAGCTGCGGGTGTTGCCAGCGCAGCAGCGCTTCCCACGAGACGGTATCCCCGGTTCGGGTATCAACGATAGGCTGGTAGTGCAGACGGAACTGCCCTTCCAGCAGACCATGACGCAGCCCCTGTTCGATATCCAGGTTATGCCGCGTCTGCGCCTGCTCCTCGGGATTGAAGAAACTGTAGCCATTGCGCCCGTTCGCCTTGGCCCGGTAAAGCGCCTGGTCGCCGTGATGCAGCAGTTCGGTCGCCGAATGTCCGTGCTGTGGGTACAGCGCGATGCCGACGCTGGCCGAGATGAGCAGGTGGTGGCCGCTCAGGGTGATCGGTTCGCTCAGTGTATGAATGATCTTGCTGGCGATGAGCGCGGCATCGTTGGGATCGGCGACGTTGCGCAACAGCGCGACGAATTCGTCTCCGCCGATACGCGCAATCAGGTCATCCTGGCGCATGGTCCGCCGCAGGCGGTTGGCGATGACGGCCAGCAGCAGATCACCCAGGCCATGGCCGAAGCTGTCATTGATCTGCTTGAAGTAATCGAGGTCGATGTAGAGCAGGGCGAAAGCGGAGGCGCTGCGTTTGCCCTGGATCAGCAGGCGGTCAAGCTCTTCTTCCAGTCGTGCCCGATTGCCCAGGCCGGTGAGAGGGTCCTGCTTGGCCTGACGTTCGAGCTTGCTGCCGCTGTCGCGCCGCAGCTGACCGTGCAGCAGGGCACGGTCGACCTGGTCGGCATCGATGCTCGTTCGCACCAGTACATCGTCTGCGCCCTGTTCGATGGCACGGCTGTCACCCTGAGCATCACCGCCTTCGCTGATGAGAATACACAGGGTATCCACCGCCACTCGGCGGATGTCCTGCAAGAGGCTCAGGTCGTTGGGCAGCAGACAGGCAAAAAACACGTTCTGCCCCGCCCGGTGTACCGCCTCGCGGGGCTGAGTGCAGATGTCTACCTCGAAGGAGGCGAGCGCGGGCTGCCGAAACAGGGAGAGCATGTGCTCTCGCTTGTTCGGGTCGGCTTCTACCAGCAGCAGTTTGCGTGCGGTTGTGCCCATTACGTCCGTGCCTAGCGAGGAGTGAAACGCGTCCATGATCGCGTTATGACCTCATTATGTTAGCTCGTTCACATTCCACTGACAGTACTTTTGACCGATCAGTGGTAATTAATGCGGACAGGTGGTAGGGCTGGAGCCCTCTAATGGCGGGGTTTTGACGGTTCATCGGCGGGTTTTGCGCTGATGCCGGATTGCTGGCGCGAACTGGTGGCCCTGGCGGGCACGATGATCATGGCTTGATGACGCAGCGACGTCTCCGGGCGGGGACGTCGCTGCGACGAGCGCTCAGCCGTCGAGCATCGCCTTGTCGCGCACGGCGCCCTTGTCGGCACTGGTAGCCAGCAACGCATAGGCCTTCAACGCCGTGGTGACCTTGCGCGGCCTGGCTTCGACCGGCTTCCATCCCTTGCGATCCTGCTCGGTGCGGCGGTCGGCCAGCTCCTCGTCGCTCACCAGCAGATTGATGCTGCGGTTGGGTATGTCGATCAGAACCTTGTCGCCGTCGCGGACCAGGCCGATGGCGCCGCCGGCCGCGGCTTCAGGGGAAGCGTGACCTATCGACAGGCCCGATGTGCCCCCCGAGAAGCGGCCGTCGGTGAGCAGGGCGCAGTCCTTTCCCAGTCCCTTGGACTTGAGATACGAGGTCGGATACAGCATTTCCTGCATGCCCGGTCCGCCCTTGGGGCCTTCGTAGCGGATGATAACGATGTCGCCGGGCTTCACCTCGTCGGCGAGGATGCCCTTTACCGCGCTGTCCTGACTCTCGAAGATTTTCGCGTTGCCCTCGAAGACATGGATCGACTCGTCGACCCCGGCGGTCTTCACCACGCAGCCATCCAGCGCGATGTTGCCGTACAGTACGGCGAGCCCACCTTCGGCCGAATAGGCATTTTCCACGCTGCGAATGCAGCCGTTGGCGCGGTCATCATCCAGCGTGTCCCAGCGGGTCGACTGGCTGAAGGCAGTCTGCGTCGGAATGCCGGCCGGTCCGGCCCTGAAGAAGGTGTGCACCTGCTCATCATCGGTCTGGGTAATGTCCCAGCGCGCGATTGCTTCTTCCATGCTCGGGCTGTGGACGGTGGAGACGTCGGTATGCAGCAGGCCACCGCGCGCCAGTTCACCGAGAATGCCGAACACGCCCCCGGCGCGGTGCACGTCCTCCATGTGGTACTTCTGAATGTTCGGGGCCACCTTGCACAGCTGCGGAACCTTGCGCGATAGCCGGTCGATATCCCGCAGATCGAACGGAATCTCGGCTTCCTGTGCTGCGGCAAGCAGGTGCAGGATGGTGTTGGTGGAGCCGCCCATGGCGATGTCCAGCGTCATGGCGTTTTCGAACGCCTTGAAATTGGCCACATTGCGAGGCAGGACGCTTTCGTCTCCGTCGCCATAGTAGCGCTTGCAAAGCTCCACCGCGGTACGACCGGCACGCAGGAACAGCTGCTCGCGGTCCGAATGCGTGGCGAGAGTCGAACCGTTGCCCGGCAGCGACAGGCCCAGGGCTTCGGTCAGGCAGTTCATCGAGTTGGCCGTGAACATCCCGGAGCAGCTGCCGCAGGTCGGGCAGGCGCTGCGCTCGTATTCGGCAACCTTCTCATCGCTGGCGCTTTCGTCGGCGGCGATCACCATCGCATCCACCAGATCCAGGCCGTGGCTCGCCAGTTTGGTCTTGCCGGCTTCCATCGGGCCGCCGGAAACGAATACCACCGGGATGTTCAGGCGCAGCGCGGCCATCAGCATGCCGGGGGTGATCTTGTCGCAGTTGGAGATACAGACGATGGCGTCGGCACAATGCGCGTTGACCATGTACTCGACCGAGTCCGCGATGATTTCGCGCGAGGGCAGGGAATACAGCATGCCGTCGTGCCCCATGGCGATGCCATCGTCCACGGCGATGGTGTTGAATTCCTTGGCAACGCCGCCGGCGCGTTCGATTTCCCGAGCCACCAGTTGCCCCAGGTCCTTCAGATGGACGTGACCGGGCACGAACTGCGTGAAGGAGTTTGCGATCGCGATGATGGGTTTCTTGAAGTCCTCGTCTTTCATGCCGGTGGCGCGCCACAGCGCACGCGCGCCGGCCATGTTGCGGCCGAAGGTCGAGGTTTTCGAGCGATAATCAGGCATCTGGGGTGGTCTCGTTATGCGTTGCTAGCCGGCTAGCATATCAAGTTTGCTTCAGACCTCACAGGCGGGCTCATCAGGTGCCGGCCCTGCATAGCGCTCCCATCGGCTATCCTCTTTCGGTCAACCTGTTACGTCAGTGGAGTACGTATGACCGATTCGACCTACACGCCGCCGAAGGTCTGGACCTGGGACAAGGCCAGCGGTGGCCAGTTTGCCAACATCAACCGTCCCGTTGCGGGGCCGACGCATGACAAGACGTTGCCGCGCGGCAAGCATCCCCTGCAGCTGTACTCGCTGGCCACGCCCAACGGCGTCAAGGTCACCATCCTGCTTGAAGAGCTGCTCGCCAGGGGCTTCGATGGAGCGGAATATGACGCCTACCTGATCCGCATTGGCGAGGGCGATCAGTTTGGCAGCGGTTTCGTCGAGCTCAATCCGAACTCCAAGATTCCGGTACTGCTTGATCAGAGCGTCGAGCCCGCACAGCGCGTCTTCGAGTCTGGCTCGATCCTGCTCTATCTGGCGGAAAAATTCGGTGCGTTCATTCCGCAGGGCGTGGCCGGGCGAACCGAGTGCCTGAACTGGCTGTTCTGGCAGATGGGCAGCGCGCCGATGCTCGGTGGTGGCTTCGGGCATTTCTACGCCTATGCGCCGGAGAAGTACGAGTACCCGATTAACCGCTACGCGATGGAGGTCAAGCGACAGCTCGATGTGCTTGATCGACAGCTTGCAGATCACGCGTTCATCGCTGGCGACGAATACAGCATCGCTGATATGGCCATCTGGCCCTGGTATGCAGGGGTGGCTACCAACCAGGTGTACGGCGCAGCCGAGTTCCTGCAGACCCACACCTACCGGAATCTGCTGCGCTGGGCTGAGGAGATCGGCGAGCGGCCGGCGGTGAAGCGCGGTCGGATGGTCAATCGGACCTGGGGTGATCCTTCGGAGCAGTTGGCCGAACGGCACGACGCCAGCGATTTCGACCTCCGCACGGCGGACAAGCTCGACAAGCGGAGCTGAAGCCCGGCTGCCGGGCCAGCTCGTCCGGCGCGCTACAGGGCCTTCTCGAAGACCTTGGAATTGCGCTGATAGTTGTACAGCTGCGCCCGTTTGGCCGGCAAACGCTCGACCGAGCTGGGCACGAAGCCGCGTTCGCGGAACCAGTGGGCGGTGCGCGTGGTGAGCACGAACAGCGTGTCGATCTTCATCGTGCGCGCCTGCGCCTCGATGTGCTCGAGCAACTGGTCGCCGCGCTTGCCGTGCCGATAGTTCGGGTCGATAGCCACACAGGCGAGCTCGGCTGAGGTGGACTCTTCCAAGGGGTACAGCGCAGCGCAGCCGATGATCATCCCGTCGCGTTCGATGATGGTGAACTGGCCGATCTCGCGTTCAAGCACTTCCCGAGACCGACGCACCAGAATGCCTGCTTCCTCGAGCGGCCGAAGCAGCTCGAGCAGCCCGCCGACATCTTCGATGGTTGCCGTGCGGATGTGCTCGAACTGTTCCTGGGTGACCAGGGTGCCACCGCCGTCGCGGGTAAACAGCTCGGTCAGCAGCGCACCGTCATCGGCGAAGCTGACGATATGGCTGCGCCGTAGCCCCGAATTGCAGGCCTTGCAGGCGGCCGCGAGCAGTGTGCCGGGCAGGCTGTTGCCGAGCCTGGCCAGAATCGGTAGCGCCCGGGTCGGCTTGAGCTCGCGCAGCAGGTTGCCCTGATCGTCGAAGATGCCGGTGTCGGGCCCGAACAGGATCAGCTTGTCTGCCTCCAGCGAGCTGGCAGCACTGGTGGCAACGTCTTCACAGGCAAGATTGAATACCTCGCCCGTCGGTGAGTAGCCGATGGATGACAAAAGCACGATGGACTCTTCGTCCAGGTGCCGGTTGATCGCCTTGCGATCGATGCGCCGCACCTCGCCGGTGTGGTGGAAGTCCACCCCGTCGACCACGCCGATCGGTTTGGCCGTCACGAAATTGCCGCTGACCACGCGTAGTCTCGGCCCCTGACCAGAGGCTACGCACAGCGCCGCCTCGATGGCGATACGCAGGCTGCCCACGGCGTCCATGACCGAAGCCAGGGTATCGCTGTCAGTGATCCGCAAATCGTTGTGATAACGCGAGGCGACGCCGCGTGCGGTCTGGCGCTCTTCGATCTGCGGACGCGAACCATGCACCAGCACAAGCCGCACGCCCAGGCTGTTGAGCAGCATGATGTCGTGGACGATGTTGATGAAGTTGGGATGAGCCAGCGCCTCCCCGGGCAGCAACACGACGAAGGTGGTGTCTCGATGCGTGTTGATGTACGGCGTTGAATGACGAAACCAGTTGACGTAGTCGGACATGGCGCTGTTCCGCAGAAAAGGGCAGTGTAGGGACAATGGTCGGCCGGCATCAAGCATCGCACGCAATGTAAGCGGGTATGCTATGGGTAACCGATCAACGCCAGTGAAACCGTCGAGAGAGAGAATGCCTGTGAGTGTGCGGTCCGATTCGTTTGTTGCAGTGAGCACCCCCGAGGAAGCCGTCGACCGCCTGGCGGCCTTGTACGAGCAGGCCACCGCTGCGCTGGGCGATGCGCTGAAGCAGTATATCCGGGACCGAACCCGTCCCACCGCCGAGCAAACCGCCAGATTTCACTATCCGGAACTGCGGCTGGTTTACGACTGCCCGGGCGAGACGCCGACCAGCGTGCGGGCCTACGCCAAGGTACAGGTGCCGGGTACCTACAGCGTCACCGTCACGCAGCCGCAGGCGTTTCGCAAGTATCTGCTCGAGCAGCTGCGTCCGCTCATGCGCGATTTCACCGTGAAGATCGAGGTCGGCGTAAGCGAGCAGCCGATCCCGTATCCCTACGTGGTAGAAGGAGGCGACGAGCTGGCCGGCTCCGGTGTCACGGCCGGAGAGCTGGCGCGCATCTTCCCCAGCACGGACCTGGCCGCCGTGACTGACAGCAACGCCGACGGCCTGTTCGACTGGGAAGCGATGGACCCGCTGCCCCTGGCGCTGTTCGATGCGGCGCGGGTGGATTTTTCCCTGCGCCGGCTGGTGCATTACACCGGCAGTGACTGGCGGCACATACAGCCGTGGATCCTGCTGACCAACTACCACCGGTATGTCGACCAGTTCATCCGCCACGGCCTCGATATGCTCACCGAGGCGTCACGCTTCGAGCGGATGATTCTGCCCGGCAACGTGGTGCTGCGCTGGGGCATGGAGGAGGGCGACATGCAGGCGTTGATCGCCAGCGTGCAGTGGCATCGCTATCAGATGCCCGCCTACCATCTGCAGGCCGCAGACGGAGACGGCATCACGCTGGTCAACATCGGGGTGGGCCCATCGAACGCCAAGAACATCACCGATCACCTCGCCGTGATGCGTCCGCACTGCTGGCTGATGATCGGTCACTGCGGTGGGCTGCGTCAGTCGCAGACGATTGGTGACTACGTGCTGGCGCATGCCTATATGCGCCGGGACGGCATTCTCGATCGCGTCCTGCCGCCGAACATTCCGCTTCCTGCACTGGCCGAAGTACAACAGGCGTTGCAGGAGGCAGCGGCCAAGGTTACAGGTGATCGGGGCGACGCGCTCAAGCGTCGTCTGCGCACCGGCACCGTGCTGACCTACGACGACCGCAACTGGGAGCTGCGCTGGGCGCAGGAAAGGCCGCTGATCAACCAGGCGCGGGCGGTGGCGGTGGATATGGAAAGCGGGACCATTGCTGCGCAGGGCTATCGGTTGCGGGTGCCCTACGGCACGCTCCTGTGCGTGTCAGACAAGCCGCTGCACAGCGAGATCAAGCTCCCGGGCGCCGCCGGCGCCTTCTACGAACGCGCAGTCACCCAGCACCTGCATATCGGCATCACTGCGCTGGAGCTGCTTCGCAGCGAACTCGCTTCGCTGCATTCACGCAAGCTGCGCAGCTTCGATGAGCCGCCGTTCCGCTAATGGGTGGGGGCGGGGTCAGCATCAGCTGAGAGGCAGAATCGTTCGATCAGCTGCTTGAGCAGATCCACCGTTGGCTGAATGCGGTCCATCGCCAGATACTCGTCCGGCTGGTGGGCCTGGTCGATATCGCCCGGTCCGAGAATCAGGGTCTGCATGCCCGCCTGATTGAAATACGGGCCTTCGGTGGCGAAGGCAACGCTGCCTGCGCTGTGGCCGGTCAGCTGCTCGCAAGCCAGTACCAGCGGAGCATTGGCAGGCGTATTCAGCGGAGGAACGCCGGGGAACAGCGGTTTGTAGTCGATCCTGACCTGTCGCTCGGCAGCCACCCTGTGCAGTCTGCTCTGGATATCGGCGCGCAGCGCGTCCGGGTCCATGCCCGGCAGCGGGCGGATGTCGAATTCCAGCGCGCACTTGGCGCAGATGCGATTGGGATTGTCCCCGCCGTGTATGCAGCCAAGATTGAGCGTCGGGGTGGGCACGCTGAATAGCGGGTCATTCCAGCGCTTCTGCCATTGGCCGCGCAGGTCGATCAGACCGGCGATGACCAGATGCATGGCCTCCAGCGCGCTGCGGCCCAGCGACGGGTCGGATGAATGGCCGGCCTGGCCAATGATATCGATCCGCTCCATCAGGATACCCTTGTGCACCCGCACAGGTCGCAGCCCGGTAGGTTCGCCGATTACCGCGTGGCGCGCCTTGGGCTGACCACTGGCCGCCAGTGCGCGGGCGCCGCTCATCGAGCTTTCCTCGTCCGCGGTGGCAAGCACGATCAACGGCTGATGGAAGGGTCGATCCGCATAGGCCCGCGCGGCTTCGATGATCAGCGGAAAAAAACCTTTCATGTCGCAGCTGCCCAGGCCGTACCAGCGGCCGTTCGCCTCGGTCAGTGCAAAGGGATCGAAATTCCACTTCTCCGGATTGCACGGCACCGTGTCGGTATGCCCGGCCAGGACCAGACCGCCTGGACCGCTGCCCAGGGTGGCGATGAGATTGGCCTTGCCTGGCTCGCCGGCTATCGGCTGAATGTCGCAGGCAAAACCCAGCTCGCCCAGCCAGTCAGCCAGCAGATTGATGACCTGCATGTTGGACTGGTCGAACTCGGGCTGGGTGCAACTGATGGAAGGGGCTTTGAGCAGCGCGTCGAACTGCGCCTTGAGCGAGGGTACGGCCATAACGGGCTCCTGGCGGCGAAAGCGGTCTGAATCGTTCAGACCAGCTTACGCGCCGAGAATGTTCCCGTCAGCCGAAAATGCCCTGGAAGATGAAGAAGTAGATGATCGAGAGCGCTGCGCCAGCGGGCAGCGTGATCAGCCAGGAGCTGAAGATCGTACCGATCACGCGCAGATTCAGCGCGCCGATACCCCGCGCGATACCTACCCCAAGCACGGCGCCGACCAGCGTATGGGTGGTCGATACCGGCAGGCCGATACCGGATGCACCGACTACGGTTGCCGCGGTTGCCAGCTCTGCGGCGAAGCCACGGCTGGGCGTCAGTTCGGTGATGTGTTTGCCGATCGTCGCGATGACCCGGTAACCGTAAGTCGCCAGGCCGATCACGATACCTACCGCGCCCAGCAGCAGAACCCAGCCGGGGACCATCGCTGTCTCGGAAACGATGCCGCCTGACTGAAGGGTGCTGACGATGGCAGCGAGCGGACCTACCGCGTTGGCGACGTCATTCGAGCCGTGGGCAAAGGCCATTGCACAGGCGGTGAAGATCATCAGCACGGCGAAGACCTTTTCCACGCTGGCGAAGTGGAAACTCTTGTCTGCTTCCGGGTCGGCCTTGACCCGGGTCAGTAGCGCGACACCCAAGGCCGTAACCAGGAAACCGACCAGTGCTGCGAGTAGGAAGCTTTGCGCGATCGAAAGATCCAGTCCGACGTGCTTGAGCCCCTTGGTCACCGTCATCAGCGTGACGAAAAACCCCACGGCGAACATGTAGAAGGGCACATAGCGCTTGGCATTGGCGAAAGGGTCTTCGGTATCCAGAATCAGCTTGTGCACGCTCATGAAGATCATGAAGGCCACGGTGCCCGAGAGCAGCGGCGAAATGACCCAGCTGCTGACGATCGGGACCACGCCGCCCCAGTCCACCGCTTCCATGGACACGCCAACCGCGCCGAAGCCGATGACGGCGCCGATGATCGAGTGGGTGGTCGATACAGGCCAGCCCTTGATCGACGCGATGAGCAGCCAGGACCCGGCAGCGAGCAGGGACGCCAGCATGCCGAAGATCATCTGTTCCGGGGAGATGAGATCGGAGTCGAGAATGCCGCTTCGAATGGTTTCGGTGACTTCGCCCCCGGCCAGGTACGCACCAAGGAACTCGAACACCATGGCGATCAGAATGGCCTGCTTGATGGTCAGCGCCTTGGAGCCGACCGAGGTGCCCATGGCGTTCGCCACGTCGTTCGCACCGACGCCCCAGGCCATGAAAAACCCGAACAAACAGGCCATAACAAGCAGGATGGTGCCGTATTCCGCAATCAGGGTCATAGCTGAAAAACTCTATTGTGAAGTGAGTGCAAAAAGGCCCGTTCAACGGGCCATGAGCAGTTCCAGACGATTGCCGACGCGTTGCGCCCGGTCGGCCACATCCCCGATCCATTCGATGATCTGATAGAGGAACATCACATCGACCGGAGGCCAGTCCTTTTCGAGTTTGAACAGATCGGCACGGAGCTTGATCTGCAGGTTGTCGGTGTCGTGTTCGATGGCGTCCAGCTCGTCGATCATCCGTTCGACAAGGGTCACTTCACGCCCGGAGAAGCCCGTTTCCAGCAGCTCGTCCAACTCGTTCATCGCGCGCAGTGCCTGGGCTGCGGCGTCGACCGAACGCTCGACGAACTTGCGGAATGCAGGCTGCAGCGGAGTAGGGATCTGCATCTGCCGACCAAGCATCAGCCCGGCTATATCCTTGGCGCGGTTGGCTACTTTGTCCTGTACACTCAGCAGCTCCAGCAGGTCGGTGCGCGGCACCGGCAGGAACAGGCTCTTGGGTAGGTGGATGCGGACATCCTTCTTGAGTTTGTCGGCCTCGCGCTCCAGTACACAGATGTGTTGCTGGACCTTCTCGGCTTCGACCCAGTCGCCGGCGATTACGGCATCGATGAACGGAGTCAGCTGAGCAGCACATTCGTGCGCCTTGGCGATATGCTGTTGCATAGGGCCGATCGGCGAACGACCGAACAGGGTAAGAAACGGATTGCTGGGCATGGCGGCTCCAAGGGCTTGATCAACGCGGCAAATTATAGAGGTTGAACCCGGTTGCGTCATTAAATCGACATCGGATGGTCATATGTCGTTCTCCGCAGCGTCGTTAAGGCATAGGCATGGCTAAAGAAACCGAAATCAAACTGCGGGTGACGCCCGCGACACTCGACGCTCTGCGCGAGCACCCGCTGCTGAACGAGCGACGCACCGGCGACTGGCAAAGCGGCACGCTGTACAACCAGTATTTCGACACCGTAGACCGTGATCTGGCGCGCGCCAAGGTTGCACTGCGCATACGGCGAGACGGCGACACCTTCATCCAGACGCTGAAAAGCCGGGGCCAGAGCGTCGCCGGGTTGTCCGAGCGCAATGAATGGGACTGGTATCTGCAAGGCGATGCGCTGGACCTGTCCCTGCTCGACGACAGCTGCTGGCCAGCGAGCCTGGGCGACCTCGATCGCACTTCCATCGTCCCTCTGTTCACCACGCATTTTCAGCGTACCAAGGCGCTGATCGGCTGGCAGCGCGGTGACGAGACCGTCGAAGTGGAGGTGGCGCTGGACGCCGGCACGGTGCAAGCCGGCGAGCAGCAGGAAACAATATGCGAGTTGGAGCTCGAAGTTCGCCAGGGACCTGCGGTGGCGGTGCTCGAACTCGCCGCCGCGCTGGCTGCCGATCTGCCGTTGATGCCCTGTGATATCAGCAAGGCCGAGCGCGGTTATCGGCTCACCGATCCGGCCAGTTTCGCCCTGCGTCCCGCCGTGCCCGACTGGCAGGCCGAGACACCGGTCGACGAAGTCATTGCAGGCTCCGGCTGGCAGTTGCTCGGCCAGATTCAGCGGCTTGCCGAGCAGTACCGGCACACCGGCCAGTTCAAGCTGTTTCGTGACATGACGGCAGGTATCGCCGAGCTGCGGGCACTGTTCGGCGTGTTCGACATGGGGCTGCCGCGCTCGGCGGCGCAACCCTTCCTTGCGCCGCTCGATCAGCTACTCGATGCGTTTCGTCCGCAGGTCCTCGCCGGCTGGGCCGACGACGAAGCAGGGCAGGCCGCTCGCGATCAGGCGCCCATATCCTTCGATGCCGCTGTCACTGATCCGGCCTGGGGCCAGCTCTTCATTCAACTGGCTCTTTGGTTGCACGTTCGGGGCTGGCAACAGGATCGACCACCGCGTGGCGACCGCATCGGTGCACTGGCTTTGCCGCGCTGGCTGCTCGGCGCGGTAGCGCGGGAAATCCAGGAGCTGCAGGTGCCGCATCACAACGAGCCCGACAGCGCTGTCAGCGAGTGGCTGGATCAGCTGCCCCGCCTGGGACGGCTGCACTATCTGCTGGCGCATTTCCGTACCCATCTCGACGTTCCCGCCGCGGACCGTCTGTTTGGAGAGCTGAACAAGCTGCAGGCGTTGCTTGAACAGTACCCGCTGGTGGACGTCGAGCAGCAGCCGGCTCTCCTCGCAGCCCTGCGCAAGCAGGGGCAACGCCTGCGCAAGCTGGATGCCTGGCGCGAGCTGAACAGCTGAAAGTGGTCACGAAAGGAGAACAGGGATGAATCACTTGCGCGACCTGGCCGTGCCTGGAAGCGACCGGCCTCTGGATCTGGCCGATATCCTCAACGCCCTGGTTGCTCAGGGCCGACTGGAGCTGGAAGCGGCCGAGCAGCTGAGCGTGCTGCGCCGCGCTGCCACCGGCGACAACGCGCGGCTGCACCCACTGGAATTCATTGCCGCTCAGGCGCCAGCCGACAAGGCGCGCCCGGGCAAGACGCTGGATATCGATAGCCTCAGCCGCTGGCTGGCCACCGAAGCCGACCAGCCGTTCTACCGGATCGACCCGCTGAAGATCAACGTCGCAGCAGTCACGCCGCTGATGTCCTTTGCCTTCGCCCAGCGTCACAAGATACTGGCCGTCGAGGTCAACGATCGTGAAGTGACCATCGCCAGCGCTCAGCCCTTTGTCTCCAGCTGGGAAAGCAATCTTACCCATGTGCTCAAGCGCGAAATTCGCCGTGTGGTGGCCAACCCTGCCGATCTGCAGCGCTATTCGGTGGAGTTCTATCGGTTGGCTCGCTCGGTAAGCGGTGCCAATGCCAGTGACCAGAAGAACAGCGTCATCGGCAACTTCGAGCAGCTGCTCAACCTGGGCAGCATGGGTCAGGAGCCGGACGCAAACGATGCGCACGTGGTGAACATCGTTGACTGGCTGTTCCAGTATGCCTTCGAGCAACGCGCCAGTGATATTCACATCGAGCCGCGTCGCGAGACCGGCAGCGTGCGTTTGCGCATCGATGGCGTGCTGCACACGGTGTACACCTTTCCGCTGCAGGTTACGGTGGCAGTGGTGGCGCGCCTGAAGACGCTCGGACGGATGAACGTCGCCGAAAAGCGCAAGCCGCAGGATGGCCGCGTAAAGACCAAGTCGCCCCAGGGCAACGAGGTCGAGCTGCGTCTGTCGACATTGCCGACAGCGTTCGGCGAGAAGATGGTCATGCGGATCTTCGATCCGGATGTGCTGCTGCGAAGCTTCGACAAACTCGGTTTTTCCGGGGAAGACCAGCGCCGCTGGCAGACCATGGTCCAGCAGCCCAACGGCATAATCCTGGTGACCGGTCCCACCGGTTCGGGGAAGACAACCACGCTCTACACCACGCTCAAGCAGCTGGCGACGCCCGAGGTGAATGTCTGCACCATCGAAGATCCGATCGAGATGGTCGAGGACAGCTTCAATCAGATGCAGGTGCAGCACAACATCGATCTGACCTTCGCCAGCGGTGTACGCGCACTGATGCGACAGGATCCGGACATCATCATGATCGGCGAGATACGCGATCTTGAGACCGCCGAAATGGCCATTCAGGCGGCATTGACCGGTCACCTGGTGTTGTCCACGCTGCACACCAATGATGCGCCCAGCGCCGTCAGCCGATTGATCGAGCTGGGCGTGCCGGCGTACCTGATCAAGGCCACCGTGCTGGGCGTCATGGCCCAGCGGCTGGTGCGTACACTGTGCCCGCATTGCAAGGCTCCGACAGACGTCGATGCCGAGGCCTGGCGTGAGCTGACCAGGCCCTGGAATGCCTCCCTGCCGAGCAACGCCCACCGTCCCGTCGGTTGTCCCGAATGCCGGGAAACGGGCTACCGAGGACGTGCGGGCGTGTACGAGCTGATGCCGCTGACCGACACGCTGCGCAGCCACGTCCATACCGACACCGATCTGGATATCCTGCGTCGCCAGGCCTACAAGGAGGGCATGCATAGCCTCCGCCTGTCCGGGGCACAGAAGGTCGGAGCGGGGCTGACGACCATCGAGGAAGTATTGCGCGTCACGCCGACCAGCCAGCACTGAGCTGTCCCGTCGGGTGGTTGATCGGGCCTCTCGCGGCTAGAATGCCGCCCTTACCCGCACACACGCCGGACTGACCATGAATTACCGTCACAGCTATCACGCCGGCAATCACCCCGATGTCTTCAAGCATTCCGTGCTGCAGCGGATGATCCAGTTGCTGCAGCGCAAGGAAGCGCCGTTCTGCTATCTCGACAGCCACGCCGGAACGGCCCTTTATGATCTGCAGGGCGAAGCAGCCAGCAAGACCGGCGAATATGTGGACGGCATCGGCCGCCTGTTCGATCGCACCGACCTGCCTGAGCTGATCGGCGACTACCGTGATGCGGTGGCCCGGCACAATCCGGATGGCGTCCTGCGCCTGTACCCCGGCTCGCCTCAGCTCGTTGCCGACCTGCTCCGCGAGCAGGATAGGATGATCGTCAGCGAGCTGCATCCCGACGACGCCGCAACGCTCAAGGCGCATTTCGCTGACAACGATTCGATAGCCGTGCATCAGCGCGACGGGTACGAACTGCCCAAGGCGTTTCTGCCGGTAGCTGAAAAACGCGCGCTTTGGCTGCTGGACCCGCCGTTCGAACAGATTGACGAGCTCGACTACTGTGTCGAGGCGGTGCAGCTGGCCGTGCAGCGCATGCGGCAGACCATCGTAGCGCTGTGGTATCCGATCAAGGACGAGCGGCTGTTGAGGGGCTTCTATCGCAGCATGGCCGAAGCAGGCCTGCCGAAGGTGCTGCGCGTCGAGCTGGGTGTTCGGCCCACCGACACGCGCATGGGATTGAACGGCTCGGGGTTGATGTTGGTGAACCCGCCCTGGCCGCTCTGGGAAGAGCTCGAAGAGACCCTTCCCTGGCTTGCCAGCACCCTCGCCCAGTCAGGCGAGGGCAGTTGGCGTATGGACTGGCTCGCCGGGCAGCCCTGACCCGGCGTCCGGCGTGGGTTCAGGCGTCTTCCAGCTTGAATGTCAGACCGGCATGCTCGGTGAGACGCTTGATCAGCCTGTGACCCATCGCCGGAGCCGTGGTCCAGATGCCGCCGCCAGTATCGGTAGCGTCGCGCAGCAGACACATGGCGCTTTCTGCAATCATCCGTGACGTCGACCCGTAGCCCGGGTCGCGCTTGCCGGCCACACTGGCGCGCAGGGTACGGCCGTCATCGGCTTCGCCGATGAACAGCACATCGTAGAAGCCGTTTTCCCGCTCCTCGGCGGTGGGTCCCTCGCCGGGCTTGGGCGCCTTGTCGCTTGATAGTGACCGGTCGCCCGCCACCGCATCGGCGGTCGCCTTGCCCTGGTCGCCGGGCCCCGTGAGCAGCATCTCGTCGTACACGAAGTCGGTGCCGTAGGCATGGTTCATCAGCGCGTTGGAGCGATGCACGTTGCGCGTGTTGATTGCAGCCATGATGAACGGTGCCGCCCAGCTGCCGAGTTGCTCGTCGTATTCGGGTTTACTGGCTGGCGGTTGCGCCGGTCCGTCGAAGCCTGGCGCGAGGGCGAACGGATTGCCCAGCAGCTTGAGAATCTCGGGATTCTCCTTCGCGGCCTGCATCGTCGCCTTCAGGCTGGCCGCCGTGCCGCCGGAGAAGGTTCCCTTCATCTTGCGAACACGTCCCTTGACGCGGGGGACCGTACTGCCGAAGCGCTCGCGAGCGGCCTCCTGCAGGAAGAACACGCCGAGGTCGAACGGAATCGAGTCGAAGCCGCAGGAAAAGACGATACGGGCACCGGATTGCTTTGCAGTCTGCTCGTGCGCATCGATCATCTGGCGCATCCATGCCGGCTCGCCGCACAGGTCGACGTAGTCGGTGCCAGCCTTGGCGCAGGCCGCCACCAACGGCGAGCCGTAAAGCTGATATGGGCCCACGGTGGTGATGATCACCCGCGTGCGCTTGACCAGCGCATCGAGGCTGGCCGGATCGTCGGTATCGGCCACCAGCAGGGGCGTGTCCGCTGGCGCGCCGATCTGGTCGCGTACCTCGGCAAGCTTTGCCTGGTTACGGCCAGCCATGGCCCAGCGTAGCCCTGCGTCGTCGGCATATTCCTGAGCCAGATACTCGGCAACCAGTCGGCCGGTGTAGCCCGATGCGCCGTAGACGATGATGTCGAATTCCGCACTGTCGCTCATGGGTAGATGCTCCTGTTCGTGTGGCCAAGCTTCGGCTGAATCATTGATAGCAAGGGCGTGCGTTTGTGCTCTGCCTGCCTACTATTGCCGAGCCAAGGGAACACAGCGGCGGCGAGGTGGTCAAGTTAAGGTGTGAGGCACCTAGTCTGACATTCATTCAGAATCAAATCAGGAGCGAACCTATGGCCGCTGCAAACAATGAAAGCCCCATGAGCAAAGTCAGCAAGGATACTGAGCAGGAAGCAAACACTGGACGTGACGCCGTGATGGCTGCCTACAACAACCTGCTGGAAGCCAAGGAGCATTTCAAGCGCGCCGCTGGCACCGCCGGTATCGATCTCAAGAACGAGGCCAATAGCCGCTACTCGCAGGGCAAGGTCAAGGCCGGCGAGTGGAACGAGCAAGCCAATTCCTTCATCCGTGAACGTCCCCTCGCTGCAGTGGGTATTGCCTTCGCGGCCGGCTTTGTAGTGTCCAAGCTCTGCACGTCCTCGAAGAAATGAGTACGATCCCCGACGAAAACCGCCCGGGGAGCGGTGATCCGGCAAGTGCCGATCCAGACAGCCACACCGGTCCTGCCGAGTGGCTGGAGTGGGCAAAGCAGGCAACGGTAACAGCAGGCGATTTCTTCAAATTGCTGTTCGCCGAGCTGGGCCTGGCCGTGTCCGATGCCAAGCGCATCGCCGTGCTTGGCCTCGCCATGTTGCCGCTTGGCCTGCTCGCCTGGATCGGATTGTCGGTGTTGCTCGCCTGGCTGGCATACGTGCCCAGCGAGTCGGTAGCGCTGGGAATCGGAGTGTTCATTGCGGTACAGGTTGTGCCGATTCTGATCATGCTTGGAATGATCAAGAAGTACAGCAAGAGCCTGTCGTTGCCTGCCACCAGCCGGCAGATTCAAGCCTTCAAGGAGGGCTATCAGAATGGCGAAAAAACGGAAGGATCAGCTACAGAAGATTCAGGATCTGGACGATCGTCTGAAGATGGAACACAGTCTGGTAAAGCTTGAAGGGCAGAAGCACTGGGAGTCGATTCGCAATAATGTCTCCCCGATGTGGCTGGTAGGTGGAGGTCTTGCGTTGGGCGTGGTGATCGGCGCTCTGAAGGGCAGCACGCAGGCTGGATTGTTCGGTACGGCCTTCAAGGGCCTGCGTATCTGGCACTTGGCGCACGCCTTCTCGGGCGGCTCAGGCATGGATCCGGAAATTGATGCATGACCGACAGGAGCGGCACGGAGCCGTTCGGCCAACCTTCGGAACCGCCGAGCTCATCATCTGACGACGAGCTGCCTCAGCCCAGACCCTCCAGATTGCTGGTCTGGTTGCTGGGGTTGGCTCTGTTGTACACCCTCTACTTCGCCAAATCCCTGATCATGCCACTTGTCGTGGCATTGCTGTTCGCACTTCTGCTGAGCCCGGTTGTAAGCGGCCTGAAACGTCTTCATGTCCCACGCACGCTGTCGGCCGTGGTGCTGCTCGGACTGCTGCTGGGCCCCTTTACTGTGCTCGCAGTACAGCTTTCCGAGCCTGTGCAGAAATGGGCCAAGCGCATGCCGGAGCTTTCGGCAACGCTCGCCGAGCAGGTCGATTCGCTGACCGATGCTTTTGATCTCTCCGAACCCACGATTCCCGAGCCTCCGCCCAGGGCAGAACCTGAAGAAGGGGGGTTCCGTCTATTCGGTTTTCTCCGGCGCGACGAGCCGCCGGCTCCGGAACCCGCGCCGCAGCAGAGGCAGGAAGATCAGGAGGGCGGGGAAGTAACCGCACGCATCAAGCAGGGCGGCATCGAGGTGCTGGTCTCGGTGTTGAGTGCCACGCCCATGGTGATTGCCCAGTTCCTGACGGCGATCATTCTGATCCTGTTCCTGTTGATCTTCGGTCCAAGCCTGTTCGCCAACTTCATCCAGATCTGTCCGGAAGTGAAGAACAAGCGCATCAGCGTGATACTGGTCCGTACCATCCAGAAGGAGCTCTCGCGGTATATCGTCACGGTGACCGTCATCAACGCGTGTCTGGGCATGGTCACGGGCGGGGCGCTATGGCTGATGGGCGTTGAGGACGCCCTGTTATGGGGAGTACTGGTCGCATTGGTCAACTATGCGCCGTACGTGGGGCCGTTGATCGGGATACTCATACTCGGTCTGGCCGGCCTGGCGCAGTACGGGCTGGAGTGGGCGGCGCTGATTCCGGCGCTGGTGTACTTCTCCATAAATCTGCTCGAGGCGCAGTTCGTTACCCCGACTGTTCTCGGTATGCACATGCGGCTGAACCCGCTGGTGATCATGGTCTGGCTGATCATCTGGGGATGGTTGTGGGGTGCCGTCGGGGTGTTGTTGGCAGTCCCCCTTCTGGTGTGTGTGAAACTGATTGCAGGACAGCTCAACGTCTTCCCGACCTGGGTGCGGCTGATCGAAACCCAGCCATCGTTCAAGCCGGATCAGGCGGACGCTTGACCAGCACCAGGGCGCCGACGATCAGCGCGCCGCCGATCAGCATGCGCAGCGTGGGCTGTTCGCCAAACAGATACCAGGCGAAGAGAATTCCATAGACGGGCTCGAGCGCGAAGAACAGCGACGCTACACGTGCCTTGAGTACCGCCAGACTGGCGACGAACAGACCGTGTGCAAGTCCGGTGCAGAGCAGGCCGAGTAAAGCGATCCACAGCCAGTCCAGCGGCGGCATCGCAAGCAGGGCAGTGCCGCTGATCGGCACGAGGCACAGCAGGATGAACAGGTTCTGCCAGCAGGCGACCTGCACGGGCGACAGGTCGACGCTGGTCAGCCTGTTCCCCACTGATACCGCAGCGAAGCACAGCCCCGATAGCACGGCCCAGAGCAGCCCGGTGGTGGCCTGCGCGCCCAGCTCGAAATGCGGCGTGACCAGTATCAGGCCGATGACAATCAGCGCAACTTTCAGCAGATCCCGGTTACTGGGCGCCTCCCGCCAGCCGGCCCATTCCAGCAGAACCACGAAGGCAGGAAAACTCGCGAAGCCCAGCGTGGCTATGCCGACCCCGGCGATCTTTACCGAATGGAAGAACGTGAGCCAGTGCGTGCCGAGCAATAACCCGCAGAGAGCCAGCTGTAGCAGCCGGGTCAGAGTCAGGCCAGTCAACATGCGTTGGCGGAACAGCTGGGCGAACAGCAACAGTGCGACAACCGCGAACACTGCGCGGCCAAGCACGATGGTACCGGGGCCGGCAGTGGCGAGCTTGCCGAAAATGCCGGTCATGCCGAACATCAGCGCGGCGACATGCATGCTCGCCAGCGCCCGGCCATGGGTCATGGGAATCGTATTCAAGGCGTCTGTCTACCGCGCCCCTGGCAGGGCGAATCCGAATGAGCCGCATAGTCTAGCGGCCACGCTTCGTCCGGTCGATTCGTCGGCGCTCTCAAGCTCGCGCTAGAATAACCGATAGCGTAATAGCACCCTGCCATAAGACAATCGGAGAGCCACTTGAGCGACACTGCCACACGAGGATTGCAGCAATGGATCGTTCGCCTGCAAAAGGCCGAGCTGCCCGCCATGTCGGTAGTTGTCCACGACCTGCTGCGCCTGTCGCAGTCCGAGACCGCCTCTGTCCGCCAGCTCGCCGACGTGCTGCTGCGCGATGCCTCGCTGACGTCCAAGGTACTCCGGGTCAGCAACAGCGTTTACTGCAATCCGGGGCGCGAAGTGGTGAAGACCATCTCGCGGGCGGTGGTAGTCATCGGCTTCGATCAGGTGCGCATGATCGGTCTGTCCGTCAGCCTGCTCGACGGGTTGCTCAAGGGTTCGCCAAGGGATCAGCTGCAATCCCTGCTGGCGCGTTCGTTCCATGGCGCCATGCAGGCGCGCAACCTCGCCCAGTACATCTCGCTGGCCGAGAAGGAAGAGATATTCATCGCCACGCTGCTACGCCACCTCGGTGAACTGGCTTTCTGGAGCCAGGCGAATGCTGCCGAGGCAGAGCGGATGGTGGTTGCGCTCGAGGCATCGCCGGATGACCGCGAGCGGGCCTCGAAAGACGTGCTGGGAACGAGCTTCGATCAACTGACGCTGGGCCTTCTGAAGACCTGGAATCTGGGGGAAATTGGTCAACTGGTGCAGGCCAGTCGAACCGCCAACGGGCCGGCGGCGCGCACCGTGGCCCTCGGCTCGGCGATTGCCCAGACTGCCGAGCGCGGCTGGGGCACCGAAGCGATGCAGGATCTGGCTCGGCAGGTCGCCGGCCTGATCGGGGTGGCGCCGGACGAAGCCATGCAGCAGATACTTGCCAGTACCGACGAAGCCATTCACGTGGCCGGGACCTGCGCCAATGGCGACCTGGGAGCCTGGATTCCTCGTACCAACGAACTGCCGCTGGATCTCTCTGCGCTGCTGGCCATCGACGCCGAGCCTGCGCATCAGGCGCGCAGTGTGGTGCAGGAACCGCTTCTGCAGCCGAATCTGGACATGCTCAAGCTTTCGCTGCAGAACATGGCACTCATGAGCAAGAGCCCGATCAACGTGGACACCACACTCAGTACGCTGATGAATGGCCTGCACCTCGGGGTAGGGCTGGAGCGCGTAATGCTGGCGGTGCTGGCGGACAATCAGTCACGCTTCAAGGCGCGGCGGGTGATCGGCAAGGGCACGCAGCACTGGACGCAGGACTTCAATCTGCAATGCTCGAAGAACGATACGAATATCTTCAGCTACGCACTGGAGCAGCGCGAAGCACTGTGGGTCGGCACCGCCAAGAGTGCGGCGTTGAATGGGATGGTACCGCAGCAGATGCGTGACTGGCTGGGTGATGGAATGTTCTTCATTGCGCCGATTCTGGCCGGCAATCGCCAGATCGGGGTGCTGTACGGTGATATGCGAATCTCCGGTCGCGCCTTGAGCGCCAGTCAGTTTGCGGCGTTCAAACGCTTCACCGAGCTGACCGGCGCCTGTCTCAATGCGCTGAGTCGCCGCAGCTGATCAGCCGCGCGGCATGCACACCCCGGTGCCGCCCAGTCCACAGTAGCCACCGGGGTTCTTGTCCAGATACTGCTGATGGTAGGCCTCGGCATAGTAGAAGGTGGGCGCCGGCATCACTTCAGTGGTGATCGGATTGAGTCCCGCCTCCTGCAATGCGTCAGCGAACTGCGCCTTGCTGGCCTCGGCATGGGCATGCTGCATGGGGCCGTAGACATAGATGCCCGAGCGATACTGGGTTCCCATATCGTTACCCTGTCGCATGCCCTGCGTCGGATCGTGGGCTTCCCAGAACACCTTGAGCAGATCGTCCAGCGAGACCTGATCCGGGTCATACACGACCAGCACCACTTCGTTGTGCCCGGTGCGACCGGAGCAGACCTCTTCGTATGTCGGATTGGGTGTCAGCCCGCCGCAATACCCTGCCGCGGTGGTGTACACGCCAGGTACTTCCCAGAACCGCCGCTCGGCGCCCCAGAAACAGCCCATGCCAAAGATGATCTGCTGCATGCCGTCCGGAAAGGGCGGTTTTATCGGCGTGCCCAGCACGGTGTGGGTGCTGGAAGTGGGCACCGGATCGCTGCGGCCGGGCAGCGCCTCGTCCGGCGTGGGCAGGCGCAGTTTGTGTTCGGGGACGCGTTGCGAAAACATGGCGAACTCCTGGTCAGAGCGAAGGACTGTTGGACCCAGTGTAGGGATTTGTGCCGGCGATGCCAGCACCGAAAAGCCGCCGCAGCCGGTCAGGATCCGGCTGGCCGGTCCAGCAGCAGCTCCAGCGTGGCGTTGTCGGTGGCACCCAGGGCGATGAAGTAGGGGTTGAGCCAGGTGTCGCGGGTCGGATAAGCGAAGCGCTGGCCGTGCAGGTCGATCACCTGGCCGCCTGCGCCCTCGACCACGGCCTGAGCTGCAGCGGTGTCCCACTGGCTGGTCGGTCCGAAGCGCGGGTACAGGTCGGCCTCGCCCGCGGCGATCTGGCAGAATTTCAGTGAGCTGCCGATGCTGACGGTTTTGATCGCGCGGTGCGCGGCAAGTCGCTCGAGCAGCGCTTGCTGCTCGGGCGTGGAATGCCGGCGGCTGGCCACCACCACCAGTGGGTCGGACGCTTCGCGCACCCGTATGGGTATGGCATCGCCTTCACCGATCCGCCGCCAGGCACCGATGCCGTGACCGCCCCAGTACATCTGGTCACGAGCGGGTATGCCGACCACGCCCAGCGTGACCTGGCCCTGCTCGACCAGCGCGATATTCACGGTGAATTCATCGCTTGCGCTGATGAACTCCTTGGTTCCGTCCAGGGGGTCGACCAGCCAGAAACGTTCCCAGCCTGTGCGTGTTTCAAGCGGTACGTCGGCGTCCTCTTCGGAGAGGACGGGAATCTCCGGCGTAAGCCTTCGCAGACCGTCGGCGATCAGACGGTGCGCAGCCAGATCAGCCGCGGTCACGGGTGACTCGTCGGACTTGGCCATGACCTCCAGCGGCTTGTTCCACCACGTCAACGTGGCCTTGCCGGCTTCCCGCGCCAGTGCGCAGAGTTGTTCGAAAGGTATCGGCAGGCTCAACGCTGCAGTTCTCCGCGCTGCTCAAGCAGGTCGCGTACCAGATAGAGCGCAGCCAGCGCACGGCCCTCACTGAAGTTGGGCTGGCCGGCGAGGGCGGACAGCGCGTACAGGTCGACGCTGTCAACGCGAATCGGCTCGGGTTCATCGCCGGGCAGACGTTTTTCGTACAGGTCGCGGGCCAGTACAACCGCGATCGACTGACTCATGTAGCCCGGCGACAGCGACAGGTGAGTGATGTATTCCAGTTGGCGCGCGCCAAAGCCGGCCTCTTCCATCAGCTCGCGATTGGCTGCGTCGAGCACATCCTCGCCGGGCTCGACCAGTCCCTTGGGCACCGACAGCTCGTAGCTGTCGGTGCCGCCGCAGTACTCCTCGATCAGCAGCGCGGTGCGTGCGTCACGCATGGCCACAACCATGACCGCTCCGTAGCCCTGGCCCTTGTTCACCAGCCGTTCGTAGGTGCGCTCGACGCCGTTGGAGAAACGCAATTGCACCTGCTCGACAGTAAACAGCCGGCTTCTGGCGACAATGCTGGCGTCGAGTTTCTCGGGCTTCTGCGGCATGCGGGCTCCGTGGTGTGGGCGGGACGGCTTCGGTATCATAGCCGCACATGCCGCAAAGCCCAACCGCACATGCTCAACTGGAACGATATCGACACCGTCCTGCTGGATATGGATGGCACCCTGCTCGATCTGCATTTCGACAACCACTTCTGGCTGGAATACATGCCCCGGCGCTATGCCGAGCATCACGGCCAGTCACTGGAGTGGGCCAAGGCCGAGGTCTATCCCCTGATGCGTGCCAAGCAGGGCCAGCTCGAATGGTATTGCCTGGACTACTGGACCCGGGAATTGAACTTGCCGATCGTCGAGCTTAAGCGCGAGATCGCTCATCTGATCAGCCTGCGCCCCGACGCCCGGGATTTTCTGGCAGCGCTGCAGCACAGCGGTCGGCAGGTCATTCTCATCACCAATGCTCACCGCGGCTCGTTGTCGCTGAAAATGGAGCGGGTCGAGCTGATGACCTATTTTCAGCGTCTGATCAGCTCTCATGACTTCGGCTTCCCCAAGGAAGCGCAGGCGTTCTGGCATGCATTGCAAGCGGAGATTCCCTTTGACCCGCAGCGCACGTTGTTCATCGATGACAGCCTGAACATACTGCGCGCGGCCCGCGATTTCGGTGTGGGATCGCTGCTTGCCGTGCGTCAGCCCGATAGCCGCAGCGCCCCGCGCGACACCGAAGAGTTCGATGCAGTCGAAGACTACGCCGTGCTGACGCGCGGACTCGAGAAAAAACCCTCCAATACTCGCTGACGTCGCGGAACGGGAACGCCCTGCGGCAGTCAGAACCGCACAGGTTCGTGTTCGTGGGGCAATTCGTGTCCGGTATCAGTCAGCATGGCGAAGTACGACGTTCGCTCTGGTACGCGGTGCTCGTCGGCATCGGCGTCATGGCTGCTCTGGATGAAATCGTCTTTCATCAATGGCTGCAGTGGCATCACTTCATTGATTTCGCCACGCCCTTCATCGGGATAGTGTCGGACGGGGTGCTCCACGCTGTTGAGCTGCTCGCCACAGTGGCCGGCTTCGCTGCGCTTGTCGGACTTGCCCGCGAGCAGGCGTTGAACCGCGCAGCGGCATGGGCCGGCGCGTTGCTGGGCGCCGGTGGTTTCCAGTTGTTCGACGGACTTGTCAATCACAAGGTCCTGCGCATTCATCAGGTGCGCTACGGGGTTGATCCGCTGCTCTACGACCTGGCCTGGAATGCAGCGGGCGTCGCCCTGCTGATCGCCGGCCTTTGCGTACTTATTCGTTTGCCCAGGGAGGGCAGGGATGTCGCTCGATAATCTACTGACGGGTCTCGGCGCCACCGGGCCGGCCATGTTTGCCGTTGCACTGGCGGCGGCCTACTTTGCCTGCCAACTGCGCGTGCAGCTCGCCGAAAAGGCCTGGTCGAGCTGGCGCAGCCTGAGCTTCGCCGGTGGCTGCCTGATGATGGCCCTGGCTCTTGCACCGCCCTTCATGCACTGGGCCCACGAGGACTTGCGCGGACACATGTTGCAGCACCTGGTGCTCGGCATGCTGGCCCCCATCGCGCTGGTTCTGGGTGCTCCGATCAGTCTGGGCTTGCAGGCCCTGCCGCGCTGGGGCGCGCGTCTTATCACCTGGACGCTGGCAACCCGTTGGCTGCGCTGGATAAGTCACCCGGTTGGGGCGCTGACGCTCAACATTGGCGGTATGTACCTGTTGTACCTCTCACCGCTGTACGCAGCGTCACTCGATTCCCGCTTTCTCCAGGGGGTGCTCCATCTGCATTTTCTGGTGGCCGGGTATCTGTTCAGCTGGGCGGTGCTTGCCGGCCCGGATCGCGCGCCGCGGAGGCCGTCCATGCGCCTGAGAGTGGGCGTCTTGTTCGCTGCCATTGCGCTCCATGCAGTGCTCGCCAAGCTCATGATCATCTGGCAGTTGCCGGTCGCCGTCGCCCATCCTCCGGCGATGATCGAGACGGCGGCCAAGCTGATGTTCTACGGCGGGGATCTGATCGAGCTGCTGCTGGCAGCGCTGCTGTTCGCCAGCTGGTATCGGGAGCGCGTCCGGCAGGGACGTAGCTTCACCGATCTGCCGGTTCCGGGCGGGCCTCGGCCCTGATGCTCAGCCCTTGCCGCGGGTTCGGGTCTGGTTGGGCCGGGCGTTTTTCTCTATATAGTCGATGATCAGGCCGGCCACGTCGCGGCCGGTGGTGGTCTCGATTCCTTCGAGCCCCGGAGATGAATTGACCTCCATCACCACCGGACCGTGATTCGAACGCAGGATATCCACGCCCGCCACATTCAGCCCCATCACCTTGGCCGCGCGCACTGCAGTCATCCGTTCTTCCGGCGTGATCTTGATCAGGCTGGCTGTGCCGCCGCGGTGCAGGTTGGAGCGGAATTCGCCGGCCTTGGCCTGACGCTTCATCGAAGCGATGACCTTGTCACCGACCACCAGGCAACGGATGTCTGCGCCGCCGGCCTCGCGGATGTATTCCTGCACCATGATGTTGGCCTTCAGACCCATGAAGGCTTCAAGCACCGATTCCGCGGCCTGTTCCGTTTCGCACATCACCACGCCGATGCCCTGGGTGCCTTCGAGCAGCTTGATCACCAGCGGCGCACCGCCCACCATGCTGATCAGGTCGGGAATGTCGTCGGGGGAGTGAGCAAAGCCGGTGACCGGCAATCCCACGCCCTTGCGGGCCAGCAGCTGCAGTGAGCGCAACTTGTCACGAGAGCGGCTGATAGCCACCGACTCGTTCAGGGGAAACACCCCCATCATTTCAAACTGGCGCAGCACGGCAGAGCCGTAAAAGGTGATCGAGGCCCCGATGCGCGGAATGACCGCGTCGAATCCTTCCAACACCTGGCCCTTGTAGTGAATCGCCGGCTTGTGGCTGGTGATGTTCATGTAGGCGCGCAGGGTATCGATAACGCTGACTTCATGGCCGCGCTCGCGCGCAGCTTCCACTAACCGTCGCGTCGAGTAGAGATTCGGATTACGCGACAGAACCGCAATTTTCATGATGAATTGTTCAGCCTTGAGCAAATTGAGAAGTTTGGGGTTTGTCCTGCACGAAGCGCGTTCCGGGATTGATGACCAATTGGCCGTCAAGCATGGCGGTGCAGCCAAGCAATACCCTATAGCGCATGTCCTTGCGGCAGGTCAGGGTGAATTCCACCAGCCAGCAGCGATCGCCCAGCACCAGGGGGGTGCGAATGACGTGACGCTCCTGCATATGACCGTTGGAACTCTTGATTCGTTTAACGTCGACCCGTTCGGCTTCGCAGCGCTTGCCGCGCAGGTTGGATCGAGCGCCAGTATGCGCCGTGAAGCGGACCCAGGTAACGCCGTCACGCTCGAACGTCTCGATGTCACTGGCGTGGAGGGCTGACGTCCTGGCGCCGGAATCGACCTTGGCCATGACCTGATTGATACCCAGGTCGGGCAGTCCTATCCACTCGCGGAGGCCGATCACGCTCAGGTGGTCAAAGGTTTTCATGTTGCGTCTCCTTATCCCGCCCACAGATGGCGCGCATCATGGGGCAAGTCATCCGTTCCCACAAGCCTGTTAGACTCATCGGAAAGGGGAGTACAGACGCGATGACAGACGAAGGCAAGGTGCGGCTGGACAAATGGCTGTGGGCCGCACGTTTTTTCAAGACCCGGGCGCTGGCCAAGGCGGCGATCGAAGGGGGCAAGGTGCAGTGCCAGGGTGAGCGCTGCAAGCCGGGCAAGGAGCCCGGAATCGGCGATGTTTTCGAGATTCGCCAGGGTTTCGATGTCCGCTTCGTCGAAGTGAAGGCGTTGAGCGGACAACGCCGGGGAGCGAGCGAAGCGCAGTTGCTGTACGAGGAAACCGCCGACAGTATCGCGCGCCGTGAGGCGGCGGCAGCACGGCGCAAGGCCATGGGTGCCGGGGCGGTCATCAGCGAACATCGCCCGACCAAGAAGCAACGGCGGGACATCCATCGGTTCCGCGACGAGCGCAACGCGCCGTCCGGAGACTAAGTCGCTATAATTCAGCCTTTTTGCAGGTGCAACCATGCAGTCTACGGACGTCACCCAGCGCTTTCTGTTCGATAATGCCGACGCTCGCGGCCAACTGGTTTCACTCGAGCTGGCCTACCGCGAGATTCTCGCCAAGCATGATTATCCCGAACCCGTGCGCGCGCTTCTCGGTGAAATGCTGGCCGCTTCGGTCCTGCTGTCGACCGCCATCAAGTTCGACGGCCTGCTCATCCTGCAGGCGCGCTCTTCCGGACCGCTCTCCACGCTGATGATCGAGTGCTCGAGCAGTCAGGAGGTGCGTGGCATCGCCCGCTACGCCGATGATCTGGCGGGCGAGCGGCTGAACGAACTGATGCCGGACGGCCTGTTGGCCATCACCATCGACCCTGACAACGGCCAGCGCTATCAGGGCATCGTTTCCCTGGAGGGCGGCACGCTGGCGAATGCGCTGGAAGGATACTTTGCCAACTCCGAGCAATTGCCTACCCAGTTCCGTCTGGTTGCCGACGGGCGAGTCGCCCGCGGCTTCATGCTGCAGGCGCTGCCGGCCGATCGCCAGCCGGACCCTGAACAACGGGCTGCTACCTGGGAGCACCTGTCGATCCTGGCCAACACACTCAGCGCCGAAGAGCTCATCAGTCTGGATAACCAGACGGTGCTGCGCCGCCTTTATCACGAAGAGGATGTGCGCCTGTTCGATGAAAGCCCGGTGATATTCAAATGCAGTTGCTCGGCGGAACGATCCGGTAACGCAATTGTCAGTTTGGGACGTGAGGATGCGTTGGCTCTGCTGGATGAGCGGGGCGGCGAAGTGGCGGTTGATTGCCAGTTCTGTAATGCCTCCTATCGCTTTGACCGTGAGGCACTGGAAGGTTTGTTCGAAGCGGCAGAGGAGCGTGCCAGGGGTCTTCATTGAAAACTTGCCAGCTCGGCCGGGATCTCCGATTCCGGCCATAGGTTCTATGTATGAGCCAAGGCGGTGAGATTTAGCGCGGCAGGGTTTTTTTTGGCATAATGGCGCCTTTGCGCGATGCTCTGGCGCTGATATAGACGCTGTAAAAACCCTTTCTCCCCTAGGTGCTGAGGCCGAGCCGATCGGTCTTTATGGAAATTTCGGTCGAGGCCGAAGAGGACGACGTTAGATGACGCATGCTAGCAACACTGTTTATACCGACCTGAGTATCGCCCACCTGATCGAGCTGGCTGTTCAGCGCAACGAAGGCCAGCTGGCCGATACCGGGGCGCTGGTGGTCAAGACCGGTGAGCGCACTGGCCGTTCGCCGATGGACCGCTTCATCGTTGACGAGCCGTCCACCAGCGACGCCATTGCCTGGGGGCCGATCAATCGCAAGTTTCCCGCCGAGAAGTTCGACGCGCTCTGGGACCGGGTGACGGCCTATGTCGCAGGCCGCGACAGCTTCGTTTCGCATGTGCATGTCGGCGCGGATCCCGAGCATTACCTGCCGGTCGTGATGACCACCGAAACGGCCTGGCACAACGTGTTCGGTCGCACGCTGTTCATCAATCCTCCGCGCCACAACCCGGCCGACAAGCCGGTCTGGCAGATTCTCAATGCGCCCTACTTTACCTGTGAGCCGGAGCGTGACGGGACCAACAGTGACGGCTGCGTCATCATCAATTTCGCCCAGCGCAAGGTTCTGCTCGCAGGCATGCAGTACGCCGGTGAAATGAAGAAAGCCATGTTCTCGGTTCAGAACTTCCTTCTGCCGGCCAAGGACGTATTGCCGATGCACTGCTCGGCCAACGTGGGTGACGAGGGCGATACTACGTTGTTCTTCGGTCTGTCCGGCACTGGCAAGACCACGCTGTCCGCTGACGAGTCGCGCAACCTGATCGGTGATGACGAGCACGGCTGGGCCGAAGGCAGCGTCTTCAACATCGAAGGCGGTTGCTACGCCAAGTGTATCGACCTGTCGCAGAAGAACGAGCCGGTCATCTGGAATGCCATCAAATTCGGCTCGATCGTCGAAAACGTGGTGATCGATCCGGAAACCCGCGTAGCCGATTACACCGATGTCAGCCTCACGCAGAATACGCGCGTTGCCTATCCGCTGGAGCACGTTCGCAAGCGTGTGGTAGAGAACCGCGCCGGTGAGCCGAACGCGATCATCTTCCTCACGTGCGACCTGACCGGCGTGCTGCCGCCCGTGTCGATCCTTAACAATGAGCAGGCGGCCTATCACTTCCTGTCCGGCTACACGGCGCTGGTCGGCTCCACCGAAATGGGCTCGGGTAGCGGCATCAAGTCGACGTTTTCCACCTGCTTCGGCGCGCCGTTCTTCCCGCGTCCGGCCGGCGAGTACGCTGAACTGCTGATCAAGCGCATCAATGGTTTCAACAGCAAGGTGTACCTGGTCAACACCGGTTGGACCGGTGGTGGCTATGGCGAGGGCACTCGCTTCAGCATCCCGACTACCCGCGCAATCATCGCCGCGGTTCAGTCCGGCGCGCTGATCGGTGCCGAGACCGAGCACCTTCCGGTGATCAATCTGGACGTGCCGAAGTCGGTACCCGGTGTGGACAGCAAGCTGCTCAACCCGCGCAACACCTGGTCCGATCCGGCGAAATACGACGCTGCAGCGAAGGAGCTGGCGCGTTTGTTCACCGAGAACTTCAAGAAGTTCGAGGTGGCCGAGTCGATCGTCAAGGCGGGTCCCTCTGCCTGATTCGCACGCTTCAATGGTGTGAAAAAACCCGCCTTCCGGCGGGTTTTTCGTTTTTCGCAGGGCGACGCAACCCATTGATTACAAAAGGCGGGAAAAAGTGTTGACAGTACCTGCCGGGCCGGTAAAATGGCGCGCCTCAGCAGGGGTTATGTGACAGCTTCAAGGTCCCTGTCGAGGCGTTTGAGATAATTCCGCGATAGCTCAGTCGGTAGAGCAAATGACTGTTAATCATTGGGTCCCTGGTTCGAGTCCAGGTCGCGGAGCCATCTTCTACGATATCGGGGTATAGCGCAGTCTGGTAGCGCGCCTGCTTTGGGAGCAGGATGTCGGGAGTTCGAATCCCCCTACCCCGACCATTTTTATATGGGTCGTTAGCTCAGTTGGTAGAGCAGTTGGCTTTTAACCAATTGGTCGTAGGTTCGAATCCTACACGACCCACCATCTTCGATATATCTTCCTCCGCCGATCTTGCCTCACAGGCATCGTTTTGCGCATCGGTGCGCAAGCGAACCGATCGGTTCCCGCATGGCCCAAGCAGATATCTATTCAGCATGGAGCATGTTCTTGTCCTCCCTCGATTCTTCCACCGCAAGCCGTCTCGCGCAGATCGCCCTGGGCCATGTGCAGCGCGAATATCCGCATTCCGAAACCGTGCGCAGCCACGGGCCTGAGGACAGCGCTGGTACCCCTTGTAGCGATCATCCGATCTTCTTTGGCAGCTATGACTGGCATTCCTGCGTGCATGGCCACTGGCTGCTTGCGCGACTGCTACGGCGGTTCCCTGGGTTACCTGAAGCCGCAGCGATAACGGCATTGTTCGAAAGCAGCTACACGGCTGAAAAGGTCTTACGGGAGCTGGCGTTTTTCGACAGGCCGGGGCGGGCAGGCTTCGAGCGGCCGTATGGTTGGTGTTGGTTTTTCAAGCTGTTCAGCGAACTGGATCAGCTTGAGGCTCAGCACCTGGGGCGCTGGACCAGCGCGCTGCAGCCATTCGCGGACAGACTGTCGGAGCTGCTTAAGCTCTATCTGCCACGTCTGCTATACCCGATCCGTAGCGGCGCTCACAACAATACCGCTTTTGCGCTGCTACTGGCGGGCGACTTCGCCTTCCGATTCGATCCTGGTCTGCATGAGCAGATTTCCGAGCAGGCGAGCCGGTATTTTCTCCCGGATCGGGATTACCAGGGCTGGGAGCCGGGCGGGGAGGATTTTCTATCGCCTGGCTGGCAGGAGGCATTGCTCATGCAGCAGGTGCTTGGTGATGCGTTCCCGGCGTGGTTCGACGCATTCCTGCCGCATCTGGCTGACGGTAGCCCGGCCCAGTTGCTACATCCGGTCCAGGTTTCCGATCGAAGCGATGGCCGTCTGGCTCATCTGGATGGGTTGAACCTCAGTCGGGCATGGTGCATGCGAGAAGTCGCGGAAGGTCTACCGGCAGATCATCGGACGCGGGCGATACTGGTCACCGCTGCTGAGAGCCATCTGCAGGCGGGTGCCGGTCACCTGCAGGATGACTACATGGGCGAGCATTGGCTCGCGACGTTTCTGGTGTTGGCACTCGACGGGCGCTAGCGCCTCAATGCAGCTTCAGACGCGGTTCGGTGCTGCGCCCGATGCGGTCACTGAGCATCAGCATCATGGTCCTTGGCAGCCCGTACAGCGCCATCTGATGCATCCGGTACAGGGATATGTAGAACATCCGGGCGAGTTTGCCCTCAAGCATCACGCTGCCGGTCAGGTTCCCCATCAGGTTGCCGACCGCATCGAAGCTGGCCAATGAGATCAGCGAGCCGTAATCCTTGTAGGTGTATTCCTGCAGCGCCTTGCCTTCGAGCAGCCGTTTGAAGTTCTTCGCCAGCAAGCTCGCCTGCTGATGCGCGGCCTGGGCGCGGGGCGGCACCGTCCGGCCTTCTTCGCCGGTGGGGCAGGCGGCGCAATCGCCGAATGCGAAGATGCGCGGCTCGTTCGGTATCTGCAGCGTACGCGTGACCACCAGCTGATTGATCCGGTTGGTTTCCAGTCCCAGCTGCGTGAGAAAAGCCGGAGCCTTGATGCCGGCGGCCCACACCTTGAGCGATGCAGGGATTCTTTCGCCATTGGCCAGCAGCAGGCCGTCGGCGGTCACTTCCTTGACCGGCGAGCCGGTATGGATGTGCACGCCCAGGTTGTTCAGCGTGTGCGTTACCGGTTCGCTGATCCGTTCGGGTAGCGCAGGCAGCACCCGGTTGCTGGCCTCGACCAGGTTGATGTTGAGATCTTCCGGGCGGATTCGGTCCAGTCCGTAGGCCTGCAGCATTCGCGCGGCGTGATTGAGCTCGGCCGCCAGTTCCACTCCGGTAGCGCCGGCGCCGATGATCGCGACGTTGATCGGCTCACCCGGGGTATGCTCGATAGCCTGCGCCTTCATGTACTGGTTGAGCAGCAATCGGTGGAAGCGCTCGGCCTGCGCGCGGGTATCGAGAAACAGGCAATGCTCGGCAGCCCCGGCGGTATTGAAGTCGTTGGTGTTGCTGCCTACCGCTATGACGAGATAGTCGTAGCCCAGCTGACGTTCGGGGATCAACTCGCTGCCTTTCTCATCCTTGATCGCGGCCAACGTCACCTTGCGCTGCTCTCGGTCCAGCCCGGTCATGGCGCCCAGCTGAAAGTGAAAGTGATTCCACTTGGCCTGGGCCACGTAATTGAGTTCATCTTCGGTGGAGTTGAGCGATCCGGCGGCCACTTCATGCAGCAGCGGCTTCCAGATGTGGGTCATGTTGGCGTCAGCCAAAGTGATCTGGGCGCGTTTCTTCTTTCCGAGCGTGCGGCCAAGGCGGGTGGCGAGTTCCAGACCGCCGGCACCGCCACCCACCACGAGGATACGCGGCAGGGCGGTTTGCGTTTCTGATTGCGACATTAACGAGACTCATCTGCTAAACGGGAATCTGTCGTCAGTCGAGAGCGTCCTAACCGAGGACGAGCGATGCCAGAGCGCGGGACAACAGTCCCAGACCGATCACGCTGCCAAGGATGATGGCGAGCAACACCCAGACTCTGAACGGCTTGCGTTCGACCTGATGCAGCGGGGAGCTCAAGTATTCCTCGACCCGCTTCTGATCTTCCGGATACAGACGACTTGGCATGGCATGACCTTTTTTATGGCGATGCGCAGTACGGCGCTGCGCGATAGGCTTGACTGACTATGCGGCCATTCTAGTATGCGGCCAGCAAGAATGCATCAGGCTTGCTCGTCAAGCGGTCAGGCTGCGACCGATGCGCGCAGATCCGCTTGGCATGTGGCTGTGCTGCTACCATGAGCGCCTTCTTAGCGAGGAAGATCCATGCTCTCGGCGAGTTTGCTGACTACCGTGCAAATGCTTTTGCTGCTGACCGCTCACGCGGCGGTGCTGGTATATGCGCTGGTCCGTGTGCGGTGGATCGAGCTGATCGCCGATCAGCGTCGACAACATCTGTTCTATGGCAGTGTGTTTCTGCTGGCCGTGCTATGGCTGTTGCGGCGCGAGTTCGATAGCGGCCTGAGTTTCCATTTTCTGGGCCTGACGGCTGTAATGCTACTGCTCGACTGGCCGCTGGCGATCCTCGCCGGCTCGCTGGCGCAGTTCGCTCTGGTGCTCCTGGGCGTGGACGATGCAGCGGCGTTCGGAGCCAACGGGCTGCTACGGATCCTCGCGCCGGTGCTGGTCACCGTGATGATCAGCCAGGCGCTGGAGCGGCTAAAACCGACCAACCTGTTTCTGTACATTTTCATCAGCGGGTTCTTCGCTGCGGGGATAGCGGCGGTGGTGACCCTGTTGCTCGGGATGGGGCTTCTCGCCTGGTCAGGCAATCTGGTCGCGCCTGATTCGGCAATGGAGTTGTTCGGGTACGCCTTGCTGGTGATGTTTCCCGAAGGTTTCATCAACGGCACGGCAATCGCGGCGCTGGTGGTTTTCCACCCTGACTGGGTGGAAACCTTCGACGCGGACCGCTACCTGCAGGAACCTTTCGATTCCTAGGCTGAGCCAGATCAATACTCGCCGCACCCATTCATGCTGCAATGCGGTTTTATTCGGAGAACCGACATGAGCGTTTACGCCTTAGCCAGAACCACCATGGAGCAAGCCCTGGAGCGCGCCGCTGCGCAGGGCTACGACGAGCAGGACATCGCCCGCGCGCTGATGAGCGAAGTGATCGCGGTGTACAAGCGTGGCCGCACGAACGCCGATATCGCCCATGAGCTGGGGTTTCTTGCCGACAACCTTGACGACGATGCCGACTACGCGTTCATGCGGCCCTGATATCAGGGTAGCGTGACCTCGATGACGCCGTCAGCGCTGACCGTGACATCGGCCTGCCCACCTTCGACGGACGGTGTCGACATCTCGCGGTCGGCGGCCATGCTCATCTTGGCTGCGCCGCGAAAGAACACCGGCGGCGGAGCGAACTGAGTGTTCAGGTTCAGGTTGACGATCTTGTAGGTGTTTCCGCCCAGCGCGCGGGTGGCAATGTCGGCGCGCGAGCGAAACGCGTCCACGGCTTCCTTGATAAGTTCGTCCTCGGTGCTGCGCTGACTGGCCGTGGACAGGCTGAAGTCCATGTTGGCCAGGCTCAGCGAACCGAGCAATTGGCCGGTCAGCTTCGACAGCGCGGCGAAATCGCTGCCCTCGAGAATTATCTCGCCGCGTTCGCGCCAGGCGACGATGGACTTGCCGTCTTCGCTATAGACCGGATAGCTGCTGCGATTACCGCTGCTCACCGTCACGCCGGATGTCCCGCGAGCCGTCTTCAGCCCGTCATTCAGCTGCCGGGTGATGCGCTCGGCGACGGTGGCGGGGTCCTGATGCTGGTCTTCGGCGTACAGCGTCACGCGCATGGTGTCGTGGCTGACTGAGCGCTCGACTTCTGCACGGAGTGATACCTGGTTGTAGCGAGGCTCATCGGCCAGTACCGAGGCCGACATGAACGACAGTGCGAGCACGCAGCTCAGCACGCAAGAATGACGCATGGGTGTTTCTCCTTGAACAGCCGGCTTTGACGAAGCTATAAGAGTACGTCGGCGATGCTCTGCGACGCACATGTCGGCTGTTATGCCATGCTCAGAGCAGTTGTGCCAGACATCCGTAGTCAATGGAGCAAATCGTGCAGCAACGCTTTTTCAGTCCGAACGCCCTGGCGCTATCGCCTTCCAGGCAGAATCTGTGGCGATTGATTCTGATCCGGTTGCTGGTGTGGTTGGCCCAGGCCATATCGGTGGCTGGCGCCTATCTCAGCGGCTGGTTTCCGCTTCCCTGGATGCCGCTGCTGATCACGCTGGCGGTGTCGGCCACGGTGAGCATCATTACGCTGCTGCGTCTGTCCCGGCGTTGGCCGGTGACTGACATCGAGTACGGGCTGCATTTGCTGTTCGATATGGTGATTCACAGCGTATTGCTCTACTACTCGGGTGGTCCGACCAATCCCTTCGTGTCCTATTATCTTGTTCCCTTGACCATCGCGGCGGCAACCCTGCCCTGGCTGTTCACGCTGTTTCTCGCCAGCGTAGCGGTATTTGCCTACAGCGCCCTGCTGGTCTGGTACCAGCCCCTCGATGCGTTCGAGCTGCCGGTGGTGCCCAGTCTGATCAATCTGCATGTGATCGGGATGTGGCTCAACTTTGCCATGAGCGCCGGCCTGATCAGTCTGTTCGTGGTGCGCATGGCCGATGCGTTGCGCCAGCATGCCGAGAGGCTGGCCGAGCGTCGCGAGCAGAGCATGCGCGACGCTCAGCTGCTGGGCATTGCCAGCGTGGCTGCGGGAGCCGCCCACGAGCTCTCCACCCCGCTGTCGACCATGAGCGTGTTGCTCAAGGATCTGCGCAGTGATCACCCCGACCCGGCGTTGCAGGAGGACCTCGAGCTGCTGCAGCAGCAGGTTGCCCAGTGCAAGCAGAGTCTCCAGCATATGGTCCGTACTGCCGAGGAAGACCGCCGTCAGCCGCAACAACTCGACCGCGCGGATAAATGGCTGCACGCGCTGCTGACCCGCTGGCAACTGATGCGGCCCGAGGCCTCCTGGCAGCTCAAACCCTTGCAGCCCGGCCCGCCGCCACAGCTGCTCGCCGGTCCCGAGCTCGGTCAGGCGATCCTCAATCTGCTCAACAATGCGGCGGACGCCTGCGCGGACGGCATCGAGATCACCCTCAGCTGGAGTACCGATCGTCTGGGTTTGCGCATACGCGATCATGGTCCGGGTGTGCCGCTGCATATAGCCGAGCAGCTGGGCACCGCATTTCTGACGACCAAGGGGAAGAAGGGTTTCGGGCTCGGATTATTCCTCAGCCAGGCGGCGGTGGAGCGTCTCGGCGGCAGCGTCAAGCTGTACAATCAGGACGGTGGCGGGACCCTCACGGAAGTCTCGCTGCCGACCGTCACGGAGAATCTCGATGAGCGATGAACTGAATCAGGAAGACCTGCCGCTGCTGTTGCTGGTTGATGACGACCCGACCTTTACTCGCGTCATGGCCAGAGCCCTGTCTCGCCGCGGGTTGCGGGTAGAGACCGCGGGCGATGCTGAAGAAGCGATGGTATTGGCTCGGCGCGAGCGCCCGGATTACGCGGTGCTCGATCTGAAGATGGAGGGCGATTCCGGGCTGGTGCTGCTGCCGCGGCTGCTGGAGCTGTATCCGGATCTGAAGGTGGTGATTCTCACGGGCTATTCGAGCATCGCTACGGCGGTCGAGGCGATCAAGCGAGGCGCCTGCAACTATCTGTGCAAGCCGGCCGACGCCGACGACGTTCTCACCGCTCTGCTGTCCGAGCAGGCAGACCTGGACAGCCTGGTGCCGGAACATCCGATGTCCGTCGACCGGTTACAGTGGGAGCACATCCAGCGGGTGCTGGCGGAGCATGAGGGCAATATTTCGGCGACCGCCCGAGCCCTTGGAATGCACCGGCGCACCTTGCAGCGCAAGCTGCAGAAGCGGCCGGTACGGCGCTAGCCGCGGCTGCCGCCCCAGGGTTGGGGCGGCGGTCGTTCAGCTGTTCTGGCGGATGCCGGTGATGATCCAGGGCTGGTTCTCGCCAGCGTCGCGCTCCAGACGCCAGCTCTCATCGAACCACTCACCCGCATCATCCGGGGTATCACGGTCAAGTCCGGTAAAGCCGACCGTGGCGATGGCGCGACCGTCCACTTCCTCGATCCCGTCCAGACGAACCTGCAGCTGCTCGACGAAGCCATTGACGGTCGGCGGCTCTGCGCGACGCGTGGCACTCATTTCGCGCAGCAGTTCGGGGCTCATGTACTCGGCCATGCCCGCTTCGTCACCGTCTCGCCAGTGACGCTGGAGGGTGAAGAAATGCTCTTCGGCACCGCGCAGGAAGCGGTCGGCATCGAACCAGGCTGGCACGCGGGTTTCAATCCGATGCGCACCCGACGCGGCAGGGTGCGCCATCTCTGGCTCCGGTCGACGTTGCCATGCGCCGCCGGGCGCGTGACCTGCCGGGGCAGGCTGCCGCTGATGCGCGGCGGCACCGCGCCGGCTGAACAGCTTGAACAGAATGAAGCCGATCAGGGCGACCATGAGTATGTCGAACAGCTGGATGCCTTCGAAGCCATCACCGAACAGCATGGCTGCCAGCAGTCCGCCCGCGGCGATCCCGGCGAGCGGGCCGAGCCAGCGTCGTGCACCGGAGTTGGCAACCGTCTGCGAACGCTGCTGTTGCTGCGCTGCACGGTCCTCGCGTTGTTGCTGCTGACGCTGTTGGGCGGGCTGGCTACGGTGCATGGGAGCCGAGCCGAAGCTCTTGCCGCCGCCCATACGACGCGCTTCAGCCTCGGGCACAGCCAGGCCAAGCATCAGAAAGACGGTAAAGAAGGGTAACAGCCAGCGCATGGGAAACCTCCGGGTGGAATTGCGCTGCATATTGCCAAACACTATTGGGCAACGGCCAGCCTTAATGTGTATCGTGGTGTCAACGCGATCCTGCGTCTCCGGATTGACCCCGCCGGGGCGTGACTGGTTCAAGCACTCCGACAGCAAGGCGAGGCCATCATGTTTGCTGCTATGCGCGCAGAGAAGATGCAGGCGCTGCATCTGTTCACCGACCCGGCAACCGGGCTCGAGGCGATCATCGCCATCCACAACACCCGTCTTGGTCCCGCTCTGGGCGGCAGCCGCTATCAACCCTACGACAGCCTCAACGACGCTATGGCGGATGCCATGCGGCTGGCGCGCGGCATGAGCTACAAGGCAGCGCTGGCGGGGTTGCAGCAGGGGGGTGGCAAGGCGGTGATCATCCGCAAGCCGCATGTGGAAAACCGCGCCGCACTGTTCGAGGCCTTCGGTCGCTGCATCGAGTCGCTGCGTGGGGGCTACATCACTGCCGTGGACAGCGGCACCAGCAGTCAGGACATGGACTGCATCGCCCAGGAAACCCGCCATGTCACCAGCACCTCCGAAGCAGGCGACCCGTCGCCGCACACCGCGCTGGGTGTGTTATCCGGCATTCGCACCGCCGCACGCCACCGGCTGGGTCAGGATTCGCTGACCGGGGTCCGAGTGATGGTGCAAGGGCTGGGCAATGTGGGTTACGCGCTGGTAGAGCTGCTGGTGGCGGAGGGCGCCGACGTGCTGGTGGCCGACATCGATCCAGGACGTGTGCGTCTGGTGGTTGACGAAACGGGCGCGCATCCGGTTGCACTTGATGCGGTGTACGAGGCGCCGTGCGATATCTTCGCCCCCTGTGGCCTCGGGGGTATTCTCGACAGCGGACATATCGATCAGCTGCGCTGCGCGGTGGTAGCCGGTGCGGCAAACAACCAGCTCGCCGAACCAGGTGCTGCGGATCGCCTGGACGGGCGCGGCATCCTGTACGCGCCGGATTACGTGATCAATGCAGGCGGACTGCTGCATGTGGCGCTCACGCATCAGAACGTTCCGGCGAATCGAATTGCGGAACGGGTCAGCGGCATCGGCGAGCGGCTTGCAGCCATCTTCGAACAAAGCACGGCAGAGGGGCGGCCGCCGTCGGTCATTGCCGATCGGCAGGCCGAAGCGATCCTGTACGAATAATCGTGGGGTGGCGGCTCAGGCTTTGTTCAGGCCGAAGCGCTTGCGCAGCCGTGCGTCGAGTACCGACGTGGGCAGCCAGCGCTTGAGCGCAACCATGCTGCGGCTGCTGGTACCGATAAGCACTTCCTCGGGACGCAGCGGATTCTTGATGTAGCGCACCAGTTCCTTGGAAAAATCCATTGCGGAGGTCGACGTGGCACGCTGCGAAGCCTTCGCTCGAGCCTGGACCGCCTTCTCCCAGGGCTTGAACCAGGATGCTTCGGCCATGGTGATCGCGGCAGTCGCATTGTTGCCGAAATCCGATGCGATCGCGCCTGGCTTGACGGTCATCACATTGATCCCGAACGGTGCCAGTTCTAGGCGCAGCGCATCGGACAGAGCATGGAGAGCCGCCTTCGACGCGCAGTAGACGCCCGAGAAAGGCGTGGTGGTGACGCCCGACACGCTTCCGATATTGACCACCAGGCCATGGCTTGCACGCAGCAGATCAGCGGTCGCACGCACCAGCTGCAAGGGCGCGAACACGTTGGTGTCAAATTGTCTGAGCAGGGTTTCGCGGTCGGCGTCCAGAACCGGACCCATGGCCCCGTACCCGGCATTGTTGATCAACACATCGAGCCGACCCGCTTCGGCATGGATGCGCTCGGCGCAGGCCGCAAGCTGCGTGGCATCGTTTACATCCAGCGTCACTGGAACGGCACCGCGGGTGACCAGCTGTGCGAGGGTGTCCGGATTGCGCGCAGTGGCCCATACCGTATAGCCCTCGTCCAGCATCACGTGAGCGAGGGCCTGGCCAATGCCGGATGAACAGCCGGTAATCAATGCGACGGGTTGGCTCATTGTTGTTATGTCCTGTGAGAGTCGTTAATCGAAGTCGACGCGTATGCGGTCGGCACGGTATTCGAGGTCACGGGCGCGATAGCCGCTGCGCAGCCGAGGAGGCGGCAGGCATTGCTCGAAGGCCTCGCCATCGGCCAACCGCTTCTCGGTACGATAGGTTGCGGCGTCGCTGCTGGTATCGACCAGATTCGTACTGTATCCCGGTTGTACCGCCTTGAGCTCCCAGTGCACCTGTACAGCGTCACGGCCGCTCTGATTGATCAGTCGCACCCGAATCGGTTGCGCCAGATTGCAGCTGTGCGCGTCATAGCGGATATCAAAGTCGATACGCTCTACGCGCTGTCGTTGTTGCCACTGCCAGAAAGCTGCGCCTGCGGCAAACACACCGGCAACGATGACCAGTACGCCAGTCGCCCGTAGCATGACGCGCGGAAAGCGGATCAACAGAATCAGCCAGACGATCAGCAGTACCACGCCGAATGCCATATGCAATCCTATCCTTTGAGATATCGATCCTCGACTCTATCAGACGCGGCGCCTCAGGGCACCGCATCGGGCTGCCAGCCGAACAATTCACAGGTGTTATGCAAACAGGCCTCGGCCAGCTGCTCGGGACTTTCACCCCGCAACTCGGCCAGCTGGCGGCATATTTCAGGCAGATACTCCGGGCTGTTTCGTTGATAGGCCTGAAAGCTCGGCGCCATATCGGGAGAGTCCGTTTCCAGCACCAGTGCCGAGGCCGGAAGTTCCGCAATTACCCGCCGCAGGCGGCTCGCCTGCGGCCACGTTGCCGCGCCGCCCAGCCCGAGCTTGAACCCCAGTTTGATGTATTCCCGGGCTTCCTCCCGACTGCCGGCGAAGGCATGCACGATGCCCGCCCTGGGAAGACGCCAGCGCTTGAGCGTGGCGATCATCGCTGCATGCGCCCGGCGTACGTGCAGCAGCACTGGCTTGCCGTGCTCGCGGGCGATGTCCAGCTGCGCCTCGAGCAGCTGCTGCTGCTCGTCACGGTTCAGATCCTTGAGAAAATAGTCCAGCCCGATCTCGCCTACTGCGCAGCATTTGGGATGCCCTGCTACCCGTTCCAGCCAGGCGCGCAACTCGAGCAGGTGGCTCGGTTGATGCTCGTCCAGATAGATCGGATGCAGGCCGAACGCTGCATAAAGACCTTCGGCGCTGGTAGCCAATTGCCATGAACGCTCCCAGTTCGCGTGCGTTACCCCCATGATCAGTACGCGATGCACCCCCAGGGAATGTGAACGAGCGAGCACTTCTCGACGATCGGCGTCAAAATCCTGATAGTCGATATGGGTGTGGGTGTCGATCAGGCGCATAATTGACGCTCCGGCAGCATATACGACCTCAGGATGCCACCGCGCCCGCCGACTTGTCACATGCGTGGGCTGCACCGGCTGGCGGCACGCTAGCGGCGATGCCCCGTGTTGGCGCGAGGTTCCGGTGCTGCTTTCGGAACAATGTTGGCGGAATCAAGAGCTTATATTCTGGTATGCGCTTTGCTTGAACCTTGATTACAGACGCGCGAAGTCCAGGATGGGCGCGGCTGGTACCTTGATGTTCGGGAGAAGATGAGCTCCGGTCGGCGTTTGCCGGCCGGAGCCGTCTTTGTTTGGCGCTCATGTCGCAAATGGAGTGTGATGAGAGATGCTGATACTTACCGTATCGAAACGTCTTGGATGCTGCGCGCTGGTGATCGCCACGGTGGCGGCAATGAGCGATGCAGGAGCGCCGACGTCCGGCCTACTGGCTTCGCTGGAACGTCTGCCCGGCACAGCGGGCCTGCGGATGGTCGCCAGTCATGCTGCAGACAAGGACCAACCCGGTTGCACGGACCCGTATCACGGACAGGTCCGGGGTGCTGGCACTGCGCAGGTCATATCGCTGCCGTGCGAGTCAGGGAATCAGGCACGAGAGCCGCTTGAGGGGCCGGGGCTCAGTTTGCAGCCGCTAATTGAGCCCGCTCCGGCCGTCGTGGAAAAACCGAGCCAGCGGATCACCTTCTGACAGACCGCCGGTGCCTGAGTGTGAACCGGGTGCCGTCGGCCGGCTGCGCTCGGTATCGATGCGTCAGTGATGCTCGCGGGTTGCACTGAAGCGGATATCGGGCCAGCGCTCTTCGGTCAGGCTCAGGTTGACCCGCGTCGGGGCGAGGTAGGTAAGATGTCCGCCGCCGTCGATGGCCAGGTTCTCCATGGCCTTTGTCTTGAATTCCTCGAGCTTCTTCCTGTCGCCTGACTCCACCCAGCGTGCCGACCAGACGTTGACCGGCTCGTACATGCACTCGACCTTGTATTCCTCCTTCAGACGGCTGGCGACCACGTCGAACTGCAGCACGCCCACGGCACCGAGAATGATGTCGTTGCTGCGCTCAGGAAAGAACACCTGGGTCGCGCCTTCCTCCGCCAGCTCCTGCAGGCCCTGACGCAGTTGCTTGGACTTGAGCGGGTCCTTCAGACGCACCCGGCGGAACAGTTCGGGTGCAAAGTGGGGAATGCCGGTGAAACCGATGCTTTCACCCTGAGTAAAGGTGTCGCCGATCTGGATGGTGCCATGGTTGTGCAGGCCGATGATGTCGCCCGCCCAGGCTTCCTCCAGATGCTCACGCTCCGAGGCGAAAAAGGTTAGCGCGTCGGCGATGCGCACTTCCTTTCCGGTACGGACGTGATGGAGCTTCATCCCCTTGTCGTAACGCCCCGAGCAGATGCGCATGAAGGCGATCCGGTCACGGTGCTTGGGGTCCATGTTTGCCTGAATCTTGAATACGAAGCCGGTAAAGGTTTCTTCGGTCGGCTCCACGCTGCGCTCATGCGCGGGCCGTGACAGGGGAGCGGGCGCCCAGTCGACGATGGCGTCGAGCACCTGGTCGACGCCGAAGTTGCCCAGCGCCGTCCCGAAGAACACCGGGGTCATCTCGCCGCTGAGGAATGCGTCGCGGTCGAACTCGTGACAGGCACCCTGAACCAGTTCGAGCTCTTCGACGAAGCTGTCGTACATATCGCCCAGATGATCGCGCGCCTCGGATGAATCGAGATTGGCGATTACCCGCTGCTCGGTACGCTCGTGTCCGTGTCCCGATTCATAGACGATGATGGTGTCGTCGGCGAGGTGGTAAACACCCTTGAAATCGCGGTAGCAGCCGATCGGCCAGGTGATCGGCGCGGCCTTGATCTTGAGTACCGCCTCGATTTCATCGAGCAGCTCGATCGGGTCGCGGATATCGCGGTCGAGCTTGTTCACGAAGCTGACGATGGGCGTGTCGCGAAGTCGGCACACTTCCATCAGCGCAATGGTTCGCGGCTCGACGCCCTTGCCGCCGTCGAGCACCATCAACGCAGAGTCCACTGCGGTCAGCGTGCGGTAGGTGTCTTCAGAGAAGTCCTCGTGACCGGGCGTATCCAGGAGGTTGATCATGCGTTCGCGATAGGGAAACTGCATGACCGACGTGGTGACCGAGATGCCGCGCTGCTTCTCCATCGCCATCCAGTCCGAGGTCGCATGCCGGTCGGATTTGCGCGCCTTGACCGTCCCGGCCACGCTGATCGCCTGGCCCATCAGCAGCAAACGCTCGGTGATGGTCGTTTTACCCGCGTCGGGGTGGGAAATGATCGCAAATGTGCGGCGCTTGGCGACTTCTTTGGCTGTGACGTTGGACATATCGGCTTCGGTTCTTGCTCGTGGCGAAGGCCAGCCGCTGTGGCCGACCTTCGGCGGGGATGTGAAATCGGTCGATATTGTCGCGGATAAAGCAGGCCAAACAAAGCGAAAGTTGTCCTGCCCGCGTCACGCCGGAACCTTCAGAACGGCGGCCAGTTGGTCCAGCATGACCTGCTCGCCCATGTGGAATCCCTGGGCATAATCCACGCCGATATCGCGGATGACCTTGAGGATGTTCGCGCTGGATACATGCTCGGCGATGACCTTCTTGTTCAGGAAGTGACCCATTTCGGTGATGGATCTGACCACTGCGCGGTCGACCTCGTCGCGGGCGATATGTTCGATGAACGTGCCGTCGATCTTGATGAAGTCCACCGGCAGCCGCTTGAGATATCCGTAGGAGAACTGGCCCACGCCGAAATCGTCGAGCGAGAAGCGGCATCCGATCCGGCGCATCTCGTTGATGAAATCGGCGGCGTCCTCCAGGTTGGCTACCGCGGTGGTCTCGGTGATCTCGAAGATCAGCCGGTCTCGCGGGACCGCATGACGAACCAGTGCCTCGAACAGGAAATCGATGAACGACTCATCATTCAGCGAGTGGCCGGAAAGATTGATCGAGAACCCGCCGAATCGTTGCAGCTCTGCCGGATGCGCCGCCATCCATGTCAGTACGGTCTGAATGACCCAGCGGTCGACCGCTGCCATCCGGCCGTATTGCTCGGCCGCCTTGATGAAGTCGGCCGGAAGCAGGTGCTGGCCATTCCGGTCGATCACCGTCAGCAGCACCTCGTAGTGCGGAAGCACGCCCGAAGCCGGGTCGATCGGCATGATTTTCTGGCAACGAATCCGCAAGTTGTCCTCATCCATGGCCTTGTTGATCCGGGTGACCCAGGACATCAGCTGGTCGCGTCTGGCCACCGCCGGATTTCCCGGTCGGACCAGTTGAACATCGGTGCGGCCGGCCTGTTTGCACAGTTCCGCCGCAGCTTCGGCCATTCGCAGCGGCTCCAGGGCATGATCGGTATGCTGATCAATCCCGACCAGCGCCACTACCGCGCTGGTGACGAAACGCTGCCCGGCATGGTCGAAGCGGCTCGCTTCGACCATTCGCTTGAGCTCTGTGGCCAGCAGGTAGCCTGCTTTTTCCGTGGTCAACGGAGCGAGCACGGCGAACCGATCAGCGCCCAGGCGCCCGATCTCGGCCGAGTCGCCAAGGCGACCTCGCAGCTGCAGGGCCAGTTCACGGAGGAAGCGGTCACCTGCTTCGTAGCCGCAGGTATTGTTGATCAGCTTGAACTGCACGATATCCAGGAAGATCAGCACATGTCCGCTACGCTGTCGGCGTGCTTCGGCAGCGAGATGTTGCAGGCAGGAGATGAACGCCGGGCGGGTAAGCAGACCGGTCAACGGATCATGCCGGGCGTCAGAGTCCAGCTTGTCCGACAGACTCAGGAGCAGCCCGTCCAACTCCACATCGACCGACGGCAGCCCGACCACGTTGGGAGCGACGATATGCACGCCGCGCACCAGTTCGGCAATGTCGGCAAGCGTCAGATGGCCCGCAGCACGGTCCGGTGTCGCAGAGCGTTCCGGGATGGCCTGGTGCTGACCGCCTGGGAGGTTGCCGGTATCAGACGGGATCTTCTTTCGTTGAACGCGGCTCAGCGAGCGCGCTCGCTTTAGCCATCGTTGCATGATTGCATTGTTGCCAAGCCAGGCGGATTGGTGGCTCGGCTCGATGAGCGCACCGTGCCGGCTGCAGCCTGAACGACTGTCACCGACCGGCCTCTGCGTGATGGGAAGGTCCAGCTCGGAAAGCCTGAGTGCCTGGGTCATCTGCGTATCTCTCCTTGATTGCCTTTGCGTCGATATGACGCTACACTTTCTGCCTAGAACATAATTCTAGAATCATATTCTAATACGAGATGTGTCATGCCACGCAAGTCCCGCAAGGAAAGTATTTTGCTCGCGGCCCTCGAATGCTTTACCGAGCAGGGGGTCGAGTCGACGACCATCGAGATGATCCGGGATCGTGCCGACGCCAGCATCGGCAGCCTGTATCACCATTTCGGCAATAAGGAGCGGATCATCGGCGCGCTCTATCTGGCCGGTCTGGCGGACTACGTGACGGTACTCGAGAGCCGCATGGACGAAGCCACCAGCGCGGAAGCCTGCATCCGGCTGCTGGTCACCAGCTATATCGACTGGGTGGTGGCCAACCCGGACTGGGCGCGGTTCATTCTGCATAGCCGCAGTCGGGTCGAAGCGGGAGAGATGGGCCCCGCACTGCTCGAAGCCAATCAGCAGAACTATCTGCAGATTTACTCCCGTGTCGAGGCGCACCGCAGTGAGGGGTGTTTTCTCAAGGTGCCGCCGGACTGCTTCGTATCGATCATCATCGGCCCGTCACAGGAGTTCGCCCGGAACTGGCTGGCCGGGCGCACCCGGACCCATCTGGCCGATTGTCGCGATCTGTTCGCCGACATCGCCTGGCGCAGCGTGCGCGCCTAGGCCGATTAGGAGAGCAGGGGGAATGATCGCCGGCGGTCGCCACCTGCATGGCCGCCCCGGCAATTTTCAGCTAGGTTTCGCATATGACCACTCCACACATTCATGCAACCATCCCGGTGCTGGCCTCGTTGTCGATCGTCGAGACCGTGCATTTCTATAGTCAGCGGCTGGGCTTCGAACCGCTGCTGATACAGGCGGAGTACGCCATCATGCAGCGTGACGGCGCCGAGCTGCATTTCTGGCTTTGCCGGGAGCGGCATATCGCGGAAAACACCTCCTGCTACGTCAGAGTCGGCGGCACCCAGGGGCTGTATGAGGAGTTTCTGGCCAAGGGTCTCAATGTTCAGCCCCCGACGGAACGTGAGTGGGGCATGAAGGAGCTCTATGTCATCGATCCCCACGGGAACCTGATCAAGTTCGGCGAGCCTACGCCGCCGCCGCTGGACGAAGCGTAGACGCAGCCCGCCCCGTCTCAGCGGGGCTCGTGGATGGGACATCCGTTGTGCGAGGCGCGATAGCCGGCGGACATTTCGTAGGCGGGTTTGCGCGCGCGCATGATGCTGCCGAGCGGCCGATGTGCGGCGAGTCCGTGCCAGGGACTGAATGCCATGCCGTCATCGATTCGACGTGACAATGCTTCCGACCAGCCATCCTGCGGCTGAACCTCGATGCGCCCGACGGTGATGTAAGGACTCTCTGCTTCAGGCCATTCCACGGTAGCGTCCTCGATCGGCATCTTTTCCAGATCAGTCGCCAGTTGCACCCGAACCTCCCAGGTCCCGCCCTGGCTCCGGAAGTGCCCGGTCACCGCGTCGCGCAGTGCATTGGGTCGGTCCTTGAGTTCCAGCGGCTGATCCTTGAGTTGCTTGAGTTCCGGCGAGACGGGCGCAATGCTGACCTTGGCGAAATACGGTCCCCACAACATCGGCACCACGCTGTAGAAGGTCTCTCCCAACATGTTGGTGGCCGGATGTCCGCCGAGACTCTTGAGCGAGGCGCTCTCGCCCCCCGCCTTTTCGACTACCGCTTCGGTGCCACGCAGTACTGCCGACAGCGCCTGCTTGGCGTGCGGCGCCTTGTCGGTGGTCTTCGCCAGCAACTTCAGCGAGCGGGAAAAGGCCCTGGTGTCCGGCGCCATGAAGACCGGGGCGTTGACCATCACGAAGTCCTGGGTGCGGGCCTCTTCACTGCCCGGAAGACGCTTACCCGGAACATCCATGATCTTCAGCGCCAGCCCGCGCGGGGTGGACACCGTGTCAGCGAGGATGTCGCCCGGATTGGTCGACAGGCGCATGATCACCGGGTGGCTACCCGGCTGCGCAAAGGCCCCTTGCGCCAGCGCCTCCGGCAAATCGGCCGCCACTGTCAGCGTGCCTTCCAGCAGCCCATGGCTCTTCGCGTGGACGCTGCGGATGGCATGGCCGCCGTGAGCGTAAGTGGTCTCGAGAATATGCTGCAACGAGTCCATGATCTCCTGCTGAGTATCCGCTTCGCTTTCATGGATCTGTTCAAACTGCGGTTCGAAGGGTAGAGGGCGTATCGGTAGCTGGGGCATGCGCTGTCTCCTGAAACAGGCCGGTTCGCCGGGCGGCGGGGGCGTTCAGAAAGTGGACCGGGAGAATGACCGTCGGTTCTGCCTGAGCGTCGGCGGCGGCTCTGTTATCGCCCGGTTCGGCGACTCGCCTCGTAAAGCGTATGCAGGGTGATCTGGCGGACCTCGGCCTTGCTCTCCTGCACATGCGTACGCAGCAGCTCGCGAGCGCGGTCGGCGTCGCCAGCGAGAATACGTTCGATGATCGCGCCGTGCTCGTCGTAGGTGCATTGAATGCGGGCGGACTGGGTGAAATCCAGTCGGCGGACGATATGCAGGCGTTCACTGATGTCGTGATGAATCCGGGCCATCTCCCGATTGCCGGTGGCCTCGACGAGGTGTTCGTGGAAGCGTTCGTCCAGGGCGCAGACGGTCGGGCCATCGCTCAGCCGCGAGTCCCGGTCGACCAGCCAGATGTCTGCCAAGGTTTTCAGCTCCACCAGCGGTGGTGCGATACAGAGTTTCTCCACTGCGGCGAGTTCGAGCGCGATACGAACATCGTACAGCTGCTCGAACTGTGCGAACTCGAATGGACTGACCTGCCAGCCGCTACGAAAGGCGACCGATACGAACCCCTCCCGCGCAAGCCGGGTCAGCGCCTCGCGAACCGGCGTGCGACTCGCGCCGGTCAGCGTAGCGATCTCGTTTTCGGTGAAGCGCTCGCCGGGTAGCAGGCGGAAGCTGAAGATATCCTCCTTCAAACGGCGGTACACCCGCTCGGTCAGATTCTCCGGGCGCGCTGTCGAAGAGACCGGATCCGCTTCGCCTGTCGGCATGTCAGCTGTTCCGTGAAGCAATATAGGCACGCCAGCCGCCCAGATGAGTGATGTCGGTCGCCCCTTCCACGGCCGCTCCTTCGCAGATGAAACCCTTGACCTGGCGGCCGTCCTGCAGTGTCAGCGTGCCGATGCCAAGCGGAGCGGGAATGAGCGCGACGAAACTGCCGAATGCCTGCAGCGGCACGTCCCATAGTTCGACGATGATGGCGGCGCCGTCGGCGCTTCGGATCAGTCCGGGCTTGGGCGGGGTGGTATTGGGCAGTGCGTACAGCCGGTAGTTATCGGCCGTGAAGGTGCTCTCGACGAAGCGTGCACGGCGCTCCACCAGCTGCGTGTTGAGCGGCATCCCGGTGAGATGGGCGCCGACCACGGCGAGACGTACGTAGCCTTCAGGGGCGTCACGCGCCGGGGCAGGGGCAGGCAGCTCGCGCTGCGTAGCGCCCGCTTTCCACGGCGCGAAGGCCTGCCAGCGGCGACCGAACTCGGCCAGCGCTTCGTCCTGCCAGGCAGCCCCGATCAGCGTGATGCCAGATGGCAGCCCGTCATCGCGCATGCCCGCCGGTAGGGCCAGCGCAGAGCCATCGGCCAGGTTGACGAAATTGGTCCAGGTGCCGAGCTGGCTGTTGACCTCGACCGGTTCGGCGGCCACCTCCGCCAATGTGGGCAGGCGCGGTGCTGTGGGCACCAACAGCGCGTCGACCTGCTGCATGCGCAGCTGTATTTCGCGCGCCAGATCGGCACGGCGGTATTCGGCTCGGTAGGTATCGGCGGCGCTGAATCTGGCCGCGTTGGCGAGAATGCCGCGCACGACCTCATTCATCTGATCGGCATGCTCGTCCATGAACGAGGCGATCGCCGCGTAGCGCTCGGCTACCCAGGGGCCACCGTAGAGAAGTTCGGCGAGCTGCTGCATCGGGGCGAAGTCGATATCCACCAGCTCCACGGCCATCTCCTTCAGACGGGTCAGGCTGGCCTGCCAGGCCGCCTCGGCCTGGGTATCGCCGAACCAGGGCAACTGACTCGGTATGCCGAAGCGCGGCGAGGCCTGCATGAGGGTGGCCGGATGCTCCTGCTCGCGAGAGTAACCGTCCCTCGGGTCGAAGCCTGTCATGACTCTGGCGACGCTCTGCGCGTCTTCCACGTCCAGAGCGAAGATCGATACGCAGTCCAGACTGCGGCAGGCAGGTATCACGCCGGTGGTGCTGAAGCGTCCACGGGTTGGCTTGAGTCCGACCAGGTTGTTGAAGCCGGCGGGGACCCTGCCGGAACCGGCGGTATCGGTGCCCAGGCTGAACGGGACCAGGCCGCGGGCTACCGCGACCGCCGAGCCGGAGCTGGAACCACCGGAGACGTAGTCCGGATTGAAGCTGTTGGGTACCGCGCCGTACGGCGAGCGCGTGCCGACCAGACCGGTGGCGAACTGATCCAGATTGGTCTTGGCCATGATGATTGCGCCGGCGGCCCGTAGGCGAGCAACGCTGGTGGCGTCAGCGGCTGCGACGTATCGGAAGGCAGGGCAGGCGGCGGTCGTCGGGAGTCCCGCTACGTCGATGTTGTCCTTGATTACGCAGGGCACGCCGTACAGGGGCAGCGCGCGGGCATCGTCCATCGCATCGAGCTGATCCAGTTGGCTGGAGAGTTCAGCGGCAGTGACCACATGAATGAATGCCGGGTCTTCGGGCTCGAAGTGTTCGAGCAGCGTCATCAGCGCATGCCGGGGCGTTTGGCCGTCTTCGCGATAGGCCCTGAGCCATTCCCTGATTGTCCAGCCGTTTTGCGTTGCCATCGATCCTCCTGCGGATTCAATACGATCTTGTATACAAGTTGGTATTCAGCAGGGTTCGTGCCAGAACGGCGGCAGATGGCGTGTGACTCGCCAGCCGGTAGCCATGGGGCCTTCCCGCTCACCTTGCCAGAGTCGTGGCCTGATGATCACTGCCAACGACTGGTGCCGCGTGCATCCGGAAGCCTTGTTTTGGTGCGTTTGACGCGTCGCATCGAACGGGTGTTTCGTCGAGAGCAGCCGAACGGTGCAAACCGGCGATGGTCTACGCTTGGACATTACAAACCGAGGCACTGGTGGAGCCGGCTCTGGTCGGAATCGCTCCGTGGCGGTCACTCGATCGTCACGAGCGCACACCAGACTGCTCGAAATGTCTGGCAGGTATTGACCACACGACCGCTTGGTTTTATGGTTCGCCCCGAACGTTGAGGCTGGCACGATCCATACGGCTCAAGTACTGACGACGAGACAGCAAGACCACGGTTGCCGCCGCGGACTTATTGCTTTCGGCGCACGCCTTGGGAAGTAGGCGAACCAAAGTGGGGATACTGATCAGACGTTCGCACCCCCGGGTTGTGTGTTGGCCATATATCGTTCGGAGCGCTTCCGTCGGAAAGCGCGCCGCAGTCCTCGTCTGCATGCGACTGCTGCGCGCTCATCTGCCCTGCATCTGATCGTCATGTCCTCACGCGGCCCGAATCCGGAACTCACAGCTTTGGAGCCGACGCCATGTCCATCAAACTCGAAGACTACTTCGACAAAGAGACCTTCAGCCGCATCAAGGACCGTGCCGATCAGCACGACACGCCGTTTCTCGTGGTTGACCTGAAGACCATCGACCGCGCATACGACGACCTGGTCGAAGGCTTTCCCTTCGCCAAGATCTACTACGCGGTGAAAGCCAATCCGTCCAATGAAGTGCTGGGCCTGTTGAAAGACAAGGGCTCGAACTTCGACATCGCCTCGATCTACGAGCTGGAGAAGGTCATGGCTCTGGGTGTACGTCCGGAGCAGATCAGCTTCGGCAACACCATCAAGAAGTCCAAGCACATCCGCGCCTTCTACGAGAAGGGCGTACGGCTGTTCGCCACCGATTCCGAAGCGGATCTGCGCAACATCGCCAAGGCAGCACCGGGCTCGAAAGTCTACGTGCGCATCCTTACTGAAGGTTCGACCACTGCCGATTGGCCGCTGTCGCGCAAGTTCGGCTGCCAGACCGACATGGCCATGGACCTGCTGGTGCTGGCCAAGGAACTGGGTCTCGATCCCTACGGCATCTCCTTCCACGTCGGCTCGCAGCAGCGCGATATCGGCGCGTGGGACGCGGCGATTGCCAAGGTAAAGGTCATCTTCGAGCGTCTGAAGGAAGAAGACGGCATCACCCTGAAGATGATCAACATGGGTGGCGGCTTCCCGGCGAACTATCTGACCAAGACCAATACCTTGCAGACTTACGCCGAAGAGATCACCCGCTTCCTGCAGGAAGACTTCGGTGACGAGCTGCCGGAGATCATTCTCGAGCCGGGTCGTTCGCTGATTGCCAACGCAGGCATCCTGGTCAGCGAAGTGGTGCTGGTATCGCGCAAGTCACACACAGCGCTCGAGCGCTGGGTGTTCACCGACGTGGGCAAGTTCTCCGGCCTGATCGAAACCATGGACGAGTCGATCAAGTTCCCGATCTATGTCGAAAAGAAGGGCGAGCTGGAAGAAGCGGTCATCGCCGGGCCGACCTGCGACAGCGCCGACATCATGTACGAGAACTACAAGTACGGCCTGCCGCTGAACCTGGCGATCGGTGATCGTATGTACTGGCTGTCCACCGGCGCCTACACCACCAGCTACAGCGCGATCGAGTTCAACGGCTTTCCGCCGCTGGAGGCTTTCTACGTTTGACGTGGAAGGCAGCGGCGAGCTTCGAGCAGTAAGCTGCAAGCTGACCGAGTCGGCCTAAAAGAAAAAGCCCGCGCTGTCACCAGCGCGGGCTTTTTCGTGTGATGCGGAAGCCGCTCGGTGGATAACGCTGCGCGGTTTTCCACCCTACGTCAGGATGATGCCGGGCGATGCAGGGTGGATGGCCGAAGCCATCCACCGGGGTCATGAACCACAAGCGTCGAGCCCAAAGAAAAGCCCGCACTGCTTCCAGTGCGGGCTTTTTCATTTCTGCTGGCGCGGTCGGCGTGTCGCTTGCAGCTCAAAGCTTGCCGCTGCAAAGCCCGACGTCAGGCGAACTTCTGGATGTTCGCCATCAGCTCACGCAGCGCTTCGATATTGTCCTTCGGGTGCACGGCGCCTTCGAAGCTGCACAGCTTCTCGAAGTTGGCCGCGACATCTTCCGGCGTGAAGCCTTCGTCGGGGTTGAAGCCGATGCCCAGCGAACGCTCCCAGCGCACCTTGCCCATCCAGCCGCCGCCGACTTCGAACAGGCTACCCGTTTCCTTGCAGTCTTCCGAGCACAGATAGGCTACCAAGGGGCTGACCAGTTCGGGCTTGAGCTTTTCGAACGCGCCCGGCGGGAACAGGCCTTCGGTCATGCGCGTGCCGCCAGTCGGGGCGATCGCGTTGACGAAGATGTTGTTCTTGCGGCCTTCGATCGCCAGGGTGCGGGTCAGGCCGTACAGGCCCAGCTTGGCCATGCCGTAGTTGGCCTGGCCGAAGTTGCCATAGATACCGGAGGTGGAGGCAGTGAAGATCACGCGACCAAAGTTGCTGTCCTTCATGTGCGGCCAGGCGGCGTGGGTCACCTTGTAGGCGCCTTCCACGTGCACGCGATAGACCAGATCCCAGTCGGCATCGGTCATCTTGGCGAAGCTCTTGTCGCGCAGGATGCCGGCGTTGTTCACCACAACGTCGACACGGCCGAAGTTGTCCATGGCGCACTGGACGATCTTGTCGCCGTCGATCACGTTTTCCGGATTGGCTACTGCGGTGCCGCCAGCGGCCTTGATTTCCTCGACCACCTTCAGCGCGGCTTCGCTGTTGGCGCCTTCCCCCTGGGTGCTGCCACCCAGATCATTCACGATGACCTTGGCGCCATGCTTGGCGAACAGCAGTGCGTGGGCGCGGCCGATGCCACCACCGGCGCCGGTAACGATGACGACCTTGTCGTCAAAACGGATATCGCTCATGGATCATCCTCTCGGTATGCAGGTTAAAAACGGCGCCCAGTGTCGGCCATGGCCAAGGCGATTGGCAAGGGCTGCGCGCACCCTGAATATCCGTGCATAACCGCGCGGAACGCCCGTTTTCACGCTGAACCATCTGGCAGCCGCGCAGCTCCGATACTTTCGATGGTGGACAGATGACAAACTCCGATATGCGTATATGATAACCATTCGCATCAGGGAGGTTGGCGATGGGCGCGCATCTTGGCCGCATCATGATTATTGAAGATGATTCGACGCTGGGCGACCAACTCGCTCAATTATTGCAGGGTTGTGGATACGCTACGGAGCGCTACGAGGACGGCCTGGTGGGTCTGGATGCAGCGCTTGCGCGAGACGCTCAGTTGATCCTGTTGGACATCAAGCTTCCCGGTTTGAACGGCTTGAGCCTGCTCAAACGACTGCGTGAAGCCAAACAGACCCCGGTGATCATGCTCACCGCCTGCGGCGCGGAGGAGGAACGGATCCGGGGTCTGCGCCACGGTGCCGATGATTACCTGGCGAAGCCGTTCAATGTCGAGGAACTGACGTTGCGGATTGATGCGGTGCTCAGGCGTAGCCGGACTGCCCTTCGGGCCATGAAGACCGAGCCGACGCAGCTGCAGATCGGTGACTTGCGACTGGATCGGGCGTGTCAGACGGTACACGTGCGGCAGCAGATGATCGACATCACCCCCATACAGTTTCGTCTGTTGTGGCAGCTGGTCGCCCAGCGCGGCGAGGCATTGTCCAAGGCGTATCTGTACCGGCTCGTGTTCGACCGCGATTACAGTCGCTACGACCGCAGCCTGGAGATGCATATCAGCCGCATCCGCCGCCGTCTTCAGCAAGCAGGCCTCGCCGATCCGATCCAGACGCTGCATGGCCGCGGATACGTGTATTCATGAACCGGCCGCTGTGGTGGAAGCTCTGCGCAACGCTGGTGCTGGGCATGCTCGCGCTGTTCTGGACCATCTCGCATCTGACCTGGGAAGCCGAAGAGGCGATGAGCTTCATCGCGCAGGCGCATCAAAAGACGCTGCGCAGCTACGGCGCACAGGCTGAGGCGATCTACCGTGCCGGAAACGACGAAGCGCTCGCCAGTTGGCTGAATACCTTGCAGGAGCAGGAGTCGACATGGGCGGCGGTGGTTCGGACTGATCTTGAGCCAGTCGCCGGTAGCACGCTGTCGCCGCGCTTTGTCGAGGGCTTCGGCCTGGGGCGCGACGTGTCCTGGAAGATACATCTGTATTTTGATGAAAATCCGATCATGGACCTGCCGTTCAGCGATGGTCGCACGCACTTCGTGATTCAGCTGCCTGACCGGATGCGACCCGGGTTTTACTGGTCATCCTCACGGTTGCTGTTGCAGCTGGTGCTGCCGTTGACTGTGCTGCTGGTGATCTGCCTTGTGCTCTACCGCCACCTGATGCATCCATTGCGTCGCCTCGAACAAGCCGCGCGTCGCTTCAGCGAGGGCGACTTCAGTGCCCGAGTCGGGCTGGTGCCCGGCGTGCGCAAGGACGAAATAGCGGCACTCGCGCAGGCGTTCGACAGCATGGCCGACCGCACTGCAGAACTGATCCTGCAGCAGCGACAACGGTTGTCCGACATGTCCCATGAACTGCGCACGCCGCTTGCGCGAATCGGACTGGCGGTGAGCCTGGCCGAGCAGCAGGGCACCGATCAGCAGCTGGCCAAACGCATCCGCTCCGAATGCGATGAGATGCGCCGTCTGGTCGAGGACGCGCTGACCTTGAGCTGGCTGGAAAACGAATCACCGACGCTGCGCGATGAATCGCTGGACTTGACCGAATTGCTCGACACCCTCGTCGACGATGCGCGCTTCGAGTATCCCGACCGGGCGATAGATTCCACGCTGCCGGCTCAGGCGCCGTTGGCCGCGAGCAGTCACAGGGCGCTTGGCCAGGCGATAGAGAACGTTCTGCGCAACGCGCTGATTCACACACCGGTCGGCGGTACCGTGCGCGTCGAGCTGGCAGAGCGTCGCCATCAATGGCACCTGACGGTTGTCGATCAGGGGCCGGGCGTGCCCGGCGACATGCTCGAACGAATATTTCATCCGTTCTTCCGGGCGCCGTCGAGAGAGACGTCTGGCCGCTCCGGCTTCGGTCTCGGTCTGGCATTGGCCAGACGGCAGATCCGCGCCACCGGCGGCACCATTTCAGCCCGCAATGTAGCAAGTGGCGGGCTGGCGATCGACATTCTGCTGCCGCGACACACGGAGGAGGCGTAACAATTGTAAAAGTGGTTTATTGCACGGGCGAGGTAAATGAGAATGCGCACCAAATGAGAATCAGTATTGATAGGAGTAGGTCGCATGTCTCATCGTGTCGTTGCAGGGAGCCTGGGGTTGGCCCCGCTTGCTGTGGGCTTTTCGCTCCTTGGCTGTATCCCGTTGGCCAAGGCTCAGGAGGTGGTGACCGAGCTGCCCACCTTGCAAATCGTCGGTGAGCGCCAGTCCGCTTCCTGCCGCAGTGTCTCGTCAGAGGAGCTGTCGCATTATCAGGCGGCTGACCTGGAAGATGTCTTTGCATCCGAGCCCGATGTCAGCGTCGGTGGCGGGCACAGCGTTGCGCAGAAACTCTACCTACGCGGCATCGAAGACACGCTGTTGAACATTCGCATAGATGGTGCGCAGCAGGTCGGACAGACGTTCCATCACACCGGTCGTATCACCATTGAGCCGGAGCTGCTCAAGCGGGCGGATATCCAGGCCGGTACTTCCGATGCCCTGGCCGGTCCCGGTGCCCTGGGCGGTAGCATTCGCTTCGTCACCAAGGATCCGGAGGATTTGCTGCGGCCTGGCGAGAACCTCGGCGCACTGACCAAGGGTACCTATTTCAGCAACGCCGAAGGTTACAAGGCCAGCGCCAGCGTCTTCGGTCGGTTTTCGGAAGACTGGTCAGGGCTGCTAATGGCAACCCATCAGGATCAGAACGACTACGAGGACGGCAGCAACGACGTCGTGTATGGCTCCGGCTCGCGTCAGGGGCTGGGGTTCGCCAAGCTGGTGGGCCATCTGAGCGAGGCTCAGACCCTGCGGCTGAGCTATGAACGTCGCGAGGACGAGGGCGAGCGTACCCAGCGTCCGCAGTGGGTACCGAGCTCGTTCAACCGCCTGTATCCGATCGACAATCAGCGCGAAACCTGGAATGTCGGTTATGCATTCGCACCCGCTCACATGCCGCTGGTTGATGTCGAGCTGACGACGTTTCACACGCAGAATCACCTCGAGCAAAACGTGATCGGTCGTTGGGGGTTGTACGAGTCACAGGCAGAGTCCTGGGGATTCGATGCACGCAACACAAGCCTAGTCGGCGATCACCAGTTGACATACGGATTTGATTACCGCGAAGACGATCTCACTGCCGGGCCCGGCACGGACCCTTCCGAGCAGGAGCAGCTAGGGCGTGTGCAGGGCGTATATGTCCAGGATTACTGGAGCCTGACCGATCGCCTGCTGTTCGGCCTCGGTGCGCGTTATGATCGCTACCGCCTGACCGACAGCGACGGGCAGCGTTTCGATGAAAGCGACCTGAGTCCGAACGCCAGCCTGCGCTTTCAGGCGACGCCGGCTCTCGCCTTGCGCGCAGCGCACACCAGGGCTTTCCGCGGTCCGCAGGTACGCGATGGGTTCAAGGCGGATAGCGCCGCGCTGGCTCCCGATCTGCAGCCGGAACAGGCCCGTACGTCCGAGCTGGGCTTCGATTATGCGAAGCGTCGCTGGACACTGGCAGGCAAGGTGTATCGCACCGAGATTCAGGATGCCATTGCCGACCCCGTCCCGCGTCCGGCGGTCTATCTCAACGCTGGCGATCTGGAGTCCGAAGGTGTGCTGGTTGAGGCTGGCTATCACTGGGATGCCTTGAGTGTCGGCGCGAGTTACCATCACAACGACAGCACCATCGACGGCAACGACCTGAACGTGTACGAGCACAACGGTCTCGGCGCCAGCGTCGGCGACACCTGGGTTCTCAACGCCGATTATCAATACAGCGCCTCGCTCACGTTCGGTTGGCTGGGCCGTTTCGTGGAGTCGATCGATTCGCTCGAGACCAGCGTAGGCCGGATCGACAAGCCGGGGTACGGCGTGCATGACTTGTACGTGAGCTGGCTGCCGTTGGCGGACGAGTCGCTGAACCTCACGCTGACGCTGAAAAATGCGCTCGACAAGGATTACCTCGATCACGCCAGCAATGAAGATTTCGAGGCCATCGAGGAGTACGAAGGCATAATCGGCTCGGCAGAGCCAGGCCGCGAGCTTCGTCTGTCTGCCGCGTTGCGCTTCTGATGACGGTACGACTCATAGGGCGCAGCGCGGCAAGAGGCCTGCTGGCTGCGCTGCTGTTCGCCTGCACGATGCCCGCTATGGCCATGCAGGACCTGGCGGGCCGGGAGCTCACCCGGCCGGCTGAGGTCAAGCGAGTGGTTTTGGGCGAAGGCCGTCTGTTACCGGTACTGGCCATACTCGAAGGCGATGAGCTCACCGACCGCCTGGTGGGCATGCCGCGTGATCTGCCTCTGGTATCACCGGGCACTCATGAGGCCTACCGCCAGCGCTTTCCGGAAATAGACCAGCTCCCCGCTGTAGGGCGTGGTAGCGCCGACACCTTCAATGCTGAACAGGTGCTGGCACTCAGGCCCGATCTGGTGGTGCTCAGCCTGCATGGTCATGGCCCGGGTGCAGGCGAGACGAGGCTAGTTGAGCAGCTCGAAGCCGCGGGAGTCGCGGTAGCCTTCGTCGACTTTCGTAACGAGCCGCTGCGACATACGCCGCGCAGCATCGAGCTGCTGGGTTGGCTGCTGGATCGGGAAGATGCTGCGCAAGAGTTCGTGTCTTACTACCAGGCCCAGCTGGACGACATTCGCACGCGGCTGGACACCGTAACCGAGCGTCCGACCGTGTTCCTGCACAGTCGCGCCGGGCTGTCCGACGTGTGTTGCGAGACCATGGCCCGCGGCATGCTGGCCAATCTGCTCGATGCGGCCGGCGGTCAAAACCTGGCGTCGAACCTGCTGCCTGGGGCAGTCGGAACGATCAGCCTCGAACTGCTGATGACGCGTCCCGCCGACCTTTACGTGGCCAGCGGAGTCGGGTCACAAAGCTCGTTCGAGCGCGGCGCAAAGTATGTGGCGATGGGGCCGGGAGTTAGCGAAACAGCAGCGCGCACCACGCTGCGCAAGCTGGTCGAGGAGCCACCGTTGTCGCGAGTCCCCACGCTAGCCAACGGCAAGGTGGCGGCCATCTGGCACGATTTCTACAACACCCCGTTCAATATCGTTGCGGTGCAGGTGTTGGCGAAATGGCTGCATCCGGCTGCGTTCGCTGACGTCGATCCCGCACAGACGCTGCAGACCATGCAGCAGCGCTTTCAACCCGTAGCGCTGCCCGGCACGTATTGGGTGATGTTGTGAGCACAGCTCTGTCACAAGCCTATCGACGACTGATATTCAAGCGTGCGGCGGTGCTCGCGGCATTGCTGGTGCTCAGCATCGCCTCGTTCATCATCGACCTATCGGTCGGTCCTGTGATGCTCAGCGGCGTAGAGGTGCTCGAAGCGATTCTGGGTCTGGAAACCGCTGATACCTTGAATCGGGTAGTGATTCTTGAGCTGCGGCTGCCCTACGCACTGATGGCACTGCTGGTCGGCGCCAGTCTGGGGTTGGCTGGCGCAGAGATGCAAACCGCGCTGAACAATCCATTGGCCAGTCCGTTCACCCTGGGTATCGGTGCCGCGGCAACGGTGGGAGCTTCGCTGGTCATCGTGTTCGGCGCACACTGGTCCGGACTCAGCCAGACCGTGCTGCTGCCGATCGCCGCCAGTTTCTGCGCAGCGGCGGCCTGCGCCCTGCTGCTGTTGGTGAGCCGGGTGCTGGGTACGGCCGTGCATACCCTGGTGCTATTCGGCATTGCGCTGCTATTCGGCCTCAACGCGCTGGTCGGCCTGATTCAGTTTCTTGCCGACGCCGAGGCAGTTCAGCAGATCGTGTACTGGACGTTGGGCAGTCTGGCTCGCTCCAGTCTGGACCGAGCCGCTTTGCTCGCTGTGGCGTTTGCGTTGTGCATGTTCTTCGCCTGGCGGCAGGCCTGGCCCATGACCCTGTTGCGCAGCGGGGAAGCTCAGGCGGCAAGTCTGGGGGTAGCGGTCGGCCGGTTGCGAGTCGCCGTATTCATCCGTGTCAGCGTGCTGACGGGGGTGGCTACCGCTTTCGTTGGTGAAGTCGGCTTCATCGGGTTGGTAGGCCCGCATGTTGCTCGCCTGTTGCTCGGAGAGGATCACCGCTTCTTTCTGCCGGGTAGCGCCCTGGCCGGCGCACTGTTGCTCTCGCTGGCGTCGGTCGCCAGCCGCAGCCTGCTGCCGGGCGTGATACTGCCGGTCGGTCTGGTGACCGCTCTGGTCGGGGTGCCGCTATTCATCGTCTTGATTACCGCGCGCGGTCAGCGAGGGCAGTGGTGATGCTGCATATCGATCAACTGTCGTGCTCGTATGGCAAACATGTGGTGCTTCGAGCTGTTTCGCTGGCACCGGTCGAGGGCGGGTCACTGGTGGCGCTACTCGGGCCCAACGGTGCGGGCAAGTCGACGCTGATCCGTGCCCTCGCCGGGGTGCAACCGTCCACCGGACGCGTCGCGCTTAACGGCGAACAGGTAGGCCAGATGAGCGTCGTTGACCGTCACCGAAACCTGGCTTACCTGCCGCAAACCCTGCCGCAAGCTTCTTCGCTGGTGGTGTACGAACTGCTCTTGGGATCGGCGCGCCTGGCCGGGATGACTGCAGATGAGAGTGTGCGGGAGATCGAAGCCGTGTCGGCGCGACTCGACATCACGCCGCTTCTCCTTCGTCAGTTGGCGCAGCTGTCCGGCGGGCAGCGGCAGATGGTTGGGCTGGCGCAGACGCTGGTCCGTCGTGCATTGCTGTTGCTTCTCGACGAGCCTACCAGTGCACTGGACTTGCGCTGGCAGTTGAAGGTGCTGGAAGTGGTGAAGGAATACGTCGAGCGTGAGCAGCGTATCGCTCTGTTCGCCTGCCACGATCTGAATCTGGCGCTGCGCTTCGCCAGCGATGTCGTGTTATTGGGAGGCGAGGGGCAATGCCGAACCGGCACTCCGGCTGACTTGATCACGCCCGAAGCGCTACAGCGAACCTATGGGGTGCAAGCTCGGGTAGAACGCTGTTCGCAGGGTTACCCGGTGGTGCTGGCCGACGCGGCGCTGGGCGTCGATTTGCAGGCTGATGCCAGGCCTGAAGGCCCCGGGCGGTAGGGCGGCAGTCGCTAAAAAAAAGGCCGCCCGGTTGGGGCGGCCCGGATCTGTCTCAGGGAAACCTAATCAGATCAGTTCGATCGCCACTGCCGTCGCTTCGCCGCCGCCGATACACAACGATGCGACGCCGCGCTTGCCGCCGGTCTTCTGCAGCGCATTGATCAACGTGACGATGATGCGCGAACCAGTAGAGCCGACCGGGTGGCCCTGGGCGCAGGCGCCGCCGTAAATGTTGACTTTGGCATGGTCGAGGCCGTGCTCACGCATCGCCAACATGGTGACCATGGCGAAAGCTTCGTTGATTTCGAACAGGTCGACCTCGTCCTTGCTCCAGCCGGTCTTGTCGAACAGGTTGGCCATGGCGCCGATCGGGGCGAGAGTAAACTCGCTCGGGTCCTGGCTCTGGGTAGCATGGCCGACGATACGAGCCAGCGGCTTCAGGCCGCGGCGCTCGGCTTCGGCTGCGGTCATCAGAACCACTGCGCTGGCGCCGTCGGAAATCGAACTGGCGTTGGCCGCGGTGACGGTGCCGTCCTTGCGGAATGCGGGCTTGAGCCCGGGGATCTTTTCAATATTGGCGTTGTGCGGCTGTTCGTCGTCCTTCACGACGACTTCACCCTTGCGGGTTTGCACCGTGACCGGGACGATCTCGCTTTCCAGCGAACCATTGTCGATCGCCGCCTTGGCGCGCTTGAGCGACTCGATGGCGTAGGCGTCCATCTCTTCGCGCGTCACGCCGTTCTTGTCGGCCGTGTCCTGAGCGAAGGAGCCCATCAAACGACCGGTGCGAGCGTCTTCCAGGCCGTCGAGGAACATGTGGTCCTTGATTTCGGCGTGGCCCATGCGCATGCCGCTGCGAGCCTTTTCCATCAGGTAGGGCGCGTTGGACATGCTCTCCATGCCGCCGGCGACCATGACCTGATTGGTGCCCGCCTTGAGCGCGTCATGCGCCAGCATCACCGCCTTCATGCCGGAGCCGCAAAGTTTGTTGATGGTGGTGCAGCCGGTCGCTGCAGGCAACCCTGCATTGAGCGATGCCTGGCGGGCAGGACCCTGCTTGAGACCTGCTGGCAGCACGCAGCCCATGATGACTTCCTGCACATCCGTCGGCGCGATGCCGGCACGCGATACTGCTTCGCGAATGGCCAGGGCACCCAGATCGACTGCCGAGACGCTCGACAGGCTGCCCTGAAAGCCACCCATGGGGGTGCGCACGCCACTGACAATGACGATATCGTTCTGAGACATCTTGAACTCCTGCATGACCAATTGTGTATAGAAAGTCATCAAGCGACTTTATGCGGCGAAGTATACCCTTATTAATACGAGGCGGGCCGAGTATGATCAGGTTCATACTTTGGAGTGATAGGTGGCTATTCGATAGCTTGGCTATAGTGCTCCACATGGCGCGCCTCGCTGCGCGACCCGACCCCTACAATCCCAAGAAGATCAGGTCACACATATGCTCACTACCCGCGTGCTCAAGCCGACCGAGTCGGCCTATTCAACTCCGTTGCTGATCAAGAACCTGCTGTTGTCGGGTCGACGCTACGAGCGCAGCCAGGAAATCGTCTATCGCGATATCAGCCGCTACGACTACGCCACCTTCTATCAGCGCATCTGCCGTGCGGCCAACGCGCTGACCAAGGCCGGCGTCAAGCCGGGCCAGACGGTCGCGGTGATGGACTGGGACAGTCACCGCTATCTGGAAATGATGTTCGCCGTGCCGATGCTCGGCGCTGTTCTGCACACCATCAATATCCGCCTGTCGCCCGAACAGATTCTCTACACGATGAATCACGCCGAAGACATCTTCGTGCTGATCAACAGCGAATTCGTGCCGATCTACAAGGCGATCGAAGGTCAGTTGACCACTGTCGAGAAGACCATCCTGCTGACCGATGGCGATGACAAGACCGCCGATCTGCCCGGCCTGGTGGGTGAGTACGAGCAGCTGCTTGCGGCCGAACAGCCGGAGTACGAATTCGCTGATTTCGACGAGAACTCGGTGGCCACCACCTTCTACACCACCGGTACCACGGGCAATCCGAAAGGTGTGTATTTCAGTCATCGCCAGCTGGTGCTGCATACCCTGACACAGGCAGGCGCACTCGGCGGACTGGATACCGTCCGCATGCTCGGCAACCGCGACGTGTATATGCCGATCACGCCGATGTTCCATGTTCACGCCTGGGGCATCCCGTACACCGCGACGCTGCTTGGCGTAAAACAGGTCTACCCGGGGCGTTACGAGCCGGAGCTGCTGGTCCAGCTGATCAAGCAGGAGAAGGTGACGTTCTCCCACTGCGTGCCGACGATTCTGCAGATGGTGCTCAACACGCCCAGTGCCAAGGGTCACGATTTCGGCGGCATGAAAGTCATCATCGGCGGCAGTGCGCTGAACCGTGGGCTGTACGAAGCGGCCAGGAAGCAGGGAATGCATCTGTCGGCGGCCTATGGCATGTCCGAAACCTGCCCGCTCATCTCCAGTGGCTACGTCAACCTCGAGCTCGAGGCTGGCAGTGAAGACGAGCGCGCGACCTACAAGATCAAGGCCGGTGTCCCGGTTCCTCTGGTCGAAGCGCGCCTGATGAATGCCAAGGGCGAATTTCTGCCACACGATGGCAAGACCCAGGGCGAGCTGGTGTTGCGCGCTCCGTGGCTGACCCAGGGCTATTTCCGCGAGCCGGAGAAGAGTGACGAGCTGTGGGAACACGGCTGGATGCACACCGGTGACGTGGCAGCTATCGACAGTATGGGCTTCATCGAAATCCGCGATCGCATCAAGGATGTGATCAAGACCGGTGGCGAGTGGATATCCTCGCTCGAGCTGGAAGATCTGATCAGCACCAGTCCGGCAGTCAAGGAAGTCGCGGTGGTTGGCGTGCCTGATCCGCAGTGGGACGAGCGCCCGTTTGCGCTGATCGTGGCGGCAGAGGGATACGAAATGGATGCGAAGACTTTGCGCGATCACCTCAAGCCGTTCGTCGACGAAGGCCGCATCAACAAGTGGGCTGTGCCGACGCAGATAGCCAGTGTTACCGAAATACCCAAAACCAGCGTCGGCAAGCTGGACAAGAAGCGTATCCGCGGCGAGATCGCCGAGTGGCAGGAGGCTCAAGCCCCCTTTCTGTCTACGCTGTAGCGCTTTCGGGCTCGACCCCGGTCGGGGTAACACTCCGGCCGGGCCTGCTTCTCCGCCTGGCGCGTCGTTGCCGTTCCACGGCTCGCTGTGATTTTGGCGGCGTGCTTTTGGCGCCGCGACATTTCTTCAGGTTGGCTCAATTCATACTTTGGACTGATCACGTCCGGCATGGCGCTTGGCTATAGTTCGCGACCGAATCAGGGTCGTATGCGCACCGCGTGGCGGCACCTGCATCGTTCAACGCCTGGACGTCCGTCCCGGCCCCAAGCAAAGCAGAGCAAAACCATGAAGCCAACCCTTCTTTCTTCGGCTGTTCTGGCATGGGCCCTGGCGGCCGGTGCAGCGAACGCAGCCGTTTCCGAGCAGCAAGCCGCTGAACTCGGCAAGAGCCTCACTCCGGTAGGGGCAGAAAAAGCCGGCAACGCCTCCGGCACGATTCCCGAGTGGACCGGCGGTCTGGCCAAGGACGCCGCACCGGTGCAGAACGGATTCATGACCAATCCGTACGCCGATGACAAGCCCGAGTTCGTCATTACTGCTGCCAATTACGAGCAGTATGCCGAGCAGCTGACTCCGGGTCAGATCGCGATGTTCAAGCGGTATCCCGACAGCTACAAGATGCCGGTGTACCCGACCCGTCGCAGCATCGTGCTGCCTGACGAAGTCAATGAAGCCACTCGCGAAAACGCGGTAAACACGCGTCTGGTGCAGGGCGGCAACGGTCTGGAGAACTACAAGCTGGCCAATGCCTTCCCGATTCCGCAGGACGGTCTGGAAGTGATCTGGAACCAGATCACCCGCTATCGCGGCCACTCGATGGAGCGCGTGCTGACTCAGGCAACGCCGCAGACCAATGGCAACTTCACCATCGTGCGTTTCAATGAGCAGTACGTGGTGCCGCAGGCGCTGACCGACTACGACGCGGCGCGCATGGGCAATATCCTGTACTACTTCAAACAGCAGGTGACCGACCCGGGCCGTCTGGCCGGTAACGTGCTGCTGGTCCACGAGACCATCAATCAGGTCGAAACGCCGCGCATGGCCTGGATCTACAACGCCGGTCAGCGTCGCGTCCGTCGTGCACCGCAGGTGTCCTACGATGGTCCAGGTACCGCAGCCGATGGCCTGCGTACCTCTGACAACCTCGATATGTACAACGGCGCACCGGATCGTTACGACTGGGAGCTGGTAGGCAAGAAGGAAATCTTCATCCCGTACAACAGCTATGAGCTGGAGTCGCCGAAGTACAAGTATGCCGACGTGATCAAGGCCGGCCACATCAATCAGGACCTGACCCGTTACGAGCTGCATCGCGTGTGGGAACTGAAGGCCAAGGTGAAGGCTGATCAGCGCCACATCTACGCCCAGCGTCACGTATTCATTGACGAGGACTCCTGGCAGGCCGCGCACATCGACCATTACGACGCTCGTGGCGAGCTGTGGCGTGTAGCCGAAGCGCACACCCTGCATCGCTACGATGCACAGGTTCCTGGCTACGCGCTGGAAACCCTGTATGACCTGGTAGCGGGGCGCTATCTGGCCATGGGCATGTACAACGAGGAAAGCCGCGGTTACAACTACGACTACAAGGCCAACTCGAACGAGTTCACCCCGGCGGCACTGCGCCAGTCCGGCGTACGCTGATCGAGCGTGCATGAACCCCGCCGGCGCATGCCGGCGGGGTTTTGTCGTGTCTGCCTGTTACAAATCGATATAACCGAACCGCGCCGCAGTGGATAAACTGCCGGCATGGCCTCCCCGATCCCGCTTCATCCGGGCAAAAGCTTCCGCCCACCGCTTCCGGCGGACCATTTGCCTCGCCCGCAGCTTGTCCAGCTTCTGCGCGATTCCGCCCGACGCAGACTGATCCTCGTTACCGCTCCGGCAGGTTTCGGCAAGAGCACGCTCGCCGCCGAGTACTGTGAGCAGTTGCCTGAGACGTGGAAATCCGTGTGGCTTGCCCTGGATCATCGCGATGCCAGCGCCAGCCAGTTCCTGCGCACGCTGATCTGCGGGTTGCAGAGCCTGTTTCCCAGGCTCGGCGAACAACAACTGACATGGCTGGAACAGGCGCATAGTCAGCAGCTGATCGACCTTGAAGCACTTACCCAGGCACTGCTTGCCTCGCTGGACGCACGCTGCCAGGCTGCTGGTCGCCATATGCCGGATCGGGTAGTGCTAGTGCTCGACGACTACCATCTGGTTCAGGGAGCGCAGTGCGACCGCCTGTGTGCGCTGCTACTCGAGCGTCTACCGGAGCACTTTCAACTGATGCTGACCAGCCGGCAGCGGCCGGACTGGCACCTGGCGCGCCTGAGGCTGGGCAATCAGGTGTTCGAACTCGGCGAGGAGCATCTGCGGCTGTCCAACGAGGCCGCTGCGGACTTCCTTCGGTGTGCCGGCATTACCGAGCCTGATCCGGAATGGGCCAGGCACATTCTGCAGCGCAATGAGGGCTGGTTCGCCGGGCTGCGCCTGATGGCCATCGCCGCGGAGCAGTCCGCCGGCGTGTTCCGGCCGTTCACCCTGCCCAAGGCGCCAGGCCCGCTGATCAATGACTATCTGCTCGAAGAGGTGGTGCTGCGACAGCCGCCGGAGGTGCAGGCGTTCCTGCACGATGCGGCCTGGCTCGAGCGCTTTTGTGCGCCCTTGTGCGACAGCGTTCGAGACAGCGCCGACAGTGCGCAGATCATCGAGCATCTGGTCCGTCACCGCGTGTTTCTGGTGCCGCTCGATGCCCAGGGCCACTGGTACCGGTTTCACCATCTTTTCTCCGAAGTGCTGCGCAACCGCGTTGCCGCAGCGGAGGCCGGACGATCTCTGCGTATTCACCGGCGGGCCTGCCAGTGGTTCGCCGGGCAGGGCTTGATCACCGAGGCCATCGAACACGCGCTGGCCGCTGAACGACCGGACGAGGCGGCGAGTCTGGTTCAGGCGTTGCCACTCGATCAGCTGCTGGCCGAGCAGCCGGTAGCCCAGCTGCTGCGCTGGAAGGCTGAGTTGCCGATCATGCTGCAGGCGAGCAGCGAGCGCCTGGTTCTGGTGCATGCCTGGACGCTCGCGCTCGCCTGGCAACTGGAAGATGCCGAGCACATGCTCGAGCGTCTAGGTGGTTTTCTGCCGCAGCCCGATGCACACCGCCAGCGGGACCTGTTCGCTCTGGCACTGACGCTCAAGGGGTATCTTGCGCGGCAGTCGGGGCAGCTGGCGCTTGCGAAGCAATGCCTGCATGAAGCGCTGACTTCGCTCGACGAGGCCGCGCCCGGCAGCCGGCTGATCGCGCTCCTGACGCTCGCCGAGATCAGTCTGGTGGAACAGCGCATGGACGATGCGCGGCAGTGGGTGCGTGATGCGGTAACCCAGGCGCAGCGAACCGGTAACCCGCTATTCGAGGCGCAGGCGCAGCTTATGCGCGCGCGCGTGCAGCAGGCACGCGGGTTGGTGGATCGGGCGCGCCGGACGGTCCACGGGCAGCGCAGCCTGTTGAACGCCGAGGAGTATCCCGACGGACTCTGCGTCCGTGCCCGGCTTGCCATGTACGAAGGCTATCTGGTGGGATTGCAGGGCGACCTGCCGCACGCGGTGGCCCTGCTCGACGCGGGTATCGGTGAGGCTCGCCGCTGTCGTGATGTGCAGGCGCTGCTGGGCTACTGCATCAAGGCCAGCCTGCTGGGGCGGCGACGCGAAACGTTGGGCGATGGCTTCGACACCCTGACCGAGGCCGAACGTTTGATGCACATGTGGGATGTCCCGCCTGTGCTGCACCTGGGCTGGCTGACGGCGCTCAAATGCGATCTGTGGATGAGTAACGGTCGGCGCGAGCTGGCAGACCAGTGGCTCCCGCGACTCCTGCAGACCTATTGCGGTGATGATTCGGCAGCGCCGCCGCCGTTTCATCATGCGCTGGCGGCGTACATCGAGCTGGTCCACGCCCGCTTGCTGTGGTTGCGCGGTGATCAGGCCGCCTGCGAGCGCACGCTGCGTGGGCTGCTGGTGAGGTTGCAGCGCGCCGGGGAAGGTCTGCAGGTGGTGATCGTCCAGGTACATCTGAGCCGGCTGCTGTTTCATGTCGGACGCGTGAGCGAGGCAAGTGCCGCCCTGCGGGCCGCCCTGAGCATTGCCGCGCCGCAGCAGATCGTCGACCCGTTCCTGCTTCTGGTACGCCAGAGCCCGCCTGATCTGGCCGTCGCGCTGGCGGAGGCGCCGACCAGTCCTGTCCGTGACCAGCTGCTGGCAATGCTGCCCTCCCTGCCGGGACCCACCGGGCAGGCCCATGCCGCGACCTTGCGCGAGCCGCTGAGCAGCCGTGAGCTCGATGTGCTGCGATGCATCGCACAGGGCTATTCCAATCAGCAGATCAGCGAAGCGTTGTTCATTTCGCTGCATACGGTGAAAAGCCACGCGCGGCGGATCAACAACAAGCTGGGTGTGGCCCGGCGCACCCAGGCGGTGGCGCAAGCCAAGGCATTGGGTCTGCTCGGCTAGCAAAATGCGCTAATCTGCGCGGGTGATGCAAACAAGGAGCCCGTGCATGCCCAGTCTCAATCAACAGATTCTCATCGCCGCCTGCCTGGGCCTGCTAATCGGCTGGCTGGTCGGCGCGATGCCGGAGGAGGCCACTGCACGCAGCTCGGTGCTGTATGCCAGCACGCTGGTGGGCAGCGTGTTCATCGGGCTGCTGAAGATGATTCTGGTGCCGTTGATCTTCACCTCGATCGTCGTCGGCGTAGCCAACCTGCAGGCCCATCATCAGGTTCATCGCGTGTGGATTACCACCCTGGTCTATTTCGTTGCCACGCTGTCGCTGGCGATGCTGGTGGCGCTGATCGCAGCGAACATCTTCAAGCCCGGAGCGGGACTGTCGTTGACGCTGTTCGAGGATGCGATGACGTCGTTCGAGGCCCGGCAGCTGACGCTACCGGAGTTCTTTCAGCACTTTTTCGCCAATCTGTTCCAGAATCCCTTCACCGCCTTCGCTAACAACAGCATCCTCTCAATCGTGGTGTTCGCCATCGTCCTCGGCATCGCACTGGTGGCCGGTGGGGCGCGCTACGGCAATATTCTTGCGGTGTTGCAGGAGTTTCTCGAACTGCTCATGCGCATCGTCGGCTGGATCATGCGATTGGCACCGCTGGGCATTCTTGCACTGCTTATCCGCATGGTGGCCGAGCAGGACGTCAGTCTCCTCACCGCGGTGCTGGGCTTCATCGTGCTGGTATTCGCCACCACGCTGTTCCATGGCATCGTCGTGCTTCCCGGGATTCTCTGGGTCGTCGCGCGCAAGTCGCCGCTATGGTTCTGGCGTGGTTCGCGCGAAGCGATCATCACCGCCTTCGCCACCAGCTCCAGCGCCGCGACCCTGCCCATCTCCATGCGTTGCGCGCAGGACAATCTCCAGGTACGGCCAGGCGTCGCCGGCTTCGTGCTGCCGCTTGGAGCGACCATGAACATGGACGGCACCGCCTTGTATGAGGCGGCTGCCGCGTTGTTCGTCGCCAATCTGATGGGGATCGAACTGAGTTTCGCTCAGCAGATGGTGGTGTTCTTCACCGCGATGGTCGCGTCGACCGGTGCACCAGGGATCCCCAGCGCCGGGATGGTCACCATGGTCATGGTGCTGCAGGCGGTGGGGCTGCCGGCCGAGGCGATCGCCATCCTTCTGCCGATCGACCGGTTGCTCGACACGGTGAGGACCGCCGTGAACGTCGAAGGCGACATCGTCGGCAGCGTCGTCGTGCATACCCTGATCGACGAATCCGAGGTGGCGGTCGCCACCCGCGCCTAGCGGAACCCGCCTTCGGCTGGAACGGTCGGAACGGGAAACGCATCTACCCGAACCGGCGTGTTCAGCCTGCGACGGAGGCGATATGGCGAATCAGGAAAACTGGGCATTACTCGAAGAACTGCTGCTGGCCAGAGGTCCTGGCGGGCAGGAAGAAGAGGTGGTCGCACTCTGCCGGCGCGAACTGGAGCCGGTCTGCGATGCGGTCTGGAGCGATCAGGCAGGCAACCTGATCGGCCGGCTGGAGGGGCGCGATCCGGATGCACCGGCCATTCGCGTCATGGCGCACCTCGATGAAATAGCCATGGTCATAAAGCGCATCGACGAGGACGGCGGGCTTCGAGTTTTCGCCCTGGGCGGCGCGTTTCCGGCGAATTTCGGGATGTGTCCGGTCGATGTCATGGGCAATCGGGAAATCGTTCCGGGCGTGCTGTCCTTCGGCACCATGCACGGTACCTCCGCCACGCCCCAGTCCCAGCATGTGCTGAGCGGCGATGTCGGCTGGAACGATGTGCATGTCATTACCCGGCGGACCAAGGCGGAGCTGGGCGAGCTGGGTATTCGCGCAGGTACCCGGGTAGTGCTCAGTCAGCACTGGCGAAAACCGTTTCGTGTTCACGATGCGGTCGCGGCGCATTTCCTCGATGACCGGGCGCCGATCCTCGCCGCGCTGTGTGCCGCGCGGTCGCTGCGTTCACGCCGAGAGGAGCTGGGCGGCGACGTCTATTTCGTGTTTACCAGCAGCGAGGAGGAGACCAATGCCGGTGCTCAGTATGCCGCGCGCACGCTGCCTGGTGAGGTGTGCATTGCAATCGAGGTAGGTCCGGTTGCGCAGGAGTATGACACTCATCTGAGCAACGACCCGATCGTGCTGACCGGGGATCAGAAGGGGTATTACAGCAGGTTGGTCTCCGACGCCCTGCTGCTCACCGCCGCCGACTGCGGCTACTGCCCGCAGCCGGCGCTGATGCCCGGCTTTGCGTCGGACGCAAGCGCGGTTCTGGTCTCCGGGGCGTCTGCCCAGGCAGGCTGCCTGGCAATACCGACCGAAAACACCCACGGATACGAAATGATCACCGAGGGCGCCATCGAGGCGTGCGCCGAGACACTGGTGGCGTATCTGATCATGCCGGCGCGCAGCCTGTCCGGGGTTGATTAAGCGTTGGCGTGGGGCCATGCTTTCGGCTGACCCGCCAACCTCTTCCATCGGATACCCATGACCGCAGTCAGCACTTCATTGATTCGTGAAACCTTCCCGGTCGGCCCGCTGGGCTGCAACTGCACCATTGTCGGCGACCCGCTGACGAAGAAAGCCATCGTGATCGATCCGGGTGGCGATCATCAGCTGATTCTGGATCGTCTGGATGCACTGGGGCTCAAGGTGGTGAGCATTATCCATACGCACGCCCACCTGGATCATTTTCTCGCCTCCGGCGAGATGAAGAAGGCCACCGGAGCGACACTGCATCTGCACAAGGACGATCAGTTTCTCTGGGACAATCTCGAGATGCAGTGCCGCCTGTTCGGTGTGCCGTATACGCCCGTACCGGCACCGGATCAGTGGCTGCAGGACGACGAAGAGCTCGCCTGCGGATGCGGGGTCGCGCTGCACACGCCCGGCCATACGCCCGGCTCGATGAGCTTCTGGTTTCCGCAGGACCGCCTGTTGATTGCCGGCGACACCCTCTTTCGGCGCGGCATAGGCCGTACCGACCTATGGGGTGGCGACTATCAGCAGATCGAGCGCTCGATTCGCCAGCGCCTGTATACGCTTGATGAGCAGGCGGTGGTGGTGACCGGTCACGGGCCGGATACGGTGCTGGGCGAAGAAATCCGCGAGAATCCGTTCATCCGCGCCTGAGTATTCGTCCGATTTGTGCTCTGAGACGCTACCGAAGCTGCGTTAATCAGGTAATCTTCGGCCATGCCGCACCCATGAAAGGAACGTACTAGATGAAAATTCAAGGTTTGATCGTCGCCGGCCTGTGCTCGGCTCTGCTCGCTGGCTGCACCACCAACCCGTATACCGGGCAACAGCAGGCAGGCAAGTCATCCATCTACGGCCTGGGCGGCGCTGCTGCCGGTGCCATTGTCGGGGCTGCCACCTCCAGCAAGAAGGATCGCGGCAAGGGCGCGCTGATCGGGGCCACCGTAGGCGGCGCAGCCGGAGCGGGCTATGGGTACTACGTCGATCAGCAGGAAGCTCGCCTGCGTCAGGAGCTCTCCGGTTCCGGCGTGCAGGTGGTCCGTAATGGCAACGACATCCAGCTGGTCATGCCGGGCAACATCACGTTCGCCAGCAACTCGGCAGATATCGCCAGCAGCTTCTACCCGACGCTGAATTCGCTGGTGAAGGTGTTCAAGGAATTCGACCGCAACGGCGTGGACATCGTCGGCCACACCGACAGCACCGGCTCGCTCGAGCTGAACATGCGCCTGTCGCAGCAACGTGCTACCAGCGTGGCTTCCTATCTCACCGGGCAGGGCGTATCCGGCGCGCGCATCAGCAGCCGTGGCGTGGGTCCCAGCCAGCCGATCGCCTCCAACGACACCCAGGAAGGCCGGTCACGCAACCGCCGTGTCGAGATCAACCTGCGGCCGATGCAGTAAGGCGCGCCGCGTTCGCCACGTCGGGCTTCAGGTCCGACGTGGCGGATGCTCCCGGTGCAGCCGTTCGAGCTGTGCATCCTTTTCTTCCCACAGGCCGTTGATCCACGCCTGGAACTCGCTGCGAAACGCCTCGTCGTTCTGGTAATCCTTGCCCAGGAACTGCGCCGGTATCGGCTTCAGTTGGCAGCGCATGACCACCTTGCGAACCTTCCCGCTGAGCAGATCCCAGAAGGTAGGATTGCCATCCGGGTAATGGATGGTGATGTCCACCAGCGATCGCAGCTGTGTGCCCATTGCGTCGAGTACGAAAGCCACGCCGCCCGATTTGGGCTTGAGCAGGTAGCGGAAGGGGGACTGCTGCTGATCGTGCTTGGCCTGGGTGAAACGAGTGCCTTCCAGGAAATTGAACACCGCGACCGGTGTCGTCTTGAACTTCTCGCACGCGCGTCGTGTAGCGGCAACGTCCTGGCCAGCCTTTTCCGGATGCCGGTCCAGATACGCTTTGGTGTAGCGTTTCATGAACGGAAAATCGAGCGCCCACCAGCAGATGCCGATGACCGGAACCCAGATCAGCTCCTGTTTGAGAAAGAACTTCAACATGGGCATGCGCCGGTTGAGGTTGTGTTGCAGTGCAAGAATATCGACCCAGCTCTGGTGGTTGCTGATGACCAGATACCAGCCATCGTATTCCAGCTGATCGCGTCCGGTGACGTCCCATTCGGTGCGTCCGGCCAGCTTCATCCAGCCGCTGTTGCAGAGAATCCAGAATTCTGCGATGCGTATCAGCAGAACCGTGCAGCCCTTCTGCAGCGGGCGCCAGGGCAGCAGCTTGATCAAGGCCAGTGGCAGCAGCACGCTGAAGCAGAGCAGGGTGTTGAGCATCAATAATAAGGCAGACAGGCTCCCGCGAATCGCGGCGGGGAGAAAGCTCAGCATGGGCGAACACTCGTTCACAGGGCCCCGGAGGCAGGGCCTGGGGCGGTTTTATTTGGAATTGTCGGCCTGGATTGCCGTCAGCGCGATGGTGTACACGATATCGTCGACCAGTGCGCCGCGCGACAGATCGTTCACCGGCTTGCGCAGGCCCTGCAGCATCGGACCGACACTGACCACGTTGGCGCTGCGCTGCACTGCCTTGTACGTCGTGTTGCCAGTATTGAGGTCAGGGAACACGAACACAGTGGCCTTGCCGGCCACCGGGCTGTCTGGTGCCTTTTGCAGGCCCACGCTGGCGATGGCGGCGGCATCATACTGGAGCGGCCCGTCGATCAACAATCCCGGCTCGCGCTCCCGCGCGATGCGAGTGGCCTCGCGCACCTTCTCCACGTCCGCGCCAGTGCCGGACTCCATGGTTGAATAGCTGATCATCGCCACGCGCGCAGGGATACCGAAGGATTCCGCCGAGCGCGCACTCTGGATGGCAATTTCGGCAAGCTCTTCGGCATTGGGGTCGGGGTTGACCGCGCAGTCGCCGTAAACGAGCACCTGATCCGGTAGCAGCATGAAGAAGATCGAGGACACCAGGTTGTAGCCGGGCGCCGTCTTGATCAGCTGGAAAGCCGGCCGAATGGTATTCGCCGTGGTGTGTACCGCGCCGGAAACCAGACCATGTACCTCGTCGAGCGCCAGCATCATGGTGCCGAGCACGACGTTGTCCTCGAGTTGTTGCAGCGCCATCGGCGCGTTCAGTCCGCGGCCCTGACGCAGCGTCACCATGGGTTCGACGTAGCGTTGCCGAACGACCTCCGGGTCAAGAATCCGCAGCCCCTCGGGCAGGCTGATGTGCTGGGCACGGGCGACCGCCTCGACAGCTTCGGGTTTGGCCAGCAGCACGCAATCGGCGATGCCCCGGCGCTGGCAGATCGCCGCCGCCTGGATCGTGCGCGGCTCGTCGCCCTCGGGTAGCACGATGCATTTTCTGGCCTTCTGCGCCCGGCGCACCAGCTCATAGCGAAACGCCGGTGGGGACATGCGTAGTTCGCGTGGCTTGCCGCAACGCTCCTGCAGCCAGGCATGGTCAATATGTGATGCGGCGTAGTCGGTGACCATCTCGGCGCGCTCGATGTCATCCACCGGAATCTCACGATTCATGCGGTCAAGCTGGGTAGCGGTGTTGAAACTGTTGGTGTTGACGGTCATGACCGGCAGACCGCTTTCCAGCGCCGGCTTGCATAGCCGCATGACGCGACTGTCAGGACTGATGCCTCCGGTGAGCAGCACCCCGGCCAGCGGCGTGCCCGCCAGCGAAGCGAGACTGCTGGCGATGAACACGTCGTCGCGATCGCCCGGCGTGACGATCAGCGTTCCCGGCCTGAGCCGCTCGATGATGTTCGGCACGGTACGCGCGCACAGTGAAATGTCAGCCACCCGCCGTGTGCGGATTTCACCTTCATTGAGAATGTGTGCGCCCAGCAGTTCGGCAACGTCGCCGGTGCGCGGGGCGTTGAGTTCGTCCTTCCAGGGAATGCAGCCGATCAGGCGGAAATCTTCGGTATCGAGCACCTTCGACTGTTGTTTCAGCGCCTGCGCATACTCCTTGAGCGTCCGTTTGAGCTTGCCCAGTTCGGTAGGCAAGCCCTGATTTTCCTCGATTCCCTCAACCTTGTTGACGATGGCCCCTAGCACCTTTGGGTCCCGCGGCCCGCCGAACGTCTGGGCATGTATTTCGATCCGGTTGGCCAGGGCCGCGATGTCGGCATCGTTGGGGTCGGGGGCAGTCACCAGGATCACGTCCGCGTCCAGGCTCTTGGCCAGGTGATTGTTGATCCGCGCCGCATAGCTGGCCTGCCGGGTGGGTACCATGCCTTCTACCACCACCACATCGGCGCCTTCGGCGGCCTGCTGGTAGCGGCTGATGATATCTTCGAGCACCTCGTTGAGCTCGCCTCGTGCGAGGCGCTGCTCGACCTCGCTCAGGCCCAGCGGCTCTGGCGGGGTGAGGCCCAGCGTCCGGGCGATGAGCTCGCTGGAACGCTCGGGCCCCTTGTCACCGGCGTGCGGCTGGGCGATGGGCTTGAGAAAGTGCACGCGCAGACCGGTCCGCTCCAGGGCACGAATCAGGCCAAGGCTGATGGACGTCAGACCTACGCCGAATCCGGTGGGGGCGATGAAGAAAGTATGCATAAAGCTCCCGTTAGCTCTGAGTACGCAGGCGGTCGATCAGTCCGAGGCTTTCATCGGCAATCTGGCGCTCTTCGTCGGTAGGAATGACCAGAATTGCCGGCGAGCCGCTGCGGTGCACGGATCCGGCCTGGCCGCGGGGTAACCGGCTATTGGCGTCCGGGTCCAGGTGCAGTCCGAGGATGGCCAGATGGCGGAGTGTCAGGGCGCGAACCAGCGCGGAGTTTTCGCCAATGCCGCCGGTGAAGATCAGCCCGTCCAGCCGCGGTAGCGCAACGGCGAGCCCTGCCAGCGACCGCGCCAGCCGGTAGCAGAATACCTCGATCGCCAGTTGCGCTCCGTGGTGTCCATCCTCACGCGCCTGCTCGAGCTGGCGCATGTCGTTGGACAAACCGGACAGGCCGAGCAGGCCGCTTTCACGGTTGAGCAATTGTTCGATACGCGGCAGATCCCAGCCCAGTGTGCGGGCGAGATGGGCATGCAGATTCGGGTCGACGTCACCACTACGGGTGCCCATCACCAGGCCCTCCAGCGGCGTCAGGCCCATGCTGGTGTCCATGCTTTTGCCATCGAGTACCGCGCAGCTCGAGCAGCCGTTGCCCAGATGGGCGCTCAGCCAGGCGCCGTGTCCCGGCTGGCGACCGGTAAGCAGACTGGCCTGATTGGTCACGTACTGGTGGCTGGTGCCATGAAAGCCGTAGCGCCTTACCCCGTGCACGGCGTACAGCTCGTCCGGCAGCGCGTAGCGGTAGGCATGCGCAGGCATGCTCTGGTGGAACGCGGTATCGAATATCGCGACCTGCGGCACCTCGGCGAGCAGCTTCATGGCCGCGCGTATGCCGGTCAGGTTGGCCGGATTGTGCAGCGGCGCGAGCGGGGCGCTGGCGTCGATTGCAGCAATGACTTCGTCATCGATCAGCCGCGCGCCGGTGAAATGTTCACCGCCATGGACCACCCGGTGACCAACTGCCGCCAACGGCTGCCGGGTATGCCCTTCGATCAACGGGAGTAATTGGGCCAGCGCCTGGGCGTGGTCCGCATCGCCCAGTGGCTGATCCTGTCTGACGTCGTCGAATCGCCACTGGAGAGAGGCCTGTGGCGTGCCGAGCCGCTCGGCCAGCCCGCTGAGGAGCGGTTGGCTGGTGCCTTCTTCGCGCACCGCGAACTTGATCGAAGAGCTACCGCAGTTGATGACCAGTACCAGTCGACTCGACATGAATTTCCCGTTGTTTGATCTATATTGCTTATTGTCCTCGTGAGGAGGCGCCGAGTTCCCCCAGGGGACGATCCGTGCGTTCATCGCGCATTCGGCGTAGACTCACCGGTTTTTCACGACATTACAGGTGCCAGATTATGCAAGTTGCCGCCAACAAGGCCGTATCCATCGACTATACGCTGACCAACGACGCCGGCGAAGTTATCGACTCCTCTGCCGGTGGTGCGCCGCTGGTTTACCTGCATGGCGCGGGCAACATCATTCCGGGTCTGGAGCAGGCGCTGGAAGGCAAGCAGGAAGGCGATGCGCTGAAAGTGTCCGTCGAGCCCGAGAATGCCTACGGCGAATTCAGCCCCGAGCTGGTCGCGGTATTGGGTCGAAACATGTTTGAAGGTGTCGACGAACTGGAAGTCGGCATGCAGTTTCATGCTTCCGGTCCCGATGGCGGCATGCAGATCGTCACCATCACCGCGCTCGAAGGTGATGAAGTCACCGTCGACGGCAATCACCCGCTAGCCGGGCAGCGCCTGAACTTCGACGTCAAGGTGGTCGACGTGCGCGAGGCCAGCGCCGATGAGCTGGCTCATGGTCATATCCATGGTGAAGGCGGCGTCGACCACTAAGCCGCGAAGCCGACAGCTGCGAGCTACACGCCGCCAGCTGCAAGCAACAGGTAAAGGCCGAGCCCACGCTCGGCTTTTACGTGTAACCCCTTCATCACCCTTCGCTCTAACTTTCCAGCCTCCAGCCTCCAGCCTCCAGCCTCCAGCCTCCAGCCTCCAGCCTCCAGCCTCCAGCCTCCAGCCTCCAGCCTCCAACCTCTTGCTTGCTGCTCGCTGCTTGCCGCTTGAAGCTGACAGCTACCCCTCTAATCCCTAATCATCACTGCAATGAATGTGTGCGCGAGAGTCTATCTGCAGAAGATGACCAGTCGTATAGTGCCCGCCATGAACACGATCCAGGATAAACGCGCGCGCATTCTTGCGGCTGGCACCGAGGCCATGTTGCTCAAGGGGTACAACGGTACCGGGGTGCAGGAGATCACCCAGGGGGCAGGTGTGCCCAAGGGGTCGTTCTATCACTATTTCGAGAGCAAGGAAGACTTCGCCATCCAGGCGCTGCACTTCTATTACACTCCTCGGCTGGAGCGTTTCGCTCAGGCGTTGAGTGCGCCGGACGCCGGGCCCCGCGAGCGGATCCTGCGTTTCTATCGAGATCTTGTGGGCTACTTTGCCAACCAGCAAGAGCCCACGCACCAGTGCTTCATCGGCAGCCTCTGTCACGAGAAGGCCGATGAAAGCCAGCCTATTGGCTATGCAGCCAGTGCCATCCTCCAGCGGTCCAGCGCTGTACTCGCCGAATGCCTGTCTGCTGCGCAGCAGCGGGGCGAGATCGCTGGCGATCAGGATCCGATGGAGCTGGCCACGTTTATCGGCGCTGCCTGGGAGGGTGCCTTGTTACGCATGAAGGTCGATCGCCAGGTCGGCCCGCTGCGCACCTTCATCACGCAACTCGAGCGCCTGTTGCAACCTTGAACACAGACCGAGACGACCGGTCAGCTTTTGACATCGCATTGAATACAAACAGATCTACAAGGAGATTTTCGCATGTCCGCAGATACCCGCCCTTTATTCGAATCGTTCGAGCTGGGTCCGCTCACCCTCAATAACCGCATCGTGATGGCCCCGATGACCCGCAATTTCTCGCCGCGTGGCGTGCCGAACGAGCAAGTGGTTGAATACTACCGTCGTCGCGCGGAATCCGGCGTCGGTTTGATCATCACCGAAGGCACCACCATTGATCATCAGGCGGCCAATGGGTATCCCAATGTTCCCGCATTCCACGGCGACGAGGCGTTGGCCGGCTGGAAGAAAGTTGTCGAGGCGGTCCATGCTGTCGGCGGCAAGATCGCTCCGCAGTTGTGGCATGTTGGTAACGTGCGTCGCCTGGGCACAGAGCCGAATGGTGAAGTGCCCGGCTATGGCCCAATGGACAAGATCAAGGACGGCAACAAGCTCGTTCATGGGATGACCAAGCAGGACATCGATGACGTCGTACAGGCGTTCGCCAAGGCGGCAAAGGATGCCAAGGCGATCGGTATGGACGCCATTGAACTGCACGGCGCCCACGGTTACCTGATCGACCAGTTCTTCTGGGAAGCCAGCAACCAGCGTGATGACGAGTACGGCGGCAGCATGGAAAACCGCGGCCGTTTCGCGGTGGAGATCGTCCGTGCCGTGCGTGCAGCCGTTGGCCCGGATTATCCGATCATCTTCCGTTTCTCACAGTGGAAACAGCAGGATTACACCGCCCGCCTCGCACCCACGCCCGAGCTGCTCGAGCAATTTCTCAAGCCGCTGTCCGAGGCTGGCGTGGACATCTTCCATTGCTCGCAGCGCCGTTTCTGGGAGCCGGAGTTCGAGGGATCCGAGCTGAACCTGGCGGGCTGGGCACGCAAGATCACCGGCAAGCCGACCATTACCGTCGGTAGCGTCGGACTCGACGGCGAGTTCCTCGAGTTCATGGTCAAGACCGACAAGGTTGCGCAGACGCAGAATATCGACGGCCTGCTGGAGCGTCTGGGCAAGGGCGAGTTTGATCTGGTCGCAGTGGGCCGCGCGCTGATCGTCGATCCGCAGTGGGCCGAGAAGGTGCGCGAAGGTCGCTTTGCGGACATCCTGCCGTTCAGCCGGGAAGCGCTGAAAACCCTCGCCTGATCCACCGGACCCTTCGCCCTAGGCGCGGGGTCTGCTCCCGGCAGGTGCAATGGCCGCCGCGCTCGATCGCGTTGCGGCGGCTTTTTGCAGGTACCCGGCGAAGCGCTGAATGATCCCGTCCCAGGTCAGCTGGCAGGCGCTGTGTCGTGCATGCAGGCGTACGCCGCGAAGCCCTTCCACGTCCGCCATGAGCCATTGCAGATTGTCGAGAAACTGATGTTCGTCCGCAGCGGTCGCGACGCATCCGCTGTAACGATCGCTGATGTGCTGATTGGCAGCTGCCAGGTCGAACGCATTGACCGCAAGACCGGATGCCATCGCCTCGAGCACCACATTGCCGAAGGTTTCGGTCAGGCTGGGGAACAGGAAAATGTCCGCGCTGGCATACAGGCGTGCGAGTTCCGGTCCGGTCAGGCTGCCGGTAAAGATCGCATCGGGAAGCTGTCTCTCAAGCTTGCGACGTAGCGGACCGGCCCCGGCCATCACCAGTCGCACGCGTCCCTCGTTGTTGACGCGTTGCTCGCTCACCGCCCGCCAACTGTGCACGAGCAGATCCAGATTTTTTTCACTTGCCAGTCTACCCACATACAGCAGTACCAGATCCTGCTCGCCGGCTTGCCAGCTTCTGCGCAAGCCGGCGTCGCGGTGCCGTGGATGGAAGCGCTCGGCGTCCACGCCGCGGCCAAGCATGGCGAGGTTCTGAATGCCCAGCCGTGCCAGTTCATTCTGCTGCGTCAGGCTCGCAGTGAGTGTGAGCGTTGACTGATTGTGGAACCAGCGAAGGTACGCGCCCGCCGCGCCGCCGAACATGCCCAGCCCGTAGTGCTCGGTGTACTGATGGAAATTGGTGTGGAAGCCGCTTACCACAGGTATTTCAAGGCGGCGCGCGGCGCGCAAGGCTGACCAACCCAATGGCCCTTCGGTAGCGATATAGATGGAATCGGGCCGCTGACGCGTCCACAGTTGAGTCAGGAGCCGGCGCGCGCTACGCCCCACCTGCAGCTCCGTGTAGCGGGGCAGGGGCAGGCCCAAGACTCTCTGCTCGGACAGGTGCCCGGCCTCGTCCCGACCCGGGTATTCACCCGTCTGGGCCGGACGCACCAGTTCTACCTGATGGCCGTGTTGCAGCAGTCCTTCGCACAGTCGGCCGAGCGTGTTGGCCACTCCGTTGACTTCGGGCGGATAGGTTTCGGTGACCAGTGCGTAGCGCTGGGGGCGGGAAGAGGGTGTTTTCATCGGACCATTCTGCGCCCGATGGGTGATCGATTTATGACGGAATTATTGCCGATTTATGGCATTGGCAGCTCGCGTTCCCGCACCCACATGATGGTCGAGCCGGCCACAGCGGCAGGCATCACCAACAGATTTACCAATGGGATCAGCATTCCGAAGTACACCGGCAAACCAAATCCGAGCGAGAGCAGCCGGCGCCCTCGCATCCAGCGCAGCATGTCGATGAAGGTGACCTTGTCATTGTCCGCCTGGTAATCCACATACTGTACAGCCATCATCCAGACGCCAAATGCCAGCAGCAGAGGTGAAGCGACCAGATTCACCACCGGGACCAGCGTCAACGCCAGCAGTACCAGCAATCGCGGCAGGTAATAGGCAATCTTGCGCAGCTCCCGGCCGACGCTGCGAGGCACCACCATCAGTATCTCGCCATAGGTCGTCGGCGGGCTCACCAGGCCACGCTCCTGTTCGGCGATCTTTTCCGCCAGGAATCCATAGAACGGCGAGGCGATCAGGTTCGCCAGAACGCTGAACCCGAAGAAGAGCGTCAGGATCACCACCAGCGCGAAGAGCGGCCAGAGCAACCATTCGACGAATCCGGCCCACTCCGGGAGGCTCGGAACCAGCCGGTCCATCCAGTAATTGAACTGGCGCGCACCGAAGCCGATCAGCGCGGCGAACAGCACCAGATTCAGCAGCAAGGGTATGAGCATGAACCGGCGCAGCCCTGGCCGGCGAATGATGCGCCAGCCCTCGCGGAAGTAGTCCGGACCACGTAACGGATTCAAAGGGGCATTCATGTTTGTGATTCCTTGATCGAGAACAGTGATCGGCGAGCCGATAGCGGTAAACTATGCACGCAATGCACTGATTGGAATACCTAACTTGCTGGCGGTGCCCTAAGATAGCCCCGCTCGATATCACAGGAGTTTACATGAGCGTACTGGTCAACCGTCCCGCCCCCGACTTCATCGCGCCGGCGGTTCTGGCTAACGGCAGCATCGTCGAGGATTTCGATTCCTCCACGCTGCGTGGCAAGTACGTGGTGGTGTTCTTCTGGCCATTGGACTTCACCTTCGTCTGCCCGTCCGAAATCATTGCGCACAACAATCGCATGGACAAGTTCAGGGCCCTAGGCGTCGAGGTGATCGGTGTCTCGATCGACTCCCAGTACACCCACTTCGCCTGGCGCAATACCCCGGTGGAGAAAGGCGGCATCGGGCCGGTGGACTTTGTCATGGTCGCCGATGTGAAACACGAGATCACCCGTTCTTATGGTATCGAGCATGCCGACGGTGTGGCGCTGCGGGCCTCCTTCCTCATTGACCGTGAAGGGATTGTTCAGCATCAGGTTGTCAACAACCTGGCGCTTGGACGCGAGGTGGACGAGATGGTCCGCCTGATCGAAGCGCTGCAGTTCACCGAAGAGCACGGCGAGGTCTGCCCCGCTGGCTGGCGGAAGGGCCAGAAGGGCATGAAGGCTGACGCCGAGGGCGTCGCGGCCTATCTTGCCGAGAACGCCGGCCAACTATGAATTCATTTTGCGAGCGGCGTCCGGAGTTCGTCCCCTTTTCCCGGTCTGCCGCTCCTTTTCTTGATACCACCGCCTGCGCGGTGCTTTGGAGGTCCTGATGTCTGAAGTGCGTCATTCCCGCCTGATCATTCTGGGTTCCGGCCCTGCCGGTTACAGTGCTGCGGTGTACGCCGCGCGTGCCAACCTCAAGCCGCTGTTGATCACCGGCATGCAGATGGGCGGTCAGCTGACCACCACTACCGAGGTCGACAACTGGCCCGGTGATGATCAGGGTGTGCAGGGGCCGGAGTTGATGGAGCGCATGCGCAAGCACGCCGAGCGGTTCGAGACAGAAATTGTCTTCGACCACATCAACAAGGTCGATGTGACCCAGCGCCCGTTTACCCTGACTGGCGACAGTGGAGTCTATCAATGCGACGCGCTGATCATCGCCACCGGTGCCTCGGCTCGCTATCTCGGGCTGCCGTCCGAAGAAGCGTTCATGGGCAAGGGCGTGTCCGCCTGTGCCACCTGTGACGGCTTCTTCTACCGCAATCAGGATGTAGCCGTGGTCGGCGGCGGTAACACCGCCGTCGAAGAAGCCCTGTATCTGGCAAACATCGCGCGCAAGGTCACCGTAGTGCATCGCCGCGATGTGTTCCGTGCAGAAAAGATCATGGTCGACAAGCTGCTGGCGCGCGTTGCCGAAGGGAAGGTCGAGCTCAAGCTGAACTGTACGCTCGACGAGGTGCTCGGTGACGTCAGTGGTGTGACCGGAATGCGCATTGCGCATAATGAAGGCGGGACCGAGGACATCGCCCTGAGCGGGGTCTTCATCGCGATTGGTCATACGCCGAACACCGGCCTGTTCGAAGGCCAGCTGGACATGCATGACGGCTACCTGAAGATCAAGAGCGGTACCGAAGGCAATGCTACAGCTACCAACGTTCCGGGCGTATTTGCCGCCGGTGACGTGGCCGATCACATCTATCGTCAGGCCATTACCTCGGCCGGCGCCGGCTGCATGGCCGCGCTGGATGCCGAGCGGTTTCTGGATCAGCAGTGATCGGGAGGCTGTCGGGGCCGCTGCGCTCCGGCAGCCCCGCGTTCCCGGCACCTTCCCATGGCCGCGCGGTCCTAACGTCTGGGCGCGTCGCGCCGATTGATCTTTCTCGATTCTTTCTTGAGGTGTCGTGATGAAACCACTCTCTCTCGTCGTCCTGTGTCTGCTGGGATTCGCATCCGCAGCGTCCGCCAGCAGTTTTGTTGGTACTACCGATACGATCGGTGCCTCCCTGGCCAATACAGTCGAAGGGACCACCAACATCACTTCCTCGGCCGCCAATGACAAGGTGGTGCTCGAAGCGCGGACCGATGCTGCGTCTTTTGTCGCCAGCCGGGGTGAAGTGCGTGGCGTTCGACTGGAAGCTGCGTTGAATCACATCAGAGCCACGCAGCCCCGTCTCGAGGCCAGTGACATGCAGCTGGCCGAAGCCATTCTGGCTCTTTGATCAGCGCCTCGCAGGCATTGCGATTTGCTGCTGTAGCGCTGGCGTTGTGGTGGTCGGCGGTGACGCAGGTTGCCGCCACCGAGCTGATGCTGGACGACTCCCGGCTGGATGATCGCCAGCGGCGGATCTCGTTCGAGCTCATCACCCAGGTACGCCAGCACCTCCCTCCCGGGTTTCTTTCCGCGCTTGAACGCCCTGTCGAACTTGCCTGGAGCACGCGGCTACCGCCTCAGGTGATTGGCCGCGCAGGGGTGGATGGCCGCATTCTGCTCAATCGTCGCTGGCTCAGCTCGCTGGTGGTCGGAGAGCGGGTCGATCTGTTCGCCGCGCGCAACCATGGCTCACTGCAGGCCGAGCTGCTGGCAACCATCATTCATGAGCTGGCGCACCTGTATGACCGCGCCCGGGTCGGCCCGCCAGGTCAGCAAATGATGTTGCGTCGGTGTCGTTGGCAGAAGAACAGTGTCGGAACGGTGGGGCTCGCGCGGCAGTGTCGCGGTAACGCCGAGCGCAGACACACCTTCAGCGACGACCCGCGGCTCCTCGATCTCGCCGGATGGACAGAACAGGTTGGAGGGCGCGGTGAGCGCTTTGATGCCTCCGACCAGCCCGATCGCAGCCCCGATGCCTATGAACAGACCAGCCCGGCAGAATTTGTCGCGGTGAATCTGGAGTACTTCCTTCTGGATCCGGCGTACGCGTGTCGCAGACCAGCTCTGCACGCGTATTTCGCTCGACATTTTGGCTGGGCGCCGGCTTCTTTGCCCTGTGATCAAGGCGTTGCGTTCGTTCGGGGTGGCCTGAGCGACGATCAGGCGGCCGTCGGCTCGATCGACCCGGCGCGGGTATATGCCGTGCATTACCTGCTGGCCGAGCCCAATCGCAACTGGGCCAGCCGCTGGGGTCACAGCATGCTGCGGCTGGTGATATGCGCCCCTGGTAGAGACCCCGGGCCCGACTGCCTTCTGGATCTGGACCATCACCTGGTGTTGTCATTTCGCGCGTTCGTCAATGCTCTGCAACTGTCCAGCTGGGACGGCCTGACGGGCGAGTATCCCTCCCGGCTGTTCATCCTTCCGCTGAGCCGGGTTGTCGACGAATACACAAGGCTTGAATTGAGAGGATTGCAGTCGATTCCATTGAAGCTGGATGCGCACCAGCGGGCCGCTCTGGTGCGACAGGCCGCTCAGCTTCACTGGAGTTACGACGGGCGCTACTACTTCATCAGCAACAACTGCGCGGTCGAGACGCTACGTTTGCTGCGTATCGGCACTGCAGATGAGCGGCTGACCGGTTTGGAAAGCGTCACCCCTGTCGGGGCGCTGCAACTGCTTGATGCGCAGGGTATGGCCGATCCGGCGGTGCTGGACGACCGTCGCGCGGCGATGCGCGCGGGCTACTATTTCGACTCCCACCGCGAGCGGCAGGAGGCGATGCTCGAGGTGCTGGAGGACGAGCTGGGCCTGCGCTTCGATCATGTCGAGCAGTGGCTGGAACACCCTGCAGACGCTCGCCGCGCGCTGATAAGCCAGGTCGGGCAGCGCGGTGCCGCCGCGCTGCTGCTGCTCGAACAGGCCGCCCATGACAGGCAGGTTTTGCTCGCTCAGCAGGCGTTGCTCTCCGACTACCTCTCCCAGGCGGAAGCGTTGCAGGAGGCCGGGATGATGATGCAGGCGCTGGTGGGTAAAAGTACGTATTTCAGTCGACCAGCGCAGGTTCTGGACAGGGGTTACGGCCTGCCACAGCCCGAGGAGATAGCCGTACTCGAGCGTGAAGCGAGCGCACGCAAGCTCGAATGGCAGGCGCTGGCAGACGAGCTGGAGAACCGGCTTCCCGATCTGCTGGCGCCGGAGCGCCGAGCCGAGCTGGAAGGCGCCCGCCGTAATCTTGCATTGATTGCTGAGAGGCTGCGTGCACTGCATCGCCAGAATGGCGGGCTGACGCTTCCCTGAGCCGCTCCGGCAGACGTGTGTTTCCAGGATCAGTCCAGCCCGATCCTGATCTACCGCGCACCGTTATGTTCGACGCGCAGACTCAGATCACCGTGCGGAGCCAGCTTGAGCCTGAACTATATCGACGGCGCTGGATGGCGTGCGCAATCCCTGCTCGCCCGCAAAAGCGGATCGATACACGCTCGTTCTTTGCTAAGGAGGTTGGTGCGCGCGGACATACGCAGAACGTCAGACAGGGAGTCAGACTTCGGGTCATACAGGGAAGTTGAAATCACCATCCCGAAAGGATGGTGCTCGGGGGAGAATGAAACCGTTGCGTTAAGCCTATGATTATAAAGGCAATAATTGAGTTTTACTTTTTATCTACTCACAGATATACGCACATTTACAAAGGGTGAGCCGACCGTCTATCGAGTTGTTTCCCCACAAGTGCCACGGCGCTGTAAGCGATTCAACCGTAATCTTTTACACCCGAAAATTCGATCAGTTCAAGCCGGCTGGATTTAGACGCAAGCCTAGCAATAATGACGTACTATCGCCGTGGAGGGCCGTTAGGCCTCTTGTCAGCTCTTGCAAACGATAACGCCTGGTTTTGGCTCAATTTCTCTTATCATAGTGTTCATCTATGAATTCGACCTTCTATATTCCGCGCAAGCTTCTGAGCGGAGACGGTACATACACCGAACGATCTTTGTTAGAAGCTTCTAACTGGATCGTTGTCCTTGCTGAACCTGGCGGTGGGAAAACCGAGCTTATGGGCAGCTTGGCCCAAAAGCTGGGGGTATCTACCGTAGCTGCAAATGTGTTCGGCCATACAGGGGCGGATACAGAGCGTTGCCCGCTTGTCATCGATGCATTCGATGAGCTAGCTAAGGTCGATCAAAGTGGCATACACAAGCTTCTCGCTCACGCTAAAAAGGCCTCCCCGACGCACGTCATCATTTCGAGCCGTTCGAGCGAGTGGGGGGATGCCGCTACCATCGCATTTCAGAATTTTCTTAGTCACCCTCCATTGGTAGTTAGGTTATGCGAATTTGACGAGGCGCAGCAGAAGGCTATCTTTGATAATCATATACACGGCGAAGACTTTGATCTATTCAAGACGCAAGTTTCGCGGTTTGATTTAGAAGCTCTCCTACCAAATCCTCAGTTTCTGAAATTGTTTGCTGATGCCTATATCGAGAGTGGAAAGGAATTTGCGGACAAGCGATCTATCTTCTCGCTCGCCGTGGAGCGCTTAGCAAAAGAGGCGAACAGAAATATCGCGAGCATCACTTCGCCACTATCAACCATGCAAAAGGTTGGCTTAGCTTCGGAAGTTTTTGCCAAGCTGTTATTGTCTGGTGCTGGCGGCGTTACTACAAACGAAGCGACGGAAGACCGGCTGTATCCACTATTAGCTTCGCTATCCAGTACCCACTTAAAGCTCAATGGTATTTTAGCCACTCGGCTTTTCAAGCCTGGCGACAAAGCAGATCAACACAGCCCGGTACACAAGATAGTCGCTGAATATTGTGGCGCTGCCTATCTTACAAGACGGGTGGCTGACCCTGCGGATTCATTGACGCTTGCCAAGTGTCTGCCTATTATCGCCCCGAACTCTGTTGTCCGAGACGAGCTCCGGGGCCTCCTCGGCTGGATGGCGACGTTAGGAAATAAGGCTACCCAGGCATCCATAATCGAGCTAGATCCTTATGCTGTGCTCGCCAACGGGGATCCTTCTCAGCTTGAGCAGGCATCCAAACGCTTGCTTATAAGGCGCCTCAAGGAAGTCGAAGCGCAAGATCCATATTTTCGAAGGGGCGACTATCAGCGCAGATTCAGCGTTGCAGGTTTTTTCAGCGAGGACATTGTAGGTGAGATCAAGCCTGTGCTTGAGAGTGGGAGCAACGGACACTTGCGCGAATTAATGCTCGAGCTGATTAAAGGGTCGCCTGCAGTAAAAAGTCTGGAATGCGATTTGCGTCAGATACTTCTGGCGCCCGACGAAATGCCACACACGCGCTGGTTAGCGTGCGATTGTTTGCTCAATCGACCGGAGAGTGATCAGACCGCGGACTTGGCGGTGCTAGTCTCCGAAGCAAGCGCTGGTTCGCTGAAGGTTGCCGCCGAGATCATTGCATCTGTAGGCCCTGAAACGATTGGGCTCGCCCATATCACGAGGTTTTTGAAAGCTTGTGCAGGCCTCTACCCTAGCCGACAGCAGCGCCGTGAACGGGTGATAGGGGGGCGTTATTTTGTAAGACGGTTAATCGCAAAATTCGAGCTGCCGCTCCTTATTCAGATTTTGAACGAATTGACGGGCGATATAGCCTGCAAATGCGGCCTGCGATTTTACGAGTGCGATTGTCGAAGCGGCATCAGTAAGATCGTTGGCTTACTGCTAGACCGCTATTTCGAATTAGCCGCTCCTCCCTATGATTCTCAATGCGTCTGGCAGTGGTTGCGAAACCTGCGATACGACAGGCAGCAAAGCATGGACCAGAGCAATGCTGTTAAGGTGCTCCAAGAAGATCACGCATTGCGCCAAGGGATCATCGCGCAGGTATTTAGTGCGTTGACCGATCCAGACCTTATTTTTGAGACCAAGATTCGCAGCTTCGACTGGCACTCCCACTCCGGTCTAACCTTTCGTTCCGAAGACTATCAATTTCTGACTGACTTGGCCTTCGATATCGACAATCCGGCGTTGTGGGGAAGTTTCATGGCTAGGCATAACCACCACCGAAGCAACTTTGAACGGGGGGGCGACATATTCCGGCGCCGCATGCGTGAACAAGCATCAAAGAAGCCACTGTTTATGCGTGAGTGGGTCAAACATAATAGATCGGGCGCCGCAGCTCGGAAAGAAAATAGGGGGCTGTCCTTACGACGAGCTCGACGACTGACGCGCCGCGAGAAAAAGCAGGGCGACCTCTTGGCAGCAAGCAGAAAGTATATCCAAGAGAATCGAGAGCTTATCGAAAGTGGACGGCATTGGTCTTGCTTAATTCGTTGCGCAGATCTTGTGCTGGCTCTGCCGGAAGAGATTGATAACGAGTTCGGCGACAGGAATCTTGTTCACAACGCTCTGGTTAACTGCCTCGACTATATAGCCCCGTCCATCCCCGATCTCTTGAAGCTCGCCGAGCTGCGGTGTGCTTCGCTGCACCAGGTTTCGGAAAAGATTCTATACGCGGCTTGTTTGGAGATACTTCGCGAAAAGGGTAGTTTGGAAGATGTGGATGTTGGGCTTCTGCAGGCGCTGCGTACAAATATGAATATGTACTATGACGCGGTTTCGGAGGAAGAGCGGTTATCACTGAAGGTTGAAGTAGATAGATTGATATTCCCCGATCCTCAAAGCTCCGAAAACTATTTGCGTGAATATCTTGAGCCTCAGTTAGGAAGCTCTGAATGTAATCGTTCCGCGGTTTGGTTGCTGCAAGATGATGAAGCGTTCAGTCACCTGCGCGCTTCGTTATCAATTGACTGGCTTGAAAGATTCCCGGAACTCAAGGTGCATTCGCTGGATACTCTATTCGAAATTGCTGCTCAGCATGGTAATCGTGACCATTTGAAAAGGATAATCCGCTCTCGCTGTGAGGGCCTCTTTTCGCATCTTGCGTCTCCCGAAACGGATGGAAATTTTGAGGAACGGCAAAAGTTCTGGTTTCTACGGGCGTGGTACTTCCTGAGTGACGGAACCGAAGCATGCTGGGACTGGCTTAAGTCTGACCCTGATACGTTGTTTGCGCTTAGCAGACGATCTGGCCGCATGGACTACCACGATCATCCGTATTGGCCAAAACTTACCCCACCTATGGTCGAATCGATCTTGGATGCTTTTATAGAAAAATGGCCGAAGGTAGAGCTAGCAAGCCAATGGGGGACGGATAGCCCAAAGGAAGAGATCGCGTACCGCTTTTTGCGAGAGATCGTATGGTTGATCGAGTCAGATGATCCTCGCGAAGCGATCCCGGTCCTTGAGCGCCTTCTTGACGATCCGCGATTTGATGATATGCATCAGGCTCTAAAGAGTATTCATACTTCGCAACTACGCAGAAGCGCATTGAGGTATTTCGAACCACCTACACCGGCCGAAATCGTCGACCGGCTGGATCATAATTCAGTAGTAACCGTGGAAGGGTTGCGTCAAACAGTGATGCAAGAGTTGGACGACCTCCAAAAGGCTGTCGATGGTGGAGAGTTCAATACTGCTAATCGCTTCTATGAAAAAGGTGACCGGCTTGGCGAAGTTCGATGTACAGAAATCATCGCGGAGCGGCTCAGCCTAAGATTGGAGCCTCAGAATATTTCAGTGACGCCGGAGCATCAGTTGAAGGATGCAAATCGGAGTGATTTCACAGTTACGAAGGTTATCGACGGCAAGCGACGGTTGTTGGTCACCGAGGTCAAAGGGCAATGGCATGCCGAGCTGTTTACCGCTGCTTCCGCCCAGCTTCATGATCGTTATGCTATTCATCCTGACGCGGAGCAACAAGGCATATTCCTTGTGATTTGGTTCGGTGTAGATGAGAAGGTGGCGGGTCAGAAGCAGCATGGAATTGAGAGTGCAGACGAGCTAAAAAACAGTATCAAAACTGCGATGCCGCCTCAGCTGAAAGGCCTCATTGATGTATTCATTTTGGATGTATCCAAGGCTTAATAGTTATCGTTGGCTTGGTTCACAAACATCGAACGGCGAGCGACTCACAATGCTATAGAGACCAGTCGAGCATAATAGGTCAGTCGACTGGTGGATGCTTTGGAGGAGGGCATGTTGAAAGCTTGGGGACGAGCAAGTCGGAAACCGCCCATCCCTCCTTCTACAAACGACCGCGAAATGGGGGGCGGGGGTCAGATCTGCTGTGCGTTTAGCCTGTCAGCATTCGGTCCGCCGACATTGGAGTACGGTCGTAAAGCTCGCGTGCCCTCCGGCCAATTTCACACAGACGGCTCGTAGGTGCGTGGCAAGCTCTGCAGCTCATCAAGTGTGTCATGTATAGGTCTCGCGCTTCCCGCCACTTCTGAGAAGCCGTGGCGGCTGTTACGGTGAAGCGTTCTTCATTGATGCGGTCATCATTAGCCTGAGCGCTTGCAGCACTAAGTTCGGCTAGAAGTTCGGCCTTGTGGGCGATGATGTGCTGACGCAACCCGACGGTAAGACGGTCTGCCGGCGAGACGCGTAGCTTTTCCGCGACGCGCTCCACCGTCAGGCCCGCCCGGTGCAAGCAGTCCAGGGCGGCCATCTCTAAAATTCCTCAAAGTTCTGATCGGAGGGTGATTCCTTTCGTCCATTGCAGAACACCGACGGTACTGAAGTCCTAGATGTCCTCATGTCTTGCTCATCGCCGGAATCTGCTAGGACATCAGGACGTGCAGGACTTGCTTTCGGCCTTTGTTTTTTAGGCACAATCTCCCATAGCACCGAGCCACCAATTTTACCTAAGCTCCGACACTCGATGCCAAGCTGACGCAGGGCTGGCGCCGCTCTGCGTAATGCATCAGCGAATCCCTTGGGCGTTCTCGGCCACGCCTCGCTAAAGGGTGGCCGATACTTTTCCATTTCCTGCATCAGCGACTTTGCTGGCGCTTGCTTCCCTGAAGGGTTTTGCTCCAACCATTCCAGTACGGCGCCAGCAACCGGCGACGCATCGATAGTTCGTGCAAGGCTTTCTTGTCGGCTCGCATTGAACTGATCCATGAAAGCGCTGGCTGGCTCGCCTACAGCTTCGGCTACTGCCATGCCAAGTAATGCGAACTCAACCAGGCGCGGCTTTTCCCCGGGCGGCAATCGCATCGAGGGCAGCAGCACCAGCGCTCTTGCAGCGATATCGAGTAACGCGCCGATTAGACGTCCGCGCTCCCCTTCGTACTGTTGCCATAGGTCCGTCACCTCTACGCGCTCCCGTACCACGGGCATTTCGATACTCACGGTGCGGTCAATTAGGTCCTGCGCGGTCACCGCAGCAGATATCCCGTTGATCCCGACCGGACGCTTGACGTTTATGACGCTTTCGTCCGCATCGGTGAATAGCTTGCGCTTTGCGTACCCTCCGCCAGTGGCAATGGTGCATAGCGCGTCTTGAATTTGGGCCGGCAAATGACTGACGTTTTCATAGCAGACGATCCAGGATGCGCCAGCCCCCACAAAAACATCCTCTGCGCTTTTGGGTGCTGACCGTAGGTCGCAGGCGTTGGGGTCGATCAGTCGGCGCAGAGCGGCGTGGGTTGTACTTTTCGCCGTGCCCTGTTCGCCCATTAGCTCTATCAGCGGAAAGGGTGTATCGGGGCGCAGGCACTCAATCAGCCAGGCTAGGACCAGGAGACGCTGGTTCTCTGGGATGTTGACGATTCGCCAGAGCGGGGCGATTGATCCACCGGCAACGGGTGTTGGTAGCGGTTGCATCGCTTCGGGCCGGGTAAACCTTGCATCGGGTGACTCGATGATGGTCCAGCGTCCTGGCTCAATGCAGATGGCGCGGCTCTGCCCCGGCTCGGCAAGGTCCAGGAAGTACCGTCCCGCAGATCCAGCCACCCGGATATGAACAGGAAGGCATTCCCCGTCGAATCTTCCCAGCCCGGCGACGGTCGATAGCGCCTCTCTGACAGACTGGTCGCGGGCTGATTTGCCTGTATCCCGGTAGAAGCTGGCAATCAGCCAATCGCGGAACTGGCGACCATCAATCCGGCGAACCTCCCCGGTTGATAGGTCTTGCGCAAACACGTCCTTATTGTCGTCGTGGAACAGGGCAACGCGGGCCTCCATGTAGGCAACGAGCTGCGATGCCTGGCTCTGCTTGTCGGCGTCCTGTTCCTGCTCGGGGGCGGCTGAATCATCGCTCGGCAACTCGGGATATTCGGCATCAGGAATCAACGGTGCGATGTCGGCGGCGCTCATTGTGCGGACCTCCAGTTGGCAAGGTCGTTGAAGTCGGTCAGGTCCAGCGGTTCGGCCCCTGCCCAGGGTGGTAAGATCAGGCCACAACCAAGCGCGGCGGCGGCTTGGGTTGCTGCGGTACGTCCGGGGTTGCCTGCGGTCTGGCGGTCATCATCCCCCGCGACAATCAATTTGCTGTCCGGGTATTGCCGCTGTAGCTCTCGGCCTACTGCCAGAAGGTTGCCCGCATTCATGGCGCAGGCCACGGTGGCCCCGGTTTCAGCGTGGATCGTTGCGCCAGTTGCCCAGCCTTCGCAAAGGTAAAGCGGTTGGCCTGGCTCTAATGTGCCTAAGGGCGAATAGCAGCCCTTTACCCGGCCACCGGGCAGGAATCGCTTTGTCCCGTCTATACCGATGCGTTGAAGATTGGCTAGCTGACCGTTGCTGTATAGCGGTACAAACAGAACCCCGTCACGCTGACGCAGGCGATACGCTGCGACGCGCTTTTGGATCAGATAAGGGTGATGTGGATCAGCGGGCAGTGATGCGTCCCAAAGGCGGCTGGTATGGATTGCTGCGGCCAGGTGTCGCCTTGCTAGGTCGGCCTCTCGCTGGAGTCTTGCCCGCTCGGATCGCTGACGCAAAAGCTCCGCCTCTAACGGGTCGGCGAGGTTTCGATTGCTCCAGGTGTGCGTAGTGCCAGCTCTCCAGCTCCCGAACTTACCAGACGGGATGCCTTCCGGGTAAAGGACGTACCAGCCATTACGGCGGCCGGGCTTGTCGCCGGGTACGTCGAAACGGTGGATTGCGCCGTCTGCCTTCGGAATCAAGTCCAGCTGCCCGAACACTTCCTGCAACGCCTCATGGAAAGCTAGCACTGCCGAATTTTGGCAAGCCGATCCCGCCAACGCCTTCGCGCTGTTTTGAAATCTCATCGTTTATGCCCTCTGTATCAGCAGTGCGCTAGCACTAGTTGCGTCGTCATCGGTAGGAAGGGGTTGGCGTCGTTTGCTTTGTCGGGAAGCCAAGCATGCGCAACGCTAACCCCGGCGTTGGTATGCGTTGCGGCATACTTGATATTATGGGAGTGCGTTTCATCGGGGCTGGCCTGTTGGTCGGCCTTTTCTTTGTTTGTCATTTATGCAACGTCTCCCCGCTGACCGGCCAGCTTGTCACACCAGGCCAGGATTTCAGATTCAACCCATGCCACAGACTTGGGGCCGAGCGTGACTTGGGCTGGAAATGTACCGGCGGCAATGCGCCTGTAAATCTCGGAGGTGGAAAGGCTAGTGTATGCCTTCACTTCGGTGAGCTTGATGAAGCGCCGGGTAGGTGTGGTTTGCATGGCCATCGTGTGCGTCTCCTCGGACGGTTTGGGTAACGATGGGCATAGGTTGAAGGGAGGCGACGGTTCCGTCGCCGGGTAAAAGCAACCTTAGTTAGCTGCGCTTTTACCCCCCCAACTCTCTGCGTTGCTTTGCGACGGAGCTGACAATTCGCTCGGCTTCTCTGATGTCCTCAATCGTATGAATATGCGATGCCGACAGGAGGCCACAAGCGTCCCTGATGGCTTGGCGTTTGACGCCGCGTTTGGAAGGCTCAGGGTGATGCTCTAATAGGTATGTAATTATGTCCGCCAACAGCTCGCGTCTATCCCAGCCTGGCTTTCTGCCGGTTATCCATTTTCGTCCCGCAAGTTCTCGCTGCGCGCGGGTAAGGGCCGCAAGTATGCGATGGCCCGACTGATTATGCTCCCGTACGAGGTCTTCGAACGCGCAACTCCATGCGGAGTGAGTGATCTGGTCCAGCTCCGCGACAAGCCCCGGGGGAAGGTGGTTGAGCATCAGCTCGGCTTGTTCCTGCTTTTTTATCGTTTCGTCTGCCAGCGCTAGCTCTTCAGCAGGTGACGGGGAAGCATCAGCCATGGCCCGCTGGCCTTTATATCTACCGAGTTGCAACCCAAGCCATTCTGGGAGGTCATCGCCATACTTGTCGGTCAGGGCGGTGGCCAGCTTGTTTGCTTCTGGAGAGAGATGCGTATCAAGGGGGCCGGAGTTACGCCAATCAAGGCTAGTCCTCTCGCGGACTGGAAGAGCCTTAGTTCGGTTACCTTTTATAGCCATGGGATTTCCTCCAAATCTTCTACGTTGGCCCACCTAGTCTTGGTTCCCTCCAAATCAGTCGGACTGCTTTAACCGTGAGCTCTCTGTTTGATGGTCACGATGTTGTTACGCTCACACGCTGCGTCTATCGAATCCGCCCAGGCTTGCATCATCCCCCGACGTTGCTCCAGATAGTTGGCATGGTTGTAGGTGTCCCTGATGCCGTCGCTGTCACCATGAGCAAGCTGGCGCTCGATCCAGTCTCGGTTGAAGCCTAGACCGTTTAGCTCGGTGCTCAATAGATGTCGGAATCCGTGGCCGGTCTGCCGGCCTTCATACCCCATCACCCTTAGTGCCTTGTTGATGGTGTTCTCGCTCATGGGTCTGGAGCTGTCATTCTGGCCCGGGAAGACCAGCCGATAGGCGCCAGTGATCTCCTTGAGCTCGCGCAGGATCGCAACCGCCTGCGCAGGTAGTGGCACCACATGCGAACGTCGAGCCTTCATGCGCTCCTTTGGAATAGTCCAGGTGGCGGCGTCAAGATCGAACTCAGCCCAAGGTGCGGCGCGAAGCTCGCCGGGGCGAACGGCGGTCAGTAGTAACAAGCGAATGGCTAAGCGGGTCAGCGTGTTCAGCCGGGTCGTGTCGATCCTGGCCAGCAACTCAGGCAGTTCGGAAAACGAGACGTTCGGATGGTGACGTCTGTCTTTCGGCGGGGCGGCTACGACGTCCAGGTCAGTGGCTGGGTTGGCTTCCACTACGCCAGATGCAAGTCCGAATCTAAATATCTGGTGCAACCACTGGCGAACCTTCCTTGCTACGTTCAGTGCGCCCCTGGCTTCTACCGTGCGTACCAGTTCTACTAGCTCGGGCCGAGTTACCGCTCTCACCTGACGGGAGCCTATGGTGGGTAGCAGATCTCGTTCGAGATAGTGTAGGGCTTTGGATCGCGTACTTTCCGCCCAGCGAGGAGCGTTGTATTCAAACCATTCGCGAGCCAGTACCTCAAAGGTGATTCCTTCGAGCTTGTTGGCAATTTTCGTGGCTTTCTTCTGCTCACTGGGGTCTATGCCCTCGCTGAGCGTCTGTCGAGCCGCGTCACGTCTTTGGCGTGCCTTTAGGAGCGTCACTGCCGGGTAAGCCCCCAGCGCCATCATCTTCGCCTTACCGGCAAAGCGATAGCGGTAGCGCCATAGCTTCGATCCTGACGGGGTCACTTCGAGGCACAAACCGTTGGCGTCGGCTAGGCGATAAATCTTCGTCTTCGGCTTCGCCGTGCGAATGGCGCTGTCGGTTAAGGCCAAATCCGAGCCCCCTGTAAGGTGCGCCATCCGTAATCATCAGAGACGGCTGTGAGTAGATTTTTTGACCGAACCGGCCATACTCACAAATCTACTCACTATGGTTTGGGCTTGCAAGGGAGGTGTCGGGAACAGTAGGCAATAAAAAACCCGCACGGGGCGGGCTTCTTAGGGTGTTTTGGGGTCTTGCTGATACCACCTGAAAACTTCAGATGGTGCCTCGGGGGAGAATCGAACTCCCACTCTGTCACCAGAAACGGATTTTGAATCCGCCGCGTCTACCAATTCCGCCACCGAGGCTTTGCGCTTTTGCCAAGCCGGCGCGGAGTATACGAATCCGTCCCTGCTGCGGTCAATGCATTCGTAGAGACCTTCGATCATTTGGGCTACCATATGCGGCTTTTCATCCAGGCGGTACCCATCCCCATGCGAGTCAGTGATTTCCGCTTCGATCTGCCCGACGAGTTGATCGCCCGGCATCCTTTGCCGGAGCGTAGTGCCAGCCGGCTGTTATGCCTGGACGGGCCCAGCGGCAATACGGCTCACAAGCAGTTTGTCGATCTGCTGGATCACCTGCGCGCCGGCGACCTGATGGTGTTCAACAATACCCGGGTGATTCCGGCGCGATTGTTCGGGCGCAAGGAAACGGGTGGCCAGGTGGAGATTCTGGTCGAGCGGGTGCTGGATGCATTTCGCGTACTGGCCCATATCAGAGCCAGCAAGTCGCCCAAGCCGGGCAGCAGGATTCTGTTCGACGGCGAGGCGACGGCCGAGATGGTAGCTCGACACGATGCACTGTTCGAACTGCGTTTCGAACAGCCGGTGCTGGCGCTGATGGACAGGGTAGGGCATATGCCCCTTCCGCCCTACATCGACCGGCCTGATGAGGGTGCCGATCGCGAGCGCTACCAGACCGTGTATGCCGAGCGTGCCGGCGCGGTGGCTGCGCCGACGGCCGGGTTGCACTTCGACAAGCCGCTGCTCGAGGCAATCCGTGAGAAGGGCGTGAGCATCGCGCATGTCACGCTGCATGTCGGGGCGGGCACCTTCCAGCCGGTACGCGTCGAGCGGATCGAAGATCACCATATGCACAGCGAGTGGCTGGAAGTCGACGAGGCTGTGGTCGAGGCGGTGAAGGCGTGCAAGGCGCGCAATGGACGTGTCGTGGCCGTGGGTACTACCAGTGTCCGCTCGCTTGAGACTGCCGCCCGAAACGGTGAGATCCGTCCCTTCGCCGGCGACACCGACATCTTCATCTACCCCGGGCGCCCCTTCCATGTAGTCGACGCGCTGGTGACCAATTTCCATCTGCCGGAGTCGACCCTGCTTATGCTGGTCTCCGCCTTCGCCGGCTACCGCGAGACACTGGCGGCCTATCGGCAGGCGGTGGAACAGCGCTACCGCTTCTTCAGTTACGGTGATGCCATGTTCATCACCCGCAATCCGGCAGCGACCGGACCCGAGGACGTTTGATGAGTCACATGCAGTTCGAGTTGCTTGCTACCGACGGCCGCGCCCGTCGCGGCCGGCTGACCTTTCCGCGCGGCGTGGTGGAGACCCCGGCGTTCATGCCGGTGGGCACCTACGGCACGGTCAAGGGCATGCTGCCTAGAGATGTCGAGGCGATCGGCGCGCAGATCATCCTTGGAAATACCTTTCACCTCTGGCTGCGGCCGGGGACCGAGGTGATTCGCGCACACGGTGATCTGCACGATTTCATGCAGTGGAAAGGTCCGATCCTGACCGACTCCGGAGGTTTTCAGGTGTTCAGCCTGGGCGCGATGCGCAAGATCAAGGAAGAGGGCGTGTACTTTTCGTCGCCGGTGGACGGCGCCAAGGTGTTCATGGGGCCGGAAGAATCGATGCAGGTCCAGCGTGATCTCGGCTCGGACATCGTGATGATCTTCGACGAATGCACACCCTATCCCGCCGATGAAGACACTGCCCGCCGATCGATGGAGCTGTCATTGCGCTGGGCCCGTCGCTCGAAGGTGGCCCATGGAGACAATCCGTCGGCGCTGTTCGGTATCGTCCAGGGCGGTATGCATCGGGATCTGCGGTTGCGATCGCTGGAAGGGCTGAACGAGATCGGCTTCGATGGGCTGGCCATTGGCGGGTTGTCGGTCGGCGAGCCGAAGGAGGAGATGATCCGGGTTCTGGATTTTCTGCCCCCGCATATGCCGGCAGACAAGCCGCGCTACCTGATGGGCGTTGGCAAGCCCGAGGATCTGGTTGAAGGCGTGCGACGCGGCGTCGACATGTTCGACTGCGTCATGCCCACCCGCAATGCGCGCAACGGCCATCTGTTCACCGATGCGGGCGTGGTCAAGATTCGCAACGCGACTCACCGTCACGACACCTCGCCGCTGGATTCCAGTTGCGACTGCTACACCTGCCAGAACTTCTCCCGAGGCTATCTGCACCATCTGGACAAGTGCGGCGAGATGCTCGGCAGCATGCTCAATACCATACATAATTTGCGACATTATCAGCGCCTGATGGCCGGTTTGCGCGGTGCCATTCAACAGGGTACATTGAGCGCCTTTGTGGATGACTTCTACGCAAAACTCGGCCTGCCGGTCCCACCGCTCGAGGCTTGAAAAGCGTCACGGAAGCCCAATTTCGTCTTGCGAATCATAAAACAGGAGTAACACATGAGCTTTTTCATCCCGGCCGCCGTGGCACAGACCGCCGAAGGTGCAGCTGCGCCCATGGGCGGTGGTTTCGAGTGGATTTTTCTGATCGGTTTTCTGGTCATCTTCTATCTGATGATCTGGCGTCCGCAGGCCAAGCGCGCCAAGGAACACAAGAACCTGATCGGCGGGCTGAGTGCTGGTGATGAGGTGGTAACCGGCGGCGGCATCCTTGGCAAGGTCAAGAAGGTCACCGACGAGTTCGTCGTGCTCGAAGTGTCCGACGGCCAGGAGCTGAAGTTCCAGAAGGGCGCCATCGTCGCCTCGTTGCCCAAGGGCACGCTGAAAGCGATCTGATCTCTCCGATAATCACCGTTTCCGGGCGCCCTTGCAGGCGCCCGGATTGTTAGCGGGCTACCCAATGCTCAATCGTTACCCCCTGTGGAAATACCTGCTGATCGTCGTTGTACTGGCGCTCGGTGTGATCTACGCACTCCCCAATTTGTATCCTGACGATCCGGCCATCCAGATTTCCGGAGCCAGCTCGACGCAGGTCATGGACGAGGCCGACCTGCAGCGCGCTAGCAGTGCGTTGGCTGGTGCCGGCATCGAGGTCAAGGGCACCGAAGTCGGTAACAACGGCCGCTCCGGCCTGATCCGATTGACGCGCCAGAGCCAGCAGCTTCCGGCGCAGGATGTCATCCGCCGTGAACTCGGGCAGGACTACGTCGTCGCACAGAACCTCGCGCCGACAACGCCTGACTGGCTGCGTAGCATCGGCGCCGGGCCCATGAAGCTCGGTCTTGACCTCTCCGGCGGCGTACATTTTCTGCTCGAGGTGGACCTTGAGCGAGCGATCAGCAATCGCGTCAACGTCTATGAAAGCGAATTGCGCAGCCTGCTGCGGGGCGAGCGGGTGCGTTATCGCAGCATGCCCAGTCAGGGCAACACGCTGCAGTTCGGTTTCGAGTCGGAAGACGAGCTGAATCAGGCGCGTCGTGTCATCAGCGCCCAGTACAATCAGTTCCAGCTTGGCGAAGCCACCCGCGAAGGTCTGCAGATCCTCCGTCTCACCCTGACCGACGCCGAGATGGCTGAAATCCGGGAGTACTCGGTCCGGCAGAACCTGACTACGGTGCGCAACCGGGTCAACGAGTTGGGCGTTGCCGAGCCGCTGGTTCAGCGCCAGGGTGCCAACCGCATCGTGGTGGAGTTGCCTGGCGTGCAGGACACCGCCGAAGCCAAGCGTATCCTCGGCAAAACCGCAAACCTCGAGTTCCGGCTGGCTGCCGAGCAGAACGCGCCGCGTGCCACTACCGAGAGTTTCGAGTTTCGCGGCGGCGAAGGCCGCCCGCCGGCTGACGTCGAACGCAGTATCATTCTGACCGGTGATCAGGTCACCGATGCGCAATCCAACTTCGACGAGAACGGTCGTCCGCAGGTGAACATTCGCCTGGACGGGCACGGCGGCGAATTGATGACCCGTGCTACGCGGAACAACATTGGGCGTGGCATGGCGGTACTGTTCATCGAGCAGCGCCAGATCAGTCGTGAGGTCGAGCAGGAAGTCGATGGTCAGATGCAGATCGTCGAAGTCCCTGGTTTCGTCGAAGAGAAGTCGATCATCAGCCTCGCCACCATCCAGAGCACCCTGGGCAACCAGTTTCGCATTACCGGCCTGGATTCTCCGGCCGAAGCATCCGAGCTGGCGCTGCTCCTGCGCGCCGGTGGCCTCGCGGCGCCGATGTATTTCGTAGAAGAGCGCACCATCGGTCCGAGCCTCGGCGCGGAAAACATCGCCAAAGGCGTAACGGCCACGCAGGTCGGCTTCCTGCTGGTGCTGGTGTTCATGCTGATCGTGTACAAGGCATTCGGCGTGATCGCCGGTATCGCACTGTCGTTGAACCTGGTGCTGCTGCTGGCGCTGATGTCCCTGCTGGGCGCAACTCTGACGCTGCCGGGTATCGCCGGTATCGTTCTGACCCTGGGCATGGCAGTGGATGCGAACGTGCTGATCTTCTCCCGCGTAAAGGAAGAAATCGCGTCAGGGGTGTCGGTGCAACGGGCCCTTCATGAAGGCTTCGACAAGGCGTTTTCAGCGATTCTCGACGGTAACCTGACAACCTTGCTGGTGGGGGTGATCCTCTTCGCAATGGGTTCGGGTCCGATCAAGGGCTTCGCCGTAACCCTGTCGCTGGGGATCATTACGTCAATGTTCAGCGCCATCATGGTCTCCCGGGCCATGGTGAACCTCACCGTCGGTGGGCGCGATATCAAGAAGCTGTGGCTGTGAGGGCTGAACCATGATCGTCAAGAACACCATCAATTTCATGGGGCTGCGCAAGTTCTTCTACGCAGTCGCCGTGGTGCTTTTCATTGGCTCCATCGTCAGTCTGGCGATCAAGCAACTCAATCTGGGTCTGGATTTCACTGGCGGCGCGCTGGTCGAGCTCAACTATGAGGAAGCCGCCGATCTGGAGTCTATTCGTCAGACCTTGCAGCAAGCCGGCTGGGACGACGCGGTGGTGCAGAACTTTGGTGCGTCGACCGACGTGCTGATTCGTCTGGCCAGCGACGACCCCGACCTCGGCAGCGAGATCGCTCGCCTGATCCAGCGTGAAGACGCCGGGGAGGTCACGGTCAAGCGGGTCGAGTTCATCGGGCCGCAGGTCGGCGAAGAGTTGCGTGATCAGGGTGGTCTGGGGCTGCTGCTGGCGATGGGCGGGATCCTGCTCTACGTCTCGCTGCGGTTCCAGATGAAATTCGCCGTCGCCGCCATCGTGGCGCTGGTGCACGACGTGATCTTCACGCTTGGATTCTTTGCGTTCTTTGGCCTGTCGTTCGATCTGACCGTGCTGGCAGCGCTGCTGGCGGTGATCGGTTACTCGCTGAACGACACCATTGTGGTGTTCGACCGGGTGAGGGAGAACCTGCGCGTCATGCGCAAGACCGATCTGGTCGAAATCATCAACGTGTCGACCACGCAGACACTCGGCCGGACCTTGGCAACATCATTGTCCACGGTGCTGGTGCTGCTTGCGCTGTTCTGGTTCGGCGGCGAGAACATCCACGGCTTTGCCACCGCGCTGCTGATCGGCGTCGGTATCGGCACCTATTCGTCGATCTACGTGGCGAACGGCCTGCTCGTGACCATGAAGCTCACTCGCGAGGATCTGATTCCGCCGCAGGTGGAGGAAGCGGTGGACGAGCGGCCGTAAGACCCGACCCGCCATCGCAGGAGGCTCGAGGCTGAAGGCTGAAAGAATCGATGCGTATTTCAGTCTTCAGCCTTCCAGCCTCACAAAAAAGCCCCGCTCTGCGGGGCTTTTTGTTCGATACGAAGGCTTTATCGCTTCATCGCCGGCGTCAGGTGCGGCTGTATCGCGGTAAGTACCGCCTTGAAGCACTTCGGGTTGCCGGCAACGATATGGCCCTTTTCCAGGTACTGGTGGCCGCCGGTGAAGTCGCTGACCAGTCCGCCCGCTTCCTGGATCAGCAGCGTGCCTGCCGCCATATCCCATTCAGCAAGACCCGACTCCCAGAACGCATCGAAGCGGCCGGCCGCGACGTAGGCCAGGTCCAGGCTGGCGGCGCCGGCGCGGCGTATGCCTGCAGTCTGGCCTACCAACGCGCGGAACATGCCCAGATAGTTGTCCAGACCGTCCAGTTGATCATCGCGGAACGGGAAGCCCGTTCCCAACACCGCGCCTTCCAGGCTCTTGCGCGGACTGACACGAAGACGCTTGCCGTTGAGGGCGGCGCCGCGACCACGACTCGCGGTGAATTCCTCCTGGCGAATCGGATCGAGTACGACCGCATGTTCGATGCGACCCTTGATACGGCAGGCGATGCTCACTGCATAATGGGGCATACCGTGGATGAAGTTGGTGGTGCCATCCAGCGGGTCGATGATCCATACCACATCTGCGCCTTCACCGCGGCCTGGCTGGAAGCCGGACTCCTCGGCGTGGATGCCGTGATCGGGATAGGCCTTGCGCAGCTGTTGAACGATCGTCTGCTCGGCGGCACGGTCTACCTCGGTGACGTAGTCCTTTGCGTCCTTTTCATTGATGGTCAGAACATCGAGGCGGTCTGTGGAGCGATAGATCAGTTCTCCAGCGCTGCGCGCGGCGCGCAGGGCGATGTTCAACATGGGCTGCATTGCGGAAATCTCTGTAAAGGAACACGAAAAGCCGGAAATTGTAGCAGACATGCTGTCCGACTTGTATGCGTCATGGTCATTGCGCGCTGGCTTTTGTAAGATGCACGGTTCTTTCACACCCATGGCCGAGGGTACGCTGTTGGACAGAGTTCGCGTGGTATTGGTGAACACCAGTCATCCGGGGAATATCGGCGGCGCCGCCCGGGCGATGAAAAACATGGGGATTTGCGAGCTGGTACTTGTCGACCCCGAGCGCTTCCCGGACCCCGATGCCCGCGCGCGCGCGTCTGGCGCCGACGATGTGCTCGAAGGCGCGCGCATCGTCGCGACGCTGGAAGAGGCGATCAGCGACTGTGTACTGGTGCTCGGAACCAGTGCGCGTGATCGTCGAATCCCCTGGCCGGTGGTCGACCCGAGAGAGGCCGCAACACTGGTGCTCGATCAGCTTGACGAGGTGTCCGATGCGACCGTTGCCCTGGTTTTCGGTCGTGAAGACTCCGGGCTTACGACCGACGAGCTGCAGCGCTGCCAGTACCATGTGCATATTCCGTCCAATCCGGATTTCAGCTCGTTGAACCTGGCAGCCGCAGTTCAGGTGCTGTGCTACGAGCTTCGCATGCTCGAGTTGCAGCGCGCCGGCCAGCCGACCAAGATGAAGAAGACCGAGACCACCTCCATCCAGAACGAGATTCCGGCGACGGCGGAAGAGATGGAGCGCTTTTATGCACATCTTGAGCAGGTTCTGGTTGAAATCGGCTTCCACGACCCTCAGAAACCCAGGCAGTTGATACCCCGTCTGCGCCGGCTCTATGGGCGCATTCGCCCGAACCAGGTGGAAATGAACATTCTGCGCGGTATCCTGACCGAAACCCAGAAGGCCATCGGCGTCCAGGCGTCCGGTGAGCGGAGACGTTAAACAAATGTTCCAGCGCATGAAGGAAGACATCGCCAGTGTGTTTCACCGGGATCCGGCCGCCCGAAACACGCTCGAGGTGCTGTTCTGCTATCCGGGGTTGCATGCCATCTGGATCCACCGGCTGAGCCACTGGCTGTGGCTGCACGAAGCGCGGCTGCTGGCGCGCATGCTGTCGAATTTTGCGCGCTGGATGACGGGCATCGAGATCCATCCCGGCGTGAAGTTGGGGCGACGCTTCTTCATCGATCACGGCATGGGTGTAGTGATCGGCGAGACCGCCGAGATCGGCGACGACGTCACCATCTACCAGGGCGTGACGCTTGGCGGGACGAGCTGGGGCAAGGGCAAGCGCCATCCGACTCTGGAGCATGGCGTTGTCGTCGGCGCCGGGGCCAAGGTGCTGGGCCCCTTCACGGTGGGTGCCGGGGCCAAGATCGGTTCGAATGCGGTCGTCACCAAGCCGGTTCCTGCCGGGGCAACGGCCGTGGGCATTCCTGGTCGGATCATCGTCAAGGAGGCTGTGGGCGAACAGGGTGAGCAGACCGTGCGGCGCCAGGCAATGGCCGAGAAGCTCGGCTTCGACGCCTATGGCGTGACCAGCGATATGCCTGACCCCGTGGCGCGGGCGATCGAGCGCATGCTTGATCACATGCACGCGGTCGACAAGCGGATGGAGGGCATGTGCAATGCCCTGAGCGAACTCGGCAGCGATTACTGTGCCAAGGACCTGCCCCGGTTGGACGATCACGACTTCGACATGCTCAAGAGCGATGCAGCCCCGGCTGAAGATCTCACTGCACCGGTCGACGACACGCAGGCCAAGCACTGATGAGATTGCCCATCTATCTCGACTACGCCGCCACCACACCGGTTGACCCCCGGGTCGCCGAAAAGATGATGGGGTGCCTGACGCTGGACGGTAATTTCGCCAACCCTGCCTCGCGCTCTCACATCTATGGCTGGAAGGCGGAAGAGGCGGTAGAAGCAGCGCGCCGACAGGTGGCCGACCTGGTCGGCGCCGACCCGCGGGAAATTGTCTGGACCTCCGGCGCGACCGAATCCAACAATCTGGCGATCAAGGGCGCTGCGCATGCGCTCGCCAGCCGCGGTCGCCATCTGGTGACCTCGCGTATCGAGCACAAGGCTGTGCTCGATAGTTGCCGGCAACTGGAGCGCGAAGGGTTCGAGGTCACCTATCTCGATCCCGGCCCGGACGGCATCGTCACGCCGGAGGCGCTTCGCGATGCGTTGCGCGAAGACACCGTTGTCGTCACCCTGATGCATGTGAACAACGAAATAGGTACGGTGCATGATCTCGCCGCGCTGGGCGCAGTGGTGCGCGAGCACGGGGCGCTGTTTCATGTCGACGCAGCGCAGTCCACCGGCAAGCTCGGCATCGATCTGCAGGCACTGCAGGTCGACATGATGTCCTTCAGTGCACACAAGACCTACGGCCCCAAGGGCGTGGGCGCGCTGTATGTGCGGCGCACGCTGGACGTTCGTCCTCAGGCGCTCATCCACGGTGGCGGTCACGAGCGAGGCATGCGGTCAGGCACGCTGCCCACGCACCAGATCGTCGGAATGGGGGAGGCCTTTGCCCTGGCCGGTACCTCGATGCATGACGAATGCGATCGGATTGCCGGGTTGAATCGGCGATTCATGGAGGGGCTGCGGATGCTGGAAGGCGTCGAGCTCAACGGCAGCGCGACGGAGCGGGTTCCGCACAATCTCAATCTGGCCTTTGCCGGTGTAGATGGCGAGCTGTTGCTGCTGTCGCTCAAGGATCTGGCACTGTCAACAGGTTCGGCCTGCACCTCGGCAGCTGTAGAGCCCTCTTATGTGCTGCGCGGGATCGGTCTGTCCGACGAGCGGGCCCACGGTTCGCTACGCATCTCGCTCGGGCGTTTCACGTCTGCCGACGAAGTGGACGAGGCAGCCTGCATTCTCTGTGACGTGGTCGGACGTCTGCGGCAGAAATCCTGATCGCGCCCCCGATCGCCCTCGATGTCAGGGCTGTTACGCATTTGTAGTCAACCTGCGTATAATCCGCAGGTTAACAATCTCTTGTAACCTTCTATCCTGTCTAATAACTGTCTGGAGAGTTTTATGGCTGTTGAACGCACATTGTCCATCATCAAGCCCGATGCCGTTGCCAAGAATGTCATCGGTCAGATCGTCAGCCGCTTCGAGCAGGCTGGTCTGCGCGTTATCGCGGCGAAGATGGTCCAGCTGTCCCAGTCGGATGCCGAAGGCTTCTACGCCGAGCACAAGGAGCGTCCGTTCTTCAAGGATCTGGTTGCGTTCATGACGTCCGGCCCGGTTGTCGTTCAGGTGCTCGAAGGTGAGGGCGCGGTACTGAAGAATCGTGATCTGATGGGCGCGACCAACCCGAAGGAAGCAGCATCGGGCACCATCCGCGCGGATTTCGCCGAGTCGATCGATGCCAATGCCGTACATGGCTCTGATTCCACTACCTCGGCTGCCCGCGAAGTAGCGTATTTCTTCGCCGAAACCGAACTCTGCCCGCGTACTCGCTAAGGCCGGGCCTGACTCTGGAGTGATGTCATCCTCATGACCGATACCGTTGCCAAGACCAATCTGCTGGGTCTGACTCAGCCGAAAATGGAGGCTTTCTTCGAACAGATCGGAGAGAAGCGTTTCCGTGCCGGTCAGGTGATGAAATGGATCCATCACTTCGGCGTTTCCGATTTCGACGAGATGACCAATCTCGGCAAGGCACTGCGCGAGAAGCTCAAGGCTCAAGCCGAGATCCGTGGTCCGGAAATCGTCAGTGAAGATATTTCCAAGGACGGCACGCGCAAGTGGGTGGTGCGTGTCGCCTCGGGTAGTTGTGTCGAGACGGTGTACATTCCACAGAATGGTCGCGGCACCCTGTGCGTGTCGTCCCAGGCCGGATGCGCGCTGGACTGCAGTTTTTGCTCGACAGGCAAACAAGGTTTCAACAGCGATCTCACCGTGGCCGAGATCATCGGCCAGGTGTGGGTCGCCAACAAGTCCTTCGGGACCGTGCCGGCCAAGGTTGATAGAGCGATCACCAACGTGGTGATGATGGGCATGGGTGAGCCGCTGCTGAATTTCGATAACGTCGTCGATTCCATGAATCTGATGATGGACGATCTGGGCTACGGCATTTCCAAGCGCAAGGTCACGCTGTCGACATCGGGCGTGGTGCCGATGATCGACAAGCTCGCAGCCGTCACGGACGTTGCGCTGGCGCTCTCCCTGCATGCTCCGAATGATGCGTTGCGCAACGAGCTGGTGCCGATCAACCGCAAGTATCCGCTGAAGATGCTGCTGGCATCCTGCAACGCGTATATCGCCGGGCTGGGCGAAAAGCGGTATCTGACTATCGAGTACACGCTGCTCAAGGATGTGAACGATCAGCCCGAGCATGCTGAACAGCTGATTGAGCTGCTGCGCGAAACACCCTGCAAGATAAATCTGATTCCGTTCAACCCGTTCCCACACTCGGGTTACGAGCGACCGAGCAATAATGCGATTCGGCGCTTCCAGGACATGTTGCATCGGGCGGGTTACAACGTGACCGTGCGCACCACCCGCGGTGAGGATATCGATGCCGCCTGCGGGCAGTTGGTCGGACAGGTCGCCGACCGCACGCGGCGCAGTGAACGCTATATCGCGGTGCGTCAACTTGCGGCTGACGGCGCACCTGCCGTGGCGCAGTCTGCATCCAGTCGCCAGGTCTGATGGGATGATACGGACATGATCAAACCAATGCTTGCGGTAGGGATGCTCAGCCTGGTGTTGACGGGTTGCATGACTACCACCACCGGTGAGAAGCCGCGCAAGACGGATCCGAACGCCGCGCGAGACTCGTATATCCAGCTGGGCATCGGGTATCTGCAGGAAGGCGAGACCGAGCGCGCCAAGGCGCCGCTTAGCGAAGCGCTGAAGCTGGATCCGCGTTCCTCGGCTGCGCATACCGCGTTGGCACTGGTATTTCAGCAGGAAGGCGAAGACACGTCGGCCGAGCAGCATTTCCGTGCGGCTCTGGCAGCCGAGCCCGACAGTGCTCGCATCCTGAATAACTACGGAGCGTTTCTGCTTGCCCAGGAACGTTACAACGAAGCGTTACAGCAGTTCGAGAAAGCCTCGCGCGACACCCTGTACCGGGAGCGCTCGCGGGTATTCGAGAATCTTGGTCTGACGCATTCTCGGATGGACAATACCGAAGCTGCCAAGGCAAGCTTCGAGCGAGCGCTCAGGCTGAACAGCCGCCAGCCGCTGGCGTTGCTGGAGCTGGCCAAGATCGAGTTTCAGCAGCAGCATTACGTACCTGCCTGGGAATACTATCGCCGCTTTACCCAGTTGTCGGGCCAGACCGCTTCCAGCCTGTGGCTGGGTGTGCAGTTGGCCCGTCGGTTCGAAGACCACAACCGGGCTGCGAGCTATGCATTGCAACTGCGCCGCCTCTATCCTGCAAGTCCCGAGGCCAGGGCGCTCAAAGCGTCGGAGTCATCATGAACTCAGAACACATTGATTCGGCAGCGGGCGTCAACGACGCGCTGCGTTTCGCCAACCCGGGTGAGGCCCTGCGCAACGCGCGGGTGGAGTGCGGCCTGACCGCCGCTCAGGTAGCCGAGGCGTTACGGCTCACGCCCAGAACCCTGGATCACATCGAGACCGGGCAGTTCGACCGGCTTCCCGGCGACACCTTCGCCCGCGGGTACATTCGCGCCTATGCGCGACTGCTCAAGCTCGATCCCACTGAATACGTGCTGGCCTATGACCGTCAGATGGGGATTCAGGAGCGTGAACGTCCTGTCAACGGCATCAGCAAGGTAGCGCCTCAGCCCCAGTCCAGCCGTCTGTGGGTACGGGGCACCTCTGCTGCCATGATGCTGGCCGTCATCGGCTGTGGGGTATGGTGGTTCAGCGCCGAGCAGCGTTCCGAGCCTGCGACCGTCGCCACCAGCGCCGACGATCTGCTCGAGGATGTCCAGATCGACTCCCTCCCGCCACCGGTGCCGATTCCGGGCATCCAGCGCGCCAACCTGGCGTTGGTGGACGAGCCCGTCGTACCCGCTGAAAGGGTCAGCTTCAGCGAAGCTGCGCCGGTGGCGGATGCCGCCGTGCAGGACCAGCCCGTCAGTGCTGCCGCAGTCGAACCGCCTTCATCACCAGTTGCCACGCCGAGTGCCGACCCGGCGCCCGCCGCAGTGGCGACCACGGCAAGTGTCGATGGCAGGACGCTGCAGATGAGCTTCAGTGACAATTGCTGGGTGCAGATCAGTACGCTGGAAGGCAAGGTCGTACACAGCGGTTTGATGCAGGCAGGACAGAGCATTGCAATTCCGCAGGACGGTCCGCTTCAGGTGGTCATCGGCGCAGTTGAAGCGGTGCAGTCGATCCAGCTCGCCGGCGCGCCGGTGCAGCTCCCGAGCAACAAGCAGTCCGGCGTGGTGCGTCTGCGTCTGGACGAGCGGGGTTGATGATGCACCAGTCTTCGCCGGTAAAGCGTCGGGTATCACGTCAGATCAAGGTCGGCTCGGTTCTGGTCGGCGGCGATGCGCCGATCTCTGTTCAGAGCATGACCAACACCGAGACCTGCGATGTGGCCGCTACCGTGGCCCAGATCCAGCGCCTGGAAGCGGCCGGAGCGGACATCGTACGTGTATCGGTCCCCAGCATGGAAGCGGCGGAGGCGTTCGGCAAGATCCGTCAGCAGACGTCCATGGCGCTGGTGGCGGACATTCACTTTGATTACAAGATTGCTCTGCGGGTTGCCGAGCTTGGCGTCGACTGCCTGCGCATCAATCCAGGCAATATCGGCCGCGAAGACCGCGTTCGCGCTGTCGTCGACGCGGCGCGGCATCATGGCATTCCGATCCGCATCGGCGTCAATGCCGGTTCGCTGGAAAAGGATCTGCAGAAAAAATACGGCGAGCCGACGCCCGAGGCGCTGGTGGAGTCCGCGTTGCGCAATGTCGAGCACCTCGACCGTCTTGATTTCCAGGATTTCAAGGTCAGCGTGAAGGCCTCCGACGTTTTCATGGCAGTCGGTGCCTACCGTCTGCTGGCCAGCCAGATTGTCCAGCCGTTGCATCTGGGCATCACCGAAGCGGGCGGGCTACGCTCGGGTACGGTCAAGTCGGCAGTCGGCCTGGGCATGTTGCTGGCCGAAGGGATCGGCGACACCATCCGCATCTCTCTGGCCGCTGACCCGGTGGAAGAGATCAAGGTCGGTTTCGATATTCTGAAGTCGTTGAGGCTGCGTTCTCGGGGTATCAACTTCATCGCCTGCCCGAGTTGTTCACGGCAGAACTTCGACGTGGTCAAGACCATGAACGAGCTGGAGTCGCGTCTGGATGACGTCCTCGTTCCGCTTGATGTTGCGGTGATCGGCTGCGTCGTAAACGGGCCGGGCGAAGCCAGAGAGGCTGATATCGGTCTGACTGGCGGAACGCCCAACAACCTCGTGTACGTCGATGGCGCCCCGGATCAGAAAGTCGACAACGACAATCTGGTGGACCGCCTGGAGCAGATGATTCGTGAGAAAGTGGCCGCAAAGCTGGCGCTGGACGCCAACACGATTGCCCGCGGCTGATTAAGGAAAGTATCTTGAAGACCCTCCAAGCCGTACGCGGCATGAACGATATCCTGCCCGCAGACAGCGCCCTCTGGCAGTACCTCGAACGCACGGTGGCCGAGCTGCTGGGCAGTTACGGCTACCAGCAGATTCGCCTGCCGATCGTCGAACCTACCGAGCTGTTCAAGCGTTCGATTGGCGAAGTCACCGACATCGTCGAAAAGGAGATGTATACCTTTGCCGATCGTAACGGCGATTCGCTGACCCTGCGCCCGGAAGGAACTGCCGGGTGCGTTCGGGCGATGCTCGAACACGGTTTGCTCGGCGGTGGCCTGAGCCACAAGGTCTGGTACACAGGCCCGATGTTTCGCCATGAAAGGCCGCAGAAGGGGCGTTACCGCCAGTTTCATCAGATCGGCGTGGAAACCTTCAACCTCACCGGTCCGGATATCGACGCAGAGTTGATCATTCTCAGCTGGCGGCTGTGGAAGAAGCTTGGACTCGACCAGGCCGTTACCCTTGAGCTCAACAGCCTGGGTACCAGCGCGGACCGCTCGCGCTACCGCGATGATCTGGTCAGCTATTTGCGGGAGCGTTTTGACAGCCTGGACGAGGACAGCCAGAGGCGTCTCGACAGCAATCCGTTGCGCGTGCTGGACAGCAAGAATCCTGACACGCAGGCGCTGCTGGTCGATGCACCAAAGCTCGCGGATTATCTGGATGAGCAGGCGCGCGCGCATTTCGAGGGATTGCGCGCGCTGCTCGACGCTGCCGGCGTGCCTTACGTTATCAATCCGCGCCTGGTACGGGGGCTGGATTACTATGGCCTGACGGTATTCGAGTGGGTCACCGATCGTCTGGGCGCTCAGGGTACCGTTTGCGCAGGCGGACGCTACGACGGGCTGGTGGAGCAGCTTGGGGGCAAGCCGGCTCCGGCAGTGGGTTTCGCCATGGGCATGGAACGGTTGTTGCTGCTCATCGAAACGCTGGAACAGGTTCCAGAGGCCCTTGCCCGCCAGGTCGATGTGTATCTTGTCACGCTGGGCGAGTCAGCGGCTACCGCGGGATTCCGTCTTGCCGAGCAGCTGCGCGATGCCTTGCCTGGGCTGCGACTGGTAGTGCATTGTGGCGGCGGCAGCTTCAAGAGTCAGTTCAAGAAGGCTGACAAGTCGGGCGCACTTTACGCGCTCATCCTCGGAGAAAACGAGGCTGCCGAGGGCAAGGTGGGGCTCAAACCCCTACGCGCCGAAGGCGAACAGGAAAATCTCGGCTGGACAGACGTTCCGGCGCGACTGGCAGAATTGATTTAGCGATTCCAGGCGCCTCACGGCGCAGCAAGGAGTGTTAGGTGGACCGGACAGAAGAAGAACAGATCGAACATATCAAGGATATGTGGCGTCGCCACGGGATGCCGATCCTCCTGGGTGCTGGCCTGGCTCTGGTGGCAGTAGTCGGCTGGAAGGCCTGGGTGAATCACCAGGAATCCCAGGCTGCGAGCGCTTCGAGTGCCTACCAGACCATGCTCGAGACGATTCTCACGGCTGAAAACGAAGCAGCCAAGACGCGCGCGGCGGAGCTTGCCCAGCAGTTGCGAGAAGACTACGGCAGCACGCGGTATGCCGAATTCGCAGGTCTGATGCAGGCCCGCCTGGCCGTCGAGGCCGGCGACTTTGCAGGTGCCGAAACCGTGCTGAATGACGTCATTGGGTCCACTGACGATGCGGCACTCGCCGAGATCGCACGTCAGCGTCTGGCCCGAGTACTGGCTCAGCAGGATCGCGCCGACGAGGCGCTGAAGCTGTTCGACGCAGAAGTGACCGGTCTGCTGCGTGCGGGGCGAGAAGAAGTACGCGGTGATCTGCTGGTCACGCTTGGTCGCGACGATGAAGCGCGCGAAGCCTATCAGGCCGCCATAGAGGCGACCGAAGACCCGCGCAATCGTCCGCAATTGCAGTTGAAGCTCGATGACCTGGCGGAGGAAGCCTAGTGAAGCGGATGTCCCGATTGTTCGTTGTCGGCCTGGCCGCTGCGGTTCTGGCCGGCTGCGGCTCGTCGAGCAAGAACGAGCTGCCGCCAGCGGAGCTTGAAAAATTCGACGCGGAGGTCGAACTCGACCGTGTGTGGAAGCGCAACATCGGCGTTGGCCAGGGCAAGTTGTACAACACGCTGGTCCCGGCGCTGGATGGGCTGCGTCTGTACGCCGCCGACGCCCGCGGTCGAGTCGTTGCCATGGATCGCGACGACGGTTCGGTTGCCTGGCAGGTCAAGCTCAAGGAACCGCTGGCCGGTGCAGTGGGCACCGGGGGCGGACGCGTGCTGGTCGGAACGCTGGATGGTGAAGTCATCGCTCTGGACGAGGAAGACGGCAGCGAGATGTGGCGCGCCACGGTGTCCAGCGAGGTGCTGGCGCCACCGCAGTCAAATGGTGACGTGGTCGTTGTTCAGACGCAGGACGACAAGCTGTTTGCCCTCGATATCAGCTCTGGCGAGCGGCGCTGGTTGTACGAGTCGACCCAGCCGGTGCTGACCGTTCGCGGCCACAGTACGCCGGTAGTCGATCTGCGTCAGGTGTACGCCGGGCTGTCCAGTGGACGTCTGGTGTCACTGGCCGCCGAGAACGGCATTCCGGTATGGGAACAGGCTATCGCGCAGCCCAAGGGTCGCTCCGAACTGGAGCGGATGGTCGATATCGATGGCGACCTGGTCCTGGACGACGGCACCCTGTACGCCGCCTCCTTCCAGGGCAATCTGGCTGCGCTGGATGCGGAGTCCGGCACGCTGCGCTGGCAACACAAGGCTTCCAGTCATGGCGGGCCGGCGGTGGGCTTCGGCAGTGTTTACATCGCCCACGCCGATGGTGTGGTGGAAGCGATCGACCAGGGGCGCGCTAGCAGCCTGTGGCGCAACGAGGATCTCCAGCGTCGCCGTCTGACGGCGCCGGTCACCTTCAGCAGTTATGTTGCCGTGGCAGATTTCGAAGGATACGTACACCTGCTGGCACAGACCGATGGTCGTCTGGTCGGCCGGGTACGCGTCGATCGCAAGGGCGTGCGTGTTGCCCCGATCGTCGTCGGCGATACTCTCTATGTGTTCGGTAACAGCGGCGACCTGGTGGCGCTGAAACTGGACTGATCGCGAAACAGGTTATACTTTCCCGGCCGCTGCGCATTGGTGCAGCGGCCGTTTTGTTTTCAGGCACTTTTAGGTGCGCGGAGTAATCATGGTTCCTGTCATTGCCCTGGTGGGGCGGCCGAATGTCGGCAAGTCCACGTTATTCAATCGTCTGACCAAAAGTCGTGACGCAATCGTGGCGGACGTCGCCGGGTTGACCCGTGACCGTCAGTACGGTGAGGCGCAGTGGCAGGGTCGGACCTATATCGTTGTCGATACCGGCGGTATCAGCGGCGACGAGCAGGGCCTGGACATGATCATGGCGGGGCAGTCGCTGCAGGCCATCGAAGAGGCCGATGCCGTGTTGTTCATGGTGGACGCGCGCGCCGGCCGCACCCCGGGCGACGAGCTGATCGCCGAACATTTGCGCAAGCGCGACAAGCGGACCTTTCTGATTGCCAACAAGCTCGACGGCGCCGACCAGGATTCCATCATGGGCGAGTTCGCCCAACTGGGCCTTGGTGACCCGCTGGGTATTGCCGCTGCGCACGGTCGCAACATCAATCCGATGCTCGAAGTCGTACTCGGCGAAGAGGGCGTTACCAGTCCGGACCTGGACGAGAACGGCGAGCCGGTCGAGCGGCTGGTGGTCGAGCCGATCGGTACCAAGATCGCGGTCATTGGTCGACCCAACGTCGGCAAGTCGACACTGGTCAATCGCATGCTCGGAGAGGATCGGGTGGTGGTCTTCGACCAGGCGGGCACCACGCGCGACAGTATCTACATCCCCTACGAGCGGCACGACAAGCCCTATACGCTGATCGACACCGCAGGTGTGCGCCGGCGCGGGAAGGTGTTCGAGGCGATCGAAAAGTTCTCCGTGATCAAGACACTGCAGGCGATTCAGGACGCCAACGTGGTGATCTTCGTGGTCGATGCGCGCGAGGGTATCGTCGAGCAGGATCTGCATCTGCTCGGCTTTGTGCTTGAGGCCGGCCGCGCGCTGGTCATCGCCATCAACAAGTGGGACGGGATGGAGGATCGCGAGAAGGAATTCGTCAAGACCGAGCTACAACGGCGCCTGATCTTCGCTCAGTTTGCTGATCAGCACTTCATTTCCGCTCTGCATGGCAGCGGCGTCGGCCTGCTGTACAAGTCGGTAGACAAGGCCTTTGAAAGCGCGATGACCAAGATCCCGACGCGCCGGATGACCGAAATTCTTGAAGCGGCAGTGGCCGAACATCAGCCGCCTCTGGTCAACGGACGGCGGATCAAATTGCGCTACGCGCACCTGGGTGGCTCCAACCCGCCGATCATCGTGGTGCACGGCAATCAGGTCGACTCCGTCCCGCGTTCGTATACCCGTTATCTGGAAAACACCTTTCGCAAGGTGCTGAAGATCACCGGTACGCCGATTCGCATCGAATACAAGAGCGGTGATAATCCGTTCGCCGAACGCAAGAACAAGCTCACCGAGCGTCAGGTCAACAAGAAGCGCCGTCTGATGTCGCATCACAAGAAGGCGGAGAAGAAGCGCAAGGACAAGCGCTGAGTTCAGTTCTGACTTGGTTCTGACAAAAAAACCGGCGCACTGGCGCCGGTTTTTTTACCGGTGCCGGAGGATTCAGGCCGCCTGTTGCCCCGCCTGGCGTGCCGCCCGATTCAGCGCGCTGAACAATGCCCGGAACGACGCGGTGGTCAGGTTCTCGTCGATCCCGACGCCATACAGCGGCCGGGCACCTTCCACGCGAATCTCGATATAGGCAGCGGCTTTGGCATTGGTCCCGGAGCCGATCGAATGTTCGTGGTAATCCATGATTTCCACGGCGCCTGGCAAGCCTGCCACCAGTGCTTCCAATGGTCCCTTGCCGAGCCCACGCCAGTGCTGGGTTTCACCGTTGACCAGCACTTCGACATCGACGGCGCTGGTACCATTTTCTTCCTGCAGGCGATGGCGAATCAGCGCATATGGACTGGCTGCCTGGAGGTATTCACGATCGAGCAGCTGGTGAATCTGGCTGGCGGTCATTTCCAGGCCAAGACGATCCGTCTCGCCCTGGACCACCTGGCTGAATTCGATCTGCATGCGCCGCGGCAGGCTGATGCCGTACTCGGTTTCAAGCAGATAGGTGATGCCACCCTTGCCGGACTGACTGTTGACGCGGATGACGGCCTCGTAGCTACGGCCGATATCAGCCGGATCAATCGGCAGATACGGGACTTCCCAGAGGGCGTCCGGCTTCTGCTGAACGAAGCCCTTGCGGATGGCGTCCTGGTGCGAGCCGGAAAAGGCGGTGTGCACCAGGTCGCCCACGTAGGGATGACGCGGGTGTACCGGTAACTGATTGCACTCTTCCACCACCTTGCGCACAGCATCGATGTCGGAGAAGTCCAGCTGCGGATGGATGCCCTGCGTGTAAAGGTTCAGTGCAAGGGTCACCAGGTCCACGTTGCCGGTGCGCTCGCCGTTGCCGAACAGGCAGCCTTCGACACGGTCGGCACCGGCCAGCAGGCCGAGCTCGGTTGCTGCGACGCCGGTGCCGCGATCGTTGTGCGTGTGCAGGCTCACCAGCACGCTGTCTCGACGGCTGACGTGACGGCAGAACCATTCGATCTGGTCTGCGTAGTGGTTGGGCGTAGCCACCTCCACCGTTGCGGGCAGGTTGAGAATCACCTTGTTGTCCGGTGTGGGTTGCCACACATCCAGCACGGCATCGCACACCTGCACGGCGAAGTCGAGTTCGGTCGATGTGAAGATTTCCGGCGAGTACTGGAATGTCCAGTCGGTTTCAGGCTGCCGCGCCGCCAGCTCGCGAATCAGGCTCGCCGCGTTGACGGCAATGTCGATGACACCCTGCTTGTCCTGATTGAACACGATCCGGCGAAAGCTCGGCGCGGTAGCGTTGTAGACGTGGACGATCGCGCGCCTGGCTCCGCGCAGGGACTCGAAAGTACGCTCGATCAGATCCGCGCGCGCCTGCGTCAGCACCTGAATGGTTACGTCATCGGGAATGTGGCCATCTTCGATGAGCGTGCGCACGAAGTCGAAGTCCATCTGCGAGGCGGAGGGAAAAGCCACTTCGATCTGCTTCACTCCAACCTGCACCAATGTCTGGAAGAACCGCAGCTTTTTCGCAGGATCCATCGGTTCGATCAAGGACTGGTTGCCGTCACGCAGGTCCGAGCTGCACCATATCGGCACCTCGGTGAGGGTGCGCGATGGCCATTGCCGGTCAGGGATATCAACGGGCTGGAACGGGCGGTATTTGCTGGAGGGATCTTTGAGCATGCTCATGAGGTGCTTTCCGGTGCGGCGTCTTGTGAACGCAAAAAAGTGTGGATGCCGCTACACTATCGGTCGCAGGAAAACCTTGCAAGAAGATCGAAAAATTTGCAATAAACACGCGCTGATGCCCGGCGTACTTTACTTGTATGTCCAGAAAGCGCTGGTTGTTGGGTAGTAATTGCTCAGCGGGAAGCGCCTCGATTACTTGAACGTACCTATGAAGATCGCCGGATCGACCCGCGCGTCGTTCAGACTGACATTCCAGTGCAGGTGCGGGCCAGTGGCTCGGCCCGTAGCGCCAACCTTGCCTAGATGCCCACCGCGAACGACTTCGTCACCCACCTTCACGTCAATGGCCGAGAGATGGCAGAACATGCTGATGAGACCCTGGCCATGGTCGACAAACACCGTCTTGCCGTTGAAGAAATAATCACCGACCAATATCACACGTCCGGCAGCCGGGGCCTTGATCGGCGTCCCGGTTGGCACGGCGAAATCCAGCCCGGAGTGCGGGTTGCGTTCTTCACCGTTGAAAAAGCGGCGTAGCCCGAAGGCGCTGGACAGACGTCCGTCGACAGGTCGGTCGAACAGCAGATTGCTTGGTTGCCTGGCGCTGAACTGGCGGTACGCTTCCAGTTGCTCCTCAAGCTCACGTTGTATGCGCTTTAGCCGCGCCGCATCCGGGTTGACCTGTTGCTGATTACGCAGGGTGATGTGCTGCGACGCATATTCGCGCGGCTGGACGGTGAAATTCAGGCGCTCGCCAGTGTCGCTCTCGATGTGTTCGGTTCCGGGCTTCACCGTCAGAGGGATGCCGACGATGGCGATCCAGCGCTTATCGTCTTCGCGAACCGTCAGAACCGGCTTGCCCTGATAGCGGACTCTGGCTGGGGTGTCGGCCTCCGCTAGCGGTACGACGGCCACGCCGCCTGGTACCGGCTTGTTCAATAGCCGGGTGATGAAACCTTCGGCACAGACCGGAAGGGAAAGACAGGCAAACAGAGCGGCAATCAACAGACGATTCATAAGGACTCAGTCGAGCAGGGAAAGGGTGTGCGGTTCGTCCGGGTCGTTCTCTACACGCACCGTCAGGCGCCCATCGCTCAGGCGCGCTTCGAGACGCTGTCCGACCTGCACGTCGGCATGACTGCGAATCGCGTGGCCGCGCTGATCGAGCAGGATGCTGTAGCCGCGGCCGAGCGTGGCCAGCGGGCTGACCAGATGGAGCGTCTGCGCTGTGTTGTCGAATTGGCGCCTGGTCTGCGTCAGCCGCTGGGCAATGGCCCGCGGCAGTCTGGCGGCGAGCGGATCGAAGCGTTGCCGGAGCAGGGTAATGCGGTGGCCGGGGTGCCTCGCCTGAAGCCGCGCGCTCACACGCGCAAGGCGCTGCTCCAGTTGGGCGAAACGGTGCGTCTGGGCACGTTTCAGCCGCAACTCCAGGTCGTCCAACCGTTGCGCCTGCTGGGCGAGCCGCTCGCCGGGGTGACGCAGCCGCTTGCGCAGGCTGTCGATCAGGGTCTGCTCACGCTTCAGTCGCTCACGCATGCAGTGTTGCAGCTGGCGCTGCGCGCGTTCGACCTGCAACAGCATGGTGCGCTGGTCCGGGCTCAACAGTTCTGCGGCCGCCGACGGGGTAGGAGCCCGGACGTCCGCAGCGAAGTCACTGATCGAAACGTCGGTTTCATGGCCGACGGCGCACACGGTGGGTGTTATGCAAGCTGCGAGCGCACGGACGACGATTTCTTCATTGAAGGGCCAGAGATCCTCGAGGGAGCCGCCGCCGCGGGCCATGATCAGCGCGTCAAAACCGGCCCGGTCGGCGAGCTCCAGCGCGCGTACGATTTGAGGTGCCGCATCACGACCCTGGACCGGGGTCGGCACGATGACCAGCTCGACGAACGGAGCGCGCCGCTGAAACACGCTGATGATGTCCCGCACGGCTGCGCCGCTGGGGGACGTCACCACGCCGATACGCCGCGGGTGGCCGGGCAACGCCCGCTTGCGCTCGCTGGCGAAGAGTCCTTCTTCCTTTAGTCTGGCCTTCAGCGCTTCGAACGCCTGCCGCAAAGCGCCGTCGCCGGCGGGCTCCAGACTGTCGACGATCATCTGATAGTCGCCGCGGCCTTCGTAGAGACTGACCTTGCCCCGGGCACGCACCAGCTGACCGTCGCGAAGATCAAGACGCACGCGCTGGGCGTGCTGCCGGAACAACGCACAGCGAACCTGAGCCTTGTCGTCCTTGAGGGTGAAGTACAGGTGTCCGGAGGAGGGCCGCGACAGGTTCGACAGCTCGCCCTCGACCCACAGCCGAGGAAACACGTCTTCCAGCAGCGATCGCGCACGCGCGTTGAGCTGGCTTACGGTGAGCACTTCACGTTCGGCGCCCAGGCGCTGAAATATCGCATCGTCATTCATCCTGCCATGTTAGCCTCAAGCCCCGGCGTAGCGAAACCGAATCACGTTGTCGCCGATGAATACAATTGAGTGCGCATCGGCTGACAGGTATAATGACGCGCTTCCATTTTCCCGCTCGGGAGCGCCAGTCATGCTGCGTATTAGCCAAGAAGCCCTCACCTTTGACGATGTCCTGCTGGTACCCGGTTACTCCGAGGTGCTTCCCAAGGACGTCAGCCTCAAGTCCCGGCTGACCAGGCGTATCGAACTCAATATTCCCCTGTTGTCTGCGGCCATGGATACCGTGACCGAAGCCCGCCTGGCCATCGCCATGGCGCAGGAAGGCGGCATGGGCATCATCCACAAGAACATGACCATCGACCAGCAGGCCGCCGAAGTCCGCAAGGTCAAGAAGTTCGAGTCCGGCGTGGTGAAGGACCCGATCACCATCGACGCCAGCGCGACGGTTGGCGAACTGGTCGAGCTGACACGGCAGAACAACATCTCCGGTGTTCCGGTGCTCTCCGCTGGCAATCTGGTGGGCATCGTCACCGCCCGGGACGTGCGCTTCGAGACTCGCATGAACGCGTCGGTCAGCGAAGTGATGACACCCAAGGACAAGCTGGTTACGGTAAAGGAGGGCGTCAGCGCCGCCGAGGTCCGCGAGCTCCTGCACCGCCACCGCATCGAGAAGGTGCTGATCGTGGATGACGCCTTCGTTCTCAAGGGCATGATGACGGTCAAGGACATCGAGAAGGCCCGCGCCTACCCCAGCGCCGCCAAGGACGACCAGGGCCGGTTGCTGGTCGGTGCTGCTGTCGGCACTGGCCAGGACACGCCGGAGCGCGTCGCCGCACTGGTGCACGCCGGTGTCGACGTGATCATCGTGGATACCGCCCACGGTCATTCCAAGGGTGTGATCGATCGTGTGCGCTGGGTCAAGGAGACGTACCCCGACATTCAGGTCATCGGCGGCAACATCGCGACCGCCGCGGCGGCCAGGGCACTGGTTGACGCCGGCGCCGATGCGGTCAAGGTCGGTATTGGCCCGGGCTCGATCTGCACCACCCGTATCGTCGCCGGCGTTGGCGTGCCGCAGATTTCGGCGATTGCCGATGTCGCCGCTGCGCTGGAAGGCACTGAAGTGCCGGTGATTGCCGATGGCGGCATCCGCTTCTCCGGCGATCTGTCCAAGGCGATTGCTGCCGGCGCTTCGGTGGTCATGATGGGTTCGATGTTTGCCGGGACCGAAGAAGCCCCGGGCGAGGTTGAGCTGTTCCAGGGGCGTTCATACAAGGCCTACCGCGGTATGGGGTCGATGGGTGCAATGGCTCAGAGCCAGGGTTCGTCGGATCGCTACTTCCAGGACTCCTCGGCCGGTGCCGAGAAGCTGGTTCCTGAAGGTATCGAAGGACGCGTGCCGTACAAGGGCTCGCTGGCAGCGATCCTCCATCAGTTGATGGGCGGTCTGCGCGCCTCCATGGGTTACACCGGTTGCATGAACATCACCGAAATGCGCACCAAACCGCAGTTCGTGCGGATCACCGGCGCAGGCATGAGCGAGTCGCACGTCCACGATGTGCAAATCACCAAGGAAGCGCCGAATTACCGCGTCGGTTGAAACTCATTCGCTGTAGGCTCAAGGCTATAGGCTGGGCGGTCTGCTCCCGGTGTTTACGGAGTGGATCTCTCAGCGGTCAGCCGCCAGCCTTTAGCCCTATCTAGCCAAAGGAAGATCGATGTCTCAGGACATTCATGCCCACCGGATCCTGATTCTGGATTTCGGCTCGCAGTACACCCAGCTGATCGCCCGCCGCATTCGCGAGATCGGCGTCTACTGCGAGATTCATCCCTGGGATATGGACCAGGCGGCCATTACCGAGTACGCGCCCCGCGGCATCGTCCTGGCTGGCGGTCCTGAATCGGTACCGCTGCCTGGCTCCCCGCGCGCGCCGGAGATCGTCTTCAGTCTTGGTGTCCCGGTGCTGGGTATCTGCTACGGCATGCAAACCATGGCCGATCAGCTCGGCGGCAAGGTCGAAGGTTCACCCGAGCAGGAGTTCGGCTACGCCCGCGTCGACATAGTCGGCAAGAGCGACTTTCTCTCCGGCATCGAAGACCACATCGACGATGACGGGCTTCTCAGTCTCGACGTCTGGATGAGCCATGGTGACAAGGTCATCAGCCTGCCCGACGGATTTCATATCATCGCCAGCACCCCGAGTTGCCCGATTGCAGCGATGGGTGACGAGTCGCGGCATTTCTATGGCGTACAGTTCCATCCGGAGGTGACCCATACGCGCCAGGGCGGTCGCATCCTGTCGCGCTTCCTGCTGGAGATCTGTGGCTGTGAGGCACTCTGGACGCCGTCCAATATCGTTGATGATGCCATCGCCACCGTGCGCGCCCAGGTGGGTGACGCCAAGGTGCTGCTGGGTCTGTCCGGTGGAGTCGACTCATCGGTGGTTGCCGCGTTGCTGCACAAGGCCATCGGGGATCAGTTGACCTGCGTATTCGTCGACAATGGTTTGCTGCGCCTGCATGAGGGTGAGCAGGTGATGGCGATGTTTGCCGAGAACATGGGTGTCAAGGTGATCCGGGCCAACGCCGAGGAGAAGTTCCTGTCCCGGTTGCTGGGCGTCACCGACCCGGAAGAGAAGCGCAAGATCATCGGCCGTACCTTCATCGAAGTGTTCGACGAAGAAGCGACGCGTTTGCAGGGCATCAAGTATCTGGCACAGGGCACCATCTACCCGGATGTCATCGAGTCCGCCGGGGCAAAGACCGGCAAGGCGCATGTGATCAAGTCGCACCATAATGTCGGCGGCCTGCCGGACGACATGGCGTTCGAGCTCGTCGAGCCATTGCGCGAGCTGTTCAAGGACGAGGTGCGCAAGATTGGACTCGAGCTGGGCCTTCCCTACGATATGGTCTATCGGCATCCGTTCCCGGGGCCAGGGCTGGGGGTACGCATCCTGGCTGAAGTGCGCAAGGAATATGCGGAGATCCTGCGCCGCGCCGATTACATCTTCATCGAGGAATTGCGCAGGGCCGACCTATACCACAAGACCAGCCAGGCATTCGCTGTATTCCTGCCGGTGCGGTCGGTCGGAGTGGTGGGTGATGGCCGCCGCTACGAGTGGGTCATTGCGTTGCGCGCAGTCGAGACGATCGACTTCATGACGGCACGCTGGGCTCATCTCCCGTACGAGTTTCTCGAGAAGGTTTCCAATCGCATCATCAACGAGATCAGCGGTGTATCTCGGGTGACTTACGATATTTCCAGCAAGCCGCCGGCGACCATCGAATGGGAATGAGCGTGCGCGTTTGATGAAAAACCCGCCGTAAGGCGGGTTTTTTTATTGCTGCTCGCGCGCGCTTCGCAACCGCTCGCGCGTCCATGGAATGAGCTCGGCTTCCAGCTGCGCTGTCGCGCGTCCGAAGGCCTGGACCACCGCAGGAACCTGCGTGTTCTCCAGCTCTTCTTCAATCAGAAACGTCCGGCTGGCAAGCATGCGCCGCTCAGTGGGATCGATCAGGCGGGTGTCGAGCTCGATGATCGCCCTGGGTGGGCCATCCATGTAACTCACCTGGAATCGCCGTAGATCGCTGCTCAGATGGTAATCCGCGTGGAGCGAATGGTCGTCGGTACTGACCTGTGCCAGGACCCCGCTGCGGCTGAAGGCCCGGGTCAGGCGTTCGCGCAGCATCGCCGGCGCCGGGTCGGACCAGCGCACCCCCTTGTAGGCACTGATCTCGTCGCCTTCCGGGTTTACCAGGATCCGCGGCCCGCTGACGGCGATGCCCGCGTGGGGAGTGTTGATGCGCAGAGAGCTGGAATCCGGCTGCTGCTGCAGCGGCTCCATTCGAGGCGCAGGCAACTGATAGACGGTGACCGGCTCGGTCTCCGGAAGCACGGTACAGGCTGCAAGCAGACCGATGCTCGCGCAAAGCGCCACGCTTCGCATACCCCGGGTGATGATCATGGTTCGAACTCCTCAAGCGAATCGCGGCCGAGCAGGAAGCGGGTAGGGTTGTCCTCGATGCGCCGCGTTATCGAGCGCAGGGAAGAAAGACTGCCGCGCAGTTCGTTGATAGCCGGCTCCAGTTGTCCCAATCCCTGCATGCCACTGGAAAACGCTTCGCGGTTCTGGTTCAGCATGTCCTCGAGCGTTGAAGTTGTCCTGGCAATGGACGCGAGCGCCTCTTCGGCGCCATCCAGCGTACGCATGCCCTGCTCATTGAGCAGCTGGTCCGCACTCGCCATCATCTGGCTGGTCTGCTCCAGGGTCTGGTTAGCCTGCCGGCTGACCTGTGTCAGCTCTTCGATGAGTCCGCCGACATTCTCGCTCTGGGCCGACATGTTCTGCGCGGCGCCATCGATGGACTCGAGCATGGAGCTGATGCGATTGACGTTCTCCTCGGACACAATGGAACGCGCTGCCGCCACCAGCTGGTTGACGTTGGTCACCAGATCCTCGCCGTTGGCGAGCAGCGTGGAAATCGGCGACGGTGATGCGACGATCACCGGCAGCCGGCCTTCGTCACTGCGCAGCGGCGGACTTTCCGGCGTGCCGTGGCTCAGTTCGATGACCGAGGTGCCGGTTATGCCGGTGAACGATAGCCTGGCGCGGGTATCTTCCTTGATCGGCACGCTCGACTCGATGCGCACGGTGGCCAGTACCCGACGCGGGTCTTCCGGATCCAGTCCGAGCTCGGTGATGTCGCCAACGCGGATGCCGCTGTATTGCACCGTGCTGCCGCGAGAGAGACCGGTCACGGCCTCGTTGAAAACCACGACGTACTCGTCGTATTCGCTGCTGGTCGCGGTATTGCCGAGCCAGATGGCGAAGACCACTGCGGCACCCGCTGCGAGCAGGGTGAACAGCCCGATCAGAACGTGATGTGCTCGGGTTTCCATGATCAGCATTGCTCCGGCTGGTGGTATGAATTGACGGCTGTCGCTGCGGCGCGTCCGCGCGGACCGTGAAAATACTCCTGAATCCAGGCATTGTCGGTGGCGGCAACGCGCTCGAGGCTGTCGGCGACCAGCACGCGACGCTCAGACAGCACCGCGATCCGGTCGCAGATGGCGTAGAGCGTATCGAGGTCATGGGTGACCACGAATACACTGAGGCCGAGCGCGTCACGCAGCGTCTTGATCAACTGATCAAACGCGGCGGCGCCGATCGGATCCAGTCCGGCAGTGGGCTCATCGAGAAACAGAATGTCCGGATCCAGTGCCAGTGATCGCGCGAGCGCGGCGCGCTTGACCATGCCGCCGGACAGTTCTGATGGATATTTGCTGCCAGCGGTGGAAGGCAGTCCTGCCAGTGCCAGCTTCATGCCGGCCAGGTGCTCGGCGTCGCGACGGCTCAGACCCGCATGTTCCACGAGAGGCACTGCGACGTTTTCCGTCACGGTCAGCGATGAAAACAGGGCGCCGCGCTGAAACAGCACGCCGAAGCGTCGCTCGACCTGGGAGCGCTGCTCCGCATCCAGGCTCTGCAGGTCCTCTCCGAACACCCTTACGCTGCCTGCGGTTGGGCGACGCAGTCCGACAATGGAACGCAGCAGTACGGATTTGCCGGTACCCGAGCCGCCGACCACGCCGAGAATCTCGCGGCGACGAATGTCCAGATCCAGGTTTTCGTGAATCGTCTGTGTGCCGAAGCGGTTGACCAGACCGCGCACCTCAACCAGCGGCGTGTTGTGTGTATCCGCTATCACCAGCCCATCTCCATATAGAAAAGCGCGGCTATGGCATCGACCAGGATCACCACGAAGATCGACTGTACGACGCTGGAGGTGGTGTGTTCACCGACTGACTCGGCGCTTCCGGTCACCTTGAATCCTTCCAGGCAGCCAATGATGGCAATCAGAAAGGCGAATACTGGCGCCTTGGCGATGCCGAGCAGAAAGTGGCTCATGTCGACATTCTGTTGCAGCACATTCATGAACATGGCTGGGGAGATGTCCAGCGCCAGCGCACACACCAGGGCGCCGCCGAACAGGCCCGAGAGCATTGCAACAAAGGTCAGCAGCGGCAGCGCGATAACCATCGCCAGTACGCGAGGAAGCACCAGCAGATCCAGTGGATCCAGGCCAAGAGTCCGGATCGCGTCGATTTCCTCGTTGGCCTTCATCGAGCCTATCTGCGCGGTAAAGGCGCTGGCCGTGCGCCCGGCCATCAGAATCGCCGTGAGCATGACCGCAAACTCCCGCAGGAACGAAAAGGCGATCAGGTCTACGGTGTAAATGCTAGCGCCGAACTCGGACAGGACCGTTGCACCCAGAAATGCGACGACGGCGCCCACCATGAAGGTCAACAGGGCAACGATGGGCACCGCATCCAGTGCGGTCTGCTCGATCTGGGCGACCGTTGCAGTCACCCGCCAGGCGCGCGGACGAAAAAGATTGCGTGCAAACCCGGCCAGCGTCAGACCGATGAAGCCCAGTAGAGAGCTCACATGCTCGATGAACCGTAGCGTGGCCATGCCGATTCGAACCAGCAGCTCGGCGGCGACATTCTGAGGCGGGTGCTCGACGTCTTCTTCGCCGTGCGGGCTGGCTGCGATCCGGCGCAGCAACGTGCGTCGTTCTTCGGGCAGGCTGGTATCCAGCGTGATGGTCTCGAGCAGATCACGGCCGAGCAGTTCGGCCAGCAGTTGGCCGCCCGCGGTGTCGAGCTTGCCTACGGCGGCTATATCCGCAGCGGTGATGGTCGGTGCCTGGCTCCGCGTCGCACTGGCCAACCGGCGCAGCTCTGCATAATGCTCGAGCGTCCAGTCGCCATGGAGGTCGAGTTCGGCGGGATTCGCTGGATTGGGCGTAATGAACGGATTGTCAGGCAGGGCCGGCATCACTCTGGGTGTCCAGGATTTGGCCCCTGAAGCGGCCGGCGCCAGGGGTTGCGAATCAATGCTTGCGCTTGAGGCCGAATTCTTCGGAGAGGGTGCCCGGCCCTTCCTCTTTGAGAGCGTAATCGCGGGGTGGTTCCAGGCTGTCGAATACCGGCTCGCGGCGACCGTTGTCGCGTACCGGCTGATTGTCCTGCTCCAACGCTGCAAGGAGGCGCTGGCGGGTCATGTCGTCGGCAGCCAGATCGACGGCGCCCTGGGTGAGGTGTTCCTGAATGTCCTGGTGACTGCGGTTCAGTCGTCCGACGAGGCTGGCGGTAGTCTTGAAGTGATTGGCCACTTCCTGCTGATACTCTTCGAAACGCAGCTGCAGACTTTCCAGCTGCGACTGGCTGCCGGAGCCCGAGCTGCCACCCATGCGCTTGGCGACCTGCGCCAGCACCACGCCGATTACGATTCCTACAGCCAGCGCGACGGCGACTGCGATCCACAGGTTTTCGCTTGCTTCCACCTTGGGTCCCTCTTGATCTGATTGCAGCGCATCGACCTGATCCGCCTGCCGACATGGTTCTACGGTAACGAGATTTCATGGACAAGGCTAGTACTTGCTAGTCTTGTAGCCCATGCGACGTCAGTCGATATCCACGGTCACGGAGAGCTGTAAATGAGCGCAAGTGCAGAGCAAAAGTTCCTCATCCAGGGGCCTGCGGGGACAATCGAGGCGTTGGTCACGCGAGCGGAGAACCCCACGGGGCTGGCGGTAATCTGCCATCCCAATCCGGTGCAGGGTGGGACCATGCACAACAAGGTGGTGCACACGCTGATGCGGGCCGCTCGCGACTGCGGTGCAACAACGGTGCGCTTCAACTTTCGCGGAGTGGGTGGCAGTGACGGCCAGCACACCGGCGGCGCAGGGGAGGTAGATGACTGCCTTGCTGTGGTTCAGTGGGCGCAAAAGGAGCTTGGTGGGCAGCTGCCGCTATGGCTGATGGGGTTCTCCTTCGGCGGCTACGTTGCGGCTGCGGCCGCCTGCCGGTTGCCCGATTGGCCGGCTAAAGTGGCGCTGATTGCTCCTTCGGTGGTGAAACAGGACTTTGCAGCGCTGCTGCCGTTTCCCGGTGACGCGCTGGTGGTCATGGGCGAGCGCGATGAAGTGGTCCCGCCCCAGGCCGTTCATGAATTGCTCGAAGGCCAGGCAGGTGTGGACATGGTCCGCTTTGAAGATACCGGCCATTTCTTCCACGGCAAGCTGACCCAGCTCAAGGATGTGGTGCAGAGCCGTCTCGGGTAAGCGGTGATTTGCCAAGCGTGGGGGCCGCGGGTAGAGTAACGGCCCCGTCGATACCCCTTACTGGTTCCTGCAATGACGCCACTTGAACGCTATCAGGCGGACCTCCAACGTCCGGATTTCTTTCACGATCCTTCGCAGGAAAAGGCAGTCCGGCACTTGCAGCGCCTATACGATGATCTGGTTGCTGCAGAATCGGCCTCGCCGGGCCTGCTCGACAAGCTCTTGCGCAAAAAGCCCGAGCCGATCAAGGGGTTGTACTTCTGGGGCGGCGTAGGTCGCGGCAAGACCTACCTCGTCGATACCTTCTTCGAAGCCTTGCCATTCAAGCGCAAGATGCGCACGCACTTTCACCGCTTCATGCAGCGTGTTCATCATGAGCTGGAAGGGATGAAGGGCGAGAAGAACCCGCTCACCCTGATCGCCAGGCGGTTTTCCGACGAAGCGCGGGTGATCTGTTTCGACGAGTTTTTCGTTTCCGACATTACGGATGCGATGATCCTCGGGACGCTGATGGAAGAGATGTTCGACAACGGTGTCACCCTGGTGGCTACCTCCAACATCGTTCCCGACGGCCTGTACAAGGACGGACTCCAGCGAGCCCGGTTCCTGCCGGCCATTGCCTTGCTGAACCAGCGTACGGAGGTGGTCAATGTCGACAGCGGTGTCGATTATCGCCTACGTGCGCTTGAGCAGGCCGAGCTCTATCACTGGCCTTTGGGCCCTGAGGCCGATGCCAGTCTGCGGCGCAGCTTCGAGAGTCTGGTGCCGGACCTGGAGGGCGCCGTGGAGGGCGAGGTGCTGACCATCGAGAACCGGCCGATCAGATCCCTGCGCGTCTGCGAGGACGTCGCCTGGTTCGAGTTCCGCGAGCTCTGCGATGGCCCGCGGAGTCAGAACGACTACATCGAGCTGGCGAAGATCTTCCATGCGGTGTTGATCGCCAACGTCGAGCAACTGGACGTCAGCAAGGAAGACATGGCACGTCGCTTCATCAACCTGGTGGACGAATTCTACGACCGCAACGTCAAGCTGATCCTCTCTGCCGAAGTGGAACTGAAGGATCTGTATACCGGCGGGCGGTTACAGTTCGAGTTCCAGCGCACGCTCAGTCGTCTTCTCGAGATGCAGTCGCACGAGTTCCTGGCGCGTCCGCACCGCCCCTGATGGCATGGGTTCATGCCACTGGCTGGTGGAGGAACTGGCGGCGGTACTGATTGGGTGACAGCCCGGTGTGCTGCCGGAACAGGCGGGCGAAGAAGCTTGCGTCGTCGTAACCAACGTCGTAGCTGATCGTCTTCACGCTGCGTCGCGTAGTGCTGAGCAGTGTTTTAGCCGTCTCCACCCGCAGTCTCTGGAGGTAGTGCAGGGGCTTGTCCCCCGTGGCACCCTGGAAGCGTCGCATGAAATTGCGAATGCTCATGCCGTGCTGACTGGCCACGTCCTCGAAGCGAAACTTCTCTGGGAAATGTTCCTCAAGCCACTGCTGTATTTGCAGGATGGTGGCGTCCTGATGCAGTTTCTGGCCGCCGAAGCCGATCACCCCGGGGGTGTAGTTTCGCTGCATCTCGAACAGGGTGTCTCGCGCCACCGCCTGCGCGATATGCGCTCCGCAGAAACGTTCGATCAGGTGTATGTAGAGGTCGCAGGCGGACGTGATACCGGCCGCGCAATAAACATTATCGGCATCGGTGACATGCTTGTCGCGATTGAGCAGGACCTGCGGGAAGCGTCGGGAAAACTCATCGAAGAAGCGCCAGTAGGTGGTGGCCTCGCGTCCTTCGAGCAACCCGGCTTCGGCAACCCAGAACACCCCCGTCGCTTCGGCAGCGATCGTGGCCCCTCGCGCATGCTCCCGGCGCAGCCACGGCACCACCTCGGGATAGCGTCCCAGCAGCTCGTCAAAGTCGCCCCAGAAGGCCGGGAGCACGATGAGTTCCGGGTGCGCGGCGTCCAGACTGGCTTCGACGGCAATGCGCTCCTCGCTGAAGGCAATGACTGCCGGGCTGCCCGGGGCAACCGTCATCGTCCTGAAGGCAGGGCTCAGACCTAGACCCTGATGTCGGCCCTGGCGCAGACTGGCCATATGAAAGAAGTCTCGCGCCTGGGCGAGCGTGGTGTTGATCACTCCGTCAGTGGCGAGGATTGCCACCTGGCGCAAGGCGAAAGTGCTCGAGGCTGCTTGAGTCATGGTCAGACCTTGTTTTTATAGTGTCTTCCTTGACCTATGACTAAAGCATCTTCGCCGGAGGCGCAAGTGTCTCAACGGGACACAGAGTCGGCACACCCTTGTGGCAGGTGTGCCGCCAGTGATGTCAGGGCGCCGGGTTTGGCTGGCTTCGATGAATCTCCGCGATGCCTTCCAGGACCTTGTCGGTCAGTCCCATGTTGACACTGCTGAGATTGCGGTTGAGCTGATCCATGTTCGTCGCGCCTATGATGTTGCTGGTCACGAACGGTTGCCGCGTAACGAAAGCCAGCGCCATCTGCGCCGGGTCCATTCCATGGTCGCGAGCCAGTTGAACATACCGGGCGCACGCGCTCTGGGCTTCGGGATTGGTATACCGGCTGAAACGGCTGAACAGGGTCAGCCGACCTTTCTCCGGACGCAGTCCGTTCAGATACTTGCCCGTCAGCGTGCCGAAGGCCAGTGGCGAGTAGGCGAGCAGGCCGACCTGCTCCCGAATGGACATCTCGGCCAGGCCGATCTCGTAGCTGCGGTTGAGCAGGTTGTACGGATTCTGGATCGAGGCGATCCGCGGCCAGCCGCGGCTTTCCGCCAGATGCAGGAAGCGACTGACGCCCCACGGTGTCTCGTTGGACAGGCCGATGTGGCGAATCTTGCCGGAACGCACCAGTTCGTCGAGCGCTTCGAGCGTGTCTTCGATGGGTGTCATGGTCTCGTCGGGATTGTGCTGGTACCCGAGGTGGCCAAAATAGTTGGTGCGGCGGTCCGGCCAGTGCAGTTGGTAGAGATCGATATAGTCGGTCTGCAGGCGGGCAAGGCTGGCGTCGACCGCTGCGGTGATCTGCTCGCGGTTGAAGCGTGTTTGACCGTCACGGATATGGGTCATGCCATTGCCTGGGCCTGCAACCTTGCTGGCGACAATCCATTTGTCGCGACCGCCGCGCTCGCGGAAATAATTGCCGATGATGCGTTCGGTCTCGCCGTAGGTCTCGCCCTTCGGTGGGACCGGGTACATCTCGGCGGTATCGATGAAGTTCACGCCGGCATCGCGTGCCCGGTCAATCTGGGCGAAGGCGTCATTCTGATTGTTCTGTTCTCCCCAGGTCATGGAACCCAGGCACAAGGCACTCACCTTGAGCTGACTGCGGCCGAGCGGGCGGTATAGCATGTAAGGCGACTCCTGGATATGTAGCGGGACGTGACCCTCTACCTTAAATAAAGGTTGTAATTTTTGCGACCCTTGGCATAATGCCGCCCACTTTCGACAGGATGCCTAGCCTGTCGTTGTTGTTACAGCGCAGATGCCACCCAGACCCACAGAGCCCCCACCTGAGTGTCTGTCTAGGCTATGTTGGCTTGTAAAAACACATTTCATTCTGTAAGATTCGCCCTCTTCTTTATAGAGCGGCCTCTGAGGCTAGGATTAATGAAAACCTTTAGCGCCAAACCGGAAACCGTAAAACGTGATTGGTACGTCGTAGACGCCAGTGGCTTGACCCTGGGCCGTCTGGCTACCGAAGTGGCTTCACGCCTGCGTGGCAAGCACAAGCCTGAGTACACTCCGCACGTGGACACCGGTGACTACATCGTTATCGTCAATGCTGAAAAAGTGCATGTGACAGGTAACAAGGCCCAGGACAAGATCTACTATAGCCACTCCGGCTTCCCGGGTGGTATCAAGTCGATCAACTTTGAAAAGCTGATCGTCCGTGCTCCTGAGCGTGTGATTGAATCTGCAGTGAAGGGCATGTTGCCGAAGAACCCGCTGGGTCGCGCAATGTACCGCAAGATGAAAGTCTACAAGGGTGCGAATCACCCGCACGCTGCTCAGCAACCTCAAGAATTGAAGATCTAACAGGAGCACCATCATGTCGGCGACACAAAACTACGGTACTGGCCGTCGTAAAACCGCCACCGCTCGGGTGTTCCTGCGTCCGGGTACTGGCAACATTTCCATCAACAATCGCAGCATCGACACGTTCTTCGGACGTGAAACTGCTCGGATGGTCGTGCGTCAGCCGCTTGAGCTGACTCAGAACACCGAGAAGTTCGATGTCTACGTCACCGTTAGCGGCGGCGGTCTTTCCGGCCAGGCCGGTGCGATCCGTCACGGTATCACCCGTGCGCTGATGGATTACGACGAAACGCTGCGTAGCGCGCTGCGCAAAGCAGGTTACGTTACTCGCGACGCTCGCGAAGTCGAACGTAAGAAGGTCGGTCTGCGCAAAGCGCGTAAGCGTCCTCAGTACTCCAAGCGTTAAGCTTCGGCTACCGCTCAGAACGCCCGGATCCCTTCGTGGATGCCGGGCGTTTTTGTTTGTGCGGCACGGTGTCGCGCTTTGTTGGGTTCGGCGCAGGCAACCCCGCGAAATCTCTGGCTTCACGCGCTGATGCGCGGTTTTGACCGGCTGCTTATCGCCTTGTCAATAAAGGGGTTTTTCATTACCATCTGATTCATTTTGTGCAGGCTGTATAAAAACTTCAAAAGGCCCCCTCAAAGGGTCTGTTTAGCTGATGGGAGACGACTGGATGAGTAATGACGGCGTGAACAATGGCCGGCGTCGCTTCCTGGTTGCAGCCACGAGTGCCGTGGCCGCAGTCGGAGCAGTAGGGGTAGCAGTTCCCTTCGTGGGGTCCTGGTTCCCCAGCGCCAAGGCCAAGGCGGCAGGTGCGCCGGTGAGGGTGAATATCAGCAAGTTGGAGCCGGGCCAGCAGGTAGTTGCCGAGTGGCGCGGCCAGCCGGTGTTCGTTTCACGCCGGACCCCCGAGGCGCTGGAAATCCTTCGCGAGAACGAGGCCATCCTGGCCGATCCGAACTCCGAAGGCTCGGAGCAGCCCGATTACGTCGATCCGACGACCCGTGCCATCAAACCCGAGGTTCTGGTGGTGCTGGGTATCTGTACGCACCTGGGCTGCTCTCCGCTCTTCCGTCCAGAGGTGGCTTCAGCTGACATGGGTGCGGATTGGAAAGGCGGCTACTTCTGCCCTTGCCATGGTTCCCACTACGATATGGCCGGTCGTGTATGGCGCTCCCAGCCTGCGCCGAAGAATCTGCCGGTGCCCCCGCATTCCTACGAGACCGATGACGTCATCATCATCGGCGCGGACGAGGAGACTGCCTGATGAGCAAGCTGTCCACCTGGATCAATGAGCGGATGTCCATCCAGCGCGTGATGGAGGATCACCTCACGCGCTACTACGCTCCCAAGAACTTCAACGTGCTGTATTTCTTTGGCTCGCTGGCCATGCTCGTGCTGGTCAACCAGATCGTCACCGGCATCTGGCTGACCATGAGTTATGTGCCGTCGGCTGAAGGTGCCTTCGCCTCGATCGAATACATCATGCGCGACGTCGACTACGGCTGGCTGCTCCGCTATCTGCACTCAACCGGCGCTTCGGCGTTTTTCGCCGTTGTGTATCTGCATATGCTGCGCGGCATCATGTACGGCTCGTATCAGAAGCCGCGTGAGCTGGTATGGCTGTTCGGCATGCTGATCTACCTGGTGCTGATGGGCGAAGCCTTCATGGGTTATCTGCTGCCCTGGGGTCAGATGTCCTACTGGGGTGCCCAGGTCATCATCTCGCTGTTCGGTGCGATCCCGTTCATCGGGCCGGATCTTGCCCAGTGGGTGCGTGGCGATTATCTGATTTCCGGTATCACGCTGAACCGCTTCTTCGCGCTGCATGTGATCGCCCTGCCGATCGTACTGCTCGGCCTGATAGTGATGCACATCATCGCCCTGCATGAAGTCGGCTCGAATAATCCCCTGGGTCTGGACATCAAGAAGTTCAAGGACGAGAACGGCAAGCCGCTGGACGGCATCGCCTTCCACCCGTATTACACGGTCAAGGATATCGTCGGCGTCGTCGTGTTCCTCTTCGTGTTCTGCACGGTGGTGTTCTTCTTCCCGGAGATGGGTGGTTACTTCCTCGAGAAACCCAACTTCGAGATCGCCAACCAGTTGAAGACGCCTGACCATATCGCTCCGGTCTGGTACTTCACGCCTTTCTACGCCATTCTCCGCGCCGTTCCGGCTATCGGCGGGTCCGCTTTCCCCGGCGTGCTGGCGATGGGTGCCGCGATTGCCGTGCTGTTCGTGCTGCCCTGGCTGGACCGTAGCCCGGTGCGTTCGATCAAGTACAAGGGCTGGATGAGCAAGGTGTGGCTGATCACGTTCTGCGTCTGCTTCGTGATCCTTGGCGTGTTGGGTGCCATCCCGTCGACCCCTGGTCGTACTCTGCTCTCGCAGGTGTGTACCGTTCTGTATTTTGCCTTCTTCCTGCTGATGCCGTTCTACACCCGCATGGAGAAGACCAAACCGGTTCCGGAGAGGATTCCTGGCTGATGAAAAAACAATTGATTGCGCTACTTTTTGCGCTGGTCCCCGCGACAGTCATGGCTGCCGGCGGCAGCAGCTATCCGCTCGATGATGCCAATATCGATCTGACAGACAAGGAATCCCTGCAGGATGGCGCGCGTACGTTCGTCAACTTCTGCATGGGGTGTCACTCAGCGCAGTACCAGCGTTACGAGCGCGTGGCAACGGATTTGGGTATCCCTGAAGAAGTGATGATGGAAAACGTTGTGTTCCCTGACGCACTGATCGGCGATCACATGAAGATCGGTATGCGTGGAACCGAGTCCAAGGTCTGGTTTGGTGCGGCTCCGCCGGACCTGACCATGGTCGCCCGTGTCCGTGGCGAGGATTGGCTCTACACGTACATGCGTTCCTTCTACGAGGATCCGAGTCGTCCGCTGGGCTGGAATAACCGTGTGTTCCCGAATGTCGGTATGCCGCACGTGCTGGCCGAACTGCAGGGCACACCGGTGGTGGGCTGCAAGGCCATGCCGGTTCGTGAGGGCAACAAGGTCAAGCGTGACACCCTTACCGGTGATCCCGTGACAGACGAGCAGTGTGATGTACTGGTGGTAGAGGAAGGTACCGGCGTTCAGACCGAGGAAGAGTACGACACGACCGTACGCAACCTGGTCGCGTTTCTTGCCTATTCGGCTGATCCGATCAAGCTCGAGCGCCACCGTATCGGTGTCTACGTGCTGCTGTATCTGGCCTTCCTGTTCGTGTTCGCCTACCTGCTCAAGCGCGAGTACTGGAAAGACGTTCACTGATAGCCAGCGTTTTGCGAAACCTTGCACGCGCCCTTTGGGGCGCGTGCTCGTTTCTGGGGTATACTACGCCACTGCTGGCAGCGGTCGGATAGGTTGGCCGGCCGACGTGACTGCTTCACATACCGTTTAGCAGAGCGTGTCGAGTGTCTCGCCACAGGATGAGGGTTTGATTTATGGGTGTCACCGCCAACAAGCGTTCCTCGATGGCCTTTTTTTCGGATCCGGCCGATCATTACTGCCACCGAGTTAGGATCGTCCTGGCGGAGAAAGCCATCACTGTCGACATCGTCGATGTCGAGCCGGGGAATCATCCGCAGGAACTGGCTGAGTCGAACCCGTACAACAGTGTCCCTACCTTGCTCGACCGTGATCTGGTTCTGTATGAATCGACGATCATGATGGAGTATCTCGACGAACGATTCCCGCACCCCCCGTTGCTGCCGGTCTACCCGGTCGCCCGTGCCAACAGCCGGCTGCTCATGTATCGCGTACAGCGTGACTGGTGCGGTCTGGTGGACAGTCTGGTCGATCCCCGTACGCCCGCCGCTGCTGCTACCAAGGCACGCAAGGAGCTGCGCGAAAGCCTGATCGGCGTGGCGCCGGTGTTTGCGGAAATGCCGTTTTTCATGAGCGAGGAATTCAGCCTGGTCGATTGCTGTATCGCTCCGATCCTGTGGAGGCTTCCGGCACTGGGTGTCGAACTGCCACGTCAAGCCAAGCCGCTGCAGGACTACATGGACCGCATCTTCCAGCGCGACGGCTTCATTGCCAGTCTGTCGTCTGCCGAAAAAGATATGCAGTAACACGCCCGCTATTCAACCAGGAGGCCCGCATGGCTCAGATGAACTCCAGCCGCCCCTATCTCCTGCGTGCCCTTTACGAGTGGATTCTCGACAACAATTGCACGCCGTATCTGCTGGTCAACGCTGGTTACCCCGAGACCGTTGTGCCGCAGAACTTCGTGGAGGATGGGCAGATCGTGCTGAATGTGTCGCCCAACGCCGTCCGCCAGCTGGAAATGGACAATGCGCGTGTCACCTTTGACGGTCGATTCGGTGGCGTACCCCAGCAAGTGTGGTTGCCGGTCCAGTCGGTGATGGCGATCTATGCCCGCGAGAACGGGCAGGGCATGGTCTTCGAAATCGAACCGGTGACACCGCCAGAGCCACCCCAGGACGAGCCCAAGCCGGACAGCAAGGCGACGCCGAGCCGTCCGGCATTGAAAGTCGTCAAGTAGCGCCGCGCGGCGGCGCTTCAGTTCAGTCGATGTACTCGAACAGTTTGACGATGCGCTGAACGCCGCCCACCTGCTGTACCGACTGTACCGCCAGATCCGCCTCTTGCCGCGTTACCAGCCCCAGCAGATAGACAGAGCCGGCTTCGGTCGTCACCTTGATTCGGCGGCCGGGTATGTTGGCATCAGCGAGCATCCTGGATTTGACGCTGGCGGTGATCAAGGCGTCATTGTTGCGCGCCAACAGTGAAATCGGCTGGCCCACTTTCAGTTCGTTGTGTACCACCTTGACCTTCTGCACCTGCTTTGCAGCCCGTTCCGCTGTGCCCTTGAGCTCCTCCCGCGGCACCTGGCCTGCGAGCAGCACCACGCCGTTGTAGCTGGTGACCTCGATCCGCGAGGCGCGTTCGAGATCGATGTGGCTTTTCGAAACGTTGACCTTGATGCGGGTCTCGATCAGCTGGTCGTCAATGGTACTGCCGATGGTACGGGTGCCGGCGTTGATGTCGATCGGCTCGTCGCGCGTGGCCGTCAGCACCGAGCTGCAGCCGGACAACGCCACGGCCAGGGCGATTACCGTCAAGCGGATCATTCTTCACTCCCGAACAGTTGGCGATCAATCAGATCACACAGGCAATGTATCGCCAGCAGATGAACTTCCTGAATTCGAGCGGTGGAGCGCGCCGGCACGCGGATTTCGACATCTTCCGGCAACAGCAGTGAGGCCATGGCCCCGCCGTCGCGGCCGGTCAGTGCAACCACCGCCATGTCGCGATCGTGCGCCGCCTGTATAGCCTGCAGCACGTTGGCTGAATTGCCACTGGTCGACACCGCCAGCAGCACGTCACCGGGTTGTCCCAGCGCGCGAATCTGCTTGGAGAACACCTGTTCGAAGCTGTAGTCGTTGGCAATCGAGGTCAGTGTCGAGGTGTCGGTGGTCAGCGCGATGGCGGGCAGGCTGGGTCGTTCACGTTCGAATCGGTTGAGCAACTCCGACGAGAAATGCTGGGAATCGCCAGCCGAGCCGCCGTTGCCGCAGCAGAGGATCTTGCCTTCGCTGAGCAGGCTGTTGACCATCACCTGGCTGGCCTGCTCGATGCTCGGCCCCAGCACGTCCATCGAGCGGGTCTTGGTCTCGATGCTGTCGGTGAACAGTTGCTTGATACGGTGTTGCATATCCATGGATGAGCTACTCGCTTAGCAGGTAAAGGCTTCACGGATCCAGCGGTAGGAGCCGGGATCCGCCGGGTTGCCCTCGGCGGCAATGACGTCGAAGCGACAGGGCTGGTCGGCCAGATGGGGGTGGGTAAGCAGATAATGATGTGCTGCGGCGATCAGGCGCTTCTGTTTGCGCCAGTCGACAGTCTCCACCGCGCTGCCCCACTGATTCCTGCGCCTGTAGCGTACTTCGACGAATACTACTGTATCCGCATCGCGCATGACCAGATCGAGCTCGCCTTGCTTGCACCGATAATTGCGTGCCAGCAGCCGCATGCCGGTATCGGTCAGCAACCGCTCGGCGGCTCGCTCGGCACGGTTGCCGAGCAGCTGCCGTAGCGTCAGGCCGGTCACGGCTGGGAAGGGCCGACCGGTCTGACCTGACCATCCTCTATGACGCCCCACTCGGTGGCACGGATTACCCGGCCATCTTCTGCCAATCTCAGTTCGCCGGTAGCGCCGTCGAGGCGCGCATCGCCATGCTGGCGCATCTGCGGCAACCGACTGAAGATACGCTGTGCGTCGATGCCCATGGCATAGAGCCTGCCCAGGGCGCCGGTCGCCTGCGGCCAGTTCTGGCTGACAGAGGGGTAGAGCTCGTCATCACGCGTGAGCAGCCACGGCACCTCGGCGACCATAATGCCCTCGAGGTCGGCGTTCTGTGTCGGATCGCCGCTCAACTGATAGACGTGCGACGTTGCGTACACCGGCAGCTCGGCGGCGTACTGGAAAGCCAGTGTCGGCTTGATCTGGCGGGCCTGCTGCGGCGTTGCGCTGAGGAACAGGGCATCCAGGTCCTGACGGGGTGTGGGCTGCACCACAGCGTCATCGACCACCGACTTGATCCGACTGTTGCGTTGTTCGCTCTGGCGAATCTGCAACAGATCGCCGATCTGGCTGGCCATGGTGGCAGGCTGATCTATGGTTTCGCGTCCGACGAAGACGCCACCCTGTGCCTCCCATGCCTGACGGAAAGCCTGGTAGGCGCGCTCGGCCCAGTCGGTCTGGGCAACCAGTGCGCCCATCGACCGGTGACCGTCGTTCCATGCTCGCTCCGCGGCGGAGCGGGCCTCATCCTCCGGGGCCAGGCCAAACTGGAAAAGCGTCTGCTCGCTCTGCGTGGCCTCATCGGTGTAATTGAGTGCGAGAGTCGGTAGCGGAATGTCCTGCATCCGGGCCAGCCGGCTCACCTGATCGCGCTCCAGCGGGCCGATGATCCAGTCGACCCCGTCGGCCTGTGCCTCACGATAGAACTGGCTGAGGTCGCTATAGGAGGTGCTGTCGTAGAGGCTCACGCGGGGCTGCTCGATGCCCTCGCTGTAGGCCTGATACTGGGACGCGAGAAAGCCGTCGCGCAGAGCCTGGGCCGGTCCGGCGAGGGGACCCTGGAACGGCAGCAAGAGCGCCACGTGTCGTGGCCTGCTGGCATGCAGTTCCAGCAGCTGCGACATGGTTTCAGGCAGCGGCTCGGCGGCTGGATGATCAGCAAATTCTTCCTGCCATTTTTTCAACTCGCGGACCTGAATGTCCAGATTGCCGTGTTGCCGCGCGATCAGTGCGAGGCTGATCCAGCCGGCCAGCTCGCCGGTCGCGGTGGCAGCGGCGTCTTCGAGCGCGGGTGTCGATGCCTGGGTCAGATTGGACCAGATCGCTTCGTGATTGGACGGCTGTTGCTCGGCCGGCAGCAGTCCATCCACGTACACCCGCTCACGCGCCGATGCGACCGGATCACCGGTGGCATCGAGCGCTTCGGCACGCAGCAGTTGAATGCGTACCTGTTCGTCCATGGGCAGGGTTTCGATCTGCAGCATTGACGGGTGGCGTAGCGCACGCAGCGCGCCCTCGGGCTGCTCCAGGGCGATCAGGCTGTCTGCCTGCAAGGTACTGAACAGCATCTGCTGATCCAGCGGCAGATCGCTCTGCGGAATGCGTTCGAGAATGCTCAGCACCTGCTTCGGATTGTCCTGCAGCGATGCAGCGCGTGCGGCCTGCAGGCGCAGCAGATTCGCCTCGGCGCCGGACTGGCGGTCGGCATCCTTGAGCAGTTCTTCGGCAGATGCCTGGGGTGTACGGGGCAGGTCGGAAAGTTGTTTCGGCGGCGAACTGCAGCCAGCGAGGATCGCTGCGAATACGGCGGCAGCGACGGGCAGACGGTTGATACGGGGCATCTGGAATCCTTACACATGGGCGCTGGTCGCGCACCCGGCCAGGTTGGATGACGGTCTGGCAGCATTGTAACCAAGCACCCAGCCTACCGCCATGCGCTTCGCGGGATGCCGGTCACGTCCTGTACAATCACCCGACCAGACCACCCGAGACTCGTCATGACCGCCGGAACACTTCACATCATCGCCACGCCAATCGGCAACCTCCAGGACATCAGTTCGCGGGCGCTCGATGTACTGCGATCCGTCAGTCTCATCGCTGCCGAAGACACTCGGCACAGCGCCCGGTTGTTGCAGCATTTCGGTATCCAGACACCGACCACCGCCTGTCACGATCACAATGAGCGCGACAAGAGCGAACGGCTTGTCCAGCGAATGCTCGCGGGTGAAAGCATGGCGCTGATTTCCGATGCCGGCACGCCGCTGGTGTCCGACCCCGGCTATCACCTTGTGCGTCAGGCACGGGCCGCCGGGGTGCGGGTGAGCCCGGTGCCCGGGGCCTGTGCGCTGATCGCGGCCCTCAGCGCTGCTGGTTTGCCTTCGGATCGTTTCGCTTTCGAGGGGTTTCTGCCGGCCAAGGCGCATGCACGCAGGCTTCGGCTCGAAGGGCTTGCGAGCGAATCGCGTACCTGGATGCTCTACGAGGCGCCGCATCGCCTGCTGGAGTGTCTCGAGGATATGCTCGACGTGCTCGGTGGCGATCGTCAGGTCGTGCTCGCGCGCGAGCTGACCAAAACCTTCGAGACCATCAAGGGTGCACCGCTTGCCGAGCTGGTCGAGTGGGTCCGCGGTGACTCCGATCAACAACGCGGTGAATGCGTGCTGGTCGTGGAAGGTGCTTCACAACGCGACGAGGAGGCACTGAATCCCGAGGTCGAGCGGGTGCTGGACATTCTGCTCGAAGAGCTGCCGGTCAAGCAGGCCGCCGCGCTTGCCGCAAGAATCACCGGCGAAAAGAAGAACAGGCTGTATCAACTGGCGCTGGAGCGCGGCCGCTAGGCGCGCCATCCCGCGTTGCAGCCGCTCCTGCCGTCGCGGGTGTAGCGCAGCCGCGCTCCACCTGCTTGGGATCGCGTAGTTACCCCGCTCTGATCACCAATACCCGTTGTCCTGCCCGCACCGGCGAGCCAGGTTGTGCCTGCACGGTCTTTATGATTCCGTCCACAGGGGCAGTAATCGGAATCTCCATCTTCATCGACTCCAGGATCACCAGCACGTCGCCGGCCTTGACGGTGTCGCCCTCACTGACCTGAACCTGCCAGAGGTTGCCGGCGATATGACTTTCGACGCTGTGCTCGCCCGCCTCCAGAGGGGCAGCCTCGCCAAGGTCGGCGACGGATTCCTCACTCTGGTAGTCCGCCTGGCCGTTTGCTATCCAGCGCTCGCGCTCGGCATTGAATGCCGATTTCTGCTGGTCGCGAAACGCCTGGATGCTGTCGGCCTCCTCGTCGAGGAACTGCTGATAGTCGTTGAGCCTGAGCTCGGTTTCTTCGATGCGCAGCGGATAGCGCCCAAGCGGGAAGTCACGGCGAATGGTCAGCAGTTCGTCGGCCTCGACCGGATAGAAGCGGATCTGGTCGAAGAAGCGCAGCAGCCAGGGCTGCCCGCCAAAGGCTTCCACGGCGCGGTAGCGATTCCACATCTGCAGCGTACGGCCGACGAACTGGTAGCCCCCCGGGCCCTCCATGCCGTAGACGCACATGTACGCGCCGCCGATGCCGACGGAGTTTTCTGCCGTCCAGGTGCGCGCCGGGTTGTACTTGGTGGTGACCAGTCGGTGACGGGGGTCCAGCGGGGTAGCTACCGGCGCGCCGAGATAGACGTCGCCCAGACCCATCACCAGATAGCTCGCCTCGAACACGGTGCGGTACACCTCGTCGAGGGTCGGGAGATCATTGATGCGGCGGATGAACTCCAGGTTGCTCGGGCACCAGGGTGCATCCTTGCGCACCGTGGTCATGTACTTCTGGATCGCCAGTTGGCAGGCCGGGTCGTCCCAGGACAGCGGCAGGTGCACGATGCGCGAGGGCACCTTCAGATCGCGGGCGCTGCACACCTGATTCCATTCACGCCGGACTGTCGCAAGCAGACTGTCGAGCTTGAGTGTCTCGGGTTGGTAGTGCACCTGCAGCGAGCGGATGCCGGGCGTCAGGTCAATCACGCCTTCCAGCGCGAGGGCTTCCAGTGCCTGCATCAACGCATGGCCGCGAAAACGCAGCACCAGATCGAGTTCGGGCTGGCCGATTTCGAGCAGCAGGTGCGTATCGCCGGAAAGACGTGCGACCAGACGGGTATCCGCTTCGCCGATATCCAGAACGATGGGTGATTCGATGGATTCGGCCGGACTTGCCGTGGGACACAGCGGGGCGAGCGATTCGATTTCGTTGCACCGCGAGACGGCCAGTTCGCGCGCAGTGTCCAGGCTGACCGGCACAAAGCGCAGCTTATCGCCGGCCTTGAGCTGCCCCATCTGCCACAGGTCCGCCTCGATGATGGTCACCGGACAGACGAAGCCGCCCAGACTCGGGCCATCCGGGCCGAGAATGACCGGCATATCGCCGGTAAAGTCCACTGCGCCGATCGCATAGGGGTTGTCATGAATGTTGGACGGGTGCAGACCGGCTTCGCCGCCATCTTCGCGCACCCACTCGGGGCGTGGTCCGATCAGGCGCACGCCGGTGCGGCTGGAGTTGAAGTGCACTTCCCAGTCGGTCGACAGGAAGCACTCCATGTAGGCCTCGGTGAAGTATTCCGGCGCTGCGTGCGGGCCATAGATCACGCGCAGGCTGCGCACTGCCGGCAGGTTCGAGCACAGTTCGGTGGCCAGGACAGCCCCTGCGGTGTTGTCGGTCAGGTCGGCCAGGTGCAGCACGTCACCGGTGCGCAGCGCGCGACCGGAATGGCCGCCGAACTGACCCAGGGTGAAGGTGCTCTTGCTGCCCAGATACTCCGGTACCTGAATACCGCCGCGGATCGCCAGATAGCTGCGGGCGCCGGCGCCGGCAATGGTGCCGATCGCCAATGTGCTGCCGGCCGAGATGTGCAGGGTGGTGCACAGGGGCTGGTCGACGCCGTCCAGCGTCAGTGGGATCTCCGCACCGGTCACAACCACCACTGCGTCGGTATTGAAACGCAGGGTGGGTCCGGTCATGGTGATTTCCAGGCCGGCGGCATCCTCCGGATTGCCCAGCAGGCGATTGCCCAGCCGCAGGGCGCGGTTATCCATCGGGCCCGACGGCGGTACGCCGACGGCCCAGTAGCCGAGCCGGCCCGGGACGTCCTGCACGGTGGTCTGGGTGCCGCCGGTCAGCACTTCCATGGTCGTGCTGTGATATTGAAGGTGCTCCAGACAGCGGGTCCAGGGGTGTCCGCTGGCGAAAGGCTGGTCGCGAAGAATCTGCTGCAAATAGACCTGATTGGTTTCCACGCCGTACAGCAGGGTGTCGCGCAGGGCCCGCTCCAGGCCATCGATCGCCTGCTCCCGGCTTGGCTGCCAGGCGATTACCTTGGCAATCATCGGATCGAAATAGGGCGGGATGTCGCAGCCTGCCTCTACCCAGGTATCGATACGCAGTGTCTCGCCATCGGCTTCGGGAAATTCGACCGCGGTCAGCAGGCCGGGGCACGGCTGGAAGTCGCGCCCCGGGTCCTCGGCGTAAACCCGTGCCTGGATGGCGTGCCCGCGCGGTGCCAGCCCATGAGCCAGCACACTGAGTGGGGGTAGGTCGCCTGCGGCAAGCTGAATCATCCAGCTGACCAGATCCACGCCCCACACCTGTTCTGTGACCCCGTGTTCAACCTGCAGACGGGTGTTCACCTCAAGGAAGTAGAAGCGGTCGGCCTCGCTGTCATAGACGAATTCGACGGTGCCGGCGCTGCGGTAGCTGACCGCCTTGCCGAGCTGGATGGCGGCTGCGCACAGGGCATCGGCCATGCCGTCGGGCAGGTTGGGCGCGGGCGTTTCTTCCAGCACCTTCTGATTGCGCCGCTGAACCGAGCAGTCGCGCACCCCAAGGGCGACCACCTCGCCACACCCGTCGCCAAAGATCTGCACTTCCAGGTGCCGGGCACGCTGGATGTATTTCTCAATGAAGACCCCTGCATCGCTGAAGTTGTTCTGACCCAGACGGCGCACTGCTTCGAAGGCGTCGCTCAGCTCGGAATCGCTGCGGCACACGCGCATGCCGATGCCGCCGCCCCCGGCGGTGCTCTTGAGCATGACCGGGTAGCCCACCTGTCCGGCAGCCTCCAGCGCAGCCTGAACGTTCTCGAGCAGCTCGGTGCCTTCGAGCATCGGCACGCCGTGCTGCCTGGCCAGTGCCCGGGCGGTGTGCTTCAGACCGAAGACGCGAAGCTGCTCGGGTGTAGGGCCGACGAAAGCGATCCCCGCTGCTTCGCAGGCTTCGGCAAAGGCTGCGTTCTCCGAGAGGAAGCCGTAGCCGGGATGGATCGCCCGCGCGCCGGTTTCACGGGCAACGCGGAGAATCTTCTCGACGTCGAGATAGGTCGAGGAGGCCGGACCTTCGCCCAATGAGTGCGCCTCGTCAGCCTGTTGGATGTGCAGGCTCGCCGCGTCGGCCTCGGAATACACTGCCACACCCTGCACGTCGAGCTGCTTCAGGGTGCGCAGGATGCGGCAGGCAATGGCACCGCGGTTGGCGATCAGCAGTTTGTCGAACATCGTCATGTTCCTCGGCCAGGCCGTCCTGGACGTTTCGCTCTAGGCCGCCGGGTCGTCCCGGCGGGGTTGATTCGGTTCAAAACGACAGGGAGACGTTCAGTCCCAGACCAGCATTTCTGCAGGGGTCGGGTTGTAACCGTTGCAGGGGTTGTTCAGCTGCGGGCAGTTGGAAATCAGAATGATCACGTCCATGTGCGCCACCAGCTCGACATACTTGCCAGCGCCGGAGATGCCATCCTCGAATGTGAGCCCGCCGTCCGGTGTTACAGGAACGTTCATGAAGAAGTTGATGTTGTGGCTGATGTCGGCCTTGGTCAGCCTGCCGTCATGCAGCGAGGCGCGCAGGAAGTTGTCACGGCAGCTGTGCATGTAGCGCGTATCGAGCGCATAGCGCACGGTGTTGCTTTCCTGCGCGCAGGCCCCGCCGAGGGTATCGTGGCGGCCGCAGGTATCGGCAGTGATGGTGAGCATCGGATTGCCGCGATTGCTGTACAGCACGCTTCCGGTAGTCAGATACACTTGGTTCTGCCGGCGCAGCGTGCGTTGAACGTCGTAGCGCTCCCGCGGGTTCGCGGCACTGAAGAACAGAGTGTCGACGGCCTGATTGCCTTCCAGATCCAGTAGCCGAACGGTCTGCCCGGCCCTGATGTCCTTCATCCACGGCTCGCCGGCAGGCATCACCTCGCGATAGATGGCGTTTTCCGGCTGCTTGTCGCTATGCGTCAGTGTCATGGTCGGCCCCCTTACAGAAATGTGCGGTCGGTGTTGTGCAGCCCGCGCACGTTTTCCGGCCGGGTATTGCGACAGAGCACGGTGATGCCATCCTCCGCGACGCGATGCCAGCTCAGGCCGACCGGGCGGGGCGCATACGCGGGCGCCGGGTCCATCGGATGCTGTAATGCAGTGAGCAAAACCAGCGTGTCCATGGGTGCGTATAGCTCGATCACGTCGCCGGCTTTGGAGTTGCCCGGGTGAAATTCGAAAGCACCACTGGCATCGACGGTGACCTTGCTGAACAGGTTGAGCGCCATCAACAGGTCGGACAGAGTCATGTTCCACTTGCCCATTTCCACCAGCAGGTTGTCCACGCCGTTGCGGTAAAAACCGTTGCGCAGTTCCTGATAGCGGCCCTGGCCGTACTTTTCCTTCACTTCTTCTGCGTTCAGGACGCCGCCGAAGCTGTCGCTCCAGCCGCAGGTGTCGGTGACGATCGCCGCCAGTACCTTGCCCATGTCCGAGTACAGGCAGTGCCCGGCTGTAAGTCTGGCGGTGTGCTGGCACTTGAGAGAATCGGGAAGGTTGAGCCGCTCGCTCTTGTCCTGGGCATTGAACAGCAGCAGGCTGACATTCGCGCCGCCTTCCATATCTGTCAGGCGTAACAGCTGGCCGCGTTTCAATACGAAGGAGGTGTGGCCGCCCCCCGGGACGGTTTCCTCGTACAGCGCGGGTCGCAGGGCAGCAGGGGTGCTCATGGGCGGGCTCCTTGTGGGGTGTCGTCCGGCAGATGACCGCCGGTTATGCGTGGCGGGAGGGCGCTGACGGCATCGCGCGCAGCCTTCCGGTCACTGTTCAAGGGGATGTCATAGGTGATCCGCGCGCCGTAGGCACCCGGCGCCTGCGGATCGTTTCGAACCTTGTCGAATACCAGCAGACGGGTGCCAAGGGTGAAGCCTTCGGACAGGTCATGGGTGACCATGAACACGGTCAGCCCGGTCTGCTTCCAGAGGTCCAGCAGCAGCTCGTGCATGTCCTTGCGGATGCCCGGATCGAGTGCGCCGAAGGGCTCGTCCAGCAGCAGGATGCGCGGCGCCTTGACCAGCGCCTGAGCGATCGCCAGGCGCTGCTGCATGCCGCCGGAAAGCGCGTGAGGGTATTTGTCGAGCGATCCGCCCAGGCCGACCTTTTCCAGGATGGCGACGGCCTTGTCCCGAGCCTCACGTCGCGGTCTGCCGAACAACCTGCCGATCAGCGGCGCCTGCTGCAGCTCCATGCCGAGCATCACGTTCCCGAGCACGGTCAGATGCGGGAACACCGAGTAGCGCTGGAATACCACGCCACGGTCGGGGCCTGGCTCTGGCGGCAGCGGCTGGCCGTCGATCAGCAGCTGACCCTTGCTGGGGGTTTCCTGTCCCAGCAGCAGCCGTAGAAAGGTGGACTTGCCGCAACCCGACGCGCCGACCATGGTGATGAACTCGCCGCTGGCGACTTCCAGATCGAGACCCTCTAGTACCACCTGGTCGCCGTACTCCTGCCAGACCTGCTTGATGGAGATGGCCGACATGTCAGTGTGCTCCCTTCGGTTCGAACCAGGGGAACAGGGCGCGGGTGGCCCCCTTCAGCAGCCGGTCCATGATGAAGGCGAGCAGCGTGATCCAGGCGACATACGGCAGGATCACGTCCATCGCCAGGTAGCGGCGCACCAGAAAGATGCGATAGCCCAGGCCGTCGGTCGAGGCGATCGCCTCGGCGGCAATGAGGAACAGCCATGCCGGGCCAAGCGCCAGGCTCAGGCCCTGCAGCAGGCGCGGCAGAAGCTGCGGCAACACCACGCGCATGAGCACCTGCCAGGTGCTGGCGCCCAGTGTCTGCGCCTTGACCAGCAGCTCTGCAGGGATCTCCTTCACGCGCTGTTCCAGGTCGCGGATCAGGACGGGGGTGATGCCGATGACGATCAGCATCACCTTGGACAGCTCACCCAGGCCGAGCACAATAAACAGGATAGGCAGGATGGACAGGGGCGGGATCATCGATATCACTGTCGTCAGCGGCGACAGCGGGGTCCGCAGCAACGGGATCAGCATGACCATCCCGATGATCAGGCTCGCCAGTGCCGAGATCCCCAGGCCCGTGCCCAGTCGCTTGAGGCTGGAAGCGGTGTCTTCCCACCACAGATAGCCTCCGCTGCGGCGATCTTCGGTGAACGCCATGCGCTCTACCGCTGCGGTCATCTGGGTAAAGCTGGGAAGCAGTTTGTCGTCAGGGTTCTCGGCCAGCCGGGCCTGCGAGCTGAATAGGTAGAACATGAGCAGCAGGGCGAAGGGGAGGAGGATCAGCCCAAGGCGCAGCGGGCGGCTGGGTTCCCGGTTCATCAGGCGGGGCATGGCAGTCTCCAATGGGTACACGTAACGAGATCTCAGCTGTCTGAGGCTCTCCCGGGCTTTTGTCCCGCCGTGTAACCCCCTGCCGGAGGTCGACAACTCTCGGACCAGTCACCTGCATGCAGGTCGGAACCCTAGTCGTCCATTATTGGCAATTTTCAACAGGCTCAACGAGCCCGGCAACACCTGGGTCAGACAGACCCGATCTCGGATGTTGTGGTATTCAATGCACTTGCTGTGCCAGAAGCTGAACATGCCGCAAAACGGGGCGCTCGCATCCTGTATCCCACGCCGTTGCTGCCTGTATCGGCTTTGCGTGATCTGCCTTGGTGCAAGCGATGCTCCGTTATGGTGCGTGCGCTTCAAGTTCTTGCCCAGCGGCCGGAAGCGGGATAACCTTGCGGCAAGAGTTGGCTGGACAGTCGCTGTAGTGCGCAAGCGCTATGGAGGAAAGTCCGGGCTCCATAGGGCAGAGTGCCAGGTAACGCCTGGGAGGCGTGAGCCTACGGAAAGTGCAGCAGAGAGTAGACCGCCGATGGCCTCGCAAGAGGATCAGGTAAGGGTGAAAGGGTGCGGTAAGAGCGCACCGCGCGGCTGGCAACAGTTCGTGGCACGGTAAACCCCACTCGGAGCAAGACCAAATAGGAACCCATTGGTGTGGCCCGCACTGGGTTCGGGTAGGTTGCTACAGGCAGTCAGTGATGGCTGTCGCAGAGGAATGACTGTTCTCGACAGAACCCGGCTTACAGGCCAACTCTTATTTCTTCCTTTCTGTCTCCGCAAAACCCCCTCGTTAGTCCAAAAAAATATTACTCGTGAGACTTTACTTTAAGTTGTCACGGCATCCCGTTGTACGTGGTCTGCTTTGTCTTGTCATATTCATGTCATTTCTTCCTCTCTGGGTCCTTTTCGGGCCTAACCCCCCGTCAATAAAGGGTTTTTCGTCAATTGCTCACTTGACGGTCCATAGGCGCATTTCTATAGTGTGCCGAAGTGGTATGAAGTGGATAAAAGTGGGATTTATTGGCACGGACAGCCGGTCTTTCAGGGGAAGCCTTCAATCGTGTTCCGAGGAACCAACGCCATCAGTCTTGACGCCAAAGGGCGGCTTGCGATGCCATCACGGTATCGCGACCGGCTTGTGGGCGCCTGCGAGGGTCAGTTGGTCGCCACGATCGCCCTGGAAGAGAAGTGTCTGTGGATCTACCCCCTGCCGGAATGGGAAAAGGTCGAACAGCAGCTGGCCGCGGCCCCCAACATGAATCAACAGGTCAAGCGCCTGCAGCGGCTGCTGATCGGTAATGCCAATGATATAGAGCTCGACGGCAATGGTCGCTTCGTCGTGCCGCCGCTGTTGCGTGATCACGCCGGTCTGGACAAGAAAGTGATGCTCGTCGGTCAGCTGAACAAGTTCGAGCTGTGGAGTGAGGAAGCCTGGCTGGCACAGACCGATGCCTACCTCGAACAGCAGGGGATCGGCGAGCTGCCGGTCGAACTGCAGTCATTGAGCCTGTGATCATGCAGCCGACTCTCAAGCACATAAGCGTACTGCTTACCGAAGCCCTCGACGGGCTTGCGGTGCGTGCCGGCGGCTTGTATGTCGATGGCACCTTCGGTCGCGGAGGGCATAGCAGAGCGATCCTCGACAAGCTGGGGGAGAGCGGCCGGCTGATTGCCTTCGACAAGGACCCGGAGGCGATCCGGGTCGGGGACCAGCTGGCGGCCGAAGACGGCCGCTTTGTCGTTGTACGCCGTTCATTTGCCGACATGGCCGAGGAGCTGCGCCAGCGCGGCGAGAGCGGCAAGGTAGACGGCGTGCTACTCGATCTGGGTGTGTCCTCGCCACAGCTCGATGACCCCGAGCGTGGATTCAGTTTCCTGAACGACGGCCCTCTGGATATGCGCATGGACCCGTCCCAGGGGCAGAGCGCAGCCGAGTGGATCAACTCGGCAAGCGAGGCCGACATCGCCACCGTCCTGTTCGAGTACGGCGAAGAGCGTTTCTCGCGCCGCATGGCCCGGGCTATCGTCCTGCGTCGGGCTGAACAGCCCTTTACGCGTACGGCCGATCTGGCCGAGGTGATCAAGCAGGCCAATCCGGCCTGGGAAAAGCACAAGCATCCGGCGACCCGCGCCTTCCAGGGAATTCGCATCTTCATTAATCGTGAGTTGGATGACCTGTCGCTGGGGCTCAGGGCAGCGCTGGACGTGCTCGCGCCGGGCGGACGGCTGGCAGTGATCAGCTTCCATTCGCTGGAAGACCGGCTGGTAAAACAGTTCATGCGCCTGGAAGCCAAGGGCGCCCCCATTCCCCGGGGCCTGCCGATCCGCGAAAGCGAGATTTCCGTCAGCATCAATCTGGTCAGCAAGGCGATCAAGCCTTCAGCTGAGGAAGTCGCCGCCAACCCGCGTGCTCGTAGCGCGGTGCTGCGCATCGCGGAGAAGCGTCCATGAACGCGCCCGAGAACAAGCCGGTGCGTTTCGGACTGCCTCGTAGCAGCGGTTGGCTGCTGATCGTCTGGTTGCTGGTGGTCATTTCGGCTCTGGCGGTGCCATACAGCGCCCATTGGAGCCGGATGCTGCTCAATGAACTGGCGGCTGAAATGACCGTACGCGAAAAGGCCCAGGCTGAATGGGGGCGACTGGTGCTGGAACAGAGCACCTGGACCGCACACAGCCGGGTCGAGGCGATCGCCACCACGCAGCTGAAGATGCGCGTGCCCGAAGCTGCCGAAGTCATTCTGGTGAAGCCATGATCAGCATCAAGCCCAACGGCAGTCTGCATCCCTGGCGCTTCCGCCTGGTCGTAGGTCTGCTCGGCCTGTTCTGTCTGGCCATCAGCTACCGCATCATCGAGCTGCATGTGCTCGATCAGGGCTTCCTGAAGAATCAGGGTGACAAGCGCAGCGTCCGCCACGTCACCATTCCTGCGCACCGCGGGCAGATTACCGACCGTCACGGCGAGCCGCTGGCTGTCAGTACGCCGGTCGTGACCCTGTGGGCGAACCCGACCCAACTGGTTGGCCATGAAGAGCGTTGGCCGGAACTGGCCAGGGCGCTGGGCACCGATCCCAGGACCTTCGCCGAACGGCTCAAGGCCAACGCCGGCAAGGAGTTCATCTACCTGCGCCGACGCATGACGCCGCAGGATGGCGAAGCGGTGATGACGCTGAAGGTCCCCGGTGTCTACAGCATCGAGGAATATCGTCGTTTTTATCCCGCAGGCGAGGTCGCCGCGCATCTGGTCGGCTTTACCAATGTGGACGAAGCAGGTCAGGAAGGGCTGGAGCTGGCGTATGATCAGTGGCTCCAGGGCGTCCCGGGCAAGCGTCAGGTCATTCAGGATCGCCGCGGTCGGCTGATCAAGGACGTGCAGGTGGTCAGTAACGCCCGCCCGGGCAACGACCTGAACCTGTCAATCGATCTCCGGCTGCAGTACATCGCTCACCGCGAGCTGCGCGAGGCGCTGAAGAACTTCGGCGCCAAGGCCGGTTCCGTGGTGCTGGTCGATGTGCGCAGCGGCGAGGTGCTGGCCATGGCCAACCACCCGTCCTACAACCCGAACAACCGTTCCAATCTCAAGCCGGACATGATGCGCAATCGCGCCCTGATCGATGTGTTCGAGCCCGGCTCGCCGATCAAGACCTTCACCGTGGCGGCCGGCCTCATGTCCGGGCGGTATCAGCCGAGCACCGTAATGGATACCCGCCCCGGCAGTATGCGCGTGGCGACCATGACCGTGCGTGATATCCATAACTACGGCGTGCTGGACGTCACCGGCGTCATCGTCAAGTCGAGCAACGTCGGGGTCGCCAAGATGACCCTGGATATCGGCGCCGAGCCGCTCTACAACCTGCTGCAGCAGTTGGGGCTGGGCGAGTACACCGGACTGGGCTTTCCGGGGGAAAGCGTCGGTCGTCTGCCGAGCCGCCGCAAGTGGCCGCAGGTGGAGACTGCCACGCTGTCGTATGGCTATGGCCTGTCGGTAACGGCTACGCAGCTGGCGCAGGCGTACGCGGCGCTCGGCAACGAAGGTCGGCGCGTGCCGCTGTCGCTGCTCAAGGTCGACCAGCTGCCGCAGGGCGATCAGGTCATTCCCAGTGACGTCAGCCACCAGCTGCTCGACATGCTGCGCGCCACCGTCGACGGACAGGGCGGTACCGGCTCCCGTGCACGTGTTCCGGGATACCAGGTCGGTGGCAAGACCGGCACCGTGCACAAGACAATGCCGGGTGGCGGCTACGCCAAGGACCGGTATCGCTCGGTATTCGCCGGCGTGGCGCCGATCAGCAATCCGCGCTTTGCCGCAGTGGTGGTGATCGATGAGCCCAGCAAGGGCCAGTACTACGGCGGCTTGGTGGCCGCGCCGGTTTTCGGTGAAGTCATGTCGGGCGCGCTGCGGTTGCTGAATATCACGCCGGATGATCTGCCTGCATTGCAGCAGGTCGAATTGCCCCCGCTGGAAAAGGAGGGCTCGCGCGGATGAGACTCTCGCAGCTGTTTCCGGACTGGCAGGGCGCCGACGTGACGCTCGCCTCCATCGAAATCGATAGCCGTCGGGTGACCGGCGGCGGGCTCTTTCTGGCACTTCCCGGTCTGCACAGCGACGGGCGCGACTTCATCCATGCTGCAGCCGAAGCGGGCGCGGTGGCCATCGCCTACGAAGCAGCCGACGGCTTCCCGCCGCCGGCGTTGTCCATCCCGTGTGTACCGGTAGCCGGGCTCGCCGGACGGCTGTCAACGCTGGCCGACATCTTCCATGGCAGTCCCTCGCATAAGCTGGGGCTCATTGGCGTGACCGGCACCAACGGCAAGACCAGTGTCACGCAGATGCTGGCCCAGGCCCTTGATGCCCTCGGCAAGCCCTGCGGCGTCATCGGCACACTGGGCAGCGGCATGATCGGCTCACTGAACGACCACGGCATGACCACGCCTGACGCATTGCGGGTTCAGGAGCAACTGGCTGCGCTGCGCGCACAGGGCGCCGCCTGGGTCGCGATGGAAGTGTCGTCCCACGCGCTGGATCAGGATCGGGTCGCGGCGGTGGACTTCAACCTCGGCGTATTCACCAATCTCAGCAGGGACCATCTGGATTACCACGGCGACATGCAGCGCTACGGGGAAGCCAAGGCGCGACTGTTCGCCATGCCCTTGCGCACCGCCGTGATCAACGCCGATGACGCCTTCGGAAGAAAACTGAGTGGTGGTTGTTCTATGCAGGTCATCGACTACAGCGTCGGCGACACGCAGGCAGCACTGCATTGCAGCGACGTAGCATTCGACAGCCGCGGGATTCACGCAACGGTCCATTTCGGCAGTGAACAGGCGCGCCTGGACAGTGCGTTGTTGGGCACCTTCAACCTGAGCAATCTGCTGGCAGTGATCGGCAGTCTGCTGGCGCTCGATGTGGCGCTGGAGCGGGCTGTGGCGCTCGTCGGCCGCGTCGTGCCGCCGGCCGGGCGCATGCAGCGGATCGGCGGCGAAGCGGCGCCGCTGGTGGTCATCGATTACGCGCATACGCCTGATGCGCTGCAGAAGGCGCTCGATGCCTTACGCGCCCATGTGCATGGCAGGCTGACCTGTGTGTTCGGCTGCGGCGGCGATCGGGATACCGGCAAGCGACCGCTGATGGCGCAAATCGCCGAGCAGGGCGCCGACCAGGTCGTCGTCACCGACGACAATCCGCGCACCGAACCGTCAGCCCGAATCATCGAACACATCCTGCAGGGTTTTGCCCAGCCGCAACGGGCCCGGGTCATACCCGATCGTGCCGCGGCCATCCGGGACACCATAACTGCGGCGAACGCCGGCGATGTGATTCTGCTCGCCGGCAAGGGACATGAAACCTACCAGGAGATAAACGGCGTGCGACATCCGTTCAACGACCTGGAGCAGGCGCGCCAGGCGCTGACCACATGGGAGGTCAGCCATGCTTGAAGCCAAGCGTCTCAGTGATCTGATCAAGCCACTCAATGCCAGCCTGCATGGCGATGATGTGCGGGTCGAGCATGTGTGCATCGACTCGCGCGAAGCGCGTGCCGGTTCGCTGTTCGTTGCGCTGCAGGGCAGCCGCGTCAATGGCCATGATTTCGTCGGCAAGGCCCGCGAGCGCGGCGCAGTCGCTGCGTTGGTCGAGTATCTGGTGGACGATCCGCTGCCGCAGCTGCTGGTCCACGATGCCCAGCTCGCATTGGGCCAGCTTGGCGCATTGTCGCGTGACGACTTTTCCGGTCCGCTGGTCGCCATCACCGGCTCCAGCGGCAAGACCAGCGTCAAGGAAATGCTCGCCGCCATTCTGCGCGAGAAAGGCCCTGTCCTGGCCACGCGCGGCAATCTTAACAATGAGCTCGGCGTACCTCTTACGCTGCTGGAACTCGCTCCGGAACACCAGTTCGCAGTGATCGAAATGGGCGCTGCCGGCATTGGCCACATCGCCTACAGCATGCGCCTGGCGAGACCGTCGGTGAGCATCCTGACCAACGCCGGCACCGCGCATGTCGGTCGTTTCGGTGGTCCGGAGCAGGTGGCGCGGGCGAAGAGCGAGATCTACACCGGGCTGGATCCGGAAGGCCAGGCGGTGATCAACCTCGACAGCCCCTGGTTCGAGCAGTGGTATCAACTGCTGGGTAACCGCAAGAGCTATGCATTCAGCCTCGAGAATCCTACCGCGGAGCTGCGTGCCGAGTCGGTAGAGCTGGATGAGCGGGGTTGCCCGGGCTTCCTGCTGGTCACGCCCAAAGGCTCGATCACCGTCCAGCTCAACCTGCTGGGCAAGCACAGCATAGCGAACGCCCTTGCCGCGGCGGGGGCCGCACTGGCGCTGGATATCGATCTGGAGCTGATCCGTCGCGGTCTGGCCAGAGTGATGCCGGTCGCCGGACGGGCACAGAGCCTGCCGGGCAAGCAGGGCGCGCTGATCATCGATGATAGCTACAACGCCAACCCCGGTTCGGTCAAAGCGGCAATCGACATGCTCGCCAGCTTCGATGGCAAGCGCATCCTGGTGCTCGGCGACATGGGCGAGCTTGGCCAGTGGGAAGAGGAGAGCCATCGCGACGTCGGCGCCTATGCACGCGACAGCGGGCTGGACGGGCTGTATGCGGTCGGGCGCCTGTCGGCGCTGGCAGTCGAAAGCTTTGGCGCCGGCGCCCGGCTGTTTGCCAGCAAAGCCGAGCTGACCGCTGCGCTTGCGTCGCAGCTTGCCGCCGACCTGCGTGTGCTGGTCAAGGGATCACGCAGTGCCGCAATGGAAGAGGTCGTCGCCGGCCTGACCGTACAGAACGATAACCATAACGACGACAAGGCTCATTGAGATGCTGCTGCTCCTAGCTCAATACCTTCAGCAATTTCATACCGGGTTCTCGGTTTTCCAGTACCTGAGCCTGCGTGGCATTCTCGGCGTGCTCACCGCGCTGGGGATCGCGCTGTTTCTGGGCCCGCAGATGATCCGTGCGCTGGTGTTCCGCCAGATCGGTCAGTCGGTGCGTAACGACGGCCCGCAGAGTCATCTGTCCAAGGCCGGCACGCCGACCATGGGCGGTGCGCTGATCCTGATCGCCATCGCGGTCAGCACCCTGCTGTGGGCGGACCTGACCAACCTGTACGTGTGGGTCGTGCTCGGCGTGACGCTGTCGTTCGGCGCGATCGGCTGGGTCGACGACTACCGCAAGGTGATCGAGAAGAATTCGCGCGGCCTGCCGTCGCGCTGGAAGTATTTCTGGCAGTCGGTGTTCGGTCTGGTAGCGGCGGTGATTCTGTACCTCACCGCGCAGACGCCGATCGAAACCACGCTGATCGTTCCCTTCTTCAAGGATGTCACCATCCAGCTCGGCCTGATGTACATCGTGCTGACCTACTTCGTCATCGTCGGCGCCAGCAACGCGGTCAACCTGACCGACGGGCTCGACGGGCTGGCAATCATGCCCACGGTCATGGTGGGCGGCGCGCTGGGCATCTTCGCCTATCTGTCCGGCAACGTGCGCTTCGCTGACTACCTGCTTATCCCCTACGTGCTCGGCTCGGGCGAACTGATCATCTTCTGCGGCGCGCTTCTTGGCGCCGGACTTGGTTTTCTCTGGTTCAACACCTACCCAGCCCAGGTGTTCATGGGCGATGTCGGCGCGCTGGCGCTCGGCGCAGCGCTGGGCACCATCGCCGTGATCGTCCGGCAGGAGATCGTGCTGTTCATCATGGGCGGCATCTTCGTGGTGGAGACGCTCTCGGTCATCGTTCAGGTCGCGTCGTTCAAGCTGACCGGCCGCCGCGTCTTCCGTATGGCACCGATCCATCACCATTTCGAATTGAAGGGCTGGCCCGAGCCACGGGTCATCGTGCGTTTCTGGATCATCACCGTGGTACTGGTGCTGGTCGGCCTTGCCACCCTGAAGCTGCGTTGAGGAAAAGACTGTGTCACTGATTACCACGGACAAGAAGCGGATCATCGTCGGGCTCGGTAGTACCGGGCTGTCGGTCGCCCGTTTTCTGGCTGGCCGTGGCATTCCGTTCGCCGTCGCGGACACCCGGCAGGCGCCGCCCGGCCTGGACCAGCTCAAGCGCTTCGCGCCCATGGCCGATCTGTACCTCGGCGAGCTGAATGCCGAGCTGCTCGCGGCTGCGGGCGAGCTGATCGTCAGCCCCGGTATCGCCCTGTCAACGCCGGCGATCCAGCAGGCTCGCGCCGCTGGCGTCAGCGTGATCGGTGACATCGAACTGTTCGCGCGCGAAGCGAAGGCGCCGATCGTTGCGATCACCGGCTCCAATGCAAAAAGCACCGTCACCACTCTCGTCGGCGACATGGCGCGTGCCGCCGGCAAGCGCGTCGGCGTAGGTGGCAACCTGGGCACGCCGGCGCTGGATCTGCTCGAAGAGGGCGCCGAACTGTATGTTCTGGAGCTGTCCAGCTTTCAGCTGGAAACCACCGAGCGGCTGAATGCCGAAGTCGCCACGGTGCTGAACATCAGCGAAGACCACATGGATCGGTACGCCAATCTTGCTGCCTACCACCAGGCCAAGCATCGGATTTTCCGCGGCGCGCGCAAGGTGGTGATCAATCGCGACGATTCACTATCGCGCCCACTGGTCGCTGATGATCTGCCGCGCTGGACGTTCGGTCTGTCGCGTTCCGACTTCCACGGGTTTGGGCTGACCACCGAGCAAGGCGTGACCTCGCTGACCTTCGAGTTCGACGCGCTGATGCCGGTTACCGAGCTGAAGATTCGCGGCAGCCATAACTACTCCAATGCACTCGCAGCGCTAGCGCTTGGTCAGGCAGCCGGACTGCCGGTGCCGGCGATGCTGGAGGCGCTGCGCAACTTCACCGGCCTACCGCACCGCTGTCAGTGGGTGGGTGAGCGTGCCGGGGTCGATTATTACGATGACTCCAAGGCGACCAATGTGGGCGCTGCTCTTGCGGCCATCCAGGGCCTCGGTGCCGACAGCCAGGGCAAGCTGGTCCTGATTGCTGGCGGTGACGGCAAGGGAGCCGACTTTTCCCCTCTGCGTGAGCCGGTCGGCCGCCACTGCCGCGCGGTCATTCTGCTCGGCCGTGACGCGCCCCTGCTTGAGCAGACTCTGTCTGGCGCCAGCCCGCTGGTTCGGGTCGGTACGCTGGATGAGGCCGTGAAAGCCGCCGCGGAGCAGGCCCAGCCGGGCGATGCGGTACTGCTGTCGCCGGCGTGCGCCAGCCTCGACATGTTCAGAAATTTCGAAGAGCGTGGCCGGCTGTTTGCCGAAGCCGTGCAGAGGATGCCGGCATGATCTGGACCGATGTGATCCAGCGCGCTACCGGCCCCCTGGCTGGCGAGCGGCGCTTCGACATGGATCTGCCGTTGCTGGTCGGCGCGCTCTGCCTGCTCGGTCTGGGCCTGGTAATGGTCAGCTCGGCTTCAATGGAAGTCGCTGCCGGCCAGCTGGGCAATCCGATGTACTACATGGTTCGGCAGATCATTTACCTGCTGATCGGCGTGGCAGCGCTACTGGTGACCCTGACAATTCCATTGCAGCTGTGGGAGCAGTTCCGCTTCCCGCTGCTGTTCCTCGGCTTCGCACTGCTGGTGGCCGTGCTGATCCCGGGTATTGGCCGTGAGGTAAACGGCAGCTGGCGCTGGATTCAGGTCGGCCCGATCAACGTGCAGCCGTCCGAGTTGGCCAAGCTGTTCGCCGTGGTCTTCCTCGCCGGTTATCTGGTGCACCGCAAGGACGAAGTGAAAGAGCAGTGGTTCGGCTTCATCAAGCCGTTCATGGTGCTCGGCCCGATGGCCTGGCTGCTGATCATCGAGCCGGACTTCGGCGCTACCGTGGTTTTGATGGGTGCTGCGACCGGCATGTTGTTCCTGGGTGGCGTCGGCCTGTTCCGCTTCGCTTTGCTGTTCGGCTCGCTCGGCGGCATGGCCGGCCTGCTGATTCTGTTCGAGCCCTACCGTCTGCAGCGTCTGACCGGTTTCCTCAATCCCTGGAATGACCCCTACGGCACCGGCTATCAGCTGACCCAGGCGCTGATCGCCTTCGGCCGCGGCGACTGGCTGGGCATGGGGCTGGGCAACAGCATCCAGAAGCAGTTCTATCTGCCCGAAGCGCATACCGACTTCGTGTTCGCCGTCCTCGCTGAAGAGCTTGGCCTGATCGGCGCGCTGGCTGCGTTCGGCCTGCTGATTTTTGTCGCCATCCGCAGCCTGTACATCGGCCTGTGGGCGGAACGCGCGGGGCGTCTGTTTTCCGCCTATCTAGCATACGGTCTGGCGATCATGTGGTGTGGCCAGATTCTGATCAACGTGGGTGTGAACGTAGGCCTGCTGCCGACCAAGGGGCTGACGCTGCCCTTCCTTAGTTATGGCGGCAGTTCGCTGGTGGTGTGCTGCATCAGCCTCGGCTTGCTGCTGCGCATCGACTGGGAGCGCCGCCAGGCAGAGCAGGAGGGCGCAGCCAATGGCAAATAACGTGTTGATCATGGCGGGCGGCACCGGTGGGCATGTGTTCCCCGCTTTGGCTTGCGCGCGCATGCTGCGCGACCAGGGCTATCAGGTCCACTGGCTCGGTACCCGTCGCGGAATCGAGGCGGAACTGGTCCCTGCCGCCGGCTTCCCGATCCATTACATCGACATTCAGGGTCTGCGCGGCAAGGGCAAGGGCGCGCTGCTCAAGGCACCGTTCGCCATGACCCGTGCGCTGCGCCAGGCGCTGGCCATCGTGACTGAGCTCAAGCCGATTTTCGTGCTCGGCGCCGGCGGCTATGTGACAGGCCCCGGCGGGCTGGCTGCGTGGATGCGCCGCGTGCCGGTGATCATCCACGAGCAGAACGCCGTGGTCGGCACCGCCAATCGACTGCTGGCGCGCATTGCTGCCCGCCGCTGCGAGGGTTTTCCGGGCAGCTTTGCCGACGACAGCAAGCGCCGCAGTACCGGCAACCCGGTGCGCGAAGACATCTTTCAGGTGCCGGCGCTGGACTACGACGGCAGCCGCCGCCCGCGGCTGTTGATCCTGGGTGGCAGCCTGGGTGCTGCACCGCTCAATCGCATCGTGCCCGAGGCGATCTCCATGCTGCCGCTCGAAGAGCGCCCGGAGATCGTGCATCAGTGTGGCAAGCAGCACGTCGAAGCGGCCGGTGACAGTTACGCAACCGCGGGTGTGCAGGCCATTGTCGAGCCGTTCATCGCCGATATGGCAGGTGCCTACACCTGGGCTGACCTGATCGTCTGCCGCGCCGGGGCACTGACGGTTGCCGAGCTGGCAGCCGCCGGCCGCCCTTCGTTGCTGGTGCCGTTGCCGCATGCGATTGACGACCACCAGAGCGCCAATGCGCGTTTCCTTGCCGAGCGTGGTGCAGCCGAGCTGCTGCCCCAGGCGACCCTCAGTGGTGATGTGCTGGCCGAACGGCTGCACACGCTCTTTACCCGACCGGAGATTCTGCAACAGATGGCAGCCAGTGCCCGCAACCAGGCCGCACCCACCGCGACCTCCGATGTCATTCGTGCCTGTCTGGAGGTCGCCCGTGAGCACTAAATCGCGTCCGCAAGCCACCTTCCATCTGCCGGAGATGCGCCGCATCCGCCGCGTACACTTCGTCGGTATCGGCGGAGCGGGTATGTGTGGCATTGCCGAGGTCCTGTTGAACCTTGGCTATGAAGTGTCCGGATCGGACCTCAAGCGCTCTGCGGTCACCAAGCGACTGGAAAGCTTCGGTGCCCGCATCGACGTCGGTCATCGCGCAGAGAACGTGCAGCAGGCTGACGTGCTGGTGGTCTCCAGCGCGATCAATCCACAGAATCCCGAAGTTGCCGGCGCAATCGAACGTCGCATTCCGGTAGTGCCTCGCGCGGAAATGCTCGCCGAGCTGATGCGCTATCGGCACGGCATAGCGGTTGCCGGTACCCATGGCAAGACCACCACGACCAGCCTGATCGCTTCGGTGCTGGCTGCCGAGGGTCTTAGCCCGACCTTCGTCATCGGCGGTCGCCTGACCAGTGCCGGTACCAATGCGCAACTGGGTGAAAGCCGCTATCTGGTCGCCGAAGCTGACGAGAGCGATGCCTCCTTCCTGCACCTGCAGCCGATGGTAGCGATTGTCACCAACATCGACGCCGACCACATGGCGACCTACGAAGGTGACTTCAACCGGCTCAAGCGCACCTTCGTCGAGTTTCTGCACAACCTGCCGTTCTACGGGCTGGCGGTGCTGTGCATCGACGATCCGGTGGTCCGAGAGATCCTGCCGCAGGTCAACCGTCAGGTGATTACCTACGGCCAGTCGGATGATGCGGATATCCGTGCCGTGGATATCACCCAGAACGGCATGCAGACCCACTTCGCGGTTCTGCGTGACGGCAAGGATGCGCTGAAGGTCTGCGTGAACATGCCGGGCGTACACAACGTGCTCAACGCGCTGGCTACCATCGCTGTCGCGACCGACGAGGGCGTCAGTGACGCCGCCATCGTCAACGGTCTGGCCGGCTTCGAGGGCGTGGGCCGGCGTTTCCAGGTGTACGGCAACTACCGCATCGGCGAGGGCGACGAGGTAATGCTGGTCGATGACTACGGCCATCACCCGCGCGAAGTGAACGCGGTGATCAAGGCGGTACGCGCCGGCTGGCCGGAACGCCGTCTGGTGATGATCTACCAGCCGCATCGCTTCAGCCGCACCCGCGATCTGTACGAAGACTTCGTTCAGGTACTGGCGGACACCAACGCGCTGCTGTTGATGGAAGTCTATCCGGCGGGCGAAGAACCGATTCCTGGCGCGGACAGCAAGAACCTGTGTCGCAGTATCCGTCAGCGTGGCCAGATCGATCCTATCTATGTCGAGCGTGACGCTGACGTCATGCCGCTGCTCGAAGCTGTGCTGCGCCCGGGCGACATCCTGCTGACACAGGGCGCTGGCGACATCGGCGGTCTGGCTCCGCAGCTCGCCGACGCGTTGATGCAGCTCGCAGAGAAGAACACCGGAGGGAAGGCTTGATGAAAGACGTGACAGCCTTTGGTCGTGTTGCCGTGCTCTACGGTGGACGTTCCGCCGAACGCGAAGTCTCACTGAAATCCGGCGCCGCCGTGCTCGAGGCGCTGCAGGGCGCCGGCGTTGACGCCTATGGGATCGACGCCGGCGCAGATCTGGCCGAGCGTCTGGTCGCCGATCGTCCGGACCGCGTGTTCATCGCATTGCATGGCCGCGGTGGCGAAGACGGCAGCCTCCAGGGTCTGCTGGAGAGCCTGCGCCTGCCCTACACCGGCAGCGGCGTGCTGGCGTCCGCATTGGGCATGGACAAGCTGCGTACCAAGTTGGTCTGGCAGAGCCTTGGACTGTCGACGCCGCGCTACGAAGTGCTGCGCGACAAGGCCGATTGCCGGGCCATCTTCGAGCAGCTCGGCGTGCCGCTGATCGTCAAGCCGGTGCACGAAGGCTCGAGCATCGGCATGTCCAAGGCCAACAGCCTGGCCGAACTGGAAAAGGCCTGGGACGACGCCCAGCAGTACGACGACCAGTCGCTGGTCGAGCAGTGGATCACCGGTGCCGAGTTCACCGTGGCCATCCTGGATGGGCGCGCGCTGCCGGCAATTCGGCTGAGCACGCCGCACACCTTCTATGACTACAACGCCAAGTATCTGGCCAACGACACGCAGTACCTGTGTCCCTGCGGGCTGCCCGAGGAGAAGGAGCGCGAGCTGGCCGACCTCTGCCTGGCTGCATTCCATGCAGTGGGCTGCAAGGGCTGGGGCCGCGTGGACGTGATGCAGGACGAGGCCGGGCGCTTCTATCTGCTGGAAGTGAACACCGTGCCCGGCATGACCGATCACAGCCTGGTACCGATGGCGGCGAAGGCGGCCGGCTTGTCATTTACCGATCTGGTTCTGGCGATTCTCGCCAGTGCCGGCTACTGAGGGCGCATCGACGATGCTGGGGCTGACGATACGTGACGAAAGAGCAGGCAGACCGCTGGGTCGGCGCAGTGCGCCAGGCCGCGGTGCCGTGCGCGTCGCGCCGCCTGCTCCACGCAGCTGGCCGCGGCTGAAGCTGAGCCGCCCGTCGCTGGATGGTGCCTGGACCCGCATACAGCAGGTCATGTGGCCGCTGCTGCTGGTCGCGCTGGGTGTCGGGCTGTACGAATTGAGCAGTCGCCTGCTGCCGCTGGCGGACCGGCCGATCAGCCTGATCAGCGTGCAGGGCGATCTGCAGTACATCGACCGGGCGTCGGTACAGGAAGTCATCCAGCCCTACGTGGATGACCGCTTTCTGAGCATCGATCTGGGCGGGCTACGCGGGGATCTGGTGGATATGTCCTGGGTCGCCAGTGCGTCGGTCCGGCGGGTATGGCCGGACCAGCTCATCATTCACCTGGATGAGCAGCTGCCCGTGGCCCGTTGGGGCGAATCGACGCTGCTGAACAATGAAGGCATGGCCTTCGAACCGGGCGACATGGCCCGCTTCGATGACCTGCCACGGCTGGACGGCCCGGAACGGGCCAAGCGTCGGGTGATGCGCAATTACCAGCAGTTCAACCGCCTGCTGCGCTCCTACGGGCACGGCATTTCCCGGCTCGAACTGCGCGACCGCGGCAGCTGGTTTCTGACCACGCAGGATGGCATCGAGATTCTGCTGGGGCGTGATGATGTGGTCGACAAGATGCAGCGTTTCCTGACCGTGGACCAGCTGATGCTGTCCGAGCGTCGGGAGCAGATCGCGCGGGTCGATCTGCGTTACAGCAATGGCATGGCAGTAGCCTGGCGCGAGTTGCCGGCTGATGCTCAATCGGGGGAGTGACGGGGAATTATGGCTAGCAAGCAGGGTAGCAGGATGATCGTCGGGCTCGATATCGGCACCTCCAAGGTGGTGGCGCTGGTCGGTGAGATCGGCGCGGACGGCCAGCTGGAGATAGTCGGCATCGGCTCGCATCCTTCCCGCGGACTGAAAAAGGGCGTGGTGGTGAACATCGAATCCACCGTCCAGTCGATCCAGCGCGCCATCGAGGAAGCCGAGCTCATGGCTGGCTGCCAGATCCACTCGGTGTTCGCCGGCGTTGCGGGCAACCACATCCGCAGCCTGAATTCCCACGGCATCGTGGCGATCCGTGATCGCGAAGTCATCCCGGCAGACATCGAGCGCGTGCTCGATGCGGCCCAGGCCGTGGCGATCCCTGCCGACCAGAAGGTGCTGCATATCCTTCCGCAGGAATACGTCATCGATAACCAGGAAGGTGTACGCGAGCCGCTGGGCATGTCCGGCGTGCGGCTGGAGGCCAAGGTGCACCTGGTGACCTGCGCGCTGAACGCGGTACAGAACATCGAAAAGTGCATCCGCCGCTGCGGGCTGGATGTGGAAGACGTGATTCTTGAGCAACTGGCATCCAGTTATGCCGTGCTCACCGACGACGAGAAAGAGCTGGGCGTGTGCATGGTGGACATCGGTGGCGGGACTACCGACATCGCCATCTTCACCGAAGGCGCGATCAAGCACACCGCGGTGATTCCGATTGCCGGTGATCAGGTCACCAATGACATTGCCATGGCCCTGCGCACCCCGACGCAGTACGCAGAGGAAATCAAGATTCGCTATGCCTGTGCGCTGGCCAAGCTGGCCGGCCCGGAGGAGACGATCAAGGTGCCGAGCGTGGGCGAGCGCCCGCCGCGGGATCTGTCGCGCCAGGCCCTGGCCGAGGTGGTCGAGCCGCGTTACGACGAGCTGTTCACGCTGATCCAGGCAGAGCTGCGCCGTTCGGGATTCGAAGACATGATCCCGGCCGGCATCGTGCTGACCGGCGGCACCTCGAAGATGGAAGGCGCCGTCGAGTTGGCTGAAGAGATATTCCACATGCCGGTGCGCCTCGGCGTACCGCAGGAATTCAAGGGACTCACCGATGTGGTTCGCAACCCGATCTATTCGACCGGGGTGGGGCTGCTGCACTACGGCATGAAGCACCACGGTGAGCACGGAAGCGGTCATTCGGAGCAAGCCAAGGCTTCACCGCTCGAACGCGTCAAGCGGTGGTTCAAGGGCAATTTTTAACAGACCCGCTCAAGCGGGCAGCAGTACCAACGAAACGAAACGAAACGAGTTCAAAACTCAGGAGATCGACCCATGTTTGAATTGATCGATAACGTCCCCCAGAACGCAGTAATCAAGGTCATCGGTGTTGGTGGTGGCGGCGGTAACGCCCTGCAGCACATGGTCGTCAACAACGTCGAAGGCGTGGACTTCATCTGCGCCAACACCGACGCGCAGGCACTGAAGAACGTCAGCGCGCGTACCGTCCTGCAGCTCGGTTCGGCCGTCACCAAGGGTCTTGGCGCCGGCGCCAATCCGCTGATCGGCCGCGAAGCCGCGATGGAAGACCGCGAGCGCATCGCCGAAGTACTGCAGGGTTCGGACATGGTATTCATCACCGCCGGCATGGGCGGTGGCACCGGCACCGGCGCTGCGCCGATCGTCGCCGAAGTGGCGCGCGAGATGGGTATCCTCACCGTGGCAGTCGTCACCAAGCCGTTCCCGTTTGAAGGCCGCAAGCGCATGCAGATTGCCGAAGAAGGTATTCGCGAGCTGAGCCTGCACGTCGACTCGCTGATCACCATCCCCAACGAGAAGCTGCTCACCGTGCTGGGCAAGGACGCCAGTCTGCTGGCGGCGTTCAGCAAGGCCAATGACGTGCTGCTCGGGGCGGTTCAGGGCATCGCCGACCTGATCATGCGTCCCGGCATGATCAACGTCGACTTCGCTGACGTGAAAACCGTCATGAGCGAGATGGGCATGGCAATGATGGGTACTGGCCACGCGAGCGGCCCGAACCGCGCACGCGAAGCCGCAGAAGCCGCCATCCGCAGCCCGCTGCTGGAAGACGTCAACCTGATGGGCGCCCGTGGCATCCTGGTCAACATTACCGCTGGTCCGGATCTTTCCCTGGGTGAGTTCTCCGAGGTCGGTTCCACTGTCGAAGAGTTTGCATCGGAAAGCGCTACCGTCGTGGTCGGTACCGTGATCGATCCGGAACTGCGTGACGAGCTGCGCGTGACCGTGGTCGCGACCGGCCTGGGCGCCAAGGAAATCAAGCCGGTCAAGGTGGTCGACAACACTGCAGCCAATGCCAACGCGCGTCAGAGCAACGAAGGCAGCTCGCCGAACTACCGCGACCTGGACCGTCCGACCGTCATGCGTCAGTCAGGTGGCGCAGCGGCAGCCCGCTCGGCGCAGACGCAGGATGATCTGGATTATCTGGACATTCCAGCCTTCCTGCGCCGTCAGGCTGACTAAGACATAGTCTCAGTCAATCAAGCGGATAGGGCTGATTGGTATCCAACAAATGGGTGGTTTGCTATCATCGCCGCCAGTTTTGTTGGAAAACATTCGCAACTAAGCGGAAGCCGTAGAGCATGATCAGACAGCGCACACTGAAGAACACAATCCGGGCCACTGGTGTAGGCCTGCACTCGGGCGAGAAGGTATATCTCACCCTGAAGCCGGCTCCGGTTGATACCGGGATCGTGTTCTGTCGCGTCGATCTGGATCCGGTGGTCCAGATCCCGGCCCGCGCCGAGTACGTCGGCGAGACGACCATGTCCACCACCCTGATAAAGGATGGTGCCAAGGTCGACACGGTCGAGCACCTGTTGTCGGCGATGGCCGGCCTGGGTATCGACAACGCCTACGTGGAGCTCAGCGCACCGGAAGTGCCGATCATGGACGGTAGCGCCGGCCCCTTCGTATTCCTGATTCAGTCAGCGGGTATCGAAGAGCAGGACGCAGCCAAGAAGTTCATTCGCGTCAAGCGTGAAGTAACAGTGGAAGAAGACGGCAAGACCGCCACCTTTGTCCCCTTCGAGGGCTTCAAGGTGACGTTCGGCATCGACTTCGATCACCCGGTGTTCCGTGGCCGCAGTCAAAGCGCCAGCGTCGATTTTTCGAGCACCTCCTTCGTCAAGGAAGTCAGCCGCGCGCGTACCTTCGGGTTCATGCGTGACATCGAATATCTTCGTTCGCAGAATCTGGCTCTTGGCGGCAGCGTCGACAACGCGATCGTGGTGGATGAATATCGCGTGCTCAACGAGGACGGCCTGCGTTACGAGGACGAGTTCGTCAAGCACAAGATTCTCGATGCGATCGGTGACCTGTATCTGCTGGGCAACAGCCTGGTGGGGGAATTCCGCGGGTTCAAGTCGGGTCATGCCCTGAACAACAAGTTGCTTCGCGCACTCATCGCCAACAGCGATGCGTGGGAAACTGTCACATTCGAAGATGCCGGCACCGCACCGATCTCCTTCATGCGGCCGGCAGCGGCAGTCTGATTTTCTCGTTTCGTTTCCACGGCCACTTCGGTGGCCGTTTTTTTTTGCCTGCGTCGAACCACCGCACCTGGAGGGCCGGAGTCTGCGGCCTCAGTCTGCGGCGTGATGCCGTGCCAGCCTCTCAAGCGCGGCCTTCAGCGCCGAGTCGGTGACCTGTTCGGCAGTCTCGAAAAGGCTCTGGGACGCCACCTTGGAGCGCGGCATTGTGCGAACTGGTCCGGTTTTCTGGATCAATGGCGGTTGAACCCGGCAGTGCAATTTAGTTAAGGTTCGAAATTCCGTGTACGCCTGTAGCTGGCGAACGAGGCGTTTTTGCTGGTAGCGCATGCGCGTTGCCCACTGACTGTCAGTGACGATCAGACGCAGAACTCCGTCTCGCAGGGATGCCACCCGGCAATGTTCCCGAGCTGCAGGCTCCATTACGATATCGACGAGCGCCTGGAGGCGTTCGAGCTCTCGAGCCTTCGAATACAGGCCCTTCAGGGTCGAATTGGTGCGGATCAGGTCGCCGGGGCGACGCGCATCGAGGGGATAGAAGGCCATGGGGTGCAAGTTTGCTGGAGACGTCGTCATCCTAGCAGACTCACCCTGAAATGTTGGGGGACAACGTGAACATCATCATTCTATCTGATCGCCTTGGTGCGGCCAGGGCGTTACGGCTCAGCACACCCTGGCTGGTGTTTGCGCTGGTGCTGGTGCTGGCGATGCCTGCTGCGGCAGCGGTGATCACCTGGCGCATGGTGGCGCAGCCGTCCGAACCGGGTGTGCAAAGCATTGACTACGAAGCAATCTGGCAGCAGGCACTGGCTGACATTCAGCTGGAGGCGCCCGCGGATGAATCGCAGGTGCAGCTGGCGAGAATGACCGAACAGCTCGGTCGCCTGCAGACCCGCCTGACTCGCCTGGATGCGCTGGGCGAACGTCTTACCGAACTGGCGGAGCTGTCGGACGGCGAGTTCGATTTCGAGTCCGATCCGGGCATGGGTGGTCCCGAGCTGCGTCGCAAGCGGGATATCGACTACCGTATGCCTGATGTACAAACCACCATCGACCAGTTGGCAGAGCGTATCGACAACCGTACGCAGCAACTACGGCTTATCGAGCAACTGATGATCGACCGGCGTTCGGACGCCAATGCGCTGCTCGATTTCGTACCGGTAAGCGAAGGCTACGTTTCTTCAGGCTTCGGCCGCCGTACCGACCCCATCAGCGGCCGCATGTCGATGCATACCGGTATCGATTTTGCAGCCAAGCGCGGTACGCCGATCCATGCTGTCGGCGCCGGTGTCGTCACCTTCGCCGGCCGCAAGGGCGCCTACGGCAACACCGTTGAAATCACCCATGGCAACGGTTACAAGACCCGCTACGCGCATGCGCACGAGGTCAAGGTGACCAAGGGCGATATCGTGCAGAAGGGTGAGGCCATTGCAACAGTGGGCTCCACAGGCCGCTCTACCGGGCCCCATCTTCATCTTGAAGTGTTTCGCAACGGCATGGCGGTCAACCCGGCGCGCCACATTGCGATGAAGCAGTAAGCTGTCGCAGGACGTCGTAGGCGTGCCGGGCCCGGCGTGATCCGGCTCGCCTTCCTGCCAGCCCGCCGCGCCATGAGCGCGCAGGCGTCGTGTTCCGGGCACTTGAGCTCAGACAATCCACCGGCAAGCGCCTCAATCCACTACGGTTTATTGTCTCGCGGGAATCAGAGTAGAATGCCTTTCTTCTGGTCGAGGCGAGCCGCGTGCTGGGCTCGGGCCAACCATCAAACGGATATCGAAGTCGACTATGTTTGCGCCTTTATTGAAGAAACTGTTTGGAAGCAAGAACGAGCGTGAGTTGAAGCGCATGGGCAAGATGGTTACGGCCATCAATGCCCTCGAAGAATCACTGAACGCCCTGAGCGATGAGCAGTTGAAGGCCAAGACCGGTGAGTACAAGGACCGGCTGGCCAAAGGCGAGACCCTCGACAACATTCTTCCCGAAGCCTTCGCCCTGGTGCGCGAGGCGAGCAAGCGCGTCATGGGCATGCGCCACTTCGATGTCCAGCTGATAGGTGGCATGGTTCTGCACGACGGCAAGATTGCCGAGATGAAGACCGGTGAGGGCAAGACACTGGTCTCGACGCTACCGGCCTACCTCAACGCGTTGTCCGGCAAGGGTGTGCACATCGTCACGGTGAACGATTACCTGGCGCGTCGTGACGCCAACCTGATGCGCCCGCTGCATGAGTTCCTTGGTCTGAGCGTGGGCGTCGTCGTCCCGTTCCAGGACCCGACCGAAAAGCGCGCGGCCTATCGCTGCGACATTACCTACGGCACGAACAACGAGTTCGGCTTCGACTACCTGCGCGACAACATGGCGTTCCGGCTCGAGGACAAGTTCCAGCGCGAGCTCAACTTTGCCATCGTCGATGAAGTCGACTCGATCCTTATCGACGAAGCCCGTACGCCGCTGATCATTTCCGGCCCGGCCGAAGACAGCTCCAAGCTGTACATGCAGATCAACCTGCTGATACCCAAGCTCACCCGTGGCTATCCGGCAGAAGAAGGCCAGGACGAGATCGATGGGCATTACACCATCGACGAGAAGACGCGTCAGGTCGAACTGAACGAATCCGGCCACCAGTATGTGGAAGAGCTGCTGACCCAGGCCGGGCTGCTGCCGGAGGGCGACAGCCTGTACGCGGCGCAGAACCTCAACCTGCTGCATCACGTGCATTCCGCGCTGCGTGCGCATACGCTGTTTCACCGTAACGTCGAATACATCGTGCAGAACAATCAGGTTCTGCTGGTTGACGAGCATACCGGGCGCACCATGCCTGGCCGCCGCCTGTCAGAGGGCTTGCACCAGGCCATCGAGGCGAAGGAAGGGCTGCAGATTCAGGCCGAGAGCCAGACGCTCGCATCGACAACCTTCCAGAACTACTTCCGTCTGTACAACAAGCTTTCCGGCATGACCGGTACAGCGGATACCGAAGCCTTCGAATTCCGTCAGATCTACGGCCTCGACGTGGTAGTGATCCCGACCAACAAGCCGATGATCCGCAAGGATTACAACGATCTGGTCTATCTCACCATTCAGGAGAAATTCGCGGCGATTGCCGCTGATATTCGCGACTGCATGGAAAAGGGTCGTCCGGTCCTGGTGGGTACGGCCTCCATCGAATCCTCGGAGGTGGTCTCGCAGCTGCTCAAGAATGAAGGCATCGAGCACAAGGTGCTCAATGCCAAGTATCACGAGAAGGAAGCCGAGATCATCGCCCAGGCGGGTCGCCCGGGTGCGGTGACCATTGCCACCAACATGGCCGGTCGTGGTACCGATATCATCCTGGGCGGTAGCTGGGAGGCCGAGGTAAACAGCCTGGTCGATCCGACGTCCGAGCAGGTCGCGCAGATCAAGGCAGAGTGGCAGGAGCGCCATCAACAGGTCCTCAATGCCGGCGGCCTGCACATCTGTGCATGCGAGCGCCACGAGAGCCGCCGGATCGACAACCAGCTGCGCGGTCGTTCCGGTCGCCAGGGCGACCCGGGCTCCAGCCGCTTCTACCTGTCGCTGGAAGATAACCTCATGCGTATCTTCGCCTCCGACCGGGTGAAGAACTTCATGAAGGCATTGGGTATGGAGAAGGGTGAGGCCATTGAGCACCGCATGGTGACCAACGCCATCGAAAAGGCCCAGCGCAAGGTCGAGGGACGCAACTTCGACATCCGCAAGCAGCTGCTTGAATATGATGACGTTGCCAACGAGCAGCGCAAGGTCATCTACGGTCAGCGCAATTCCATCCTGGCTGCCGAAGACGTTTCAGAGACCATCCAGGCCATCCGCTCCGATGTGGTTACCGCCGCAGTCAGCCAGTATGTTCCGCCGCAGAGCCTGCCGGAGCAGTGGGACGTTGCCGGTCTGGAGCAGCACATTGCCAACGAATTCGCCCTGCATCTGCCGCTGCAGCAGTGGCTCGACGAGGACGATACGCTGCACGAAGACGGGCTGCGCCAGCGTATCCTGGATGAAGTGAACAAGGCTTACGCCGAGAAGGAGGAGCTGACCGGTTCCGAGGCGCTGCGTACCTTCGAGAAGCAGATGCTGCTGCGCGTGCTGGACGATCTATGGAAGGAGCATCTGGCAACCATGGACCACCTGCGTCAGGGCATTCACCTGCGTGGCTATGCACAGAAGAACCCCAAGCAGGAATACAAGCGCGAGGCGTTCAATCTGTTCGAGGAGATGCTCGAGTCGATCAAGCACGACACGATTCGCATCCTCAGCCATGTGCAGGTGCGTCGCGAGGACCCGGCCGAAGAAGAGGCGCGCATGCGTCGGCAGGCCGAGGAGCTGGCGCAGCGCATGCAGTTCAAGCACGAGCAGGCCAGCGCCCTTGACGAGCCGCAAGGCGAAGCTGAAGGCGAAGAGCCCCTGGCAGGCGCCGCCGCACAGGTCACACCGATCACCCGCGAAGGGCCAAAGGTCGGCCGGAACGATCCATGCCCCTGCGGGTCCGGCAAGAAATACAAGCACTGCCACGGGCAGATCGTCTAACCGGCGGCACGCCGCCGGAGCGTCAAGTTGTAAGCTTCAAGCCCCAAGCTAAAAGCTAAAAGCTAAAAGCTAAAAGCTAAAAGCTAAAAGCTAAAAGCTGGAGGCGTACGGCGCGAGCAGCATGATCGAAGGAGTCGTAAGGACTCCTCCTGTGCCGCATGCACGCTCCGCTTTTAGCTCGTAGCTTGCCGCTTGCCGCTTGTCCACCCACCCATCTGGAGTCTCGTTCATGCCCGTCGGTCTCGGCCCATTGCCCATGCTGCACCCGGTTCCTGGTTTTCGTCTCGGTATCGCCTCGGCCGGCATCAAGCGAGCCGGCCGCAAGGACGTGGTGATCATGGAAGCAGCCGAAGGCTCGACCATTGCCGGGGTATTCACAACCAATGCGTTTTGTGCCGCGCCTGTCACGCTGTGCAAAAAGCATCTCCAGCATGCTCCGCGGTATCTGTTGATCAACACCGGTAACGCCAATGCCGGCACCGGTAAGCCCGGTATGCAGGCGGCCGTCCGCACCTGTGAAGAGCTCGCGCGGCTGGTCAATATCGAAGCCGAGCAGGTGCTGCCTTTCAGCACCGGCGTGATCGGTGAAATCCTCCCAGCAGACAAGATCATCCCGGTGTTGCCGCAGGCTCTGGATAACCTGAGTGAAGGTAACTGGGCTGAGGCTGCCACCGGGATCATGACTACCGATACGCTGCCCAAGGGCGCGAGTCGGCAGGTATCGATCGAAGGCCAGACGGTCACAGTCACTGGCATCTCCAAGGGCGCGGGCATGATCCGGCCGAACATGGCCACCATGCTCGGCTACATCGCTACCGATGCCAGGGTCGCACAGCCTGTCTTGCAACAGCTGGTGCGGGAGGCGGCTGACCTGTCGTTCAACCGGATCACCATCGATGGCGATACCTCGACCAACGATTCCTGCATGCTCATTGCCACCGGCCAAGCGAACATCGAAGAGATCGGTGACGCGGCGAGCCCGGCCTACGCGCAGCTCGCCGAGACAGTGAAGTCGGTCATGCTCGAGCTGGCGCAGGCTATTGTCCGGGACGGCGAGGGCGCCACCAAATTCGTGACCATCAAGGTCAATGGCGGCGGCAACTGTGATGAGTGCCTCGACGTAGCCTATGCTGTCGCGCATTCGCCGCTGATCAAGACCGCGCTGTTCGCTTCCGACCCGAACTGGGGGCGCATTCTGGCTGCGGTGGGTTATGCCGGTGTGCCGGACCTTGATGTAGAAAAGATCGATGTCTATCTGGATGACGTCTGCATAGCCCGGCAGGGTGGGCGCGCCGCCAGCTACACCGAAGAGCAGGGCGCCCGGGTGATGGCTCAGGAAGAGATCACTATCCGCATCGAGCTCGGCCGCGGCGACTTCCGGGAAACCCTTTGGACGACGGATCTTTCCCACGAATACGTGCGGATCAATGCCGAATACCGGACCTGAGCCGATAGCAGGGCGGTAACAAGAAGGCCGAGCAACATGCTCGGCCTTCTTGTTATGTGCGACGCAACGACGCTAGCTGGTCCCGCCACAGTACGAAGTGTCAATCACGTCGCTCGCTGTGCGCAGTCGGCCGACCCGGTTCATTACCAGTAGTCGCCCTTCCCGTGTCTGATCCTTCGGGCAGAAGCGAAACGTCCCCGCCTGAAACCCGCCGTTGATCAGCTCCGACTCGCCCTGAGGGTTGAACCTGACGTAGTTGGCAACGGAGCTGGTTGCATGGATGCTGATCGGGCTGGGCTGCAGCTCTTCCCTGAGCAATCGCTCGCCGTCATCAAAGGTGCCGTTGGCGTTGTCATCGATGAACACCCGCCATCCCACCGACCAGCCGCCTGCCGGTGGCGCCACGGTCACTGGCCGGTTGCGTTCGACCGCCTCCTGACGCGCACTGCGCAGACCGCGCAGCAGCACATCGAGGCTCGAATCGATACGCTGCCGGTCGATCAGCCCGCCAAACGACGGTACCGCGATGCTCACCGCGATGCCCAGCACCACCAGCGCAACCATCAGTTCCAGCAACGTGAATCCGCGAGATTTGAGCACTTCCGATCCTCCCTGATAAGCAATGAAGCGGGCCACTGCCTTGTAGACCCGACGAATGACCTGTCGTCCGTCAGATTTTACCGGTTATCGCCTCAAGCAAGACCTTGCCAGGCCGAGTTTTTATAGTGCATGCATCTGAAGGAGGGTTGTTTTGATGCAACGTGTGAAGGGCTTCACATTGGTAGAGCTGGTCGTCGCAGTCGCGGTGCTGGCGATTTTGGTGTCTATCGCTATCCCTGCCATGAACAGCTGGCTGACCTCAAGCAATGCGCAATCCCAAATCAACATTTACAGAGACATGTTGACGTATGCCCGATCGGAGGCAATCAATCGCGGTGAGCCCGTTCGAGTTAAGCGTATCGCAACAGGTCAATGGGTTGTTGGGACGGGTGATCCTGCCAATTGCGCAGCTGCGACTGCTCTGCGTTGTTTCCCTGCCCCTCGCTCCAATGTCACGTTGACCAGCGGCATCCCTAGCGCTGGTCTGGTGTTTACCTCTCAGGGGCAGGTGCGTGGCCAAGCGGCAGGCGTTGAAGTGACCTTGACTGTTACATTCGCCGATTATTGTCCCGGCAACCGAACAATCAGCATTAACGGCATCGGTAGGGTCCGATCGACTCCGGGGAGTTGCTCATGAAACGCTTACAGCATGGAGTGTCGCTAATCGAAGTGTTGGTAGCTGTCATTGTTTTTTCCGTCGGCCTCCTCGGGCTGGCTGCGCTTCAATTGAATGCCATCCGCTTCAATGAAGGAGCGTCTGTTCGCGGGCACGCCGTTTTCCTTGCTGGAGAAATGGCAGATCGAATTCGTGCTCGCCCTGAGACGGCGGATCTTGCTGACTACGCATTGGCGTTTTGCACCGATCAGTGCCAGCCGGAGTTGACCGACCACGCCGAATGGCTGAATCACCTTAGAGCCCAGCTTCCGTCCGGTAACGGCGCGGTAACCGTGGAGGGGCAGAAAGTCACGGTCACCATTCGCTGGAGCGAAGAGCGCCTGAAAGGCAGCGAAGCGCAGGCCATTTCGGTTGTGACGAGGATTTGAGAATGTTGAAACGCAGCCAGCTTGGCATGACGTTGATTGAATTGATGGTGGCTCTGCTGATAAGCCTTGTTGTGACCGGGGTGGTTATCCAGATATTTATCAGCAACCGTATCACCTTTCAGCTCCAGGACAGTCTGGCGAAAGTTCAGGAGTCCGGCCGTCTCTCGGTGCAATATCTCGCTCGGGAGATACGGGAGGCGGGCTCAGGGCTGGAGTTTGCGATTGGCGCGGTGCCCACAGCATGTGTGGTTGATAAAGACGTCTGCGACGGTGCTCTCGTCAGTGCGCTCTCAGGCAAAGTGGCTACCGCTGCGGACCCAGCAATACTTGGTTCAGATATCATCACTATAGGGCGTGGTGACGGGTGCGACGCGCAGTTGGAAGGTGTGTATAAGCCCAATACCGCCAACTTCAAGGCAAGTAAATATTGCGACAGTATGACGCAAGGCTCGATTCTCATGCTTGTTGATTTCGAGAACGCGGTGATCTTTTCCGTTAACAATAATCCGACTTCGAACAATATTACCGTCAATCACGCCGGCCCGGAGAACGTTGTCAGCAACAAGCTAGGGGGGGTCGTATTCAACGAAGGGGCCCGCGTAGTCGGCTTCTCAAACATGTCCTACTTTGTGCGTGATACTGGGGTAGCCGATAGCACTGGTACAAATATTCGGGCTTTATCTATGCGCAATAACCTAGCAGCTAATCCCGCAGCTTCGGTCGTAGACTTGGTAGATGGAATTGAGGATATGAGAGTGTATTACGGTATCCCCGTCGGGACCGAACTCGACTACCGACGAGCAAACGAGCTAGCTTCTGATGACTGGGCCGAGGTGCGTGCGGTGAAGATTGATCTGCTCGTTGTGTCCGATTCCGAGGCGCCTGGGGCGGACGAACAGGCGGTAACTTTCGACGGTAGCCTAGTGGCGGCAGACAACCGCTTCAGACAGGTCTACAGCACAGTAGCAGCAGTGCGTAACAGGATCGACTGAATGAAATCATCCCTGATCGGAATTCGTCAAGCGGGCTCTGTGCTCGTCGTTTGTCTGGTGGTGCTGTTGGCACTAACGTTTATCGGCGTTGCAGGTATGAACAACAGCGTCATGCAAGAGCGAATAGTTGGCGGTGCCCGCGACCAAGCAGTGGCTTTTCAAGCTGCTGAAGCGGCATTACGCGTGGGCGAAGAACGAGCGGACGCGATTATTACGGACATCGCTTCATACGCCACGCTCAAACCCGCAGACGCCGTCAGCTGCGATATGACTAATGCGGACTGGGTTGCACCCGCTGAGTTGAAAAAAGTCCCACCTACGCCTACCTGCACAGTGGTCAGTTACTATGCGGATGTTTCTGCGTCCAAGCAGGCTCAAGGCGACGTCCTCGACCCTCCTGAGATCTGTATCGAAAGCGGCGAAGCTGCTGGGACGGGTGGCTATAGCGCATGCCAGCAAGAATCTCCGCGCGGCCTGTTATTTGAGGTTGAGGCAGAGGGTTACGGCAGCAGAGGGGCGAAAGCTTCGCTCCGAAGTACCTACCTCGTCATAAAGGACATCGAATAATGCCTTTCTACCGTGGCTCTGTAGGAATTGGGAGGGACACCATGCTATCTAAGTATGCTTCAAATGGGTGCAAGGCTTTGCTTTCGGCAGCCTTTTTGTGGTCAACCGCAGTGTCCGCCATAGAGCCTGCGCAACTGCCGCTGATGGTCGGTGGGCAGGTTGAGCCAAATGTCATGTTTATATTGGACGATTCTGGCTCGATGGGAAAAGGTTTTCTCCCCGATAGCCTCGAGGGAAGTTGGAACATCAATAACTGCGGAAGGGATATATCTTACGCAGGTCTCAATATTCGGAATTGTTCCGTAGCAAATGGTAACTGGTTCCTCACCAGTCCCACCTTCAACAAAGTGTATTATGATCCGGCTGTCACGTACAAAGCACCCCTCAAACCAGACGGCACTCGGCTGTCCGTGAACGTCTCTCAGCCAAAGGTCGACGGTTATAACCCCAATTCTCCCAGCATCACCCTTTCGAGCTACAAGGCGCTAATCAGTGTAGATGGAACGGGAGCATCGTCAGATCTCGTTTTGACCGATCCTTCAGCATCAGGACCTTTCTATTACAGGTTTAAGAGTGCTTGTAATGCAGCTAGCCTGAGCGACATGAAGAACGGGAACTGTTTCGAAAGGGTTTCAGTTAGCGACACCCAGAACTTCGCTACTTGGTTCTCGTTCTATCGGAATCGGATGCTAGCGGCCAAAAGTGGCTCGCTTGAAGCATTCATGCCTTTGAAAGCGACGATGCGAGTTGGCTATGGCGCCATCAATCAAGGAAGTAGCACTGTAGACGGAACCGATTTGCCTACTGTGATTCAAGGCGTCAGGCTATTTGACGCCACTGCAAAGCAGAGTTTTTATAACTGGCTCGTTGGAAAAAACCAGGTGTACAACGGTCTCACTCCCTTGCGCCGCGCCCTTGGTGATGCAGGGCGGTACTATTCCATAACCGGCGATCTCGGCCCATGGAGTACTACCCCAGGCCAGTCCGGCGGCGAAACGTACAGCTGTCGACAGAGTTATTCAATCCTGACTACCGACGGATATTGGAACAGCTCCGCCGCTACTGGCTCTGGGCCGTCTGCCGACGTAGACGGAGATGGTGTCGCTAACACCCTAGGCGATATTGGCAAGTATTACTGGAAGACTGACTTGTTGCCAGGAGTCACCAACAATGTCCCTACCAGCCGTCTGAATCCTCAAAACCAGCAACACATGGTAACGTTTTCCGTGGGGCTTGGGCTAGAAGGTACGTTGAACCCGTCTCCTGAAGCGGCATTCGCGGCGGTCTTGAATAATACCGAAAGTAGTCTGGTTTGGCCTGATCCTGTCCCAACGAATACCGCAGTGAACCCTGGCGCGGCCGCGAACAACGGCCGGTTGCTTGATCTTCTGCATGCAGCCGTGAATAGCCGCGGAGCCTTCTTTAGCGCGGAAGATCCGGAAGAATTCGCCAACGCACTTGCAGAAAGTTTAGTGTCAATCGCGGATCTGTCCATCACCGGCACGCCGGGGGCGACAAGCAGCCAGCGAATCACAGACGATACGCTTCTGTTCACCACCTCATTCGATAGCTCTAACTGGACAGGAAAGGTCATCGGCCAGTCGATCAAAGAGGAGGCTGGACTCAGCTACGTCGAGCGATGGGAGGCTGGCAGCCTTATAAAGCTGCAAGGCCGCAACCTGGTAACCAACTCAGCTCTAGGCGCCGGGAAAGGGGTGCCGATGAATTGGGCTAGCGTCAACAGAAGCTTTTTCGCTAATGACGAAGCTATCTTCGACTATATTCGCGGTTCACGGGTGAATGAAGCTCCCAATGGGCGGGACTTTCGTGCCAGGGATTCGCTCCTGGGTGACATCGTAAACTCTACTGTCGAAGTTGTCGGAAAGCACGACTTCGGCTACCTCTCAACGCGCGTTCTGGTGGACGGCTATCCCCAGTTTTGGAAACGGAAAGCAGCTGAGCCTGCGGTGGTATACGTAGGCGCCAACGATGGCTATCTTCATGCTTTCAGTGAAAGCGGAGCAGAACTGTTCGCGTTTATGCCTTATGGAGTAGGTGATCGCATTTCTGCTCTCGCGGACGAAGGCTACGGCCATCGGTTTTACGTTGATGGAAAACTCCACGAGCATGACGTCTTTATTCGTACTCCTAAAGACAATACCGCGAAGTGGAGAACGGTATTGACTGGCAGTCTGGGGGCTGGAGGCAAGAGCGTATACGCACTGGACGTTACGCAGCCAAGGCAATTTTCGGCTGACAATGTGTTATGGGAATTCACTGATGCCGACATGGGGTACTCTTACAGTGAGGCTGTTGTTGGTTTGCTTAACGGCACTTGGGTCGCAATGTTCGGCAACGGTTACGGCCTTAAAGCCAACGGCGACCCTCTCGACTCCATCCTTTACGTCGTCGATTTGGCTACTGGTGATCTCAAGCAGAAGATAACTCTTGCTACGAAGACTGGCGGACTATCTTCTCCCGGCTTTACGTACTCTCCACCGTCAAACAATAGAGCGATAAGCATCGACCAAGTTTACGTTGGCGATGTGGCGGGTAACCTATGGCGACTGGACGCTGCGAATAACGGAACATTGTCCAATGCGTTCGGAAATAACCCGCTGTTCAAAGCTCGTTCGGGCACCGTGGCGCAACCCATCACGGTCCGCCCGGTGATGAGTTCTCATCCCACTGAGACGGACACGTATATGGTCTATTTCGGCACAGGCAGCTTTATGCAATACGCCGATGTCACGGCGCCGACACTTACTAACATCCAGTCGATTTACGGTATTTGGGGGGAAGGGAAGCCTTCGAACAGCAACAACTTAAGCCCGATTTCAGCCCGTAGCGACCTTGAGCAAGTCAAGATCGTTGAAGAAGGTATCGTGGCGGGCAAGTCCGAATACCGCATCACCGAGTGGAAAGATCCTGAACTGATGGATTGGAAAAGCAAGGCAGGTTGGTATTTGGATCTGCTCACCGCTGGGACGGGGAAAGAAGGGGAGCGGGTTGTGCAGACAGCGGAGATTTTAGCGGGCCGGCTGTTCCTTGATACCTTGCTGCCAACTGACGACCCTTGCAAACAGGAGGACAACGGTTGGGTCATGACCTTCGACCTCGCCACTGGTGGTCGTCCGGCGAAAGCAATTTTCGACTATAACGGCGACGGCACGGTCACTGACGACGGCAGAGACAGCTTTGGCGAGCAGCCCGACCCGGTTGAAGGGAGCGGCATTCGAGGCGATGTCAATGACCCTTATGGAGGGCTGCTCATTGGTGAACAAGAATGTTACTACTTCGGCGTAGCGATCAGCTGTGGTTCGCGCCCTACGGCTAAACGAGTCACCTGGGAGCAGATAGATGAAGAATAATTTCCGAGGATTCACGCTTATTGAACTGATGGTCGCGGTTGCGATTATCGGAATATTGGCGTCGATCGCTGTCCCAGCCTATGACGAGCACGTGCGTAAGGGACTCCGCACAGAGGCGAGATCCGCTTTGCTCGAGTCAGCGCAGGCTCTGGAGCGATACTACTCTGTAAACGGCACATACCTTGACGGAGGATCGCTGGCTCAGGTTTACAAAGAGGAGCTCAAGCAAGGGAGCAGTCTCACTTATGAAATAGCTGCCACGACCGAAACAGCTAACAGCTATACGCTCGAGGCGACTGGCAAAGGCAAAATGGCTTCGGATGACTGCGGCAAATACAGCATCAGTCACACGGGAGTGCTAGGGTCCACTTCTACGGACGCGAAGTGCTTGTGATGTTCCGTCACGCGTGCCAGGATGCCTTGTTACATGAGATATTCGCTATCCTTATCACTAGGATTTCAGAGATGCGGATCGGTGACCGACTGAATCTCAGGGTGCCGTATAGCTCTGAGCGGAACTGTACGTGTCGGCCAATGTGATGAACTCAAGCGGTTGAGCTGAGCTCTCCGCTTTTGTGAATTGCGTTGCTTGGCCACCCGAGTCCGCATAGGTTCTTCGACTGACTCATCAGGAAGTGGCGCGGCTGATTGAATGCTGTGGACCAACCGCCAGATGGCCAGCCTCGCTGCTCAAGGCTGGCCGAATTCTCACTCGCTGCCGGTACAATCCTGATCAGGTTCCATTGATGCCACACCGGAGCGCGGAGTGCTTCGCATGCGTTCTGCTGGTCGTTCTGTAGAGAGCTATCAGTGGCCGAGTCAGCTGCCAGCGATAGCTCGCTCCATTATTTATCCCCGCGGCCTACCCCGATCAGGCTGACTGAAGTCGCACACCCCATCCGGCAAGATCTCATTCAGCCTTTCGACTTCCCCGGCGCTGGGTGACCAGCTCCTGTACGTCCCGTCACTTAAAGCCGTACTCAACGGCTTCGGCGCGCGCTTGAAGATGCTGCCTTCGATCCAGCCGCCGGCGACTCGTCGGGACGTCGGAAACTCGGCGGTACAGGCTCCCAGTGCAGCATCATCGAGCACCACGTTCCACACGCTTTCACTCGAAGCATTCGGATCGCCGTTAGATTCAAAGCAGCTGTCCAACGCAGCGGTAAGCTTGTTTTCCGCGATGTCGCCGGCCTGATAACTTCCGCACCAAATGTTTGTTGTTCTGGGCCTCGCCGAATGAGTATAGAAGGCGTTTGTCGAAGGAAAGGGGCGTGCAGGGGCTTGGGCGGGAAGACGAACGTCATGCGGTGACATATCGTGTAAGGTGGCCAGCCTCGCTCGCGCAAGGCTGGCCGATTCATTACTCGCAGTTAGTACACACCGCTACCCACGGCCCAAGGATCGCGGTTACCGGCGTGAGTACTTCGCGTGTCATAACCAGCATCTTTCCGCCTTCTTGAACATAGCCGTTGGCGAGAAGCGTGAGATTCACACCCGGGACAATCTCGGTGTTGACGCTGCCCATGCTCAGTCGGCCATCGGTTAGCCTTACGTTCGCCGCGTTGAAGACGAAGGTTGCCTGCAAGTCGCGGAAGCTACGCCCCAACTCTCCCTGTCTCGCTGCTTGCGACTGGCTGATCGATTTGAGTACCCCGTTGCCTTCCGCGTCGAACTCCAGCGTGCCGGCGACCAGGCGATTCACCTCGACTGTCCGATAGCTACCTGTCTCGGTTGCGTTGAATATCGAGCCGAGACCCACGCTCATGATCTTGTATTTGCGGTTCGCGAGAGAGGTAAGCTGCTTGTCACGCTTGACGCCCATCCACGCGGTACGTCTCCCCGACGGTTCATCCCTCAGCTCGGTCCCGCCTGTTTCGTCAATGTCCTGACGGCTGGGCATCTGTTGAGACACGAGCATGGTCAGACTGTCAGCAGACACCCAGCCTGTTACGGCCTCAACTGCATCGCCACCGGCGGGTGAAAATTCGAGTTGCCCATTCTGGCCGACGGAATAGGCTGCGGTGCTCAACTGCGCGCTGGTGGGCGAGCAATCCGAGTTGTCGGGTTCGCGGATATATTGAGACGTTAGGTCAGCTAGATTGATGATCAGGTCGCGGTCACGCCGCTCGCACAGCTCTGCCTCGTTATTCTCGCGCAGGCCGAGGTCGAGCAGGCGCATGGCGAAGTTTATCTTGGGATCCGCGTCGTCGCGTGTTTCGGTCTCGACTTCGATGATACCGTAGTCACCGAGAACGGTCGGCGTAGTGGTCGGTTTCTTGATTCCGATATCCAGGAATCCGCCGAGGACCTGCAGTTGTTGTGCGCCCTCTGAATCGGTAACCAGGCGATCATCATAGGCGTCGCCGACCAGAGTGGTATACGGCGTACCGGTGCCGGCTGCCCGCAGACGATTGGTCGACTCGAAGTCTCGGTCGGTACAGGCCGCGTCGTCGGTCTGGCAGGCCGCTACCGCGTCGTCTTCCTTGTCATACGGACCGACCACTTCGCTTGAAGGTACGGTCAGGCCTCGGCTATCGATCGACATGCTGCCCTGGTTCGCTTCGTCACTGATCGCCGCGTTGACCGAGCGATAGCCTGACAGGTCCGAAACCGCTTCGTATTCGAGGTTGTCGCCGATGGCAGAGGAAAACGCCACTGAGCCGTCTTGGTTTGTTCGAAGTTGAACGGCTGTGTCGCTACCGCCTATCAGCGCGCCGCCGCCGTCGACGGAGCTGTAGACACCAACGTTGAAGCTCTGGAAGTGGTAGTCACCATCTACGGCAGCCAGAGCATCTTCATCAGCGGGCGGGGCGGTGCCACGATCAATGGCATCCTCTACGACCAGCGACAGTTGCGCGTTGAGCTGCTCCAGCATTTCATCGGTGCTGGTATTGTTACGGTATGCCTCGTTGATCGCCTGTTGTGTAGCGGGGTCTTCGGCGAGTTTGACGATTTCTTTCACCAGCGAATCGAGATCTTCAATCGATAGCTGATCCAGTTCTGCCGCGCGATTGACGATGGCTCGGGTGATGAACGTCGAGACGGGGCTGGCTACAAGGCTCTCCTGCTGATAAAGCGGTACGCTGAGATTCATCTCCGGGCCAGTCTGTACGCGAATGTACGCGTCAACCCGCGGGTCGAAGGGCAGATCTAGCAGGTAGTTGCCCTGCGATTCCGTGATAGCGAAGTCTTCACCACCTTCAAGCACTTCGTCTTCATCATCGCTGGGGTCGTCGGGCGTGCCGTTTTTGTTGCCATTGATCAGGACAACAGTGAAGTCTTCAGGCGCCAACGACTGAGCAGCCTGCGCAAAGGCCGGGGAGATCAGTGCATCGAGCACCGCAGCCAGCACTTTCTCAGCATTGCTGCTTGGCTTGGCGCGGAAAGTTACCTGCTCGGCTGAAGGTGCGTCGACGGTGAGTTCATACCGCGTGGTAGCCGGAGTAGGGTTTGGGTCGGTAGGGTTGTCGGTGACCGGCGGCTCGGCGGTGGACCCACCGCCGCTGTTGCTGCTACCGCCGCCGCTCAAACAACCTGTCAGAAGTACTGCTGCCGCTACGGCTGAAGCCAGGGGCCATTTTCTGAAATGATGCATGTGTCCAGTTCCATTGGGTTGAGGAACTGGCATTTGGCCTCAAACAGCCGGGCCTTCGCATCATGCAAATGGATGATGCTTTTCAGCCTCATAGCTGTTCCAGCAGAACCCCGCATTCCATATGGTGCGTGTACGGGAACTGGTCGAACAGCGCACTGCGTGTAACCCGGTGGGTCGAGCTGAGTGTTTCGAGATTGGCCGCGAGCGTTTCAGGGTTGCAGGAGATATAAAGAATGCGTCGATAACGGCTGACCAGCTCGAGCGTGGCCGGGTCGAGCCCGGCCCGAGGCGGGTCGACGAACACCGTGCCGAAGTTGAAGCCGCTCAGATCGATCCCTTCCAGTCGTCGGAAGGGCCGGACCCCGTTCAACGCATCGGTCACTTCCTCGCTGGATAGACGGACCAGAGTGACGTTGTCCACATCATTGTCTGCGAGATTCTGCAGGGCCGAGCGAACCGAGCTTTTCGACAGTTCCGTGGCCAGCACCTTGCGAAAACATGTCGACAGCGGCAGCGTGAAGTTGCCGTTGCCACAGTACAGCTCCAGCAGATCGTCTTCATTGCGGCCAGCAGCGGCCAGCGCCCAGCTGAGCATATGCTGGTTGACCGTGCCGTTCGGCTGGGTGAAGCCACCTTCTACCTGCTGATAGCGCCAGGCACGGCCGGCCACGCTGAGTTCTTCACACACATGGTCGCGCTGCAGTACGCGCTTGCGCCCGCGGCTGCGGCCGATGATCAGAATGCCCAGCTCGTCGGCGAGCTTTTGCGCTGCGGTGTCCCAGGTTTCGTCGATCGGTCGGTGATAGCACAGCGTGACCAGCGCCTCGCCAGAGAGGGTGGTCAGGAATTCAACCTGAAACAGCTTGCGCCCCAGTACCGGGTCAGCCTTGCAGGCTTCCAGCAGGGGGTTCATCAGGTCGTTGATGCGCTGCGAGGCGATCGGTAACCGGTCGATCAGTACCGGCGTACGTTTGTCGCCCTGTTCGAACATGGCGTAATGCGGCACGCCGCCTTCGTACCACAGACGAAATTCGGCGCGCAGCCGGAAGTGCTCGCGGGGGGACTCGAACACGTCCGGCGCCGGGGCCTCGAACGGTGCCAGCAGATCGACAAGCCGCTGGCGTTTCTCAGCCAGCTGCTGCTCGTAACGGTCCGGTTCGAATCCCAGGCCCATCAGTTGAACAACGCGAGCTTGACGACGAACAGGCCGGCCAGCACGTACAGGCTGGGGTTCAGTTCCTTCCAGCGACCAGACAGAACCTTGATCGCGGTCCAGCTGATGAAGCCCAGCGCGATGCCGTTGGCGATGGAGAAGGTCAGCGGCATCATGATCGCCGTGATTACCACGGGAGCCGCCTCGGTCAGGTCTTCCCAGTCGACCTGCACGAGTCCGCCGGTCATCAGCACAGCGACGAACAGCAGCGCAGGGGCGGTGGCGAAGGCGGGCACGGCGCCGGCCAGCGGCGAAAAGAACAGGCAGAGCAGGAACAGCCCGGCGACGACACAGGCCGTCAGGCCGGTGCGGCCGCCGGCGGTGGTTCCGGCAGCGGATTCGATATAACTGGTGGTGGTCGAGGTGCCCAGCGCGGCCCCTGCCATGGTGGCGGTACTGTCGGCCATCAGGGCGCGGCCCAGACGCGGCATCTTGCCGTCGGCATCGACCAGATTGGCTTTCTGCGCGACACCGATCAGTGTGCCGGAAGTATCGAACAGGTCAACGAACAGAAAAGCGAAGATCACACTGATCAGGCCGATTTCCAGCGCGCCGCGCAGGTCCAGCTCTAGAAAGGTCGGCGCCAGGCTCGGTGGCGCGGAGACGATGCCATTGGCCTGGGTAAAGCCTGCCAGCAGACTGATCCCGGTGATCAGCAGAATGCCGATCATCACCGCCCCGGTGACGCGGCGATAGGCCAGAGCGACGATCACGGCAAAGCCTAACGCGGCCAATAGCGGGCCGGGCTGGGTCAGGTCACCGAGGGCAACCAGCGTAGCCGGGTGATCCACCACGAGACCGGCGTTCTTCAGCGCAATCAGCGCCAGAAACAGGCCGATACCGGCGGCGATTGCCGAGCGAAGCGGCATCGGGATGCTGTTGATGATCCACTCGCGCACCTTGAAGATGCTCAGAAGAAAGAACAGAAAACCGGAGATGAACACCGCACCCAGCGCGACCTGCCAGCTGTAGCCCATCGAGCCGACTACCGTGTAGGCGAAGAACGCGTTCAGACCCATGCCGGGGGCGAGTGCGATGGGATAGTTGGCCCAGAGCCCCATGATCAGCGAGCCGATAGCCGCTGCCAGACAGGTGGCGACGAAGGCGGCGCCCGGATCGATGCCCGCATCGCTCATCATCATCGGGTTGACGAAGACGATGTACGCCATGGTCAGGAAGGTCGTCAGTCCGGCAAGAATTTCCGTACGAACGGTGGTGCCGTGGGCTTTTAGTTGGAACAGCTTTTCCAGCATGGCGGGGGTCTCGAATGAGGGGGCCGAAAAGCGGCGCATTCTAACCTAGTTTGCCGTGCAATTGGATATCGCGGCTGTGGTGATGTTGAGGGGCAAGCGTGATCCGTATGCAAATCTGTGGCAGGCTTGGCGGTCACATTTCAAGGGGAAGCATTATGAGCGATTCGATCAACACCGACGAACAGCGCGTCAGCTATGGTATTGGCCGTCAGATGGGCGATCAGCTGGGTGCCAGCAACATTCCGGATCTGAACATTGATCTGGTCGTTGCAGGTCTGCGCGACGCATTTGGCGGGCAGCCGAGCCAGGTTGACGAGCAGCAGCTTGCGGCGGCCTTTCAGGTGCTTCAGGGCAAGATGCAGACGCAGGCCGAGGAAGCCGCTCGCCAGGCCGGACAGGCCGGCGTTGACTACCTGACTCAGAACGCGCAGCGCGATGGCGTCGTGACGCTGGCGTCGGGCCTGCAATACGAAGTGATCAGTGAAGGCACAGGCGCTACCCCAACCGCGAGCGACACCGTGCGTACCCATTACGAAGGCACGCTGATCAGCGGTGAAGTGTTCGACAGCTCCTACAAGCGCGGTCAGCCTGCAGAATTCCCGGTGGGCGGTGTGATCGCCGGCTGGACTGAAGCGCTACAGCTGATGAAGGAAGGAGCCAAGTGGCGCCTGTATATTCCCTCCGAGCTGGCATACGGTGCCCGCGCCGCCGGCAGCATCCCGCCGCACAGCACGCTGGTGTTTGATATCGAGCTGATCAAGGTTCTTTGAGCGGTGCGCATCTGGGCGCGATCGCGTAGGTGAGGGTGGCACTGGTTTGTGCATTCTTCTTCGCGGTCATGCCCGCTCCTACTGGGGGGCGTCGTTATCGGGGCGAGGGCGCCGCTTCTACACGGTAGGGCATAGATAGGTTTTTGTAGGAGCGCACCTGGGCGCGAAGCGGAGGTGGGGGCGGCACAGACGTTGTGCATTCTTCTTCGCGGTCATGCCCGCTCCTACAGGGGGCGCCGTTATCGTGGCGAGGCCGCCGCTCCTACCCGGTGGGGCATAGGTAGGCTTTTGTAGGAGCGCACCTGGGCGCGAAGCGAGATCTGACACAATTGCTTCGTGGCAAGGCGCCGCGGCTGCAGATAAATCAGAACTGACGGGCGATGGCGAAGCGGGCGAGTTGTTCCAGCGAATCTCGGAAGACTGATGGCGGCAGCGTCTGCAGCATTTCCACGGCAAGATCCGACTGCTGCTGGGCCATGCGCTGGGTGTAGGCGAGGGCGCCGCTGCTTTCCACGGCCTCTCGAATCGGCCCAATGTCTTCAAGCCCGCCTTTCTGAATGGCGTGTCGCACCAGCCTCGCCTGCTCAGGCGTGCCTTCGCGCATGGCGTAGATAAGCGGAAGCGTCGGTTTGCCTTCGGCGAGGTCGTCGCCGACATTCTTGCCCATGGCTGAGGCATCACCGCTGTAATCCAGTACGTCATCCACCAGCTGGAAGGCCACGCCCAGCGCGTCGCCATACTGGCGCAGCGCCTCGATCTGCGCCTCGCTCGCGTCGGCCAGCAGCGCAGCGGTATGCGAGGAGGCTTCGAACAGCATGGCGGTCTTGCTGCGGATGACTTCCAGATAGGTGGCCTCGTCCGTGTTGGCGTCGCGTACCTTCGAAAGCTGCAGAACCTCGCCTTCGGCAATGACATTGGTCGCGTTGGCCAGCGCGCGCATGATGCGCATGTCACCGAGCTCGACCATCATTTCGAAGGCGCGGGAATAAAGGAAGTCACCTACCAGCACGCTAGGTGCATTGCCCCAGAGGGCATTGGCGGTCGACCGGCCGCGACGCATGTCGGACGTATCAACGACGTCGTCGTGTAGCAGCGTGGCGGTATGCAGGAACTCGATGATGGCTGCCAGCGAGTGCTGTCGGGTGTCATTCACGCCGCAGGCGCGGGCGGCCAGCAGAACGACCAGCGGACGCAGACGCTTGCCACCGGCTCCGATAATATAGTTGCCAATCTTCTCTACCAGCGGGACACGGGAATGCAGCTGTCGCATGATCAGCTGATTGACGGCTTCAAAGTCTTCCGTCACGGCGGAGTAGAAAGGCAGGGTGGTCATCTAACGCACGCTTTATGAGTGGTTGCGCGGCATGCTAGGCGGCACGCCTGTCGCTGTCAAGAAAGCGGCAGTCTTTGCCGGAAGTCGGCGCGAGTTCACGTTTTTGTCATCCACTGCAGGGCGCGCGCCGCCGGGTTTCCCGCGGGGTGCGCAGGGCTTGCGCCGGAGCCTCGGGATGCGTAGAATCCACGCCCCTGAAAACCCGATTTACAGCATCCCTGTTTTGACAATGGCAAGGTCGGGCCCGATAGGCGGGTTCACTTGCAGCCATGCCGGCCACTAACGATTATACCCAAGCGCCGGGTGAGCAGGTTACGGAGAAAACACATGTACGCAGTGATTGTTACCGGTGGCAAGCAGTACAAGGTCGCCGAGGGCGAGTACCTGAGAGTCGAGAAGCTGGAAGGCGAAACTGGCGCAAGCATTCAGTTCGATCGCGTTCTGCTGATCGGTAACGGTGACGACGTCACCATCGGTGCTCCGGTTGTCGAAGGCGCCAAGGTGACCGCAGAGATCAACTCCCATGGTCGTGGCGATAAGGTCCGGATCATCAAGTTCCGTCGCCGTAAGCACCACATGAAGCGTCAGGGCCACCGTCAGTGGTACACCGAAATCAAGATCACCGGCATCTCTGCCTGATCCAGCTTTAGGAGATACAATCCCATGGCACACAAAAAAGCAGGCGGTTCCACGCGCAACGGTCGCGATTCAGAATCCAAACGACTTGGCGTCAAGCTGTTCGGCGGTCAGGTTGCAAACGCAGGCAACATCATCGTTCGCCAGCGTGGCACTGAATTCCACCCGGGCAAGAACGTCGGTATGGGCAAGGATCACACTCTGTTCGCCAAGGCGGAAGGCGTGATCAAGTTCGAAGTGAAGGGCAAGTTCGGTCGTCGCTACGTGAACGTCGTAGCTGGCTGATAGCTTCGCCGCTTTGAAAAAGCCCTGTCTCGCGACAGGGCTTTTTTGTTTCTAGACTGGTTGCATGAAGCAGTTAACCTCAACCCATCCCGCGAGGGAGGGAGCACGATGAAATTTGTTGATGAAGTCGCGATCACGGTCAAGGCCGGTGATGGCGGTAATGGCTGCATGAGCTTCCGCCGCGAGAAGTTCATCCCAAAAGGTGGCCCCGATGGCGGCGACGGTGGTGACGGCGGCTCGATCTTTCTGGAAGCCGATCCCAATCTGAACACCCTGGTCGACTATCGCTACACGCGCCGCTTCAATGCGCAGCGTGGCGAGAACGGTCGCGGCAAGGATTGTACTGGCGCCAAGGGCGAGGACATGGTGCTGCCGGTTCCGGTGGGTACGACGATCGTCGATGCCGGTACCCAGGAGATCATCGGCGACCTGACCGAGCCCGGTCAGCGCCTGCTGGTGGCTCAAGGCGGTTTTCACGGTCTGGGTAACACCCGTTACAAGTCCAGCGTCAACCGCGCACCTCGGCAGACCAGCAACGGTTCGCTGGGCGAACAGCGCGACCTGAAGCTGGAGCTGAAGGTGCTGGCAGATGTCGGCCTGCTCGGTCTGCCGAACGCAGGCAAGAGCACGCTTATTCGCGCCATCTCCGCGGCCAAGCCAAAAGTCGCCGACTACCCCTTCACGACCATGGTGCCAAACCTGGGCGTGGTCGATGTTGGTCAACTGCGCAGTTTCGTGATTGCCGACATCCCGGGTGTGATCGCCGGGGCTGCAGAGGGCGCCGGCCTGGGCACGCGCTTCCTCAAGCACCTGTCCCGTACTCGGCTGTTGCTGCATCTTGTCGACATGGCGCCGCTGGATCAGAGCGATCCGGCCGAAGCCGTCGAGACGATCATCCACGAGCTCGGCAAGTTCAGCCCGGCGCTGACCATGCGTGAACGCTGGTTGGTGCTGAACAAGTGCGACCAACTGCTTGAAGATGAGCAACAGGCGATCCTCGATGACGTAGTCGAGCGGCTCGAGTGGGACGGCCCGGTATTCGTCATCTCTGCCGCCGAGCGACAGGGCACCGATGAGCTGGCCAAGTCGGTGATGAACTGGCTCGACGAGCGTACTCAGCGTCTGCTGGACGACGAGGATTACGCCAAGGCGCAGGCCGAGCTGGATCAGGCCATTGAAGATGAAGCGCGTGCGCACATCCAGGCGCTGGACGATCGCAAGGCGCTGCGCAAGCAGGGCCTGCTCAACGACGAAGATGATGACGACTTCGACGATGAGGATGACGAGGACGGTCCTGAGATCATCTACGTTCGATGAATTGCACCGCACCTGCCACTCGGCAGGCTGCGGTCAATCCCTTCTAGCAGTACAATGCCGGTTCTTCTTCCCTGGTTGATGGAATCAGCATGCGTGAAAAGGTAACCAATGCCCGGCGGTGGGTGGTCAAGATCGGCAGTGCGCTCCTGACTGCCGATGGTCGCGGCCTCGATCGTGATGCGATGGCGGTCTGGGTGGATCAGTTGGTTGCCTTGCGCAAGAGCGGTGCTGAACTTGTTCTGGTGTCCTCGGGTGCGGTTGCGGCCGGCATGAGCCGGCTGGGCTGGACCGAGCGGCCAAAAACCATTCATCAGATGCAGGCCGCTGCCGCTATCGGGCAAATGGGGCTGGTGCAGGCCTGGGAGTCCAGCTTCCAGGCGCACGGCCTGTCGACCGCCCAGGTTCTCCTCACTCACGATGATCTCTCCGACCGCAAGCGCTACCTGAACGCCCGTAGCACCCTGCGTGCGCTTCTGGATCTCGGTGTGATTCCGGTGGTGAATGAAAACGACACCGTGGTCACCGACGAGATCCGCTTTGGTGACAACGATACGCTGGGCGCACTGGTGACCAACCTGGTCGAGGCTGATGTGCTGGTGATCCTGACCGACCGTGATGGGCTGTATACGGCGGACCCGCGCAGCAATCCCGATGCTGAGCTGGTTTCCGAGGCAATGGCTGACGATTCGAAACTGGATACCATGGCTGGTGGCAGCGCTGGTGCGCTGGGCCGTGGCGGAATGTTGACCAAACTCCGCGCGGCGCGCCTGGCCGCGCGTTCCGGTGCCGGCACGGTGATCGTCGGTGGCCGTATCGATCGCGTGATCGAGCGACTGCAAGCGGGTGAGGCGTTAGGTACCTTGCTGCTGCCCGAGAAGGGCATGCTGGCGGCGCGCAAGCAGTGGCTTGCCGGTCACTTGCAGACGCGCGGCAAGCTGTTCATCGACGAAGGCGCGGTCGGTGCGCTGACGGCAGGGCGACGCAGTCTGTTACCGGTTGGGGTCAAGGCGGTCGAAGGTAATTTTCGGCGCGGCGAGATGGTCGTGTGTATCGGGCCGGACGGGCGTGAAGTCGCGCGCGGACTGGTCAACTATAGCGCGCAGGATGCTGCCAGGATCATCGGGCAGCCGACCGAGGCCGTAGCCACCATCCTGGGTTATATCGACGAGCCCGAACTGGTGCACCGAGATAATCTGGTGCTGGTCTGAGCCGAGTTTGGGCGCAGGGCCGGATGGCTTCTTCTTCGCGCCCAGGTGCGCTCCTACACAGACCCTCGCGCATGGAGGGGTTTCTGTAGGAGCGCAACTGGGCGCGAAAGGGGCGCGCAGGATTTCACTCCATGCAACCTTCTTCGCGGTCATGCCCGCTCCTACAACAAACCGATCGAATTGCAGGCATAAAAAAAACCGGCTCGCAAGCCGGTTTTTTTACATCAACAGAACGCGATCAGGCGGCTTCAGCCATGGCCTTGATGTGTGCGTTCAGGCGGCTCTTGTGACGAGCGGCCTTGTTCTTGTTGATGATGCCCTTGTCAGCCATGCGATCGATGACCGGCACGGCTGCAGTGTATGCAGTGCGTGCCTTCTCGAGGTCCTTGGCGTCAATGGCTTTTACAACGTTCTTGATATAGGTACGAACCATGGAGCGCAGGCTTGCATTGTGATTGCGGCGCTTCTCGGCCTGCTTGGCGCGTTTCTTGGCTTGAGGTGAGTTGGCCACCGTCTTGCTCCTCAGAAAATCTGGATGAATAAGGTACAAATAAGGCCGCGTACTATGCCGCCGAGGTCCTGCAATGTCAAGGGGCTGGAGGATGCCTTTCGGCAGTACGGTTCGGCTATCTGTGCGGACCACAATGATAGCCAGCGCAGCGCCCCGGCGCTATGATCGCGGTTTTGCCCAAGACCCTGCCAATGACCTCCGAAACACCCGCTTCGCCGCCGGAAAAGGCTCCCAGTCTGCTGCGCTCCGGCATGGTCGTGAGCATCATGACCATGCTCTCGCGCGTGCTCGGCATGGTGCGGGACGTGGTCATCGCGGCTTACTTCGGCTCCGGCTCTTCGGCCGATGCCTTCTTCATCGCCTTCAAGATTCCCAATTTCATGCGCAGGCTGTTCGCCGAGGGAGCCTTCAACCAGGCATTCGTGCCGGTGCTAAGCGAATACCGCGCCAAGCGCGCCTTCGAGGAGGTGCGCGATCTGGTCAATCGGGTGGCCGGCACGCTCGCCTTGACGCTGGTTGGCATCACTGCGGTGGGCGTGGCCGGCGCGCCGGTGCTGATCAGTGTGTTCGCGCCGGGCTTTCACGACGAGCCGGAGAAGTTGGCGCTGGCGGCGGACATGCTGCGCATCACCTTTCCCTATCTGCTGCTGATTTCGCTGACGGCGCTGTGCGGTTCGATCCTCAATAGTTATGGCCGCTTCGCCGTGCCTGCGTTCACGCCGGTGCTGCTCAACGTCAGCATGATCGGCGCGACGCTGGTGCTCACCCCATATTTCGATCAGCCGGTCATGGCGCTGGCCTGGGGCGTGTTCATCGCCGGTGTCGTGCAGTTGCTGTTTCAGCTGCCGTTCCTGGCGCAGATTCGCCTGCTGCCGGTGCCGCGCCCGGATCGCAAGCATGAGGGCGTGAAGCGGATCATGACCCTGATGGTGCCGGCGTTGTTCGGCGTCTCGGTCAGCCAGATCAACCTGCTGCTCGACACCGTGCTTGCCTCGTTCCTGCAGACCGGCAGCATTTCCTGGCTGTACTACGCCGATCGGCTGTCCGAGCTGCCGCTGGGTGCCTTCGGCATCGCGATCGGCACGGTGATCCTGCCAGCGCTGTCTCGCCAGCACGCAGGGGACGACCCGAAAGGCTTTGCCGCGACGCTCGACTGGGCGGTGCGCATGGTCCTGCTGGTCGGTGTGCCCGCGGCGTTGGCGCTGTTGCTGCTGGCCGAGCCGCTGATTGCCACGCTGTTTCACTATGGCGCGATGACCGAGGGCGACGTTTTGCAATCGGCCGCTGCGCTACGGGCTTACGCAGTCGGCGTTCTAACCTTCATGCTGATCAAGGTGCTGGCACCGGGCTTCTTCGCCCGTCAGGACATGAAGACCCCTGTGAAGATCGCGATGATCTGCATGGGTGCGAACATGGTATTCAACCTCATCCTGATCTGGCCGCTGGCGCACGTGGGTCTGGCGCTGGCGACGTCGATGTCTGCATTGCTGAACGCTGGATTGCTGTGGTGGGGGCTGCGCAAGGCCGGTATCTATGAGGCGCAGCCGGGCTGGCCAGTGTTTATCTTGCGACTGGTGCTGGCCTGCGCGGCGATGGCTGCCATCGTACTGTGGCTGGCGCCGGGTGTGTCGGAGTGGTTTGACTGGGGCTGGCAGCAGAAGGCGCTGGAGATGACCATTCTGGTGGTGGCCGGTATCGGCGCTTACCTCGCAGCGCTGCTGGTGGCCGGGTTGCGCATGCGGCATCTGCGCCACGGCTGAAACCGGTCGCCGCGAGTCGCGCCTCCGCCGAATCCACGTCGATTCCACGGAACATGCTCTTCCTCTAACGGGAGGGCAGCGCGCATGACGTTTAGCTCGCTATACCTGTATACTTTCGCGTTTCGATCCTTAAGCCAATCAAGAGCATTATGGAACTGGTCCGCGGCCTACATAACCTGCGGCCCCGTCACCGGGGCTGTGTGGCGACAATCGGTAACTTCGATGGTGTGCACGCCGGGCATCAAGCCATTCTGAAACGGCTGCGGACGCATTCCGAACGGCTAGGCTTGCCTGGCTGTGTGGTGATCTTCGAGCCGCAGCCGCGCGAGTATTTCTCTCCGAAGAGCGCTCCGCCACGGCTGACCCGGCTGCGGGACAAGCTCGTGCTGCTGTCACGCCAGGGCGTCGAGCGGGTGCTGTGCCTGGCGTTCAATCGCCGACTGCGCGAATTGAGCGCCGAGGAGTTCGTCCAGCAGGTGCTCGTGGACGGCATGGGCGTCAAGCATCTGGAGGTGGGTGACGATTTTCGCTTCGGCTGTGATCGCTCCGGCGACTTCGCCTTTCTGCTGGAAAGCGGCAAGCGACACGGCTTCACCGTCGAGGCCGCCAACACCGTGGCCGACAGCGGCGAACGCGTCAGTAGCACCCGGTTGCGCCAGGTGCTGGCCGAGGGTGACTTCGAGCTGGCCGAACGGCTGCTGGGTCGCCCGTTCAGCATCACCGGCCGCGTCATGCATGGTCAGAAGCTCGGCCGTACGCTGGGCGCGCCGACCGCCAACGTCCAGCTCAAGCGCCTGCATGCGCCGCTTCAGGGCGTCTATCGCGTCAGTGCCGACGTCAATGGCGCGACGCACAAGGCTGTCGCCAATATTGGCACCCGGCCCTCTGTAGAAGGCGATGGCAGGCCGCACCTCGAGGTTCATCTGCTCGACTTTGCCGGTGATCTCTACGGCGAGCGGATGACCGTAACCTTTCATGAAAAGATCCGTGATGAACAGCGATTCGATTCGCTGGACTCGCTGCAGCAGGCGATCCAGGCTGACTTCGCCACTGCCCGGGCCCTATGGGGCCTCTGACCGACAAGTGTGGATGAGATGACCGATTACAAAGCGACGCTGAACCTGCCGGAAACGGCATTCCCGATGAAGGCCGGCCTGCCCACGCGCGAGCCGGAAACCCTTAAGCGCCTGAACAGTATCGATCTCTACCAGAAGATTCGTGAGATCAGCCGCGGCCGTCCGCAGTTCGTGCTGCATGACGGTCCGCCCTATGCCAACGGCAGCATCCACATCGGTCACGCGGTCAACAAGATCCTCAAGGACATGATCACCCGGTCCAAGACGCTGTCGGGCTTCGATGCGCCCTACGTGCCGGGCTGGGACTGCCATGGTCTGCCGATCGAGCACAAGATCGAGACCACGCACGGCAAGAACATCGAGCCGTCGAAGACGCGCGAACTCAGCCGTGCCTACGCCGCAGAGCAGATCGAAGCGCAGAAGAACGACTTCGTCCGCCTGGGCGTGCTGGGCGACTGGGGCAATCCGTACAAAACCATGAACTTCAGGAACGAAGCCGGTCAGCTTCGCGCGCTGGGCAAGATGGTCGAGCAGGGTTATGTGTTCAAGGGGCTCAAGCCGGTCAACTGGTGCTTCGATTGCGGCTCGGCGCTGGCCGAGGCGGAGGTCGAATACGCGGACAAGCAGTCCCCGACCATCGACGTGGGCTTCCCCTGCGCAGAGCCGGAGAAGCTGGCTGCGGCGTTCGGTGTCGACAGCCTGTCCAAGCCGGCGCAGATGGTCATCTGGACCACCACGCCGTGGACCATTCCAGCCAACCAGGCGCTGAACATTCATCCGGAGTTCAACTACGCGCTGGTCGATGCGGGTGATCGCCTGCTGATTCTTGCCGAAGAGCTGGTCGAGAGCTGCCTGAAGCGTTACGGGCGCGAAGGGCAGGTGGTGGCGACCACCACCGGCGACACGCTTGAGCTGATCAACTTTCGTCATCCGTTCTATGATCGGCTGTCTCCCGTTTACCTGGCCGATTACGTCGAGCTCGGCGCCGGGACCGGTATCGTGCACTCCGCGCCCGCCTACGGTGAAGACGACTTCTATACCTGCAAGCGCTACGGCATGGTCAACGACGAGATCCTCAACCCGGTTCAGGGCAACGGGGTGTACGTCGAGTCTCTGGAATTCTTTGGCGGGCAGTTCATCTGGAAGGCCAACCCTAACGTGATGGCCAAGCTGGAAGAAGTCGATTGCCTGCTGGCACATGAGAAGGTCAGCCACAGCTACATGCACTGCTGGCGCCACAAGACGCCGGTGATTTACCGGGCAACCGCTCAGTGGTTCGTCGGGATGGACGTGCAGGTCGACGGCGAGACCCTTCGCAAGCGCGCGCTCAAGGCCATCGAGGAGACACAGTTCGTGCCGGCATGGGGCAAGCAGCGCCTGCACAACATGATAGCCGGTCGTCCGGACTGGTGTATCTCGCGGCAGCGTACCTGGGGCGTCCCGATTCCGTTCTTCCTGCACAAGGAAAGCGGCGAGCTGCATCCACGTACCATCGAGCTGCTCGAGCAGGTGGCGCAGCGGGTGGAGGAGCAGGGCATCGAGGCCTGGTTCGCGATGGACGCCGCCGAACTGCTGGGCGACGAGGCCGCGCAATATGACAAGATCGGCGACACCATGGACGTGTGGTTCGACTCCGGCACCACCCATTGGCACGTCATGCGCGGCTCGCACCCCATGGGGCACGACACCGGCCCGCGTGCGGACCTGTACCTGGAAGGCTCCGATCAGCACCGCGGCTGGTTCCATTCCTCCCTGTTGACCGGCTGCGCTATCGACGGCCATGCGCCGTACAAGGGCCTGCTGACACATGGCTTCGTGGTCGATGAGAACGGCCGCAAGATGTCCAAATCACTAGGGAATGTGGTCGCACCGCAGGAAGTCAACGACAGCCTGGGCGCGGACATTCTGCGTCTGTGGGTGGCATCGAGCGACTATTCCGGCGAGATGGCCGTATCCAAGGTGATCCTGCAGCGCAGCGCCGACGCCTACCGTCGTATCCGCAACACAGCGCGCTTTCTGCTGGCCAACCTAAGCGGCTTCGACCCCAAGGTGCACATGGTCGCGCCCGAGCAGATGCTTGATCTGGACCGCTGGGCCGTAGATCGTGCGCTGGTGATGCAGCAGGAAATTCTTGAGGCGTACGACAGCTACAAGTTCTGGAACGTCTATCAGAAGGTGCACAACTTCTGCGTGCAGGAGCTGGGCGGCTTCTATCTGGACATCATCAAGGATCGCCAGTACACCACCGGTGCCGACAGCACCGCGCGGCGCTCCTGTCAGACCGCGCTCTACCATATCGCCGAGGCGCTGGTGCGCTGGATCGCACCGATCCTGGCGTTCACCTCCGAGGAGATCTGGCAGTACCTGCCGGGCGAGCGCGAAGAGTCGGTGATGCTCGGCACCTGGTACCAGGGCTTGACCGCATTGCCGGAAGGCGCAGCGCTGGATCGCGCGTTCTGGGACGACGTGATGCAGGTCAAGGTCGCGGTGAACAAGGAGCTGGAGAATCAGCGCAACGCGAAGGTGATTGGCGGCAACCTGCAGGCAGAAGTCACGCTGTATGCCGAGGCCTCCCTGGCCCAGCGGCTGGCCCTGCTTGGAGACGAGCTGCGGTTTGTGTTGATTACCTCGCGTGCCGACCTGGCTCCGTTGGAGCAGGCTGGTCCGGATGCAGTGGAAACCGAGCTGAGCGGGCTGAAGCTGTCCGTGGCCAAGTCCGGGAATCCCAAGTGCGGGCGTTGCTGGCATTTCCTGGCGGACGTCGGCAGTCATCCGGAGCACCCGGAAATCTGCGGCCGCTGCATAGAGAACATCGAAGGGCAGGGCGAGGCACGCCAGCATGCCTGAGCTTCGTCATAGCGGGTTGCGCTGGGTATGGCTGGCGGTTCTGGTGGTTGTGCTGGATCTGGCAACCAAATGGCTTGTCGCGGACCGTCTGATGGTTTTTCAGCAGGTGCCGATCATCGAAGGTCTGCTGGACATCACCCTGGCCTTCAATTCCGGGGCAGCGTTCAGCTTCCTCGCGGACGCCGGTGGCTGGCAGCGGTGGTTCTTTATCGCCGTGGCCGTCGGGGTCAGCCTGATGCTTATCGTCTGGATGGCGCGCCTGTCCCGGGACAAGGTAATGGAGGCGATCGCCCTGTCTCTGGTGCTGGGCGGCGCGCTGGGTAACCTGTACGACCGGATCGTTCACGGGCACGTAGTGGATTTCATCCTTGTTCATTGGCAGGATGCCTGGTACTTCCCGGCGTTCAACGTCGCCGATAGCGCCATCACTGTCGGCGCGGGGCTGCTGATTCTGGATATGCTGCTATCGTCGGGAAAGGAGCAGGACAGCAAGGCCTGAGTTGCCTGTAGGCCCATCGCGGCGAGGGCGCCGCTCCTACCGGTGGTGCGGGCTCGGGTTGTTCTGTGTAGGAGCGCACCCGGGCGCGAACGCGGCATCGCAAACCCTTCGCGGCCAGGTCCGCTCCTACGGACGGTGCGGGGTCGAGGTGTTGTGTGTAGGAGCGCACCTGGGCGCGAAAACGGCATCGCAAACCCCTTCGCGGCCAGGTCCGCTCCTACGGACTGTGCAGGATCGAGGTGTTGTGTGTAGGAGCGCACCTGGGCGCGAAAACGGCATCGCCAACCCCTTCGCGGCCAGGTCCGCTCCTACGGACGGTGCGGGATCGAGGTTTTTTGTGTAGGAGCGCACCTGGGCGCGAACGCGGCATCGCAAACCCTTCGTGGCCAGGTCCGCTCCTACAGGCGGTGCAGGATCGAGGCGTTGTGTGTAGGAGCGCACCCGGACGCGAATCGGATTCCCTGACCACGACAATGTTCCAGCGACATACCAGCCAACAAACCACATACGAAAGGTTCGACCATGAGCGAAACACGTATAGGGCACGACAGCGAAGTCACCCTGCATTTCACCGTGAAACTGCCGAGCGGCGAAGTCGTCGACTCCACCGCAGGTAAATCCCCCGCCACCTTCAAGGTCGGCGACGGCAGCCTGTTGCCCGGCTTCGAACAGAGCCTGTTCGGTCTCAAGGCCGGTGACCAGCGCGCTTTCGAAATCGAACCGGAACGCGGCTTCGGGCCGGGCAACCCGCAGAACATCCAGACCGTCCCCCGCGGCCAGTTCAACGAAATGGAGCTGGAGCCCGGCCTGTTGGTGATTTTCCAGGACGCCGCCGGCGGCGAGCTGCCGGGTGTGGTGAAGACCGTCCACGACACCACCGTCGACGTGGACTTCAACCACCCCCTGGCGGGCAAGATCATCACCTTCGACGTCGAGATCATCGCGGTCCGCTAAGCGCTTCGCTGCGGCTCGAATCGCCAGGCGCTCCCCGTTCGTGGATAATGGGCGCCCGGCTTGCCCACTTCCGAGGCCTTCCATGCAGATCAAATTGGCAAATCCCCGCGGTTTCTGCGCAGGTGTCGACCGCGCCATCGAGATCGTCAACCGTGCCCTCGAGGTATTCGGGCCGCCGATCTACGTGCGCCACGAGGTCGTGCATAACAAGTTCGTCGTCGAAGACCTGCGCACACGCGGCGCCATCTTTGTCGAAGAAATCGAAGAGGTTCCGGACGACGTCATCGTGATCTTCAGCGCCCATGGTGTTTCCCAGGCAGTACGCAAGCAAGCAGCAGACCGCGGGCTGAAGGTTTTCGACGCCACCTGCCCGCTGGTGACCAAGGTGCATCTGGAAGTGGCCAAGTACAGCCGAGACGGACGCGAATGCATTCTTATCGGTCATGCCGGCCACCCCGAGGTCGAAGGCACCATGGGGCAGTACGACACCAGGAACGGTGGGGCGATCTATCTGGTCGAAGACGAAGAGGATGCCGCGAACCTCAAGGTACGCGATCCGTCGAACCTGGCCTTCGTTACTCAGACAACGCTGTCGATGGATGACACCGCCAAGGTGATCGATGCGTTGCGCAAACATTTCCCGGCTATCGACGGTCCGCGCAAGGACGACATCTGTTACGCCACACAGAATCGGCAGGATGCCGTCAAGCAGCTGGCTGCGGAGTGCGAGCTGGTGTTGGTTGTGGGTAGCCCGAACAGCTCCAATTCCAACCGGCTACGTGAGCTGTCAGAGCGCATCGGCACCCCGGCCTATCTTATTGATGGTGCCGACGAGATCCGCAGCGATTGGCTGGACGGCGTAAGCAATATTGGCGTAACTGCCGGTGCCTCTGCCCCTGACATCCTCGTGCGCCAGGTTATTGAGCACTTACACAGCCTGGGCGCGACCGGCGCCGAAGAGCTCGCCGGCCGTCCTGAAAATGTCGTCTTCAGCATGCCGAAAGAGCTGCGCGTCGTTTCAATAGACTGATATCGCGTTACGCATCGATTTCTGTTTTGTGGGAGCGCCGTCCCCGGCGCAGCAGGGCGCCAGAGGCGCCCTGCTGCGGTATCTTACAAATGTATCAAGATCGGTCGGAACCACCCGCCCAAAGACCACTGATCCCCGCAATACCCTGCGCTCCAACATCAAACGCCTGGGACAGATGCGCCTCGCTCATCCCACCCAGCAGATACACAGGCATGTTCACGCCCCGGATCAGTTCGGCACCCCGCTCCCATCCCAGCGCAGCGGCTCCCGGATGGCTCCGAGTCGGCAGGACGGGGGACAGCGTAACGAAGTCCACTCCGATCTGGGCAGCCAGTGCCAGTTCCCTGTCGTCATGACACGACGCTGCCAGCCAGGCGAGCCTCTCTTCACGCCGCCAGCCCGTTCGGGCGAGCTCCGCTAGTTGCCGGCCAGTAACATGCCAGCCAGCACCAGGTTGGTGCGGAGGATGGTCGCCCTTGAGCATCCAGATAAACCCAGACCCAAAATGTTCCGTCACCTGCTCTGCAAGCGATGCGTACGCTTCAGTATCCAGCTGCGTCTGTCGCAGCTGGACCAACCGGATGCCCGCAGCGTATGCGGCGCGCAAGCCCGCGTAGAGTTCGTCTGTATCAGCAAGGTCAGGCGTAACAAGATAGCGAGTCGGTAGCCTTGCGGCAGATACGATAGGCGCGTTGGCTTGCGGAAACCTGTAGTCGTCCAACTCCTCCTGGCGCACCCAACGAATCGGTTGGCCCTCGGCACCGTGGGCCTCGCCGTCGAACGCATCAACCGTCCACACATCCAGACGAATGGATTTGTCCGGGTAATCGTGATGAATATCGATCAGAGGGCGGGCCTGCGTGACGGTGATGCCTAACTCTTCGTGCAGCTCACGTGCAAGCCCCGCTTCGCGCGCCTCGCCAGGCTCAAGCTTGCCCCCAGGGAATTCCCACAGCCCGCCTTGATGAGCATGGTCAGGGCGCCTGGCGATAAGAATGCGACCGGCGGGGTCACGTATGACCGCAGCCATCACGTGTACGCGGCGCACGAGTTAGCGGTCCGGCAGATCGTCGGAGTAGATGTCCTGCTCGAGTTCTTCGCCGGGAATGGCGTGCTCTTCCGACGCCCAGGCACCCAGGTCAATCAGGCGGCAGCGCGGCGAGCAGAAGGGCCGGTCAGGAGAGCTTTCGCTCCAGACAACCGGTGCCTTGCAGGTGGGGCAATCGACAGTCAGGGTCATAGCGTGTCTCCAGATAGCAAGGCCAGGTAGCGTTCGTGCAACGCATCGACTTGTGCGTGCAATGCGGCGAGATCACCATCGTTGGTCAGCACATCATGCGCCTGACGCAGCCGGTCGTCGCGGGTCGCCTGCGCTTCCATGATCGCGCGAATCTGGTCCAACTGAACCTGATCCCGCGCAGCGGTGCGAGCCAGCTGGATGGATTCCGGTACGTCCACCACAATCACCCGCTGCGTCATGCGGTGCTGCCCTGACTCGATCAACAATGGCGAGACGAGCAAGGCATAGGGCGACTGAGCTGAAGCGAGATCGTTAAGCGTTTCCTCACGGATGAGCGGGTGCAGCAGCTCTTCCAGCCAGAGGCGCTGCGTCGGATCCCGGAAGACGACTTCGCGCAGAGCGGGGCGATTGAGCGAGCCGTCGGGGAGCAATACCTCATCACCAAAGCGGTCGACGATATGCTTCAGCGCAGGCTTCCCTGGCTCGACAACCACGCGTGATTTCATATCGGCGTCGACGACATGAATGCCGTGCGCCTCGGCGAAGCGGTCGGCAGCAGCGCTCTTGCCGCTACCGATACCGCCGGTAAGACCTATGATCATTAGAATCCGGCGAATTGTAGATACTGGCTGGTGATTGTCTCACCCCAAATCAACGCAATCCAGCCGGCAATGGCAAGGTAGGGACCGAAGGGAAGGGGTGTAGCGTTGGAGTCGCCACGGCTCTTGAGAATGATGATGCCGAGGATCGCGCCGACTAGCGACGACAGCAGAATCGTCAACGGTAACACCTGCCAGCCACCCCAGGCACCGATCATTGCCAGCAGCTTGAAGTCGCCATAGCCCATGCCTTCCTTGCCGGTCACCAGCTTGAACAGCCAGTACACGGACCAAAGGCTCAGGTAGCCAAACACGGCCCCGGCAAGCGCGGTATTCAAATCTGTGAACAGACCGAAGCTGTTGACGATCAGGCCCAGCCAGAGCATGGGCAGAACGATGGCGTCCGGCAGCAGCTGGGTATCCGCATCGATCAGACTCAGAGTGATCAGCGACCAGGTCAGCAGCAGCATCGAGCCTGCCTGCCAGGTAAAGCCGAACTGCCAGGCGACCACCATCGACAGTGCTGCGGTCAGTAACTCGACCATCGGATAGCGAGCGCTGATCGACGTCTTGCACGTCCCGCAGCGGCCCCGCAACGCCAGGTAGCTGATGACCGGTATGTTCTGCCATGCCTTGATCTCGGCTTGGCACTTTGGGCAGTGGGAGTGGGGTAGAACGAGGTTGTAGGTCGGCTCCGCCGGATGCTCGGCGTCAGGCTCAAGTATTTCCCTGGCCTGCTGCCGCCAGTCGCGTTCCATCATTCTTGGTAGGCGATGGATCACCACATTCAGGAAGCTGCCCACGACAAGTCCAAGCAATCCGGCGAGCAAAATAAAGGCCAGCACATGGCTGGCCAGATAGTCAGTGATGAGCATATCAGCCTACGACGTTACCGAGCTGGAAGATCGGCAGGTACATGGCGATAATCAGGCCGCCCACCAGCACGCCAAGTACGCACATGATCATCGGCTCGAGCAGTGTGGTCATATTGTCGACCTTGTTCTCGACCTCGGCCTCGTAGTAATTGGCTACCTTATCCAGCATGCCGTCGAGGTTGCCAGACTCCTCACCGATACCCGCCATCTGCACAGCCAACGATGGGAAGATTTTTGTAGTACGCATGGAGAAGTTGAGTTGAGATCCTGCTGATACATCGTCCTTGATCTGCATGACAGCGTTGTAAAAAACGACGTTGCCCGCGGCACCCGCGACGGAATTCAGCGCTTCGACCAAAGGCACGCCGGCGGCGAACGTGGTCGATAAAGTGCGAGCGTAGCGAGCTACCGCCGCCTCGTAGACGATCTTCCCGACTACCGGTGCTTTGAGGAGTACTCGGTCTTGAGCATCGCGGAAAGTCTTGGACCGCCTATGTACCTGAGTATACGTAAAGCCAAGTGCGATCAAACCGAACACGCAAAGAAACCACCAACTCTGTAACCACTCGGACAGAGCAATCACCATTTTAGTGAAGGCGGGCAAATCCGCGCCGAAGCTAGAGAAAACCGTCTCAAATTGAGGAACCACCTTCAGTAGCAAAATGGCAGTGACCACGATGGCGACGCAAACGACCGCAATTGGGTAGGTCAATGCTTTCTTTATCTTCGCTTTCAGCGCTTCGGTTTTTTCTTTGAAAGTAGCGATGCGATCGAGCAGCGACTCCAGGCGACCAGACTGTTCTCCTGACTCGACCAAGTTACAGAACAGGTCGTCGAAATACTTTGGATGTTTGCGCAGCGAGTCGGCAAGCGTATTACCGGCGGCTACGTCTGTTTTAATTTCGGTGACAAGTTTCGCAAGGCTCGGCTTCTCGGCGCCTTCGGCGATGATCTCAAAAGCCTGCACAATAGGGACGCCAGATTGCATCATGGTTGCAAGCTGCCGAGTGAAGAAAGCGATATCCAGCGGTTTGATTGGCTTGTTGCGAGGGGCGAAGAGCGTCGATTGTCGCTTCAGGCTGGTAACGAGAATGCCTTGCTTGCGCAGCTGAGCTTTGATCAAGGCGGGGTTCGAGCCCTGGATCTCGCCGGCAACCTTGGTTCCCTTGCGGTCCTTGCCTTCCCATTTGAATGGTATAACCTTCTCTACTTTGGCCTTCGTTGCGGGGGTGGGCCCTTTCTTCATCGCTGCTTGTTGCGCCATGACTTAATCCTTGGTCACTCGATTGACTTCCGCCAGGCTGGTGACGCCTTGTTCCGCTTTTATTAATGCGGAATGGCGCAAGGTTCGGAAACCATCCTGCTGAGCTACTTCTGAAATCTGTATGGAATTGCCGTCTTCCATGATGATGCGTTGCATGGCCGGGGTGATTCGCACCACCTCGTAAATACCAACACGCCCTTTATAACCGTCTTTGCAATTTTCGCAACCCACAGGTTCGTAAATTGTCAACCCTGCAGCAATTTGGCTCGCAGTGAATCCTTCTTCCGTCAATACCTCGCGAGGAAGATCAACGGGCTTTTTGCAGGTCTTGCATAAGCGACGAGCGAGGCGCTGGGCAATGATCAGATTGACCGACGTGGCAATGTTGAACGACGGTACGCCCATATTGCGCAGACGCGTCAGCGTTTCCGCCGCGCTGTTGGTATGCAGCGTAGACATCACCATGTGGCCGGTTTGAGCAGCCTTAATCGCGATTTCTGCCGTTTCCAGGTCGCGAATCTCGCCGACCATGATCACGTCCGGATCCTGACGGAGGAAGGCGCGCAGGGCCTGGGCAAAGTCCATGCCTTGCTTCGGGTTGACGTTTACCTGGTTGATGCCTTCGAGGTTAATTTCAACCGGGTCTTCGGCGGTGGAAATATTGCGCTCCATGGTGTTCAGGATGTTCAAGCCAGTATAGAGAGACACGGTCTTGCCTGAGCCGGTGGGGCCGGTGACCAGAATCATGCCTTGCGGTCTGGCGAGGGCAGAGAGATACATTTGCTTCTGGTCGTCCTCGTAGCCCAGCGCGTCGATACCCAGTTTCGCGCTCTCGGAATCCAGAATACGCAAAACGACCTTTTCGCCCCAGAGGGTCGGAAGGGTGTTTACCCGGAAGTCGATCGCCTTGGTTTTGGATATCTTGAGCTTGATGCGACCATCTTGCGGCTTACGGCGCTCAGCCATGTCCATTGACGACATGACTTTGAGGCGAGCAGCGATTTTAACGCCTAGCTGTGCTGGTGGTTTCGCTACTTCATGAAGAATGCCATCGGTCCGGAAGCGAACGCGATAAATTTTTTCGTACGGTTCAAAGTGAAGGTCCGACGAGCCTATCTTTACCGCATCGAGCAGCATCTTGTTGACGAATCGCACGATCGGCGCGTCGTCTGTGTCCGTTGCGGTTGCTTCTTTTTTATCGTCTTCGCCGCTTTCGATCTCAAGATCTTCAAGATCAGCATCGCCCATCTCACCTAGACCACCGGAAGGGCTGTCTAGGAATTTTTCAATTGCCGCGTGGAGTTTGTCGTCTTCCACTATCACAGCATCGGTCATCAGGCCGGTGCTGAATTGAATGTCGCTCAACGCTTGCTGATTGGTTGGGTCGGAAATCGCGAGGTATAGGCGCGAACCGCGTTTATAAAGAGGTAGGACGCCATGTTGGCGGATGAGCTTTTCGCTAACGAGATCTTTTGGTTGGTGATCTTTATCGATGACCGATAAATCCAGATAGGGGTAGCCGAATTCTTCGGCGCAGACCATCGCAAGATCACGAGCCTCTGCTAGCTTCTTTTGAACCAGATAAGTAATGAGCGGAATCTTGTCGAGATTCGCCTGAGTGGTTGCCTTCCCTGCAGTTTGAGAGTCAAGCAGTTGGTCTTGAACAATGCGTCGAGCTAAGCCTGAAAGCACGGAAGAGTTCACTACCAACTCCTTTGATTCTTGCTGGGGTGTTTTTATAGCTTTCACCGAAGCGATGGGCTCATACCAGTATACGTCGTACAATGCGAAACCAAGTGCATGGCACTAACCACTGGCTACGGTATTGTCCCATCATCGATAGTCATCGTGGAGCGAAGGCTAGCGCCCCGCGGGAAGCAGGGCGCTAGAAATCCAGTTCACAATGGATCTTGTCGAAGTATCGTTTTATACGGCTGGATCGGCATGGCTGCAAGTCGAGCTTTCGTCACATGTCACCGTCCCGTTACCCGGGGTCGCCGGGGTGACCGTGAAGTCCACGGAGTTCGCCGGGTTAGGAGTGCCGCACGCTTGCGCGCCGAACACCGGGGCGGTTCCAACTGAGCCGCCAGATTCGAAGACCAATCGTGCTCCGGAATATGCTTTTGCTTCCGCCAAGCAAGCGCTGTTGGCGCCACGGCGTGTGTAATCTTGATAAGCCGGCAGAGCGATCGCGGCCAGGATGCCGATGATCGCCACTACGATCATCAGTTCGATAAGAGTAAAGCCTTTCTGCATTTGCTTTTTCATTGTTCAAGCTCCTTGAGGTGATTAGGCTGTTGGCCTGACAGATTTTAAGCAAACAGCGTGCCAGATGTCACCGTGCAAGGATTCCGCCGCCTCACGGGCGGGTGGTCCCAAGTTTGCTGCGAGGAGAAGACGATTCTGGGCATGTGCTGACAAAATTGGTCACTTCGCACGGTTACAAACCCCGGCGGCGCTGGAGGAACGCTTGGCATCGACCTTGCTTGTAGCTCGCAACCTCTTAACGGATACGAAGCTATGAGACTCAAGGAAGTTTCCGGATTTACGCTCATCGAGCTGATGATCGTAGTTGCGATCGTTGGCATTCTGGCCGCCATTGCTCTGCCTGCGTATCAAGATTATGCTGATCGCAGCAATGTAAGTGCCTGCCTCGGAGAGGCGTCTGCCCACGTGAAGGCGCGGGCAGCATCGCTACAATCCAATACCGCATTGAGTGACTATGCCTCGGCAGCGTGTGCCGCCGCTCCTGCGCCCACAAATCCTAATCCTACGGCGATTGCCGGACTGACGGGAACGGTCACATTTACCGCCAAGGACTCCGCTGCTACCACGATTATCTGCGACTGGGCGACTACTTCTTGCACCATTCCCTGACTCGCAATAACCAGAATCCGTGGGCCACGGTCCGACGACTAGCCCGTCGAGGTATAGTGGAGTCTGCTAGCCTCTTGTGACAACTCACGAGGAGTCACCGCGATGCGACACTACCTTCTTGTTATTCCGCTTTTATTCGCGACCCCGGTTTTCGCCATGCACTGCCCCAACGACATGGCCAAAATCGACCAGATACTCGCCAACGACCCACCGCCAGACGATGAAACCCTGCGCCGCGTAACCGAATTGCGCACGGAAGGGCAGGAAGCGCATGAGGCGGGCGATCATCAGGAAGCGGTGGACAAGCTGGGTGAGGCGCTTGAGATTCTCAAGGCTGAAACCGGGCGGGACGCTAAGGCAGAAGAATAACTGACGCTTTTCGTCTCAACTGATCTTTCCTGTCATAGGTGAGGTTCGGGAGGGCAGGGCTCGTTTGTCTTCGATCCGCAGTTGCTCGGCGAACACCCGGGCGGCCGGAGAAAGGCTGTGCCCGGCTCGGCTCACCAGTCCGTAGGATGAGTGTTCGACGATCGGCGATGCCAGCGTCAGTACGGTAAGTGATCCTGCGCCCACATCGTCGGCGACGGCGTCCCATGGCGCGACCCCAAGCACATCCGTAGTTCGGGCCATCGCGCGCAAGGCTACGAAGTTGTCACAGTAGATGCTGATCGGCTGCGCACGGCTCTGAACGCGTGCGAGTTGTTGTTCCACCGATTTGGGCAGGCTGGCTGCAGCCAACGGATAGGCCGTGAGCGCTTCGTCCGGCACCGCGGCGAGGGACGCAAGCGGATGGTCGGGCCGGCAGAAAATCACGCCTCGGTGTGGCGTAAGTGGCTCGACGTCCAGCAACGGGTCGCCGAGCAGTACACGTGTGTCGGCTATGAACAGTTCAAGATCATCATCCAATAACCGCCGCTGCAGTCCAGCTGGGCCGTCGATCGTCAGCCTGATCTGGACGCCCGGGTATGCCATTGCCATCTGGCCCATTGCCGCTGGAACCAGGCGCGCGGCCGGGTATGGCCCCGCTCCCAGACGCAGCTCTCCGGCTTCCAGATTGCGCAATTGAGCCACCGCGTTGGTCAGAGCGCGGCTGCCTGAGAGCAGACGCCGGGCGTGTTCCAGAACCAGCTCACCATGTGCGGTGAGGCTGATGCCGCGGCTGTGCCGGTCGAGTAGTTTGCAGCCGAGCTGCGATTCCAGCGTCTGAATACTCCGGCTGAGTGCGGGCTGGCTCAGGTGGATCGCTTCCGCAGCGCGTGCGAAGTGACCGTGCTCAACCACCGCAACGAAATGCCGCAGCTGCTGGAGATTCATATGCGCTCCCTGCATCGAGTGTCGGATAAATTTGCAATGGAATTATTGACAGGTATTTCCTAGGCTGCAACGACCAATCGATTACCGTGGGGTGCGTGATGAAACGCCGTGATGTGCTCAAGTGGGCTGGCGCGTTGTCGATCGGAGGGCTGGCCTCGCCCGTGCGAGCCGAGCATGTCGGTGCCGCCGCCGATCTGGGCGCCACGCAGGAGCAGCCGGTGGTGGCGCAGTCCCGGGGCGATCGCAAGCTGAACATCCTGCTCATCGTGACCGATCAGGAGCGCGCCTACGCGGACCTGCCGCCGCAACTGGACCTGCCCGGGCACGAAGCGCTACTAGCGAGCGGCGTGTCGCTGGGCAACTTCCACGTTAATACGACGCCGTGTTCACCGTCTCGCTCCACCATGTTCACCGGGCAGCACACGCAGCACACCCGCGTGACCGCCAACCTTGGACTGCCGCCGTTTCGCGAGCTCTCATCCGACCTGCCGACCATCGGCCACATGTTGCGGGGCCAGGGCTATTACACAGCCTATAAAGGCAAGTGGCATCTGTCGCATATTGCCGAGACCGGCAACCTCACCTACGGGGTGGTCAACCCGACCATCGATGCGCTGGAGCCGTTCGGCTTCAGTGAGTACAACCTGCATGGCGATCCCCATGGCTCGCACCTCACCGGTTTCGTGTTCGACAAACTGACCGCGAGCGATACCGCCGCCTGGCTGCACAAGCACGCCGGCGACACCGATCCATGGTTCCTGGCGGTCAACTTCGTCAATCCCCACGACATCATGTTCTACAGCTCAGGTATCCAGCAGGAACGGTCGCGCCTGCGCCAGAACTACCTGGGCCCGATTTCTCCGGGGCCAACCAACGGGCTGTATGCCAAGCAGTGGGATCTGCCGCTGCCTGCCAGCTTCTATAAGGATGATCTGTCGACCAAACCCTGGGCACAGCGCGCCGATGTCAGATTGTGCAACGGCATTTACGGTCAGATTCAGCCGGATGACGAGGTGTGCTGGAAGGGGCTGCAAAGCTACTACTTCAATTGCATACGGGATGTCGACCAGTCGATCGCCCAGGTGCTGGACGCGCTCAAGGCCAGCGGTAGAGATCAGGACACCATCGTCATCCTCACCTCGGACCATGGGGAAATGGGGGGCGCGCACAAGCTGCGGCAGAAGGGGCCGCACATGTACAAGGAAAACACCCGGGTCAACTTCATCGTCCGTCATCCGGATATTCAGCGGCCGTTCATCTCGGATGCGCTCGGTTCCAGTGTCGACCTGGCGCCGACGCTGCTGGAGTTCGCCGGCATGGACCCACGCACGCGAGCCGAGCGTTACCCCGCGCTGGCGGGTGTCAGCCTGGCGGACAGCCTGGGCGGGGCCGAGCGGCGGTCGGTCCGTGATCGCCGAGGGCACCTGTTCAACTACGGCGTCACCATGTACATCGATCCGGATTTCACCGAGGGCTTCATGGCCCACGCGGATGCCGTGTCGCCCATGGCGATCCTGCGCGAGTCGATTCGGCAGGGTAAATTCGGCCCCTCACTGGACAACCGGGCGCTGTTTCGCGGGGTGCACGACGGTCGCTACAAGTTCGCACGCTACTTCGCCCCCTCGGACCACCACATTCCGCGAACCTTCTCCATGCTGACCGAGCGAAATGATCTGGAGCTCTACGATACGCTTGAGGACCCGCACGAGCTGAACAATCTGGCCACCGATCCGCAGGGACAGCGCACGTTGATCAAGCGGCTGAACAGGCAGTTGAACGAGCTGATTGGCCTGGAGATCGGCGTGGATGATGGTCGTGAGCATCCCGGGCCGCCGTTTCGCTACAGCTGAAAATGAGCTGATTATTCGCCGCGAGGAGGAACTGCTTCCGTTCGGCTGGCTCTATGCGTGATCATCACGCGCATATTCGTAGCAGGCAGAGAGTTAATGGGCAAGCGGGCAAGGCCAGCAGTCTGGCTAGTGGGGGTTGTCGTTGTATTGGCGCTGGTCTGGGCCGCCAGCTGGTTGTGGACGCAGCAGGTCGGCGCGCCGTCAGGCGAGGCAGAACAGGCTGAAGGTGCACCTGAGCCAGTCATTCGTGAATCGGCTGTCGAACCCGGGCAGCAGGTGCTGGTGGTGCAGGGTGAATGGCGCTCGCCGGCGACTGAGCCGGTACGTACGAAGTTGGGCGGCGAGATGATCTGGGCGGTGGAGGATGGCGATATCGTCGAGGCTGGTGCGCTATTGGGGCGGATCGTCTCGGGCCCCCTGCAGGCGCAACTCGGACAGGCCCAGGCTCGCCTGAACGTCGCGAAGCACCAGGCGCGCGCACTCCGCCAGCTGGTAGCCGGAGGTTACGAGCCTCAGGAACGTCTCGACGCCGCCGAAGCCGAGCTCGAAGAGGCCCAGGCAGCTTTCGCTGCGGCAGAGCAGTCGAGTGAAGCCACCCGTATCCGCGCTCCGCTCAGCGGCCGCGTACGAATCCGTCAGGCTTTGCCAGAACAGCTGCCGGAGGGGGAGGAGGTCGCACAGGTGGTCGATCAGGATCCTTTGCTTATCAAAGTCCGGGTACCGGAGGACCACGCTGCCCGGCTTCGCGTCGGGGCTGTTGCACGTGTCGATCTGCCCGGTGCGGGGACGGTCGAAGGGCGCGTCATGTCTCTCGGCAAGAGGGGCGAGCAGGGGGCGGCGATCGCGGCGGAAATTGCGCTGCCAAACCCAGATCATGTCGCACCTGACGCCTCGCCAGTCGAGGTAAGACTGCCGCTCTGAGAAGCCTACCGTTTGGCGGAAATTCCTGCCGCCGGGCGGCCCAGGGGTCGGGCAGGCGATGCTCTGAAACAGATCGCCTCCAACGCCTTGGTAGGGATCAGCGGACATCAGGTGGCGATCATCTGCGAAGGGTGAGCTAGAGGCGTTGCGCATCCCTGGCGCTCGCTTCGCAGTGCGCACGCAGATCATGCCGATGGAGCGCTGAACGGTCATGCGGGGGCGCGGCCCCTCAGCTAGACTAACCGCACTGGCTCGTTGAGGGATCTATGCGGTTAAGAACGTGGTTGTTGCTGGGCGTTGCAGTGTTGGCCGGGGTCTATCTGATCCGCTATGAGTCCCATCATTCCTACTACCAATCTCTTTTTCTCAGCCGTTACGCGAAGGATCTGACCTTTCGCGTGGAAGACGGGCCGAGCGATGCCGTGCGCTTCCCGCAAGCCGGTCCCTTCGACGTGCGCCTGGGCTATACCGCCATTCCTCGCTGGACGCCACGGCTGCGACAGCACGGCTTCGAGCTGACCAGCCAGGCGCGGTTTTCTCCCGCGCTGCTGCAGCACGTCGACTACGGATTGTTTCCGCCTTTCAAGGAAAAGACCCAGGCAGGCCTGCAGGTATTCGACTGCAAGGGCGACTCCATCTATGCGTTCCAGTATCCGCAGCGGGCCTATCCGAGCTTCGAGGCCGTGCCGGCGTTGCTGCACCGCAGTCTGCTGTATATCGAAAACCGTCGCCTGCTGGCTCCGGGTCGCGATCGCGCCAACCCGGCGGTCGACTGGCCGCGGCTGGCCAGCGCGTCGCTGGCGTTGGTCACACGCAAGTTCGATGACGATGGCTCGACCCACGGGGCCAGTACCCTGGCCACGCAGATCGAGAAATTCCGACACTCGCCAGAAGGCCTGACCTACGAGCCGCAGGACAAGTTGCTGCAGATGGGGTCGGCCAGTGTGCGCGCCTATCGAGACGGGCCTTACACGCTCGAAGCGCGGGAGCAACTGGTGCTGGACTACATCAATACCGTTCCGCTGGCAGCGGCGCCGGGCTTCGGTGAAGTCAACGGCGTGGGTGATGCCGCGTGGGTCTGGTTCGGCCGGGATTTCGAGCAGTTCAACAGCGACCTGCAGGGCGCGGCCGGCGTCGAGGCGCAGGGCCAGGCGCTGCGTCAGGGTCTGGCAATCTTCGTCGCCCAGCGACGGCCCTCCTATTATCTGCTCAATGGCCGCGATGATCTCGCAGAGCTGGTAGACAGCCATGTCCGCTTGCTGGCGCGCGAGGGCATCATCGATCAACCACTGCGTGACGCTGCGCTGAATGCTTCGTTCGGTTTTCGTGAGCGAGGCCAGGCAGCGCGGATTCGTCCAGTTATCGATGCGGACAAGGCTGTCACGGTATCGCGGGTGCGCCTGGCCAACCTGCTGGAGCAGACCCTGTATGCGGTAGACCGGATGGATCTGCGTGCGGGAAGCAGTCTGCACGCCGATCTTCAGGCCTCGGTCAGTGACTATCTGGGGAATCTTTCTGATCCGGCGTTCGCCGAGCAGGCCGGCCTGTTCGGCGAGCGGCTGTTGTCTGCCGAGAAGGTCGCGGCGGTGCGCTACAGCTTCACGCTGATGCAATCGACTGCCGATGGCAATCAGGTGCGCGTACAGACCGACAATACCGGCCTGCCGTTCGATCTCAACGAGGGCAGCAAGCTGGAGCTGGGTTCGACCGCCAAGCTACGCGTACTGGCTACCTATTTGCAGATCATCGGCGAGCTACACGCAAGTCTGGCTGGCGCCGACGAGTCGGCCTTCGCGCAGGCGCTGTCCGAACCTGAAGACCGGCTCAGCGTCTGGGTAGCCAACACGCTGCGCGGCAATCCTCAGATGACGTTGCCCGAGCTCCTCGATGCGGCGCTCGAGCGTCGCTATTCCGCTTCACCGGCCGAACGTTTCTATACCGGCGGCGGCGTGCAGCGCTTCCGCAACTTCCGCCGGGAAGACGATGGCCGCAACCCGACCATGCGCGAGTCGTTGCAGGAGTCGATCAACCTGCCGTTCGTACGGCTGCAGCGCGACATCGTGCGCCATGCGATCCATCAGGCGCATCGCGACAGCGCCGCCCTGTTGCAGGACGATACTGACCCCCGCCGCGATGAACTGCTCGAACGCTTCGCCGACCGCGAAGGGCGTACGTTCCTGCTGCGCTTCTGGCGCAAGTATCAGAACAAGGATCAGGCCGAGCGACTGAACAACTTCCTCGAGGGGCTGCGTCCGACCTCATCCCGGTTGGCAGCCGTGCATCGCTATTTGTATCCGGACGCGACGCAGGCGGACTTCACCGCCTTCCTCGGCAGCCGTACCGACGAAGTGCTGACCGACAAGCGCATCGAGGAACTCTACCAGGCCTACGGGCCGGGCAAGTACAGCCTGCCGGACCAGGGATATATCGCGCGCGTGCATCCTTTGGAACTGTGGCTTCTCGGCTACCTGATCAACAACGAGGGAGCGATCTTCTCTGACGCGGTCCAGGCTAGCCAGGCCGAGCGTCAGGAGGTTTACGGCTGGCTGTTCCGCACCCGCCACCGCAGCGCGCGAGACAACCGCATTCGCACCATGCTCGAGGTTGAAGCGTACCTGGATATTCACGCGCGCTGGCAGGCCATGGGTTATCCGTTTGATCATCTGGTGCCATCATTGGGGACGGCCCTGGGCAGCTCGGGCGATCGTCCGGCGGCGCTCGCTGAGTTGATGGGCATTATTCAGAATGGAGGCGTGCGCTACCCCACTGCGCGCATTACCGAATTGCATTTCGGGGAAGGAACGCCCTACGAGACCCATTTCCAGCGGACCCCGTCGCAGGGCAAGCAGGTGCTGGTGCCGGAAGTTGCAGCAGCACTGCGCGAAGCGCTGTCGCGGGTGGTGGAAGATGGTACCGCGCGCCGGCTGCTGGGCACCTTCAACGCGCCTGACGGATCGCCCCTGGCCATCGGCGGGAAGACCGGAACGGGCGATAACCGCATACACAACGTGGCCGCCTCGGGCCTGTCTACCGGTAGCCAGGTGCTCAACCGCACCGCGACATTCGTGTTCTTCATTGGCGACGATCATTTCGGCACGCTCACCGCGTTCGTGCCGGGCCAGGCCGCCGGCAACTTCCGTTTTACCTCGGCCTTGCCGGTTCAGGTGCTCAAGGGCATGGCGCCGATGCTGACGGCTTATTTCGAAAACCGTCAGGCGGGTTGCAACGTGCCGGAGGTTCAGGTGGTTGCGCTGGATTGACAGCGCGGCCCCTGTGGCCTACACCCTATGAACCGCCGCCGTCGAGGACCATCGCGCCTCGCGGCTGATAACAATAATGAAGGCATGAGGAGGGGTGCGTGGCGAGCCTTGCCAAGCCCGACGCAGTAGTCCCGGCGGATGCCGAGCGTCCGGACAATCTGTACGTGTTCGCTCCGCACTGCTTCTTTTACACAACGCCGCACCAGAGTCCGTCCCAGCTGCAACCGCACAGCGCCACCATCCTGTTCAATCCCTTTGGTGCCTCCTTCGAGGTGATTGTCGACCAGCGCCGATATGCCACCCGCGCGATTGCCCTGGGCTCGCTGGTTCGCCGACAGATCGTCGCGCCACCGAGCGGGCTCATCGCCCTGTTCGTCATGCCCGAGTCGCGGCTTTTTCCGCGGTTCGTTTCACTGGGGCCGGAACGCTTTCAGTTGCTCGACCGTGATGCGCTGCGCTCTGCGGACGCTGACTTCGTCGCCATGTACCAGGGGCGTGCCGAGGCCGATCAGGTCCTGCGCGCGTATCAGCACGTTACCGGTCTGCTGGGTCCGCAGTGCGCGGAGGAAGATTCGCTGCATCGCGCTCGCGAACTCATGCAGCTGATTGCCGAAAATCCCGGCCTCAGTCTTGAGGAACTCGCCGCGGCACATCGCATCACTTATTCGTGGATGTCGCGGTTGTTCTCGCACTCGGTGGGTATACCGCTGCGTGATTACAAGAACTGGCTCAAGCGGCGCAAGGTGTGGGAGCTACTGGCCACCGATCTGTCGCTTACGGAGATCGCCCACCGGGCTGGTTTCAGCGATTCGGCCCATCTCTCGCGCACCTATCGCCGCTGGTTCGGGATGACGCCGTCGGAGAGTCGCCGGCGCAAGAAGGTGCGCTTCTTCGCCTTCCCCTTCGATGCGCCTGGCTAGTTCGCCCGCACTATCCGCATTGATAGAAATCGTTGCATCTGGCCGGTTCCTGAAGCCAGGCGGCATGCTAGATTTGCTTCGCTGCGCAGCATGCGCAGTTTCAATCCACTCGAGGTGATTCATGAGCTTGACGGTGTTGTTGCTGTTCGCGGTAGGTCTGGTCCTGCTGGTGGTGGGGGCTGAGGTTCTGGTCAAGGGCGCGTCACGCCTGGCGGCCGGGTTTCGGATTTCGCCGCTGGTGATCGGTCTGACGGTGGTCGCATTCGGTACCAGCGCGCCGGAGATGGCGGTCAGCGCAGGCGCTGCTGTGGCCGGACAGGGTGATATTGCGCTGGGCAACGTTCTGGGCAGCAACATCTTCAACGTGCTGTTCATTCTCGGTCTCGCTGCGCTGATCGCTCCGCTTGTCGTATCGCGGCAGCTGATCCGTCTGGATGTGCCGCTCATGATTGGTGCGACCGTACTGGTCATACTGCTTTCCCTGGATGGTGAGCTGAGCATGCTCGACGGGGCATTGCTGATGTTCCTGATCGTCGCTTACACCGGGTTTCTGGTGGTCAGCAGCCGCCGCGCCAACAGCCCGACCGATGCCAGTGAACTGGGTGTGCCGGATGCCGAACACAGCGGCTCGATGCTGGTGAATGTGCTGTTCATCGTAGGCGGCCTGGTGATGCTGGTGCTGGGTGCGCGCTGGCTGGTCAACGGAGCGGTATCCATGGCGACCGCCTTTGGTCTGTCAGAACGGGTGATCGCGCTGACCATCGTCGCGGCAGGGACCTCGCTGCCCGAGGTGGCCACATCAGTCATCGCCAGCATCCGTGGCCAACGCGATATCGCGGTGGGTAACGTAGTGGGCAGCAATATCTTCAACCTGCTGGCAGTACTGGGTCTGGCGGGGCTTCTGTCGCCGGACGGCGTGCAGGTATCCGACGCGGTGCTGCGCTTTGACATGCTGATCACGCTCGCCGTCGCTGTCGCCTGTCTACCGATCTTCTTCAGCGGTTTTCGCATCAATCGCTGGGAAGGTTTGCTGTTTCTCGCGTACTACGTCGTGTACACCGCGCACCTGGTCATGGCGGCGACCGGCTCGATTGCGTTGGGCGGCATGCAGACAGCGATTCTGTATTACGCGTTGCCGCTCACGGCATTGACGCTGATGGTGCTGATGGTGCAGGGCTGGAGAGAGCGCCACAGGCACTGACGAGACGGATATCGCGCTTCGCTCTACGGGAGACATATTTTATTACTGTATAGAATGACGGTCCGGTCACTTTCCGACGGACCGTCCCTTGTATTGTCTTTCAAGACCTCTAAGCTTGATTGGAATCAATAAAGGCCTGCGAACAATGAGTCAATACTCGGACCTGTTCGCCGTTACCCGAGGATGACCAATGAAGCAACTCACCCCGATGGACTCCTATTTCTTTCATTTCGAGACGCCCAATCAACCCATGATGCTTGGCAGTCTCTGGCTATGTGATCAGAGCGAGGTGCCGGGCGGCGTTGTCCGACACAAGGAGATCCTGCAGTACGTTTCCGACCGGCTGAATACCACGTCGTATTTTCGGCGTCGGCTGCAGGAAGTGCCGTTCGGTCTGGATGATCCCTACTGGCTGGAAGACGAGAACTTTGATCTGGAATACCACGTCAGGCACGTCGGGCTGCCACAGCCCGGTGACTGGCGTCAGCTGTGCATCTTCACTGCCCGCACCATGTCGCGCAGCGTCGATATGGAGCGCGCGCCGTGGGAGCTGTACATCATTGAAGGACTGAACAACGTCGAAGGCGTCCCGCCGAACAGCTTTGCCGTGCTCATCCGCTTCCACCATGCCTACGTCGATGGCAAGTCGAGCCTCGAGTTGAGCACGGCGATGATGGAAGAGACGCCCGATCACCAGTACGGCCGTCGGGATCGCGTCGAGGTGGCCGAGCGCGCGCCATCGCATCTGGAAATGTGGGCGCGGACCACGCCGCGCATGCTTACCCAGTCTTTCCGCAGCATCAAGGCAGGCATGTTGCTCGGCCGCAAGAGCGCCGAACTCGCTTGGCGCATGCAGCTCGACGCAGTTACGGATCGACAGCGGGCGCCGCAGACGATCTTCAACGTGCCGGTGTCGCCGCATCGCTCGTACGGGGGTTACGTCTGGGATATCCCGGAGCTCAAGCAACTGCGTCAGTTGTGCAAGGGCGCCACGCTCAATGACGTGGTGATCGCCATCATTGGCGGCGGCATGCGTCGCTACCTGGCGGGCCGTAACGCCTTGCCGGCCGAATCGCTGGTGGCTCTGTGTCCGGTATCGATTCGCCCGGAAGAAGCCCGTCACGACGGCGGCAACCTGTTGTCGGCAATGTACATCGGGATCGGCAGTGACATCGATGATCCGGTTCGCCGGCTGGAAACGGTCCACCGTCGTACGGTCAAGGGGGTGCCTCTGGCCAAGGAGGTGCTCGTCGATCTGGTCAACGCGGCGGGAGATCTGGTCCCTGCATATATGCGCGCATTCGCTGGCTGGGTGCAGCAGAAGACCCGCGTGGCTGCCAAGGTACCGATCGTCAATACCCTCATCACCAACGTGCCGGGCATACCGGGTCTGACGCCGCGTTACTTCGCCGGTGCCAAGATCTGCAGCGTCTACCCGCTGGTGCCGGTCGCCGACGGCATTGCCCTCGGCCACGTGGTCAGCGGCATCTATGGAAGTCTGAACCTGGGCGTGGTGGCCGACCGCAAGGTGGTCGACGACATGGACCACTACATCGCCTGCATCGATGAGTCGACGCGCGAGTATCGGGCGGTTCTGGAACAACTGCAGAGCGAGGTTCCGGAGGAGGCCGAGGACGTTATCGCCGAGCCGGTCCCGGAATCGGTCCTGGCCGCCATGGTCGTGGCTGACCAGCAGATGGACGCGCAGGAGCAAGCGTCGAACAAGGCGAGCGCGGAGGGGCATGCTGAACAAGCAGCGCCGGACCGCAAGCGGGAGAAAGTCGCCGCGTCCGCTGCGAGAAAGCCTGCACGAGCCAAGCGCATCCGCAGCGCCGGGACGAACAAACAGTCGGACCAATCGGTAGCCGGGCAAGCTTGAGCAGGGGAGGGGGCATGAAGATCTTTCAGCGTAGTCGCGCCAAACAGTTGTTGAGCGAGATGGAGCAGGCCGAGTCCTACGAGCAATGGGCCGCTCTGGCCGCCGAGTACGATGAAGAAAACGGCCTTGACGAGTGGAGGCAGGACGATGCCTGCGAATCCTACGATTACAGGGCGATTCGCGAGCGCCTGGACATCATTCGCGACCTGCGATTTCGGCGCGAGTATCAGAAGCTGCTGTTCACACTGAACGAGGGTATTCACGGCAACCTTGGGGGCATGGGCAAGCCGTCGCTGTACAACAAGGCGCGGCTGGGCACCAAAAATCTCATCACCCGTTACGTCCAGGAAGTCTGTGGGGCGCTTGAGGATCTCAATGAGGTGGACGAGTCGGTGCTGTCGCTGGAAGACAAGCAGGACTTTTTCGTCCGCGCCAGCCACTGCTACGGCCGCTCTGCACTGATGCTCAGCGGCGGCGCGGTGCTGGGATACTTTCATGCTGGGGTTCTCAAGGCACTGTTCGACCAGACCTTGCTTCCCGAGATCATCTCCGGCAGCAGCGCCGGCTCGATACTCGCAGCCGCCGCCTGTTGTCATACGGACGACGAGCTGATCGATCGACTCAGTCTCGACAACCTGCACCATGAAGCGGAAGAAACCTCTGCGATTCGCCCGGTGGTGGCGCTGGGCGTCACGCGCAAGCCGAATATCGACGCAGGGAATCTGCGTGAGTATCTGGCCAAGATTCTTCCGGATCTCACGTTTCAGGAAGCTTTCGAGCTCACCGGCCGCAAGCTCAACATCACCGTGACGGGTCTGTCGACCCGGCAGGCTCCGCGCCTGCTCAATGCGATCACCTCGCCTAACGTGCTTATCCGTACGGCGGTGCAGGCGTCCTGCGCAATCTATGGCATCTATCCGCCGGTGACGTTGATGTGCCGCAATTCCGCCGGCGAAACCGTGCCCTACCTACCGGGTGAAAAATGGATTGATGGCTCGTTCGCTGATGACCTGCCGGCCAAGCGACTGACGCGGTTGTACGGCGTAAATCACTTCATCTCGAGCATGACCAACCCTGCCGCTCTGGCGATCACGCCCGATCCGGACCGGCCGCCGAATGCACTGCGGGAGCTGGTCAATTACCAGGCTCGATTCTGGAAATTTTCCTCGGCGGAGGCGCTGCGCTTTACCCGCGACCATATTCGCATCAAGTCGCCAGTCATCAGCCTGATGCAGCATCTGACGTACGGGGTTCTCGCGCAGGAATACACCGCGGACATCAATATCTTCCTGCGCAACCGCTGGGATCACCCGCTGCGCCTGCTGGCGCCGCCTTCGCGGGAAGCCATGCATCGGTTGATTCACGAGGGCGAGCGGTCCACCTGGGAGAAGGTCGAGATGGTGCGCAACTGCACGGCGATCAGTCGTACGCTGGACGGGATTCTGCACAGCCGCGGCTGGGAAAAGTGAGCGGGGTCCGGGCGACTTTGCAAATGAGGGAGGGAGCCGCACAATAGCGCTTCGATCATTGCACAGGGGCCGACCATGACGTCCGACGTACTCCCGCTCGCTGGCCGCCGTATCGCACTGCCGGAAAGCCGCGAGCTTGACCTGTTCGCCGACATGTTGATCAAGCGTGGAGCGGAGGTGTTGCGTTGCCCGCTGGTGTCGATCCACGATGCGCCGGACCAGGCACCGGTACTCGCCTGGCTGCAGCAATTCGTGGCAAACCCGGGTGACGATCTGATTCTGCTTACCGGCGAGGGTTTGCGTCGCCTCATGGGTACTGCCGAGCGGGCTGGAGGCGACCTGGCTGAGCGCTTCACCGCCCGGCTCGGTGAGGTCCGCAAGATCACCCGCGGACCCAAGCCGGGCGCTGCGCTACGCAAGCTCGGGCTGAAGGCCGATGTCGTTGCCGTCGAGCCGACGACCGAAGGCGTGATCAAGACGCTGGAGCAGGAGAACCTTCAGGGCCGTCAGGTTGCCGTGCAGCTTTACGGCACCGAGCCGAACGAGCTGCTCATCGGCTATCTGACTCGCGCAGGCGCTCGGGTTACTCAGGTTTCTCCCTATGTATACGCCGATCACATCGAGGACGAGCAGGTCGACGGGCTGATCAACGCGATCATCGGCCGTGAAGTCGACGCGATCGCCTTTACCAGTGCGACTCAGGTCAGACGGCTATTCCAGATCGCCCGGCAGGGAGCGCGGGAAGAGAAGCTTCTCAAGGCCCTGACAGCGATCAAGGTCGCTGCGGTAGGACCGGTGGTGGCTGAAGAGTTGAACGAGCGGGGAGTCGGCGTCGATCTGATGCCCGAGAGCAGCTATTTCATGAAACCGCTTGTACGCGAGCTGGTGAAAGCGTTTACCGGGCACGAGGATGTGGAGGCTTGATCTGTTCACCCCTTCGCGGTCATGCCCGCTCCTACACAATTCCAACCGCTTTATGTAGGAGCGCACCTGGGCGCGAAAGTGGCTTCGCAGGCGACACCGGGGCCTGCCCAAACGTCGTGCATCCGTCTTCGCGGTCATGCCCGCTCCTACACAATTCCAACCGCTTTATGTAGGAGCGCACCCGGGCGCGAAAGCGGCTTCGCAGGCGACACCGAGGCCTGGGCCAAACGTCGTGCATCCGTCTTCGCGGTCATGCCCGCTTCTACAAAACCTGTCAGGGTTATTCGTCCTGTTGTGCCATCGCCGGCCAGCGATCCTTCCACGGTTGTGCCTGCTCCAGCTGCGTGGCCAGTTGCAACAGCCTGCCTTCACTGCCGACCGGTCCGCAGAACTGCACGCCCAGCGGCAATCCCTTCTCCGTCCAGTACAGCGGAACCGACATGGCCGGTGTGCCAGTCAGGTTGGCCAGCTGGGTGAAGGGGACGTAGGTGAGGTTCTTGCGGGCCATGTCATTGACCATGTTATCGAGCATGCCCCAGCGCGCCATGGCCGGCAGTGCGCCGGTCCGGAGCATGTTCTCCAGCAATCTGGCCTGGCGTGTAGGGATCTCCGCCTGCTCGTGGCGGATCGGTGGGTGAGCGAGTGTTGGCGTCAGATACAGGTCATGTTGTTGATAAAACTGCCCCAGCGCCTGGCTGAAGCTGTTCCACTGGCGATGGTTGCTCACGTAGCGCGCCGCGCTCAGGCTGCGACCGAAGGCAGCGAGTACCCGGGTCAGCAGCTCGAATTCCTCGTCACGTGCACCCATCGCGCGCGCTTCGTCCAGCGTTGCCGCGACCTGGCCGAAGTACAGCATCAGGTAACTGCGCGCCAGTGCCTGGCCGTCATAGTCGGGCTCCGCTTCGACGACTTCGTGGCCCAGTGACTGCAACACCCTCACGGCGTCCTCCACCGCCTTGATCGCCTCCGGGTGCACCGGCGTGTCCACGGGGGAGCGGGTCGAGAAACCGATGCGCAGCACGCCGGGGCCGCGTTGTGCCAGATTGACGAAGCTATCGTCGGCTCCTGCAATGTGAAACGGATCACCGACGTTGGGCCCGGCCAGCACGTCCAGTGCCAGTGCCGAGTCGCGCACGCTGCGGCTGACCACGCCATCGCTGGAGGCGCCTTCCCAGATTTCGGCCGCAGCAGGGCCCACCGATATCCGACCGCGGCTCGGGCGCAGACCAAACAGGCCGCAGCAAGCGGCTGGGATGCGAATCGATCCGCCCCCGTCATTGGCTCCTGCCATAGGCACGATCCCGGCGGCAACCGCTGCCGCAGAGCCGCCGCTGGAGCCGCCGGGTGTGTGTGCAGTGTTCCAGGGGTTGACGGTGCGTCCGAAGGCCTTTGGGTCGGTTACGCCCTTGAGCGCCAGTTCCGGCGTGTTGGTCTTGCCAAAGATGACCGCCCCAGCGTTGAGCAGGCGCTGGACGATGTGCGAGTGGTGCCGCGCCGGAATGCGGCTGAACACATTGCTGCCGGCCCCGGTCGGCATACCGGCGTAGTCCTGGATCGCATCCTTTATCAGAAACGGCACCCCCGCAAGCGGGCCGGTCAGCGGCTCGGTGATCCGCTTGCGTGCGATATCCACCATGGGTTGGCAGACGGCGTTCAGCGTGGGATTGAGGCGGTGATAGCGATCCAGTGCCAGCTCAAGCAATTCGTTCGGTGTGGCGTGTTGTTCTCGGATCAGGCGCGCCAGATCCGTGGCGTCCATGCGGCTGTATTCCTGCGGGCTCATACTACGCGGCCTCTACATTGTTGTTATGAAAAACGACTCCCATTAAAGCTGTGTGACAGATTACGTCAAGCCATTCGATGATTTACTCTTGCACCCATCGGATGGCATAACACCGCTATCGCCCCACGCTTTCCCACTCAAGGATGTTCGATGACCAACCAAGCCGCCCCGCAGCGCCTTTCCCCCGATCAGCTCACCGCGCCCATCGATCTCGATAGCCTCGGCTTCGTCACGACCGACGATCTGGAGCCGTTTCGTGGCATCCTCGGGCAGGACCGGGCGGTCGAAGCGTTGCAGTTTGGCGTGGCGATGCACCGGCCGGGCTACAACGTCTTCGTCATGGGTGAACCGGGCACGGGGCGGTTTTCATACGTCATGCATTATCTGCGTGCGGAAGCCAAGCGGCAGATCTCCCCGGAGGATTGCGTCTACGTCAACAATTTCGAGGAGCCACGCGAGCCGTGGGTGCTCAATCTCTCGCCGGGGACCGCCGGCGAGTTGCTCGCCGACATCGAGCAGTTGATCGACAACCTGATGGCCACCTTTCCGGCTGTTTTCGAGCATCCGGCATTTCAGCAGAAGAAGAGCGCGATCGATCGGGCATTCAATCAGCGCTATGACAAGGCCATCGATACCGTCGAGCGCCGTGCGCTGGAGCACAGCATTGCGGTCTACCGCGATGCGCAGAATATCGCTTTCACGCCGATGAAAGACGGCAAGGCACTGGATGAGGCGGAGTTCGCCCAGCTGCCCGAGTCCGAGCGCGAGCAGTTTCATCGTGATATCGCGCACCTGGAAGAGGTGCTCAACGAGTCCCTGGCCAGCCTGCCGCAGTGGAAGCGCGAATCGAGCAACCACCTGCGCGAACTGAACGAGCAGACCATAAACGAAGCCATCGGTCCGCTGCTCGACCCGTTGCTGCAACGCTACGAAGGCAATCCCCGGGTCTGCGACTATCTGCAGGCCATGCGGCACAACCTGCTCAAGACCGTCATCGATCAACTGGTTGAAGAGCGCGCGCTCGAGGCCAGGCCGGATGCCTACAAGAAGCTGCTGCTCACCGAGCAATACTCGCCGAGTCTGATTGTCGGTCATCCTGCCGGCGGCGGTGCGCCAGTGGTACATGAGCCGCACCCGTCCTACGACAATCTCTTCGGCCGTACCGAATACAGCTCCGAGCAGGGCGCGCTGGTCACCAGCTACAGGCACATCCGTCCGGGTGCGCTGCACCGTGCGAACGGCGGTTATCTGGTCATAGAAGCGGAGAAACTGCTGGGCGAGCCCTTCGTCTGGGAGGCGCTCAAGCGTGCCCTACATTCCAGGCAGTTGAAAACCGAATCGCCCTGGGCTGAGCTGGGTCGGTTGACCACGGTAACCCTGACGCCTCAGGTCATCCCGCTCTCGGTGAAGCTGGTACTGATCGGCTCGCGGCACGTGTATTACACGCTGCAGGACCTCGATCCGGACTTCCAGGAAATGTTTCGCGTACTGGTGGACTTCGATGAAGATCTCCCGCGAACCACCGATAGCATCGAGGGCATGGCGCAACTGCTCAAGACCCGAACTTCGGAGGAAGGTCTGGCACCGCTGACGGCCGCGGCAGTGGCTCGCGTACTGACCTACAGCGCACGGCTTGCCGACCATCAGGCACGGCTATCGGCGCGCATCAGTGACATCTTCCAGTTGGTTGCAGAGGCGGACTTCATTCGCCAGCTTGCCGGCGATCCCCTGACAGATACCGGACATATCGAGCGCGCGCTGCGCGCCAAGGAAACCCGCACCGGGCGTGTCAGTGCACGCATCCGCGAAGATATGCTCTCCGGCGTCATCCTGATTGACACGGACGGCGCGGCGGTGGGCAAGTGCAACGGTCTTACCGTGCTCGAGGTTGGGGACTCGGTATTCGGCGTGCCTGCTCGTATCAGTGCCACGGTCTACCCGGGCGGCAATGGCATCGTGGATATCGAGCGCGAGGTCAACCTTGGTCAGCCGATCCACTCCAAGGGTGTGATGATTCTGACGGGCTATCTGGGCAGCCGCTTCGCGCAGAACTTTCCGCTGGAGATTTCTGCCAGCATCGCGCTTGAACAATCCTACGGTTATGTCGATGGCGATAGCGCATCCCTGGGCGAAGTGTGCGCGCTGATATCGGCATTGTCGCGAACGCCGCTCAAGCAATCGTTTGCCATCACCGGTTCGATCAACCAGTTCGGGGAGGTTCAGGCTGTCGGTGGCGTGAACGACAAGATCGAAGGGTTTTTCCGGTTGTGCCAGGCCCGCGGCCTGACTGGCCAGCAGGGCGCCATCGTGCCGCATTCCAATGTCCCCAATCTGATGCTCGATCAGTCGGTACTCGATGCGGTGAAGGCCGGACAGTTCGCGATCTATGCGGTACGCCATGTTGACGAGGCGATGACGCTGCTTTCGGGTCAGGAAGTGGGCACGGCCAATGATCGCGGCGAGTATCCGGCTGGCAGCGTCAACGCCCTGGTGGTCGAGCGGCTGCGTGAGATATTCGAGCGAAACCAGGAACGCGAGGAAGATGGCGAAGACTCGCCGGGCAAAGACTGATCAGTCGTTGACCAACCGGACCGGACCCACGCGGCGTCTGGTCCCGACCCGCCTTCAGGCAGCTTACCAACAGACTTATACACAGAAAGTGTGGACGGTCCGTGCGGCTAGCATTCAGCTGCCAGAGCTGTCAATCGTCTAATTTGCGCCAGCCGTACATTTCTTCAGAAAAAAAGTTCCCCGCTTCGCTTGGATTTCTTCAAGTTGGCCGCGGGCGGTCCATCGGTTAGCGCACATAGCTGATCTGATGGTTTACATTGGCGGGCTTAATGTATTGATATTGAACAGGAAATAATTAATTTTGCGTGTTGGCGGCATCTCGCATCACGTCCCGACGTGAGTGCTTCGTTAGTGGGCAAGTCTGCCGTTTCTGGCGTTCAGAACAGGGCGAAGCTGGCGGCGAGCACAAAATTGATCGCTTTTTGACCGATTTCAGCGGAGGCCGTATGCAACTGGGCTGGCACACGAAGTGAGCATACTGCCCACAGAGTTATCCACAAGTTTTGTGGACAGCTTTTCTGCCCCGTTTTGTGTCGCTTTGATATTCAAAGGCCTTCACGTTTTCGCCCTCGCCTACGGAGCAGCGCGCGCAATCGAAACGGATTAGATTGTCCGCTGGGGCACCCGGTGTTTTATGATTGGTCACCCCGGTTGCCCTGGCAGCCTAGCATTGTGGAGGTAAGCGGTTGATGGAAAAGTTTTTCGAGAATCTGATGTACTCAGCGCGCTGGATTCTGGCGCCGATCTATCTGGGTCTGTCCCTTGCGTTGCTGGCACTGGCGGTCAAGTTTTTCCAGGAAGTCTTTCACCTGCTGCCCAACATTCTCGCCGTAGCCGAGGCCGATCTGATCCTCGTGGTGCTGTCGTTGGTCGATATGGCGCTGGTCGGCGGCCTGTTGGTGATGGTGATGATTTCAGGCTACGAAAACTTCGTCTCGCAGCTGGACATTGATGAAGGCAAGGAGAAACTCAGCTGGCTTGGCAAGATGGATTCCAGCTCGCTGAAGATGAAAGTCGCCGCATCGATCGTGGCGATCTCGTCCATTCACCTGCTCAAGGTGTTCATGAACGCGATCAATATCGATAACGACAAGCTCATGTGGTACGTGATCATTCACATGACCTTCGTGCTCTCGGCGTTCGGCATGGGACTGCTGGACAAGCTGACCCACAAAAGCTGAGAAGGCGGCAGCGTCCGCCCGAAGCACAACATGGAGCTGGCATGGCTGTCCGCAATCTCATCCTGGTTCTGGGCGACCAGCTCAGTCCCGCCATCAGTGCCATGCGCCAGGCCGATCCGGTGCGGGACCGCATTCTCATGGCCGAGGTGGCCGAAGAGGGGCGCTATGTTCCTCACCATCCGCAGAAAATCCTGTTCGTGCTGTCGGCCATGCGGCACTTCGCCGAGGAACTGCGTGATCTCGGATTCGCTGTCGACTACGTGACCCTGGATGACCCATCCAATACCGGAACGTTGCTCGGCGAGCTCGACCGCGCGCGCACTGCGCTGAAGCCCGAGGGCATTCTTCTCACCCGGCCCTCGGAGTGGCGTCTGTTTGATCTGTTCGCCCGTCAGGCTACGCGCTGGCCCGAGCTGATGCTGCTGGAGGACGATCGATTCTTCTGCTCGGATCAGCGCTTTGCCCGCTGGGCCGCTGGCCGCAAGCAGCTGCGCATGGAATATTTCTACCGCGAGATGCGTCGCGAACATGACTTTCTGGTGGACGCAGCAGGGCAACCCGAGGGCGGACAATGGAATCTCGACGCGGACAATCGCAAGGCACTTCCGGCCGGGGCCAAGCCACCGGCGCAACCGCACTTCGACCCGGACGCTACGACCCGAGAGGTACGCGAACAGGTCGAGGCTCATTTCGCCGATCACTACGGCAGCCTTGATGCATTCGACTATCCGGTCACCCGGCGCGACAGCGAGCTGCTCTGGGAGCACGCTCTGGAACATGCGCTGCCGAACTTCGGCGACTACCAGGATGCAATGGCAGACAACGAGCCATTTCTGTTCCACGCCCGCATCGCGGCGGCGATGAACGTCGGCCTGCTCGACCCGCGGCGCATTTGCCGTGATGTTGAACAGGCGTACCGTGCCGGTCGGATACCGCTGAACTGCGCCGAAGGTTTCATCCGGCAGATTCTTGGCTGGCGCGAATATGTACGCGGGATCTACTGGCTGATGATGCCCGACTACGCCGAGCGCAATGCCTTCGGCAACCGGCGCGATCTGCCGGAATTCTACTGGAATGGTGATACCCGCATGAACTGCATGAAACAGGCGATCGATCAGACGCTCGAGCATGCGTATGCCCATCACATCCAGCGTCTGATGGTCACCGGCAACTTCGCGCTGCTGGCCGGTATCGAGCCCAGGCAGATATGCGACTGGTATCTCGCGGTCTACATGGATGCCTATGACTGGGTGGAGCTACCCAACACCCTGGGCATGGTGATGCACGCCGACGGCGGCTATCTCGGCTCCAAGCCGTATTGTGCGAGTGGTCAGTACATCAAGCGCATGTCCAACCACTGCAAGGGGTGTCATTACAAGGTTGGCGAAGCGACCGGCGAGCGCAGCTGCCCCTTCAACTCGCTGTACTGGCATTTCCTGATTCGCCACGAGGACCGGCTGCGCAGCAATCACCGAATGAGCATGGTCTACCGCAATCTGGATCGGATGGATCCGGTCAAACGCGAGGCGGTTCAACAGTGGGGTGACCACTTGCTGGCCCGGCTCGACGCAGGGGAGAGTCTCTGACTACGGCCGCTACCGCTGCCTGGCCTGAAGCACCACGAATTTTGCGTTTGCCGTCAGTTGCTCGACGTTCCCGAAAAGGCGCTTGAGTGCCACGTGGTAGCCAAGGTGCCGATTGCCTACGATGATCAGCCGTCCGCCGGGTGCCAGCGCTCGGTGGCTCTGACGGAACAGCCGCTGCGCAATCTCGTCACCGACTACCTGCTGCTGGTGAAAGGGCGGGTTGCAGAGGATCAGATCAGCGCTGCGGGGGGCGGCCTCGCTGAGCCCATCGGCGATGACAAACCGGGCCTGGTCGAGGCCGGCCGTAGCCGTGTTGCGCTCGGCAGAGGCCACTGCCGCGTATGACTCATCGATGAACGTGACGCTGGCCTGTCGGTTGCGCAGTGCAGCGACGATGCCCAGTGCGCCGTTACCGCATCCCAGGTCGATGATGTGCTGCACGGTCTCGTCGGCGGGAATGTGAGGGAGCAGGGCGCGGGTGCCGATATCCAGCCGCTCGCGCGAGAATACGCCTGGCAGATTCACCAGGTCGATGCCGGCTTCCGGAATCGGATAACGCGCCTCCAGATGCGCCGTGGGCGGTGCCAGCTCAGGATCGAATGTCGCCGTCAGCAGGCGTGCTTTCTTCCAGCCCAGCGATGCCTGGTAGGGGCCGATGTGCCGGGCGAGCAGATCGCCTGCGCTGGGCGGGAGATGCTTGATCATGGATCCGGCAATCACCCTGGCGCCAGGTGCCAGCAATGGTCTCAAGCGCGTCAGCTGCTGCTCGAACAGGGCGAGACTTTTCGGTATGCGCATCAGCACGCGATCAAACGAACCGGAAGGAAGGGTCTGGCTGCCCAGGAACGTTACACTGTCGGCGGGCCGTTGATTAAGCTGCAGGTTGTGGCCGAGCGCACGCTCGGCGAGATGCGAATCACCCCAGCTGACCGGCGTCATGCCAGCCAGGGCGCAGCCCAGCGCGCCGAACTGGTCGTTCACGACGAGTACTCGATGCGTCGAGTCCCCGTCTTCGGCCAAAGCGTTCAGCAGATACAGGTCCGCCGCATCGAACGGCAGCAACGTCGGATTGCGAGTCGGTGGGTAGCGATCGAGCTGAACGGTGCCGAACGGTGTATCGCAGCTGTGCATGGGATGGAATCGAACCGAGAGTGGGCTGCGCAGTATAACTCAGCGTGCCCCCGGGGCGAGGCAACAAGCTGCCCCGAGGGAAGAAGAGATCAGTTCAGTCGCGCTCCGGCGCCTTGAGCAGGTCGCGAATCTCGGTCAGCAGGATTTCCTGCTTCGTCGGCGGGTTCGGTGGCGGTGGGACATCGGCTTCCTTGCGACGCATGCTGTTGATCACCTTGACCGCGACAAACACAGCCAGGGCGATGATCAGGAAATCGATCACGTTCTTGATGAACAGGCCGTAGCCCAGCGTGACGGCGGCCTGGTCCCCCTCCGCTGCGCGCAACACCACCGCCAGATCGACGAAGTCGACCCCGCCTATGAGCATCCCCAGGGGGGGCATGAAGATGTCAGCGACCAGGGAAGAAACGACCTTGTTGAACGCAGCGCCAATGATGATACCGACTGCCATGTCGATGACATTGCCACGCATGGCGAAGCTCTTGAATTCACTAAGCAGGCTCATTGCTTCCTCGAATAATGGAATCTGTCGGCAGCAGCCTAGCGCAACCCAAGCGCGGTCTCAAGGCTTTCGCAGACGATGCGCAGCGTTTCGATGCGCGCATAGCGCTTGTCCTCGGCCGGGATGAGATGCCACGGGGCTTGGCGTGTGGAGGTGCGCGCTACCATGTCATTCATGGCCTGCTGGTAGGCGGGCCACTGCGCGCGGTTGCGCCAATCTTCGTCGGTCAGCTTGTAGCGCTTGACCGGAGTCTGCTCGCGCGCTTGAAAGCGGCGCAGTTGCTCGTCGGCGCTGATCGAAAGCCAGAACTTGATAATCGCGGTGCCGGCTTCGGCGAGCTGGCGCTCGAAGTCATTGATTTCGGCATAGGCGCGGCGCCAGTCGTTGGGGGAGATAAATTCCTCCACGCGCTCGACCAGCACCCGGCCATAGTGGCTGCGATCGAACACCACGACTGTCCCGGGTCTGGGGATGCGGCGCCAGAACCGCCACAGGTACGGATGGCTCCGCTCTTCGGGCGTGGGCGCGCTGGTGCCGTGCACTCGTAGCTGCCGCGGATCCAGACATTCGGTGATGCGTCGGATCGAGCCGCCCTTGCCAGCCGCATCGGTTCCTTCGAACACCAGTAGTAGGCTGCGCTGTGCGAATCCGCTGTGGCGGATCAGCTCGCGGAGGCGAGTCTGATAGTGTTCGAGTTGCTCCTTGTAGTCGGACTTCTTGAGCGCAAGGCTGAAGTCCAGCTGATCCTGGCGGCGCTCGGGCGAGCCGATCCATTGGAGGGCCTCTTCGGCATCGGTACGCTCGAGCACTCTCACGCAGGCATCGAGCACCAGTTCGCCAATGCGTATATCGCGGTAATCAGGATCATGACTGAGCACCTGATGCCAGGGCGACTCGTCCGTCGAGGTGAGCTCGCGCATCCGAGCGGCGCCCGCTCTCACATCCTCGTAGTCCGCGGCGCTGAAATCGCCCCATTCGCGCATGGCGACCGATTGTTCGCCAGGCTCCACGAGCGACTGCTGCTGCCCGCCGTGTTGCGGGGTGAGGTGCAGCCAGAGCTTGATGATGCCAACGCCGTCATCGACCAGTAGCTGTTCGAAGCGCAGCAGTTGGAGCATCTGTTGATCAAACTGCTCGCGGCTGATCTCGCCACGGCTGTACTGCATCAACGGCTGGTGGTACCAGGACCCGAGGTAAAATCCGATTTCGCCAGCAGGGGGTAAGCTTCGCCAGTAGCGCCACAGGCGCGGCATGTCGCGGTCGAGGCCGGTGGGCAGACTGAAGGCACGGGTGTTCAGATGGCGATTGTCCAGCCGCTTGTAAAAGGCGTAGATCGCCTCGGCCTTGCCGGCGAAGTCGTTGCCGCTGATCAGTACCAGCAACGGACCGCGCCCGGACTGGCGCAGCTCGTACTGGGCGTTGAGCAGCGCTTCGGTCAACGCTGCGTCCAGTTTCTTCAGTTCTTTTCCAGGTAGCGCGTCTTCGCTCATCTAGGACCAGTTCACCTCGGGGAGCTCTTGGAATGCGGGCTTGGCAAACAGGTAGCCCTGAAACAGATGGACACCCAGTCCCTTGAGGAATTCGAGTTCGCCTGTACTTTCTATCCCTTCAGCGATGATGTCGATGTTGAGCGTTCTGGCCACCCCGATGATCCCCTGCACGATTGCCTGGCGTACCGGGTGCTGATCGATATCGCGGATGATCTCCATGTCCAGCTTGATGATGTCCGGCTGGAATTCGGCGAGCAGGTTCAGGCCCGCGTAGCCGGCACCGAAATCGTCAATGGCGGTCATGAAGCCTTGTCGCTTGTACTCGGTCATGATGGCCTTGAGATGCCCGTGGTCGACCACGCGCTCGTTCTCCGTCACCTCGAAGATCAGACGGTCCGCGGGGAAGCCCACCCGACGAGCGGCCTCCAGCGTGGCGCGAATACAGGTCGCTGCCTGATAGACCGCGTTGGGCATGAAGTTGATGCTCAGAAAGCAGGGTACGTTGAGCCGAGCGGCCAGCTCGACGGCCTTGACCCGGCAGGACTGATCGAAGCTGTAGCGATTCGAGTCGTTGACCTGGGCCAGAATCCCCCCGGCACCGCTACCATCCAGTCCGCGGACCAGCGCCTCGTAGGCGTAGATAGAGTTGTCACGAATGTCGACGATCGGTTGGAACGCCATGGTGAAATCGAAGCCGAGCGATTGTCCGTTCTGGCAGGCCGAGCAAGGCTTGGGTTGTTGTGATGCGCTAATCATTGAACTGGTCCTTTTCTTCCCCTGCCCCCACACTATAGTGAAATCCGTTTAGGGGCTACGATGTGACACCAGCGTGGTGGCAAAGTGCCTCTTTCTGTTTTAGCAGGAGATATGTTTTTGGCAAAAAGTAAGCGGATATACGGCTGCACGGAATGCGGCGCTACATCCAGCAAATGGTCCGGCCAGTGTGCCGAGTGTCAGGCCTGGAATACGCTGGTCGAAACCGTGGTCGATACCACTCCAACCGGTGGCAGCGCAGCGGGGCGCAGCAGCAACTGGGCAGGTGAACAGGCTCAGGTCCGCACTCTGGCCGAAGTATCCACCGAAGAAATGCCTCGGCAGGGCAGTGGTTCGTCGGAACTCGACCGTGTGCTCGGAGGCGGGCTGGTCGCCGGCTCGGTCGTACTGATCGGCGGAGACCCCGGTATCGGCAAATCGACCATTTTGTTGCAGACACTCTGCCGCCTGGCCCAGGACATGCCTGCGCTCTATGTTACGGGTGAAGAGTCTCAGCAGCAGGTGGCCATGCGTGCCAGAAGACTGGGCTTGCCGGAAGACCGCCTGAAGGTGATGACTGAAACCTGTATCGAGAGCATCGTTGCCACGGCGCGACGGGAACAGCCGAAGGTGATGGTGGTGGACTCGATCCAGACAATCTTTACGGAGCAGTTGCAATCCGCCCCCGGAGGCGTGGCGCAGGTGCGTGAAAGCGCAGCGCTGCTGGTGCGGTATGCCAAGCAGAGTGGCACGGCGATCTTTCTCGTTGGCCACGTGACCAAGGAAGGAGCGCTGGCCGGTCCACGGGTACTCGAGCACATGGTCGACACCGTGCTGTATTTCGAAGGGGAGTCCGACGGACGGTTGCGCATGCTCCGGGCGGTCAAGAATCGCTTCGGTGCGGTGAATGAACTGGGCGTGTTCGCCATGACCGACAAGGGACTCAAGGAAGTGTCCAACCCGTCGGCCATTTTCCTGTCGCGCTACGAGGCGCCTATCCCTGGAAGCGTGGTCATGTCGACCTGGGAAGGCTCCCGGCCGATGCTGGTCGAGGTGCAGGCACTGGTCGATACCAGTCATCTGGGCAACCCGCGCCGCGTCACCCTGGGTCTGGACCAGAACCGCCTGGCCATGTTGCTCGCCGTGCTGCACCGCCATGGGGGCGTGGCGACCTACGATCAGGACGTGTTCGTCAATGTGGTCGGCGGGGTGAAGGTGCTGGAAACCGCTTCGGATCTTGCGTTGCTCGCGGCTGTCATGTCCAGCCTGCGCAGCCGACCGCTACCGATGGACCTGATGGTGTTCGGCGAGCTGGGATTGTCTGGCGAGGTCCGACCAGTGCCCAGCGGACAGGAGCGCCTGAAGGAGGCGGCGAAGCATGGCTTCGCGCGCGCCATCGTTCCGAAAGGGAATGCCCCGAAGGAAAGCCCTCCCGGGATGACGGTGGTGCCTGTCACCCGGTTGGACGAAGCACTGTCGGCGATCTTCGAATAGAAGAAAAAATTGGTTTGAGGCGGCCGGGCAGTTCCGTCCCGACCATCACCGCGTGCGGCTCTGAAAATTGCGGGCGACGTCAGGCCAGGACGGTCACCTGGGCTCCAGAAGCGTGGCCAGTTCGCGCTCCAGACAGGCTTCATCATTCAGGTTCAACGCGATCAGCCGCCGAAGGTGACTGATCGAATCCAGATCGATGTGATCGCAGCGAAAGCCGAGCAGACCTTCCTCGTGATGAACCAGCGTGGTTTCCATGCGGATCTGGTTTCCTTCCGACAGGTTGATAATTGCCAGAAACGGCTCGTGCGGGTTGGCCGGGACCCAATCTTCGGGCTGCTGCACAAGCAGGCCGCGAAGCGAAACATCGAGGAGCTGCACCGTCATGCCCATGGCGTCCTGCTGCAACACGGTGTCTGCATCGAACGGAATGCGGGTGAAACGGCGCCTTTCATCGGTCATGGAGCACTACCTCCGGAGCGAGGACTACTGAATGTCATTCTCACTATAGTCAGATCGCGCCGAGCGGGTGGGAGAACCGCTGGATAGTCGGCGCGCCTGCTTCAGGAATGCAGCGCCGGTCGCCCGGCGCTTGCAGGCGGTCAGGCCAGCTTCTTGTACTTGACCCGGTGGGGCTGTGCTGCGGCGTCGCCAAGGCGCTTCTTGCGATCGGCTTCGTAGTCGGTGTAGTTGCCTTCGAAGAACACCACCTGCGAGTTGTCCTCGTACGCCAGGATGTGCGTAGCGATACGGTCGAGAAACCAGCGATCGTGTGAAATGACGATAACCCCGCCGGGGAAGTCCAGCAGCGCCTCTTCCAGAGCCCGCAGGGTCTCGACGTCGAGATCGTTGGATGGTTCGTCGAGCAGCAGCACGTTGGCGCCTTTCTTCAGCGTCAGGGCCAGGTGCAGGCGCCCGCGCTCACCGCCTGAGAGGTCCTTGACGAACTTCTGTTGGTCGGCGCCCTTGAAGTTGAAGCGGCCTACATAGCCGCGCGACGGCATCTCGTAGTTGCCGACCTTGATCTGGTCGAACCCGTCCGACACCTGCTCCCACACCGTCTTGCCACCTTCGAGGTCGTCGCGGCTCTGGTCGACGCTAGCGATTTCAACCGTGTCGCCGATGTCGATGCTGCCCGAATCCGGCTGCTCCTTGCCGGTAATCATGCGAAACAGGGTCGACTTGCCCGCGCCGTTTCCGCCGATCACGCCGATGATGGCGCCCTTGGGCACGCTGAAAGAGAGGTTGTCGATCAGCAGCCGATCGCCGTAGCCTTTGCTGACGTTGTTGAATTCGATGACCTTGTCACCGAGGCGCGGACCGGCCGGAATGTAGATCTCGTTTGTCTCGCTGCGCTTCTGGAATTCCTGCGACTGCAGTTCCTCGAAACGCTGCAGGCGGGCCTTGGACTTGGCCTGACGGCCTTTGGCGCCCTGACGTACCCACTCCAGTTCTGCCTTCATCGCCTTGGCGTGGGACGATTCCTGCTTGGCCTCCTGAGCCAGGCGCGCCGCCTTGGATTCGAGCCACTGCGAGTAATTGCCTTCGAAAGGAATCCCGTGCCCGCGGTCAAGCTCGAGAATCCAGCCGGCAACGTTGTCGAGGAAGTAGCGATCGTGGGTGATTGCCACCACGGTGCCGCTGAAGTCATGCAGGAACTGTTCGAGCCAGGCGACGGAATCGGCATCCAGGTGGTTGGTCGGTTCGTCGAGCAGCAGCATGTCCGGTGCGGACAGCAGCAGACGGCATAGCGCAACGCGGCGCTTCTCGCCTCCGGACAGGTGTTCGATCTTCGCGTCCCATGGCGGCAGGCGCAGCGCATCGGCAGCGACTTCCAGCTGGCGCTCGAGATTGTGCCCATCCGACGCCTGCAGTATCGCTTCGAGCTTGGCCTGCTCGACAGCCAGCGCATCGAAATCTGCGTCCGGCTCGGCATAGGCGGCATACACTTCATCCAGACGGGTCTGGGCCTGCTTGATCTCGTCCACCGCCTCTTCAACTATGTCCCGAACGGTCTTGCTCGGGTCAAGTTCCGGCTCCTGCGGCAGATAACCTACCTTGATACCCGGCATCGGCCGTGCTTCGCCGTCGATTTCCGTATCGACCCCGGCCATGATCCGCAGGAGTGTGGATTTGCCCGAGCCGTTGAGACCCAGTACGCCAATCTTGGCTCCCGGGAAGAACGACAGGGAAATATTCTTGAGGATTTCACGCTTCGGGGGCACGATCTTGCTTACCCGATGCATGCTATATACATATTGGGCCATGAGGGCATAACCTGCTGATCAGAGGAAACGGGATTCCCGCTCGGGAAATGGTGGCAAGGCTAGCCCAACTGAGTTCCCAGGGCAAACACCCTCCTGCGGCCCGACATCCGACGCTGCGGGTCGATTCTCCCGATGAAAGCGGTATAGTGGCCAATTGATACACAATAAAGACAGCTCGATGCCCAACGATACCGCGTCCGGTTCAAACCGGCCGCCACCGGATGACCGCCGTCCCCTTGCCATCGGGCTGACTCTGGTCGCCATCGCCGGGACGCTGCTCGCCTGGCTGATGGTCTGGCAGGCCTGGCAGGATTATCGCGTCCTGCGCAACCAGCATCAGGTGCAGGTCGAGGAGAGCGTCTGGGCCATGGCGGAGCAGTTGGGCGTCAACCTGACGCTCAAGTCGACTGCCGCCGAACATATCCTGCATCAGACACGGTCTGCAGAGGGCGGCATGCCGGCTTCCCTGCAGGAGCTCATCCCCGGCCTCATCGAAGTGAGGCACGTCACCCCCGATTCGCAATTGATCGACCAGCCGCTCGCGCCATGGATGCCCATGTTGCGCCGGCTGAGTCTTACCAACCAGCCTTACGCCATCGAGTTCGATCCCACACAGCGCCTGGTCTACTGGCTTATCGGAGGCCGAGATCCTGGTGAGTTCTGGGTCATGCTGGTGCGCGAGGAGGCCATCTCGGCGATGCTATGGAGCCACCCGGCGAGCGGTTTCAGCTGGCTGATCGAAGATGCAGGACAGGTGAGGGTGCTCGCCCGTCAGGAGTCCGGCGAGCTGATCTATGTGGACGAGCCGGCGCTCAATGCCGAGGAGCGCGAACGGGTGGCGGTCAGCGCGCCGGTCGAGGGAACGCTCTGGCAGGTCCGCGGCCTGATCGACGAAGGGTACTACGAGTCTCGCCTGGGACGCCTGATCATCACCAAGGCGGTGATCGTTGCAGCATTCGTTGCGGTGTTGCTGCTGGCTGTGTGGCTGGTTGCGCGGATGCAGTACGCCAACCGCCGCCTCGCCTATCGCAGTCAGCGTTCCCGCGAGGGGCTGGTGGAGGCCGAACGTCGCTACCGCGACATCTTCCAGAGCGTGGGGATGGCGCTGTGTCAGCTCAATCTGGCCGACCTGCGTGAGCATCTCGACCGGCTGGGCTTGCGCTCAGCGGCCGACCTGGACGCCTGGCTTGAAGCCGTCGACTCGCATTCCGAGCTGCTGCAACACATCCGTGTCGTCGACGCCAACCGCAATACCCTGGAACTGCTCGGTCTGGATTCCGTACCGCAAATGGAGGTCATCCTTCAGGCGGACGAGCCTATCCGCAAGGGCGGTGCCCGCTACGCGCTGATGCTGGCGCTGATCGATCGGCAGGAGCGACTCGAACTGGAAACGCCCATGCGCACCGCGCGCGGGGCGTTACGCTACGTCTGGATGGTCATGCGACTGCCCGAAGATCTGGCCGACTACTCTGCCGTGACCATGAGCATCTCCGACATCACTGCCCGGCGGCAGGTCGAACTGACCATGATCGAGCGCGAGCGGTTCTGGTCCGGAGTGGTGAAGGCGGTACCGGACATCGTCTTCATCAAGGACATGCAGCGTAATCAATTCGTGTTCTCCAACCGTTCGCTGGCGCAGGCGCTGGGCTATACGGAAGAGGAAGAGTCCGGATTCGGCCCCAGCTATCGCGACGAGATGGTCCATCCGGATGACCTCGAGTACGTTCTGGTGAATCGAAACCTGCAGCAGGTGCTGCCCGACGGAAAACTGCTCGACTGGCGCAATCGCTGGCGCCACAAGGACGGCAGCTGGCACTGGTTCAACGTCCGCATGAAGGTGCTGTCGCGGCTGCCCGACGGGCGCGCGCATCAGCTCATCGGCATTGTCAAGGACGTCCATCAGCAGACGCTGATGACTGAACGGCTGAAGACCGGCGAGCAGCGCTACCGGTTGCTGGCGGAGAACATCAGCGACGTGATCTGGGCCACCGACGAAGCGTTCGAGCTCAACTACGTCAGCCCGTCGGTCAAGCGTGCGCTCGGTTACGAGCCGGAGTTCCTAATCACTCACGGCTTCGTCGAAGTGGTGGCCGGCACGCGGTTCAACCGGTTCATGGGCGCGATGCTGCGCGAGCTGCAGCCAAGGATCAGCAATCCGGAAAGCGCCGCCCTGCTTTGGCGGGAGGGCTTTCATCGGCAGACGACCTTCGACTGCATCAAGGCAGACGGTCACACCATACCGGTCGAGCTACGCGTATCGTTGATGTGGGACCCCTCCGGGCGCTTTCTGGGGATGCTCGGTATCGCCCGTGACATCAGCGAGCAGCGTCGTACCGAGAACCGCCTGCGGATGGCGGCAACGGTGTTCGAGAACACCACCGGAGCGATATTTGTTACCGACCCGGCCGGTTACATCGTCCAGGTGAATGAAAACTTCTCGCAGATCACCGGCTACGACTCGGTAGAGGTGATCGACCAGACGCCTCAGGTCTTTGCCTCCGGGGTGCATGAGGAGCATTTCTATCGTAACGTTCTGACCGAGATGCAGCGCGAGGGGCGGTGGGAGGGCGAGGTCTGGCAGAAGCGCAAGAACGGCGAGATATTCCCCTCGTGGGCCGGGATCACCGCGGTTCAGGACAGCGATGGGGATCTGGTCAGCTACGTCTGCTTCTTCGTCGATATCAGTGAGCGCAAGGCCAGCGAAGCACGCATCGAAAGTCTCGCGTATTACGACGCCCTCACCGGGCTGCCGAACCGGGCACTGTTTCAGGAGCGCCTGTCCAGCGCGCTCAAGGTGGCAGGACGGCGCAACGAGTGGATCGCGGTTCTGTTCCTCGACCTCGACCGATTCAAACCCATCAACGACACCATGGGTCACGCCGCGGGCGACGTCATGCTCAAGGAAGTCGGCCAGCGCCTGCAGACCTGTATTCGCGAAAGCGACACTGTCGCCCGCATGGGTGGGGACGAGTTCACCATGCTGCTGGCAGGGCTGACCAGCCGCGAGTCGGCCATGCGTGCGGGCATCAGCGTGGCCGAGAAGATCCTTGAGCAGCTCGCACCTGCCTTCATATTGCAGGAGCGTGAATTCTTCATCAGTGCCAGCATCGGCATCGCACTGTCACCACAGGATGGCACCGAAGGCAGTCAGCTGTTGCAGAATGCCGATACGGCGATGTATCACGCCAAGAGCGCCGGCAAGGATACGTTCCAGTTCTATCAGGCGGAGATGAATGCCCGCGCACTGGAGCGGCTCAGTCTGGAGAACGATCTGCGCAAGGCGGTTCACGACGATGCCTTCACGCTGCACTTCCAGCCGCAGTTCGGCTGTGTCAGCGGTGAACTGACAGGTGTGGAGGCGCTGCTGCGCTGGCAGCATCCGACGCTGGGCGCGATCTCGCCTGCGGTGTTCATACCGGTTGCCGAAGAGATAGGGCTGGTCTCTGCCCTGGGCGACTGGGTGCTGGACCGGGCCTGCCGGCAGATGGCCGAGTGGCACGCGGCCGGTCATCCCCAGCCACGTATGGCGATCAATCTGTCCGGTCGCCAATTTGCCGAAGGTCGGCTGGCCGAGCAGGTGGCCAGGGTTATCCGACGGTACGATTTGCATCCGTCGTGCATCGAGCTGGAACTGACCGAAAGCATCCTGCTCCGGGATGTCGAAGAGACCATGCAGACGCTGGCTCAGCTGAAGGAGTTGGGCGTGCATATCGCGGTGGACGACTTCGGGACCGGCTACTCATCGCTCAATTACCTGAAGGACTTTCCGATCGATACGCTGAAGATCGACCGTAGCTTCATCCAGGCGATGCATGCCGGCAGCCGTGATGCCCGGCTTGCTGAAGCCATCATTGCCATGGGACGTTCCCTGCAACTGATGGTCATCGCCGAGGGTGTCGAGACGGCCGAACAACACGAGCTGCTGCGCAGCTTCGGCTGTGACGAGGTCCAGGGCTTCTATCTAGGCAAACCAATGAGCGCCGAAGACCTGCGCGATAGACATCTGTCGCCTGCCTGAACAGGATTTCTCCTGCAGCTGAGCGCATTTCATGTGCCAGCCGGACTGCGTTGCGCTAAAATGCGCCCCTCTTTTTTGACACTCCTATCAGGGGGCCGAACATGTTTAGCCGTTCCAACGATATTGCCACCGTCGACGCCGAACTCTGGACTGCCATGCAGCAGGAGGCGCAGCGCCAGGAAGAGCATATCGAGCTGATCGCATCCGAGAACTACACCAGCCCTGCGGTCATGCAGGCGCAGGGTTCGGCCCTGACCAACAAGTACGCCGAAGGTTACCCGGGCAAGCGCTACTACGGCGGCTGCGACTACGTCGATATCGCCGAGCAGCTGGCTATCGATCGCGCCAAGCAGCTGTTTGGTGCCGACTACGCAAACGTCCAGCCGCACGCCGGCTCGCAGGCCAATGCCGCGGTGTTTCAGGCGTTGCTGACGCCGGGCGATACCGTACTGGGGATGAGCCTTGCTCACGGCGGCCACCTCACCCATGGCGCGGGCGTCAATTTCTCCGGCAAGCACTACAATGCCGTGCAGTACGGCATCAATACCGACACCGGTCTGATCGACTACGACGAAGTCGAGGCGCTGGCAGTCGAGCACAAGCCGAAGATGATCATCGCCGGTTTCTCTGCCTACTCGCAGGTCCTGGACTTCGCCCGCTTCCGTGCCATCGCGGACAAGGTCGGGGCTTATCTGTTCGTCGATATGGCGCATGTTGCCGGACTGGTCGCCGCTGGCGTCTATCCGAACCCGGTGCCGTTCGCTGACGTGGTGACCACCACCACGCACAAGACCCTGCGCGGTCCGCGTGGCGGCCTGATCCTGGCAAAGGCCAACGAAGCGCTGGAAAAGAAGCTGAATTCTGCAGTGTTTCCGGGTGGTCAGGGCGGTCCGCTGATGCACGTCATCGCCGCCAAGGCGATCTGCTTCAAGGAAGCGATGAGCCCCGAGTTCAAAACCTACCAGCAGCAGGTGGTGAAGAACGCCCAGGCAATGGCCGGCGTGTTCATCGAGCGCGGCTTCGACGTGGTATCGGGTGGCACGCAGAATCACCTGTTCCTGCTGTCGCTGATCAAGCAGGACATCACCGGCAAGGACGCCGACGCCGCTCTTGGCCGCGCGCACATCACCGTCAACAAGAACGCGGTTCCCAACGACCCGCGTTCGCCGTTCGTCACGTCAGGCCTGCGTATCGGCACGCCGGCGGTGACCACCCGCGGTTTCAACGAGGCCGATTGCCGCGAGCTGGCTGGCTGGATCTGCGACATCCTCGACAACATGGGCGATGAGTCTGTCATCGAGCGTGTCCGTGGCCAGGTTCAGCAGATCTGCAAGCGGTTGCCGGTGTACGTTGCCTGAGCTGCAGCCTCCCGCTTCACGCGGGATAGGTAACGGTCGATAACCAAACCCCCTGTCAGTTCGCTGCCAGGGGGTTTTTATATGTGGCAATTGGCCGCTTGGCAGGGGCTGCCTGGGGGGCTAGCATGGATGAAAACAACAACAAGGAGCGCTCGCCGTGAAGCGCCAGAGTTTTCTCCTCATTGCGCTCCTCTGCCTTGGCGTCAATGCATCGTCTCTGGCCGAGGATGTATCCACCAAGCCGCTCATTCAGGTTGGCCTGATGCCGTTTCCAGGCTATTCCTTTCTGGACGAGGACCGTCAGCCGGCGGGCAAGTCGGTCAAGCTGACGCGGTTGCTCCTCGAGCAGGCGGGCTACACGCACGAGATTCGCATTCTGCCCCCGGCCCGCATCTGGCGCGGTCTGGAAGACGGTTCCGTGCATGTCTGGCCCGGCGTCATCAGCAAGCCCGGCCTGGAAGAGCACACGCTGCTCACCGAACGGACGCTGGGGCTGGTGGGCATCAACCTGTACGCGCGTCCGGGGGCGCCGCTGCCCATCTGGCCAGAAGGCATTGCCGGCAAACGTCTTATTCTGATTACCAACTACACCTATACCAACGAGCTGTTGAGCACCTTGTATGACGTGACGCTGGGGGTGCGCTTCCATCGCGGAAGTTCGCACGCCGGTGCGGTCAACATGCTGCTGCGTGGGCGCGGCGATTATCTGCTTGATTACCGGGCTCAGGTCGACCCCATCGTCAAGCGGCTCGGCCTTGCGCCCCTGCCATTCGTGCAGGTCGCCGAGCAGCCGATGCGCTTCGTGTTATCCCGCCGCAGCGGCTTCGCTGAAGCGCTGAGGGGCGATCTTGATCGTGCCTTCGACGAGCTGGCGGCACAAGGTGTGGAGCTGGATGTGACGCGTCAGTGAGATTCACGATCATGTTGTTGCCAGCTTCGATGGCAAAGGTTTAGATTCGGCAACGCGAGTTATTCGCCGTTGGTAGAGCTACAGGGATGTCGGCGATCAGTTAAACCAGAGGAAGGTGAAATGAGCGAATTATACAAACTGCGCTACAGCGGCAATCGTGTGGGCGGGGTATCTGACGAGGCGGTGAGCGCCGAATTGGCCCGCCTGGGTTTCCAGTCAGGGCAGATAGAGGCGCTGCTGAGCGGGCGTAGCGCAACCATCAAGCGCCGGCTCGATTCCTCTCAGGCCAGAGCCTATCAGCACCGCCTCGAGCAGGCAGGACTGCTGACCCACATCGAGCGAGAGGATACCGTTGATTCGCCCGCAGCTGAGGTGCAGTCGGTCGCTGTCGCCTCGGCGCCCGCCCGGTTTGACGCCGCAGAGCCAACCCGCTCGATGGAACAGCAGCAGCCAACGGTGAGGCGGCTCGAGCCAGTCGAGTTCACCGGAAGCGGCAGCGAGTTTTTCGGGATCTGGATCGTCAATATATTCCTCATGATTCTGACCCTGGGGCTTTATGCGCCCTGGGCCAAGGTGCGTACCAATCAGTACTTCTACGGGCATACGCAGATCGATGGCGCCAGTTTTCAGTATCTGGCAGATCCCTGGGTAATTTTCAGGGGGCGGCTGGTGGCTATTGTCGCGGTCGCCGTCTGGGTCCTGGTGTCTGAACTCTGGCCGGTGGGCTCGCTTGTGCTGATGGGGCTATTCCTGCCGGCGTTCCCGTGGATTGTCGTGCGCTCGCTGAAATTTCATGCCGTCAACAGTGCCTATCGAAACATCCGCTTCGATTTCCGCGGCGGCTACCTCGCAGCCTTCATGGCGATGCTGGTCTGGCCGGTGGTCGCAATGCTCACGCTGATGATTGCCCTGCCATTGTCCATCTTCAAGACCCACGCGTTCATGGTCAACAACAGCTACTTCGGGACCATGCCGTTCCGCCTCAAGGCGAAGGCAAGTGATTATTATGTGTTTTTTCTGAGAATCATCGGCGTGGTGATCGGCTTTGCGGTCGTCGGCGGTATCGTCAGCCAGCTGGTCCACCCCGGCGCGGCAATCATCGTGGCCATCATCGGCTATCTGGCGCTGTTCGGGTATTTCATGGCTGGACTGACCAATCTGGTGTTCAACGCCACGGTACTCGGCCTGCACGGGTTCAGCTCGACCCTGAGCAAGCGGCGCATGGTCTGGATATTCATGAGCAACAGCCTGCTGATCGCTCTGACACTCGGGTTCTTCACACCGTGGGCCAAGGTACGCATGGCAGCCTACCGCGCCAGCTGCACCGAGGTCGCCGTGCATGGTGACCTGGACAGTTTCGTCGCCAGCGAAGTCAAGCATGCCAGCGCTGTCGGCCAGGAGATCGGCGAAGCCTTCGATCTGGGCGTATCGCTTGTCTGACGGCTGGCTCGGCGGGCAGTATTTCGATGGCCGGCGTAGCGCCGGTCATGCTGCGCGGCTGCGTCTGGAGGGCGATTGCCTGGTACTCATCCTGGCGGACGCGGTGCAGCGCTACCCGGCGCGCCAGGTCAGGCTCGGGATGCAGGTCGGCAAGGCCGCGAGTTATCTCTGGCTCGACAATGTGGCGATCTTCGAGTGTTCCGATCAGACGAGCCTGGCGGCCCTGGCTCGCGACGCGCGAGGCGCTCCCCGAACAGGTCTGCTGCATCGGCTGGAAACCAACTGGCGGCTGATTCTGGCGAGTGCGATGCTGGTCGCAGCCTTTCTTGTCGGCAGCATCATCTGGGGCGTTCCATGGATCTCCGGACTGGTTGCGCAGGCGGTGCCAGCGCATGTCGAACAGTGGGTAGGCGAGCAGTCGATGTCCACGCTGGACGAATACTGGCTTGAGCCCAGCGGGCTGGATGACCAGCGTCAAGCCGGTTTGAAGGAAGCCTTTGCCCCGCTCATGGCGTCGCTCAACAAGGCCTACCCCAACCGGGCGTGGAGGATCGAGCTGCGCTCCAGCGAAGCGCTCGGTGCCAATGCGCTGGCGTTGCCGGGTGGGATCATGGTGTTCACCGACGATCTGGTCGAACTGGCGGCTGACGACACCGAGCTGGTTTCCATTCTCGCGCACGAGGCAGGGCATGTCGTCCACCGGCATGGCCTGCGCGGTATTGTGCAAAGTTCGCTCGCGCTCTGGCTGATGATGTCGATAACCGGTGACCTGTCCGCAGCGTCCGATCTGACCACAAGCCTGCCCGCCATTCTGGCGAACCTGAGCTATGCGAGAAGCATGGAGACCGAGGCCGACAGTTTTGCTCTGGAAGTGCTGCTTGAACGTGACATTGATCCAGCGCATTTTGCCAGCATCATGCGCAGGCTGGAGGCCACGCATGGGCAGGGAGAGACGAGCCGAATCGGAGAGTTCCTGTCTACCCATCCGCCCACGCGGGAGCGCATCGAACGCTTCGATGAGGCGTCACAGCAGTTGAAAAGGTAAGGAGCCGGCGGGGGACCCGCCGGCCTCTTGCTCAGGCCTTTACCAGGCCCAACGTACGGAGGGTGCGGCCACGCACCTGCTTGAGCAGTTCAGCATCGTTGACCAGTGACTGACCGTAGGACGGGATCAGGTCGCGAATACGCGCTTGCCATTCAGGCGTAGCCAACTGCTCCTTGAAACAGCGCTGGAGTACGTCGAGCATGGCCTGCGCCGCGGTGGATGCACCCGGTGAAGCGCCAAGCAGCGCGGCCAGGGTTCCGTCCTTGGCGGCGACGATCTCGGTGCCGAACTCCAGCTTGCCGTGTCCCTGGGCATCCTTCTTGATGATCTGCACCCGCATTCCTGCATCCTGCAGCTTCCAGTCTTCCTCGCGTGCCTGCGGGAAATAGTCGCGCAGCGAGGCGACACGATCCTTGTGCGACTGAAACGACTCGGAAATCAGATAGCGGGTCAGGTCCAGATTGTCGCGACCCACCGCCATCATCGGTGCCACGTTGTATGGACGGACCGAAGAGAACAGGTCGAACACCGAGCCCTTCTTGAGGAACTTGGTGGTGAACCCGGCAAACGGACCGAACAGCAGAGCGGGCTCGCCATTGATGATGCGGGTGTCGAGGTGCGGTACGGACATCGGCGGCGCACCTACGGCAGCCTTGCCGTAGACCTTGGAGCGGTGACGCTTGACGATCTCCGGCTTCTGGCATACCAGCCACTGGCCGCTGACCGGGAAGCCGCCGTAGCCCTGGCTTTCGTCGATGTGCGATTTCTGCAGCAAGGGCAGCGAGCCACCGCCGGCACCGAGGAAGACGAAACGCGCGTTGAATTCCTTCTCGCCGCCGTTGGCGTCATCCTCGACCTTCACCCGCCAGGTGCCGCGCTTGCTCTTGCGCAGCGAGTCGACCGAATGGCGGAGATGCAGGTCGAAGCCTTCCTGTTTTTTCAGCCAGTCGATCATGTTGCGGGTCAGCGAGCCGAAGTCGACATCGGAGCCGTATTCGACGCGGGTAGCGGCGACCTTTTCGCTGGGGTTGCGCTGATCCATGACCAGCGGCATCCACTCGGCGATCTGCTCAGGCGAATCGCTGAACTTCATGTCGGCGAACAAATGGTGGGCGCTAAGCAGTTCCTGACGCTTGCGCAGGAATGCCACGTCCTTCTCGCTCCAGACAAAGCTCTGGTGCGGCGTGGGGTTGATGAACTTATTGGGAGCCGGAAGGATGTTCTGCTCGACCAGGTATGACCAGAACTGCAGCGATACCTCGAACGAAGCATTGATGCCCAGCGCCCTGTCGATGGTGATCGAACCATCAGGGGCTTGCGGTGTGTAGTTGAGCTCGCAGTAACCGGCATGACCGGTACCTGCGTTGTTCCAGCCGTCCGTGCTTTCGTGAGCCACGTGATCCAGACGCTCGACCAGGGTAATGGTCATTGCGGGATCGAGCTGTTTGAGCAACATTCCTAGTGTAGCGCTCATGACACCACCACCGACCAGCAAGACATCTACGTTTTTTGCTGTCATTAACATGTCGCCTCTTGCGAAAAACTGCGCCAATGATACCGGTTTCTCCGAGGCGGTAATACATACAAAACCTAGGCGAATAGTCTAAAAAAGAGGCCGGTCCAGAGCACATTGCGCGCACCGGCTCCTTGCTTCAGATCATGGCGATTCACCCTGAGGGTAGTTTAAGCTCGCCGCCTGGCAACACTGGAACAGAGAGAGCCTAATGCAGGATGTGATCATCGTTGGCGGGGGAATCATGGGCTGCCTCACGGCGCTGAACCTGCTCGAAGCAGGCGCTCGCGTCACGCTTCTTGAGCGTCAGCGGGCGGGGCGGGAGGCTTCCTGGGCTGGCGGTGGGATCGTGTCCCCGTTGTATCCATGGCGCTACGGCGATGCGGTGCAGGCGCTGGCAGTCTGGTCGCAAGGCTTCTATCCCCGGCTGGCAGCACAGCTTGCGCAGCGAACCGGGATCGATCCGCAGGTCAGCAGCTGCGGGCTGATGTGGCTGGATCACGCCGAACAGGGTCAGGCGCTGAGCTGGGCACGCAGCCAGGGGCAGCCACTGCGCCGCGTCGATTCGGATTTCATCTACCGTCAGGTGCCGAACCTTGCGCCGGGGTTCACGTCCGCCCTGTGGCAGGCTGATCTTGCCAACGTGCGCAACCCACGGTTGATGTCAGCACTGCTGGCCTGGCTTGCCGGCCATCGGCACTTCACTCTGCTGGAACAGTCACCGGCCACCGAACTGGTGGTGCGCGAAGGCCGGGTGGAGGGTGTGCGTACGTCCGCGGGCGTCGTCAAAGCCGGCGCGGTGGTGCTGGCCGCCGGCGCCTGGAGTGGCGACTGGCTGGCGCCCCTGGGGGTGTCGTTGCCGGTTCAGCCGGTGAAGGGTCAGATGCAGCTGTACCGGTGCGCGCCTGGCTGGTTGCCCAGCATGGTGTTGTTCGAAGGTCGCTACGCGATCCCCCGACAGGACGGGCATGTGTTGATCGGCAGCACGCTCGAGCACAGCGGCTTCGATGCCAGCACCACGGCCGAAGGGTTCGCATCGCTCCGCCAGTCGGCACTGCGATTGTTGCCGGCGCTGGCCGAGCTTCAGCCGGTAGGACAGTGGGCAGGTCTGCGGCCGGGGTCGCCGGATGGCATACCCTTCATCGGCCAGGTGCCGGGCGTGAGCGGGCTATGGTTGAATGCCGGACACTACCGCAACGGGCTGGTGCTGGCGCCGGCATCCTGCCGTCTGGCGGCCGACCTGATCCTGGGCCGTGCCCCGGAGATCGACCCGTCACCCTACGCGCCGGCCGAGCGATTGGCGCCCCGGTAGGCTGTGAGGCTCGTCGCCCCGGCCGGGCTTTGCGCAGGGAAACCACAAGGCGCCACCTGCGGCGACCGGCCGCACGTGTACCGAGTCAGTCTTCCATTCCGAGCTTCTTGAGCCGATAGCGCAGGGAGCGGAAGGTGAGACCCAGTCGCTTGGCCGCTGCAGTCTTGTTCCAGCGGGTCTCTTCCAGCGCCTGGGTGATCGCCCGGCGCTCTATGTCATCGAGGTAATCCTCCAGCGAATCGATGTCGCCGAGCGATACGTTCTCCTCGCTGGTCTGCGCCGCGCCCGAGAGGAGAATATCCTCGGCATCGATTACGTTGCCCTCGCAGAGGGTGAACGCCCGCTCGAGCGTATTTTCCAGCTCGCGAACATTGCCCGGAAAACGGTAATTGCACAGTTGTTCGAGGCATGCGCTGGTCAGTCTGGGTAACGGCAGATCGTTGCGGACCGCCAGCTGGGTGAGGATGTGCCGGGCCAGCAACGGGATGTCCTCGCGTCGCTTGCGCAGCGGCGGCACGCTCAGCTCGATCACATTGATGCGGTAGAACAGATCCTGACGAAAACGCCCGGCAGCGACTTCTGCGGCCAGATCCTTGTGCGTCGCGCACAACAGGCGCACATCGACCGTTTCTTCCTGCTGGGTGCCCACCGGGCGAACGGCCTTTTCCTGAATGGCGCGCAGCAGCTTGACCTGCATGGCCATCGGCAGGTCGGCCACCTCGTCCAGAAACAGCGTTCCGCCTTTGGCCGCCTGGAACAGGCCGGGCTTGTCGGACACGGCGCCGGTGAAACTGCCCTTGCGGTGCCCGAAGAATTCACTTTCCATCAGCTCGGACGGAATGGCGCCGCAGTTCACCGGTACGAACGGGTGGCTCGCGCGTGGCCCAAGTGCATGAATCCGCCGGGCGACCAGCTCCTTGCCGCTGCCGGACTCACCGCTTATGTACAGTGGCGCCTGGCTGCGGGCGAGCTTGGCGATCTGTCCGCGCAGCTGTTGAATCGGCGGTGACATGCCCAGGATCGGGTCATCGACCGCCGTCTCCGGCTCTGCTTCTGCCTTCTGGCTCAGGCGGAGCGCGCTGTTGACCAGCTCGCGCAGGCGCTGCAGATCCACCGGCTTGGTCAGAAAATCGAAAGCGCCGGCCTTGAGCGCCGTGATGGCGGTGTCCAGGCTGCCATAAGCGGTGATCATGGCCACCGGCAGGGAAGGGCAGTTCTGCTGAATATGTCTGACCACAGCCATTCCGTCACCGTCGGGTAGGCGCATATCGGTCAGACACAGGTCGAAGCGCTCTTCGCGCAGCATGTCGAGCGCCGCGGCCAGTGTGGTGGCACTGCGCGTGCGCAGGTTCATGCGGCGAAGCGTCATGTCGAGCAGTTCGAGGATGTCCGGCTCGTCGTCGATGATCAGAACCAGCGGGCTAGTCATGGCGATGTGGGATGCTCCTTGCAATCCGGTTGGCGAAGTCCATCATACCAAGCGTTTGGGGTGCGCGAATGTGATGCGCATGCAACACCCGCGAGGTTCCAGGGGTTCGTACTCGAGCCTCGCCTGGTTGCTTTCGCACAGTTCGCGGGAAATATACAGACCCAGGCCGGTGCCGGAGGCTTCGGTCGTGTAGAACGGTTCGAAGATGTGCGGCACGTGGTCGGCATCGATTCCCGGCCCGTGATCGATCACTTCCAGCACGGGTAGATCGGTCTCATGATTGATGTACAACCGAATCCAGATCGTTCGCGGTTCGCCTTCGCGGCCGCTGTAGCGCAGAGCGTTCTGGCAGAGATTGCCGAGCACCTGGCTGAGCTGATTGGGGTCCATGCGCGTCATGATGGGTTCCCCGTCGGGCTGAGTCTCGCATTCGAACTCGATCATGTCCGAGGCCAGCTTCGACGGCTCGAAATCCTGCAGAAACTGCTCCATCCAGAGCCCGAGATCCACCAGTTGCGGTTCACTCGGACGTCGACGCGACAACTCGAGTACCGTCTCGATGACCCTGTTCATGCGCTTGGAATGCTGCTGGATGATTTCGCTCAGGCGCAGGTCCTGCTCGGTCAGCTGAGCCGATTCGCTGAGCAGTTGCGCGGCATGGCTGATCGCGCCAAGCGGATTGCGAATCTCGTGGGCGATGCTGGCGGTAAGTCGCCCTAGCGACGCAAGCTTGAGTTGCTGCGCCTGCTGAGCGACCTGGGCGTTGTCATCGAGGAAGATCAACACCGTCTCGTCACCAGCCTGGGTCAACGGTTTGAAGTTGGCCATCAGCTCTGCGCCGCCGCTGTGGTTCTGGAACGGCAGTGCGCGGATCGAGGGGTACTGCTGCCACTGCTGCAGTCGCTGGGCCAACGCAGAGGAGAGACCTTCCAGCTCCATCTCGCGCATGATCGGCTTGCCAAGCATCTGCGCAGACGCTTCGTTGGCCAGCAGCACCTGGTGCCGCTTGTTCACCACCACGATGCCGGTGCGCATGCGCTGGATGATCAGTTTGTTGAGCTTCTCCAGCGAGGCCAGACTCACCGCCTGCTGCTGGGCAAGCGTCTCCGATTGCTGCACCTTGCGACTGAGCCGCTGCACAAAGAGCGCGACGGCAAAGAAGATGCAGCCGAGCACGCCCACCTGCAGATAATTCTGCGGTAACGCCGGCATCGACAGGCTGAGGAAGAAGGTCAGATACATCAGCGCCAGGCTGGCCAGCGCGGCTAGCAGCAGGCCGATACGGCCGTGCAGCAGGATATTGCCTGTGGCGACCGGAATCAGCAGCAGGTTGCCGAAGCCGCTGCCGGCACCACCGGCTGCATAGAACAGCAGGCTGAGCAGGAAGATGTCCAGAACCGCCGTGACGAACAGATGAAGATCACGGCGCCCCTGATGCAGCATCAGGGCGATGGCGACGTTGACCAGCAGGTAGATCCAGCTGGCCGCCTCGTACAGTTCGGGGTTGGCCAGATCGAGCAGACCATCGCGCAGCGAGGTGCTCAACAGCGCGAGGAGGAAGGCCAGGACTACCCGGTAAAGGTTGTAGATCCTGACGATCCGCGCTCGCTGGGAGTCTTCCTGCCTAGCCATTGCGGTCCGCTTCGAGGTGCTCGGTACTGCAGTACCAGTTCTGCGCCTCGCGTACTGCCTGATCCTCTGGAAGATGCACGCCGCAATGTGTGCAGCGCACCATGAGTGGCGGCTTGTCTGCAGCAGGCGGCGGGCGACGTTTGCTCGCCTGCCAGGCCTGATACTGGCGCCAGAATGTGAACGCTGCGAACAGGACGATCAACAGCAGAATGAACTTGATGAGACCCATCGTCATCCCTGTGAAAAAATCGGAGGGCGCCAGTGTAGCCGAACCGGGGCGAGGGCCATAGCGCCACGCGCGTCGGCCAGGGAGCGAGCGATCGGAGGCTCGTCGTGAAGGACGCCCAGGCGGTACGAGGGCCTGTATCAGGTGAGTACTGTGGAGGCTGAGAGCACCGGGGTGATGTTCCCTGCGGCAGAGCTGAAGTTGGGGTTACGCGTTGAATGTTGCGCAGAGCTGCGGCATGCGCGCCGGAGGCGTCACATGCCGCAGGAGGCCGATCAGTCGAACAGGCCGAACGTAAGGCGGCTGAACCAGGAGCGATCGCGTTCCTGCTCCTGCACGGGCGTGCGGATGTCGCTGGGGATGGCAGCCAGGGCGTCCTGGTACTGGCGTTCCATCTCGCGCTCGGCCACGGTGCGGCCGCCCTGACGTGGTGGTGTCAGCAGGCGGTCAAGCGCGCCGACCGTCATCGACTCGACCCATCCGGCGTCGCGCTGTGCCGGCTCGACATGGTGACGGAATTCGCCGTCTTCCAGGCTGGGGTGATCCGGATAGTTTGCCTGCAGAACCGTCAGTGCGTCGGATTTCAGATCGTCCATGGCCAGGCGATCGTAGGCCTCGACCATCAGCGCCAGGCCGTCGGGTACGGCCGGGGTCTGCTGGAAGTTTTCCACCACATAGCGCCCGCGATTGGCGGCGGCCACGAATGCGCCACGCTTGAGGTAGTAATGGCCGACGTGGACGTCATACGAGGCCAGCAGGTTGCGCAGATACACCATGCGCAGGCGCGCATCGGGTGCGTAACGGCTGTCGGGGAAGCGGCTGACCAGCTGGGCGAACTCGTTGAAGGAGTCGCGGGCGGCGCCGGGGTCGCGACGGGTCATGTCCAGCGGCAGAAAACGCTCGAAAATGCCGCGGTCACGGTTGAACGAGGACATGCCGCGCATGTAGTAGGCGTAATCGACATTCGGGTGCTGCGGATGCAGTCGGATGAAGCGATCGGCCGAGGAGCGTGTCGCTTCCGGCTCGTTGTTCTGATGGTAGGCGTAGATCAGCTCGAGCTGGGCCTGCTCGGCGAAGCGACCGAACGGATAACGGGACTCCAGCGCACGCAGCTTCTCGATGGCCGGCCCATAATTCCTGGCGTCCAGATCCTCCTGCGCCATGCTGTACAGCTCGGATTCGCTAAGGGACTCGTCCAGCGTCTTGGTGTTGGAAGAACAGGCCGCCAACAGGGCGAACAAACCGACCAGCAACAGGTGTTTCATCGACATATGTGACATCCGGATGGACGACCGCAAGCTGTTGCCTGGGTGGGCGTCCTGTTATAGTTGGACCTCGTTTCCTGGCACGCCGCCTGCTCGGCAGGTGCCTTGAAGAGCCGTATTTAACCACAGCGCAGAGGCGAAAACCAAAACGGGATTCGGCCTGTGTATCTGGCGCCTTTCGCGCGCTTTACGTGAGTTCCCATGTCAGATCGTATTCGCTTGTCCGCCCAGGTTGCCCCCGAGTCCGGAGGCCAGCGCCTCGACCAGGTCGCCGCCCAGCTGTTCCCCGATTTTTCGCGCTCGCGCCTGCAGACCTGGATCAAGGACGGCAGCCTGAAGGTGGATGGCAAATCTGTCCGCACCCGGGATACCGTCTACGGCGGCGAGCAGCTGGAGCTGGATGCCGAGCGCGAGACGCAAGGCGACTGGCAGCCGGAAGCGATCGAACTGAACATCGTTTACGAGGACCATGCGCTGCTGGTGATCAACAAACCCGCTGGGCTGGTCGTGCATCCGGCAGCCGGGCACCAGGACGGGACCCTGCTCAATGCGCTGCTGCATCACGCACCGGAGCTGGCCAAGGTACCGCGTGCGGGCATCGTTCATCGACTGGACAAGGACACCACCGGCCTGATGGTCGTAGCCAAGACGCTGGAGGCGCAGAACGCTCTGGTCAACCAGCTGCAGGCGAGAACAGTCACCCGCGAATATGAATGTGTAGTGGTCGGGGTGATGACGGCCGGTGGCAAGGTCGATCAACCCATTGCCCGCCACGGTAGCAACCGGCAGAAGATGGCAGTGGTCGCCGGGGGCAAGGATGCGGTCAGCCATTACCGGGTGATCAGCCGGTTCCGCGCGCACACCCATGTGAAGGTCAAACTCGAGACCGGGCGCACGCACCAGATTCGCGTGCACATGAGCCATATAAATTTCCCCCTTGTTGGCGACCAGACCTACGGCGGCAGGCTGCGCATCCCCCCGGGAGCCAGCCAGTCGCTGATCAGAATGCTGCGCGAATTTCCGCGCCAGGCGCTGCATGCGCGCCGCCTTGAGTTGGAGCACCCTGACGACGGGCGCGCGATGCGCTGGGAGTCGCCCCTGCCGGAAGACATGCGGCAATTGCTGGCGATGCTGCGCGACGACGGTGAAATCGGCGAATGAGCAGTGCCTGGCTGACTGCCGACTGGCCGGCTCCACCGCAGGTGCGCACCTGCGTCACGACCCGTGAGGGTGGCAGCAGCGTCGCGCCCTGGGCCGGGCTCAATCTGGGAAGCCATGTCGGAGATGATCCTGCCGCGGTCGCGGCCAATCGCACCGTGCTGGTCGACTCGCTGGGGTGCGTACCAGCCTGGCTGGAGCAGACCCATGGCACGACAGTGGTACCCGCCGATCCGACGCAGGTCATGGATGCCGACGCCAGCTGGACGGACCAGCCGGGAATAGCATGCACCATCATGACTGCCGATTGCCTGCCCGTGCTGTTCTGCGATCGAGCCGGCACCCGGGTCGCTGCCGCGCACGCGGGCTGGCGCGGGCTCGCCGGCGGCATTCTCGAGCAGACCATCGAAGCGTTGCGCACGCCCGAGAATGAGCTGCTGGTGTGGTTCGGCCCGGCTATCGGTCCTACTGCGTTCGAGGTGGGAGCTGAGGTGCGCCAGGTCTTTGTCGAGCACGACCCGGCAGCGGAGCAGGCATTCGAAGCGTCTACCCGCCCGGGTCATCATCTTGCCGACATCTACCAGCTCGCCCGGCTCAGATTGCAGCGGGCGGGTGTGAACGCTGTCCATGGCGGCGGTCTGTGCACTGTAAATGATGCGCAACGCTTCTATTCCTACCGACGCGACGGAACGACCGGTCGCTTCGCCTCGCTGATCTGGTTGGCCTCCTGAGCCTTTGATCCGACAAAATTTTGACTCCTGTCAATGTGCCGGACCTTGAAAGGGCGATAATTGTCCCTATCTAAAGTCCATCACTCGTTTGAACCTGCCGGGCACCCCGGCCTTCAAGACAGGACAAGATCCATGCGCATTGACCGTTTAACCAGCAAACTCCAGGTGGCCCTGTCCGACGCCCAATCGTTGGCGGTTGGTCGCGATCACAATCAAATCGAACCCCTGCACTTGATGCTGGCGCTGATTGATCAGCAGCAGGGGTCAATCAAGCCGCTGTTGCGCCAGGTCGGGTTCGACACCAATGCGCTGCGTGCCGCGTTGGTCGACGCCGTCGACAAACTGCCAACGATTTCCAATCCCAGTGGCGATGTGAACCTGTCGCAGGACCTTGCTCGTCTGCTCAATAAGGCCGATGGCCTGGCGCAAAAGCGTGGGGATCAGTTCATCTCCAGCGAGCTGGTGCTGCTTGCTGCAATGGACGACTCAAATGCTCTGGGCAAGATTCTGCTGGGGCAAGGCGTGTCGAAAAAGGCGCTCGAGACTGCAATCGAAAACCTGCGCGGTGGCGAATCGGTCAACGACGCCAACGCCGAGGAATCGCGGCAGGCGCTGGACAAGTACACCGTCGACCTGACCAGGAAAGCCGAAGACGGCAAACTCGACCCGGTCATCGGCCGCGACGACGAAATTCGCCGAACCGTCCAAGTACTCCAGCGGCGTACGAAGAACAATCCGGTGCTGATCGGCGAACCCGGCGTCGGCAAGACGGCTATCGTCGAAGGTCTGGCGCAGCGCATCGTCAACGGCGAGGTGCCGGACGGGCTGAGGGACAAGCGCCTGCTGTCGCTGGACATGGGCTCGCTCATCGCCGGTGCCAAGTTCCGCGGTGAGTTCGAGGAGCGGCTCAAGGCCGTACTGAATGAACTGGGCAAGCAGGAAGGTCGGGTAATTCTGTTCATTGATGAGCTGCACACCATGGTTGGTGCGGGCAAGGCTGAAGGTTCGATGGACGCCGGCAACATGCTCAAGCCGGCCCTGGCCCGCGGTGAGCTGCACTGTGTGGGCGCGACCACCCTCGACGAATACCGCAAGTACGTGGAAAAGGACGCGGCGCTGGAGCGTCGCTTCCAGAAGGTGCTGGTCGATGAGCCGAGCGAGGAAGACACCATCGCCATCCTGCGCGGGCTGAAGGAGCGCTACGAGCTGCACCACAAGATCACCATCACCGATGGCGCGATCATTGCGGCAGCCAAGCTCAGCCACCGCTACATCACCGACCGTCAGCTGCCGGACAAGGCGATCGACCTTATCGACGAGGCGGCCAGCCGCATTCGCATGGAGATCGACTCCAAGCCCGAGGCACTCGACAAACTCGAGCGACGCCTGATCCAGTTGAAGGTCGAGCGCGAAGCGCTCAAGAAGGAAGACGACGACGCCGCGCTAAAGCGCCTGGAGAAGTTGAAGGAAGAGATCGCCAAGATCGAGCTCGAATACGCCGATCTGGAAGAAGTCTGGAAGGCCGAGAAAGCCGATGTGCAGGGTAGTGCGCAGATTCAGGAGAAGATTGAGCAGGCCAAGCAGGAGCTGGAGTCGGCACGGCGCAAGGGCGATCTGAACCGCATGGCCGAGTTGCAGTACGGCATCATTCCGGATCTGGAGCGCAGTCAGCAGATGGCCGAGCAGCACGGCAAGACCGAGAACCAGTTGCTGCGCAACAAGGTGACCGACGAGGAAATCGCCGAGGTCGTGTCCAAGTGGACCGGCATTCCGGTGAGCAAGATGCTAGAAGGCGAGCGCGACAAGCTGCTGCGCATGGAAGACGCACTGCACAAGCGCGTGATCGGTCAGCACGAAGCGGTGGTGGCGGTCTCCAATGCAGTGCGTCGCTCGCGCGCGGGGCTGGCCGACCCTAATCGCCCGAGCGGCTCGTTCATGTTCCTCGGCCCCACCGGGGTGGGCAAGACCGAGCTGTGCAAGGCGCTGGCCGAATTCCTCTTCGATACCGAAGAAGCGATGGTGCGGATCGACATGTCCGAATTCATGGAGAAGCACAGCGTGGCGCGACTGATCGGTGCGCCGCCGGGCTATGTGGGATACGAGGAGGGCGGCTACCTGACCGAAGCGGTACGTCGCAAGCCGTATTCGGTGATCCTGATGGACGAGGTAGAGAAGGCCCATCCGGACGTGTTCAACGTGTTGCTGCAGGTGCTGGAGGACGGTCGCCTGACCGACAGTCAGGGCCGGACCGTCGACTTCCGTAACACGGTAGTGGTGATGACCTCGAACCTGGGTTCGGCGCAGATTCAGGAACTGGTCGGTGATCGCGAAGCGCAGCATGCAGCCGTCATGGACGCCGTGAGCAACCACTTCCGCCCGGAATTCATCAACCGGATCGACGAGGTCGTGGTGTTCGAGCCGCTGGGCAAGGACCAGATTTCAGGCATCGCCAGCATTCAGCTAAGCCGTCTGCGTCAACGCCTGGCCGAGCGCGAACTGGGACTGGAAATTACCGACGAGGCGATGGAGAAGCTCAGCGAAGTCGGCTACGACCCGGTATACGGCGCACGACCGCTCAAGCGGGCAATCCAGCGCTGGATCGAGAACCCGCTAGCGCAGCGGATACTGGCTGGCGACTTCCCGCCTGGTGCAACGATCAAGGCAAAGGTCGACGGCGACGAACTGGTCTTTACCGACTGATTCGTGTCATGGCAAACCAAACCCCGCTTCGGCGGGGTTTTTTATGGTTGAAGGAGGTGCCAAGTCGCTTACGGACTGCCCCGATCAAGCTCCCTTTTCGCGCCCAGGTGCGCTCCTACATAAAGCTTCGCGTCTGCGAGGGTTGTTTGTAGGAGCGGACCCGGCCGCGAAGCAGGTTGCACAGCGCCTTCTCGCGCCCAGGTGCGCTCCTGCACGAGAGGTCGCGGTTGCCGGGGTTCTGTAGGAGCGGACCCGGCCGCGAAGAAGGTTGCACATCGCCGCGTCGCGCCCACGAACGCTCCCACAAGGGACCGCGCTGCCCTGTTACAACAGCATCGTCCGTATATCCCCCAGTAGCTCCCCGAGCCGCCTGGTAAACTGCGCCGCCGCCGCGCCATTGATTGCACGGTGATCGTAGGACAGCGACAGAGGCAGCATCAGCCGAGGCTGGAATGTGCTGCCATCCCAGACCGGCTGCATGCTTGCCCGGCTGACCCCGAGAATGGCCACTTCCGGTGCGTTGACGATGGGCGTGAAGTAGGTCCCGCCGATATGTCCGAGGCTGGAAATCGTGAAGCAGGCGCCCTGCATCGCATCACTACCGAGCTTCTTGTTGCGCGCCCTGTCGGCCAACTCCGCGGCCTCGCCAGCGAGTTGCAGCAGGCTTTTCTTGTCCACATCGCGGATCACCGGTACCAGCAACCCGTCCGGTGTGTCGACGGCAAAACCGATATGCACATACTGCTTGTGCACCAGCTGCTTGCCATTGGCCGCCAGTGAGACATTGAAGTGCGGCTGCTCGCGCAACAGGTGCGCGCAGGCCTTGAGCAGAAACGGCAGCACGGTGAGCTTGACGCCTGCCTTTTCGGCGGCGGCCTTCTGTTCCTTGCGAAACGCCTCCAATTCACCGATGTCGGCCAGATCGAACTGCGTCACATGCGGTACGTTCAGCCAGCTGCGATGGATGTTCACCGCGCCGGCCTGCTGCAGGCGCGTCATGTCACGGACCTCCACCTCACCAAAGCGGCTGAAGTCGATCTCGGGAACCGGCGGAATACCGCCGCCTCCCGGCGCAGCAGCTTGCGGCCCACTGCCTTTCAGTGTCTCCTTGACGAAGTTCTGCACGTCTTCCTTGAGGATGCGGTCCTTCGGCCCGCTAGGCGGTACCTGTGCGAGATCGACGCCGAACTCCCGCGCCAGTTGACGTGTCGCCGGGCCGGCATGAACCTTCTTGCCGTCGCGACTGGGGCCGCCAACCGGTGGGGGTTCGGGGCGCTCGGTGCTGGCCTCGCTGCCCTTGTCAGCATAGCCAGGGGCCGCGCCGGCGGGCTTGTCGTCGGGCTTCGCCACCGCTGGCTTGTCTGCCGAGCCGCTTGATCCAGCCCCTTCACCTTGCTTGGATGTGTTCTCTGACGGCTTCGATTCGCCATCGGCGGTCCGCAGGTGCATGATCAGATCGCCGGTTTTCACGTCCTGTTCGAGCTTGGCATCGACCGACTCGACCACGCCGTCGAACGGCGCGGGGATTTCCATGCTGGCCTTGTCGGATTCCAGTACCAGCAAGGATTGCTCTTTCTCGACGCTATCGCCCGGCTTGACCAGTATCTCGATAATCTTTGCTGCGTTCTCGCCAATATCGGGAATCTTCACCTCCCTGATGGCGGACGAGTCGGCTTCGGTTACAGTCTCGGCGGGAGACGGCTTGCTCTCGGCATCATCTGCCACCGCTTCTTCCGCTTCGTCGACGGGTTTGTCGTCGCCGCCGCTCGCAGCGTCTTCGCCCTCCGCTTGCTGCGCACTGTCGGCCGACTCCAGCTCGATCAGCTCCGCGCCTTCCTTCAGGGTGTCGCCGATCTTCACCTTGATCGACTTCACTACGCCGGCCTTCGGGCTGGGGATCTCCATGCTTGCCTTGTCAGACTCCACAACGACCAGACTCTGCTCCGGCTCGACCGTGTCGCCTTCCTTGATCAGAATCTCGATGACCTCACCTTCACCGCCGATGTCCGGTACCTTGATCAGTTCGCTCATACCGTACTCCTCAGCAATCGGTGGGGATGGTCTTGTCCGGATCGATACCGAACGCTTCGATTGCCTCGGTCAGTACCGTGGCTTCCAGTTCACCCTGTTCCACGAGCGCCGCCAGGGCGGTATAGGCGATCCAGCAGCGATCCACCTCGAAGAAGTGGCGTAGCTTGCGCCGACTGTCGCTTCGCCCGAAGCCGTCGGTGCCCAGCACCTTGTAGGTCGCCGGGACCCACTGACGAATCTGATCGGCGTAGAGCTTCATGTAGTCGGTAGCGGCGATCACCGGGCCGGTGCGGCCGTCGAGCAACTCCTGCACAAACGTCTTCTTCGGCTGCGCGCCCGGACGCAGCCGGTTGTGCCGCTCGACTGCCAGGCCGTCGCGGCGCAGCTCGTTGAAGCTGGTCACGCTCCAGATGTCGGCCGTCACGCCGAAGCGCTCCTCGAGCATTTTCGACGCCTCGATGACCTCGCGCAGGATGGTGCCGCTACCGAGCAGCTGCACGTGATGCTCGGCCGGTTTGTCGCAGTCGCGCAGGATGTACATGCCCCGCATGATGCACTCGCGAATTTTCTCTCCGGCGGGAATCGCAGGCTGCTGGTAGGACTCGTTCATCACCGTCAGGTAATAAAAGACGTTTTCCTGCTCTTCCATCATCCTCCGCGCGCCTTCCTGAATGATGACGGCCAGCTCGTAGGCATAGGCGGGGTCGTAGCTGCGGCAGTTGGGTACGGTCGAGGCGAGGATGTGGCTGTGGCCATCCTGATGTTGCAGGCCTTCGCCGTTGAGCGTGGTGCGCCCTGCGGTGCCGCCGATCAGAAAACCCTTGGTGCGGCTGTCGCCGGCAGCCCAGGCCAGGTCACCAATGCGCTGGAAGCCGAACATTGAATAAAAGATGTAGAAAGGCAGCATCGGCTGGTTGTGCGTGCTGTAGGAGGTACCAGCAGCGATCCAGCTGGACATGGCGCCGGCCTCGGTAATGCCTTCCTCGAGAATCTGGCCCTTCTTGTCTTCCCGGTAGAACATGACCTGATTCTTGTCGACCGGCTCGTAGAGCTGGCCGACCGACGAATAGATGCCCAGCTGACGGAACATGCCCTCCATGCCGAAGGTACGGGCTTCGTCAGGCACGATAGGCACCACGCGTGGGCCAAGCTCCTTGTCCTTGACCAACTGCGAGAGAATCCGCACGAACGCCATGGTGGTGGATATCTCGCGGTCACCGCTGCCATCGAGGATGGTCTTGAGCGTCTCCAGCGGCGGCACCGGCACCCGGAAGCTGTCCTTGCGCCGCTGCGGCATGTAGCCGCCGAGCGCCTCGCGCCGCGAGTGCAGGTACTTGTATTCCGCGCTGCCTTCCTCAGGCTTGTAGAACGGCAGTTTGTCCAGATCCTCGTCGTTGATGGGGATGTTGAAGCGGTCGCGGAATTTCTTCAGGCTGTCTACATCGACCTTCTTGGTGTTGTGAGCGGTGTTCTGCGCTTCGCCTGCGCCGGTGCCGTATCCCTTGATGGTCTTGGCCAGAATGACGGTAGGCTGACCGGTGTGATTGACCGCCTCATGGTACGCGGCGTAGACCTTGTACGGGTCATGACCGCCGCGGTTGAGCTTCCAGATTTCATCGTCCGACAGGTCGGCGACCATCTCCTGCAGCTCGGGCCTCGTGCCGAAGAAGTGTTCACGCACGTAGGCGCCGCTGTTGGCCTTGTAGTTCTGGTAGTCGCCGTCGACCACCTCTTCCATCCGCTGCTGCAGCAGGCCGTTGTCGTCCTTGGCGAACAGCGGATCCCACAGGCGGCCCCAGATCACCTTGATGACATTCCAGCCGGAGCCCTTGAAACCGCCTTCCAGCTCCTGAATGATCTTGCCGTTGCCGCGTACCGGGCCGTCCAGGCGCTGCAGATTGCAGTTGACCACGAAGATCAGATTGTCGAGCTTTTCTCGTCCCGCCAGCGACAGGGCGCCAAGTGATTCGGGTTCATCCGTTTCACCGTCGCCGAGGAAACACCAGACCTTCTGTTTGCCCGGCTCGATGAAGCCGCGGTGCTCCAGATATTTCATGAAGCGCGCCTGGTAGATCGCCTGAATCGGACCGAGACCCATCGACACGGTGGGGAACTGCCAGAAGTCCGGCATCAACCAGGGGTGCGGGTAGGACGACAACCCCTCGCCGTCGACCTCCTGGCGGAAGTTGTCCAGCTGATCCTCGCTGATGCGTCCCTCCATGAAGGCCCGCGCATATACGCCAGGTGACGCATGGCCCTGGAAATACACCAGATCGCCGCCGTGTTCCTCGGTTGGCGCCTTGAAGAAGTAGTTGAAGCCTATGTCGTACAAGGTGGCGCTCGATGCAAACGTCGAGATATGCCCGCCCAGGTCCGGATCCTGCAGATTGGCCCGCATGACCATCGCCAGCGCATTCCAGCGAACCAGCGAGCGGATGCGTCGTTCCATGAACAGGTCACCGGGCATGCGCGCCTCATCGGTGACCGGAATGGTATTGCGGTAGGGGGTATTGATGGCATAGGGAAGCGGCGTGCCGCTGCGGCTGGCCAGTTCACCCAGGCGGGTCATCAGGTAGTGCGCGCGGTCTTCGCCTTCGTTGTCGAGCACCGATTCCAGTGCGTCCAGCCATTCCTGCGTTTCCTGCGGATCCAGATCGTCTTGCTTCATCGTTTGAGGTCTCCAGACCTTGTGGGTCTTGACCGCAGCTCGGCGCGATACAGCCGCAGCCACGGCAGGTGTGCATGATCCTGTAGTTCTACTACACAAAGCTCCCTGATCGCCACCCTTGACAGGTGTTTTATGTAGTAAAACTACAAGACTCGTTCGTGAACATTGCTTGTTGATCTTTTATGCCCGGTGCGAGCGTGGCAAGCTGCCCCGATAAGTAAACCAAAGGATAGACCATGCCCACTCAGCTGCCCCTGCCCACCGCTCTCGTTCCGCTGGTCGATCATCACGTCGCTCAATGGCGAGCCGCTGCCGAGCAGGCAGGCTCTGAGCTCAGCCTGTCCGAATGCGATGACCGATTGATGGCGGAGCTGCGGCTGGTGCTCGCTGGCAGCGACTATGTGGCTGAGCAGTTGCGGCGTAATCCGGGCCTGTTGCAGGCGATGCGAGAACGTGGCGATCTGCAGCGGGTGTTTGAGCCCGGCGAGCTTGCGCTGCGTCTTGCTGAAACGCTGGCGGATATCAGCTCGGAGGACGAGCTGGGCAGGGCGCTACGCCAGTTTCGTCAGTATCATCAGGTGCGCATCATTTGGCGCGACCTGTTGCGCCAGGCGTCGACCATGCAGACCACGCGCGATCTGTCGGACATGGCCGACGCCTGTATCGACCAGGCCTACCGCTGGCTGTATCGCCAGGGCTGCGTGTCCATGGGGACGCCCACCGGTCATGGCGGTGCGGCTCAGCAGATGGTGGTACTGGGCATGGGCAAGCTCGGCGCCCAGGAGTTGAATCTCTCCTCGGACATCGATCTGATCTTCGCCTACCCCGAAGGTGGTGAGACCCAGGGCGGGCGGCGCAGCCTGTCGAATCAGGAGTTCTTCATCCGGGTGGGTCAGAAGCTGATCAAGGCGCTGGACGCGCCAACCGTGGACGGCTTCGTGTTTCGAGTGGATATGCGCTTGCGCCCCTACGGCGACAGCGGCGCCCTGGTTTTCAGCTTCGATGCGCTGGAGCAGTACTACCAGGACCAGGGTCGAGACTGGGAGCGCTATGCGATGATCAAGGCGCGGGTGGTAGCGGGTGATCAGGAAGCCGGGGCCGAGTTGCTTTCCATGCTCAAGCCGTTCGTTTACCGCCGCTATCTGGACTTCGCCGCCATCGAGGCGCTGCGCAGCCTCAAGCTGATGATCAAGCGCGAGGTGCAGCGCAAGGGGTTGCAGGACAACGTCAAGCTTGGCTCGGGTGGCATTCGCGAGATTGAATTCATCGGCCAGGCTTTTCAGCTGATCCATGGCGGGCGCGATCGCAGCCTGCAGCAGCGGCCGATCCTCCCGGTGCTGGACATGCTCGCGGCGCACAGTTACCTGCCTGACGAAGCAGTCGATCAACTCAAGGGTGCGTATCTCTTCCTGCGTGATACCGAGCATGCGCTGCAGGCCATCGACGACCGGCAGACGCAGATGCTGCCGACCGATGCGCAGACCCGGACGCGGGTCGCGCACGTGCTCGGATTCGAGGGCTGGCAGGCCTTTCGCGAAACGCTCGAGACCCATCGCGGCCATGTTGCCCGCCATTTCGCCGGTGTCATCGCCGACCCGGATGAAGAGGAGGGCGACGACGCAGTCCCGTTCGATGAGTGGCTGCCGCTCTGGGAGGGGACCATCGATGCCGATCAGGCGCTCGAGCAGCTGCGCGAGGCGGGCTTTGCGCAGCCGGACGAGGCCTGGCGGCAGCTGGGCGGGCTGCTCGCCTCACCGCAGGTCAAGGCGATGCAGCGGATGGGTCGCGAGCGCCTGGATGTCTTCATGCCGCGGCTGCTGGGGCTGGCCAGCGAACAGTCCGATCCGGATCTTGCGCTGGACCGCGTGCTGCCGCTGGTGGAAGCCGTCGCGCGGCGCTCGGCCTATCTGCTGTTGCTTAACGAAAACCCCGGTGCCCTGCGCGAGCTGCTGACGCTGTGCTGCGCCAGTCCCTGGATCGCCGAGCAGATTACCCGTTATCCGGTCGTGCTCGACGAGTTGCTCAATGCCGGCCGGCTGTATCGCCCGCCGGAGACTGACGAGCTGGTGGATGAATTGCGCCAACAGCTCATGCGCATTCCGGAGGATGATCTCGAGCAGCAGATGGAAGCGCTGCGCTATTTCCGGCGCGCTCACGTGCTGCGTGTCGCTGCCTCGGAAATTGCCGGCTCGCTGCCCTTGATGAAGGTCAGTGACTACCTGACCTGGATGGCCGAGGCCATTTTGCAGCAGGTGCTGCAACTGGCCTGGCGGGAGATGACGCAGCGTCACGGGTTGCCGCGCCGGGTGGACGGCTCGACATGTGATCTCGACTTCGTCGTCGTGGGCTACGGCAAGGTGGGCGGGATCGAACTGGGACACGGATCGGATCTGGATCTGGTATTCATACATGACGGCGATCCGGATGCGGAGACCGATGGTGCGAGGCCCATCGAGGGGAGCAAGTTCTACACCCGACTCGGCCAGCGGATCATCCATATTCTCAACACCCAGACCACTTCCGGCGCGCTCTATGACGTCGATATGCGGCTTCGGCCGTCCGGTGAGTCGGGCCTGCTGGTCAGCTCCCTGACCTCATTCGCTCGTTATCAACGCGAGGACGCCTGGACCTGGGAGCATCAGGCCCTGGTGCGCGCGAGGGTACTGGTCGGCTGCAAGCGGCTGGGTCATCGCTTCAACGAGCTGCGCGCAGAGGTGCTCGGCCGTGAGCGCGATGAGGCGACGCTGCGGCAGGAAGTGACCGCCATGCGTCAGAAAATGCGCGACAACCTCGCTACGCAATCAACCCAGGCCGGCTTCGCCGCGTCGGCATTCGAAGCCGATTCGCTGTTCGACCTCAAGCAGGACGCCGGAGGTATCGTCGATATCGAATTTATGGTGCAATATGCGGTTCTGGCTTGGTCGTGCCGGTACCCCGAATTACTGCGCTATACGGATAACATCAGAATTCTCGATGGGCTGCGTGACGCCGGATTGATCGCCGGTGAAGACGTTCAGCGATTGCAGGAGGCTTACAAGGCCTACCGCGCAGCAGCCCATCGCCTGGCATTGCAAAAGCAGCCGGGCAAGGTAAGCGGCGACCAGTTCCACGATTTCCGTCGCGGAGTCATCACGCTCTGGCAGCAATGGTTGCCGGAACAGTAAGCGCCATGGCCCGAACCAGGCGCCATTGGCAAGCGGGACGCTCAAGCCGGGCAACAAAGCTGGGGTCAATCACAAGATACGTTTAATGGAGCGGGCTGCTATGTCGATGGCTGATCGTGATGGTGTTATCTGGTTCGATGGTGAAATGGTGCCGTGGCGTGAGGCCAATGTGCATGTTCTGACGCACACGCTGCACTATGGCATGGGCGTGTTCGAAGGCGTGCGTGCTTACAACACTCCGGATGGCACGGCGATCTTCCGGCTCAAGGCGCACACCGATCGTCTGTTCGACTCCGCGAAGATCATGAACATGACCATCCCGTTCTCCAAGGAAGAGCTCAACGAAGCTCAGCGCGCAGCCGTCCGCGAGAACAATCTGAAAAGCGCCTACCTGCGGCCGATGGTGTTCTTCGGTTCCGAGGGCATGGGTCTGCGCGCGACCGGCCTCAAGGTGCACACTATCGTCGCTGCCTGGGACTGGGGCGCCTACATGGGCCAGGAAGCACTGGAAGTCGGCATCAAGGTCCGCACCAGCTCCTTCACGCGCCACCACGTGAACATCTCCATGACCCGCGCCAAGGCCAACGGTCATTACATCAATTCGATGCTGGCCCTGCAGGAAGCGCTGAGCGCCGGTGCCGACGAAGCGCTGCTGCTCGACCCGGAAGGTTATGTTGCCGAGGGCTCGGGTGAGAACATCTTCATCATCAAGGATGGCGTGATCTACACCCCTGAGGTAACCGCCTGCCTCAATGGCATCACCCGTAACACCATCCTGACACTGGCGCGTGAACATGGCCTGGAGCTGGTCGAGAAGCGCATCACCCGCGATGAAGTCTATATCGCTGACGAAGCCTTCTTTACTGGTACCGCTGCCGAGGTGACCCCGATTCAGGAGCTCGACGGGCGCAAGATCGGCGCTGGCCGCCGCGGTCCGATCACCGAGAAGCTGCAAAAGGCCTACTTCGATCTGGTCAGCGGTCAAACCCAGGCGCACGCCGAATGGCGCACGCTGGTCCGCTGAGAGCGCCAAGCAGCCAGCGGCAAGCGGCAGGCTGTGAGCACGCGCTCGCCGCTCGCCGCTCGGCCCGGACCGCTTGCAGCTTGCAGCTCGGCGCTTGCAGCTCATGAATATTCTGATTATCGGCCCCAGCTGGGTAGGCGACATGGTCATGGCGCAGACCCTGTTCGCCTGCCTGAAAGCGCGTCATGGTGACTGCACCATCGATGTGCTGGCGCCGGAATGGAGTCGGCCGATACTTGAGCGTATGCCGGAGGTTCATCGCGCCTTGAGCTTCCCCCTCGGACACGGGGCGCTGGAGATCGGTGAGCGCCGGCGTATCGGCAAAGGGCTGGCCGGGCTTTACGATCAGGCGATCGTGCTGCCCAATTCGCTCAAGTCTGCGCTGGTGCCGTTCTTTGCCGGCACGCCCAGGCGCACCGGCTGGCGTGGCGAGATGCGCTACGGCCTGCTCAACGATATCCGCGTGCTCGACAAACAGCGCTATCCGCTGATGATCGAGCGCTTCATGGCGCTTGCCTTCGAGCCTGATCATTCCATTACTACGCCCTATCCAAAGCCCGCGCTGGCCATCGACCCGGCCAGCCGCGACGCAGCGCTTGCACGGTTCGGCCTCGAGCTGGATCGGCCGGTGCTGGCGCTGTGCCCCGGTGCGGAGTTTGGCGAGTCCAAGCGCTGGCCTGCCGACTATTACGCGCAGGTGGCCGATGACAAGATTCGCCTCGGCTGGCAGGTGTGGTTGTTCGGCTCGAAGAACGATCATCCCGTTGGCGAGCAGATTCGCGAGCGGCTGGTGCCGGGCCTGCGTGAAGAGTCGGTCAATCTGGCCGGCGAAACCACGTTGGCAGATGCCATTGATCTGCTCAGCTGCGCCAGTGCGGTAGTGAGCAATGACTCGGGGCTGATGCATGTTGCCGCTGCGCTGGATCGCCCCCTGGTGGCGGTCTACGGCTCCACGTCGCCAGGGTTCACCCCGCCACTGGCATCGCAGGTGGAGATCGTCAGGCTCGGCATCGAATGCAGTCCGTGCTTCGACCGAACCTGCCGCTACGGTCATTACAACTGCTTGCGCGATTTGAGTCCGCCGATGGTCATCGATGCGCTGGATCGGCTCGTCGGGACACCCCTCGCCGATCCGCAGGGACTCTGAGCATGCGCGTTCTGCTGATCAAGACATCGTCCATGGGCGACGTGATCCACACGCTGCCAGCGATAACCGATGCACGCCAGGCTATTCCCGGTATCCAGTTCGACTGGGTTGTCGAGGAAGGGTTTGCCGAGATACCCGCCTGGCACCCCGGGGTGGCTGAAGTTATCCCTGTCGCTATCCGCCGCTGGCGCAAGCATCCGCTCAAGGCGGCCATGAGCGGAGAGTGGAAGCGTTTCAAGCAGCGGGTGGGGGCGACACGCTACGATGCAATCATTGATGCCCAGGGGTTGCTCAAGAGCGCCTGGCTGACCCGGTACGCCGAAGGCCCTGTCGTCGGACTGGACCGGGATTCGGCACGGGAGCCGATAGCCAGCCGTTTTTACGACGTGCAATGCGATGTGCCGTGGGGGCAGCACGCGGTCGAGCGGGTGCGGCTGCTGTTCGCCCGTGCGCTCGGATACCCTCTGCCGCCTGGAATCGGCCATTACGGACTGGACCGCCAACTGCTGGCCGGCACGCCGCCGCAGCGGCCGTTCGTGTTGTTTCTTCACGGCACTACCTGGGCAAGCAAGCACTGGCCCGAGCTGTACTGGAAGCAGCTCGCCGGGCGCGCGGCGCAGAACGGACTGGATGTGCGGCTGCCCTGGGGCAACGCGAGTGAAAAGGCGCGCGCGGAACGTATCGCCGGCGGTGTGGATGGGGTGGAGGTCCTGCCCAGACTCTCGCTCGCCGGGATGGCGCGCATTCTCGCCAGCGCATCGGCCTGCGTCGCCGTCGACACCGGCCTGGGTCACCTCGCGGCTGCCCTCGATGTGCCGACCGTATCCCTGTTCGGCCCGACGGATCCGGCATTGACCGGGGCTTACGGGTTTTCACAGGTGCATCTGTCCAGCGATTACCCGTCATGCGCGCCGTGCCTGCAGAAGACCTGCAGCTATCAGCCGACGCCGGACGAGGCGCGTCGTTTCGACCTCAAGCGGGAGCAGCCGCTATGCTTCACCCGACTCAACCCCGACAGGGTATTCCCCGAGCTCGAAGCCCTGTTGCTGGATAAGCGAGCCCCCTGATGCAGTTGGCGTTCATTCTCTACAAGTACTTTCCCTTTGGTGGGTTGCAGCGCGACTTCATGCGCATCGCCAAGGTGTGCCAGCAGCGCGGGCACGCAATTCGCGTGTATACGCTCATATGGGAAGGCGACGTGCCGGCAGGTTTCGACGTCATCGTCGCGCCGGTGCGTGCCCTGTCCAACCATCGGCGGAACGAGAAATTTACTGCCTGGGTACAGGCGGATCTGGCGAGGCGCCCTGCCGATCGAGTCGTCGGATTCAACAAGATGCCGGGCCTGGATGTCTACTATGCCGCCGACCCCTGTTTCGAGGACAAGGCACAGACACTGCGTAATCCGCTGTACCGCTTCGGTCCGCGTTACCGCCACTTCGCCGAATATGAGCGAGCCGTCTTCTCGCCTGAGGCGGGAACCGAGATTCTGATGATCTCGGACATCCAGCAGCCGCTGTTCATGAAGCACTACCGCACACCCGTCGAGCGCTTTCACATGCTGCCGCCGGGCATCGCCGCAGATCGCCGCGCACCGGCCAACGCCAGCGAGGTGCGCGCCGATTTCCGCCGAGAATTCGGTCTCGGCTCCGACCTGTTGCTGGTTCAGATCGGTTCGGGCTTCAAGACCAAGGGGCTCGATCGATCGATACGAGCCCTCGCTTCTCTTCCCAGACCCCTGCGCAAGCGCACGCGGCTGATGGTCATCGGGCAGGACGATCCGAAGCCGTTTCAGTTGCTCGCACGGACGCAGGGTGTGAGCGAGCAGGTGCAGATTCTGAGCGGGCGTGATGACGTGCCACGGTTCCTGCTTGGCGCGGATCTGCTGATCCACCCTGCCTACAATGAAAATACCGGGACCGTTCTGCTCGAAGCGCTGGTGGCGGGGCTTCCGGTACTGGTCACCGACGTATGCGGCTATGCCCATTACATCGAGGAAGCGGACTGCGGCCTGGTGCTGCCGGGCCCGTTCGATCAGCAGCGTCTGGATGCGTATCTCGAAAAGATGCTGAGCGACGAAGGGGCCAGGAGCCGCTGGCATCACAATGCGCTGGAGTTCGCTGACCAGGCGGACCTGTACAGCTTGCCGGAGAAGGCTGCTGACGTGATCCTGGAGGAGCGTCCTTGAAGCTGATCCTCGAAGAGCCCTTTCGCAGCCTGTGGGCTGGACGGGATGCGTTTGCTGCGGTGGAAGAGCTGGAAGGCGAGGTCTTTCGCGAGCTCGAGGCACGCCGGACCCTGCGCACTGAGGTCGATGGCCGTGGCTATTTCGTCAAGATTCACCGCGGAGTGGGCTGGGCCGAAATCATCAAGAACTGGCTGACCGCCAAGGCTCCGGTGCTCGGCGCCGGTCAGGAGTGGAAGGCCATTCATGCGTTGAACACAGCTGGCGTGCCGACCATGACTGCGGTCGCCTATGGCGAGAAGGGCAGCAACCCCGCCGCGCAGCATTCCTTCATTATTACCGAAGAGCTTGCTCCGACGGTTAGCCTGGAGGACTTCTCCAGTCACTGGCTGAGTCAGCCACCCGAGCCGGCGTTGAAGTACGCCCTGATTCATGCTGTTGCAGACATGGCGGCGCGCATGCATCGCGGTGGAGTGAATCACCGCGACTTCTACATCTGTCACTTCCTTTTGAATGTTTCCGAGCCGCCGCGCCCAGATCATCTGCCGCTGTCGCTGATTGACCTGCATCGCGCCCAGGTACGCCCGTCGGTGCCGCGCCGCTGGCGGGACAAGGACCTCGCCGGGTTGTACTTCTCCGCGCTTGGGATCGGCCTGACCGATCGCGACAAGTTGCGTTTCCTGAAGACCTATTTTCGCAAACCGCTTCGGCAGATCGTGACCGAGGAGGCCGTGTTGCTGGCCATGCTTGAACGTAAGGCGACGCGGCTGCAGACCCGTTTCCAACGCAAATACGCACCGGGGCGAGGTGAATGAAGCGTTGGACACTCAACCCGGAATACGCCACCGGTGACAGCGGGCGGGCATTCGCCGACCTCGATACGGTATTCGCGCTCCAGGGCGAGGCGATTACCCAGGATCCGCTCAGTACGGTTCACAAGGTGTGGGTGGGCGACCGCTTTTATTACGTCAAGCGTTACACCGAAGCGGGCAAGAACCTGCGCCGGTATATCGGGCGCCCGCGAATCCGCGCCGAATGGGAAAACCTGCTCAACTTCCATGCCTGGGGCATCCCTTCGGCGGTGGTCGTCGGTTTCGGGCTCGAGCGCCGGGACGGCCGGTTTCATCGCGGCGCGCTGATCACGCAGGAGTTGAACGGTACCGATGATCTTGCCAGGCTCGCGCGCAGCCATGATCCGCGATTGCGAGATGGGCGGTGGGTGGCGCATGTGTCCAGGCAGATTGCCGATGCAACCCGCATGATGCACGAGCAGGGATTTGCGCATAACGATCTGAAGTGGCGCAACATTCTCGTCGACGGCAAGGCGTATCCGGATGTCTACCTGATCGATTGTCCCGGCGGCAGCTTCTGGTGGGGCCCGATGCTCGAATATCGCGTCATCAAGGATCTGGCCTGTCTGGACAAGCTCGGCAAGCAGGTACTCAGCCGCAGCCAACGGCTGCGCTTCTACCGGTGGTATACGGGTGAACGTCCGCTACAGGCCTCGGACCGTAAGCGTATTGCGGCGGTGCTGGGCTTTTTCGAGGGTCGCGAATGAAACCGCCATTCATCGCGGTCAACGCCCGTGAGGTCCTTCGCCGGCATCAGCTCGACAGCTTCGATGCGCTCTGGACGCTGCGTCTCGGTGACGCACCGCCCACCCCGCGCGGTTCAGGTTGGAGCAGTGTCCATCGGCTCGAGCTCGACGATATCAACGGCCGACGCCAAACGTTCTACCTCAAGCGACAGGCCAATCATCGACATCGCTCCCTGTCTCACCCGCGTGGAGAGCTGACGTTTGCCCGTGAGTTCCGGTCGATCCAGAACTACGCGCATGCGGGCATTCCTGCTCTGGAAGTAGCGTTCTTTCACCAGACCCACCGGGATGGGGATGATCGCGCCATCCTGATGACGCGTGCGTTGGATGCCTACGAGCCTCTGACCGTCTGGCTCGAGCGCTGGGCTGAGCTGGCAGTGCCTGAACGGAATGACCTTATCCGCGCCACCGCCGCCTTGATCCGAGCGCTGCACAGCGCGGGGAAGGTCCATAACAACCTCTACCCCCGACATATTTTTCTCAAGCTCGACGGTGACGGCGCCGGCGCACGCTTGATCGATCTTGAGCGTACCCGCGCTGCATGGCTGGGCGAGCGGGATCGCGTACGAGAACTCACCACCTTGTTGCTGCGCTGCACTACCACCAGTCGCACGCAGCGGATGCGCTTTGTGCTGGCCTATCTGGGACTGCCTGCTCTCGACGCCGACGGCCGTGAGCTCGTCCGTCAAATAGATACCCGCTACAGCAGGAGGAGCGGTCGATGAAGCAAGTGAAAATGCTTCGCAAGGCTGGGCGCCGGCCACCATTGCCGCTGCATCTGCAGTTACAGGACGGCCGTAAACTGCATGTCATCGGCTGGTTGCGCGTGCTTCCGGGCAAACGGCTGGTCGGAGAAGGTCGCCTCGACGGCGAGAAGGTGCTGGTCAAGCTGTTCATCGCCGCCCCTGGACCCCGGCACTTTGAACGCGAGCTCCGCGGAATCGAAGCGCTCGCCAGGGTCGGTGTTGCCACCCCGGAAGTACTCGCCACTGGTGCCCTCGCTGGTGGGGGCTGCTTTCTTGCCACGCGTTTTGTCGATGATGCACAGACCCTGCAGGCCCAGTGGGAAGCCGCGCAGCCTGCATTGCCAGGTACCGAACCGGCTCTGGATATCATCTGCCGGGCGGTGAAGGCGGTCGCCGAGTTGCACCAACATGGATTGCTTCAGACCGACATGCATCTGGGCAATTTTCTTGCGCAAGGCGAGCAGCTCTGGGTCATCGACGGTGATGCCATCGAGTCGCATGGCGACACTTGCTTGCCTGGTCCGGTGGCGCTGCACAATCTGGCACTTTTACTGGGTCAGCTTCCACCGGAATGGGACGCGTGCCAGCCTCGTTTGCTCGCCACCTATCTGCACGTCCATCCCGCACGTTCGCTTGCAGCGGATCAGCTGGCGTCTGAGGTGCGCAAGGTTCGACAGCGGCGCCTCGCCGACTTTCTGGGCAAGGCGCTTCGCGACTGTACGCTGTTCTCGGTTCGACGCAGCTGGACCCGCTTCGTGGCAGCCCCCCGCGATGAGGCATCACGGATGTCCAATCTTCTAGACGACCCCGATAGCGCATTCACGGGGGTCCTGCTCAAGGATGGTGGCAGCAGCACTGTTGCGAGGACCGAGCTGGGCCCGGATCTTGTGGTCGTCAAGCGGTACAACATAAAAGGCTTCACGCACTGGCTGAAACGCTTCTGGCGTCCCAGCCGCGCCTGGCATTCCTGGCTTGCCGCCCACCGTCTGCGCTTTCTCGGCATTGCGACGCCCAGGCCGCTGGGCATGGTGGAACAACGCTTCGGGCCCCTCCGCGGCCGGGCCTGGCTGATTACCGAGCATTGTGATGGCCAGGATCTGCTGGCGGTGCTGGGTCCAGCAGGAGACACGCTGCCCGATCCGGCTTTGCAAGAGGCATTGCTGCAGACCACCCGCGCGCTGGTAGCCCAGCGAATCAGTCATGGTGATTTCAAGGCAACCAATCTCATCTGGAACGGCGACGAAGTCGTGCTCATTGATCTGGATGCTCTTCAGGCGCACTCCCGAACGGGCAGCTGGGTGAAGGCCTGGCAGCGCGACCGAGCTCGGCTTATACGCAACTGGCCAGCAGCCAGTCCGGTAGCGCGCTGGCTTGATGAGCAACTGCCGCCTGCTTGATGCGAAGGCAATCCGGGCTAACGAAAGCCGTGGATGAGACGTTATACTTCGCCTTTTGACGGCGTGCTTGCGCTTCAGTGTCGAGCGCATCGCCGAACGGACAAGAGGCAATCCAGTGGCATTAACGATTCTCGGACTTTCAGGCGCTTTGAGTCACGACCCATCTGCGGCGCTTTACATCGACGGCAAGCTGATCGCTGCGGTGGAAGAGGAGCGCTTCGTGCGCGACAAGCATGCGAAGAACCGTATGCCGTATGAATCCGCGAAGTTCTGCCTGGAACAGGCCGGCATCACGCCTGCCGATGTCGATATCGTCACCATCCCGTTCGCGCCTATCAGTATTTTCGGCAAGGCTCGCTGGCACTATGCAAAGCGTTATTGGTATGCGCCGGACCGTTCGCTTGACGCGATCTTCGCTGGCAACCGTCGCTTCAATCGTTATCGCCGAAAGATCCTCTGGTGTCTCGAGCAACTCGGCTTCGATGCGAAGAAGGTTCGTCTCGAGCCGGTGGAACACCATCTGGCACACGCATCGAGCGCTTACCATTGTTCGGGTATCAAGGAAAAAACCGCCATCCTCGGGATCGATGGAAAAGGGGAATATGCCACCACCTTCTTCGGCTGGGGCGAGAACGGCAAGATCCACAAGATCAAGGAGTTCTACGATCCTGATTCGCTCGGCGGTCTCTACGGTGCAATCACCGAATACCTGGGCTTCGAGATGCTCGACGGCGAGTTCAAGGTCATGGGCATGGCGCCTTACGGCGACGCCGCAAGATATGATTTCTCGCGGCTGGCCAAGTTCGAAAATGGCGAGCTGGTGATCAACACCGACTACGCCAACGTTATTGGCTTTCGCCGCTACAAGGAAAAGGGCAAGGGTTACTACTTCTCGCCGAAACTCATCGAGTGGCTCGGGCCGAAGCGTGAAGGGGATATTGCCGACGATCCCTACATACACTACGCCGCCAGCATTCAGGCGCTGTTCGAGAAACTGGCGCTGGAGATGATCGATTACTATCTCGGCGATATCCTCCGCGAAACCGGGCGGATCGCCTTCGCCGGAGGCTGTGCGCTGAATGTTAAGCTGAATCAGCGCATTATCGCCCGGCCTGACGTAAAGGAATTGTTTGTCCAACCGGCCTCGGGCGACGCCGGTACTGCGGTCGGCGCCGCGGCATATATTTCCGAGCAGAACGGTGTGCCGGTGGAAAAGATGGAACACGTCTATCTCGGGCCGAGCTACTCGAACGAAGACGTCATCGCAGCCTGTGGTCGCCACCCGAGCAAGCCGCAGTGGGAGCAGTTGTCTGACGTGCCCGGTCACATCGCGCAGATGCTGGCAGATGGCAACCCGGTTGCCTGGTTCCAGGGTCGCATGGAGTTCGGGCCGCGCGCGCTCGGCGGTCGTTCGATCATCGGCAATCCGAGCTCATCTGGCGTGGCCAATCGCATCAATGAGCAGATCAAGTTCCGCGAGCGCTGGCGCCCGTTCTGCCCCTCCATGCTCGACACCGTCGCGCCCCAGATGCTCAGCGTCGATCACCCGTCGCCGTTCATGACGTTCACGTTCGAAGTGAACGACGAATGGAAGGCGCGAGTGCCTGAAGTTGTACATGAAGACGGTACAGCGCGCGCGCAGGTGCTAAAGCGTGAATACAATCCGCGTTACTACGACCTGATGAAGGAGCTAGAGAGGATCACTGGCAACGGCGTCGTACTGAACACGTCGCTCAATCGACGCGGCGAGCCGATGGTGTGCTCCCCGACGGATGCCTTGAACATGTTCTTTGGATCAGACTTGCAGTATCTGATCATGGAAGATGTGCTGGTACATAAAGGTGGTAGTCAATGAATAGTGTCGCGCGCCAACGCGTTCTGCAGATATGTCATAGCTACTATGGACCGTTTCTAGACTGTGCTAGGCAATATGCCGCTCTTTTCAACGACACCCAGTATGATGTGACGACCGTATTTCTAACCGGGCGGGCAGATCAGGCCGTAGTGACCGGCTGTGCTTCGGATGAGGTCATTTTTTTAGAACAGTCTGCACGCGAAGTGCGTGGCCTCAAGCTTCAAGCGATCAGGCGCGTCCGCGAGATTGTTGAAGCTGGAAGGTATTCCTTATGCATCGCACATCGCGCGAAGCCCATCTATGTGGCGTGCGTCGCAACGAGGCTTCCCGTGATCGGCGTCCATCACGCGTTTGGTGTGTACAACCGTATCGGCAGGCGACTTTTTGCTCGCTTCTTTCGCGAGCGTCTGATGTTGTTCGCAGTTTCTGACGCGGTACGTAAGGACATAAAAAGCAAACTACCAGGCTGGCCGGAAGAAAAACTCCGCACGTTCTGGAATCGCATCGATGTCCGAGAGGTTCAGGACTCCCAGGTTGACCGATCCGCCGCCAGACAGCGCCTGGGCCTCCGTGAGAAAGCCTGGGTCGTGGCTAATGTCGGGCGCCTTCACGCCGACAAAGACCAAGCTACTCTCTTGAAAGGCTTCGCTAAGGCACTGTCCTCCCTACCTAGCGAGGCAACTTTGGTGATCATAGGATCTGGCAAGCTTGACGAGCAACTGGCAGCGTTGGCCGACTCGCTTGGCATCGCCGAGCGAGTTGAGTTTCTAGGGCAGATTCCTGAGGCCCGAAAATTTTTCCGTGCATTCGATGTTTTCGCCCTGACTTCCGATCACGAGCCATTTGGGATGGTTTTGCTAGAGGCGATGGCCGCTGGCAATGCTTTGATATGCACGGATTGCGGTGGCGCGCCGGAGGTTGTTGGTGAATGCGGCGAAACATTTCCTTATGCGGACGCAGCTGCTTTGAGCGACCTCCTGATTCAGGTGAGCAGGCAAGATGACCATAAGCGAATTGAGCTGCAGATGCAGATGCAATCTAATCTAATCACGCTCTTCTCAGACCAGGCGGCTCGGGATCGGTTCTGGAAGCTGCCGGGCTTATGCGTTGTCACCTCTGGGAAGCAGGGCAAGGCTTGAAGTGAGGACGGGAAATTGCTCGATAGAAACATTGAAGTGATGCAACAGCACCCGTTGGATGGCTCGCGAATCTTGGTGCTGCCTTTAGTCGCTTTGGGTGATCTCACGATTTTCTTACATCTTGCCTGGCGGCTGTCTGCAAGCGGTGCCCAATTGACCATCTCGAGCGATGCGCTCTTCCCGGCGCGGGGCTACTTTCCGTGGTTGAATGTGCTTCCACATCTTGATGTACCGATAAGCCAGCTTGCTGCGCAGTACGATTTGGTGATAGCGAGTTATGAACGATTCTACCTACATGGGAACTGGTCTCACGGCTGTAAGGGTCTAAAGAACGTAGCGCTTGTTACCGCAAAAAAAATCTCGCGCTCGTCCGGGTTGCTGGAGCGTAAATTACTTGTCAACGATAATTCTTTCGAGGGCGCAACCTGTGCATTCTGTAAGAATACGAAGGCCGGATTGAGCATGGTCAAGTGGGTCGACCATTATGTTGAAGAAGTTTTCAAGATTGATAAATTCCCTATCCAACCCATATTGAGCGGCGTGCCCGAAGGTCCCAGGGGAGGTAACTTCGTTTTGATATTCCCCACGACTCCCGAGCCAAGGAAAAACTTTTGGCTTCTAGGTTTCCGGATGATAGCTCGGTCTTTATCTCGGCGAGGATGGAGAGTCGAATTCGCATGCATGTCGAGCGAGCAAGCAAGACTGAGGACTGCATTACCTGGCTTTCCAGTGAAAACCTCTGCGAACCTCAAAGAATTGATCGAGTACGTTGGTGCGGCTGAGTGGGTTATTAGTAATGATTCGGGGGGCGGACATTTGGCTTCGTTAATGAATAAGTCAACCATAACCATTACTCGGCGTAGCGACGACTTTGTATGGAGGCCGGGTTTTAACGTTAACAACACGGTCATACACCCTTACATTAAATTCAAGGTGCTGGGGCGTTACATATGGCGCCCCTTCGTTCCGGTGTGGCAAGCTCTCAAAGTAATCGGTTTTCCCGTTTCACGTGGTTCTGCTCTATGAAAGCTGGTCCCGCTGATGTGCGTACAAAACCGATCAAAGTTCTCCAACTGCAGCCAGATTTCAATGTCAAGACTCACGCATTTGCCGATTTGGCAGAGCAAATCGTAATTGGGCTTCAGCCGCGGCGGTTTACCGTGGTGTCAGCGTATTTGAGGGGGAAGCCCGAAGCGGGTGATCCAGTTAGCAGGGCGTCTAGGTCTGTATATTTTGAATTTTCGGATCGAGAACTTAAGGGTGCTAGATTAAAAGCTCTGTGGACTCTGTTCAAGTTCTGCCGTGCGGAACAATTCGATGTTATAGTCTGCAACAGATTCAAGCCTATAAGTATGATGCTCATACTGTCCCGTTGGCTGCCGAAAGCTGGGTATATCGGAATAATCCACGGTTTTGGTGATTTCGATCGAAAATATCGCCTTGGGCAAGTCCGTAGACTGGGTAGTACCAGCTGGTGTTTTGTAGGGGTTTCGGAAGCGGTCCGTTTACACTTGTTGGGGTACAAGTCAGGGTTCACGGAAAGCAATACGATCACCATCACAAATGCGATCGATACTCTTTCAGCTACGAAGCTACAGTTATCTCGCGCCGCCGCCCGTCAGGAGCTTGGCCTTCCCGATGACGTGCTTTTGATCGGTGCAATTGGACGCTTGGTACCAGTAAAAGCCCACACTTTGCTTGTCGAAGCTCTTGCGGCTCTCAAGCCGCGATATCCAGCGTTGCACTTAGTAATTATAGGCGAAGGGCGAGAAAGAGATACATTGGAAGCTTTGGCTGACGATTTGCAGGTTTCCCGCTCTCTACACTTGCCTGGTTTTGTCCCTGACGCCCTGCGGTACGCTAAAGCGTTTGATGTTTTTGCCATGCCCTCGTTATCCGAAGGGTTGGGGCTTGCCTTGCTAGAAGCAATGAGCGCCAGACTGCCCCTTGTGGCGAGCCAAGTGCCCGCTATGCACCCGTTACTTATTGGCGCCGGAGGCAAAGCTGTGGCGGTCGGAAATCTAGAGTCGTTGATCAGTGCATTGGAAGACTATCTACGTTTAAACGAGACGGAGCGAGAAAGGGCGGGAGAGGCTGCTTTTAATTATCTAAATCGAAATCACTCGGTAGAAAAATATCGAGCAGCCTACCGTGATCTCATCGAAAAAATGGCTGATCAGAGCGCTATTGATGAATAATAGATGGCTCCGAGCATTGTGTTCTAGTATGTGGGGTCTTCGGTTTTTCTTCCCGGTTAGAAATTATTTTACGTCAGTATTGCTGTTGTTTTTGGCTGCTTTTTTATTTTTCCCAACTGCTAAGTCTGTAAATAACTTTTACTATGTGTTTCTCGGCTTTCCCGCTTTTTGTTTGCTGTTGTGCGGAAAGGGTTTGCTAAGAAGGTATACGGTCGCCTTGCTGTTATGGCTTTGTTGTCTATCTTTCATGGCAGTCTTGGCGATTGCAGATGCGAGCTTCGGTTATTTTAAGCATCACTTGTACATATTTTTGTTTTGTTCGCTTATTGTTCTGTGGGTTGATCCTGATAAATTTGATGGAGAGCTCTTCGCGTTCGCTGCGTTCTGGTCGCTCGTCATCTTTATAGTTGGTAGCGCCGTATTTTATTGGGCGACAGACAGGTTTTTGCCTGGTTCTAGGCTGGTGGTATTACCTGGTAATCTTTCAGGCCCTATTCTAACGAGCATGATTTTGGTTGGCCTGTATGCCCTGGCTATTCCAGGTCGGCTAATCGGTCGCCGTTGGTCATTTATAGTGAGCGGAGCCTTTGCTGTCATATTCTGCGTGGGGTATATTCTTCAAAGTCGCTCCGGGCTCCTAGGCTTTTTTGCGACTGCTGTCATAATGTTTATGTGGTTGCTGCTGAAGTCGTCTGGTTGGACAAGAATGCTCTTGGTATTTGGCGCACTGATCTGTGTTGTCGTACTGTTTTTGGGGGCGAGTCATCTTCCTTTCGCGTCAGGTTTGATAGAGCGCTCTGATGCTGGCCGAATTGAACTATGGCTGGCCTATTTGAATCAGCTTTACATGTGTGGAATATGGCTAGGTTGCGGTGACGGTAATGACGTTGCCGTTACGATCGAGAATGGGAGCGTTCTAATTCAGCACCCTCACAACCTTTTTCTCGCTATTGCTGTTCATTCTGGAGTTCCTGCTGTGCTGCTGTTCGTTGGAGCGTTGTCTGAAACGCTTCGGCAGGCATGGCTGCAGCGCAATCCATGGGGCGGTTATCTTGGAGTGGCTATTTTGATGCTGATGTTCGATGGCAACAAGCTCATAGATAATCCGAGCGAAATCTGGTTATTGGTATTCTTTCCAGCGATGATGATTCTCGCTAGAGAACAGCACATTAGTGAATAGCAATCGGCTGACCCCTCCGGTGCATGGGTTGCTCTTTAGCTATTTTCCTGGACTAGGAAGCTTTTTTAAAAAGGCGCCGGCTCGCCTAGCAATCCAGGCGAAAGCGTTGCGAAGGATCTCAAGCAACATCCATATGACATAGCCGGCTGTCACCGTCATTAGGGAATTTTTTCAACGCTGGGAACTCGTAATAGAAGCATGCTTCATCTAACGAGTGATCATGCACCCTATGAGGTTTCGATGATCTTCAAGAGATGTTCCATGCGTGTCGATTCAACAAGCGTACTGACATGACGAGCTCCAACGAATTGAGGGTCCTGCAGTTCTGCTACGGCTACGAAGGTCCGTATCTGGACTCGGCCCGCCAGTACGCGAGTCTGTTCGCAGGCACGCCGTACAAAGTCACCACGGTGTTTCTCACCGGACGCTCGAATGCTGCGGTAGCGGCGGCCTGCCATTGCGACGAAGTTTTGTTCATGGAGTGTTCCCGGCGCGCGGTCCGCGGCTTCAAGCTAAAGGCGATTCGAGATTTTCGCAAGATCGCGGCGACCCGCGATTTTCGTCTGTGCATCACCCACAGGACCAAGCCAGGCTACATCGCGTGCATGGCTACCGACTTGCCGATCCTTTCCGTACATCATACCTATGGCGACTTCCGGCGTCTCAGCAGGCAGGTCTACTCCCGCGCCTTCCGCCACAGGCTGCATCTGCTCGCTGTGTCCAATTCCGTGAAGGAGGATATCCAGACATCCCTCCCGGCCTGGCCTAAAGAGCGGTTGCACACGCTCTTCAATCGGATCGACGTCGCCGCAATCAAGCGGTCACTCTATCCGCGAGAGGAAGCCCGGGAGCGACTCGGTATCGCAGGTGATGCATGGATCGTTGGACATGTCGGGCGCCTGCACCCCGACAAGGACCAGGCGACACTGCTCCGAGGCTTTGCTGCAGCCAAACCGAACCTTCCGTTGAATAGCGTGCTGGTCATCTGCGGTACGGGCCGTCTGGAGCATGATTTGAAAAGCCTCGCTGCCCAGTTGGGAATTGCTGATCAGGTCGTATTTACCGGACAGATTCACGATGCCCGACGCTTGTTCAAGGCTTTTGACGTATTCGTATTGAGCTCGAGTCGAGAGCCGTTCGGAACAGTACTGATCGAAGCGATGGCAGCCGGCGTGCCTCTGATTTCCAGCGACGGTGGCGGAGCGCCGGAGGTAGTCGGCGAGCATGGGCAGCAGTTCACCGCCAAGGATGCGCTGTCTCTTGCGGCTTGCCTGGTAACAGCTTCCGAATATTCTGATGCGCAGATCGAAGCGCTGCGCAGCGAAATGGAGAATCGCTTGCAGCAGCAATTCTCCGATGACGCCGCGCGCAACCGTTTTTGGTCGCTGCCGGCTTTGCTGGGTGTCGAGTGATCAGTTCCGGATGATGTCCTGGCACACGGATACACGCACGGCGTCTGAGAGTTTCTCCAGGTCTTCTGAATAGCGCATCAAATGCTCGTAGTTGCGACGACGCATTCCCACGGGAAGCGGGCGGTTCAGGCAGCGCATATCAGAAATATCTATGAGCCCCAAGCGTCCTTCCGGGGTGATCACGATATTTCCGAAGTGAAGTGACCGGAAATAGACGCCCCCTTGGTGAAGTTGCTCTATGAACGTGCCCAAGCCGCTCAGTAGTTCGTGCTGTTGGTTTTCTTCTGCAGCGTCGAGCAGGTTGCGCAAAGTTGATCCCAGCAAAGGTCGATAATGCACAACCGATCGATACGGGGACTCCAAACGGTAGACGGCGATGACCTTCGGGCACGGAATGTTCCGCCTCGCCAGTTCGCGGGCGTTGGCCGCGAATCGTTTGGCTGGCGGGAAGAAAGCGGTTTTAGAAAGCCAGGATTTGCGTCTGAACAGCTTGAGATAGGTCCCATCCTCCAGCAGAAGTACCTTCTCGCCGTAGTAATCCTCTTCGATGACCTGTGCGCCGTGGCGCATGCCGTCGAAGGTTTCCTGGGTCAGCAGCCTCATCTTACTCATCCGGAAAAAGATGCAAGTCTAACAGTTTGTTTTCGCTGCGACAGATGTTGGCATCGAAGCTACGAATTTCTGCGGATACCCTTGTGATAGACTTCGTTGTCCACGATCAAAGCGATGTTTACATGACCGATTCGACCAGGAATCCCGGAAATGAAAGCTTTCTCCGCTCATCCGCGCGCATCTATCTGCGCCTGCTGGGCTTCGTAAAGCCGTACTGGTTTGCCTTCGCGCTGAGCATCCTGGGTTTTCTCATCTTCGCATCGAGTCAGCCGGCACTGGCCTGGATGCTGCAATATTTCGTCGACGGTCTGAACGAGGGCGGTGGTGCGCAGTTTCTCGGAGTACCGTTGATCTGGGGCTTTCCGCTCTTCATCATCCTGATCGCCGTATACCAGGGCATTGGTTCCTACCTCGGGAATTATTTCATCGCCGAGGTTTCGCTGGGTGTTGTTCACGATCTGCGAACGCGCCTGTTCAACAATCTGCTGACCCTGCCCAACCGCTACTTCGATCAGCACAACTCGGGACATCTCGTTTCCCGGATCACCTACAACACCACCATGGTAACTGGCGCGGCAACCGACGCTATCAAGGTGATCTTCCGTGAGGGGCTGACGGTCGTCTTCCTGTTCGCCTATCTGCTGTGGATGAACTGGAAGCTTACCCTGGTGTTGATTGCCATCCTTCCGTTCATTGGTGTGATGGTAACCAGTGCCAGCAAGAAGTTTCGCAAACAGAGCAAGAAGATTCAGATGGCCATGGGTGACGTAACCCATGTCACCTCGGAGACCATCACCGGCTACCGCGTCGTGCGCAGTTTTGGCGGAGAGGAATACGAAACCGAGCGCTTCCATACGGCCAGCGAAGCCAATCGCAAACGCGGGCTGAAGATGACGCGCACCAGTGCGATCTTCACCCCCAGCTTGCAGCTTGTGACCTACAGCGCCATGGCCGCGGTGATGTTTCTTGTATTGCTGCTCCGCGGTGATGCGACACCTGGCGAACTGGTGGCCTATATCACCGCCGCTGGCCTGCTGCCCAAACCTGTTCGGCAGCTGTCCGAGGTGAGTGCCAATATCCAGAAGGGTATCGCCGCGGCAGAAAATATCTTCGAACAGCTGGATGAGGAGCAGGAGACCGACACCGGCACCGTCGAGCGTGAGCGGCTCGAGGGGCGCGTGGAGATGCGCAACCTTGGGTTCACCTACCCGGGGACCAGCAAGCGCGTGTTGAACGGGATCGACGTCACCATCGAACCCGGGCAGATGGTCGCGCTGGTTGGACGATCCGGTAGTGGCAAATCCACGCTCGCCAACCTGCTGCCGCGCTTCTACGAGCACACCGAGGGGCAGATCATCGTGGATGGTGTCGAAGTGGCCAACTACCGCTTGCGCAACCTGCGCCGGCATATCGCGCTGGTGACCCAGCATGTCACGCTGTTCAACGATAGCGTGGCGGCCAACATCGCCTACGGGGATCTCGCCGATGCTCCGCGTGAGGACATCGTTGCCGCGGCCGAGGCCGCAAACGCCAGACAGTTCATTGAAGCGCTCCCTGAAGGCTTCGATACCATGGTGGGCGAGAACGGCGTCCTGCTCTCCGGTGGCCAGCGCCAACGCCTGGCGATCGCCCGTGCCTTGCTCAAGGATGCGCCGATTCTGATTCTGGATGAAGCGACATCGGCGCTCGATACCGAGTCCGAGCGCCATATCCAGACCGCCCTTGATCGGGTGATGCAGGGTCGCACCACGCTGGTGATTGCGCACAGGCTGTCTACCATCGAGAAGGCTGATCTGATTCTGGTAATGGATGAAGGTCGAATCGTCGAGCGCGGCACCCACGCGCAGTTGCTCGAACAGAACGGTTACTACGCACGTTTGCACAATATGCAATTTCAGGACGAGGCGCCTGGCGCCCAAGCATGAACCGGTCCCCGACGGACCGCATCACAGGTACAGACTGATTATGAAATTGACCATGCCCCGCTTCGACTCCGCTCCGGTTCTCGTGGTGGGTGATGTCATGCTCGATCGCTACTGGCATGGCCCGACCCATCGCATTTCGCCGGAAGCGCCGGTCCCCGTGGTGAAGGTGGACCAGATCGAGGATCGTCCCGGCGGTGCCGGCAACGTCGCGCTGAACATTTCCGCGCTGGGCGCGCCGGCCTGGCTGGTAGGCGTTACGGGTGACGACGAGGCGGCGCTGAGCCTCAAGCAGCGGCTGAACGCGGCGGGCGTTTTCTGCGATTTCCAGGCGCACACAGACCGTCCGACCATCACCAAATTGCGGGTCATGAGCCGGCATCAGCAGCTGATCCGGCTCGACTTCGAAGAACGCTTCGACACGGACGCCGACGCCATTCTTGCATCGGTCCGGGGGCTGCTCGACAAGGTCAAGGTGATGGTTCTTTCCGACTACGGCAAGGGCGCGCTGGTCAATCATCAGTCGTTGATCGCTGCCGCTCGCGAAATGAACGTACCGGTACTGGCTGATCCAAAGGGCAAGGATTTTTCCATCTATCGCGGCGCCACGCTGATCACGCCCAATCTCTCGGAGTTCGAGGCGGTCGTCGGGGAGTGCGCCAGCGAGCAGGAACTGGTCGACAAGGGCATGGCGCTGATCGAGGAACTCCAACTCGAGGCCTTGCTGGTCACACGCAGCGAACAGGGCATGACGCTGCTCGCCCGGGGCCAGACACCGCTGCATCTTCCCGCCCGAGCCCGTGAAGTGTTTGACGTGACCGGCGCCGGCGACACGGTGATTTCGACGCTGGCGGCCGCGCTGGCCGCGGACGAGCCGCTGGCCAATGCGGTGGGGCTGTCGAATCTCGCGGCCGGTATCGTCATCGGGAAGTTGGGTACGGCTGCCATCAGTGCTCCGGAGCTTCGCCGGGCGGTGCAGCGTGAACAGGGCAGCGAGCGAGGGGTTCTGGGCGCCGAACAATTGCTGGTCGCTATCGAGGATGCCAGGGCGCATGGCGAGCGCATCGTGTTCACCAACGGCTGCTTCGACATCATCCATGCCGGTCACGTCGGATATCTGGAAGAGGCTCGCAGTCAGGGCGACCGGCTCATCGTGGCGGTCAACGACGACGCATCGGTGAGCCGGCTCAAGGGCCCGGGACGCCCGATCAACAGCGTCGACCGGCGCATGGCGGTGCTCGCCGGGCTGGGAGCGGTCGACTGGGTTGTGTCCTTCGCTGATGACACCCCTGAGGCATTGCTCGAGCTGATCCGGCCGGACGTGCTGGTCAAGGGGGGTGACTACACGGTAGAGCAGGTGGTCGGCGCGCCGATCGTGCAGAGCTATGGTGGGACCGTCAAGGTGCTCAACTTCGTCGAAAGCTGCTCGACCACGGCGATCGTCGAGCGCATTCGGGAAAAGTCCGATCGCTAGCGGGAGGCCATCGATCGAGGCTGCTAGAACGTGGCCAGGCCGTGCGGCCAATGGGTCCGCTGGGAATCGATGATCCAGCCATCTTGCGGTGCCAGCGCCTCGCTCAGTGCCATGCCGGACGGGTCGTGCTCCACCAGCCGGCCCTTCTCCAGTGTGAACAGCCGGCTGGTCTCGAGCGGCTCGAGTCGCTCGACCAGAAACAGCTCGGGGGCGTCGTAGTCCATGCTGGCGGTAAGCTGGCCGTCGGCATCGAGCTTTTCGTCGGCGTGCAGCGCGGTCAGTTGCCTGACCGATTCGGGTAATTCGATCCGCAGGTGGTAAACCAGTTGCAGCGAGTTGGTCGGCAGGTGGACGTAAGCCCGCGGCCGCTCCTGCAGCTGCAGATCCCCGCAGTACACCGGTCGGGTGTGACCGCGTGCCGGCGACAGAGTGAAATGTCGATTGCTGTCCACCGGCAATTCGTTGGCGTAGGGGGTGGGGAGCCAGGTGTTCTGGTACTGGCCCTGGAGCCAACCGTACTGCTCCTCCATCAGCAACTCTTCGGCTATCTCGGTCATGGCGGTGAGCAGCGGAACGCGCAATTCATGCGCCGGCACATACCCTGAGAGCAACTTCAGTACCCGATCATCGCGGTCCGGCCTGTCCTGTCTGACCATCAGATGAAATTCGCGGTCGTCCCAGGTCAGGCACAAATCGGCCGACACGCCGAGATTGGCGACCGTGATGGCGAAGCGTTGGGGATCATCCACGCTGACAGGGTTACGTAACGCCAGCATGTCGGAAAAATTCATCGGGCTTCCAACGGGGGTGTAGCGAAGACATTCCGGTGTGGCTTCCACGCGTATTGCCTGGGTCTTGAAAACGACAGGATTGCTGCGTGCGATGATCCGTGGCATGTCTTGCTCCGATATCAGGTACCCAATACGGCCAGAACGGCCGCTACGTTGTTGGTCAGATGTTGACGGTTGATGGTGCCGACAATCGCGCTGGCAACCGCAGGGTGTTCCAATACGAGCCTGAGCCCCTCCTGTACCGGGTCCGCGCCGTCTTCGCACAGGTGGCCGCTGGCCAGTGCCTTCTTGATCAGGATCCCTTTGTGGTGCGCGAGAGCGAAGTCTAGCACCGGTCGCTCAGCCTGCTCGCGCAAGTTGTAAGTGACCATTGCGCAGTCGCTGCGCTGAAGGGCGGCGATGCCACCTTCGACGGTCTTGCCGGACAATCCGAACGCGCGGATCAGGCCCTCGCGCTTGAGTTGCTCAAGCATGTCGAAGGCGCCCTGATCCAGGGCGGCCAGATCATTTCCGTCGGAATGGAGCAGTACCAGGTCGAGGTAGTCGGTCTGCAATCGTCGCAACGAGCGTTCCACGGAAAGCCGTGTGTGGGCCGCCGAGAAGTCGAACCGCGACGCACCATCGTCGAATTCTTCACCGACCTTGCTGCAGAGTATCCAGTGATGGCGCTGGCCGGCCAGCAGCGGTCCAAGCCGACTTTCGCTGGTCCCGTACGCCGGAGCCGTGTCGATCAGGTTGATCCCCAGTTCGCGCGCAAGGGCGATGAGCTCGCGAGCGTCCTGATCGCTGGGAAGCTGGAACGCCTGGGGGTACTTCACGCCCTGGTTGCGCCCTAGCTTGACTGTTCCCAGGCCCAGCGGGGACACCTGCATGCCGGTGCTGCCCAGCGAGCGGTAGTGATTATGCAGACCCTCCATCAGAAGGCCACGTCCCATACCGGAGCAGCCAGCTTCGGGGTAGGCAGGTCGCTGACCGGCTGTGCGATTTCCGGGGCGATTCCCTGCTTTCTCAATTCGCCAAGCGTCTGATCGGCCAGATCCGGCGCCAGCGCCAGCTTGGTCGGCCAGCTGACAAGGACATTGTGGACTGCCTGCAGGTACGCTGTATCCGGGCGGACCAGCCCGCTCTGGGCGGGCTCGGCGCGGTTGACCGGCAGCGTCGTCCATTGACATTCATCCAGATGAACCCAGGGCAGCAGTTCCTTGAGCTCTGCACGAGCCCGGTCGATCAACGCGTCGGGGGTCATGTTGACCCCCAGTTCGGCGAGTTCACCTCCGAGGTACCAGCACCATTGGCCATCGGCACACGGGTGCGTAGTCACCGTGATGCGCGGCTTGGGACTACTGCCCAGGCAGTGGGCGTACAATGCTGGCAGATCGCGACCCTTGACCAGAACCATCTGTAGCGGGCGTCTTTGCATCGCCGGCTGCTCCACGCCCCAGCTTTGCAACAGACCCTCATTGCCCTCGCCGGCAGTAAGTACGTAGCGCCTGGCGACTACGGTGGTATCACCCATGCGGATGCCGGCGACGCTGCCGTCGCCGTGTCGCATAACCTGCGCCGAGCTGGATACCGCCAGGCTCTCGCCGGACAGTTCGGCCAGGCGGCGGATCACGTCGGGTACGTCGAGTACCAGTTCGGCAAGACGATACACCTTGCCGCGGAACGCCGGGTTGGCGAATACCGCAGGGAGCTCGGCGCCCTTCACCTGATCCACACGTCCGCGCAACGCCTTGCTGGCGAAGAAGCCGGCGAGGTTGCTGATGAGATTCCCCGGTGACCACAGGTAGTGATGCTCGGAAAGCAACCGTACGCCGCTGAGATCGACCTCGCCCTTGCCCTGCAGGCAGTCACGCCAGCGCTGGGGCATGCCGGCAATGGCCTCGGCGGCGGTGGTCAGCTTGCCGTGCAGCGCATACTTGGTGCCGCCGTGAATGATGCCCTGGGACTTGCTGCTCTGCCCTCCGCCCAGGGCTCCCCGCTCGATCAGAAGCGTGCTGAAGCCTTCGCTGCGCAGGCGCGCGTTGAGCCAGAGGCCGGCGATGCCGCCGCCGAGGATGCAGATGTCGGTTTCCAGGCAGTTGCTCATGAGGTCGGGATTCGCCACCTTGTGTGAAAGGGCTCCTAGTATAGCCACTGCCGGCCGTACGGGTCACATCTGGTACTCTATCGCCCTTGCACAGTCCGCATCTGCTACAGGTAAGCCGCTCGATGCCCCGTTTCCTCTACACGCTGATTTTCACCCTGCTGCTGCCGGCGATACTGCTGCGGCTGATTTACCGTGCCTGGCGCGCGCCGGCCTATGCGCGGCGTTGGGGAGAGCGCTTCGCCATGGGCGGTGACCTGCGTCCGGGCGGGATCTGGGTACATGCGGTATCGGTTGGCGAGGCGATAGCCGCCGCACCAATGATTCGTCAACTGCACGTGCGTCACCCGAATCTGCCCATCACCGTGACGTGCATGACGCCGACCGGCTCCGAACAGATTCGCAGGATGTTCGGCGACTCGGTCGGGCACGCGTATCTGCCCTATGACTTGCCCTGGCTGCAGCGACGCATGATTCGCAGGCTGTCGCCCCGCCTGTGCATCATCATGGAGACCGAACTCTGGCCGAACCTGATTGCTGAATGTCGCCGCGCATCCGTCCCTGTCATGCTTGCCAATGGGCGACTGTCGGAGCGCTCGGCCCGCGGCTATCGTCGGGTCGGAGCGCTGGTACGACCGATGTTCGCCGCGCTCGACTGGGCTGCGGTGCAGAGTTCGACAGAGGCCGGGCGCTTTCTTGAGCTCGGCTTGCAGCAAGTCCGGCTCACGGTGACTGGCAGCATCAAGTTCGACATCACACCTGATGCGGCCACGCAGGCGGAGGCGCACAGCTGGCGGGCCAATTGGGGGGACCGGCCAGTGTGGATCGCAGCAAGCACCCATGCCGGGGAGGATCAACCGGTCCTCGAAGCTCACCGGGTCGTGCTGCAGCGCTATCCGCACGCGCTGCTGATACTTGTTCCGCGGCACCCCGAGCGGTTCGATGGGGTCGCCAGAATGGTGGCCGAACACGGACTCCAGGCGGTGCGCAGGACGTCCGGCGCGCCGGTACAGCCATCGGATCAGGTGCTGCTTGGCGACACAATGGGCGAGATGATGCTGTTCTTCGGCTGTGCGGATGTCGCCTTTGTCGGTGGATCGCTCGTACCCACCGGCGGCCACAATTATCTCGAGCCCGCCGCTCTGGGCTTGCCCGTGCTGTCCGGCCCGCACCAGTTCAATTTTGCCGAGGTGAGCGATTTGCTTGGAAAGGCTGGTGCGATGCGCGTTGTTCGTGACGCGAATCAGCTGGCAATCGAGGTGGTCCGCTACTTTTCGGATCCGCAGGCAGCACAGCAAGATGGGGAGGCCGGGCGGGCGGCAGTGCAACGTAATCAGGGGGCGTTGGAGGCATTGCTGGGCGGCATCGCAGCGCTGCTGCGCTAGCCCGCTCGCCCCGCGACGGACGCTATCCGTCGCGGGAGGCCGGTTCCCTCAGAACCGATTGAGCAGGGGACCGTCCTGTTCCGGAATCGCTTCCTCGCGATCCATCGACATCTGATCCACCTCGTCTTCGGAGAAGGGCGGGATGAAGTGGCGGTCCGGGTCGTAGTTCGGATTGAGCCAACGAGACAGGTCCTTCAGGTCCTCGGGGCTCAGGGTGCCGGCGGACTGCTTCAGACTCAGATTGTCGATGATGTAGTTGTAGCGCGTGTTGTTGTAGTCGCGAACCGTGCGAAACAGATTGCGCTGTGCCTCCAGCACGTCCACCACGTTGCGCGTCCCGACTTCGTAGCCGGTCTGCGTGGCATCCAGCGCTGCATTGGCGGAAATGATCGCCTGACGGCGGGCTTCGACTTCCTCAACGCTGGAGGTGACAGTGCGGTAGAGATTACGCGTACTCTCCACTACGCGGCGCAGCTGCGCCTCACTCGCGAATTCGGCCTGGGACAGGCGATAGCTCGATTCCCGGACCCGCGAGGTGGTCGCGCCGCCGGTGAACAGCGGCAGCGTCAGCTCCACGCCAATGCTGGTGCGCTCGACATCATTGCCACTTGCGCCACCACCGCCTACTCCGCCCACCGCAGCACCGGCGCCCGCTCCGGTGCTGGCCCCGCCGAAGCTGGCCTGATGATTGAGTACGGCGTTGACCCTGGGTGCATAGCCGGCGCGGCTGCTGCGCAAGGTTTCCGATGCGCTGTCGATCGCCAGGCGAGCAGCCTGTAGCGACAGATTCTGCACGGCGGCGGTGTCTACCCAGTCCTGCAGGCTCGCGGGTGTCGGCGGCAGGACCGGCAGCTCATGGCGAATACCCATGAGGTCATCGTAATCGCGGTTGGTCAGACGGGTGAGCGCCTGATAGCTGACCGCCAGGTTGGTCTGCGCCGTCAGACGCGCAGCGCGTGACGTATCGAACCCGGCGAGCGCTTCGAGCACGTCGGTCCGGGCCGAGAGGCCGACTTCGAAGCGCTCGCGTGCCTGTTCGAGTTGACGTTCGAAGGCTTCTTCCTCAGCGCGCGCCGTGGCCAAGGTGTCGGTCGCCAGCAGAACGTTGAAATAGGCCTGGGCTACCTCGAGAATCAGCGCCTGTTGGGTCGCCGAGAACTCCAGTCGCGCCTGCTCGCTGACTGCCTTGGCAGCCTGATAGTTGAACCAGCTCGATGCATCGAACAGCGGCTGAACCAGGCTGGCCTGATAGTAGTGGGTGGAGTAGGTGTCGCTGCCCACGCCGTCGATGTCGATTCGCTCCCGGGCTGCGCCCGCACCCAGGCCGATTTCCGGCAACAGGGCGGAGCGCGCCTGCGGTAAAGCTTCCTGCAAAGCCTGCGATTCCGCCTGCGCTGCCGCCAGATCCGCGCTGTTGGCCAGGGCTTCCTGGTAGACGGTCATCAGATCGGTTTTGGCCATGGCATGGCCAGAAGAAAGCCCGGCGAGCACGATTGCAACATAGAGGGGGCGCAACATGCAGGTATCCTTCGCATGGTAGATAATCCGCCAAGGCTAATGAGGCGGTGCGCAGCGGTCAAGCAACCTGTGGGGCGTGGGCGGAACAAAGTGTTCCGGGGCAACTGGTAGGCGTTCCAGGGGGGTGCTAAGCTCTGCGTTCATCTTGACGGGGTGCCCGGTTTTCCTGGGCTGAGATAATACCCGTTGAACCTGAACCGGTTAGCACCGGCGTAGGAATCGAGATGAGCATCTTCCGCGTCCTTCCGGCGCCCGAGCTCCGTTTCGGTTCCCTGCGCAACCCACGCAGTGGAGCACAACAATGAACAGCCGTTTGCCTGATACAGCCATCGCCACCTCCGGTGCCGATAGCGCCGCCACCCAGCCTCTGCCCAATTCGAAGAAGATCTACGTTACCGGCTCGCGGCCGGATATCCGCGTACCCATGCGCGAGATCAGCCTGGCCGACACGCCGACCGAGTTCGGTGGTGAAACGAACCCGCCGGTCGTGGTCTACGACACGTCCGGCCCCTACACCGACCCGGCTGCATCCATTGACCTGCGAGCAGGGCTGGCCGACATCCGCAGCGCCTGGATCGACGAGCGAGGCGATACGGAAATCCTCTCCGGTCTGAGTTCCGAGTTCGGGCGCTCGCGTCTGGCCGATGGGAGTCTGGATCACATGCGCTTCGCCCATGTCCGCACGCCGCGTCGGGCCAAGGCCGGGCACAACGTCAGTCAGATGCACTATGCGCGCAAGGGCATCATCACGCCCGAGATGGAGTTCGTTGCCATCCGCGAGAACATGAAGCTCGAGCGGGCCCGCGAAGCTGGGCTGCTTGACCAGCAACACCCGGGCCACAGCTTCGGTGCAAGCATCCCCCGGCAGATCACGCCCGAGTTCGTCCGCGAGGAAATCGCGCGTGGCCGCGCCATCATCCCGGCGAACATCAATCACCCCGAGCTTGAGCCGATGATCATCGGCCGAAACTTTCTGGTGAAGATCAACGGCAACATCGGCAACTCGGCGCTCGGCTCCTCGATCGAAGAGGAGGTCGAGAAGATGACCTGGGGCATCCGCTGGGGCTCTGATACGGTGATGGATCTGTCCACCGGCAAGAACATTCACGAAACGCGGGAATGGATCATCCGCAACTCGCCGGTGCCGATCGGTACTGTGCCGATCTACCAGGCACTGGAAAAGGTCGACGGTGTGGCCGAGGACCTGACCTGGGAGATTTTCCGCGACACGCTTATCGAACAGGCCGAGCAGGGCGTCGACTATTTCACCATCCATGCCGGCGTGCTGCTGCGCTACGTGCCGATGACCGCAAAGCGCGTGACCGGAATCGTCTCGCGGGGCGGATCGATCATGGCCAAATGGTGCCTGGCCCACCACAAGGAGAACTTTCTCTATACGCATTTCGACGACATCTGCGAAATCATGAAAGCCTATGACGTCAGCTTCTCGCTGGGTGACGGCCTGCGCCCGGGATCCATCGCCGATGCCAATGACGAGGCGCAGTTCGGCGAGCTGGAAACCCTTGGCGAGCTGACCAAGCTGGCCTGGAAACACGACGTTCAGGTCATGATCGAGGGCCCGGGTCATGTGCCCATGCAGCTGATCAAGGAAAACATGGACAAGCAGCTCGAGTGCTGCGACGAAGCGCCGTTCTATACCCTCGGACCGCTGACCACGGACATTGCTCCAGGCTACGATCACATCACTTCAGGCATCGGTGCGGCCATGATCGGCTGGTTCGGCTGCGCCATGCTGTGTTACGTCACGCCCAAGGAGCACCTTGGCCTGCCCAACCGTGACGACGTCAAGACCGGCATCATCACGTACAAGATCGCTGCGCACGCCGCCGATCTGGCCAAGGGGCACCCGGGTGCCCAGATTCGCGACAATGCGCTGTCGAAGGCCCGATTCGAGTTCCGCTGGCAGGACCAGTTCAACCTGGGTCTCGATCCGGACACGGCGCGGGCCTTTCACGACGAAACCTTGCCGAAGGAGTCGGCCAAGGTGGCACATTTCTGTTCCATGTGTGGTCCCAAGTTCTGCTCCATGAAAATCACCCAGGAAGTGCGTGACTACGCCGCGACCCAGCGGATTGACACGCTGGACGTGGCGGCCGAGGAGGGCATGAAAGCGAAGTCGCAGGAGTTCCGTTCGGCAGGGTCGCAGCTCTACCAGAAGGTCTGACGGGTTGCCGAGCGTGCCGAAGGTGTGCGAGTTTAGAGTCAAAGACCGGCTCCGGGATGAGCGGCCTGTCGCGGATGACTCCGACGCAGGTCGCGCCGGAGCCAGACCATTCGGAGGCAGCTCATATTGAAGACGTTCAACCGCAGCGATGTCGAGATTGTCAGCCGCGAGTCCGGGTTCAGCGGATTCTATCGGCTGGACATTCTCAGGTTGCGTCACCGCCTGTTCGACGGCTCGTGGGGGCCCGAACTGCAAAGAGAATTGTTCGTACGGCACGATGCGGTCTGCGTACTGCCCTATGATCCCTGGGAAGACAGCGTTGTGCTGATCGAACAGGTGCGGATCGGGGCGCTGGAGAAGAGCGAACGGCCGTGGATGATCGAGCTGGTCGCCGGCCTGATCGACAAGGATGAATCCCCCGAAACCGTAGCGCACCGTGAAGCAGCGGAAGAAGCCGGCCTGGAGCTGATTTCGCTCGCGCCGATCACGCGTTACTTTCCTTCGCCGGGCGGTAGCGACGAACTGGTCTACCTGTACTACGGCATTGTCGACAGCCGTGGTGCCGGTGGTATCCATGGTCTGGCCGAGGAAGGCGAGGACATTCGTGTCAGCGTCTGGTCGCGTGAAGAGGCGCTGGCAGCTGTCGAGCAGGGGCTGATCGACAATGCGGCGACCATCATCGCGCTGCAGTGGCTTGGCCTGCATGCCCAGCGTATCCGTAGCGAAGCAGGGGGCCGACCATGATCGCCGCGCGCAAACCGCGGTACCGCGTCGACCTGGTGACGTTGCAGGCCATCTGCGAAACCAACTACTTCAGACTGCAGCGGCTGATGCCGGGCATGGCTGTGCAGGATGAGCTGTGCATTCGCGTTGACAGTGGTGACGGCGTTCCACAGAAACTGACACTTCGGATTCTTGAACGCTGTCGATACACCTCCACGCTGCAGCTGATACACGAGCGCCGTCATGACTGGCTGGCGCCACCGAGCATGGAGGTGCGCCTGTACCATGACGCCCATATGGCCGAAGTGGTGGCAGCCTACAATCGGCGTCGTTTCCGCGGGGTGTATCCCTATCCCAACGAGCAGATGCTGCAGCCGGACGAGAAGTACCAGCTCAACAGCTTCCTTGGCGAGTGGCTTGGCTACTGCCAGCGCTATGGGCAAAGCGATCAACCGGTCATACTCAATCCCTGAGCCTGCGGCGGCGGGGTCTGTGTGAACCAGTCACTGGATTCGCCCGACACTCGCTGCCATCATAGTGGGCAGGAAAGGGACTAAGGAGCAGGCCGTCGATGCCGCCGACCGGAATCACCGAAGCTGATCACGTAGTCGTGATCCAGCTTACAGACAGTCATCTGTTTGCCGACCCCGCCGCGCGCCTGCTGGGACTGGACACGCACGCCAGCCTTCAGGCCGTTATCGACGACGTGCTCGCCAACCAGTCTCGCATCGACAGGGTGCTCGCCACCGGAGACATCACCCAGGATGGCAGCGAGTCCGGGTACCGTCGCTTCATTGCAGCCGTCGAGCGGCTGCCTGCACCGTGCCACTGGATTCCCGGCAACCACGATGACGCCGTCCTCATGGAAACACTTGGACGACCGACGGGGCTATGGCAAGACTGGATCGATGTAGGCAGCTGGCGGATCGTCATGCTCGATTCGAGTGTGGCCGGTTCGGTAGCCGGGCATTTCGGAGAACAGCAGTTCGCGCGTCTCGACGCTGCGCTTTCCAGCGCTGGTGATCGGCATGTGATGGTCTGCCTGCACCATCATCCGGTGTCCATCGGCAGTGACTGGATGGAGCCACTGGGGCTGCGCAACGGGCAACGTCTCCTGGCACGTCTGGACGGCGCTGACCAGGTGAAGGTGGTATTGTGGGGGCACATACATCAGCAGTTGGACGAGCGCCGCGGAAATCTGCGTCTGCTGGCCACGCCCTCGACCTGTGTACAGTTCGCCGAGCACAGCACGGACTTCGCTACCGATACGCTCGCGCCGGGCTACCGTTGGCTGAAACTGTTCAACGATGGGCGGATCGAGACCGGCGTGATCCGCCTCGCAGCCGGCAGCTTTCTTCCGGAAGAAGGTGCCAGCGGCTACTGAGCGTTCCGGACCTTTGGCTGTTGCAGCCAGACTGGCCCGGCCTGCAGGATCTATCCAAGGATAATCAGACGATCTATGTCCCAATCGACCTATAACGCCGACGCGCTGGAAGTACTCAGCGGCCTGGATCCGGTCCGCCGTCGTCCCGGCATGTATACCGACACAACGCGTCCGAACCACCTGGCTCAGGAAGTGATCGACAACAGTGTTGATGAGGCGCTGGCTGGTCACGCTCGCACCATCAGCGTCATTCTGCACGCCGACAATGCCCTTGAGGTGAGTGACGACGGTCGCGGGATGCCGGTGGATATCCATCCGGAGGAAGGCGTCTCCGGTGTCGAGCTGATCCTTACCCGGTTGCACGCAGGCGGCAAGTTCTCCAACAAGAACTATCAGTTCTCCGGCGGTCTGCACGGGGTGGGCATCTCAGTGGTGAACGCGCTGTCGCTGCGGGTGGAAGTACGCGTCAAGCGCGACGGCCAGGAATATGGCATCGCCTTTGAAAACGGCGAGAAAGTCAGCGAACTCGATGTGATCGGTACGGTTGGCAAGCGCAACACCGGCACCAGTGTGAAGTTCTGGCCGAATGCGGACTACTTCGATTCGCCTCGCTTCAGCCTCAGCCGCCTCAAGCATCTGCTCAAGGCCAAGGCGGTCTTGTGCCCCGGGCTGCGGGTGGATTTTGACGACCGGCAAAACGGCGAACAGGTCAGCTGGTTCTATGAGGACGGCCTGCGCGATTATCTGATCGATGCCTGCTCGCAATGGCCGCGCCTGCCGGAGGAGCCCTTCACCGGCAGCCTGGCCGGAAGCAAGGAAGCGGTTGACTGGGCAGTCTCCTGGTTGCCCGAAGGCGGCGAGTTGGTGCAGGAAAGCTACGTCAATCTGATTCCCACTGCGCAGGGCGGTACGCACGTCAACGGTCTGCGCTCCGGTCTGCTCGAGGCAATCCGCGAGTTCTGCGAGTTTCGCAATCTGTTGCCGCGAGGCGTCAAGCTGGCGCCGGAAGACGTCTGGGAGCGGGTCAGCTATGTGCTTTCGCTGAAAATGGCCGAGGCACAGTTTTCCGGGCAGACCAAGGAAAGGCTGTCCTCACGCGAGTCCGCGGCCTTCGTGTCCGGCGTGGTGAAGGATGCATTCAGCCTGTGGCTCAATCAGCACGCTGACATCGGCCAACAGCTGGCCGAAATGGCCATCAATCACGCCAGCCGCCGGCTCAAGGCCGGCAAGAAGATCGAGCGCAAGCGCATTACCCAGGGCCCGGCGTTGCCCGGCAAGCTGGCTGATTGCGCCGGGCAGGACAGTCGTCGGTCGGAGCTGTTTCTCGTCGAAGGTGATTCCGCCGGCGGCAGTGCCAAGCAGGCCCGGGACAAGGAGTTCCAGGCCGTCATGCCGCTACGCGGCAAGATTCTCAACACCTGGGAGGTCGAGTCCGGGCAGGTTCTCGCCTCACAGGAAGTGCACGACATCGCCGTGGCCATCGGCGTCGACCCCGGCTCGGAAGATCTGTCCCAATTGCGCTACGGCAAGATCTGCATCCTCGCTGATGCCGACTCCGACGGGCTGCACATTGCCACGCTGCTGTGTGCATTGTTTGTTCGGCATTTCCGCAGGCTCGTCGAGGCCGGACACGTCTTCGTCGCCATGCCGCCGCTGTATCGGTTGGATGTAGGCAAGGAAACCTTCTATGCGCTGGATGATGCGGAGAAGCAGGGCGTCATCGATCGGATCCAGGCAGAAAACAAGCGTGGCAAGGTTCAGGTCACCCGCTTCAAGGGTCTTGGCGAAATGAACCCCTTGCAGCTGCGTGAAACCACGATGGCACCCGATACCCGGCGGCTGGTCCAGTTGACCATTGAAGATCCGGTCGGTACCGAAGCGCTGATGGACATGCTTCTGGCAAAGAAGCGTTCACCGGATCGCAAGCAGTGGCTGGAGGAGAAGGGCAACCTCGCCGAGGTCCTGTTGTGATTCGAGCCGGTTCCGGCTTGCTCATCGCTGCCTTGCTGAGCTCTGTCAGTCCGGCTCTGGCCGCTTTCGAGCGGGCGACCGAGCTGATGCTGGAGCAGGCCGCGCCGATAAGCGGCATGGAGCGTGGCAATCTTTCCGGCGTCACCCGGTGCGAGGGGCGCTGGCTGGCGGTATCCGATCGAGAGGATACACGGCTGTTCGTCCTTCACCCCGAAGAGGAGCGCTGGCGGGCGGAGCAGGAACCTTTCGATCTGCCGGAATCTCGACCCTCGATTCTTCCCCTCCATCTGATGGCGGGTGCCTGGATACGTAGCTTGAGTGGCCAGGCGATGGATTTCGAAGCGATCACCTGTGACGATGCCGGCAATCGCTACCTGTTGAGCGAGAGTCTTCTTGGTGTGTTGCAATTGCCGCCGCACGGGCAGACCGAGTCGCCGGCCACCGCTAGCTGGTTGAATCTGGGCGAGACGTTCTATCAGCAAGGGGTCGAAGCGGGCCTGTGGCAGCAGGTCAATGCAACGGCCGAAGGGCTGGCGCTATCGGCCGACGGGCAAACCCTGTGGCTTGCCGCAGAGCGACTGTCCCGTGGCCTGGTCCGATTGCAGAAGCAGGATGATCGCTGGCGCTGTCCGGTAGCCGGGTGCGTACTGCTGGCGGAGCGTCGTTATATGCCCGCCGAACCCTTCGGGTCGGGCGTGCTCTCCGCGCACATTCTGTCGCTGGATTTTGCCGATCTGATCCACTGGCGCAAGCGTATCTGGACGCTTGAGCGCAACGAGCATCAGATATGCCGTCGTCATCCGGTGTCCGGCCAGCGTGAGCGCTGCTGGTCCTTCGCCGAAACGCTGCTCAGCCACGCGCATATCTATCCGGACGCGCCGTTCGGCGTCGCCGAAGCGTTGTATATAGACGGCGCAGGCGTGACCATCGGCGTGGATAACAACAACCGCGCCCGTGCCGATGGCGATGCCTCGCCCTGGCTGTTCCGCTTCGCGCTGCCGGATGACTGGGAAGCGGGGTATCAGCATGAATGAGCCGCCGGCCAAGGGCACGCGTCGCGTGGGCACCATCATGCTCGTGCTGGCGTGGGTGATTGGTCTCGCGCTGGCCGCGCAGTGGTTTGCCGGGATCGGGCAGAGCCGACGCAACCCCAACGAGAATCCCGACTCGCGGATCACTGGCGATACCGTTGAGGTTCGCCTTGAGGATAATCGCAACGGGCATTACGTGCTCAGCGGCGAAATCAACGGCGTCATGGTGACGCTGCTGCTGGATACCGGCGCGACCATGGTCGCTGTGCCAGCGCAACTGGCTGGCGATCTTGGGCTTGATCGTGGCGCATCGTTCATGGTGTCCACTGCCAACGGCATGGCAGAGAGCTTCCGCACGCGGATCGACACGCTGCGCATTGGCGATATCGAGCTGCGCGACATCGACGCGGCGATCGTCCCGGGCATGGGTGGTGACGAGGTGCTGCTCGGCATGACCGCACTGCGCCAGCTCGACTTTACTCAGCGCGGCGGTGAGCTGGTGCTGAAACAGACATTGACAGAGACAAACCGATGAGTGACAGCCTGGACCTGAGCATGGAAGGCGTTGAACGCCGCTCGTTATCTTCGTTTACCGAAGAAGCGTACCTCAATTATTCGATGTACGTGATCATGGACCGTGCGCTGCCGCACATCGGCGACGGACTCAAGCCGGTGCAGCGCCGCATCATCTACGCGATGAGCGAGCTGGGACTGTCGGCCACGTCCAAGCACAAGAAATCGGCGCGCACGGTCGGCGACGTGCTGGGCAAGTATCACCCGCATGGTGACTCCGCGTGCTATGAGGCAATGGTGTTGATGGCACAGCCTTTCTCCTACCGGTATCCGCTGGTGGACGGGCAGGGCAACTGGGGCGCCCCGGACGATCCCAAATCCTTCGCCGCCATGCGTTACACCGAAGCGCGACTGGCCCGCTACAGCGAGGTGCTGTTGAGCGAACTTGGGCAGGGCACGGTCGACTGGCAGCCGAACTTCGACGGCACGATGGACGAACCGATGGTCCTGCCGGCGCGGCTGCCCAACCTACTGCTCAACGGCACCACCGGCATTGCCGTCGGCATGGCCACCGACGTCCCGCCGCATAACCTGCGCGAAGTCGCGGCGGCGTGCGTGAGGCTGCTGGACGATCCTGGCGCCGGACTGGACGAGCTCTGCGAACATATCCAGGGCCCGGACTTTCCGACCGAGGCGGAGATCATCACTCCGCGGCAGGATCTGCTGAAGATGTACGCCACCGGCCGAGGGTCGGTACGTTGCCGCGCCGTCTGGATCAAGGAGGAAGGCGAGGTCGTCGTTACCGCGTTACCTCATCAGGTCTCCGGCTCGCGCATCCTCGAGCAGATCGCTGCGCAGATGCAGGCCAAGAAACTGCCGATGGTCGCTGATCTGCGAGACGAGTCGGACCACGAAAACCCCACCCGGATCGTCATCGTCCCGCGCTCGAATCGGGTCGACCTCGAAGATCTGATGCAGCACCTGTTCGCCACCACCGACCTGGAAACCAGCTACCGGGTCAACATCAACGTGATCGGGACGGATGGGCGGCCTGCAGTGAAGGATCTGCGCAGCCTGCTTGGCGAGTGGCTCGGATTCAGGGTCGGCACGGTACGACGCCGGCTGCAGTACCGGCTGGACAAGGTGCTGGCGCGGCTGCATCTGCTCGAAGGTTTGTTGATCGCCTTTCTGAATATCGATGAAGTCATCCACATCATCCGCACCGAGGAAGAGCCGCGTGCCGAGCTGATGTCGCGCTTCGGCCTGACCGAGCTGCAGGCCGACTACATCCTTGATACGCGTCTGCGTCAATTGGCCCGCCTGGAGGAAATGAAGATCCGCGGCGAGCAGGACGCGCTCGCCGCGGAGCGGGACCAGTTGCAGAAGGTGCTCGGCAGCGAGAAGCTGTTGCGTAACAAGGTCCGGGACGAACTGATCGCCGACGCCGAGGCCTATGGCGACGCTCGCCGTTCACCGTTAGTGGAGCGTGCCGAAGCCCGGGCACTGTCCGAGACGGAGCTGGTGCCGAGCGAACCAATCACCGTGGTGCTGTCGGAGAAGGGCTGGGTGCGCGGCGCCAAGGGTCATGACGTGGATGGACCGGGCCTGTCGTACAAGGCTGGCGACAGCTTCCTCGGTCAATCGGCCGGGCGCACAAACCAGCAGGCGGTATTCATCGATTCGACCGGTCGCAGTTATTCCCTGCCGGCACATTCGCTGCCCTCTGCCAGGGGGCAGGGCGAGCCTCTGACCGGGCGCCTGAGTCCGCCGCCCGGGGCGAAGTTCGAAAGTGTGCTGGTGCCCGACGAGCAGGCGCTCTATCTGCTGGCTTCGGACGCGGGCTACGGCTTTGTGGTGCAGGGTTCTGACATGCTGGCGAAGAACAAGAATGGCAAGACGCTGCTGAACGTGCCGGAGGGCGGCCGCGTCATGGCGCCGCTGCCGATAGGTCAGCGTGAAAGTGATCAGGTTGTCGCACTGTCGAACGAGGGACGGCTACTGGTTTTCCCGGTGGCCGAGCTGCCGCAGTTGTCCAAGGGCAAGGGCAACAAGATTCTCTCGGTACCCTCTGCGCGCGTGCGTAGTCGCGAGGAATTCGTGTTGGCGCTGACTGTACTGCCCGAGAACGCCAACCTGGTGCTGAGTGCCGGAAAGCGTACCCTGACGCTCAAGCCATCCGATCTGGAGCATTACCGCGGCGAGCGGGGCCGCCGCGGCAACAAGCTGCCGCGCGGCTTTCAAAAGGTCGATGCCATCAGCGTCGACAGTTGATCCGGCAGGCGCCCTGCCTAGTCGGGGCGCTGACTGTACAGCTGGTTCAGATTGCGCTCGACAAGGGTCTGATAGGGCTCGTTGAGCCGCTCCACGCAGTAGGTGCCGGACTGGCTCGCCAGCTTGCGTATCACCGCCCGGTCGCGGGTGGCGGGTTGGCCGGCGAGCTCGGCGTCCAGCAGCAGCAGGTTGCGACTGAACTGCAAAAGCTCAAGCATTCGCGCTGTCTCGTCCACATGGTCCTCGTCCGAAGCCGAGGCTGTTTCCTGACTCTGGTCGAGTGCAAGCTGCAGAAACAGGTTCACGCCGGTATCGGAGATGCTCACCTGGAGCTCATGGCCCAGCACCCGCAACAGCTCGCCACAGCTTAGTGCGCGGGTGAGCTCCTCGAAAGCGTCGTTTTCGTCCGGGCGGAAGGTCAGCACCGTCGTGCCGTCGTCCAGCACGCTCAGTTCACCGCCGTAGATTTCACTGGCCTGATGGACTTGTTGCCGGTAGCGCTCGAGTACTGCCATCAGACGGGGTCGAGGCAGGCGCCGTAGTCCTTCGAGGTTACCCAGCCTGACCGCAAGCATGCTTTGCAGAGCAGCCGGGGCGCTGTCTTCCGGCGCCTCGTCAGCCTCGGCGGTTCCTGCAAGTGCGGCGCTTTCGGCAAGCTGGTCACCGCCAGCAGCGAGCGACTGCGGCGAGGCGTCGTCGTCCGTTTCGTCTATGGTGCCGATGGCGCTGCCGCCGGGGCGATCCGCAGCGTCGTCAGCGGTCGGTTCACTTTCGATGGCGACTGCCGGAACGGTCTCGGTGATCAGCGGGACGTCAGAGGTATCGACGACTTCGGCTTCGGCTTCCGATTCGGCTGGCTCAGGGGCCGGCGGTTCGGGCATATCGATGATCCGCCGCTCAGCGAGCCGACGGGCGAGATCGCCCAGTTCATCCTTTCTGCTAGCGCCAGGCGCCGGTTGCTCCGCGTCGCCATGGTAGCGGCCGAGACCCACCAGTACGCTGCGCATGCGCAGCGCCAGCCGCCAGGCGACGAGGCCTGCCAGCAGCGCGATCGCGACGATACTGATGAGCAGCAGACGCAGCAGGTTGCGGCTCGGACCGGCCAGTGGCTCGGCAGCCAGACTCAGATGCAGTTGCCCGGTCACGGCGTCCTGATAATGAATCGCAGCGATAAATCTGCCCTGGCCGGGGGCCAGGCGATCGCCGGACGTGCGTTGTCCGGCCTCCGCCACCACGCGATTGTCCAGCGTGTAGACGGCGGCATGGGCGATGAGCGGGTTCTGGTCCCATTGCGCCAGGATGATGTTGAGACTGAGATTGTCGTTGTCCGCCATCGGATCGGAAACCGACGCCGCCACCTGGCGGGCAAGCTCGCGACCGACGGCATCTGCCTGGGTGGCCATGTCCTGCTGGAGCTTTACATAGCCGAGGCCCAGCGACAGCGCGAACACCGCCATCAATGGCAGCACGGCAAGCAGTACCAGCGTGCCGGTCAGCCGTACACTCTTGCCTTTGAGCGACGCGTAGAAGCGGAGAAAGATATTGTCGGAAGCGGGTGATGAACGATTCAAGGGGCGACTCGGCGTTGATCTGTAGTGGGCTGCGCCCGGAAAAGCGCCGGCCGGAAAGCCTTGCAGTATAGCCCCTTCGCCATTGGGTAAAAAGGCGTGGCGCTGTAAGCGCGGCGCTATTTGCAGGTAGAATACGGCACCTGATTAGCTGCTGGAGCCTCGTCTTGAACGAAATCGTCCTGATCAATATCACCGGTCCTGACCGGCCCGGCCTTACGGCAGCAATCACCGGAATTCTTGCGCGTGCCAATGTGAGGATTCTGGATATCGGGCAGGCCGTTATACATGACACGCTGTCGTTCGGAATTCTCGTGGAAATGGCAGGCGATACCGGCCTCTCCGACGTACTGAAGGATGTGCTATTCCGCGGCTACGAGCTCGATCAGCAGGTACGTTTTACTCCGGTCAGCCCGGAGGAATATGGCCGCTGGGTGACCGGTCAGGGCAAGCCGCGCCACATCGTCACGCTGCTGGCGCGCCGGATAACCGCCGAACATATCGCCCGGGTCAGCGAGATCACCGCGCGTTACGGTCTGAATATCGATCATATCGATCGGCTTTCCGGCCGGATACCCGAAGGTCTGCCCGCAGATCAGGGCAAGGGTTGTATCGAATTCTCCGTGCGCGGCGAGCCTGCCGATCCGGCGGCCCTGCGTGCCGAGTTCCTGGCTATCGCCCAGGAACTCAATGTCGACATCGCCTTTCAGCAGGACAGCATATTCCGCCGCAATCGACGTCTGGTGGTGTTCGACATGGATTCGACGCTGATCGACGCCGAGGTCATCGACGAACTCGCCAAGGCCGCCGGCGTGGGTGACCAGGTCGCGGAAATTACCGAGCGCGCGATGCGGGGCGAACTGGACTTCAAGGCCAGCTTCCGCGAGCGGATGGCGTTGCTCAAGGGGCTGCCGGTGGATGTGCTCGAGGACATCGGTGCTGCGCTACGTTTGACCGAAGGCGCGGAGACGCTGATTGCCCAACTGCGCAGGCTTGGATACAAGACGGCGATCCTGTCCGGCGGTTTTGTGTACTTCGCCGAAAAGCTGCAGCAGCGGCTGGGTATCGACTATGTATTCGCCAACGCCCTGCCGGTAGTGGATGGACTGGTGACAGGTGAGGTGCAGGAGCCGATCGTGGACGGTCAGCGCAAGGCTGACCTGTTGCGCGAGCTGGCTGCCCGGGAAGGCATCAGTCTGGAGCAGACGATCGCCGTAGGCGACGGCGCCAATGACCTGCCGATGCTCGCCATCGCAGGATTGGGCGTTGCCTTTCGCGCCAAGCCATTGGTGAAGCAGTCCGCCAAACAGGCGATTTCCACGCTGGGCCTTGACGGCATTCTCTATCTACTGGGATTCCGCGACCGGGACGGGCACTAGGCAACCTTTCCGCCGCTCAGTCGGCGGAAAAGTCGTAGTTCATGGTCTCGCTGGGGGCCTGCAGGTAATAGCCCTGAATGTAATTGACGCCGGCCTGCCACAGCGTAGGCATCATGGTCGCGCTGTCGACGAAGGGCACGATGGTCAGTTTTCCCTGGCCATGCAGTGTGGTGACCATTCCCTTGAGCGTCTCCACTGACTCAGGAGTGGAGAGATCGCGACTGAAGGATCCGTCGATCTTCACATAGTCCACATGCACATGCTTGAGCGATGCATAGGGGTTGAGCGCGCACCCGAAGTGGCTGAGCGACACCTTGCAATGGATGGCGCGCAACGCTTCGGTGAACGCCTTGGCCTGCTTGAGGTACGTGTTCACGTCGGCGTCATTGAACTGGAAGATCAGCGCGTCCATGGGCAGGCGCGCTTCCTTGAGGACTGTCGAAATCCAGGGAATCAGATCCAGATCCTGCAGACTCGCGCTGTTCAGGTTGAGGATCAGTCGCGTGTCTGCGTTGGTCACCCGGTGTGCAGCGAGCTGCTTGACCGTCGTACTGATGAGCCATTTGTCCAGATCGCCTGCCATGCCCGCATCGAGGGCAGCCGGAAGGTAATCGCCAGCCGGCACTTCCTCGCCCTGACTGTTCAGTAGACGCAGATAGACTTCATATTGCGCCGAGTTGTCGCCCCGCAGACTGATCACCGGCTGATACTGCAGCTTGAACGCGTTGGTTTCCAGCGTGTGGCTGATCAATGCGATCAGATTGCCGCGGTTGGCCTGATGGGCCAGCTCCTCCAGCGGATTGAACACCTTGATGGCATTTCCGCCTGCCTGGGAGATCTGGTCGGCCAGGCGATGACTGCGGTCAAGTGCAAGACTTGGATCAGGGTTGGTTTCGCTGAGCGTGGAGACGCCCATGCTGACGGTGACCTGAACGGTGCGACCATTGGCTTCGAACAGATTGGCCTCGATCTGCTTGCGTAGCGTTTCCAGCAGGTCGGCGACGCCATCCGGTTCCTTGCCGGCGAGCAATACCGTGCAGGCATCGTCACCAAAGCGCGCCATGAGCGTGCCTTCGGCAAAGTAGCGTTTCAGCGTGTCGGCAATGTCGGCCAGGATCATGTCGGCGCCGCCGATACCGATCTCCGCCTGGAGGCTGTTGAACGAATCGATGCTGACATACACCAGCGTGCTCGGTTGGCCCTGGCGCACGACCGCCTCGCTGACCGACTCAAGCTGCTCCTGGAAATAGGCTCGGTTGAACAGGCCGGTGACCAGATCCTGCCTGGCCATTTCCTTGAGTTTTTCCTCGAACTCGGCGCTGGCCGTCTCCGCGCGGATGACGACCTGCGTGCAGGGCTCGCCATCGTAGCTGGCGGGAGAGAACGCCAGCATGATGGGAAATTCTTTGCCCTCGACGTCTACCGCGCTGCAGCGCATTTCGTTCTGCTCGCCGCGGTCGATGTAATGACGGAGGAAGTCCTTGAATGCGACCTGATCCTTGGCGGCAATCAGGCCCACCATGGGCTCGGCGGCAAGATCGTCGGGATCAGCGTAGCCGAAGAGCCGGATATAGGAGCGGTTGGCATAGATGTGCATGCCGTCGTGGACGTAGGCGATGGCATCCACCGAGCTGTCGAGCAACAGCTGACAGCGCTTTTCGGTCTCGCGCAGTGTCTGTTCGGCAATGCGCCGCTGACGACGCGCTTCGAGATTGGCCAGTTCACGTTTGGCAACCAGTACCAGAGCCGCATCGGAATCGGCGGGGATCGCGTCCTGCATGCCGTTGCGCATTGCTTCGACACGGGTCTGTGTGTCCGCCTGGGGCGTCAGCAGTATGAAAGGGATATCACGTTCCTGACCAATGATGTGCGCCGCTTCGGCCGCGCTCATCACGCTGGTTTCCGGCACGGCCAGACATAGATCCCAGGTCTGCTGCAATGATTCATGCAGGTCTTCGACCGATGTGATGCGATGGGCGCGAGTGGCCTTGCCGGCGTTTCGCAGTACGCTGACCAGGCGCTCGGCATTGTTCTGCGAGTCGTCGAGAATCAGCAGCCTGATAGCATTATTGTCTGTGCCCATTGTCTTCCGCGCTGAGGGCGGCTATGCCCTGAATCCTATGCAGGTCTCTGAATTTACAGAGACTTCCACAGTGAGTCAAAGTCATCTTCACTGCTCTTGGTATAGGAGATAGTGCCGTCTTCGTTTTTCGGTTTTTCGTCCTGCACCTGCTCAAGCAGGCGGTATTCGAACTGGCTGAAGCTCCCCGTAGCGGCGACCCGGTCAACCAGCTGGCCGCGCATTTCCTTTCCGGCCTGCAGCAGCATGACCTTGCTATGGACCTGGAACGACAGTCGCGGCGTGATCAGCGTCGCCGGCCGATCGATGGCTGACACTTCCGGCAGCATGAGCGCCCGCAGCCACTGGCTGGGCTGTTCGGTCTTGCGCAGCAGTTTGACGGCGCAGGGCGTGCAGTGCGGTGCGATCAGCTCGATGCCCATTTGCGTCCCGCCCCCGCGTACCTGACGAATCCAGCGGACCACTGCCAGCGACCAGTCGTGTTCGTTGTCTTCCTGGACGCCAAGCAGCTCGCCGGCCTGAAGCTGTTTCGGCACGTCCTTCGGCCAGGTCAGGCAGAAGCCGCCCGGGCTGTGGTTGACGATCGGCAGCACATGGATCGGGTAGTTTTCGTCGTCTTCTTCGCTCTCGGCCTCGCCGGGCAGCGTCTTGTAATCAATCTGCTCGACACCGGATGGCGACCAGTCGAGCGACTTGTCGCCATCGAAGGCGCTGCCCCAGGCATCCTGGCGCGCCCGCTGAGCTGCGTCGGAAAACGGATTGAGCTCGTGTTCATCGGCATCGATCATTCTGGCAAAGCTTACCCGGGCGATGCGGAAGTGCGTTGCACTCATGCCGATGCTGATCTTGAGCTGACCCCGGCCGGGCACACGATTGAACGTGCGCTCGGCCAGATCACCCCAGGACTGACTGACATGCTGCAGCAGCTCAATGCCGAATCCGTCAGGGACTCGGAAGCCACCCCGGGCTTCGGTGCCGTTGAGCATGAATTCCTTGATGCTGTCGACCAGTCGCTGCGTATCCAGGCCGATGCTCTGGCTCAGGTCTTCGTCGCGGATCAACGAACGATACCGCGGCGGGCAATCCATGTCCGGATTGATGATGAACAGGGCACGCTGATCCTCGGGGTCGACCAGTTCGGCCAGCTTGCTCCAGTCTTCGAGCGTGGCGAACAGTTTGCCCATCGCGCTCTGACGCATCTGGTTGGGCCGTGCGGCGCCCATCAGCAAGGCCACGATGTAACATTGTTCGATGGTCAGCTGACCGTTGGCGGCACTCTCACTGTCGCTCACCGGCTGCTTGTGCAGGTTGCGGTTGACTGCCAGTTGATAGAGATGATGCAGCTCTAGCCATATGCCGTCGGCCACCGGGCAGTAGAGCTGGTAGGCGCGCAGCAGCGGACCGCACAATCCACGCATGGCGCGCTGGATGGCGAGCGTCGTGAGGCTGGCGTGATCCCGCGAGCGAATGCTGCGCTCCTGAAGAACCACGATCTTGTAGCCGTTGGCCAGATGGTTCTGCAGTGCCTGCGACAGATTGGCAACCTTGCGCGGCTTGTCCTCCAGGACGATCGACTGCCCGAGGTAGTATCGCGAGAGGGCGGTGCATACGTAGTGCACTTCCGGACGGATGCGCTCGAGCATCGCCAGGCGCTTGTCCGGGGCGATGCTGAGCTGGTTCAGCTCGATCAGTCCCTGATAGAGCTGACGTGCGGTCTCGCCAATGTTTGCCTTCGGCAGGTTGGACAGCCATTGGGCTATGCCTTTCTCGCTGGACTCGGCAAAGCTGAGAGCGGTGAGCGTTTGTTGCGGTATGCGCAGGGTCAATCTTTGCTGTGTGCTATCCATAACAGTCGTATCCGATGCAAGCGGTTCAGGCCGTCCCGTGCGTTACGGGGTCCAGCGGGCCGGAGTCCATGCCGTCACTCTAGCAGCAAAGTCCCTGGCTGGGTAAGCAGAGTTTCCTACCCTGCAGACCCTGGAGAAAGGTGTTCAATCAAGCGATACGGGCTGGTCTGCGAGCAGCGAAACCGGGAGCGGAACCTTCCCCGATTCGCCGGCTACCTCGCGTACGAGCCGGGGTACCAGAAAGCCTGGCAGGCGGGTCATCATGCGGCCTACCAGTGCGATCGCCTGATCATCGGGTACATGGAAATGCCGCGCGCCGCGCACCTGATCGAGAACGTGCAAATAATAGGGCAAAATGCCATGATCGCCTAGGCTCTCGCTTAACGCTATCTGTTCGGTCAGCGTATCGTTCACTCCGCGCAGCAGTACGGCCTGGTTGAGCAGCGTGACCCCGGCTCTGCGCAGCCGATGCACCGCCTCGGCCACCTCCCCATCCAGCTCGTTGGCATGATTGCAGTGCAGCACCATGGTAACCGGCAGCCGCGTGCCACATAGCGCCTCCAACATGTCCGGCGTAACCCGCTGCGGTATGACGATCGGAAGGCGCGTATGCACCCGTAACCGGCGGACATGGCCGATGGAAGCGATCTCCCGGGTCAGCCAGGCGAGTCTCCGGTCGTTGGCGGCGAGTGGATCCCCGCCGCTGTAGATGACTTCGGCGATGCTCTGGTCATTGCGGATGTAATCCAGCGCGTCCTGCCATTCGCTGGTGCTCAATGCATTCTCCGCATAGGGAAAATGCCGGCGGAAGCAATACCGGCAGTTCACCGCGCAGCCGGCGCTGACCACCAGCAGCAGCCTGCCGTGGTATTTGTGAATGATCCCTGGCCGCGCATTGGCGTGCTGCTCGCCGAGGGGGTCGAGCACGTAGCCGGGCTGTTCGACGAGCTCTTCTCCGATGGGAAGCACCTGGCGCAGAAGCGGGTCGTCCGGATCTCCACGGCGCATACGCGCCAGATAGGGTTCGGGCACTCTCAGCGCGAAGTCCCTCGCAGCCGCAAGCGCCGCGGGCAGCAGCTCCTGACTCAGACCCAGCCGACGCAGCAGCTCTGCCGGCTCGGTAATGCTGCCGGCAAGCAGGGATTGCCAGCTGACAGACTCAACAGGCGCTGAAGATACATGTATCATTGGCGTTTTTCCGCGCATGGGTGGCAGGACATCCGTCGGGCATTGCATAGCTAAGCCGGGCTGAAACCCCAAGGTCAGCGCGTTTCGGATGGTTCCGTTCAAACTGTAAGTGGGAAATGTATGGCCAATTATTCTACCAACGAATTCAAGCCGGGTCTTAAGGTGATGCTCGACGGCGATCCTTGCTCGATCCTGGAAAACGAATACGTGAAGCCGGGCAAGGGCCAGGCGTTCAACCGCGTCAAGGTTCGCAACCTGAAGACCGGCCGCGTGAACGAGCGCACGTTCAAGTCGGGTGACTCGCTGGAAGGCGCAGACGTCATGGACCGCGAGATGGAGTTCCTCTACAGCGATGGCGAGTTCTGGCATTTCATGGCTACCGATGGCTCCTTCGAGCAGGTTGGCGCTGATGAAAAGGCTGTTTCGGACACCATCAACTGGCTGAAAGAGCAGGTCGTTTATCAGGTTACCCTGTTCAACGGTGCGCCGATTGCGGTTACGCCGCCAAACTTCGTCGAGCTGGAAGTGGTCGAGACCGACCCGGGCGTGCGGGGCGATACGTCAGGCGGCGGCAACAAGCCGGCCAAACTGGTGACAGGTGCGGTGGTCAAGTGCCCGCTGTTCATCAACGTTGGTGATGTGCTCAAGGTCGACACCCGCACCGGGGACTACGTCGGCCGCGCCTGATCGTTGCATCAGTGTTGCAATGAACCGGGGCCTCGCCCCGGTTTTTTATGTCCGCAGGAGACCCTTATGGCCGAATGGCAGCCTAGTGCCTCGCTCGACAACCTGCGCGCGCGCGCAGCGATCGTCGATCAGATCCGCCGGTTCTTCGCCGAGCGCGAGGTGCTTGAGGTCGAAACACCGGCGCTCTCCCGGGCGGCGGTGAGCGACCCGCACCTTTTTCCGTTCGTGACGCCGTTCGAGCCGGAGGGCGGTGGTGAACATTCGTTGCTGTATCTGCATACCTCGCCCGAGTACCCGATGAAGCGATTGCTGGCTGCCGGTAGTGGTGCGATCTGGCAGTTGTGCAAGGTGTTTCGTAATGGTGAAACGGGTTCGCGGCACAATCCCGAGTTCAGCATGCTGGAGTGGTACCGTCCGGGCTTCGATCATCATCGATTGATGGACGAAGTGGCTGAACTCGTCAGAGCGGTGATTGGTTGCCCGCCGATTCACAAGGTGACCTACTCGAGTCTTTTCGCCGGTCAGCTTGGGCTTGATATACATGATTGCGCTGTCGCTGAACTCGCCCGGCTAGGCCGTGCGCAATGCGGGTTTGAAGGCGAGCTGGATCGCGACGGCTGGCTGAACCTGCTTTTTTCGCACTGCATCGAGCCTGCGCTGATCGAGCCGACGATGGTCTATGCCTTTCCGACCTCGCAGGCGGCACTTGCCCGGATCGTCGAGGAAGACGACGCGGTGCCCTGCGCAGCGCGCTTCGAGTTGTTCATCAAAGGTATGGAGCTGGCAAACGGGTATTACGAGCTGACCGATGCGGCGGAGCAGGCGTTGCGCTTCGAGGCCGATCAGGCCCGGCGCAGCCAGCTTGGCAGGCCGGTACTACCGATCGACGACAACCTGGTCGCGGCGTTGCGCCATGGTTTGCCAGACTGCGCTGGTGTGGCGCTGGGCGTCGACCGGCTGATTATGCTGGCGCTCGGGGCCACGCGCATTGATCAGGTAGTGGCGTTCGCCATGGACCGCGCCTGACCGGCTAAGGCGCTCAGGCCTCGCCAGCCTGCCTGCCGATCAATTGGCCCATGCGCAGGAAGTCGCCTGCGCCCAGCCCGGCATCCCAGCTGGTGCGGCCGGCAGGGAACAGCACGACAACCGTCGAGCCGAGCTTGAAGCGGCCCATCTCCTCGCCGCGGGCAAGGCTAGGTGCAACTTCGTTGTAGCGCCGGCTGTGCAGTTGGCGGCGGGTCGGTGCAATCTGTCCGGCCCAGACGGTCTCGATCGCCGCGACGATCATCGCGCCGACCAGTATCACCGCCATCGGGCCGGCGGGCGTGTCGAACAGGCACACTGCGCGCTCGTTGCGGGCGAAGAGCCGGGGTACGTTTTCTGCGGTCACCCGGTTCACCGAAAACAGATCGCCAGGCACATAGATCATCTCGCGCAGGGTGCCGCTGAACGGCATGTGTACCCGATGGTAATCGCGGGGCGATAGGTAGACCGTGGCGAACTGACCGCCTTGAAACAGCGCGGCATGCTCGGGATTGCCGCCGACCAGCTCCAGCAGGCTGTAGCTGTGGCCCTTGGCCTGGAAGATGCGACCATGCTCAATGGTCCCGAGCTGACTGATCACGCCGTCGGCTGGGCTGACAACGCAGCGCTCGTCGCCCTCGATCTCCCGCGCGCCCGGTTTGAGCTCGCGGGTGAAGAAATCATTGAAGGAGGCGTGCGTGGTGGGGTCATGCTCCAGCGCTTCGCTCATGTCTACCTGATAGCGTTTGACGAACCAGGTGATGAAGGCATTCTTCAGCCAGGGCCACCTGCAATCGGCGATCCTGCCCGCAGCTCTCGAGATGAGGTGCTGCGGAAGCAGATATTGAAGGATGATAAACAAGCGATCGCGCATGCGGATTCCTCAGGGTTCAACAGGGGTGTCGGGATGATTGCCCCACTCGGACCACGAGCCGGCATAGGCCTTGACACTGGGGTAGCCGAGAATGCGGGCGACGAGATAGGTGAATCCGGATCGATGGTGGGTCTGGCAATGGGTGACGATGTCCTTGTCCGCCGTGATACCCAGTTGCTCCAGCTGTCGCTGAATGTCCTCGCGGATGCGCAGCCCGCGCTGTGGGTCCATCCCGGCGGTCCATTCGAAGTTGACCGCGCCTGGTATGTGGCCACCCTTCTTGGCGAGCACCTTCTGGGCGCTGTATTCCTCCGGCGACCGTGCATCCCAGATAACCCGGTGGGCCTCTCCCAACCGCGCCTTCACCTCATCCAGGGTAGCGGTGTAGTCAGCATTCACTTCCAGCACCGGCTGCGTAGGCTCGACCTGGTTGGGCTCGGTCTCGAGCGGAAGACCTTCGGCCTGCCAGGCGTGAATTCCACCATTGAGATAGCTGTACGCATGGTGCCCGATCGAGTCGAGCAGCCAGGCAAAGCGCCCGGCCCAGCCGCCACCTTCGTCATCGTACAGGATGTAGTGCAGATCCGGATGGTGGCCTATGGTGCCGAGAATCTGTACCAGTTGGTCCTCCTCGGGAAGCAGTCCGGGGACGGGCGCCGGCGAGGTGATGCTGCCTGGGGCGACATGCACGGCGCCGGGGATGTGGCCGGCAAGATACTGATCGGATTTGCACAGATCGACGAGTCGAAATTGTCTGGCCTCGAGCGGCTGCGGTAGCTGCTCTGGCTCGATGAGCATTGGAAGGGAAGACATGTGGGCTCCGCGTCTGTGAGTGTCAGGCTCTGGTCTTGAACGCTTCCAGCGCCCTGAGAAGGCAATCGACCGTTTTGATCAGCGCTGCCGCCCGCTTGTCGTCAAGCAGGGGCTGATCTGGCCCGTTACTGGTGTAGACCAGTCCGAGAAGGGCGCCGTTCAGCATCAGCGGCAGCAGATGATACGAGCGGTCGGAGCTGATGGTCTTCAGCGGAGCCGGCAGCAACGACGCCAGCCGTGTTTGCGCCTGCCGGTCCATATCATGCCGCGTCGAGCTGGCTAGCCAGTCGCCCCATGCATTGCCACGGCACGGGCCCAATGCGGTGCCGGTGGGCCGATCGTCGCCTGAATAGCCCGCGCTGACACTGATCACCAACTGCTGCTGGCGACCATTATACAGTGCTATCCAGCATTCACTCACGCCCAACCCCTCAATGATTGCATTGAGCGCGGTGGACATCAGGTCTGCCAGGGTGGCGAACCGGCTAGGCCGGTTCAGCAGGTCAGCGCAATGGCGCCGCCATGCGGCCGGATCGGCGCGCTGGCCTCTCGTCGAGGAATCGTTCGGAGGTGTGGCGTGAGAAGCGCGCGTATTGCAGCGGGTAGCCCGGGGCCACAACAATGCTTCGGCAGGGTGCCACAGCCCTGCCTTGCTGCTTTGCCGGTGTGCGCTGGCCACCGCGTTTTCATGCGTGTCGCGCTGCACTGCGGGCAGCGCCGCGCCCAGGTACAGGGCGATGAGCTGTTGCCAGCGCCGGGTATGGCGTGCTTCCCAGTCGTGATGGCTGGCGAGCGCGATGCCGTTGGTCATCAATAGACTGTTGGCTGGCTGGGTGAGCCATCGGTAGAGCTGTTTGTCGGCATCCAGTTTGAGCTGTTGTTCATGGGGGTGATCGGTATCACGGGCGATATGCAGCGCTTTGACGATCGTCTTGCGACTGGTGCCAAGGGAGCGATAGCCCTGCAGGATCCAGGGCGGCAGCCACCAGTCTTCGGCGATCTGCTGGGCCAGCGCCAGGACGTCGGAGCTGTCGAGAAAGACCGCATCGGCCTTCGAGCGAAAGGCATCGGGGAACAGGTGGCGTGCGTCCCACTGCTCGAACATGTCCGGGCGCGTGTAGATCATTGCCCAGCAGGGGGCCAGGAACAGCAGACAAGCCAGAGACATCTCATGCCACAGTCGGGCCATACGGTGGGCAAACAGACCATGAGCCTGCATCTGGGCGTGTTCGCTGATGCTCAGCAGCTGCCGGTAGGCGAGTGGCAGCTCGTCTTGTTCGATTGTCGGGATGGATTTGAGAACCAGCGCGAGACGCTGGGTGCCCAGCAGACCGCAAGCCTGCTCGAGCGTCAGAATGTCGATATCCCGGGAGCGGGCCGACTCGCCAGCGGCTCTGCATATCTGCAGGGCGACCACCGGTGCCTGCATGATCTCGCGGGTGAACTCGGTAATGCTGAGCAGATCGCTTTCAAGCAGACCGATCAGGCGTTCCAGCTGATTTTTTTCCGCCGGCAACACGATTTTACTCAGGCTTTGGCGCAGGGTGCCGATATCGTCATCAATGCCGAGCGGTGTCTGGGCTGGGATCATGCTGTCGGCAACCTATATACTGAACGGGCTTTTTCCGCAGACTATAACGCGAACGATGCAACTTTGCTGCCACCGGAAAGCCCCTTCCAGATTTCTTTCGTGAGATACAACGGCCTATGCTGAAAATTGCCGGATTCCTTGTTGTCATCGGCTGTGTGCTGGGTGGCTTTGTACTATCGAAAGGTCAGTTGGCGGCGCTGTGGCATCCCAACGAGATTCTGATCATTGGCGGCGCGGCATTCGGCGCGTTCCTCGTTGCCAACAACATGGCCACGGTAAAGAAGGTATTCGCCAAGGTGCCGGCGGTTCTGTTCGGTCATCGTTTTGGCAAGCCGTTTTATCTGGACGTGCTCGGCGTGCTGTACGAGATCCTCAACAAGTCCCGCCGTGAGGGCATGATGTCGATCGAGGCGGATATCGAGGCGCCGGCCGAAAGCCCCATCTTCAGCAAATATCCGGCGATCCTGAAAGACAAGCACATGACCGAGTTCATCTGCGACTACCTGCGGATCATGTCCAGCGGCAACATGGCGCCCCACGAGCTGGAAGCCCTGTTCGATGTGGAAATCTCCAGTCTTACCGAAGAGCTGCAGGGCCCCTCCCATGCGGTCACACGGGTCTCCGACGCGCTGCCGGGCTTCGGTATCGTCGCGGCAGTGTTGGGTATCGTGATCACCATGGGCATCCTTGGCGACGCAGACAACGCCCAGATCGGTGAAAAGGTCGCCACTGCTCTCGTCGGAACCTTCCTGGGTATTCTCGCCGCCTACGGCTTCGTCGGACCTTTTGCGGCGGCGATGGAGCATGAGGCGACCGAGGAGGCGAATACCTACGAAGCGATCAAGATGTGCCTGGTTGCCAGCGCCCAGGGTCTGCCGCCGGCCCTTGCGGTAGAGTTCGGCCGCAAGGCGCTGTTGCCGGAACATCGGCCAAGCTTCACGGAGCTGGAAGAGTCGGTGAAGGGGCGCTAAACGGTGGACAACAGCCAGCCGATCATCGTCAAGCGCATCAGCCGCAAGGCCGCAGGCCACCATGGTGGCTCCTGGAAGATCGCCTTCGCCGACTTCGCCGTGGCGATGATGGCTTTCTTTCTGGTGATGTGGCTCCTGTCCACGGCGACGCCGGAACAGCTGAAGATGATCTCCGGTTATTTCAACGATCCCATCGGCTTTTCCGAAGGCGGCAGCCCCTTCGCGATCGATCTGGGCGGCACGCCCACGGTATCGCCCCAGGAAACGCTGAACGATGCCGAATTCGACGACACGCCGTTGCCACTCAGTCCCGATACGGTGGAGCAACTCGCCGAGCAGGCCGAGCAGAAGCAACTCGATCTGCTGCTGCAGGAGTTGCAGAACCGCATCGATACCGAGCCGGTACTGCAGAAGTTCAAGGACCAGATATTGCTGGAGATCACTGCCGACGGGCTGCGTATTCAAATTGTCGATGCGGAGAATCGCCCGATGTTCGCCAGCGGCAGTCCGCAGTTGCAGCCGTATTTCGAGGAAATCTTGCTCGCGCTCAGTGACACCATCGCCAAGGTGCCGAAGAAGATCAGTATCGGCGGGCATACCGACGCGCAGCCGTTCCGCGGCCGGGCTGGCTACGGTAACTGGGAGCTGTCGGCAGAGCGCGCCAACGCCGCAAGGCGCACATTGCTGGTAGCGGGCTACCCGGAAGAACAGGTCGCTCGGGTGGTGGGGTATGCCGACTCGGCGCTGTTCGACCGCGCCAACCCGCTCAACCCGGTCAATCGGCGCATCGATATCATCGTCTTGAACAAGCGCGCCGAAGACCAGCTGCTGGATGCCGGAGGGTCGGCTCCAGCGGATGCACCTGAATCGGCAGAGGAGAGCAAAACGTCTGTTGAGCCACCCTTGCCTTCCGCCGAGGCGGAGCCCGCGAAGTCAGCCGGTCAGGAACCCGGTCCTGCCGACATGCCGGCAGCCGCCCCGCGCTCGCTCAACCTGTTCGACGATGCCGGTCGCCTGCAGGAGCTCGACCAGCCTTGATCAGTCCTTGGCGAGGGTCGCCAGGATGTGCCGGTAACTCTCCATTCGCAGCGGGCTGATCTTCCCGTCCCCCACTGCGCCAAGCAGGGCGCAGCCGGGCTCGTGAAGATGCTGACAGTCGCGAAAGCGGCACAGGCCGAGAAACGGACGGAACTCGATGAAGCCTTCCAGCAGTTCCTGGCGGCTTATGTGCGTGAGCCCGAATTCGCGGATGCCCGGCGAGTCGATCAGATCGCCCCCTGCCGGGAAGTGGAACAGCTTCGCTGTGGTGGTGGTGTGGGTGCCCTTGGCGGTGGTCTCGGACAGCGCGCCAACACGCAGATCCACCCCGGGTAGCAGCACATTGATCAGCGACGACTTGCCCACGCCCGATTGCCCAACGAAAACACTGATTCGATCCTTCAATGCCTCCCTCAGGCCGTCCAGCCCTTCGCCCGATCCGGCCGACAGGCACACGGTCTGGTAACCCAGCTCTGCGTAATCGTCCAGCCAGGCGCGAATGTGCACAAAGTCGCCGCCGTCCAGGAGGTCGGCCTTGTTCAGAACCAGAAGCGGTTCCAATCCGGACTGCTCTGCGGCGACAAGGTAGCGGTCGATCAGATTGGTGTGCGGGGTCGGCAGCGGCGCGAAGACGATAACCAGACGGTCGACGTTGGCCGCCACCGGCTTGAGCTGACCGCGATGATCCGGTCTGTACAGCTCGCTGTGACGAGGCAGGTGTGCAACGATCACGCCGCCTGCCTGGTTGTCCGGCCGCCATACGACCCGGTCGCCGGTGACCAGTGCAGGCAGGTTGGCACGTCGATGGCAGCGTCTGATGGTGCCGGCCGAGGGCCCCTGGGTGGCCTCGACGTCCACCTGCACCCCGAAATGTGCAATGACCAGCCCCTCTTCCTCGGGGCCAAGATCGCCGCCCAGGAGCTTTTCGGCGGCCAGTTCGCCGCGGCGGCCGGCGCGCTCGCTGCGCTCGTCCTGGATCTTCTGGATACGCCAGTTCTGGCGGCGGGTCAGATTGCGTTTGGCCATGGCTCGGGGGGTCATTGGAATATGCCGCAGTCTAGCATGCAGCGCTTATACTGATGGCACTCAACTTCGCACAGGACATTTATGCAGAACGCCGACAACCTGATCTGGATCGACCTGGAAATGACCGGCCTCGATCCAGACAACGATGTGATCATCGAAATTGCCACCATCGTGACCGACTCGCAGCTCAACGTGCTCGCCGAGGGTCCGTCGATGGCGGTCAAGCAGCCGGACGCGCTGCTGGACGGAATGGATGAGTGGAATACCCGCCAGCATGGGCAGTCCGGCCTTACGCAGCGCGTCAAGGACAGCACCATCAGCCTTGCCGAAGCCGAGCGGCTGACCATCGACTTCCTGAGTCAATGGGTGCCCGCGGGTCGCTCGCCGATGTGCGGCAACAGTATCTGCCAGGATCGGCGCTTTCTGTATCGCGGCATGCCCGAGCTGGAGCGCTATTTCCATTACCGCAATCTGGATGTTTCGACGCTGAAGGAGCTGGCCGCGCGCTGGGCGCCGGAGGTCAAGAACGGCTTCCACAAGCAGAGTACGCATCTGGCCATGGACGACATCCGCGACTCCATCAACGAGCTCCGGCACTACCGGGAACATTTCATTCGCTATTGAGGCGCACGCCAGAGATGTCGCTGGGATGCGACTACGGGCGCATCGTCATGCCGCGCCGTGTTGCGCCAGCGCCCATTCGACGTGCTCGCGCACCAGCTCGGATGAATGATGTCGTCGGCTGCGCAGTGCTTCGATTACCGGAATGCTGGCGCTGGCGTTACCCAGCCCGACGGCAAGATTGCGCAGCCAGCGTTCGTAGCCGATGCGCCTGATCGGCGAGCCCTCGGTGTTGCGCAGAAAGTGCTCCTCATCCCAGCGAAACAGCGACACCAGGTCTGCCTGGTCGAGGTCGTGACGCGGAGAAAAGTCCGCCTCGCCCGTTGGGCGAGCGAAGCGATTCCAGGGGCATACGAGCTGGCAGTCGTCGCAGCCGAAGACGCGATTGCCCATCTTTGGGCGCAGCTCTTCGGGTATGGCGCCCTTGAGCTCGATGGTCAGATAGGAAATGCAGCGTCGAGCATCGAGAACGCGATCGCCGACGAAGGCATCGGTCGGACATTTATCCAGACACGCAGTGCAGCTGCCGCAGTGTTCCTGCAGATACGGCGCATCAGTCGGCAGCGGCAGGTCGGTATAGAGCTCTCCGAGAAAGAAAAAGCTGCCGGCCTTGCGGTTGATCAGCATAGTGTTCTTGCCGACCCAGCCAAGCCCGGCACGGCCTCCCAGCGCGCGCTCCATCACCGGGGCGCTGTCGACGAAGGCGCGGAATCCGAACGGACCGATCATGGCCTGGATCTGCTCGGCCAGTTGCTGCAGGCGCTTGCGCATCAGCTTGTGATAGTCGCGGCCCAGGGCATATCGCGATACATAAGCCGTGTCCGGCTGGGCCAGCCGCCGCACCATATCGCTGTTAGCCGGTAGGTAATCCATGCGCACCGAGATGACCCGCTGGGTGCCGGGGACCAGCTCGGCCGGCCGGGTGCGCTTGCTGCCATGGCTGGCCATCCACTGCATCTCGCCATGGAACCCGGCGCGCAGCCAGGCGTCGAGCCAGGCTTCATGCTCGGTGATGTCCGGCTCGCTGATGCCGGTCTGTTGAAAGCCGAGTTCCGTGGCGGATTCGCGGATACGCTCGGCCAGCTCGGCGTAATCGATCGGGGTATCTGGCATGGAAGGCTGGGGTCGAATGCAGGGTGGGGTATAATTTTGCCAGATATCCCACTCGGTGACATGTCCATGCGATCAACGTTACCCCGACAACTCTATAGTGCCGCCCAGACGCGGGCCCTCGATACCCGTATCATTGCCGCAGGCGTATCGGGCTTCGAGCTCATGCGCCGTGCAGCGGGGTCGGTATGGGAGGCCATTCGCGAGCGCTGGCCGGACATGCACCGAGTCACGGTGCTGTGCGGCGGGGGCAACAATGGCGGCGACGGCTACCTGGTAGCCCGCTTCGCGCACGAGGCCGGTTGGCCGGTACAGGTGTTCACGCTGGTCGACCCTGAGCAGCTGGCGGGGGATGCCGCAAGCGCGCGTGATGCCGCTCAGGAAGTTGGGGTGGCGATACTGCCGTGGCGGCGCGACGCCGCCCTTGCAGGTGTCGTGGTCGACGCCATGCTGGGCACCGGGTTACGTGGCGAGGTTCGCGAGCCGTTTCGCGGGGCAATCCGCGCAGCGAATGCCAGCGGATTGCCGGTGGTCGCAGTCGATATTCCCAGTGGTCTCGATGCCGACCGTGGCGTGGTATTAGGCGAGGCCATCCGCGCAGACCTGACGGTCACCTTCATTGCTGCCAAGTTCGGTCTGTTTACCGGACAGGGGCCTGATCAGGTGGGCGAGCTGTTCTATGCACCGTTGGACGAGGTGCCGGTGGACGCGGTCCCGGCGATGGCCGAGCGACTCGATTGGTCGCAGTGGTCCGGCTTGCTCGGGAAGCGGCCGAAAGGCGCACACAAGGGAATGTTCGGTCATGTGCTGCTGATCGGCGGTGACCATGGAATGGGCGGCGCGATCATGCTCGCGGCTGAAGCTGCCTTGCGCAGCGGCGCTGGCCGCGTCAGCGTGGCCACGCGCAGCGAGCACATGGCACCGCTGCTTTCACGGTGTCCGGAAATCATGGTGTGGCCCTCCCAGAGGGCGGACGATGTGGACGACCTGCTGGAGCGGGCCGATGTCGTTGCGGTAGGTCCGGGCCTGGGTCGTCAGGAATGGGGACGATCGATGTTGCGCAAGGCGCTGGGCTCCGGCAAGCCACTGGTGATCGACGCCGATGCGCTGAACGAGATCGCCGCAGACCATCCGCAGGGGCGCGATCTTGGTGCGCACTGCATTATCACGCCCCATCCCGCTGAAGCCGGCAGATTGCTCGAATGCAGCACGCGTGACGTTCAGGCCGACCGCTACGAGGCGGCGAAGAGGTTGGCGCTGCGTTACGGTTGCGTGGTCGTGCTCAAGGGTGTCGGCAGTCTGGTCGCCGGGCCGCCGGAGTCCACAATGCCGGTATCGCTGTGCGCCGCTGGTAATCCGGGCATGGCGACCGCGGGTATGGGCGATGTCCTGACAGGGCTTGCCGCCTCGCTGCTTGCGCGGCGAGGTGACGCGGGACAGGCGGCTCGTCTCGCGGTGCTGGTGCATGCCATGGCTGGGGATGAGGCTGCACGGGACGGGGAGTGGGGCGTCCTGGCCAGCGACCTGATCGCACCTATCAAGCAGATTCTCAACGCAAGGGTGGAGCAATGATTGAGCAGTGGCTGGTCGAAGGGGAGGAGGCGATGCAGCGTGTTGGCGCCGAGATTGGCGCGGCGCTGTTATGGCACGGCGTGGTGTATCTGGATGGCAATCTCGGCGCAGGAAAGACCACCCTGAGCCGAGGCCTGGTGCGTGGCGCCGGCCATCAGGGCGCGGTCAAGAGTCCCACCTTCACCCTGGTAGAGCCGTACGAGCTGTCCACTGCCACGATCTATCACTTCGACCTGTATCGGCTGGTCGACCCTGAAGAGCTCGAGTTTCTGGGAATCCGGGACTACTTCGAGGGGGACAGTCTGTGTCTGATCGAATGGCCCGAGAAGGGTAAAGGTCTTTTGCCAAGTCCTGACCTGAAGATTACCATTGCAGCGGAAGGCACGGGGCGTAAACTCTGCCTCGAAAGCTATAGTGCGCACGGTCTGGCGGCTTGCCAGCGGCTGCATAACAACAGGGGTACAGCTTAGCCGTGAAGGGAAGAATGTGGGGGAAGGCTCGTCTGGTTCTCGCTGCGCTGCTGTTCGGCGGCGGGCTGGCCTTGTCCGCCGGATTGCAGGCGGCTGATATCAAGAATGTGCGCATCTGGCGTGCCCCGGACAATACTCGCCTGGTTTTCGATCTGTCCGGCCCTGCAGACCACAAGCTGTTTACGCTGAGCAGCCCCGAGCGGATTGTCATCGACATCGACAACGCACGCTTTGCTGCTGCGACCGAGTCCCTGCCATTCGACGACACGCCGCTGACCGGGCTGCGCTCTGCTACTCGCGACGGGACCGGTCTGCGGGTGGTGCTGGATCTGTCGCGGGCGGTGAACCCCAAGAGTTTCACCCTGCCACCCAACCAGCAGTACGGGCATCGCCTGGTGCTGGATCTGTTCGACCAGGATCAGCGGCCGGATGAACGTGAAGGACTGACCGCCTCGACGCCGAAAGCGTCGCCGCTGGGGCAGGCGCCGGCACGGTCGGCGCCGCAGACCGGTGAGCGGGATATCATCATCGCTATCGACGCCGGCCATGGCGGGGAAGATCCGGGTGCGATAGGACACCGGGGAGCGCGCGAGAAGGAAGTTGTCCTGTCCATTTCCAAGAAGCTCAAGGCGATGATCGATGCGCAGCCGGGCTTCAAGGCCGAACTGGTGCGCACCGGCGATTACTTCATCCCGCTGCGCAAGCGCACGGAAATCGCGCGCAAGCATAACGCCGACCTGTTCGTCTCCATCCATGCTGACGCCTTCACCCGGGCCAGCGCCTTCGGTGCCTCTGTATTCGCCCTGTCCGATCGCGGCGCAACGTCGGAAACGGCCCGGCTTCTTGCCGACCGGGAAAACCGCTCCGATCTCATCGGTGGGGTCGGCGGCGTTAGCCTCGAAAACAAGGATCAGGTGCTGGCCAGCGTGCTGCTTGATCTGTCCATGACAGCGACCCTTTCAGCCAGCCTGGATGTGGGCCAGCAGGTGCTGACCAACATTGGCCAGGTGAACCCGCTGCACAAGCGTCGGGTTGAGCAGGCTGGCTTCATGGTCCTGAAGTCACCGGACATTCCGTCGATTCTGGTCGAGACAGGCTTCATTTCCAATCCGGGCGAGGCCCAGAAGCTGGTCACCCAGAGTCACCAGCAGGCGCTAGCAAGGGCGATCCACAGCGGTATCAAGGATTACTTCCACCGCAGCCCGCCGCCCGGGACGCGCATCGCCGCGCTCAAGGCCAGCGGCCGCCTGCAGGCGCTTGGTCCCCGGGAGCACACGGTACGCCCTGGCGATACGCTGTCGATGATCGCCACGCGTTACGATGTCAGTCTCTCCAGTCTGCGTCAGGCCAACAGGCTGGGTAACGACGAGATTCGCGCAGGGCAGGTGCTGAAGGTCCCGGCCAGCTCGATGCTGGTCCAGAACGAGCCCTGACATGTCCCGTATACAGCTCCTCAGCCCGCGGCTGGCAAACCAGATCGCGGCCGGCGAGGTCGTCGAACGGCCAGCCTCGGTCATCAAGGAACTGCTGGAAAACAGCCTCGACGCTGGAGCGTCGCGTATCGACATCGATGTCGAGCAGGGCGGTGTAAAGCTGCTGCGCGTGCGCGATGATGGTCGCGGCATCGTCAGTGACGATCTGGCACTGGCATTGTCGCGGCATGCAACCAGCAAGATACGCGACCTCGATGACCTGGAGCGCGTGGCTACGCTCGGCTTTCGCGGTGAGGCGCTGGCCTCGGTCAGTTCGGTCTCGCGGCTGACCCTGACCTCATGCGCCGAAGGTGAGGACCAGGCCTGGCAGGTGGAAACGGAAGGCCGTGACATGGCCTCGCGCGTCCAGCCGGCGGCACACCCGCGTGGCACCACGGTGGAGGTGCGCGACCTGTTTTTCAACACGCCGGCGCGGCGCAAGTTCCTGCGGACCGAAAAGACCGAGTTCAGCCATCTGGAGGAGGTCGTCAAGCGGCTTGCCCTGTCGCGCTTCGATGTGTCCTTCAATCTGCGTCACAACGGCCGCCCTGTTCTCGGTCTGCGTCCGGCGCAGACCGAGCAGGAGGCCCGTCGTCGGGTGGCGTCTGTGTGTGGGCCGGCGTTCGTCGAGCAGTCCCTGACCATCGATAGCGAACGCAGCGGTCTGCGATTGTGGGGCTGGGTAGGCTTGCCGACGTTCTCGCGTAGCCAGGCAGACCTGCAGTACTTTTTCGTCAACGGCCGGATGATCAAGGACAAATTGGTGGCCCATGCGGTGCGTCAGGCTTACCGGGACGTCCTGTTCAATGGTCGTCACCCGACATTCGTGCTGTTTCTGGAAGTCGATCCGGCTGTCGTCGACGTCAACGTGCACCCGACCAAGCACGAGGTGCGTTTCCGTGATGGTCGCATGGTGCACGACTTCCTTTTCAGCACGCTGCACCGGGCCCTTGCCGAGCAGCGCCCTGGCGAGCAAGGCGCAGAAGGCTCGATCGCCGAACCGTTTCAGTCACAACCCGCTCCGGCCAGCATCGGCGTATTTTCCGGCCAGGCAAGCATGCCGCTTGCCGAGCCTCAGGGCAGCTGGCATGCAGCGCCCGACCAGTCTCGTCCGTCCCCGGCCGCCCTGGCAGGCGCGCCCCGGGCTTACGCCGGACTGTACGGGCCCGGCGCCGCCGGGGGCGCCTCAATGCCTGCGGAGCAGCCGGCTGAGGTGCCGCCACTCGGTTACGCCGTAGCGCAGCTGCATGGGGTGTACATTCTCTCCGAGAACGCTCAAGGCCTGGTCGTGGTGGATATGCATGCGGCACACGAACGGATCACCTACGAGCGGCTCAAGCTCGCCATGGATCAGGAGGAGCTGCGCAGTCAGCCGTTGCTGGTGCCGGAGAGCCTCGCCCTGTCGCAGCGCGAAGCCGACTGCGCCGATGAGCACGCCTCGTGGTTCGCGCATCTGGGTTTTTCGCTGCAACGCATGGGCCCGGAAAGTCTGGCGATTCGAGAGGTGCCCTCGTTGTTGCGTCAGGCCGATGCGGTCCAGTTGGTCCGCGACGTGCTGAGCGATCTGATGGAGTACGGCACCAGCGACCGGATTCAGGCCCATATCAACGAGCTGCTGGCGACCATGGCTTGCCATGGCGCAGTGCGCGCCAATCGTCGGCTGACACTCGCTGAGATGAATGGTCTGCTCCGCGACATGGAGCAGACCGAGCGCAGTGGGCAGTGCAATCACGGCCGTCCGACCTGGACCCAGATGAGCATGACGGAACTGGACAAGCTGTTCCTGCGGGGCCGGTGATGACGGCTTCAGCCCGCCCGCCGGTCATCTGTCTGATGGGGCCGACCGCCTCCGGCAAGACCGAACTCGCGCTGCATCTTGCCAGCCGCCTGCCGTGTGAGTTGATCAGCGTCGACTCGGCCCTGGTCTACCGCGGCATGAACATCGGTACTGCCAAGCCGAGTCCTGCCACGTTGGCCGAACACCCACACCATCTGGTGGATATTCTCGACCCTTCACAGGCATATTCCGCGGCACGGTTTCGCGATGATGCGCTGGCGCTGATGGCGGATATCACCTCTCGCGGGCGTATTCCGTTGCTGGTAGGCGGTACCATGCTCTACTTCAAGGCGCTGGAAGGTGGGCTGGCCGACATGCCGCCTGCCGATGCCACAATCCGACGACGGATCGAGGCGATGGCCCTGGAAGGGGGATGGGAGTCGGTGCATGCGCGGCTCGGTGACGTCGATCCGATCGCCGCTGCGCGGATCCATCCCAACGATCCGCAGCGAATCCAGCGCGCGTATGAGGTTTTTCTCGTTTCCGGGACCTCGCTCACCGAATGGCATGATCGGCAGACTAAAAAAGCCGGCGACGACGGCTCTGCACAGGCCGATTTGCCTTATACTGTGCATCATCTGGCTGTGGCTCCAGCGCAGCGGCACATCCTTCACAAGCGAATTGCTCAGCGGTTTCAGGGCATGCTCGACGAAGGGTTGGTGGAGGAGGTGAGAGCTCTTTTTCAGCGTGGTGACCTGGATCCCTCGATGCCCTCGATACGCGCGGTGGGTTATCGACAGATCTGGGACCATCTGGAAGGGAAACTCTCTCTGGACGAGGCGGTCGAACGCGGAGTCATCGCCACCCGCCAGTTGGCGAAGCGGCAGTTCACCTGGCTGCGGAGCTGGCAAGCCGACGTCACGTGGTTGGACAGCCTCGACCCGAATCGATTCGACCAGGCCTTGAAACGCCTCCGGGCCGCCACCATATAGACGGCAATGTTCTGCTAATCTCTATCATGGTCGCCCGTTAGTCGCCTCATGGATAATGGACAGGCAGGCCGAAACGCTTTATTAGTGCTTAAAACCAAACGATTTCCATAAGGAGTGAGGCAATGTCAAAAGGGCATTCATTACAAGACCCTTACCTGAACGTTCTACGCAAGGAACGTGTTCCGGTATCCATCTATCTGGTCAACGGCATCAAGTTGCAGGGGCAGATCGAGTCGTTCGATCAGTTCGTCATTCTGCTCAAGAATACCGTCAGCCAGATGGTCTACAAGCACGCCATTTCCACCGTCGTCCCGGGTCGTCCGGTACGTCTGCCAGCGCAGGGCGCAGGAGACGAGGCTGAAACCGGGACCGTCTGACCTGAAAGCCCGGGAGGCCTGATTGTTCTTTGAACGCCATGAAGGGGGTGAACGAGCGGTTCTCGTTCATCTCGAGAGCATGGATGAGCAGAGTCGGGAAGATCCGCACGAGTTCGTCGAACTGGTGCGCTCCGCTGGAGCGGAGATCGCTCATTTTCTGACCATCAACCGATATCAGCCAAGTCCTCGGTTTCTCGTTGGCTCGGGCAGGGTCGACGAATTGCGCGATCTGGTCCAGAGCAATGAGGGTGACCTGGTCATCTTCAATCACACCCTTACCCCCAGTCAGGAGCGGAATCTCGAACGCGAGCTGCAATGTCGTGTCATCGATCGCACCGGCCTGATTCTGGATATCTTCGCCCAGCGCGCCAGAACGCATGAGGGCAAGCTGCAGGTCGAGCTCGCTCAATTGCAGCATCTGAGCACGCGGCTGGTTCGTGGCTGGACGCACCTTGAACGTCAGAAGGGCGGTATCGGTCTTCGCGGACCAGGGGAAACCCAGCTCGAAACCGACCGCCGTCTGCTGCGCAATCGGATCAAGCAGATAACCAAGCGTCTGGAGAAGGTGCGCAGTCAGCGTGAGCAGGCCAGGCGCTCCCGTCGTCGGGCCGAGATCCCGGTGGTATCGCTCGTGGGCTACACCAACGCTGGCAAGTCCACGCTCTTCAACAGCATGGCGAACTCGGAAGTGTTTGCGGCCAACCAGTTGTTTGCCACGCTGGACCCGACGCTGCGACGTATTGAACTGGCAGAGGTGGGGCCGGTGATCCTTGCCGATACGGTGGGTTTCATTCGTCATCTGCCGCATGGCCTGGTGGAGGCCTTCCGGGCTACCCTCGAGGAGTCAAGCCAGGCAGACCTGCTGCTGCACGTCATCGATGCGGCGGATGATGAGCGGACCTCGCACATCGAGCAGGTGCATCTGGTGCTTGGCGAGATCGGCGCGCTGGAGCTGCCGATTCTCGAGGTCTACAACAAGGTCGATCTGCTGGATGACTTCGAGCCGCAGGTGCAGCGCGCGGAGGATGGCCGGCCGCTGCGGGTGTGGGTCTCGGCAAAGGACGGACGTGGACTGGATCTGCTGGCTCAGGCTGTCGCCGAGCTGGTGGGTGAGGACGTGATTCAGCAGCGTATTGTGCTCGGTCACGACGAAGCCCGTCTGCGTGCGCAGTTCTATGCTGCGGGCGCTGTGCTCGGTGAAGACGTGGACACCGAAGGTCGCCCTCAGCTTGAGGTGCGCTTGCCGCGCAGCGACTTCAATCGGCTGGTCACCCGTGAGGGCTGGCAGCCGGATATCTTTCTTTCGCAACATACTTTGCAATAATGCCCGGGCATGTCGCTCACGCGGCTTCCCGCAATTGCGATAGGATAAGGCCCCGCCGCGTTCGGCCTCCCCAGGCACGACGCGGCGAATCGATTTCGAAAAACGGAGAACGCTATGGCCTGGAATGAGCCTGGTGGTGGTAACAATTCGAACAACCAGGATCCCTGGGGAAGCGGCGGCAACCGTGGCGGAAATCGCGGTGGGAAGCAGGGTCCTCCGGATCTTGATGAAGCGCTGCGCAAGCTGCAGGACAGCCTGAACAACATGTTCGGCAACAAGAAGCGCGGCACTGATCGGGGCCCCGGTTCCGGTTCCGGCAATCGTGGCACCGGTGGTGGTATCCCCAAAGGTTTCTGGGTGCTGGCGGCTCTCATCTTGCTGGTTGTCTGGCTGTTCAATGCGATCTACATGGTCGATGAGCAGGAGCAGGCGCTGGTTTTGCGCTTCGGTGAATATCACCGTACCGAAGCGCCCGGTCTGCATCTCTACTTCCCGCCGATCGAGCGCAAGTTTCAGCGCAACGTGACCCAGGTCCGCTCTTACCGCCAGCAGGGGCAGATGCTGACCGAGGACGAAAATATCGTCGAGGTACCGCTGGCGGTCCAGTATCGAATCTCCAATCTGGAGAACTTCGTGCTGCGCGTCGAGGATCCGGAGACCAGTCTTCGCCATGCTACCGAGAGCGCGCTGCGGCACGTCGTGGGCTCCACTTCGATGCACGAAGTGCTGACCGAGGGTCGTGAGGCGATGGGTGTCGCGGTTACCGAGCGACTGCAGCGTTATCTGGATCACTACAACACCGGTATCACCGTCGTACAGGTGAACATCGAGAGCGCTCAGGCGCCGGCAGAAGTGCAGGATGCGTTCGACGACGTGATTCGTGCCCGGGAAGACGAGGTCCGCGAGCGCAACCAGGCTGAAACCTATGCCAACGGCGTCATTCCAGAGGCCCGTGGTCGAGCGCAGCGCCTGCTTGAAGAGGCCAATGGTTATCGTGACGAAGTTGTCGCAAGGGCGATGGGTGAAGCGCAGCGTTTCAATCTGCTGGTCGAGCAGTATCGCGAGGCTCCCGAGGTGATGCGCGAGCGCATGTACATCGGCACCATGCAGGATGTGCTGAGCACCACCAGCAAGATCATGGTGTCCGGCGGCGAGGGCAACAACAACCTCCTGTACCTTCCGCTCGACAAGCTGATGGAGAAGGGTGGCAGTGGTTCTGGCGGCAATCCGGGCATCCCGGCTAACTCGACGCCGGGCGTCAATCCGGGCAGCGCCTCCGATTCGACTAGCCGTATTCCCACCCAGTTGCAGCAGCGTGATCCGCGCTCGAGGGAGACCCGCTGATGAGTAACAAGACGATATTTGGTTTGATCGCTGCGCTGGTCGTCCTCGTGATCGGCTGGCAGAGCTTCTTCATTGTCAGTCAGACCGAGCGCGGCCTGGTTCTGCAGTTCGGTAAGGTCGTCCGGGACGACGTGCCGCCGGGCCTGCATTTCAAACTGCCTTTCGTTCAAAAGGCACGGCTCTTCGATGGTCGCCTGTTGACTCTGGACACGCCCACCCAGCGTTATCTGACGCTGGAGAAGAAGGCGCTGATGGTCGACTCCTATGCCAAGTGGCGCATCGCCAACGTGCAGCGGTTCTACACTGCAACATCCGGCCTGCGTACCATCGCCGAGGAGCGTGTGTCGCGCCAGCTGGAGTCGGGTCTGCGCAACGTGGTGGCACGCCGTACCCTGCACGAAGTCGTGTCGGGTGAGCGTGATCAGCTCATGGCTGACATCACGCTTGAGCTGAACGAAAGTGCTCGTCGCGAACTGGGGATCGAGATCGTTGATGTGCGTGTGAAGGCGATCGATCTGCCGCGCGAGGTCAACCGTAGCGTGTTCGAGCGTATGAGCACCGAGCGTGAGCGGGAAGCGCGCGAGCATCGCGCCAAGGGTCGCGAGCTGGCAGAGGGTATCCGTGCAGACGCTGATCGCCAGCAGCGCGTGATTCTTGCGGAGGCTTTCCGAGAGGCCGAGGAGATTCGCGGTCAGGGCGATGCGCAGGCTGCCCAAATCTATGCTCAGGCCTACAATCAGGATCGTGAGTTCTACTCGTTCTACCGTAGCCTGCAGGCTTATCGCGAAAGCTTCGGTGGTCAGTCCGACGTCCTGGTGCTGGATCCGGACAGCGATTTCTTCCGCTACCTCCAGCAGGGGTCGTCGCGTCGATGATCACTTGCCACATCCGCCGGGTTCGGCGGGTGTGGCTCGCTGTAAACGGTGTTACAATCGCGCAGCCGGGGAACTCCCGGCTTTTTTGTGACCGGTATCGACGCCCGTCAGGCCGCAGCGCGTATTGGCGGAGACCACGCAATGTTGAGCAGTCTGTTGGTTGCCCTGTGCCTGATGCTGGTGCTCGAAGGCATACTGCCCTTTGCTGCGCCGGCGCGCTGGAAGCAGATGCTGCGCAGCGTCAGCAGCATGACGGACCGGCAGGCCCGCCTGATCGGCTTGCTGAGTATGATTACCGGCACTGCCTGCCTGTATCTGCTGCGCTGATATCGGCACTCATCGTGTGAGAAGGTTTTGACATGCCTACTGTAGATCGCTGGCTCCTGCCTGACGGGATCGAAGAGGTGCTGCCTGAGGAGGCGGCGCGCATTGAGGCAGCTCGCCGAAAGCTGCTCGACCTGTTTTCCAGCTGGGGTTATGACCTGGTCATCACTCCGCACATCGAGTATCTCGAATCGCTGCTCACCGGCGCCGGCCATGATCTGGAGCTGCAGACGTTCAAGATGACCGACCAGCTCTCCGGGCGGATGCTCGGGCTACGAGCGGATATCACCCCACAGGTTGCACGCATCGATGCGCATACCCTGGGGGCCGAGGGGCCTACCCGCCTGTGTTATTGCGGCAGCGTGCTGCATACCCGTCCGCGTGCGCTGTCGACGGCCCGCAGCCTGATCCAGCTCGGTGCGGAACTGTACGGTGACGCGTCCTGTGCCAGCGACGTGGAAATCATCTCCCTGATGCTCGAGACCCTCGCCGCGTGTCGTGTCGAAGGTGTTCACCTGGATATCGGTCATGTGGGGATCTACCGTGGACTGGTACAGGCTGCGGGGCTCGGCGCCGATCGCGAGCAAGCCCTGTTCGACGCTTTGCAGCGCAAGGCGGTCGGTGAGGTTGACAAACTCACCTCCGCGCTCCCGGATGGCGCCATCGCAACGATGCTGCGCAGTCTGGCCGACCTGTCGGGCGGCGTTGAGGTGTTGGACCGCGCGCATATGCTGCTCGACGGTGCGCCCGAGTCGGTGATGGCTGCGCTGGATGATCTGGCGGAAGTAGCCCAGACTCTGTCGAAACGGTATCCCGGTCTGCCGCTGTATTTTGATCTCGGTGAGTTGCGTGGATACCACTACCATACCGGGGTGGCATTCGCTGCCTTCGTGCCCGGTGTCGGGCAGAGCATCGCGCAGGGTGGCCGTTACGATGATATCGGTCGTGACTTCGGTCGGGCCCGTCCGGCGACGGGCTTTTCCACGGATCTGCGGATGCTGGTCGAGCGCGGGCAGATCGAATCGCAAGCCTCGCATGGTATCTGGGCGCCCTATGCCAGCGAGCCTGGGTTGCAGGAGCAGGTCATGAGGCTGCGGGCAACTGGCGAACGGGTTATCGTCGCGTTGCCGGGGCAGGGTGATAGCGTTGCCGGCGACTATGGCTGCGACCGTATCCTGCAACACCACCAGGGCGCCTGGCAGGTAACTGCGCTGAATTTCTGATTGCATGGCCGCAGGCCATACTGACTAACGAGGCAAGAGCACGACATGGGTAAGAATGTTGTCATCCTGGGTACCCAATGGGGCGATGAAGGCAAGGGCAAGATCGTCGATCTGCTGACCGATCAGGTCGCCGCCGTGGTGCGTTATCAGGGCGGACACAACGCCGGCCACACGCTGGTCATCGATGGCGAGAAAACCGTGCTGCATCTGATTCCCTCAGGAATTCTACGCAGCAATGTGATGTGCTACATCGGCAACGGTGTGGTGCTCTCGCCCGAGGCGCTACTGAAGGAATTGAAGGCCCTTGAGGCCAAGGGTGTACCGGTCCGCGACCGGCTGCGCATCAGCCCGGCCTGTCCGCTGATCCTGCCGTACCACGTTGCCCTGGATCAGGCGCGCGAGAAAGCCCGCGGCGAGGCCAAGATCGGTACGACCGGACGCGGCATCGGCCCGGCATACGAGGACAAGGTTTCCCGCCGCGGGCTGCGGGTGGCCGACCTGTTCCATCGCGAGCGTTTCGCAGCCAAGCTTGGCGAGGTGCTCGACTACCACAACTTCGCGCTGCAGCATTATTACAAGGTCGAGCCGGTCGACTTCCAGAAAACGCTGGACGAAGCCATGGAGTATGCCGACTGGCTTCGCCCCCTGATGACCGACGTCACCGCTCGGTTGCATGAATTGCGCCGCGAGGGTGCCAACATCATGTTCGAGGGCGCGCAGGGGTCGCTGCTGGACATTGATCATGGTACCTATCCGTTCGTGACCAGTTCCAACACCACGGCAGGTGGTACCGCGACAGGTTCGGGCTTCGGTCCGCTGTATCTCGATTACGTGCTGGGCATCACCAAGGCCTACACCACGCGCGTTGGTTCCGGCCCGTTCCCCACCGAGCTTTTTGATGAAGTGGGCGCAAGGCTGGCAGAGCGTGGCCATGAGTTTGGCTCGACCACCGGGCGCGCCCGCCGCTGTGGCTGGTTCGATGCAGTCATCCTGCGTCGTGCGATTGAAATCAACAGCATCAGCGGACTGTGCCTGACCAAACTGGATGTGCTCGACGGACTCGACGTGATTCGTATCTGCGTCGGCTACCGCAATGCTGATGGTGCAGTGATCGAAGCGCCGACCGACGCCGACAGCTACATCGGTCTTGAGCCGGTATACGAGGATGTGCCTGGCTGGAAGGAGTCGACGCTGGGCGTCAAGACGCTCGAAGGCTTGCCGGCTACTGCCCGTGCCTATATCGCCCGGATCGAGGAGTTAGTGGGTGCGCCGATCGACATGATTTCGACCGGACCCGATCGTCACGAGACAGTGATCCTGCGAAAGCTGTTCTAACCAGAAAAGGCGCCCTGCGAGGCGCCTTTTTTCATGGCGCGAGCGAGTGATATTGAAACAGGCGTACGCGCGCGCAGCGCTGCACAAAGAGAACAAGGATTTTATGGGGATACCGTGCAAACTGGATTCAGCAGAGCTGCTGAAAGAGAAATGGTGCCCAGGAGAAGACTCGAACTTCCACGGCCGTAAGGCCACCAGCACCTGAAGCTGGCGTGTCTACCAATTTCACCACCTGGGCGTATCAATTACAGCGGATGCTATGATGAACCTGAGGTCCGTCGTTGACAACCGTTGTTGTGTTGACGGCGCGAATAATACGTAGCGGCATTGGGTATGTAAACCCCTGCCCGCAAAAATATTTCAGTTTTATCGAAACAGGTGCAAGCGGCCCTGTTTCGCGGTTCAATAGGCGCCTATGACGAAAAAGACCAAACCCCATGACCCGGCGGGAAAGCCGGTCAATACTGCCTTCCGTTCATCTTCCGCTACCACCGACTGGGTCAATCATGATCCGGCCGCCGAACGGGAAGCCGAGAAGTACGACAATCCCATCCCCAGTCGCGAGCTGATCCTTCAGCTGCTCGAAGAGCGGGGTGCCCCGGCTACCCGGGCGCAGCTCCAGACCGAGTTCGGCCTCTCGGACGAAGATGCCATCGAGGCCTTGCGCCGCCGACTTCGTGCCATGGAGCGTGATGGGCAGCTGATCTACACGCGTCGCGGCGCCTACGCGCCGGTGGACAAGCTCGATCTGATAAAGGGCCGCGTGCAGGGCCACCGTGACGGCTTCGGTTTTCTGGTGCCGGAAGAGGGCGGCGAGGATCTGTTCCTGACCCCGGCGCAGATGCGTCTGGTGTTCGATGGCGATCGGGTTCTGGGTCGCATCACCGGTGTCGACCGTCGCGGCCGCAGTGAAGGCGCCATTGTCGAAGTGCTGGAGCGCGCCCACGAATTTCTTGTCGGTCGGTTCTACCAGGAGAACGGTATCGGTTTCGTGGTTGCCGACAACGCCAAGATCAATCATGAAGTGCTTGTCCCTCCGGGTGCCGAGGGTGGGGCCGAGCAGGGACAGTATGTCGAAGTCCGGATCATCCAGTGGCCCACGCTGCATCGGCCTGCCCAGGGCGAGATCGTCGAGGTAGTCGGCGACTACATGGCGCCAGGTGTGGAAATCGAGGTCGCGCTCCGAAGCTACGATATACCCAGTGTCTGGCCTCAGTCCGTGCTCGATGAGGCGGCCCAGCTCAAGGATCATGTGGAGGAGCGGGACAAGCAAAAGCGCATCGATCTGCGTCATCTGCCGTTGGTCACCATTGACGGGGAAGATGCCCGCGATTTTGACGATGCAGTTTATTGCGAGCCGTACAAGGCCAGCGGCTGGAAGCTGTTCTCCGGGGGCTGGAAACTGTACGTGGCCATCGCTGACGTATCACATTACGTCACGGTAGGCTCTGCATTGGATCAGGAAGCCGAGTTGCGTGGCACGTCGGTCTATTTTCCCAGCGAAGTGGTTCCGATGCTGCCCGAGGCGATATCCAACGGGTTGTGCTCGCTGATGCCGAAGGTTGACCGGCTGGCCATGGTCTGCGAAATGACCCTGTCCAAAAGCGGAGAGCTGACGGACTACCAGTTCTATGAGGCGGTGATCCATTCACACGCGCGGCTGACCTATAACAAGGTCTCGGCGATGCTCGAGCATCCACGCAGCAAGGAAGGCAAGGCCCTCACCGACGAGTACGGCGACGTCCTGCCGCATCTGAAGAATCTTTACGATCTCTACAAGGCGCTGGCCAAAGCACGCCAGGGTCGCGGGGCGATCGATTTCGAGACCACTGAAACGCGGATCATTTTTGGCGAGAATCGCAAGATCGCTGAAATTCGCCCGACGACGCGCAACGACGCCCACAAGATCATCGAAGAGTGCATGCTCTGCGCCAACGTCGCTACCGCGCGCTTCATGCAGGATCTGGATATTCCGGCTCTCTACCGTGTGCATGACTCGCCGAAGGAAGAAAAGGTCGAGCGGCTGCGGCAGTTCCTCGCTGCGCTTGGCTTGTCGCTGACGCGCAAGAAGGGTGAGCCGACTCCCGAAGATTACAGCGCGGTGCTGGCGAAGGTGCAGGGCCGCCCCGACGCTCAACTGATCCAGACGGTCATGTTGCGCTCGCTCAGTCAGGCCGTGTACAGCCCGCACAACGCCGGCCACTTCGGACTCAACTACGAAGCGTATACGCACTTCACCTCGCCGATCCGGCGTTACCCTGATCTTCTGACCCATCGCGCGATTCGTAGCGTGATCCGATCTCGCAAGAAAACCGATCTGGTTCGCCGTTCTTCGGCTGGCGTGATGCCGAAAGCGAGCATCTATCCCTACGAACTGCCGGACCTGGAACGCCTGGGTCAGCAGTGCTCGCAGAACGAGCGGCGGGCGGATGAAGCCAGCCGTGATGTCGTCAACTGGCTCAAATGCGAGTTCATGCAGGATCGGGTGGGTGAGAGCTTCAACGGTCTGGTTACCGCCTGTACCAGCTTCGGGCTGTTCGTCGAGCTGACGGAATTCTATGTGGAGGGGCTGGTGCACATCACCGCCTTGCCGGCGGATTACTACAACTTCGACGCCGTCCATCACCGGTTGATCGGTGAGCGATCCGGTCGTGTCTTCCAGCTGGGCGATTCGATTCGGGTTCAGGTCGCGCGTGTGGATCTGGATGATCGCAAGATCGATTTCGAGATGGCCAAGGATCAGCCAGCCGGTGGCAAGCGTCCCGATGTCGAGGCCAGCCGTGCCGCTCGCGCCAAGCTGATGGGTGACGCTCGTCAGGCTTCGAAAACCGGGAAGGGGCGCGACGGCAAGAGCGCCAAACCGGGACGCGCCAAGGACTCGTCCGGCGGCAAGGGCGCTCGTGATGCCGCGCCACGCAAGGCACGACCGGACGATGCACGGCCGGCAGGCCGCCAGGAGTCGGGCGCGCCGTCCAGGCCTCCGCGCAAGCGCAAGGCGCGGTGAGACTGGTTGAATGAGTGATCTCGAATACGTATTTGGTGTGCATGCTGTTCAGGCCATGCTTGATCGCGCTCCCCGCCGGGTCAGGCGACTGCTCCTGCAGCAGGGGAGAGTGGATGCGCGTACCCAGGCGCTGGTCGATTCGGCATCCCGCGAGGGCGTCGAAGTCCGGCGCATGGCAGCCGATGAGCTGGATCAACTGGCAGACGGTGTGCATCAGGGCGTCGTAGCCCAGGTGACGCCCAGCCAGGTATGGTCCGAGGAGATGCTCACACACCTGCTCGACAAGCTGGAAGTGCCGCCGTTGCTGGTGGTGCTCGACGGTGTGACCGATCCCCATAATCTGGGGGCCTGCCTGCGCAGTGCCGATGCTGCAGGTGCGCAGGCAGTGATCATCCCGCGGGACAAGTCGGTCAGCCTGACGCCTACCGTTCGCAAGGTGGCGTGCGGCGCTGCCGAGACTGTGCCGCTGGTGGCGGTCACCAACCTGGCCAGGACGCTCAAGGCGTTGCAGCAGCGTGGCATCTGGACGGTGGGGACCGCCGGTGAAGCCGATCAGTTGATCTATCAGGTCGATCTCGCCGGTCCGATTGCCATCGTGATGGGGGCCGAGGGGGCCGGTATGCGCCGGTTGACCCGCGAGCACTGCGATTTTCTTGCGAAGCTGCCGATGGCCGGCAGCGTCAGCAGCCTCAACGTGTCGGTGGCGACCGGCATCTGCCTGTTCGAAGCGGTGCGCCAGCGGTCGACAAACTAGCTTCAAGCTTCAAGCTTCAAGCTACAAGCTACAAGCTTAAGACCCCGACTCCCGCTTGTAGCTTGTAGCTTGTTCTCCCGCTTTCAACCTTCTCTTGCTAGTTCCCGGCACGTTCACTAGAATGGCCGCCCCAAAACCGAGTTCTACTCCTTGCCAGACCATTTGGGTGGCTGGCTATAACCCGTAAGGAGCACCAATGCGTCATTACGAAATCGTATTTCTGGTTCATCCGGACCAGAGTGAGCAGGTCAGCGCGATGGTCGAGCGTTACACCAAGCTCATCGAAGAAGACGGCGGCAAGATCCACCGCCTGGAAGATTGGGGCCGCCGCCAGCTGGCTTACCCGATCGACAAGATTCACAAGGCGCACTACATCATGATCAATGTGGAGTGCAGCGCCAAGGCTCTGGAAGAGCTGACCGAGAACTTCCGTTACAACGACGCCGTGATCCGTAACATGGTCATCCGTCGTGACGAAGCCATCACTGAACAGTCCGACATGCTCAAGCCTGAAGACACTGGCCGTGGTGAGCGTCGTGAACGCCGTGAGCGCACCGACTCCGACAACGATGCTGATAGCAACAACAGCAACGACACCGACGACGGTGACGACGAGTAAGTTTTCCGGTTCCTATTCCAGTATCTAAGGAGACGTTGCCATGGCACGTTTTTTCCGTCGCAGAAAGTTCTGCCGTTTTACCGCTGAAGGCGTCAAAGAGATCGATTACAAGGATCTCAACACTCTGAAGGCCTATGTAACCGAGACCGGCAAGATCGTCCCAAGCCGTATCACTGGTACCAAGGCCAAATATCAGCGCCAGTTGGCTGTTGCCATCAAGCGCGCGCGTTATCTGGCCCTGCTGCCCTTCACCGACAGTCACGGTCGTTGATAGGTAGCTGAAACTGATCTGGATACTGAACCTGAATGCGTGGTCTGGCTGAATACATCATGCGTGGTCGTAAAGAGGCCACGCTGGTCGTCGCGATAGCGGCAGCCATTCCTCTGCTGTTCTGGTTCAGCGCTGCGGCCCTGGCGCTGGTCATCCTGCGCCGCGGTCCGCGCGAAGCGATGCCGGTGCTTGTGTGGGGTATTCTGCCCGCGCTGGCCTGGGCGATGGTAGGTGATCTGACGCCGCTGCTGGTAATACTCGGTGCCGGCGCCATGGCAGTCCTGCTTCGTCAGCGTAGCGACTGGGCCGCGGTGGTCACGGTCGCGGTGCCGCTGGGCGTAGCATACGCCGTAGCGCTGCTGCTGATGCTGGACGAGCCGCTGCAGCAGCTGGCCGAACAGATCCGCGACATGCTTCCCGACCTGTTGTCGGGGGTAAGTGGTGGTCTGAACGAAGCCGATACCGCGCAGCTCGAAGCGCTACTGGTGCCGCTCCTGGCTGGATTGATGGGCGCTGTACATACGCTGATGGCGTTGATCAGCCTGATGATCGGACGTTCCTGGCAAGCCCGGTTGTATAACCCGGGTGGGTTTCGTCAGGAATTTCATCAGCTGCGCCTGTCGCCGCTGGTGGCCATTGTTCTGCTCGCGCTGACGCTGATCGGCCCGCGCTGGACGGAAGTGGCCATGGTGTCGCCGATCGCCAGTGTACCGCTGCTGCTGGCGGGCATCGCGTTGATTCACGGTGTCGTTGGATTGCGTGGACTTGGTACCGCCTGGTTGGTGGCGATGTACGTCATGTTCGCTTTTGTCGCCCAATTGATTTATCCATTGATCATGTTTTTGGCATTTGTTGATAGCTTGTTCGATTTCCGATCCAGGATGCGCCCGGCAGGGCCGTCCGGGAACGACGATTCGAACAGCCAAGGTTGAATTTCAAGAGGTCATCGCAAATGGAAGTTATCCTGCTCGAAAAGATCGCGAATCTGGGTAACCTGGGCGACAAAGTCGCTGTTAAAGCAGGTTACGCTCGCAATTTTCTGCTGCCGTTCGGCAAGGCAACACCTGCCACCGCAGCTAATGTCGAAGCGTTCGAAGCACGTCGTGCCGAACTGGAAAAGAACGCTGCCGAGCGCAAGGCTGAAGCCGATGCTCGTGCTGCCCAACTGGCTGAGCTGTCCGTGACCATCACGGCCAACGCTGGCGAAGAAGGCAAGCTGTTCGGTTCCATCGGTACTCGCGACATCGCCGATGCGGTCACCGCTGCTGGCGTGGAAGTCGAGAAGAGCGAAGTGCGTCTGCCTGAAGGCCCGCTGCGCAACGTTGGCGAATACGACATCGTGTTGCACCTGCACACTGACGTCGAAGCCACCGTCAAGCTGGTCGTTGTAGCCGGCTAAGGGAGTTCCTCCCGCTGCCTGGCCACGTTCGTCGGCTGGTCGCCCCAGTGGCGCTCAGCTGATGATTTGCGCGGCCTTTGCAGTTAGACTTACCAGCACGGCGCTTGTCTCTGACAGGCGCCGTGTTGTTTTTTCTGTCCGCCGTTTCCCCGAGCCCGTCTGATGAACGAAACCGCTTATTCCAATACTGCGGAGCTGGACCTGCAGACCACGTCGCTGAAGATTCCCCCTCATTCGATCGAGGCGGAGCAGGCAGTGCTGGGCGGAGTAATGCTGGAAAACACGGCCTGGGAGCGGGTCGCGGAGGCGGTCAGTGAATCCGATTTCTATCGTCATGATCATCGTCTGATCTTCCGCGCCATGGTGCGCCTTGCCGGCCGCAACCAGCCGTTCGACGTGGTGACCCTGGCAGAGGATCTCGATCGTGAAGGACTGATCGATCAGGTAGGCGGCCTCGCCTATCTTGGTCAGTTGGCCAAGAATACGCCGTCTGCTGCCAACATTGGCGCCTACGCGCAAATCATCCGCGAGCGCGCGACCCTGCGCCAGTTGATCAGCGTCAGTTCGGACATTGCCGATACCGCGTTCAATCCGAAGGGCATGCAGGCGCTGGAAGTGCTCGATGAAGCCGAACGCAAGATATTTTCCATCGCCGAAAGCCGTCCGAAGACCGGCGGCCCGGAGCCAGTCAACGCGCTGTTGACCAAGGCGATCGACCGTATCGACACGCTGTTCAACAGTGATGGCGCAATCACCGGGCTGTCGACCGGCTTCAATGATCTCGACGAGATGACATCGGGGCTGCAGCCGGCCGATCTGATTATCGTTGCCGGTCGTCCGTCGATGGGCAAGACCACCTTCGCCATGAACCTGGTCGAGAACGCGGTATTGCGTAGCGAAAAAGCAGTGCTGGTGTTTTCCCTCGAGATGCCGGGCGAATCGTTGATCATGCGTATGCTGTCTTCGCTCGGCCGCATCGATCAGACCAAGGTCCGCTCCGGTCGCCTGGACGACGACGACTGGCCGCGCCTGACGTCAGCCGTGAATCTGCTCAACGACCGCAAGTTGTTCATCGATGACACCGCCGGTCTTTCGCCCATGGAAATGCGCGCCCGGGCTCGACGCATCGTGCGTGAGCACGGCGATCTGGCCCTGATCATGATCGATTATCTCCAGCTGATGCGCGTGGGCGGGGGCGGGGCAGAGAATCGCACCAACGAGATCTCGGAAATTTCCCGATCGCTGAAAGCGTTGGCCAAGGAATTCAACGTGCCGGTCGTTGCGCTCTCACAGCTCAACCGCTCGCTCGAACAGCGACCGAACAAGCGTCCGATCAACTCGGATCTCCGTGAGTCCGGCGCCATCGAGCAGGACGCGGATATCATCATGTTCGTCTACCGGGATGAGGTCTATCATCCTGACTCCCAGGAAAAGGGCATTGCCGAGATCATCATCGGCAAGCAGCGTAACGGGCCCATCGGTACCACGCGTCTGGCCTTTCTGGGCAAATACACCCGTTTCGAGAACCTCGCGCCAGGCTCCTATGCCGGTTACGGGGATCTGGAGTAGCAATGTCTGTCAGCATGCCAGCCGCCCGGCCGCTTTTCGATTACCCCAAGTATTGGGCAGAGTGCTTCGGACCGGCCCCGTTCCTGCCGATGTCCCGCGAGGAAATGGACCTGCTTGGCTGGGATAGCTGCGACATCATCATCGTCACCGGTGATGCCTATGTCGACCACCCCTCGTTCGGCATGGCTATCATCGGCCGTCTGCTCGAAGCTCAGGGCTTCCGCGTGGGGATCATCAGTCAGCCGGACTGGCAGAGCAAAGACGATTTCATGAAGCTCGGCAAGCCGAACCTGTTCTACGGGGTCGCGGCGGGCAACATGGACTCGATGATCAACCGCTATACTGCTGACCGCAAGATTCGCTCGGACGACGCGTATACGCCGGGTGGCCTGGCAGGGAAGCGGCCGGATCGCGCCAGTGTCGTCTACAGCCAGCGTTGCCGCGAGGCGTACAAGGACGTGCCGGTGGTGCTGGGCGGTATCGAAGCGTCGCTTCGCCGCATAGCGCACTACGATTACTGGCAGGACAAGGTCCGGCATTCCCTGTTGCTGGATGCCAAGGCGGACATCCTGCTGTATGGCAATGCCGAGCGCGCCATCGTCGAGATTGCTCAGCGCATCAGCCGTGGCGAAGCAGTCCAGAGCATCACGGATGTGCGTGGTACCGCTTTTGTGCGCAAGGACACGCCTGAAGGCTGGTTCGAGCTCGATTCGACGCGTATCGACCGACCGGGCAAGATAGACAAGATCATCAATCCCTACGTCAATACTCAGGACACCAGTGCCTGTGCGGTCGAGCAGGGGAAGGGTGACAGTGCGCCGGTCGCGACCGTCGATGAGGTGCAGGTCGTTCAGTTGCTGCCGCATCCGCGACTGGAGCGTGACAGAACGGTGATCCGCCTGCCGTCCTTCGAGAAGGTGCGCAACGATCCAGTGCTCTATGCCCACGCCAACCGTGTTCTGCACCTGGAAACCAACCCGGGCAACGCGCGTGCACTGGTCCAGCGCCATGCCGAGAAGGATGTCTGGTTCAACCCTCCGCCGATTCCGCTAACGACGGAGGAAATGGATTATGTATTCGGCCTTCCGTACGCCCGAGTGCCTCATCCGGCGTATGAAGGCGAGAAGATTCCGGCTTACGAGATGATTCGCTTCTCGGTCAACATCATGCGCGGGTGCTTTGGTGGGTGCACCTTCTGTTCGATTACCGAACATGAGGGACGTATCATCCAGAACCGCTCACATGATTCGATCATCCGCGAGATCGAGGAGATCCGCGACAAGGTACCGGGTTTCACCGGGGTGATCTCCGATCTTGGCGGTCCGACTGCAAACATGTATCGCATTGCTTGCAAGAGTCCGGAGATCGAGGCGGCCTGCCGCAAGCCGTCCTGCGTTTACCCGGGAATATGCGAGAACCTCAACACCGACCACTCCTCGCTGATCGGCCTGTACCGCAAGGCCCGTGAGTTGCCGGGTGTGAAGAAGATCCTCATTGCATCCGGTTTGCGCTATGACCTGGCAGTGGAGTCCCCTGAGTACGTCAAGGAGCTGGTCACCCACCATGTCGGGGGGTATCTGAAGATTGCTCCAGAACACACCGAAGAAGGGCCGCTGAGCAGGATGATGAAGCCGGGGATCGGATCCTACGATCGCTTCAAGCAGATGTTCGAGAAGTACACCAGGGAAGCGGGCAAGGAACAGTATCTGATCCCGTATTTCATCGCCGCGCATCCGGGCACCAGCGACGAAGACATGATGAATCTGGCGCTGTGGCTCAAGCGTAACGGCTTCCGTGCTGATCAGGTCCAGGCGTTCTACCCGTCGCCGATGGCTACCGCCACCGCCATGTACCATTCCGGCAAGAATCCGCTGCGCAAGGTGACCTACAAGAGCGATGGCGTGAACGTGGTGAAGGGTGAACGTCAGCGTCGACTGCACAAGGCGTTCCTGCGCTACCACGACCCCAAGAACTGGCCGTTGCTGCGCGAGGCGTTGCAAGGCATGGGCCGCGGCGATCTGATCGGCAACAGCAAGCAGCACCTGGTCCCTACCCATCAGCCTGCCGGGGAGTCCTATCACAGTGCGCGGCGCAAGAACTCTACGCCTGCGGGCAGCCGCAAGGCCGGCAGAATACTGACCCAGCACACCGGGCTGCCACCGCGTGATACCGGCGCAGGCAAGAAGCCACGCAAGGGTTCGCGCCCGGCACGCTGATGTCTATCACGGCTATTGAGTAAAGCTGCTGGCGACGGGCTACCGCGCACACTAGTCTCTCCCTGTCACTCAGGGAGAGGCTGTCATGATTCCTATACATCTGCTGGTAAGACTGTTCGCCGAGTATGCCGCGGCATCGGCCGGCAGCTCGATCGAGGCGGAAACCGGCTGGTGACTCAATCTCAGGAGCTGGTCGCGTCGTTGGTCTTGCGCTGCGTCCAGTAACCGATCTGCTCGCGTAGCTGCGTCAGCTCAACCGGTTTTGCCATGTGCCCGTTCATGCCCATACGCCGCGCGCGTTCGCGATGTTCCGGCAGGATATGCGCGGTCAGCGCGATGATAGGCACCGCGTGCATGCCGTTCGCCTGCTCCCATTGGCGGATCTCTCCGGCGGCGGTGAAACCGTCCATTTCAGGCATTTCGCAGTCCATCAGTATGAGATCATATGTGCCGTTTCGCGCTGCCTGCACGGCTTCGCGACCATTCGACACCGTGTGACAGTCGACCTTCAGCTTGTGCAGCATCCCCCGGATCACCTTGGTGGAAATGGCATTATCCTCGGCAACCAGAACCCGAAAACCTGTTTCCGAGACCGCTGTGTCCGAGGCGACCAGGACGCTCTCCGTCGGTTGTTGCAATTGCTTCTGATGGTTGGCCCACTCATCGATGAGGGTAGCGCGCAATGTGTATCCGGCGACCGGCTTGCTGAGAATCCGGCGAATCCCGGCGTTGCGCGCCACGATGCGGCTGGGGACCTGGTTGACCCCGGTGAGCATGATGATCAGCAGGTCGCCGCGAATCGCCGGATCGTCATGGATGCGGCCGGCCAGCTCGAGTCCGGTCATGCCCGGCATCGACTGATCCACCAACAATACGTCGAACGGTGCGTTGAGGCTTGCCTGGGTGCGAAGCATGGCGAGTGCCTCCTTGCCTCCCGACGCACATTGCGCTTGCATGCCCCAGGCTCCCAGCTGCTGCTGCAACACCTTGCGGCAGGTGGCGTTGTCATCGACGATCAGCACATGACGATCGATCAGGCCCTGGCCGCCGGTGTCTGGCTCGGTATCGCCCGCAACCGAGGAGTCCGGCAAGGTCAGCCAGACCGTCGTGCCCTGTTCAGAGGCGTACTTGATGCCGACCTGCCCGCCCATCATCCCTACCAGCTGGCGAGCGATCACCAACCCCAGGCAGCCGGTGGCGCTGGCCTGGTCGAACAGACGGGCGGCATCGCCGGCAGGTCCGGTCAGGCTTGCCCGGGCCTCGGCAGACAGACCGGAGCCGGTGTCCTGCACCGCGAAGCGCAGCAGAGGCTCACCAGCCGGAGATCGTTCCTGACCGACCACAAGCACGATTTCGCCCTGTGCGGTGGACTGCAAGGCATTGGCGAGCAGGTTGAGGAGCACCTGCCGCAAGCGAGTCGGATCGCCCACTACAGTGCGTGGAACGCCGGGATGAACGAAACCGATCAGTTCTATGGTCTGGCTGTCCGCGCGCCCGCGAAAAATATCGAGGCAGTCGTTGATCAATGCATGCAGATCGAACTGGACGCTGTCGAGCACCAGTTGGCCTGACTCCAGCCTGGACATGTCGAGCACTTCGTTGATCAGGCTGAGCAGGTCATTGCCCGAGCTGTGGATGGTCTGGACGTAATCGCGTTGCTTGGCGGAAAGCGCGGTATCAAGCAATAGCTCGGTCATGCCCAGTACTCCGTTCATGGGCGTACGGATTTCGTGACTTATGCGTGCAAGAAATTCGCTTTTCGCTCGCGTCTCGGCCTGATGCATGGCCTCGGCGTGCCGCTCGGTATGATCGCGGGCGACGCGTTGCTGCAACCGTTCGAACAGGCGCCAGGCGTAGCCGATCAGCGCGGCCCAAAGCGCCAGATCCGACAGCTGCTCGGCAAGGCTACGCGGCAGCGCACTCAGCTCGAAAGCCCAGCTGACGAGCAACAGCAGGTGGCCGGCAAACAGCGGTCTGCTGAACGGAGCCCGGTTGTACCAGCAGTAAGCGGTCGCGCCCATGGCGACGGCAGGCACGCCCACGCGCGCGCAGTCGACCACGACTTGCGCCGCAGCCGGCCACAGATTGACGGTCAAGATGGTGCCGGCGGTCAGCACGGCGATGAGCGCGTCTGTCTGTCGCCGCACTCGTCGATCTTCGGTGAACAGGCGTACCAGCAGCAGGCCGATGCAGCCCAGCGCGGCGAGCCGCAGTGAATCCTGCAGGGAGGCAGGATGCAGCGGAAGCAATTGCTCCAGCCAGTCCACCCGTACAAAGGTATTCAGCGCAACCAGCGCCGCGGCTGCGGCAAGATACAGATGCAGCCTTTCGCGGCCGAGCAGACCCTGCAGCAGTCCATGGAGCACCAGCGACAGCAGCAAGCCGGCAAGTATGCCCTGCAGGGCCTGGTGCCAACCGTGTTCAAGCGTGGCGGTGCGCGGATCGGTAAGGGCTACGCGGGTGCGGACGGGGTATTCGCTCGCGAGACGCAGGTAAACCGTCTGAGCACTGGGGTCGACGTCTGCAGTGGCGAGCGAAAATGCAAATCCGGGGTAGGGGAGCGCCCTGTCTGTGTCCGATTCGACGGCGGCGCCGGCGCGATAGGTAGCGGTTGAAGCGGCAGCCACCTGATGGACAGTCACCGAGTCAATCAGCGGATTGTCGATCGTCAGTACCGGAGCCTCGATGCCGGCAGTAAGCTCCACCCAGAGTGCGGCAGGTTTTTCCGGCAGCGTCTGCAAGCTGTCAGGCGATGGCGTGAAGCGATTGGCGTAGCGGTTGGAGAGCACGTCCTCCAGCGTCAGGTCGCCGCTGGTATCGACAAAGGTCCGGTAGGCGACGGGCTCAACGGCGGATGCGGTGACCGGCGACAGCGAGATGATGCTCAGCAGGGAACTGATTACAAGCCAGCCTAGGTACTTCACTGTCGGGGGTGTCCTGTCCTTGGCCTCGATTCGATGGGGCACGCCAACCTTGCGGCCGGGTGCGCATCAGTATACCCCAACCAGGTACAGTCGCCGATAAACGCCGACCCGCCGGGCGATAGCCGGTTGGGCCGGCTACGGTCAGGCTAGGCCTCTTCCCGGGCAATGGCCCGGTAGCCGATGTCCGTCCGGTAGAAGGAACCCGGCCAGCTGATGCATTCGGCGAGTCGGTAGGCCTGCTGCTGTGCAGAGCGGACGCTATCGCCGAGCGCTGTCGCACATAACACTCGGCCGCCACTGGTAACGATGTCGTCTCCCCGCAGACCGGTACCGGCATGAAATACCTTCCCATCCAGCCCCGCTGCGCGCGGCAGTCCGTCAATGACATCGCCCTTGGCGTAGTCAGCCGGATACCCCCCTGCAGCCAACACCACGCCCACGCTGCAGCGTGGGTCCCACTGGGCTTGCACCTGATCAAGACGCTCGTCCAGCGCGGCTTCGACCAGTTCGACCAGGCTGGTCTGCAGACGCAGCATGATCGGTTGCGTCTCTGGGTCACCGAATCGGCAGTTGAACTCGATGACCTTGGGTGCGCCATGCTCATCGATCATCAATCCGGCGTAGAGGAAGCCGGTGTATCGGTTCCCCTCGGCTGTCATGCCGCGCACAGTTGGCCAGATTACCTCGTCCATCACTCGGGCGTGGACGTCATCGGTCACCACCGGCGCGGGCGAATAGGCGCCCATGCCGCCGGTATTCGGGCCGCTGTCGCCGTTCCCGACGCGCTTGTGATCCTGGCTGGTGGCCATCGGCAGCACATGCTCACCATCCACCATAACGATGAAACTGGCTTCCTCGCCGGTCAGGAATTCCTCGATCACCACGCGTGACCCTGCCTCGCCGAAGGCATTGCCGGCGAGCATGTCACGTACGGCGGCTTCCGCTTCCTCGATCGTCATCGCGACGATGACGCCCTTCCCGGCGGCCAGGCCATCGGCCTTTATCACGATAGGCGCGCCTTTTTCGCGGAGATAGGCGAGGGCTGGATCGATCTCGGTGAAGTTGCAGTATTCCGCGGTAGGGATCCTGTGGCGGGCGAGGAAATCCTTGGTGAATGCCTTCGATCCTTCCAGCTGTGCCGCTCCTGCCGAGGGGCCGAAGATGGGCAGATCGCGAGTGCGGAACAGGTCCACCACCCCCTTTACCAGTGGTGCTTCGGGGCCGACGATCGTCAGCTGCACGTTCGCTGCGGCGAAATCCGCCAGCTGCTCGAGCGCCAGCACATCAATGGCGACGTTTTCGCACTTCGCTTCCGTAGCCGTGCCGGCATTCCCGGGGGCGACAAACACTGTTTCGACGCGCTCGTCCTGCGCTACCTTCCAGGCCAGGGCGTGCTCGCGGCCACCGCTGCCAATTATCAATACGTTCATGCAAGCAACCTGCTTTGATTAAGGAAACCGTGTTTAGGCTTCAGACTTGACGTGGTCGAGCGCTACGCTTCAATCAGCCTTCCAGCCTTCCAGCCTTCCAGCCTTCCAGCCTTCCAGCCTTCCAGCCTTCCAGCCCAAGCCCAAGCCCAAGCCTGCAGCGCGACTCAATGTTTGAAGTGGCGCATGCCGGTAAACACCATCGCCATACCCGCTTCGTCGGCCGCAGCAATGACCTCCGCATCGCGCATCGAGCCGCCCGGCTGAATCACGGCGCTGATGCCCGCCTTGGCAGCGTTGTCGATGCCGTCCCGGAAGGGAAAGAAGGCGTCGGATGCCATGACTGCGCCGCGCACTTCCAGCCCCGCATGCTCGGCCTTGATTGCGGCGATGCGCGCCGAGTTGACTCGGCTCATCTGGCCGGCCCCGACGCCAATGGTCTGCCGTGCCTTGGCGTAGACAATAGCGTTGGACTTGACGAACTTGGCGACCTTCCAGGCGAAGATCAGGTCATGGATCTCCTGCTCGGTCGGTGCGCGACGGGTGACCACCTTGAGGTCGTCTGCTGTGATCATCCCGATATCGCGGCTCTGCACCAGCAGACCGCCGTTGACGCGCTTGAAATCCCAATCAGCGGAACGTTGCGCCGCCCATTCGCCGCATTCGAGCAGGCGAACATTGGTCTTGGCCGCGACGGCGTCACGCGCTGCCTGAGAGATACGCGGCGCGATGATCACCTCGACGAACTGGCGTTCGACGATTGCTCGCGCGGTCTCGCCATCCAGCTCGCGGTTGAAGGCGATGATGCCGCCGAATGCCGATTCGCTGTCCGTGGCGTAGGCCAGATCGTAGGCCCTGGCAATGCCGCCGTCTTCCTCTGGCACCACTGCGACGCCGCAGGGATTGGCATGCTTGACAATGACGCAGGCTGGCTTGGTGAAGCTCTTCACGCATTCCAGCGCCGCATCGGTATCGGCAACGTTGTTGTAGGACAGCTCCTTCCCCTGCAGCTGAGCGGCTGTCGCGATACTCGCCTCGGCGGGCTGTGCCTCACGATAGAACGCCGCGGACTGATGCGGGTTTTCGCCATAGCGCATGTCCTGCGCCTTGATGAACTGACTGTTGAAGGTGCGCGGAAAGCTGGTGCGCTCATCGGTGCTGAGTGTTTCCCGCGTCTGCTCGATGGTGCCCAGGTAGTTGGCAATCATTCCGTCGTAGGCAGCGGTATGCTCGAACGCTTTCAGCGCCAGATCGAAGCGCTGGGCGTAGGTGAGACCGCCGCCCTTGAGCCCATCGATGACCGCCGGATAGTCGCCTGCGTTGACCACGATGGCGACGTCCCGGTGATTCTTGGCCGCCGATCGAACCATCGTCGGTCCGCCGATATCGATATTTTCGATGGCGTCTGCCAGCGTGCACCCTGGCTTGGCCACCGTCGCGGCGAACGGATAAAGATTGACCACGACCATGTCGATCGGCTGGATCCCGTGCTCCTGCATTACCGCGCCGTCCCGGTCGCGCCGTCCGAGGATGCCGCCATGAATCTTCGGATGAAGCGTCTTCACCCGGCCGTCCATCATCTCCGGGAAGCCGGTGTAGTCCGCTACTTCCACGGCTTCGATGCCCTGCTCGCGCAGAAGCTTGAAGGTGCCGCCGGTCGAGAGAATCTCGACGCCAAGAGCTGCCAGTTCACGGGCGAATTCTACGATGCCGGTCTTGTCGGAGACGCTGACAAGCGCACGGCGTATCGGGAGGCGGGTGGTTTGGTCGGTCATCTTGGATCCAGGATTGGTTTCAGGTGGTGGTGATTGCTAGTGAGTTCGCTCTAAGCTGAGGGCTTGAGGCTGGGAGGTCATGCCCGCAAGCGGAGATTTGTTCCGGGGGCGCTGAACACCCGCAAAACGGTTCTTTTCAAGCCTTCAGCTTTTCAGCCCTGCGCCGCAGGCGCCGGGTTCTAAAGCAACCCGTATTGCTTGAGTTTCTTTCGCAAGGTGCCGCGATTCAGACCGAGCACTTCCGACGCTCGCGTCTGGTTGCCCTTGACGTAATGCATGACGCTCTCGAGTAGCGGCGCTTCAACTTCCGCCAGGACCATATCGTAGACGTCGGTGACGTCCTGCCCATCAAGATGCTCGAAGTAGTTTCGCAGCGCCTGCTCCACGCAGTCGCGGAGCGTTTGTTCCCGGCGGCGGGCGTCTTCCGATACGCCGGCCGGACTTGTCTCAGGGCTTTGGGTCACAGGAAGCGTTCCGTCGTTCACAAATGGGTTCATTGAGTTCATGCCGCCAGGTCTCCTTCCAGCAAGCGGTTGAAGTGTTCTTCGATGCTCTGTCGCTGTCGGGCGGCGCAGTCGATCCTGTTGAAGCTCCGCCGGAATGCTGCCGCATCAGGCAGCGTCTCCAGATACCAGCCCACGTGCTTGCGGGCAATTCTTGCCCCATGCTCCAGGCCGTAAAACGCATGCAGGGCATCAAGATGCTCCAGCAGAATGTCGCGCTGCCAGCTTAGCTCTGGTACGGGGAGCCTGCAGCCGGTTTCCAGATAATGGGTGATCTCGCGAAAAATCCACGGACATCCCTGTGCGGCACGGCCAATCATCACGGCGTCCGCACCGGTATGCTCGAGCACCATCCGGGCCTTTTCAGGTGACGTGATATCGCCATTGGCGAACACCGGGATGCTGATAGCCTGCTTTATGGCGGCAATGGTGTCGTATTCTGCCTGGCCGGTGTAGAGCTGATCGCGCGTGCGGCCATGCACCGCCAGCGCCTGAATGCCGCTCTGCTCGGCGATTCGGGCGATCTGCAGCCCGTTGCGTTGCTCGCTGCACCAGCCGGTACGAATTTTCAAGGTGACAGGAATGCTGACCGCCGACACTACCGCTTCAAGGATCTCGCCGACGAGCACTTCATCGCGCATCAGCGCCGAGCCGGCGGCCTTGTTGCAGACCTTCTTGGCCGGGCAGCCCATGTTGATATCGATGATCTGTGCGCCGAGTGCCTGGTTGCACCGCGCAGCCTCAGCCATCATCTGCGGATCGCCGCCAGCAATCTGTACCGAGCGGGGTTCGCCTTCGCCGGCGTGATCAAGGCGCTGGCGCGACTTGCGAGTATTCCACAGGCGGGTATCGCTGGTGACCATCTCGGATACCACCAGCCCTGCGCCCAGCCTCCGGCAAAGCTGCCGGAACGGTCGGTCGGTGACGCCAGCCATGGGGGCGAGAATCACGCGGTTGGTTAACTGGTACGGTCCGATACGGATCACTGCATGGTCCATCCCTGTCTGTCCAAACGTTGATGCACGCCCGCGCGACGCCTGGGCGTCGGGATGGGCTTTTGTGAAAAAGGGCAGTAATCATACCCGCTAAGTGTTGCCGTATAAAGACTCGGCTGGCTGAATCTTGAGCAGCTCGTCCGAGCTGCGTCGAACCCTAGCGGGCCTCGAACTCCAGTGTGTAGCTGACTGCCTGCGGCCCCGGATCGAGCATGCTGAGGGCGACGCGGATCGGCACCTGGGGCGGCATCAGTTCGGCGCCGGCCAGCTCGCCCGACAGGTATTCGTCAGGACGGAAGCGTCGGGAGGCCACTTCGCGGCCCTGGGAGTCGGTGAACTGCATCAGCAGAACGGGGAAGGGTTGTGAGTAATCGGCGCGGTTGTACAGCATGGCATCGATCGCCAGCGCGTTGGGGAATTCAGGATGCGGTCTTACCAGCAGGTTGCTGCTGCGAAGTTGACTGACGTCGACCTGCGCCGGCAGATCGCACCCGGCAAGGAGGCATGCCGATTCCAGCCACGACCGCGTTTGCTGATCGCGCGAGAGGGCATCGAAGTTGTAGTAGACGTATTGCGCGACCAGGCCGATCGCTGCCAGTACACAGAGCATCAGCCACAGTCCGGTTCTTTTCTTCCTCGGGGGTCTGCGGTCTTCGGCGTCGAGATACAGGGGTTCGTCATGCAGATCGGGCAGTGCATAGAGCGTGCCCAGCCCGGGTTCACGTCGCTGACTCAGCCCGGCATCGTTCGCGTCCAGCGGCAGGCTGCGCTGCCGCGTACGTGCACTGTCACGCAAAAACACGCCGTGGTCGTCATCATCTTCTGCCAGGGGGCGCAGCGGACCGATATGCAGCTCGTCGGGGCGTTGGCGATCGACATGGACGTCCGCTGGGCGTGCCTCGTCGTCGAGGGGCAACACGGGTTCAGCCTGCGGGCCAAAATCGCGAGCGGGTGCGCTGGCAATGAAGTCTTCATGCAGATCGAGAGACGGCTCCTCGTCCCTGAGCGCCGCTGCATCGACCGTGGGCGGTGCCTGCTCGATATCATCGGTGAGCTCGGGTAGCCCGTCTTCGTTATTGGCCAACTCTGCATCCAGTGCGGCCCAGAATCCGTCGTCGTCCTCTTCCTCGACCGTATGCAGTACCGGCCATTCATCGATCTTCGCAAGGTCCAGCGGCTCCAGCTCTGGGTCTGGTTCAGGCTCTGGCTCTGGCTCTGGCTCGGCGATCGGTTCGGGCGCCGGTTCGGGTTCCGATACCGGCTCCGGGGGCGGCACGGGCGCGCGCTCCGGCTCGGGCTCTTGCTGGTCGGCTGGCCTCACTTCTGGCGCCTGATCAGGCTCGGCTGTCGCTTCAGGATCCGACTCCAGATCAAATTCAAACGCTGATTCGTCCAGCTCCTCAATCCGGTCGTCGTGTGCCAATCCTCGGGCGGGCGTGCGCGTGCCGGCTTCGGGTGGGTTGATCTCGTCCAGAATCGATTCGTCGAGGCCCAGTGCCCCGAGGTCCATCTCGTCGTAATCCATGTCGTCATGGATCATCAGTGATTGCTGTCTGTTCTCACTGGCTGTCGCTTGCGCCGCAGGTCTACCGGTATTCGTTGGTCCAGAGTCGGGCGCCGGATCGACCCGGGCATTGAAGACGCGCAGGCAGGCCCCGCAGCGAACATTGCCCGCGGCAGCCTGCAGCTGTTCCTGTGACAGCCGAAAACGGGTCTGACAGTAGGGACATTGCGTAACCAGCGATTCGCTCATAAAGGCGGTGGTTCCTGTTGGTTCGGCATGCAAGCGTACGCCCGGGACCGGGTATTGTGCCTTTGAAAACGGTCGGCTGTCACCGTCGCCGGGTGCCGCTTATTCGTATCCAGCCATCTCGTTCGGCCACCGGATCGAGCTCGAATTCCCCTCGATACGCTTTCAATATCTCGTCGGTCTGTTCGGCGAGGATCCCCGACAGGGCCAGCCGCCCGCCGGGCTTTACCAGCGCGGTCAGTTGTTCCGCCAGTGCGACCAGCGGACCGGCGAGAATATTCGCCACCAGCACGTCCGCCGGGTGCTGCGGCATTGCCTCCGGCAGGTAGAGAGCAAATCGGTCCTCGGCAATTGCGTTGCGTCCGGCGTTGTCGCGCGACGCCTCCAGCGCCTGTATGTCGATGTCGGTGCCGCGCGCATGTCGAGCGCCCAGCAGCAGCGCTGCGATGGCGAGGATGCCGGAGCCGCAGCCGAAATCGATAAGGTCCCTGTCGCTGAGAGGTTCCGCATCAAGCCACTCGAGGCACAGCGCAGTGGTTGGATGGGTGCCTGTGCCAAAGGCCAGACCCGGATCCAGAAGGAGGTTCACGGCTGCCGGCTCGGGCGCGGCGTGCCAGCTGGGAACGATCCACAGCCGCTGGCCGAAACGCATCGGCTGAAAGTTGTCCATCCAGCTCCGTTCCCAGTCCTGGTCTTCGACCTGCTCGAGCTGATACTTCGGTAGCTCCCCCTGCCACAGCAGGCGCAGATGACTGACGAGCGCGTCGGCATCCGTATCGCCTTCGAACAGCGCCATGAGATGAGTGTTGGACCACAGTGGAGTGGTCCCCAGATCGGGTTCGAAAATCGGCTGATCTTCGGCGTCCATGAAGGTGACCGACACGGCGCCGAGGCCGAGCAGCATGTCTTCGAGCTGCTGGGCCTGGTCTGGAGCAATGGCAAGGCGCAGTTGTAACCAGGACATGCAAAGGTTCCTTCGGAACAGCTTCAAGCGAAAAGCTTCAAGCCAAAAGAAAGAGGGAGCGACCTGGTCGCTCCCCAATGGAATAACCCGCGTGCGGCTGGCAGTTCGCTAGTGAATACCCAGCTTGTGCTCGAGGTAGTGGATGTTCACGCTCCCCTTGCAGAATTCCGGATCGCGAACCAGTTCTCTGTGCAGCGGCGTATTGGTCTTGATCCCGTCGACTACGAGTTCTTCCAGCGCATTGCGCATTCGTGCCAGCGCTTCGTCGCGGGTCGCGCCGTAGGTGATCAGCTTGCCGACCAGCGAATCGTAGTTCGGCGGAACCTTGTAGCCGCTGTACAGGTGCGAATCCACCCGGACACCATTGCCACCCGGAGCATGGAAGAATGTAACCGTACCCGGACTGGGCATGAACGTCCGCGGATCTTCGGCATTGATCCGGCATTCCAGCGCGTGGCCACGAATGGTCACGTCCTTCTGGCTGATGCTCAGCTTGTTACCGGCCGCGACGAGGATCTGTTCCTTGACGATGTCCACACCGGTGACCATCTCGGACACCGGGTGCTCGACCTGTACGCGGGTATTCATCTCGATGAAGAAGAACTGTCCGTTTTCGTACAGAAATTCGAAGGTGCCGGCGCCGCGGTAACCCAGATCAATGCACGCCTGGACGCACCGCGCCTGAACTTCGGCGCGAGCCTTCTCGTCGATATTCGGTGCCGGTGCCTCCTCGATGATCTTCTGATGGCGGCGCTGCAGTGAGCAGTCGCGGTCGCCAAGATGCACCGCATTGCCCTGACCGTCGGACAACACCTGGACTTCGATGTGGCGCGGATTGGTCAGAAACTTTTCCAGATACACCACAGGATTACCGAACGCGGCACCGGCTTCGCTGCGGGTCATGCCGATCGACTTGATCAGGTCAGCCTCGTCATGCACAACGCGCATGCCACGCCCGCCGCCGCCACCGGCGGCCTTGATGATCACCGGATATCCCACGCGCTGACCGATGCGCAGACACTCTTCCTCATCGTCTGGCAGCGGTCCGTCAGACCCGGGTACCGTGGGGACGCCAGTCTTTTTCATCGCCGCGATCGCCGAAACCTTGTCGCCCATCAGGCGAATCACCTCGGCACTGGGGCCGATGAAGGTAAAGCCCGAGCGTTCGATCTGTTCGGCAAAGTCGGCATTTTCAGCGAGAAAGCCGTAACCCGGATGAATGCCATCGGCGCCGGTGACTTCAGCGGCGCTGATGATGGCCGGAATGTTCAGATATGAATCAATGGCCGGCGCCGGGCCGATGCAGACCGACTCGTCGGCCATCGCCAGGTGCATCAATTCGCGGTCTGCCGTGGAATGCACGGCAACGGTCTTCAACCCCAGTTCCTTGCACGCACGAATCACGCGCAGGGCAATTTCACCGCGGTTGGCTATCAGTACTTTTTGCATCGCAGCCTCCAGGCCGGGCTCAGGCGATGCTGAACAGCGGTTGGTCGAATTCCACCGGCTGGCCGTTTTCCGCCAGGATGGACTGAATGACGCCGCTCTTGTCGGCCTCGATGTGGTTCATCATCTTCATGGCTTCGACGATGCACAGTACGTCACCGGCCTTGACGCTCTGGCCCACTTCGACGAAGGAGGCGGCAGTCGGCGACGGCGAGCGGTAGAAGGTGCCGACCATGGGTGAGCGAACCACATGGCCGGAGGGCTCTGCCGGCGGTGTATCGACCAGCGCAGCCGGTACGCTCGGCGCTGCTGCCGGGGCCGGAGGTGGCGGAGCCTGGAAGTATTGTTGCGGGGCGGCAGCCTGCTTGCTGTGTCGGCTGATCCGGACGGATTCTTCGCCTTCGTGAATTTCCAGCTCGTCGATGCCGGATTCTTCAAGAAGCTCGATCAGTTTTTTTACTTTGCGGATATCCATTGATAGGTGCGCTCCAGAGCAGATTAATCGCGTTTGGCTTGTTCGATACGGTGTACAGCGGCTTGCAGGGCCAGCTCGTAGCCCTGGGCGCCAAGGCCGCAGATCACTCCTTCGGCAACGTCCGAGAAGTACGAGTGATGGCGGAACGGCTCGCGCTTGTACACATTGGATAAATGAACTTCGATGAATGGGATGCTCACCGCCAGCAACGCGTCACGTATTGCGACGCTGGTATGGGTGAAAGCAGCCGGGTTGATCAGGATGAACTCGATCGCTTCGTCGCGCGCAGCGTGAATTCGCTCGACCAGTTGATGTTCTGCATTGCTTTGCAGCCAGTCGAGTTGGTGACCCATGGCGCTTGCCAGGTCGGTCAGGCGCTGATTGATCTGCGCCAGCGTCACCGCGCCGTAAAGACCCGGTTCACGGGTGCCGAGAAGATTCAGATTGGGTCCGTGCAGGACCAGTATGCTCGCCATTGTTATTCCACGCGTGCGTGACTGTTCGGTCAAATCAGGGCCGCAGTGTGCCGCAATCGAAAAGGGCTGTCCATAACCCGAAGATTAACATCAGATGCCTGCATGATTGCAGCAGGAAGGCGAAAAATCTACTGGCCCGATAGCGAGTCCAGGCGGCTTAGCATGTCGGCGCTATCTATTTCGCCTGGCAGACGTAGCGCTGGAACCTCGCTGCCATCGTCAGCATAGAACAGGAAAACGGGCGGCCCGAACAATTGGTTGTCGGTCAACCAGGCGCGTTGGTCGGCCGTGTTGTCCGTGAGATCGAGACGAATCCTGGCGACGTCCTGCAAACGTGCCTGCACCTGCGGATCGCCCAGAACGCGCCGTTCGATGATCTTGCAGCTGATGCACCAGTCGGCATACAGCTCCAATACCGCAGGTCGCCCAGCTTGCTCGGCACGCGCGAGCTCCTGCTCCAGCTCACTGCGACTTTCGACAGTGGTGAAGAACTCGCTGCCGACGGCGGCGCTGGGCGTGCCGCCATCAGCGAAGGGCTGCAGTGGGCGCAACGGATCGTGGCCGCCGGCGAGCGCACCGGCCAGGGCGGCGAGACTATAGAAGGCGGCGAGCAGGGCAAGCGCCTGACTGAAACGACCCCAGCCGCTTCGCGGCGCCCGCTCGAACAGTCCCAGTTGCACTGCCAGCCCGGCGAAGAGCGCGCTCCATAGGGCCAGGCTCAGGGAGCCAGGCAGAATGCGTTCCAGTAACCAGATGGCCACGCCGAGCAGACCGAAGCCGAACAGCTGCTTGACGCTGTTCAGCCACGGCCCGGACCTGGGCAGCAGCGCGTTGCCGAACACCGCGACCAGCAACAGCGGGATACCCATGCCCAGCGCCAGACTGAACAGACGCAGCGCACCGCCGAGCGCGTCGCCGGTGGCGCTGATATACACCAGGGCGCCGGCCAATGGTGCCGAGATGCACGGCGATACGACCAGTGTCGACAGCGCCCCCATCAGCGCAGCGCCGGGAATCGAGCCGCCGCGGGTACGGCTGCCGAGCCGCTCGAGCGGCTCGCGCAGGGCGGCCGGCAGGCGCAGGTCGAACAGTCCGAACATGGCCAGGGCGAACAGCGCAAACAGGACGGCGAACACGCCGAGTAGCCATGGTGATTGCATGCGCGCCTGGATGTTGAGCGCTGCCCCGAAGACCCCGATCAGTGCGCCGACGGCGGCGAAGGTGATCGCCATACCCAGGACGTAACTGGTGGACAGCACCAGCGCCCGCGGTCGATCGATATGCTGGCGCCCCAGGACCAGACTGCTGAGAATGGGCAGCATGGGGAGCACGCAGGGTGTGAAGGTCAGGCCCAGACCGGCAAGGAAGAACAGCAGAAGTGCCAGACCGGTACCTTCCGCGGCGCCGGACGTTTCTGACGGCTGCGCTGTCGCGGCGGTCGAGGTGCTTCCATCGCCAATGCCGATCGTCACCGTTTCCGGCGGGTAACAGAGCCCTGCGTCAGCGCAACCCTGGAAAGTCAGTCGCAGTGTCTCCACGGAGGCGTCGGCCGCCAGTTCGAGGTCGACATCCAGCGAGTTGTAATACACCTCCACTTCGCCGAAATACTCATCGGTCTTCGGTTGCCCGGCCGGCAGCCTGATCGCCTTGATCGCATCGGCAGCGCCCGGGACTTCGAATCCCAGACGATGCCGGTACAGGTAGTAGCCGGGAGGCATGTCGAAGCGAACGCGCAGAAGATCAGGGGCACGCTGCTCTACGGAGGGTCGGAAGGCTTCGTGCACGGGAAGGAAGTCGGCCTGCCCGCTGCTGCCTTCAAACAGGCTGCTGCCGCCGGGCTCGTCGCCACTGAACTGAGCCTGGGCAAGCGGCACGCATAACAGACACAGAAGTAGCAGATAACGGTGGAACAGCATGATGAACCCGGGCACAGGAAGAAGCGGTCATCATAATGCTTCGCTGCTGGCTTGCCGAGGGCGAATCTGTCGCAGGGTCGGACTGCGCGTTCGCCCGCCGCCATGACTTCTGAATTACCTGAGGCGCGCCGGTGTCCTAGTGGTGTCCGGGTGGTATGCTGGGCGGGAGTTGCTAAGGAGCGGAATGATGAAATTCGGTCGAAACAGAGTATCAGGTACCAGTGGTTCGCTAAGCTCGAGTCCGCATGGCCGCTCGATAGGAATCGCGCTGGTCGTGCTGCTGGCAATCTACCTGCTGATATGCCTGATACTCGGCTGGTACTGGAGCCGCGAGCCGGATCTGGAGCCGCTTGCTCCCACACCCGGGCCGGATACCACTCTGGTGGTAGGGTCGACTACTGCCCGAACCGTTCACGGGTTGATGTACACGTTGCTGCAGAAACCGGGTGGATTTACCGGTAATGACATAGCGCCGCCCGGCTTGTGGATGGACAACATGCCGAACTGGGAATTCGGCGTGCTGGTGCAGGTGCGCGACATGTCGCGGGCGATGCGACGGGATATGGCCCGTTCGCAGTCGCAGTCGCAGGAAGATCCGGATCTGGCGCTCGCCGAGCCACGCTTCAATTTCGACAACAACAGTTGGATGTTCCCGGGCAGCGAAAGCGAATACCGATCCGGTCTGCGTGCGCTGAATCGCTACATCCGCCGCCTCGAGGCCGGGGAAGCGAACTTCTACGCACGTGCAGACAACCTGGCGAGCTGGATCGGCGATTCGAGCACTCGTCTGGGCTCGCTTTCACAGCGGCTGTCGGCGAGCGTCGGGCGCGCCGAAGTAACCGAGGACGGCCGTCAGTACCGCAAGACCCCCTGGCTGGAAATCGACGACGTGTTCTTCGAGGCGCGCGGCTCGGCCTGGGCGCTTCTGCATCTGATGCGTGCCGTGGAGCACGACTACGCGGATGTACTCGAGCGCAAGAACGCCATGACCAGCCTGCAACAAATTATACGCGAGCTTGAAGCGACTCAGCGGCCATTGCGCAGCCCGGTGATACTCAACGGGAGCGGAATGGGCGTATTGGCCAACCATTCGCTGGTCATGGCCAACTATCTCTCTCGCGCCAATGCGGCGATGATCGATCTGCGTCGGCTGCTCGAGCAGGGTTAGGCATGGATGAGCGTTCGATAAGCGCCTATCTGGCGCGCTCTGCCGCAGAGGACGTCTTTCACGTCAATGAGCGCGACGAGCCACTGGGTGTGGTGAGTCGCGCGACCATTCAGCGAGACAAGCTGATCACTCGCAGCACGTTCGTGTTCGTCTTCAATTCGCAAGGCGAGCTGTGCATGCACCGTCGTACGTTGCACAAGCGCCTCTATCCGGGGTTCTGGGATGTGGCGGCAGGCGGTGTGGTTAGCGCAGGTGAAAGCTATGCGGATGGTGCGCGGCGGGAACTGGCCGAGGAGCTTGGCGTCAGCGGCGTGCCGCTTGAGGAGCATTTTCGGTTCTTCTACGACTCGCCGGAAAGCCGTCTCTGGGGCGCGGTGTTCAGCTGCGTCTGGGATGGCCCCATCATCATGCAGCCGGAAGAGGTGCTGGAGCTCCGCTGGATCGACCCCCGCGGCGACTGGCGGCGCAAAGATGAACACTATTCGCCGGACTCCCTGCATGCGCTTGAGCTGCTGTTGAATGCTGGCGCGGAGATCCCGGGGGATGAATAAGCCTAAAAAGGGTCTGGATTCGCTGGGCGGCCTGGTGTTTTCCACCGACAGCGGCCGCATGTGCCCCGCCTGCCGGGAACCGTCGACGGCGTGCCGCTGTGCGGAGGTCGCCCTGCCGCAGGGCGACGGCGTTGCACGTGTTCGTCGCGAAACCAAGGGCCGCGGCGGCAAGACCGTCACCACAATCAGCGGTCTCATCCTTCCTGCCGATGAGCTCAAGTCATTGGCGAAGCAGATGAAGGCCCGCTGCGGCTGTGGCGGGTCGCTCAAGGACGGGGTCATCGAGATCCAGGGCGATCAGGTCGAGCTGCTGTGCCAGTGGCTGGGCGAGCGGGGTTTCAAGGCCAAGCGATCCGGCGGCTGATCATTTTGCGGCTCACTGATCTGGCGGCTGACTGGCGATCGCCCATCACCCAGCGTCAGGTGTGGGCGCTGGCTGTGCCGATGATCCTTTCCAATATCAGCGTGCCGCTGGTAGGGCTTGTCGATACCGCGGTCATCGGGCATATGGATGCTGCCTATCATCTGGGCGGCGTGGCGGTGGGTACGACGCTGATCACCTTCGTACTCTGGGCTGCCGGCTTTCTGCGCATGGGCACTACCGGGTTCGTCGCCCAGGCCTGGGGGCGTGGCGATGGCGACGCGCTGCGTCTGCTGCTGGCTCAGTTGCTATGGCTGGCGGTGCTGCTGGCGCTGGCCGTCTGGTTGCTGCGCGAACCGCTGCTCGCCGCCGGGCTGCATTTCATCGATGCCAGCCCGGAGCTGATTGGCGAGGCACGGCGCTACGTAGACGTTCGGCTGCTAAGCCTGCCGGCAGCGCTGGCCAACTTCGTGCTCATCGGTTGGTTCATCGGCGCCGGGGTAGGCCGGGCACCGATGATGCTTCTGCTCGCCGTCAATCTGACCAACCTGGTCCTCGACATCGTGCTGGTCGTCGGTCTCGACTGGGGCGTGGCGGGGGCTGCCTGGGCCACCGTTGCCGGCGATTACTGCGGGTTGCTGCTCGGCTTCTGGCTGCTGCGGCCACTGCTGGCCAAGGTCCCCGGTCGGCTGGACTGGCGAGCTGCCCTCTGCCTGCGCGGCGCGATGCCACTGATGCAGGTCAATCGCGACATTCTCATCCGGACCCTGGCACTGGAGTCGGTGTTCTATCTCATGGTTGCGCAGGGTTCGGAATACGGCGACGCAGTCATCGCGGCCAACGCCGTGCTGCTGAACTTTCTGCTCGTCACCTCGCACGGGCTTGATGGTCTGGCCCATGCGGTCGAAGGGCTCGGCGGGAGCGCGATAGGCGCGAGGGATCGCCAGCGGTTGCGGCGCGTGCTGGTAGTGGCGACCGGTTGGTCGCTGATCCTGAGTCTGGCATTCGTTCTTGCATTCACCCTGTTCGGCGAGCAGATCGTCAATGGCCTTACGGATATCGAGTCGGTGCGCTCGACTGCGCAACACTATCTTCCTTGGATGGCGTGGCTACCGCTGGTGGCGGTCTGGGGCTATCTACTGGACGGCTTGTTTATTGGCGCGACCCGGGCGCGGGCCATGCGCAACGCCATGCTGATCTCGGTGGGGCTGGTCTACGTACCCACCGCATGGCTGTTCTGGGGAGCCGGCAACCATGCACTATGGTTCGGCTTTCACGTGTTCATGCTGGCACGAGGACTGACGCTGGGCAGCTGGTTCGTCTGGCTCTGGCAACATGATCGGTGGATTACGGACGATCAGTCTGACGCCGGTACCAGCCACCAATGCAGATAGCGGCCGAGATGACGGTAAGCCGGGTGAGTGCTGAAGTGCAGTTCGCGGGCGATGACCTCCTCCAATTCGGCCTGGGCCTTGAACGGCTCGTGCATGTAGTCATGGAACACCCGTATGCCTGTTTCGCCCCTGCACTGCAGTCCTGCTTCGGCTACCCACCGGGCTACATCCCGAGGGTCCAGCGGCTGCTGGGGCGTCAGGCTGCGTCGTCCCTCGCCAGCCAGCTGGTTGCGTTCAATCTTGCGAAACTGCCCCTTGATCAGATTTTTGTAGATGAGCGCGTCGCGGTTGTAGAACGCGAGGGAAATCGCACTCCCCGGTCTGAGAAGCGAGCGCAGGCAGCGGATGGCTGCGGCCGGGTCGGCGAGCCATTCCAGTACGGCATGACAGACCACCAGATCGAACGTGTCGCCGGCGTCGGGCAATGCCTGCAAGGCACTCTGTTGAAACCGCGGTGAGTGTTCGAAGGTATGTCCGGCGAGCCGGGCGCGAGCCTGCTCGAGCATCTCCAGCGACGGATCAGTGACGGTGACTGCGTGGCCCTGCAGGGCCAGCCATTCGCTCATGTGACCGAGCCCGGCTCCTGCGTCCAGGACACGCAGCGCGTCCGCCCCGGACTGGATGGACGGCAGCCACTCGCTCAGGTCCCTGGTCAGGACGGCCAGGCGCACGGCTCCCTTCGGGCTGTCGTAGATCTTGCGGGCGAAGTGCGCGCCGAGCTGGTCGAAGTGGCGATCCATTGGATGGTGCGTCCAAGACTGAGGGGCTGGGAAAGGGTAACCGAAAGCCAACGGGCGGGCATAAAAAAAGCCAGCTTGTGGCCGGCTTTTCAACGGGGCGAAACGCTTATTTTTGGTAAGCGTTTACTGCCTTAACAATTTCCGCACGGGCTTCTTCAGCGCTGCCCCAGCGGTCGATCTTCACCCATTTGCCAGCTTCGAGATCCTTGTAATTCTCGAAGAAGTGCTGAATCTGCTGGATCAGCAGCTCGGGAAGATCGGTGTATTCCTTGATGTCACGGTACAGCACGCTGAGCTTGTCGTGCGGTACGGCGATCAGCTTGGCATCGCCACCGCCATCGTCGGTCATGTGGAGTACACCCACCGGGCGGGCGCGGATCACAGCGCCAGGCGTAACCGGGTGCGGCGTCACGACGAGCACGTCAAGCGGGTCGCCATCGTCGGCCAGCGTGTTGGGGATGTAACCGTAGTTGGCCGGATAGAACATCGGCGTAGCCATGAACCGGTCGACGAACAGGGTGCTGCTGTCCTTGTCGATTTCGTACTTGATCGGCGCGTGATTGGCCGGGATCTCGATGGCGACGTAGATGTCGTTGGGTACGTCTTTGCCTGCGGGGATCTGGTCGTAGCTCATGTTTTACCTGATTCGGGCATTTGGAAGGGATTACTGAACAACCGTCTGACCGGCGACCGCCGCAGGAGTTCTTCACTAAGCCCTCGAAAACTGGCCGAGATTATAGGGGCTAACCGGGCGGATACCAAGCGATTCGGAATAGAACCATGGTCTTACAAGCGAAACGGTAATAACGCAGGTGGGCCGGCGGGCGCGTCGGGCAAAGGCCGCCACGCGGGGCGGCCTTTCAACTACCTCAGACCTTGAACGGCTGCAGCTTGCGCTCGACCGAAATCTTCTTCAGACGAACGTAGTCGGGCATGCCATTCTTGAACGGGGGCACATCTTCGCCCTGAATCAGCGGCGACAGGTACCGACGGCACGCATCAGTAATGTGAAAGCCGTCGTCGGTGATGAAGTCGCGCGGCATGAACTTCTCAACGTTGGCGACATCCTTCAGCGGAGCCTCGATGATGTCCCACCGATAGGGCTGGTCTTCAAGACGGCGGATGGCCGGCATGATTGCGTTCTTGCCTTCCAACGCAATACGTACCGCAGCCTGACCCAGTGCGTACGCCTGCTCGACGTCAACCTTCGAGGCGATGTGACGTGCAGCGCGCTGCAGGTAATCAGCCACGGCCCAATGATATTTGTAGCCCAGCTCGTCCTTGACCAGCTTGGCGATGGTCGGTGCAACACCACCCAGCTGGGCGTGACCGAAAGCGTCGGTCAGGCCCGACTCGGACAGGAACGTGCCATCGGCGTTCTTGATGCCCTCGGAGACGCCGATCACGCAGTAGCCGTACTGCTCGACGCACTCCTTGACCCGTGCCAGGAATGCCGGCTGGTCGAAATCGATTTCCGGAAACAGCAGGATGTGCGGTGGCTGACCTTCGCCTTCGGCGGCCAGACCGCATGCGGCAGTGATCCAGCCGGCGTGGCGACCCATCACTTCAAGGATGAATACCTTGGTGGAGGTGGCGGACATCGAGTCGACATCGAAGCCCGCTTCGCGAATGGAGGTGGCAACGTACTTGGCCACCGAGCCAAAACCCGGGCAGCAGTCGGTGATCGGCAGGTCGTTGTCCACGGTCTTGGGTACGTGGATGGCCTGGATGGGGTAGCCCATGGTCTCGGCCAGCTGGGATACCTTCAGGCATGTATCTGCCGAGTCGCCGCCACCGTTATAGAAGAAGTACCCGATGTCGTGCGCCTTGAATACCTCGATCAGACGCTCGTACTCCGCGCGGTTGGCTTCCAGGCTCTTGAGCTTGTAGCGGCAGGAGCCGAACGCGCCGGACGGCGTGTGGCGCAGTGCCGCGATATCGGCAGTGGATTCTTCGGTGGTATCGATCAGGTCTTCAGTCAGGGCGCCGATGATGCCGTTGCGACCGGCGTAGACCTTGCCGATCTTGTCCGGATGCTGGCGAGCCGCTTCGATAACGCCGGCAGCCGACGCGTTGATGACGGCGGTTACGCCGCCGGACTGGGCATAGAAGGCATTCTTGACGGTCATGCGGACTCCATGTGTAAAGCTGTTGGCCTGTGCTGATAGCCGTTCCCTGCAACGTCCGTATCGGTGAGCATTGCGTGTGAGGCGGGTGGCGCTCGGCGAAATCGCGGCATCATAGCCCAATGCCGCATCCTTTGCATGGACCACCGCCGGGCGCTAATGTTGCACCGGCGTGCGTGATAGTATCGCGACACGCTGATTGCGAAACGAATACACCCTTTCTGGATCGACCATGCACCTGCACATCCTCGGTATCTGCGGCACCTTCATGGGCTCACTGGCTTTGCTGGCGCGAGAGCTCGGACATACCGTCAGCGGCTCGGATGCCAACGTCTACCCGCCGATGAGCACCCAGCTCGAAGCTCAGGGTATCTCCCTGATGGAGGGCTACAGGGCTGAACATCTGGAGCCAGCTCCGGACCTGGTGGTGATCGGCAATGCGCTGTCACGTGGCAACCCGGCGGTGGAATATGTTCTGGACAAGGGACTGCCTTATGTATCGGGCCCGGAGTGGCTCGCGCGCCATGTGCTGCAGGATCGCTGGGTACTCGCGGTAGCGGGCACGCACGGCAAGACAACGACATCCAGTCTGCTGGCATGGATCCTCGAGCATGCCGGCATGGCCCCCGGCTTCCTGATCGGTGGCGTACCGCAGAATTTCGGTATTTCCGCGCGGTTAGGCGAGACGCCCTTCTTTGTCGTCGAGGCCGATGAGTACGACAGCGCCTTCTTCGACAAGCGTTCGAAATTCGTGCACTACCGCCCGCGCACCGCGATCCTCAACAATCTCGAATTCGACCACGCGGACATCTTTCCGGATCTGGCCGCCATCGAGCGCCAGTTTCATCACCTTGTCCGGACAGTGCCGGCATCCGGGCTGATCATTTATCCGCAGCAGGACGTAGCCTTGCAGCGGGTCATCGGCATGGGCTGCTGGACGCCTAGACAGACTACCGGCGAGGGCGGGCAGTGGCAGGCCAGGCTGAACGAGGCTGACGGATCACGCTTCGAGGTGGTGCTAGATGGTGAGTCGGTTGGCGAGGCGTGCTGGGACCAGACTGGCGCGCACAGCGTGGCCAATGCCCTGGTTGCCCTGGCGGCGGCCCGTCATGTCGGCGTGACGCCGCAGCAGGGCATCGCCGCGCTGGCATCGTTTCGCAGCGTCAAGCGACGGATGGAGAAGCTGGCCGAGATAGACGGCATTATCGTGTATGACGATTTCGCCCATCATCCGACGGCCATCGCTACCACGCTCGCGGGGCTGCGTGCACGGATAGGCGACGCGAGGCTCATCGCGATCATAGAACCCCGCTCCAACACCATGCGCCTCGGCAGCCACATGCAGGCGCTGCCGGGCAGTGTTGCGCAGGCCAGCGAGGTGATCTGGTACCAGCCCGACGGGCTGGACTGGTCGCTTGAAGGCGTGGTCGAAGCCAGCCCGGTGCCGGCGCGGGTTGAAAGCAGTATCGAACGCATCATCGAGCAGGCCACTGCGAGTGCGGAGCCGAATACGCACATTGTCATCATGAGCAATGGCGGGTTCGCCGGTATTCACCAGCGGCTGGTGCGTGCTCTGGAGAGCAAGCATGGGTGAGCGTCGTGTCACGCTGGCGGTAACCGGCGCCTCGGGGTCCCAGTATGCGCTGCGATTGCTGGATTGCCTCGTGCGGGCCGACGTGCAGGTCGCCTTCCTCATTTCTCAGGCTGCGCAACTGGTCATGGCGACCGAAACGGACGTCGAGCTGCCGGCCAAGCCACAGGCGATGGAAGGCTTTCTGACCGAGCGTTATCAGGCGCAGCCTGGCCAGATAAGGGTATACGGCAAGCAGGACTGGATGGCGCCAGTGGCCTCCGGCTCCGGTGCGCCGAGTGCAATGGTGGTGTGCCCGTGCTCCACCGGCAGCCTGTCGGCGATCGCCACAGGTGCGAGCAACAATCTGATCGAGCGCGCCGCGGATGTGGCCTTGAAGGAGCGGCGCAAACTGATCCTGGTGCCTAGAGAAGCGCCGTACTCCACGGTACACCTGGAAAACATGCTCAAGTTGAGCCAGATGGGCGCGGTGATACTGCCCGCGAGTCCCGGGTTCTACCACAAGCCACAGAGTATCGAGGATATGATCGACTTTGTCGTCGCGCGTATCCTGAATCAGCTGGAATTGCCTCAGCAGCTGCTGCCTGCCTGGGGTGAACAGGCCGGGCGCTGAGGCCCGGCCAACTGGTCAGACGAAGTACAGGCTCAGACCTTCGGCGATGAACGCCGGCTTGTCCACACCCTCGATTTCCAGCGTGTTCTTTGCCTTGATCAGCCACTGCCCCGGATTCTTTTCTGTGACATCGAGCACCTGCACGTTCAGGCGTACCCGCGAGCCAACGCGGACCGGCTGGATGAACCGGAGGCTGTCCAGTCCATAGTTGACCGCCATCTTCAGACCTTCGGGCCGGATCAGCAGGCCGGCGGACAACGACGGGATCAGCGACAGCGACAGGAAGCCGTGGGCAATGGTGCCGCCAAACGGGGTCTGCTTCGCCTTTTCCTCATCAATATGGATGAACTGATGGTCGCCAGTGCATTCGGCGAACTGGTTAACGCGCTCCTGATCGATGGTCAGCCATTCCGAGTGACCAAGGTTCTTGCCGATGTACGATTTGAGTTCGGATACGGGGACGGCGCTCATGCTCTTCTCCATGTTCTGTTGTAGCCCGGATCGATGGCGAGCCGGGCTCGATGGGGGATGCTACCCTCAACACAGGTTTCGGGTGTTGTCGCATGGTTGCAAGGCCGTCCGGTGGGGTCAATCGTGCTCGACCTGGATAGGTTTGCTGAATGACACGACCGAATTCTTGATCACCTGCTCAGAAGGCGTTCCGACAGTTAATGACAGACAAGATTGCGCTTTTCCCGCTCAAGAGCATCCTGTTTCCTGGATGCGTGCTGGATCTGCAGATTTTCGAGGCTCGCTATCTGGATATGGTCAGCCGCTGCTTCAAACGGGACGAAGGGTTCATCGTCGTCCCGCTTGAATCCGGGCCGGAGGCAGGGTCCGGTAATCTTCGGTTCAACGCGCTGGGCTGCGAGGCGCGAATCATCGATTGGCAACAGCGCGACAACGGCTTGCTGGGTATCCGGGTGCAAGGCCGGCGTCGTGCACGCATCAGCGATGTGAGTGTGGCTGGCGACGGCCTTATAGAGGCAGACCCGCACTGGGTCGACGAGCTCACCGACAAACCTCTGGGGCCGGCGCAGGCGGACCTGCTGGCGTTACGGGACAGCCTCATGCAGCATCCGATGGCTGCGAGTCTTGGGCTGGCGCCGGTGGATGACAGTCAGCAGCGCCTCGGTTATCAGCTGGCGTTCCTGCTGCCGTTTTCACTGGAACAGAAATCAGCCCTGCTTGCGATCGACGATGCCGAACAGCGTCTCGAGCAGATTGGTGACTGGCTGCAGGCGTTGCAGTCATGACCAGCCGGGCGAGGTGATCAGCGCCAGAGCCGCCGCGATCAGTGGCCACGTAGCAATCATTAGACCCGGCCAGCGATTCAGCGCCTGCACCGGCGCCCCTCTCTCGACCAGCCACAAGGCGAGGCTTGCGGCAAAAGCCGCCTGCACGACTGCCGACACCGCGGTGAGCGGGGCAATGGTCAACGGTGTCAGGCCGGCTGCGACGATGCCGGCAATCAGCGGCGTGCAATACAGTGCCCAGCTTACGCGTGTCCAGAATCCCTGCTCGCGATTGCCCAGGACCGCGCAGGCGATGACCAGGCTCAGCGTCAGCGCAATGACCGGGCTCTGCTCCGATGCCCGCACTATCCAGCTGGCGGCCAAGCAGCCAGAAATGGTCAGCGCCACATAGGCCAGCTGCCGCCAGTGCGCCGTTAGCAACAGGACCGTGCCGATACCGGATACCAGCAGCATCAGAAAGAACGGCTGGTCCAGCGGTGCCAGCAGCTGCCTTGCCAGCGCGGGCAGGCCGCTGCCCGGCTGCTCCAGCCAGCCCGCTACCGTTGCGTTGAAGATATGTAGCCATGGGCTGGCCATGGCGATGCCGATCAGCCCCGCCAGGCTGAGTCCGGCCACTGCGAGGGTGGACCAGCGCTCCTGCTTGCGCAGCGCCATCAGCGACAGCGCGGTGAATGCGATGAGGCCGCCCGCGAGTGCCAGCGTCTGCGTCCAGAAGAATTCCGGAACCGGCCAGTTCAGGGCGCTGCCGGTAACATAACCGGGCAGCAGGTACGCCGGAGCCCAGAGCGCTGCTGAAAAAAGATTGATCGCGACGAAGCGCCAGGTTGGCATGTCGAACATCCCCGCCACGAGAGGAATGACAGGTCTGATGGGTCCTACGAAGCGTCCGATCAGGACACTCAGCACCCCATAACGGCGAAAGAACGCTTCGCCGCCGTCGATCCACTGCGGGTGCTTGCGAAATAGTCCGAGGCGGCGGATATCCTGATGGAATATCCGGCCGAGGGCGAAGCTGATCATGTCGCCGCACACTGCGCCGGCGAAGGCCCAGGCAAGGACCCCAGCCAGGCTGAGGTGCGCGCTGCCAGCCATTGCCGCCGCCGCGAACAGCAGCGCTACGCCTGGCACTACAATGCCCGCGATTGCCAGCGATTCGAGCAGTGCTATGAGGAAAATGGCTGGGCCGAGCCAGCGAGTGTGCCCGGAGAGCCAGGCAATTACATCGCCGGTCAGGCCTCCTTCCATGGCGCTCCACCCCCGAGCAGGTGATAGTGGTTGCCTTCCAGACGCGTCCGACCCAGCGGCGACTTGGTGCAATGGCGGGCATGCGCAGCGTCGACGAAGCGATAGGGCAGATGCTCATCGCGCCCCGGCGGAATGCCCAGGCGGGTGGTCTGGATGATCTGAGACGGGCACTCGCCCGCATCGTCCACGAAAAACACGGCTGGGTCGAACCCCTGGGCGTTCCAGTGGGGCACCTTCAGGTCGAGTGCCTTGCAGAGCAGGGTTTGTCCGGCGCAGAGCTTCTCGATCGGACGCGGTTCGCCGTCGCGCGCGGGATTCAGTTGCTGCATGGTTCGGACGCTGTCTGCTCCGCTGACCACGTCGACATGGGGGAACGCGCTTTTTATGAGCACAGAATTGCCGGGTCCGGCAGCGCTGAAGTTGAGCGAATCGCCGCCACGCGCGTAGTACATGTAGATCGTCCCGCCGCCCGCGAACAGCGCGCGGCGGTTATGGGTATAGCCGAGCGAAGCGTGACTGCCGCGCTCGTCAAGCATATACGCCTCGGTTTCGATGATGCGCGCCGACAGCCACATATCGCCGTGTTTTCTGCGCAGCACCTTGCCGAGCAGGTCGATGGCTACCTGCCGTGCATCGCGGTCGAAGAAGGAGTCGGGCAAGGGTCGGGCCGAGGGCCAGGGCAGAGGTCTTTGCAACATATGCAGATCATAGCAGGTTCGCCCTGTCCAGCCCCTCTGGCGACCGGTATAATGCCGCTTTTGCTTCGCCGGGCACTCGAGACAGGATGAACACAGAGCAGATCTCCCAGTACATGACGGGCCTTGGCCAGCAGGCACGGAAGGCTTCGCGGGTTATTGCGCGCGCCACCACCGCGACCAAGAATCGCGCCTTGCTCGCCACCGCCGAAGCGATCGTGTTGGCCAGCGACGAGCTGATTCGCGCCAATGCGCTGGATCTTAAGGCCGGGCGCGACAACGGGCTGGATGAGGCCATGTTAGACCGTCTCGCACTCACGCCTGCCCGCCTCGATGCGATGGTCGAAGGCTTGCGCCAGGTGGCGGCACTGCCGGATCCGATCGGCTCGATTCGAGACATGAAGTTTCTGCCGTCCGGCATTCAGGTTGGCCGCATGCGGGTGCCGCTGGGGGTGATCGGCATCATTTACGAGTCCAGGCCCAACGTCACTGTCGAGGCGGCCAGCCTGTGTCTGAAATCAGGCAACGCCTGCATCCTGCGCGGTGGCTCGGAGTCGATTCATTCCAATCAGGCGATTGCTGCATGCTTGCGCCAGGGACTGGATGCAGCCGGGTTGCCGCAGGCTGTGGTACAGGTAGTCGAAACCACCGATCGGGCGGCCGTCGGCGAACTGATCACCATGCCCGACTATGTTGATGTAATCGTGCCGCGTGGCGGCAAGGGCCTGATCGAACGGATCAGCCGCGATGCCAGAGTCCCGGTGATCAAGCATCTCGACGGCATCTGTCATGTGTATGTCGATGACCGTGCCGATCTGGACAAGGCCGAAGCCATCGCCTTCAACGCCAAGACGCACCGCTATGGCGTCTGCAATGCCATGGAGACGCTGCTGGTTCACCGCGCAGTGGCTGACGCCTTTTTGCCGCGCATCGCCCGTCGTTACGCGGAGAAGCAGGTCGAGCTGCGAGGTTGCGCGCTGACCCGGGCGATCCTGCCGGAAGCGATCGCCGCGACCGAAGCAGACTGGACCACGGAGTATCTCGCACCGATCCTGGCGATCCGTGTAGTGGATGACATGGACGCTGCCATCGAGCACATCAATACCTACAGTTCGCAGCATACCGACGCGATGGTGTCCGAAGACTTCACCCGGGCGCGGCGGTTTCTCGCCGAGGTCGATTCCAGTTCGGTGATGATCAATGCCTCCACCCGCTTCGCCGACGGGTTCGAGTACGGCCTGGGTGCTGAAATCGGCATCTCTACCGACAAGATCCACGCACGGGGTCCGGTCGGCCTGGAAGGGCTCACCAGCGAGAAATACGTCGTGTTCGGCGACGGGCATATCCGTCAGTGACAGCGCCATGAACCGCCGCATCGGCCTGCTCGGAGGAACCTTCGATCCGGTGCACAACGGCCACCTGCGCAGTGCGCTGGAGGTGCGCGAATGGCTTGGACTGGATGAGCTGCGTCTGGTGCCAAGCGCCCGACCGCCACACCGGGCGATACCCGGTGCGGACGCCGAACAGCGGCTGGACATGGTGCGACTGGCGGTGCGCGGTGATACGGGCCTGCAGGTCGATGACAGAGAGCTCCTCAGAGAGCGTCCGTCGTATACGGTTGAAACGCTTGAGCTGGTACGTGCCGAAGCGGGCACCGATGCCGCGCTGTTTTTCGTTCTGGGATGGGATGCCTTCTGCGCGCTGCCAAGCTGGCATCGCTGGCCGGAGCTCCTCGATCTGTGCAGCCTGGTCGTGCTGCAGCGTCCGGACTACGACCTGGAAGTGCCCGAGGTACTGAAGGATCTCATGGCCGCGCGCAGCGTGACCGATCCCGCCGAAGCCCGCGCAACCCACGGGGAGATCATCCCGCTGGTGCAGACGCCGCTGGCTATTTCCGCCACCCATATTCGCTCACTGCTGGCAGAGCGCCGTTCACCGCGCTTTCTGTTGCCGGATGCAGTGCTTGACTATATTGAAACCAAAGGGCTGTACCAGCCCTGACTTGAGGATTTGATTCCGAATGCAGATTGATGACCTTATCAAGCTTGTGGAAGACGCTCTGGACGAAATGAAGGCCAAGGACGTGGTCCGCATTGACGTGCACGAGCTCACCAGCGTAACCGACTACATGATCATCGCCAGCGGCACGTCCAACCGCCACGTCGGCTCGCTCAGCGACAACGTCGTCGAAAAGGCCAAGGCGGCCGGTCGACAGCCGCTGGGTGTCGAAGGCAAGGAGTCCGGCGAGTGGGTGCTGGTCGACCTGGGCGATATCGTGGTGCATGTGATGCAACCGGCCACCCGCCAGTTCTACGACCTCGAGCGGCTGTGGCAAAGCGCCGAATCGCGGCGGGCGCAGCAGCAACAGTCCGAGTCTGCCGAGTAAGCCGGTTTGCGCATACGCCTGGTCAGCGTGGCATCGCGGATGCCCCGCTGGGTCGAGGAAGGCTATCAGGAATACGCCAAGCGGCTGCCTGCTGATCTCGCGCTGGACCTGGTCGAAATACCGCTTGCAACACGTGGCAAGAATGCCGATATTGCCAGGCTGATGCGGCGCGAAGGCGAGCAGATGCTCGCGGCGGTGCAACCGGGTGATCGCATCGTTACGCTGGAAGTGACGGGCAAGCCCTGGTCAACCGAGCAGCTGGCGGAGGAGCTGGAACGCTGGCGCCTGGAAGCGCGCAACGTCAACCTGATGGTGGGCGGCCCTGAGGGTCTGGCCGATCAGGTGGCCGCGCGGAGCGATCAGCGCTGGTCGCTGTCTCCGTTGACGCTACCGCATCCATTGGTACGTATCGTGCTCGCCGAACAGATCTATCGTGCCTGGACCATTCTGAACCGACACCCCTACCACAAGTGATACATGGCCAAGCCGATTCATCTCAAGGACCATTCCGTCGATGCCCGGGTCGTCCAGCAGCGCGTGATCCTCGCCGCAGTAGTGGTGCTGCTCATGCTTGCCGCGCTCATCGCGCGCCTGTATCACCTGCAGGTCACCCAGTACGAACATCACACTACGCTGTCGGAAAATAACCGGGTTCACGTCCAGCCCATTCCGCCGGCGCGCGGTCGGATCTACGATCGCAACGGCAAGGTGCTGGCAGACAACCGCCCAAGCTTCAGTCTCAACATCACGCGCGAGCGCGTGCCGGATCTCCCTGCCACCTTCGAGTTGCTGCAGACGCTGCTCTCGCTGCCCGACGAAGACCTGGAGCGCTCCCGCAAACGATTGATGCAGGCACGGCGGCCGTTTGAATCGGTGCCGGTGATGTTCGAGCTGACCGATGACCAGATCGCCCGCATCGCAGTCAACCAGTTCCGTCTGCCGGGTGTTGAGGTGCAGGCGAGCTTCGTTCGGCATTATCCGTACAGCCATCATTTCGCCCACGCGGTCGGCTACGTGGGTCGTATCAACGAGCAGGAGCTCAAGCGGATCGATCCGGTGGCTTACGCCGGCACGCACTATATCGGCAAGACCGGCATCGAGCGCTACTACGAGGAGCTGCTTCACGGCACGGTCGGCTACGAGGAAGTCGAGACCAACGCGCGTGGGCGGGTGCTGCGGGTGCTTGATCGGACCGACCCGGTGTCCGGCCGGGATCTCAGTCTGCATCTGGATTCCCGATTGCAGGCAGTCGCCGAGCAGGCGCTGGGCGATCGGCGCGGCGCGGTAATCGCGATTGAGCCGGCGACCGGCGGCGTGCTGGCCTTTGTCAGCAAGCCGGGGTTCGATCCCAACCTGTTCGTTACCGGCATCAGTTTCAAGGACTACGGCGCGCTTCGCGACTCGCTGGACCAACCGCTTTTCAACAGGGTGCTGCGCGGCCTGTACCCGCCGGGCTCCACGGTCAAGCAGATGGTGGCGCTGGCCGGACTGGATTCCGGCGTTGTCGGCCGCGGCAACCGCGTCTTCGATCCCGGCTTCTATCAATTGCCCAATCACAGCCACAAGTATCGCAACTGGAACCGTGGTGGTGACGGCTGGGTGGACATGCGGCTGGCCCTCGTGCGGTCCAACGACACCTATTTCTATGACCTGGCACACAAGCTGGGCATTGATCGGCTGCACGATTACCTGAGCCGATTCGGGCTGGGCAGCAGAGTATCGATAGACATGTGGGAGGAGGCGGCCGGTCTCATGCCATCACGGGACTGGAAGCGCGGCGCGCGCCGGCAACCCTGGTATCCCGGCGAGACACTGATCACCGGTATCGGCCAGGGGTACATGCTCGCTTCACCGTTGCAGCTGGCCCAATCCGTTTCGCTGATCGCCAATCGTGGTGTCTGGAAGCGTCCGCGCCTGCTCATGCACGCCGACGGGCAGGGGCCGGATGAAAGTGGCACGCCCCCGGACATCGTCCTGAAGAATCCCGACGACTGGCAATTCATCATCGATTCGATGCGTGACGTCATGCACGCGCCCAACGGCACGGCACGGGCGGCTGCGCTCGGTGCGCCCTACGAAATGGCCGGCAAGACCGGGACCGCGCAGGTGGTGGCGATCGCCCAGGGCGAGCGGTACGATTCCAAGGCGCTACAGGAGCGTCATCGGGATCACGCGCTCTTCGTCGGCTTCGCACCGGCGAACGATCCGCGCATTGCGGTGGCGGTAATGGTCGAAAATGGCGAGTCGGGTGGCCGCGTCGCCGCACCCGTCGCCCGCGAGCTGTTCGATGCCTGGCTTCTGCCCGACCCCGAGCCAGCCGAACTGACGGTGGAGACGCAACCATGACGAGCTGGGCAGCGACGCGAGCCGCAACCGGGGGCAAGGTCGGCCTGAAGAAGCGCACGCCGTTCTGGCAGCGTATTCACATCGACCCCTGGTTGCTGCTGCTGATCCTGGTTCTCGCTGCAGTAAGCGGCTTCGTGCTGTATTCGGCCAGCAGCAAGAGCTTTGCCATGCTCTACCGGCAAGCGGTCTATTACGCCATAGGGCTGACCGCTATGGTGGTCATCGCCCAGTTCCAGCCGCGCTTCATGCAGCGGTGGGTGCCGGTTGCCTACATTGCAGGCGTGCTGCTACTGCTTGCCGTACTGCTGGTCGGCACCGAAGCGAAGGGCGCTCAAAGGTGGCTGACCATCCCCGGCGTCATTCGATTCCAGCCGTCCGAGCTGATGAAGCTCATCATGCCGATGAGCGTTGCCTGGTATCTGAGCCGTCGCACGCTGCCTCCGGGGTTCAAGTACGTGTGTGTGACCCTGGCGCTGATCTTCGTACCCGTCGTGCTGATTCTGAAGCAGCCCGATCTTGGTACCTCGCTGTTGATTGCATCAGCCGGGATATTCGTTCTGCTGCTGGCCGGCCTGCGCTGGCGCTACATCATAGGTGCCCTGGTGCTGCTGGTACCGGCGGCGGTGCTCATGTGGTTCTTCGTGCTTCATCAGTACCAGAAACAACGGGTGCTGACCTTTCTTAATCCGGAAAGCGACCCCCTGGGCACCGGCTGGAACATCATTCAGTCCAAGGCTGCGATCGGTTCGGGCGGTGTCTTCGGCAAGGGATGGTTGCAGGGCACCCAGTCGCACCTGGATTTTCTCCCCGAGGGTCATACCGATTTCATCATTGCAGTGCTCGCCGAAGAGTTCGGTATGGTCGGCGTCTGCCTGCTGCTGGTCATCTATCTGTTGGTTGTCGCGCGCGGCCTGGTCATTACGGTGCAGGCGCAGGACAGTTTTTCCAAGCTGCTGGCGGGCAGCCTCACGCTGACGTTTTTCGTCTACGTATTCGTCAATATCGGAATGGTCAGCGGCCTGCTGCCGGTGGTGGGCGTCCCGCTGCCGCTGATCAGCTACGGCGGCACCGCACTCGTGACCCTGCTGTCTGGCTTTGGCATCCTTATGTCGATTCACACCCACCGTAAGTGGATGACGCAGGGATGATGAGCATGCATACAAAACGCACCTGGACTCCAATGAGACATATACCAATGAATCGGCTGCGCGGCCTGATCGCCGCACTGGCGGCCCTGTGCAGCTCGGCGGTCGTCGCCGCCGACTACGATAGTGAACATCCGGCGGTCGAACCGTTCGTGGCCGAGATGCAGACAGAGCACGGCTTCAGTGCCGATTACGTGCGCGGCCTGCTGGCTCAGGCCGAGCGCAAGCAGTCGATCATCGACGCGATCTCTCGCCCGGCAGAGCGGGTCAGACCCTGGCATGAGTATCGGGCGATCTTCATTACCGACAAGCGGATCGAACGGGGGCTGGCGTTCTGGGAGGAGCATCGCGAGGCGCTCGAGCGCGCCGAAAAGACCTACGGCGTGGAGCCGGAGATCATCCTGGCGATCATCGGTGTAGAAACATTCTATGGCGGCAACAAGGGTAGTCATCGGGTCATCGACGCGCTGACCACCCTGGGTTTCGATTACCCGCCGCGGGCCGATTTCTTCCGTCGTCAACTCAAGGCCTATCTGGTACTGGCACGTGAGCAGAACGTTGATCCCCTGAGCCTGACCGGATCCTATGCCGGCGCCATGGGCTATCCGCAGTTCATTCCGAGTAGCTATCAGGCCTTCGCCGTGGACTTCGACGAGGATGGCACGACCGACATCTGGAACAACCCGGTGGACGCCATTGGCAGCGCGGCAAACTATTTCCACGAACATCGCTGGCAGCACCGTGCGCCGGTAGCGATACAGGCGAATGTGCAGGGAGACGATTTCCGGCAGGGCTTGACCATCCCCGATCTCGAAGCCCGCCACAGTGTCGCTCAACTACGCGAATGGGGCTGGCAGCTTCCGGATACGCTGTCTGACGAAGCGAAGCTCATGGCGTTCGAATTCGATGCCGGCGAGCAGATGCAATACTGGGTCGGGCTGGATAACCTTTACGTCATAACGCGCTACAATCGCAGCGTTATGTATGCCATGGTGGTCCATCAGCTAGCCGAGCTTCTGCGAGAGGCAAAACAACAATGATCCTGCGCCTGTCCGCTTCCTGTCGGCTGCTAGCCATAGGCAGCCTGGCTCTGCTCACAGCCTGTTCTTCACGACCACCCGCACCCGTGGCGGGCAATGCGCCGGCGCCGCAGTCCGGTGGCTACAGTCGTGCGCACGACGGGCCGCCGGAACATTTCAAGGATGTCTCGTCGATTCCCGATGCAGTGCCCACACCCCATACCGGTCGCTACAAGGCCACGCCGTATGAGGTGCTTGGCAAACGCTACACGCCGATTCAGAACGGCTTCGATTACCGCGCCGAAGGTCCGGCGTCCTGGTACGGCAGCAAGTTTCATGGCTACCACACCGCCAACGGGGAAGAATATGACCTCTATGGCATGACCGCTGCGCACAAGACGCTGCCGCTACCCACGTACGTGCAGGTCACCAACCTCGAGAACAACCGCAAGGTCATCGTGCGGGTCAACGATCGGGGACCGTTCTACTCCGACCGCATCATTGATTTATCCTACGCGGCCGCGGCCAAGCTGGGCTTCGCCGACAAGGGCACCGCGCGAGTACGGGTCGAGGGCATCGACCCCGTGGCATGGCAACAGAAAAACAATCCAGGCTATCTGGTCAAGACGCAGCCGGCGCCACAGCCACAGATGCAACGATCGGTGGTCGACTCAGGCGGCAACGGATACTTCCTGCAGCTGGGCGCATTTTCCTCGGCGCAGGCGGCTGAACAATTGCGGGTACGGCTGCAGACGCTGGTCAATGCCAATGCGTTCGTATCGCCGGTGCAGACCAATGGTCAGACGCTGCATCGTGTGCGTGTAGGGCCGCTAAGCAGCCGCGATGAGGCGCAGCGCGTCAGCGAAACGCTGCGCACTGCCAACGTCGGCAGCGCCACCCTGGTCACATCCAACTGATTCGTTTTTATTTACCTCAAGTGAGCACCATGCTGAAGAAATTCATTCAAGCCCTGCTGGTTTCCGGCTCTGTCGTCATGACTCTCGCCGTGTCGGCGCAGACCCCCACTCTCAACTCCCCGGTGCCGGGTCCCGAGGCCGCCGGGCCGATCGTCCCTACCGCGCCGCAGCTCGCCGCGAGCAGCTATCTGCTGATCGATGCCCAGAGCGGCAAGGTCCTCGTTGAGCACAACGCCGATGAGCCGCTGCCCCCGGCCAGCTTGACCAAGATGATGACCAGCTACATTGCCAGCCTCGAGATACAGCGGGGTCAGATTGGCGAGGAAGACATGGTGCTGGTCAGCGAAAAGGCATGGCGCATGGGCGGCTCGAAGATGTTCATCGAGGTCGGCACCCAGGTACGCGTGATCGACCTGCTGCGCGGCATCATCATTCAATCGGGCAACGACGCCAGCATCGCCATGGCCGAGCATATCGCTGGCAGTGAAGAGGCCTTCGCCGATCTGATGAACAGTCATGCGCGCCGTCTGGGCATGACCAATACGCATTTCGAGAACGCTACTGGCTGGCCCGCAGATGGCCATCTGGCCAGCGCCCGGGATCTGGCAATACTCGCCAAGGCAATCATCCGCGACGATCCGGAGCACTACCAGATCTACAAGGAGAAGGAGTTTTTGTGGCACGGTATCAAGCAGCCCAATCGAAACCTGATGCTGTGGCGCGACAGCACGGTTGACGGACTCAAGACCGGTCACACCGAGGAAGCCGGTTATTGTCTGGTGTCTTCAGCCGAGCGTGACGGCATGCGTCTGATTTCAGTCGTGATGGGCACGTCTAGCGAGGCAGCGCGCGCGGCGGAAACTCAGAAGCTTCTGACCTGGGGCTTCCGCTTCTTCGAGACCCGCGCCTTCTACCAGCCCGGCCAGGTAGTGTCGTCCGCGCGCGTCTGGGCAGGCGCGCAGGAGCAGGTCGAACTGGGTCTGAGCGAAGGCCTGGTGTTGACCATGCCCCGCGGCCAGATGGACAAGCTCGAAGCCGGCGTATCGGTCAACAGCGCCATCAAGGCGCCGATCGCCGCCGGTGACGAGCTGGGCCAGGTTGAGGTCAAGCTCGGTGATGAAATTGTCCATACGGCTCCGCTGGTGGCTCTCCAGGCAGTGGAGGAGGCGGGAATCTTCGGTCGCCTGTGGGACACCATCCGCCTGTTCTTCTATAACCTGTTCAACTGACGGAGCCGAGCGTGAACACGACTGCCGAACCGCCACGTATCGAATTTCCCTGTCGTTACCCGATCAAGGTCATCGGTGAGGCGGGAGACGGGTTTTCCGAACTGGTCATCGCGATTGTCGAGCGTCACGCCCCCGATGGCGACACCCGGCTGGTCGATGTACGGGACAGCAAGAATGGCAGGTTCCTGTCGGTTCGGGTGGAACTGACCGCTACCGGCCCCGATCAGCTGCAGGCGCTGCATGCCGAGCTCAAGGCCACTGGCCGGGTGCATATGGTTCTGTGATGCCGCCGCCGCTGATCGTTCGCGAGTTGGGTCTGGTCGATTACGAGCCGACGCTTGAAGCAATGCGTCGGTTTACCGCAGAACGCGACGTAAACACCCCCGATGAGCTCTGGTTGCTTGAGCATCCGCCGGTCTTTACCCAGGGACAGGCGGGCAAGGCCGAACATCTGCTTGCACCGGGCGATATTCCGGTTGTCCAGGTGGAGCGCGGCGGTCAGGTGACCTACCACGGTCCCGGGCAACTGGTGGCCTATCTGCTGATGGATCTGCGCAGGCTCGACATCGGCGTACGCGATCTCGTTACCGCGATGGAGCGCAGCCTGGTCGACGTGCTCGCCGGCTATGGCATTGAGGCGTCGCCGCGTGCGGATGCCCCGGGTGTCTACGTCGGTCCGGCCAAGATCGCCTCGCTTGGCTTGCGGATTCGGCGCGGCTGCTCCTTTCACGGCCTGGCGCTGAACGTGGATATGGACATGTCTCCGTTTCGCCGGATCAACCCCTGCGGTTACGCTGGTCTGGCCATGACGCAAATGGCCGATCTGCTCGATTCGGCACCTTCATGCCAGCACGCTGCCGGCAGGCTGGAGCAGGCATTGCGACAACAACTCGGGTATACTGCGGGGCCCTGAAGGCGCACAACGCCCATGTCGAACCCCTCACAAGGTGGGTCACCTCCAATGGAACAGCAGTCCGATACGTCGGTGGGTCTGGCCCAGCCGACCAGCAAGCAGAAAGTCGAAGCCGGAGTGAAACTGCGCGGAGCCGAGAAGGTTGCGCGGATACCGGTCAAGATCATTCCCACCGAGGAATTGCCGCGCAAGCCGGACTGGATCCGCGTGCGCATGCCGATCAGCCCCGAGGTCGACCGTATCAAGCAACTGTTGCGCAAGCACCGCTTGCACAGCGTGTGCGAAGAGGCGTCCTGCCCGAATCTGGGCGAGTGCTTCTCCGGCGGCACGGCGACGTTCATGATCATGGGCGATATCTGCACCCGCCGCTGTCCGTTCTGTGACGTCGGCCACGGGCGGCCCAAGCCGTTGGATGCCGATGAGCCACACAACCTTGCTGTGGCCATCGCCGACCTGAAGCTCAAGTACGTGGTGATCACTTCAGTGGACAGGGATGACCTGCGCGATGGAGGTGCTCAGCATTTCGTCGACTGCCTTCGCGAGATCCGCAAGCTGTCACCAGGGGTTCAGCTCGAAACGCTGGTTCCGGATTACCGTGGTCGGATGGACGTGGCGCTGGCGATCACCGAACAGGAGCCGCCGGATGTGTTCAACCACAATCTCGAAACCGTGCCGAGACTGTATCGTGCGGCGCGGCCCGGTTCGGATTTCGAGTGGTCGCTGGACTTGCTGGAGAATTTCAAGAAGCGGGTTCCGCACGTGCCGACCAAGTCCGGCCTGATGCTCGGGCTCGGCGAGACCGACGAGGAAGTGATCGAGGTCATGCATCGGCTGCGCGAGCATGAGGTCGACATGCTTACGCTCGGCCAATATCTGCAACCCTCGCGCAACCATTTGCCGGTGCAGCGTTTCGTTCACCCGGACACCTTCGCATGGTTTGCCGAAGAGGGTGCGAAAATGGGTTTCCGCAACGTCGCTTCGGGGCCTCTGGTGCGCTCCTCCTACCACGCGGATCAGCAGGTCCACGGCACCCGGATCGGTTGATTTGCTGCTCCGGACTCAGCTGTCCGGAGTCAGAGGTTGCTGAGGCTGTTGTGGTGACTGGGCACGCAACGCTTTCAGCAACGCCTGGGTCGCATAGCCGTCAGCCGGCCAGCCCTGAGTCTGCTGAAATCGCCGTATGGCCTGACGGGTATTGGCGCCAAGAATGCCGTCAACGCCGCCCGGTTCGAATCCCGCGGCCTGCAGCCGCTCCTGCAACTCATAGCGCTCACTGCGTGACAGTGGCTGGTCCTGGGTGGGCCAGCTCGCCTTGACCCGTCCCTCGCCCTGCAGACGCTCGGAGAGCAGGCCGATCGCCAGCGCATAGCTGGTCGAATTGTTGTAACGCAGGATGCTGCGGAAATTATTGAGGATCAGAAATGCCGGACCGCGGTGTCCGGCCGGCAACAGGAGGCTCGCATGGCGTTCAGCCAGATCAGCGTCGAGTGTCTCGCCATCCACCTTCACCACGCCTAGCTGAGCCCACTCAGACACCGTCTTGCGCACCGACATGTCTGCCAGGCTGTAATCGAAACCGCCAGGCACGGCAACTTCCATTCCCCACGGCTGACCCGGCTGCCAGTTCGACGCGCTCAGGTAGTGCGCAGCCGAACCCAGCGCGTCGGCACTCGACTGCCACACATCGCGCCGCCCGTCGCCGTCGAAGTCCACGGCGTAGCGGTTGTACGTGCTGGGGATAAACTGCGTCTGACCCATGGCACCGGCCCAGGAGCCGAGCATGTTCTCCGGAGCGATATCGCCGTTGCGGACGATGTCGATGGCCGCCAGCAGCTCGGTTCGAGCGAAATCCGGTCGCCGTCCTTCATACGCCAGCGTCGCCAGCGACCGCATGACGTTGCGGTCTCCGATATTGTTGCCGAAATTGCTTTCGAGTCCCCATATGGCCACAAGCACATGACGATCCACGCCATAACGTTGCTCGATCGCCTCGAGCGCCTGCGCGTGGCGGACCAGTAATCGTTGTCCGGTCCCCAGGCGCTGCGGTGACAATGCCCCCTCGAGGTATTCCCACACCGGCCGGGTGAATTCGGGCTGGCTACGGTCGGCGCGAATGACCGCCGGATCCGGTTCCATGTCCGCGAAAATACGTTCGAACAGCTCGGGGGGCACCCCTTGCTCCATTGCGAACCCGCGGAACTCGGTACGCCACTGGGCGAAGCTTTCCGGCCGTATCGGTTCGTCCATCAGCAACGGGACAGCTGCCGGCGCAGGCGCGGTTGCTTCGGTCGCGGTCTGCACGGCACTGCTGCCGCAGGCACTCAGCAGGGTCAGCCCTAGCGCGGACGCCGCGAGGGCCTGGCTGATGGAACAATTCAAATACGCCTTCTTGAGCATGCATCTTTTCCAGCGGCAGGGTGTGCGTCCACTGTAGCATGGGCGTATGCGCCCGGGTAAAGCGGCGGCGTCTGCATCAGGCGGATATATTTTTTTACCGAGTGATTGACGAACAGGGCTCCGCTTTGGACATTCGCTTGGTATGCTATGCGCCCGATGACGTGGCGGCGTAGCCCGCCATTACCAATGCGGGCCACGCCATTGGCGGTATGCTTATGCTGGATGGCCATTCGGCGCCGCATAGGCTCGCTGCGGCGCAAGCGTGCTGTCCAGGCATAGGGAAGTGGGAACAAGAACAGGAATATTGATGAAATTTCCGACCGGTAAGATGGCGTTCGCTGTCGGTGTGGTACTCGCTTTCGGGTTTGCTGCGATCCAAAGCCCTGATTATCAGATGTCCGGCTTCGCCTTCCCGGAGGCATCAGCCAGAACCTCCGAAGCGCTGGCCTCCAAGCTTGATGCAGCGCAGCTGACTGCACACGTTTCAGAGCCGATCTACACGCAGGCGTTCGCGTCCTCCGAGTTGGATGAGTTCGTGCACGCGCCGTCGATCACAGCGTTGCCCGAAGGGGGTCTGATGGCGGTCTGGTTTGCCGGCTCGCGGGAAGGAGCTGCGGACGTGCAGATTCGGTCAGCTCGTTTCGAGCCCGGCAGCGGCTGGGCCGACGAGCAGGTGCTGGTCACCCGTGAGATGACGCGGCGGGCAGTGGGCAAACCCATTCGCAAACTGGGCAACCCGGTCATCGCTCTGGCGCCCGATCAGCGTCTGTGGCTGTTCTATGTATCGGTATCGCTCGGCGGCTGGGCCGGCAGTTCGATCAACAGCATGGTGTCCGAGGATTTCGGCCAGACCTGGTCCGAGCCCAGGCAGATGGTAACGTCGCCGTTCACCAACATCAGCACTCTGGTGCGTTCCGCGCCGGTGTTCCACGCCGACGGTTCGATCGGCCTGCCGGTCTATCACGAATTCCTCGGCAAGTTTCCCGAGTACCTGTATCTCAGTGCCGATGGTCGAGTGCAGGACAAATTCCGCATAGCGGACGGCACGAACTCGCTGCAGCCTACCATTGTGCCGCTGTCCGCCGATCGAGCCATTGCGCTGCTGCGCTATGCCGGGCGACGCGGGCATGCGCTGGCTGCGGTGACCGAGGATGCCGGGCGAACCTGGAGCGAGGAACGAGCGGTGACTCCCTTCAACCCCAATAGCTCGCTGGCCGCCGTGCGTTCGCATCGCAACACGCTGCTGGTGGCTCAGAACAACCTGGTCGATGGCCGTTTCCGGCTGAGCCTTGACGAGTCCACTCCGAGCCTGAGCGCCTGGTCGCTGGTTGCGGAGCTGGATGCCTCGCCCGATCGCGAAGGGGACCCGTTCCCGCGTGCGGTCTACGAGCCCCTGCTCACGGCTAAGTTTCTCGCATCCAGCGGAGAGCGCCGCAGGCCGCTGCTGGACGAGTTCATCGCCGAGCTGGATAAGCGTATGTGCCGCGATGACCGTTGCGTATTCGAATACGAGTATCCCTACATGATTTCAGCAGCCGATGGCGCTTTTCACCTGGTCTACTCCTGGAACAACAGCTTCATCAAACATGTTTCATTCAACGCCGACTGGCTGGAGGCCCACCAATGATCTTCACCAGTTGGGTCGCCTACCTCAGCTTTGCATTCATCGTGTTCCTGATCATTCCGACTGCGCGACTCGCACCCGTCGCAAGGTGGGGAATCCTCCTTGCTGCGCTGTTGATAGGCGCGGTGCCACTCCCGGGCGGGATGCCCCTGGCGGGTTATGTCCGGGCAGTGACCGACGACCTGGCTATCACGACACTGGCACTGCTCGGCGCTGCGACGCTGCAGCGCCTGGGGTGGCTAGGAAGTCCCCGATCGTGGCATCAGCTGCAGACATACCTGCTGTTCGTCATAGCCGGGGTGGTGCTGTATCCCGCTGCGTTGGGAATGAGCATGTTCGATCCCTACCGCTGGGGTTACACGCCGATGATCCTGATTGGTGTCACCGGCGCGATCGCATTGGCAATGGTCTGCCTGGAAAACCGCCGGCTGGCTGTGGTCCTTTCGTTGGCCACAGTTGCGTTTGCCTTGCAACTCAAGGCCTCACCCAACTACTGGGACTACATCGTGGACCCGCTGCTTGTGCTGTTCGCCGTCGTCGCAACCGCACGCTGGATGGCGCTGCGCTTGACCGGACGGCACGCAACGGCTTGAACGGCACGCTGGGCGGGCCGGCGCGCGCACCGATAGTCATGATCTATTGGTCCATGCTAAAGTGCCCGCCCTGACCATGACCGACACGTGTAGACGAACCATGCAAGGTATCCCCAGGCTTACGCCACCGTAGCTCTCGCCCCGCGCGGCACCTGTCCGCGAACGCGCCACTCTGTAGTCAGACGTGTCTGACTATTCGCAACACTCGATCAATACGATTCTGCCACCTGACCTGAGCCCCCGCGCTACGTCATGTCTGCGCGTTCTCAGCAATGCGCCTGGATCGGAGTAATTCTGGACATCGTATGAACCTGCAAACTGTGCGACAAGAATGGTTTTTCAACCTTCGGGGGGATCTGCTCTCCGGACTCGTGGTAGCCTTGGCGTTGATCCCGGAAGCGATCGCGTTTTCCATCATTGCCGGCGTAGACCCGCGTGTGGGCCTTTATGCCTCCTTCAGCATCGCCGTGGTCATCGCGTTCACCGGCGGACGCCCGGGTATGATTTCGGCGGCCACCGGCGCGATGGCGTTGCTGATGGTCACGCTGGTCCGTGAACACGGACTCGAATACCTCCTGGCCGCCACGCTGCTGTGCGGCGTACTGCAGATCATCGCCGGATATCTAAAACTGGGCTCGCTGATGCGCTTCGTATCGCGCTCGGTAGTCACCGGTTTCGTCAATGCCCTGGCGATACTGATTTTCATGGCGCAGCTGCCCGAGCTAACCGATGTGACGTGGCACGTCTACGCCATGACCGCCGCCGGCCTGGGCATCATCTATCTTTTCCCGTACCTGCCGGTCATCGGCAGGACCATCCCGTCGCCGCTGGTCTGTATCCTCGTGCTGACCGCGATCGCCGTCTACCTCGGACTGGATATACGCTCCGTGGGCGACATGGGCGATCTGCCGGACACACTGCCGATATTTCTCTGGCCGGACGTGCCATTGAACATCGAGACGCTGATGATCATCCTTCCGTATTCCGCCGCGCTGGCCGTGGTGGGTCTGCTGGAATCGATGATGACGGCAACGATCGTCGATGATCTGACCGATACACCCAGCGACAAGAACCGCGAGTGCAAGGGGCAGGGCGTCGCCAACATTGGCGCTGGCCTGCTCGGTGGCATGGCTGGCTGCGCGATGATTGGTCAGTCGATCATCAATATCAAATCGGGCGGCCGCACGCGTCTTTCGACACTGTCTGCCGGGGTGTTCCTGCTGTTGATGGTGGTGTTTCTGGGCGACTATCTGGCGCTGATCCCGATGGCTGCCCTGGTCGCGGTCATGATCATGGTGTCGATCGGCACCTTCAGTTGGGATTCGCTACGCAACCTGCGAAAGCATCCTCTATCGACCAACATCGTCATGGTTGCCACCGTCGCGGTGGTGGTGGCAACGCACAATCTGGCGTACGGCGTGTTCGTCGGGGTGTTGCTGGCTGCGATGTTCTTCGCGAACAAGATCGGTCACTTCCTGTATGTCGGCAGTGAAGCCAATCCCAACGGTACCGAACGCGTCTACCAGGTTGTCGGCCAGGTGTTTTTCAGCTCTTCCGACAAGTTCATTGGCTCCTTTGATTTCAAGGAAGCCCTTGAAAAGGTCACTATCGATCTGAGCCGGGCGCATTTCTGGGATATCACCGCTGTCGCTGCGCTGGACAAGGTCGTCATCAAGTTCCGGCGTGAGGGCGCCGCGGTGGACATCGTTGGCATGAACCAGGCCAGCGCCACCATCGTCGACCGATTCGGCGTTCACGACAAACCGGACGCCGTCGACCAGTTGATGGGTCACTGAGGAGAACAACAATGACCACATCCTGTGTTCTGGCCTGTATAGACGGGTCCAACTCCACCCCGGCAGTCTGTGACTATTCGGCCTGGGCAAGCCGGCAGCTGCAGGCGCCGCTCATGTTGCTGCACGTACTCGATCACGAGCCGTCTCCGGCCCAGCGCAACCTGTCCGGCAACATCGGGCTCGGTAGTCGCGAGCACTTGCTTAACGAACTTGCCGACCTGGATGAAAAGCGCGCCAGATTGATGCGAGAGCAGGGCAGTCTTCTGCTCGAAGCGGCGATGGAACGGGTTCAGCAAGCCGGAGCCAGTGAGCCGTTCAGCCGGCAGCGTCACGGCGCTCTCGTCGATACGCTCGCCGAGCTGGAGGACAGCATCCGGCTGCTTGTCATCGGACGTCAGGGCGCAATGGGTGATTCCCTCGGGGATCACGTCGGCACCCACCTGGAGAGCGTGATCCGTACCATGCATCGTCCCGTGCTGGTCACGGCCGGTAATTTTCGTCCGCCCCGGAGCGTGATGATTGCTTTCGACAACGGGCCGAGCACTCGCAAGAGCGTGGATATGATTGCAGGCAGCCCGTTGTTCCGGGGGTTGCCTATTCATCTGGTGATGGTGGGTGCCGATACCAATGATGCCTGGGAAGCGGTCCGTTCGGCTCAGCAGCAGCTGGAGCGGGAAGGTTTCTCGGTGCAGGCCACCATCCGCGCGGGCGACGTCGAGAAGGTCCTGCTCGACTACGAGGAAGAACAGGACATCGACCTGATCGTCATGGGCGCCTACGGTCATTCCCGCATTCGCCGCTTCTTTGTAGGCAGCACGACCACCAACATACTTGCCCATACCAGGCGGCCGTTGCTGCTGCTTCGCTGAGCGAGGGCACCCGCCCGGTCAGCAGGAACGCCGCACCGCCGAGTACGCCAACAAGGCCGCGCCGGCGGTAGCAACGGCGAGGCTGCCGACGATCGTCGCCGGAAGCGCCTCGGCGTCGAGCATGAACCCTAGCAGGATCGGCGCGAAGGCGGTGGAGAGCACCATGATCGCCTGCATGACCGAACGGATGGCGCCAATGTGGCGAATTCCGTAACGCTCCGGCCAGAGCGCGCCGAGCGTTGCATTGATCGAGCCCTGGCTCAGCCCCAACAAGCCGAGAAACACCACTGGTACCCAGCCCGCGCCGGCAAACGTCAGCGTGATCAGCGCTGCGAGCATTGGCAGGAGCGCCAGCGGCAGCATGCGCTGGGCCGTGATGCGGTCTATTGCGGGTCCGGCGACCAACAGGCTGATCATATGCCCGGCGCCGTAGGCGAAGAACGCCGTGGCGAAGGCATCCGCCGGCCAACCTTTCAGCCCGGCGATGGCTGCCTGGTGGAACAACAGCGCGGTGACGATGAATGGGACGGCGATAGTGGCCGGAAGGAGCAGATAGAAGCACGGATCAGCGAGCACTTCTGCCCGTGTCTTGCCCGGCATGGCCTGCGTGTCGGCTGTCTGGCCAGCCTGGGGATGGGTGGCATGGCGACTCAGGTGGAGCAGGGCGGGAAGAAGTGCGAGCAGCACGATCAGACCGCTGGCCAACCAGGCCCAACGCCAACTGGTCAGTACGATCAGCAGACTGATCAGCATCGGCAGCAGCGCTTCGGACAACGGGTACCCGGCAGCTGCAAAGGCCACGGCCTTGCCTCGCTGTTGCGTGAAGTAACGCCCCGCCGTACTCATGCCGATATGCGAGAGCATCGCCTGTCCACCGAAGCGGACCAGGAAGAAACCGGCCCAGACCATCGCCGCGTGCAGCGCGCCGCCCAGCATCAGACAGCCCGCTGCGAGTACGAAGGCTGCCAGCAGGGCGACGCGCCGCAGCGTCCAGCGATCGACCAGCCCACCGAAGCGCAGCAGCAAGGCTGCGGCACCCAGGGTTGCCGTACTGTAAAGCAGGCCGTACAGGGAATGGCTCAAGCCGAAGCTGCTACGCAGCGCGTCGCCAAACACGCCCACCAGGAAGGTCTGGCCGAAGCCGGACCCCGCCGTACAAAGCAGCGCGAACAGGCCGAGCGATGGGTTTTCCCGCAGAAAGCCGGGGAGTGGTGGGCGCTTCAATGGATTGTCCCGATACGGTTTTTCGGACGATTTCGCCGGTTCGACAACATCTTCGACAAAAGTGCGCTAAAAATACTTTGAGCGAGTTGCATGAATCACAGGCTGAGTATCGGCTGGCCCGGTCCAGGGTCCGCACCGGTGGCCGGTCACGCCTGGCGTCTGAAGTCGCTGCCTCGAGTTATTTGCATGACGCTGTCGCAGCCGGACGTTCCAGCCGCAGCACCCCGGCGTTTCGTCTGGCTGCGGCATCCCCATTCAAGGACCCCGTGTGGAGGAGCGTCATGCCAGAGCAGACCGGCAGCGTGTCGCGGGTGCGCGTCTTGTCGCAACCGGACTCGGGCTTTCATAGGCTCGTTGAAGAGATGCTTGCCCGAGCGGATATCCGCATCGGCGGCGACAGACCCTGGGATATCCAGTTCCACAGTCCGGGGGTGCCCGAGCGCGTTCTGTCCAGGGGCAATCTGGGACTTGGCGAGTCGTATATGGACGGCGATTGGAGCGTGCCGGCGCTGGACGAGTTCTTCAATCGGTTGCTCAGTGCGCGCATCCACCGCGAGGTGCATCCGCTTCGGTTCGTGATCCATGGTCTGCGTGCGCGGTTGCTGAATCTGCAGACGCTGACCAGAGCGCGGCAGGTCGGCGAGCAGCATTATGATCTCGGCAATGACTTCTACTCGGCCATGCTGGATCCGCGCATGACCTACACCTGCGGCTACTGGGCCGACGCTTCGACGCTGGACGAGGCTCAGCGGGCAAAGCTTGATCTGATATGCCGCAAGCTCCGCCTGGAGCCCGGCATGCGAGTGCTCGACATCGGCTGCGGTTGGGGCAGCTTCATGAGCTATGCGGCCGAGCATTACGGGGTGCGGTGCACCGGCGTGACCATCTCGCGGGAGCAGGCCGACTGGGCGCGAGCACGCTACCCGCATCTGCCACTCGAGTTCCGGTTTCAGGACTATCGTGAGGTCGAGGGCACCTTCGAACGGATCGTCAGCATCGGCATGTTCGAGCATGTCGGACGCAAGAATCACCGGGTGTTCATGGAAGTCGCCCATCGGTGCCTCGCGGAAAACGGACTGTTTCTGCTGCACACCATCGGCAAGAACCTGCGTCACAGCGTGCCCGATCCGTGGGTCGACAAGTACATCTTCCCCAACGGCGACCTACCCTCGATCGGACAGATCGGCGATGCGGTGGACGAGCTGTTTGTGGTCGAGGACCTGCATAACTTCGGCGCCGATTACGACCGCACGCTCATGGCCTGGCACGCCAATTTCGAAGCGGCATGGCCGCGCTTCGCCGATAGGCTGGGAGAGCGGTTCTACCGGATGTGGCGGTATTACCTGCTCTCGTGTGCCGGCGCATTCCGAGCGCGCGACATCCAGCTGTGGCAGTGGGTTCTCTCGCGCGAAGGCGTCGCAAGCGGTTACCGGCGAATCAGCTGAATCTTGCGAAGGGGTTGGTGCAGGGCGTGTGAATGCCCAGATAGGTGAGCGTCGGGTTGTTTTCGCCCTGCTTGCGCACGTAATCGGTGGAGGTAATGAACTCGGTGACGATGCGCCGTTCGAACCACTCAACCCGTTCGTCGGTGTAGTCGATACCCGCGCCGGTGTGATCGCGAACCTTGTGCAGCCCCACCAGCATGGCCGTCTTGAGATCACCATAGCGTGCGGTGACGTCGTCCACGAAGCGCTTGCGCTGCGCCTGTTCCATGCGGAAGTCGCCGATGTACTGACGGACCAGCCCGAGCACGTAGTCCTGTTCGTCTTCGTACAGCCATGCTGCCGACCCCAGCGCCGCCACGGTCACGCCGGCTGCGGAGAGGGTGAGAAACTGACGTCGATTCATGGGGACTCCTCAGCTGAACAGCAGGTTTGCCGCACGGAGCGAGAGCGCCGCGGCGGTGAGGCTGGGATTGGCCGGCGAGCAGCTGGGATAGGTGGAAGTGCCGACCACCACAAGGTTGCGCATCCGGTGGTGAACCATTCCGGAATCGACCACCGAGCCATCGCCGTCGCGCCCCATACGCAGGGTGCCCTGCACGTGAGATTCGGTCAGGCGCTTGCGCCGGGCCTCGATCGACTCCACCGGCAGGGGCGCCAGCAGCTCGTTCAGATGATCGAATGCATGCTGGATGCCGCGCTCGGCGTACGCCGACTCGCCTGCATAATCGATCACCGCCTGGCCGCTGGATGGGTCCACGGTGATCCGGCTGTCGCGGTTGGGCAGGTCTTCGCTAACCAGCATAAGCGGTAGCGTCTGGTTCCAGCGGCCAGGCTCCAGACGCAGGCCATGCGGCCAGCGATTCTCGAAGTAGACCAGGCACGCCGAGCGCTCGCGCCGAAAGTCGCCATCGTAGAAGAAGTAGTTCAGCCCGGTGGTGATGGTGCTGCCGTCGAAGTTCCCCAGCCCGTCGAGGTACACCTCGACGTCCAGTCCGACCTGCTCGTGCAGCCCGCGCCCTGTATCGCCATGCTCGATTCCCGACCGCAGCAGAATCGCGGGGCTCTGGATGGCGTTTGCGCCAAGCACGAACAGGTCGCCATGGACGACGAACTCGCGACCCTCCGACGCCAGGGTAGCACTGCGAATTGCATTGCCCTGGCTCTCCAGGGTGCGCACCTCGGTTTTCAGGCAGACATCCACCTGCGGGTGACTGTACAGGTCGCTGAAGCCGTTCTCGGCGGTGAACTTCGCGTTGACGGGGCACAGATTGCAGGTGGCATTGGCGCAGCATGCGCTGCGGTTGCCAGTCGCTACGCGCGCGCGACCGGTCGGCATGATGAAATGATGATCCGGCATCGCCTGTTTCATGATCACATCGATCGACGAGCCCTTGTGTGGCGGCTGCGGAAACGGCTTGCTTCGTGGCAACGCCCGGTGCATATCCGCATCACCGGCTATCGACATGATCTCCTCGGCCTGGCAGTAGAAGGGCTCAAGATCGTCATAGCTGATCGGCCAGTCGTGCCCGATACCGTATTTCGACTGCGTGGCGAAATCGCTCGGATGCATCCGAGGTGTCTGCGAGAACCAGCAGTTCATTCCGCCGCCGAGCGCAATGGTGGTGTTCCAGGGCTTGTCATGGCGATTCGCGTAGGTCTCGGCCGTCGGTATCGCTGTATTGAGCTGCTTTTCAATCTGCCAGGCCCAGGGATGATAATCGCCCCATTCGACAATAAGGACGCGGCCCTTGGTGTGCTTGAGTGCTTCGGAAAGGAAGAACGATGATCCGAATCCGGACCCGATCACCACCATATCGTAATGCTGTTGATCGATATCGGCGGGTGTCTTGCGATTGATATCCATGTATTTGTTCCCGGGAACTGCCAACGGTCCGCGACCGGAGCAGCGTGTCCCTTTTGTCCTGTGCGACGGCAGCCAGAAATGGCTCGCGAAACATGCAGTTGCTTAGTCACTCGGGTTCGGGGATGGTTCAGCAGGAAAGTGTGAAACGGGTCTCGCTTAGAGCATCAGGCGGGCGCCGGACACTTCGGCGACGATACGGGTGAGGCCGTCCCAGACCGAGCCCGGCTGCTGGCCCTTGATCTGTTCGTCGACGTGTTGAGCTATGCGCAGCCACTGCGGCCACGCTTGTTGCGGATGACGCTTGAGCGCCTGCGCGATCAGCGGCTTGCGCTTGTCCCAGACCGGCGGACGCTGGGCGGCGAATATGCGGTCGATCGGCAGGCCGCGGGCGAGGTCGTCAGCCATGCTCGATAGCGCACGAAGTTCACGGCTCAGCGACCATAGAATGACCGGTGCCTCGACGCCTTCGCCGCGTAGCCCGTTCAGCATGCGCAGCGCATGTTGCGGCTGGCCCTGCAGCATCGCATCGGCGAGGCCGAAGACATCGTAACGTGCACTGTCGGCGACGACCTGCCCGACTGTTTCGACATCGAGCACCTGTCCCTGACAGAACAGCTTGAGCTTTTCCACTTCCTGGGCAGCGGCCAGCAGGTTGCCTTCGACTCGCGTGCTGAGCAGCTCCAGCGCATCCGGGTGGGCCTGAATGCCCGCTGCGGCGAGACGGTCGCGCATCCAGTTCGGCAATTGTGCAGGCTCGATCGGCCAGACCTGGACGAAGCGGGTGTGGGTATGGTCGACCAGCGCCTTGGCCCACTTGCTGCGCTGCGTACTCCCGTCAAGCTTGGGCAGGGAGACCAGTAGCGTGATGTCTTCGGGGAGATCGTCCAGCCAGGCGAGAAGGGCTTTGGCGCCGTCATCCCCGGGTTTGCCGCCGGGGATGCGAAGCTCGATCAGACGCTTGCTGGAAAAGAGCGAGAGGCTATGGCTGGCGTCGTAGAGCTGGGACCAGTCGAAACCGCGTTCAACATGGTATACCTCGCGCTCTTCACAGCCGGCCGCCCGGCACGCCTGACGAATCAGATCGGCGAGCTCGCCGGTCAGCAGAGGCTCGTCGCCGCTGACGACATAGACCGGAGCCAGCTCATTGGCGAGCTGGCGGGCAAGCTGCGCGGCGTTGAGTTTCATGAGCCCTCAGGGCATCTGCCTGTCGAGAGCCTGTTCGCGCGCAGACAGCTCCGATTCGGTCAGTGAAGACAGACGGAACAGCAACTGGCGAGTCAGGTCGCGCTGCATCTCTCCCTGCAGCAACGCCTCTTCTTCATTGGTGCCCACGACGTTGTTACGGTCATTGACATAGACGCGCTGGGTGCCGAGCGTTTCCGGACCGACCAGAGGGCGACCTTGCGAATCACTGATGATGAAAGTCAGCGAGCTGCGAAGTTCGATCTCTGCCGCGGTCGCCCGACCGGTATAGCTGACCGCGACGCGCTCGGTGCGCTCGTCGAGCAGCTGCAGATGGTAGGGCGCCGAAGCGGTGATGGTCACGCCGTCGGATTCGAGGCTCTGACGAGTTTCGCGATAGATGACGCTGTCGGGGCGCATCGTGGTCAGATGCAACCGATCAAGATCAACGCTGTCGACACCGGTGCCGCGCAGCTGAAAGCCGCAGCCGGCGGTCAGCAGGGTCAGTCCGAGGACGCAGCCGAGCAGAAAACGGGGACTCTTGGCAGCCATCTTGGCTCTCCGTTGCAGAATTAGTTGGCGACAATGTTGACCAGTTTGCCGGGAACGACGATCACCTTGCGAATCGTCAGGCCCTCGGTAAAGCGCAGCACGTTCTCGTTGCTCCTTGCCATGGCTTCGATCGTTTCACGGCCGGCATCGGCATCGACGTCCATATGCCCACGCAGTTTGCCGTTGACCTGTATGACCAGTTGCAGCGTGTCCTGCACCAGGGCGGCTTCGTCGAGTTTCGGCCAGGGTGCATCGATCACCAGGTCGGCGTGGCCGAGCTGCTGCCACAAGGCATGGCTGATGTGCGGCGTGATCGGAGCCAGCAGCAGTACCACGGTTTCCAGTCCCTCCTGCAGCAGTGCCCGGTCCTGGCTGCTGTCCTGCGGAAGCTTTTCGAGCACGTTCATCAGCGTCATCACGGCGGCGATGGCGGTGTTGAACTTGTGATTATGACCGATATCCTGCGAAGCCTGCCGGATTGCCAGGTGGATCGCCCGGCGTGCGTCCTTGTGTGCATTGCTCAGCGCGGCAAGGTCGAGCGGCGCGGTCGAACCACGCTCGACATGTTGATGGGCCAGCCGCCAGACTCGACGCAGGAACCGACTGGCACCCTCCACGCCGGAGTCGGACCATTCCAGGCTCATGTCGGGCGGCGAGGCGAACATCATGAACAGACGGCAGGTGTCGGCGCCGTACTGATCGATCATCGACTGCGGGTCCACGCCGTTGTTCTTGGACTTGGACATCTTCTCCACGCCGCCGATCTCAACGGGCTGGCCATCACTGGCCAGCCGTGCGGCAATGATCTTGCCCTTGGCATCGCGCTCGACCTGCACGTCGGCGGGATTGAACCAGACCTTGCCGCCATTATCGGCCAGACGATAGTAGGTTTCTGCAATGACCATGCCCTGGGTGAGCAGGTTCTTGAAGGGCTCGTCAGAGCCGACCAGACCTTCGTCCCGCATGAGCTTGTGGAAGAATCGCGCATACAGCAAATGCAGGATGGCATGCTCGATCCCGCCAATGTACTGGTCCACCGGCAGCCAGTGATCCGCCGCAGCGGGATCGACCATGCCATCCTGGTAATGCGGAGAAGCATAGCGGGCGAAGTACCAGGAGCTTTCCACGAAGGTGTCCATGGTATCGGTCTCACGCCGCGCCGCGCTGCCACAGCGCGGGCAGGTGCACTCGTAGAATTCGGGCATGCGCGCCAGCGGCGAGCCGGCACCATCGGGAACCACGTCTTCGGGCAGCACGACCGGCAGCTGGTCTTCAGGTACCGGCACGTCGCCGCATGCGTCGCAGTGAATGATCGGGATGGGGCATCCCCAGTAACGCTGGCGACTGATGCCCCAGTCGCGCAGGCGGAACTGCGTGCGGGTATCACCCAGTCCCTTCTGTTTGAGTACGTCGCCGATGGCGGTGAAGGCGCTCGCGAAATCCAGCCCGTCGAACTCCTCGGAATTGATCAGCGGGCCTTTCTCGGCATAGGCGTCCTGCCAGGGTGCAGGCGTGGTGTCGCCGGTGGATGTACGCACCACCGGCTTGATCGGCAGGTCGTATTGCGTGGCGAACGCAAAATCACGCTCATCATGAGCGGGAACCGCCATCACCGCGCCTTCGCCATAGCTCATCAGCACGTAGTTGGCGACCCACACAGGCAGCCTTTCATTGGTAAGCGGGTGGCGAACGAACAGACCGGTCGGCATGCCCTTCTTGTCCTGGGTGGCGATGTCGGCCTCGGCCACGCCGCCACGTTTGCACTCGTCAATGAACAGCTGCAGCTGCGGGTTGCCTGCAGCGGCCTGTGTTGCCAGCGAATGCTCTGCGGCGACGGCCACGTAGGTGGCTCCCATCAGCGTGTCAGGGCGGGTAGTGAAAACCTTCAGCTGACCGTCATCGCCGATGGACTCAGCGTCATACGGGAAGGCGACGTCCATGCCCACCGACTTGCCAATCCAGTTGCGCTGCATGGTCTTGACCTGTTCCGGCCAGCCAGGCAGGTCATCCAGTGAACTGAGCAGCTCTTCCGCATAGTCGGTGATGCGGAAGTAGTACATGGGTATCTCGCGCTTTTCGATCTCGGCGCCGGAACGCCAGCCCTTGCCGTCGATGACCTGCTCGTTGGCGAGCACGGTCTGGTCGACCGGATCCCAGTTGACCGTACCGTTCTTGCGATAGATCACACCCTTCTTGAACAGCCGGGTAAACAGCCACTGCTCCCAGCGGTAGTATTCCGGGCGGCAGGTGGCGAACTCTCTGGACCAGTCGATGGCGAGTCCCAGGCTTTTCAGCTGGGTACGCATGTAGTCGATATTGTCGTAGGTCCACTTCGCGGGCGCGACCTTGTTGTTCATCGCGGCATTTTCCGCCGGCATACCGAAGGCATCCCAGCCCATCGGCTGCAGCACGTTCCTGCCCTGCATACGCTGATAGCGGGCGATCACATCACCGATCGTGTAATTGCGCACGTGCCCCATGTGCAGCTTGCCGCTGGGGTAGGGGAACATCGACAGGCAGTAGTAAGTGTCCCGGCCGGGAGTTTCACTAACCTTGAATGCGTCGCTGGCATTCCAGTCGGTCTGAGCAGCGGATTCGATCTCGCGGGGAAAATACTGTTCTTGCATGGTGTGCGCTTAGCTGGGCTCGTCGGGGGTCACGAAAAGTAATGCCGCAGGATACACCACGAGCCCGGCCTCAGGTAGTCGTATGCCATTCGTCGCCAGCTGCGGTACCCCGACGCGGCGCGTCTATGCTCAAGGTTAGGGGCGGCAGGGCGCCGCGTCGTTAACCGCAGAGGAGACCTATAATGAAAACACCGGAACCGGAGCCCTTGATGTGCTGGAGCCGGGATTCCTCCTACGGCCGTCTGCTCAGGCGGCTTGATCAGGCGCTGGATATGGCGCGGACCCGCCAATGGCTCACCGGCCAGGCCAATGGTCTGACCGAGCTGGAACTCAGCGGCCTCTCGCCGGAGGACGCGCGCCTGCTGCGCCGGATCCTGAACACCCTCGACGTCGACCGCGCCTTACCGCGCCCGCCGGCGCTGCCCGATACATACCACTAGCGTCACCACCAGCAGCAGCCCGAGTGGCCAGCTCCCCACGCGCAGATAGGGCGTCAACGACTCGCGCGGCTGCACCCAGCCACTCAGTGTTGCCTGGCGGAATTGCGGGATGCGCGCGCGGATCACGCCCCTATCATCGATCAGTGCAGTGACCCCGTTGTTGGTGCCCCGCATCATCCAGCGTCCACTCTCGATCGAGCGCATGCGCGCCATCTGCAGGTGCTGCAGCGGCCCGATGGAATGGCCGAACCAGCTGTCATTGCTGATCGATATCAGCAGTTCGCTCTGCGCGGCGAGCTTTGCGGTGAAGGCGGGATACACGGTTTCGTAGCAGATCAGCGGCGCCAGGCGATAACCGGCGGCTCGAAGAGGCGCCTGATCCGCCGGCCCGCGCGAGAAGCTCGACATGGGCAGGTCGAAGAAGGCGATCAGCCCACGCAGCCAGTCCTCGAGCGGCACGTATTCGCCAAACGGCACCAGCTTGTGCTTCAGGTAGATGTCCGGTTCGGGTCTGGCCACCATGATGCCGTTGTAAATGCGCAATGAACCGTCTGCAGCGTATTCGTCGACCGGTATGCCGGTGATCAGTGTGGTCCCGCGTTCGGCCAGGTTCGCTGCCACGCCCTGGACGAAGTCGCGGGCGGTGCTTTCCAGCAATGGGATGGCCGTCTCCGGCCAGACCAGAATGTCCACCGGATTCTGCGCGTAGCTGAGGTCTCTATAAAGCGCCAGCGTGTGGTCGATGTGCGCCGGATCCCACTTGCGGGCCTGGGCTATGTCGGCTTGAACCAGCGCTACCGACAGCGGGTCGCCGACAGGACGCGTCCATTCCAGCTGTGCCAGGCCCAGGCCGCCAAGCCAGACGGTGGCAATGACCAGCACCGCCGCGCCGGCGCTGCGCAAGCCGGTCCAGATCCACCGCTCGATCACCAGACAGCCGGTGAGTACTCCCAGATACCCTGTCAGCCAGACCCCGCCAATCGGCGCCCAGCCGATCAGCCAGGTATCGGTATGGACGTAGCCCTGGTAGAGCCAGGGAAAGCCGGTAAGGAACCAGCCGCGGAATATTTCCTGGCCGATGACCAGGGCGGCGAAGCCGCACGCTGATAACCAACCCGGGTGGAAAGGACGCAACCAGCGCGCCCAGAGCCAGCCCATCAAAGCCGGCAATAGCGCCAGGGAAGCGACGAACAGTGCCGTCAACAACCCCGCCAGCCAGGCCGGTGCGTAGCCGTGTACATGAATGCTGACATACACCCAGGATATGCCGCTGGCGAACAATCCCACGCCCCACGCCCAGCCGCGTACGGCGGCCTGTCGTGCCGATAGTGGCTTGAGCAGCCAATACAGCAGTGCGGTCGATGTCAGAGCCAGCGGCCAGACATCGAAGGGTGTCAAAGCCAGGGTGGTGAGCGCGCCGGCGATGACGGCCAGCAGATGGCCTGGCCAGCCGGAGCCCTGCAGGCGATGGAGAAGTGGGGTCAGCAAGCCGGAGCGCCTCAGGTGTTGACTACGGTCACTCGCAGCAGATGCACGCGGCGGCTGTCGGCGTTGAGTACGCGCACGCGGAAGCCGTCCAGTTCGACGACCTCATTGCGCTTGGGCAGGTGACCGAATGCGTTCATCACCAGGCCGCCTACCGTATCGAATTCCTCGTCGGGGAATTCGGTTTCAAAGCTGTCGTTGAAGTCTTCGATCGGGGTGAGGCCCTTGACCAGGAAGTCGCCGCTGGGCAGCGGCTTGATGTAGCTGTCCTCGTCGACATCGTGCTCGTCCTCGATGTCGCCAACGATCTGCTCGAGGACGTCCTCGATGGTGACCAGTCCCGATACGCTGCCGTATTCATCGATGACAATCGCCATGTGATTGCGGGTCGACCGGAACTCCTTGAGCAGCACGTTCAGCCGCTTCGACTCGGGCACGCAGGTGGCCGGTCGCAACAGATCCTTGATGTTGAAACGGTCGGTATTGTCCTCCAGCAACAGTGGCAGGAGATCCTTGGCGAGCAGGATGCCGAGCACGTCGTCGACGCTTTCACCGATCACCGGGTAACGCGAGTGCGCCGCTTCGATCACGCCGGGCAGGAATTCGCGCGGCGTCTGGGTTGCCTTGATGGTGGTCATCTGTGACCGGGGGATCATGATGTCGCGCACCTGCATGTCCGATACCTGCAGGGCACCTTCAATGATCGACAGCGCCTCGATATCCAGGACATCGTTGGCGTGCGCCTCGCGCAGCAGCTCCAGCAATTCCTGGCGACTCTGGGGTTCATGGACAAAAGCCTGGACCAGTTTGTCCAGCCAGGACTTGTGCCCATTGGTCGATCGATCTTCGCTCATCGGTCCTTACTCATGATTGGCAATATAGGGGTCGGGAAAGCCGAGTTCGGCCATCAGCTGGCGCTCGATCTCTTCCATTTCCTCGGCTTGTGCATCGTCTATATGGTCATGACCCAGTAGATGCAAGCATCCATGAATGACCATGTGAGCCCAATGTGATTCGGCGGATTTCCGCTGCTCCAGCGCCTCGCGCTGAACCACCTGAACACATACCACCAGATCGCCCAGCAGGGGTATGTTCAGTTCAGGGGGCAGATCAGCGGGGAACGATAGAACGTTGGTCGGATAATCCCGGTCGCGGTATTCGCGGTTAAGGGTCCGGCTCTCGTCCTCGTCAACCAGACGGATGGTCAGCTCATGGCCGGGCCGGTCCCTGAGGGCGAGCCCGGCCCAGCGTATGAAGCTTTCGTCGTCAGGCTGGTCGGCCGCTTCAGAGGCGCGCTGAATGTCGACTTCAATCGCCATTGCGCAGCTCGCGGGCTTCGCGTTCGCGACGTTCATCGGCCTTGCGCTGTTCCTGCTGGTCGTCGAACCGATCGTAGGCCTCGACGATGCGCTGCACCAGGGGGTGGCGGACCACGTCCTTGGAACGGAAGTGAGTGAAGCCGATGCCCTTTACGTCCTTCAGAACTTCGATCACATGGGTCAGACCCGAACGCGTGCCGCGTGGCAGGTCGACCTGGGTGATGTCACCGGTAATGACCGCAGTCGAGCCGAAGCCGATCCGCGTCAGGAACATCTTCATCTGCTCCAGCGTGGTGTTCTGACTTTCGTCGAGAATGATGAAGCTGTTGTTCAGGGTGCGGCCGCGCATGTATGCCAGGGGGGCGACCTCGATCACCTGCCGCTCGATCAGCTTGGCGACCTGTTCGAAGCCCAGCATCTCGTACAGCGCGTCGTACAGGGGACGCAGGTAGGGATCGATCTTCTGCGAAAGATCACCGGGCAGGAAGCCGAGCTTCTCGCCGGCCTCGACGGCCGGACGCACCAGCAGAATGCGGCGGATCTGCTCGCGCTCCAGCGCATCGACGGCGCAGGCGACGGCCAGGTACGTCTTGCCGGTGCCTGCCGGACCTATGCCGAAATTGATGTCGTGTTCCTGGATCGAGCGGACATAGCTCTGCTGATTCGGGCCCCGCGGCTGGATGGTCACGCGCTTCGTGCGCAGCACCATCGGCGGCTGACCGTCGTGCCGGGCTTCGCTGAGATTTTCCAGTCCGGACTCCTGCAGAAACAGGTGGACGGTATCGGGCGTCAGGTCGGCATTGCCGCGCGTCTCGCGGTAAAGCTGGCGCAGCACGGCTTCGGCGGAGCGGGTAATCTCCGGATCGCCGATCAGCTCGAACTGGTTGGCTCGATTGCGCACCTCGATGCCAAGACGCTGTTCGATCAGACGCAGGTGCTCGTCGAACTGGCCGCACAGGTTGGCAAAGCGGCGGGAGTCGACGGGTTCGATACTAAAGCGGTGGATGTCCGAAGATGTATTCAATGTGGTCAGTAGGTCGCCTGTGGCTCACGGTGGTACAGAATAACGCGCAACAACCCCACTGCAAAGTGCATGCAGACAAGCCGGGTCGTGCGCGACGTATTCAGTGGAGAGTCTGGGTGTCCAGCAGAGTTCCCCGCAGGGAGTGCGGCAGTGCTTCGTCGATGTGCACGTCAACGAACTGGCCGATCAGTTGCGGATTGGCACTCCGGAAATTGACGATCCGGTTGTGCTCGGTCCGGCCCTGCAGCATGCCCGGGTCCTTCTTCGAATAGTCAGTGACCAGAATGCGCTGACGGGTACCGACCATACGCCTGCTGTTGGCGAAGCCCTGCTGGTTGATACGATCCTGAAGGATCTTCAGGCGCTGCTTCTTCACCTCCATCGGCGTCTCGTCCGGCAGGTCCGAGGCCGGCGTGCCGGGGCGGGCGCTGTAGACGAATGAGTAGGAGAAGTCGAAGCCCACATCCTCCACCAGTTTCATGGTCTGTTCGAAGTCCCGGTCGGTCTCGCCGGGAAAGCCGACAATGAAGTCCGAGCTGAGCAGGATATCCGGCACCGCGGCCTTGAGCTTGCGTACGCGAGACTTGTACTCGAGCGCCGTGTGGTTGCGCTTCATGCCTGCCAGCACGCGGTCGGAGCCCGACTGGACGGGAAGGTGCAGATACTTGACCAGTTCCGGCACCTCGGCATGGGCCTGGATCAGGCTGTCGGAAAACTCCAGCGGGTGCGAGGTGGTGTAGCGGATGCGGTCGATACCGTCGATCGCCGCGACGACGCGAATCAGATCAGCCAGATCGGCAATCGTGCCGTCGTGGGTCTGGCCACGGTAGCCATTGACGTTCTGACCCAGCAGTGTCACTTCCCGCACGCCGTTCTCGGCCAGGTGGATCACTTCGGCGATGACGTCATCGAAGGGCCGGCTGACTTCCTCGCCACGGGTGTAGGGCACGACGCAGAAACTGCAGTATTTGCTGCAGCCTTCCATGATCGACACGAAGGCCGTCGGACCGTCGACGCGCGGCTCCGGCAGGCGATCGAACTTCTCGATCTCGGGGAAGGAGACATCCACCTGAGGCTGACGGGTGCTGCGCGCAGCGTCGATCATTTCCGGCAGGCGGTGCAGCGTCTGCGGTCCGAAGACTACATCGACGTACGGGGCACGGTCGCGAATCGCCGTGCCTTCCTGACTGGCCACGCAGCCGCCGACACCGATTACCAGCTCCGGATTGCGCTCCTTCAGCGGACGCCATCGGCCGAGTTCGGAAAATACCTTCTCCTGCGCCTTCTCGCGAATCGAGCAGGTGTTCAGGAGAATGACGTCAGCATCATCCGGGTTGTCAGTCAGCTCCATTGCCTGATGTTCGCCGAGCAGGTCGGCCATGCGCGAGCTGTCATACTCGTTCATCTGGCAACCGTGGGTCTGGATAAATAGTTTCTTGGGCATGGACTTCGCGGAGGGGGTCAGGAAAAGCGGCGATTATACACGTATGCCGGTGCCTATGTTATGCCCGGCCTGTGGTATGATCCGCGCCCTTTCCGACAGGTTGCGTTCCGGCAGCCGGTCCTTGCCTATCTTTGTCCGCTTCAGGTGTATTCATGAGCAAAGAGACACAACCGATTTTCCGGGTGATTTTCCATAACCAGGGACAGGTCTATGAACTCTACGCCCGGCAGATATTCCAGAGCGAGCTGTGGGGCTTCCTTGAAGTGGAGGAGCTGGTCTTCGGCGAGCGGTCGCAGATGCTGGTCGATCCCAGCGAAGAAAAGCTCAAGAATCAGTTCGAGGGCGTAACACGCAGCTTCATCCCGATGCCGGCAGTGGTGCGCATCGACGAGGTCGAGCGCGTGGGTCAGGCCAAGATCAGCGAAGCCAAGGGTGGCAACGTCATGGCCTTCCCGATGCCATCCGGTCCGGCCCCGTCCCGCTAGGGTTGGTCCGCCTCTGGCGCAGGCGGCGCCATCTGCAGGGTAGCGGGCGCCTCGGATGAAGGCCGGGTCAGCTGCTCCTCGCGAATCTGCGCAAGATAATTGCGGAACAGGGTGCTGAGCACTTGCGTCGCCGCCGCCATTTCTTCCTGACTCATCTGCGTAGCGATGGTGTCGCTGGCGTCCATTGCCGCGTCCTTTCCGTTAACCGCCGCCATCTTGAGGATGACATAGGCCTGCGGGAGGTTGCGCTCTACGCCCTCGCCCTGGGAATGCATCAGTCCGAGCCGATACTGCGCACCCGGGTGACCCTGAAGAGACGCCTGCTCGTACCAGATCAGCGCGGTTTCAATGTCCCGCTCGGTGCGTTCGCCATGGTAGTAGAACTCGCCCAGCTCGTACTGGGCGCTCTGGTCCCCGGATTCGGCAATCTCCTTGCAGCTCTCCATCGCCAAGGGCAGGCTTTCATCGTCTACCCGGTTGAGCGCGCAGCGCTCTTCGGTGCTGATCAGCAGGGAATTGCCTGACTGTGCCCCGGCGGTCAACGGCAGGGCCACGCAGGCAAGCAGGGCGAAGCGAAGAAGCGAGGCTTTCATGAACGTGGGGGAATGTCCGGCTCGTTGGTCGAGGAGTGCGCCTTATTGTGCGCCTGATCGGCCAATACGCCAACTGCCAGCGCGGTCGCCAACAAACCGGGGATCAGCCAGCTGGCAGTCGGCAACGGGCGGAACAGGGCAGTCAGCGGGGTGGTGTCAGCGATCAGCGCAGCGGCCAGCAGGCAGCCGACTGCGGCAATTGCCAGGATTATCAGCACCCGCGCTCGCCCCACGCCCAGACAGGCCCACGCGAGCAACACCAGCCCGAGCCCGTTGACCAGCCACTCATAGTGCAGCGACAGGTCCAGCAGCCTTGCCAGTTCGAATGCGCCCATCAGACCGAGAATCACCTGCCCCCAGACCATTGGCTTCCAGCGCCAGCCATTCATCAGGAAGCAGGCAGCAAGACCGAGCACTGGAATCGACAGATGGCGCGCGGCCAGGCCGAACAGTCGCTGGGCGTGCTTGAGCCCGTCACCGCCTATGCCGAGCACCAGCGCGGTCAGCAACGCGGCGACGGCGGCGATCAGCAGCACGACAACGCTCGCCGTCACGGCTCCTCCAGCCGCGTGTGAGAGCCCGCTGCGGCGTTTGAACAACCAGCCGGACGCCCCTGCGAGGCTGAGTCCGAGCAAGGTGTAGATGACAATGGTCATAGCGCGGCGAACGCCTTCTCTGCGGCATCGAGCGTCAGCTTGAGTTCTGGCTCGCCGTGGGCGATCGAGGTGAAACCGGCTTCGAAGGCGCTGGGCGCCAGATACACGCCGTGGTCCAGCATGAGATGGAAGAACCGCTTGAAGCGCTCGACATCGCTGGCCATGACATCTTCGAAGGTGACGATGTCGTCCGCGCCGGTGAAATACAGTCCGAACATACCCCCAGCCTGAGTGGTGACGAAGGGAATACTGGCAGCATCGGCGCGCTCCTGGATGCCGGCGAGCATGCGTTCGGTGTAGTCGGTCAGTTCGTCGTGAAAGCCCGGGCGACTGATCAACTTCAATGTGGCCAGGCCGGCCGCCATCGCCAGAGGATTACCCGACAGCGTGCCGGCCTGGTAAACCGGGCCGAGCGGTGCAATGAATTCCATGACTTCGCGCTTGCCGCCGAAGCAGCCGACCGGCATGCCGCCACCGATGATCTTGCCGAAGGTCGTCAGGTCCGGTTTGACGTTGTAGTGCGCCTGCGCGCCGCCGAGCGCGACGCGGAAGCCGGTCATGACTTCGTCGAAGATCAATACCACGCCGTGTTCGTCGCAGGCCTCACGCAGCCCTTCCAGAAAGCCGCGGGCAGGCGGTACGCAATTCATGTTGCCGGCAACCGGCTCGACGATGATGCAGGCGATCTCGTTGCCGATCTCTGCCAGGGTCCCGCGTACCGATTCGATATCGTTGAACGGCAGGGTCACGGTGTGCCTGGCGAACGAAGCCGGCACGCCTGGCGAGCTGGGTACGCCCAGGGTCAGCGCGCCGGAGCCGGCCTTGACCAGGAGACTGTCGGAATGCCCGTGGTAGCACCCCTCGAACTTGATGATGCTGTCGCGTCCGGTGTAGCCCCGCGCGAGGCGGATCGCGCTCATGGTCGCTTCAGTGCCGGAGCTGACCATGCGAACCATTTCCATGGAGGGGACCAGCGAGCAGACCAGATCGGCCATGTCCGTTTCCATGGCCGTAGGGGCGCCGTAGGACAGCCCGTGCTCCAGCTGACGGCGTACGGCGTCGAGTACATCCGGATGGCTGTGGCCGAGAATCATCGGTCCCCAGGAGCCGACATAATCGACATAGCGGCGATCATCCTCGTCGGTGACATAGGCGCCCTCGGCGTGCTTGAAGAACAGCGGCGTACCGCCGACGCTCTTGAACGCGCGTACCGGCGAATTCACGCCGCCGGGGATGTGTTTCTGGGCATTGGCGAACAGGTCTTCGGAACGGGACATGAACATCCTCACAAATGAATTCAGATGGGCTGGAACATCTCGCTGAACAGGCGGGCGCGGCGCTCGACCTCGCTCGGCGAGTTGGCGCCGAACAGGCCGTTGATCACGGCCAGCATATCGGCTCCGGCGATGCGTAACTGGGGGGCGTTGTGCAGGGTGATGCCGCCAATGGCGACGATCGGCACATCGAACGTGCGGCGCGCCTGCTCGAGTAGTACCGGCGTTGCCGCGGGAGCGCCGGGCTTGGTCACCGACTGAAAAAAACGACCGAAGGCGATGTAGCTGGCGCCGTCCTCGACTGCCTGTTCGGCGAATTCCAGACTGGCGTGACAGGTGGCGCCAATGATCGCGCGCTCGCCCAGGACGCTGCGCGCCTCGCGCAGCGACCCATCCTCGCGGCCCAGGTGCACGCCGACGCCGAGCTCTGCGGCGAGCGCCAGATCGTCGTTGATGATCAGCCCGGCGCCGTAGTAGTTGCACAGGCGCAGCAGCTGTTCTGCTTCCTCGCGGCGGCGGACGGCGTCATCGGTCTTGTCACGATACTGCAGCAGGCGGGCCCCTCCGGCTAGGGCCGCATCGACCCAGCCGAGCAGGCGCTCGCCGCCCAGCAGGTCGCTGTCGGTGATGGCATAGAGGCCGCGTAGGCGCTCGCTCACGAGCAGAAATCCAGAGGCAGGCGCCGCGGGACGTATTGACCGAGCCCCGGCTGCTCGGCGTCGCGCAAGGTGCGCCAGGTGTAATCCAGGGCAGTCTGCACGGCGCTCCGCAGTTCCTGCCCCTGTGCGAGGCGGCCTGCCAGGGCGCTGGCTAGGGTGCACCCGGAACCATGGTAGCTACCCGGCAGACGCTGGCAGGTGAAGTCATGCCGACTGCCATCGCGACCGTAGAGGCGGTTATGAATGTCCGCTTCGTCACCGTGTCCGCCGGTGATCAACAGGTGCCGGATATGCGGTAACAGACGCTCGGCGCACTGGTCAGCGGTGCCCTCCGGCAGTTCCGCGAGGATGCGTGCCTCGGGCAGATTGGGTGTGGCGATGGCGGCGACCGGAAACAGGCGCTCGCGCATCGCGTAGCCGACGTCATCCTTGCCCAGCGAGCCGCCGCCACCGGCGCGCAGCACGGGATCGCACACCAGTGGGACCCCCGGGAGCTGCTGCATGAGCTCAAGCACCGTCTCGACCATCTCCACCGAGCCGAGCATGCCAAGCTTGACCGCGGCGACCGGCATGTCGGTGATCACCTTGTTCGCCTGGGCCAGAACCCAGTCACGATCGAGCACACGAAAATCGCTGACATCAACGGTATCCTGGACGGTCAGCGCGGTGACGGTCGGGGCAGCATGACACCCCTGCGCAAGCAGGGCTTCGATATCGGCCTGGAGGCCGGCGCCGCCACTCGGATCGTGACCGGAGAGGCAGAGCACAACGGGGCGGGAAGGACTGGGTCTGTTCATGCGCTAAGCTTATCATCTGAGCGAGGGTTGCGGCAGCCAGCAGGCTGGCCGCCATGGCCATTGGCGCCGTGACCTCGTTGGCCGCAGCATCGGGCGCAACAGCAGAACAACAACAAGGGATGACACGATGAAGCCGATCGACCAGTGGTTCGACGAATACGGCGAAAGCCATCAGAACAGACTCAACAAGCTGGTGCACTGGGTGTGCGTGCCGCTGATCACCTTCAGCGTGCTGGGGATTCTGTGGGCGATTCATCCCGGGGTCGCGTTCCTGGCCGTTGGCACGTCGCTGATGTTCTACGCGATGTTGTCCTGGCGAATCGCTGCGGCGATGCTGGGGCTCGCCGCGATCATGTTGCTGATTCTCGATGCAATGCCCAGCGTGTTCTGGCCCAGCGTCATCATCTTCGTGCTCGCCTGGATCGGCCAGTTCATCGGACATCAGGTGGAAGGCAAGAAGCCATCCTTCTTCAAGGACCTGCAGTTTCTACTGATCGGCCCGATCTGGCTGCTCGGGTTCGTGTTCCGTACGATCGGCCTGCGCTACTGATCAGCGCGTCGGGCGGATCGGCAGTTCTCGCCATTCGCCCGGATGCAGCTCACCGAGTTCCCAGTCTCCGATGCTCACCCGCACCAGTCGCAGCGTCGGCAGACCCACCGCAGCGGTCATGCGCCGGACCTGCCGGTTGCGGCCTTCGCGAATGGTAATGGACAGCCAGCTCGTGGGTACGCTCTTGCGAAAACGCACGGGCGGGACTCTGTCCCAGAGCGCCGGAGCGGCGATCATCTGCACCTCCGCTGGTCGCGTTGGCCCGTCATTGAGATGCGGGCCTGCACGCAGCTGCTCGAGCTGCTCCGGCGTCGCTTCACCCTCCACCTGCACCCAGTAGGTCTTGCTCAGCTTGTGCCGTGGGTCGGTAATACGCGCCTGCAACTGGCCGTCGTTGGTCAACAGCAACAATCCTTCGCTGTCCCGGTCAAGCCGGCCCGCGGGATACAGGCCCGGCTCGTCAACGAAGTCCTTCAGTGTGGCGCGGCCCTGATCGTCAGTGAATTGGGTAAGCACGTCGAACGGCTTGTTCAGTGCAATCAGACGAGGGGAGGCTGGCGGTGGCGCGGCCTTGCGCCGCGACTTGCCAGTACCTGTATAAGCGGATCGACGGGGCGGACGGGGCATGTGTTTGTCTGCATCAGGTGCGGGCCGCTCATGCTAGAGGGCCAGTCCGGCCGCGGCAAGCCGCGGCCCTTCAATCGGGTAGCTGCACCACTGCCATGGTTACCGTCGCCTTGCTGAACAGCCGCTTCTCGCCTTCAACCATGGCGAACACCTCGGACTCGACGACACTCACCTGGCGGCCGGCCTTGAGCACCTCGGCGCGGCATAGCAGCCGCTCGCACACCGCCGCGCGCAACAGGTTCACCTTGAACTCGAGCGTGAGTACGGTGAAGCCCTCGGGCGCGAGCATGCCGGCGGCAGCGCCGGCGGTGTGATCGGCCAGCGTTGTCTGGACGCCGGCGTGGACAAAGCCGTTCTGCTGGGCGTGCCGTGGCAGGATATCAACCGCCGCTTCCACCCAGCCCAACCCGCAATCGGTCATGTGGATGCCGACGTCACTGACGAAATTGGCTCTGGCGAAGCCGGCTTCAACGATAGCGCGCTGCCGTTCGCTGGGTAGCGTCTGTTCACTCATGTGTCGATTCCTTGATGAAGATGCCTGGTGCGCTGCGCTGACCAGCTCAGATGCTGCCGTTCAGCGCCAGCAGGTCGCCTGTGTGCATTGCTCGAGCTCTGACTATCGTTATCGGTCTGAAGCGGCTCCGGTGATCCGGAGCAGGACCGAATCAACCGAGAGCCGGCGTGGAGCGAGCGACCAGCTTCTGCACGTCGATGCCCCGCGGCAGCGTACCGAAGGCACGACCTTGACCAGTGAGACGGCTGCTGATGAACGCATCGGACACCGTCTCATTGCCGGCCTCGAGCAGCAGCCTGGCCTGCAGCGCGATGGCGACGTCCTCGGTCAGCTGCCGCGCGCGGTACTGGATATCGTCCGTATCGCGAAAGTCCGCCTTCAACCGTTCGATATGGGCGCGAAGGCGCGCGTCGCCATGACCGTCGCCCAGCTCGGCAAACAGCGCCTCAAGTACTCCCGGCTCCTTTGACAAGGCACGCAGGACGTCCAGGCACTGCACGTTGCCTGAGCCCTCCCATATGGAATTGACCGGCGCCTCGCGGTACAGCCGCGGGAGGATGGTCTCCTCGACATACCCGGCGCCGCCCAGGCATTCCTGCGCTTCATTGATCATTGCCGGCGCGCGCTTGCAGATCCAGTACTTGCCGACTGCGGTCACCAGCCGGGCGAACTTGTCTTCCTGTTCGTCATGCGATTGGTCCAGCGCCTTGCCCATGCGCATGGTCAGTGCCAGGGCAGCTTCGCTTTCCAGTGCCAGGTCGGCCAGCACGTTCTGCATCAACGGCTGCTCAGCCAACACCCGTCCGCCCACGGTGCGGTAGGCGCAGTGATGGGTCGCCTGGGTCAGCGCCTGGCGCATCAGCGAGCTTGAGCCGATCATGCAATCGAACCGGGTGAGCGAGACCATCTCGATGATGGTGGGAACACCGCGTCCTTCCTCGCCGATCATCCAGGCGAATGCGCCGCGGAATTCGACCTCGCTGGACGCATTGGCCCAATTACCCAGCTTGTTCTTCAGCCGCTGCACATAGAACTGGTTACGGGTGCCGTCCGGGCGATGTCTGGGCAGCAGAAAGCAGCACAGGCCCTTGTCGGTGTACGCCAGCGTCAGAAACGCATCGCACATCGGCGCCGAGCAGAACCATTTGTGGCCCACCAGCTCGTAGCCCTGGCCCGGCCCGCCGATGCCAACGGGAAAAGCACGCGTGGTGTTTGCGCGCACATCGGTGCCGCCCTGCTTTTCGGTCATGGCCATGCCAATGGTCGCACCGGTCTTCTGTTCGATCGGCAGGTTGCGCGGATCGTACTGGCGTGACAGCACCTTAGGCAGCCAGGCGTCGGCGACGTCAGATTGAAGACGCAGCGCCGGGACACAGGCGAAAGTCATGGTCATCGGGCAGCTGGTGCCGGACTCGGCCTGGTTATGCAGGTACATGGTGGCCGCACGTGCCACCTGAGCTCCGGCGCGGGGGTCGGTCCAGGGGGCCGAGGTGATACCGGCGGCGATGCCGGCAGCCATCAACTCGTGATAGGAGGGGTGAAAGTCCACTATGTCGACGCGATGGCCGTACCGATCATGACTTTTGAATACCGGCTTGTTTTCGTTGGCCTGAAAGCCCGCCTGCATCAGGGTGCCACCGGCCAGCACCCCGTAGTCGGCGAGGGCCTGGTCGGCCCACTCGCCGTGATAACGGCGAACCCATTCCTGCAATGGAACGTCCTGACGGTAGAGGTTGATGCCGTCCAGTGGAGGCACCTGATTGGTCACCTCGTGGGTCTCGGCGTAGGCGTGAAAATTCATGCGCTGTGCTCCTTCGCGCCCAGGGCGCGCAAACTGAAACGGATGAGTGCCCTGGTGACGCTTTCCAGGCTGTCGCTAGGCAGGCCGCTGGCCCGTGCCGCGCGCGCCTGTGGCGACAGAGGCCCGACGAGTGCTTCGGCCACGGCACCCACCAGACAGGAAGCCGTCAGCGATACGTGCTCGACACTAAAGCTGCCGTCGTGGTTGCCCTCGCGTATGAGTGTGCAGTAGAGCTCGCCGTAGGCCTCGCGAAACCGCAGACGCTGTTCATCGACCTCCGGCTCCACCGGCTCGGCGATCAGCGCATAGGCCAGCTGCCGGCTATGCCAGGCTCGGGCGGCGAACTGACCGATACCACCTGCAAGACGCTGCGCAGCACTGCCCGGCTGGCCGAACTGGCTAGCCAGGGCATCGAACTCGATACGCGTTGCGCGAGTGAAGATCTCCGCAGCGAGCGCCCCCTTGCCCGGGAAGTATCGATACAGACTGCCGGTGGCCACGCCTGCCGAGCTCGCCAGACCATTCATGTTCAGCGCCGCGAAGCCGCCCTCTGCGACCTGCTGCATGCCGCATTCAAGGATGTGCTCGCGAAGCGCTCTGTCGCGCTCCGTTCGTGCTTGCGTGGTTCGATACGCCATTGTCTGAATCCGTGTTCATATCATGAGATCAGTGAATCAGGATTCAGGGGAGCTTGCAGGTGGGATAGTGATCAGAATGCAGGGGGATTCGGCCAGCAGAATGCGGCCGGCCGCTCGCTCAGCCAATCACGGCGATGACGATTTCCTTGATGACGAATGCTGCGACGCCCAGTCCCAGGGCAAAGAACAGGACGGCGGTACCCCAGCGTCCGGCCTGGGACTTCTTTGCCAGATCCCAGACGATGAAGCCCATGAACGCCACCAGCGCCAGCAGCATGACTGGCATGGCGATGGCTTCGAATTCTTGATAATCCAAATCCAACCTCCGTTGAGCAAACCGCGCAATGATACACCGCGCCGCTCGCGATGCGGCTGCGGCTTACTGCAGACCCATGTGTTGCAGCGGGAGTTCGGTCGAACTGATTACCTGATTGAGCATGAAGCTCGAGCGCACGCTGGACACGCCCTCAATGCGGGTCAGCTTGCCGAGGAGAAATTGCTGGTAGTGCTCCATGTCCGGCACGACCACGCGCAGCTGATAATCGGCGTCCATTCCGGTGACCAGGCAGCAATCGAGCACTTCGGGGCAATCGCGGATGACCTGTTCAAAACCGGCGAAGCGCTCCGGCGTATGACGATCCATGCCGATGAGGACGAAGGCTGTCAGCTTCAGCCCCAGTTTGGCCGGGTCCAGGAGCGCTACCTGCCGGGCGATGTACCCACTGTCTTCCAGTTGCTTGACGCGGCGCGAGCAGGGCGAGGGAGACAATCCGATTCGTTCAGCAAGCTCCTGATTGCTGATACGCGCATCACGCTGCAATTCGGCCAAAATCTTCAGGTCATAACGGTCCAGATTGTGCTCAGACATGGATGGGCGCTCGTTCTGTGCTGATAGTCTGTATAAAGTAGCTAATAATTGCTCATACATCTATATCCAGCGCAATATTAGGCAAGAAATTGCGATCGGGCGAGCGTAGCATTGGTTTCAGGTTTTCAGCCATGGCCGGCTCGTCCAGCCCGCTCCTGCATCAAGGGAGTGGTGATAGAGGGATCCACCGATCCGCTCGTCAACCGGCACCCCCAGCTCACAAGGCGAGGGACAGGCAGCATCTCAACAGGATGATAGACGGACAGCATGGAAAAGGCGGACCGCCGGTTACGACGGTCCGCCTTTTCTCTGTTCAGACCGGATCCTTGTGCACCAGTATTTCCGCCTGGGGGTAGGTCGTCTGGATCGCCTTGCGTACATTTTCCCCCAGCTCATGTGCCTCGTTGAGTGTCAGCCCGCCAGGCAACTCCACATGCACCTGCATGAACCAGTGCTGACCGGATTCGCGCGTACGCAAATCATGCACACCCAGCACGCCGGGCACCTCGCGAGCCAGGCGCAGCGCCTCGCGGCGAATCTCGTCCGGCAGCTCATGATCCATCAGTGTCTGCATCGCCGCCAGGCCGATGGTCACGGCACCGTAGCCGATATAGATCGCGATCCCGATACCGAAGAGTGCGTCGGCCAACGGTACACCGTAGTAGGCGAGAATCAGCGCCAGAATGATGCTGGTGTTCATCAGAAGGTCGGAGCGGTAGTGCAGCGCATCAGCGCGTATTGCAGTGGAGTGAGTGCGCTTGATGACGTGTCTCTGCAGCAACAGCATGCCGACGGTGGCGGCAATGGAAAACAGCATTACTGCCACGCCCAGCCAGGCGGCTTCCAGAGGCTGCGGCTCCATCAGGCGCTTGATGCCCTGGAGCAGAACCAGTACCGCTGATCCGGTGATGAAGGCACTTTGCGCCAGTCCAGCCAGTGCTTCGGCCTTGCCGTGACCGAAGCGGTGCCCACGGTCGGCGGGCTTGAGTGCGACCCGGACCGCGAGCAGATTGATGATCGACGCGCCGGCATCCATCAGCGAGTCGATCAGCGAGGCGAGCACGCTCACCGATCCGGACATGAGCCAGACCGACGACTTCATCACGATCAGCAACAGCGCCACGCCGACCGAGGCGTAGGTTGCAAGCGTCAGCAGACGTTGGCGTTCAGCCGGGTCAAGTGGCGCCGGTGAAGTCATCAGGCCCGCGCAGCCAGGCCCAGCGCAGCCAGCTGCTCGGCAGCGGGGCGGTCGATCTGACGGGCGTGCTCCAGGGGCAGATCCAGTTGCAGCTCTTCACGGATGATCGCCTTAAGCTTCAATGGATCGACATTGCCATGCTCGTCTACAGCCTGATCGAGGCGCTCGGGCGCGACGCTGTAGCGACGGTCCGGCAGGTAGATCGCACCCGTGGCAAAATCCACGCCGAAGGCGATCAGCCCCGGGACGATGTAGAACAGCAGGCCGATGCCGTTGAGGATGGCCACGCCCGCATCGATCTCTCCAGATAGCTGGCCACGACGTTCGGGATAGAAAATAGTCCCGCATGCACTCAGCTGGGTGATCAATGTGGCGCTAAGCAGGGCACAGGCCAGAGGTTTCAGGGTCATTCGCGCAAACTCCTTGGATCGGGAAAGTGGCGTTACTATACCGACCACTATGACCGCTAGAATAGCTGACGATTTCCCTGAGGTAGCGCCGTTGTGTGGTTAGATCAGACATTGCCGGTCTCCGAGGTGCTGCCCGAGCTTGACCAGCTGCTCGGGGCAGGGCCCGCTGCGGTACTGGTCGCGCCGCCCGGCGCCGGCAAGACGACCCTCGTTCCGCTGGCGCTGCTCGATAGCGCATGGCTGGGCGAGCAGAAGATCATCATGCTCGAGCCGCGCCGGCTAGCGGCGCGTGCGGCGGCGGAGCGTCTGGCACAGCTGCTCGGTGAGGCAGTGGGCGAAACGGTCGGCTACCGCATACGCCTTGAGTCCAGAGTCGGCCCCCGGACGCGAATTGAAGTGGTGACCGAAGGGATACTCCATCGTCTGCTTCAGCAGGATCCGGAGCTGCCTGGCGTCGGTCTGGTCATTTTCGATGAATTTCATGAACGCAGCCTGGATGCCGATCTGGGCCTGGCCCTGTGTCTGCAAACCCAGCAGTATCTGCGTGAGGAGCCTCCGCTCAGGTTGCTGGTGATGTCTGCGACGCTCAATGCCGAACCGATAAGTCGGCTGCTTGGACATGCGCCGATCGTCAGTAGTGAAGGCCGGCAGTACCCGGTGGAGGTACGCTACGGCGCACCGGCACACCCGAACGCCTCACCTGATCAGCAGGTGCTGGGCGGGATCCATGAAGCGCTGGACCGGGAGCAGGGCAACATTCTGGTGTTTCTCCCGGGCACAGCAGAGATCCGACGGATTCAGGCAGCACTGGAACAGAGCCGGGAGGAGCTCGCGAGGGTGGTGGTGGCTCCGCTGTACGGCGATCTGGACCTTGCCGCACAGCGTCGTGCCATCGCCCCGCCGGCAGCCGGCATGCGCAAGGTGGTGTTGGCGACCAGTATTGCCGAGACCAGTCTTACCATCGAAGGCATTCGTGTGGTCATCGATGCGGGGCTGGCACGCCAGGCGGCCTTCGATCCGGTCTCAGGCATGACACGTCTGCATACGCGCCGCGTTTCCCGTACCGCCGCCGAGCAGCGCGCGGGTCGCGCCGGCCGCATCGCCCCGGGGGTCTGCTATCGACTCTGGTCGGCCGGTCAGCACGAGCAGCTGGCGAGCCACTCCCAGCCCGAAATACTCCAGGCGGACCTGGCGCCGCTGGCGCTGCAGCTGGCGCAGTGGGGAATTCAACAGGCAACCGAACTGGCCTGGCTCGATCCGCCTCCAGCGGCTGCGTTGCAGCAGGGCCGCGAACTGCTCGAGCGGCTGGGGGCGCTGCAGCGCGAGGGCGACGCTTGGCGACTGACCGCACATGGCGAGCAGATGGCCGCACTACCGATGCATCCGCGGCTTGCCCACATGCTTTTGCGTGGGGCCGAGCTGGGCCTGTTGCGGACAGCATCGCGCCTGGCCGCGCTACTCGGCGAGCGCGACGTGTTGCGTGCCGACTCGGCCGACATCAGCCGGCGGCTGGATGCATTCGACGACCCGCGAGGGGAGGCCGCAGTCGACCGCGCGGCGCTGGCGCGTGTGCGTCAGCTTGCTGAGCAATGGTCCGGGCTATTGAAGGGGCGGCCGACCGGGGCTGCCGTAGCCAATCCACGCGATACCGCCTGGGCCGGCATTCTGTTGGCGATGGCCTATCCCGATCGCATCGCGCAACGACGCGACAATGGCCAGGACTACCGTCTGGCCAATGGCAAGTCGGCCGGTTTTGCCAGACCCGACTATCTGCAGGGCGAGGCGTGGCTGGCGATCGCCGCCCTGGGCGGGCATGTCAACCAGCGCAGCGCCAGCATCTACATTGCGGCGGCGCTCGATGCCACGTTGCTCGAGCGCCATCTGCCAGAGGTTTTCCGTGAGACCGATACGCTGGAGTGGGACCCGCGCAGCGAGAGCCTTGTCGCCGAGCGGCAGCGGCGGATCGGTGAAGTGATCTACAGCCGGGAACCGCTGCAGCAGATTGATCCGCAGCGTCGCGCAATCGCCCTGTGCGAAGTCGTGCGCCGTCAGGGGCTTGCCCTGCTGCCCTGGACGCCGGCACTGCGTCAGTGGCAGGCCAGAATCATGCTGTTGCGCGAGATGGACCTGTTGAGCGGAAACACCAGCGAATGGCCGGACGTGTCCGACCAGCAATTGCTCGCAACGCTCGAGAAATGGCTCGCGCCGTTCCTCGTCCCGGTGACCAGACTCGCGCACTTCGCCGCGCTGGATCTGAACGCCATTCTGGCCTCGCTGCTGCCCTGGCCGCTTCCGGCCAGGCTTGACGAACTGGCGCCGACCCACTGGACCGTACCGACCGGGTCCCGAATCCGTATCGACTACGGCGAAACGCCGCCCGTACTTGCCGTGCGGCTGCAGGAGATGTTCGGTAGCCGGCAATCGCCGCGCATTGCTGGAGGGCGGGTTGCGCTCAAACTGCACCTGCTGTCCCCGGCCCAGCGCCCGCTGCAGGTGACCCAGGATCTCGAAGGCTTCTGGCAGGGCAGTTATCACGACGTGAAAAAGGACATGAAGGGTCGCTATCCCAAACACTACTGGCCGGATGACCCATTGCAGGCAGAGCCGACCGCCCGGGCCAAGCCCCGCAAGTAGCAGGGCACCGTGGGTTGTCAGGTCTATCGGCTCCGCAGCTGAGCTCGTACAATGCCAGCCCTTTTCAATTCGGAGCCGTGAATGGACAACACCAGTCAGATTCTCGAGCGCAGCGCAGAGGCGTTCGCTGGCCAGCGGGTGCTTCTGGTCAATCCGGTGCTCGATTCGTTGTGCAATGTGCTGCAGGCGAAATGGCGTCTGTGGACCTGGGACTTCGCCGTCTGGAGAGGTTTGAGTACATCACTGGAAGCCGATGCGTTGGCTTTTTCACATCTCTGTCCGGAATACGAAGAGCTGGACGCGGCGATCCTGGTCATGCCCAAGGCCATCGAACGTGCCGAGTATGCGCTGGCACAGATGGCTCCCTTGCTTGCGGCAGGCAAGCCGCTGTTTCTTGTCGGTGAGAAGAAGGGTGGTATTACGCGGGCCGAGCGGTTGCTCGAACGGTACGGTGCAGCGCCAGAAAAGCTCGACTCCGCGCGGCACTGCCAGCTCTGGCGTGTACAGATCGACCGTCCGGTTCCGGCGTTCGATCTTGCCGAGTGGACGCGTCACGTGGTGATCGAGTTGCCCGATCAGACGGTAGAGCTGGTGAGCTTGCCCGGAGTATTCAGCCATGGGCGGCTGGATGAGGGCAGCGAACTGTTGCTGGAAGAGACGGCAAGTCTGCCACGCGGCAGGGTGCTCGATTTTGGCTGCGGCGCTGGCGTGCTGGCTACCGCGCTGGCCCGCCGCAACCCGGACGCGCGCTTCGAGCTGGTCGATGTCGATGCGCTGGCCCTGTATTGCGCGCAGGAAACGCTGCGGCTCAACAGCATCGATGCGGACGTCTACGCTTCTGATGGATTGAGCGAAGTACATGGCCGATACGCCGCAGTGGTCAGCAACCCGCCGTTTCATACCGGCATCCGCCACGACACCTCGATTGCCGAAGGTTTCTTCAATCAGGTAACCCGCAACCTGCTGCCCAAAGGCGAGCTGCGCATCGTCGCCAACGGCTTCCTGCGTTATCCGCCGTTGATCGAGAGCCATATCGGGCCCTGTGAAGTACTGCGCGAGAACACCCGGTTCAAGGTTTATTCCGCCGTGGCGCCGGGTTGATCGCTTCGCTTTGGACTGCTAAAGTTCGGCCCGTCTTAGGGGAGTAGTCTCTCCGGAAGCCAGTCTTCCACTGGCAAGCGTCAACATGATTGGTCCGCAGACCATGGCGCTTGCGACCCTCCAGCCTTCAAGGCTTCGGGTTTGACGAGACCTATGACATGCGAGCGGCTGCCGGGGGCGGAGCTGCACGCGTGTCATTGGTTCATCGGTCCGCCCTCTCTGGAAAATCCGTGGAAGCCTTCTGGGTATCAACTGGCATTGTTTCGCTGGCGGAGATCGGCGACAAGACCCAACTCCTCGCGCTGGTTCTCGCCGCGCGTTTTCGCCGGCCCTGGCCGATCGTCTGGGGCATACTGGTAGCGACCATCGCCAACCATGCCTTCGCCGGAGCGGTGGGCGAACTTGCCAGCAACCTGCTCGATGACACCTGGCTGCACGCTGTGGTCGCTGTGTCCTTTCTGATCGTTGCCGCGTGGACGCTCATTCCTGACAAGCTTGACGACGGCGACACCGCCTCCATCGGCCGATACGGTGCCTTCATGGCTACGCTGGTAGCGTTTTTCCTGGCCGAAATGGGCGACAAGACACAGATCGCCACCGTGGTGCTGGCAGCGCAGTTCGATGCGTACGTGATGGTTGTCATAGGGACGACCGTAGGCATGATGCTGGCCAACGTCCCGGTGGTGTTTCTCGGCCATGCTGCAGCGGAGCGTGTGCCGCTGCAGCTGATTCGAACGGTGGCGGCAGTGGCGTTTCTGCTGCTGGGCATCTATGCGGGATGGATGGCGTTAACAGGCGGCTAGCGTCGCTTCATCGCAGCCATGAAGCCTCTCGCTGCCCAGCGCGGGGAGCGAGCTGCCGTTTCAGTCCAGCTCGACCGTATAGCTCAACACCAGGCGGGCTTCGTCGATGTCCCGTTGATCTTCGACGCTGCTTCGAAGACTCGCGTGTCTCACGGAAATGTTGAGGTTCTTCAGTGCCCCCTTCGAGGGGGCGTACTCCAGACGCAGGTCCCGTTCCCACTCGCTACGCTCGGAACCTTCCAGCGCTCGAATGTCCGTGCCTCGCAGATAGGTCACGGCGAAGGTCAGATCCGGCAAGCCCATATCGGCAAAATCCACCCGGTAATCTGCCAGCCATGTGCGCTCGCCGGAGCGCTGGAATTTTCCCAACTGGGCATAGGTGATCAGGTACACCGAGGCGCCGTCGCCGTTATCTACGTAGGGGAAATCGCTATCGCCGTTGACTTGCTGAAAGCCGAGGCTCAACTCATGGGCCCCGATCGCATAGGTGGCCCGGGCGCTGGCGGTGAAATTGTCGACCTCGCCTGTGTCGCTGCCGTCACGGAAGACGCCGGTGCTGCCGAAGCCTTCTTCCCCCCGAGCGTTGGCGCCCCTACTGCCGCTGTCGAACAGGCGCAGATCGGTTCTCACTGAGCCGGCGGCAAGACCAAGCTCATGTCTCAGGCCAAGAAAGTGCTGCCGGTAGTAGTCATGCAACTCGCCGACGAAGTAGTTCAACATCAACGAATCGCCCAGCTCGTATTCCGCGCCGGCAAAGCTGAAATGATCCGAAGCCTGGTCGCCGCCGCGGGTCAGCAATCCTTCGTAGTCGCTGGAGTTACGCTGCCTGGCCTTGTCGAAGCGTCCCAGATGCAGCGTCAGGCCGTCGATGCCTTCCGAGTCCAGATGGCCGCCTCGGAATACCTGGGGTAACAGGCGGCTGTCGTTGCGAATCAGGACCGGCATATCGGGCTCGAAGGCACCGAGCTTAAGCGTCGTGTCCGCAGCGCGAGCTTTGAGCGTCAGGTCGAGCCGGCCGAAATCGTCTGCGGCCTGGCCATCATCAAGCGGAAACAGGTCCCCGGGCTGACGCGTCAGGTCGTCCTTGCCGATGCGGCCACCCGAGTCCAGTCGCACGGCGTACTGACCCAGCAGGTCCATGCCGAAGCCGACCGTGCCGGGGGTGTACGCCGAATCGAGATTGAGGATGAAACTCTGCCCCCATTCCTCTACGCGCGAATAATCGGGATCGCCGCTGCGTTGATCCTGATTTATGTAGTAATTGCGCAATTCCAGTTCGGCGGAATCCAGCCCCGGCGGTGTTTCCAGTGCTACGGAAGCGGCAGACCACACGCTGGCGGCGATCGCCGCCGCCAGGCGGTTACCGCGCAGCTTCATACAAGGGCTGTACGCGGGGAATGGCCTGTTTCAGATTCTCGATACGCCCACCGGGCGAAGGGTGGGTGCTCAGGAAAGCTGGCGGATTGCCCTGCGAGGCAGCCGCCATTTTCTGCCACAGGCTGACTGCAGCGTTCGGATCGTAGCCGGCGCGAGCGGCCAGCTCCAGCCCGATCAGGTCGGCCTCTGATTCGTTGGAGCGACTGTTTGGCAGCATCAGGCCGTACTGCACGGCCATGTCCGCAGCCTGCATCGACGCCTGCCCCAATCCGAACAGGGCGCCCACCACCTGGGTGCCCATTTGCGTGGTGTACGCGCGGGAGATGGCCTCGCGACCATGCTCGCGCAATGCATGGGCAATTTCGTGACCCATGATCTGGGCAATTTCGGCATCGGTCAGTTCGAGCCGCTCGATGATCCCGGTGAAGAACAGGATCTTGCCGCCGGGCATGCAGCTGGCGTTCAGCTGATCATCGGTGATGATGTTCACCTCCCAGTTCCAGTCCCGCGCATCCGGCCTGAAGGCCTCGACGGTCGGAATCAGATCGTTGGCGATCTTGCGCACCCGCTTGACCAGCGCCGGCTTGGTATTGAGTACCTTCTGCGCCTTGGCTTCGGCAAGAATCTTCTCGTAGGACTCGGCCGCCATGGCATCGACCTGGCTGCTGGACAGTGAGCTGAACATGTACTGATTACGGTCGACGCCGACGGCGCCGCCTTGCGTGGTCTGTACCGATTCGCAGCCAACCAGGCCGGTTACTGCTAGACACAGGAGAAAACGATTTCGCATGAACATGGTTCCTTCAACCTGACGATGCACTGATTATGGAGGATAAAGCGCAGCCGGCAAGCTGCCGGACGTGCAATGCATTGATAAACGGACCTGAAGATTTGTCCCGCCGTGCCGATAAGGGTTCCAGGGTTCTTCCGCTTCAGGGGTAAACATGAAATTCAAATCCATCCAGCTTTCCATCACCGTGCTGGCGGGCGCCTGCCTGTTCGTCGCGGTGGGGATCATGACGCTTTTCGGCTTGCAATCGGCGGAACGGAACCAGACCTTCGTGCAGGAGCACAGCGAGCAATTGGTCACGCAGTTGATTGAGAATCGACTGACTTCGATCGCCAGCAGCGAAGCCGAGCGCATTCGGCGTCGGCTCGAATATCCGCTCACCGTTGCCAGTCAGCTGGCTCAGCTGAACCAGATGCTTGGCGAGCTGGAAGGTGATGGTACGCCGAGCCTGATGATGCCACGCGAGGAAATGAGCCGCGTCACGCAACGCATGCTCATGCACAACACCGACCTGCTTGGCCTGTATGTCGCCTGGGAACCCAACTCGCTGGACGAGATGGATGAGTACTATCAGGGCGTCACCACCGATGGCTACGACGGCACGGGCCGCTTCATGCCTTGGTGGTATCGCGCCGCTGATGGTTCGCTGGCAGTGGAAGCGCTCGAGGATCTGGAAGACGAGACGATTCTCGAGACCGGCGTGCGCGCTGGCGAATACTACCTGTGCGCCCGTGAAACGCAGAAGGCCTGTGTGATCGATCCGGCGCCTTACGAAGTGGGCGGCAAGACCATTCTGTTGTCGTCCTTTGTAGCGCCCATTCTGGTCGAGGGCGAATTCATGGGTGCCGTCGGCGCCGATCTGTCTCTCGACTTCATCCAGACGCTGCTGCGCGAAAGCAACGAACACCTCTACGAAGGCCGTGGCAAACAGGCCCTGATCAGTTCCAATGGACGGCTGGTGGGCTACACAGGGAACGACGCCAAGCCCGGTGACGCTGCTTCGACCGTGCTGGACGCCAACGAGATCGAGTCGCTCGGACAGCTGGGCACCGAGATGACCTACGAGCTCGATGAAGCCGGTGGGCATATCGAGCTGATGATGCCGATCCGTATAAGCGGCACGTCGGCACGCTGGGTGTTGCTCATGACGTTACCGCTCGATGCGGTCATGGCCGATCTTCAGGCAATGAACCAGGCGATTGACGAGCATCAGGTGACCTCGACCCTGAGCATGGCGGTCGTCGGCCTGGTCGTGGCGGTGCTGGGTCTGCTGGTCATGGCTGTCGTGGGCCTCAGCCTCGCCCGTCCGGCCCGCGCCCTGACCGCGATGCTCGAGGATATCGCACGCGGTGAGGGCGATCTGACGCGCCGTCTCAAGGTCGACCGCGCGGACGAGCTCGGTGCCATCGCTGCCGGGTTCAACGCGTTTCTCGACAAGCTTCAGGGCATGATCCGGGAGGTGGTCAGTTCCGTGCAGCAGGTGACCGATGCGTCGGAGAACACCGCTGACATTGCCATGCGCACCAATGATGGCGTGCAACGTCAGCTCAGCGAAATCGATCTCGTGGCCACGGCTGTCACCGAGATGACAGCAACTGCGCAGGACGTGGCGCGCAACGCCTCACTCGCTGCGGAAGCGGCGAACAACGCCGATGGTTCCGCTAATCACGGCCGTGAGGTGGTCCAGGCTACGGCGCAGACCATTCAGAATCTGGCTGGCGACATCCAGCGTGCGGTGAGCAGCGTGCAGACGTTGGCTCGCGACAGCGAAAATATCACCGGCATCCTCGACACCATTCGCGGGATTGCCGAACAGACCAACCTTCTGGCGCTGAACGCGGCGATCGAGGCCGCCCGTGCCGGTGAGCAAGGACGTGGCTTTGCCGTGGTCGCCGACGAGGTGCGCAACCTGGCACAGAAGACGCAGAACTCGACCGCCGAGATTCAGCACATGATCGAGCAGCTGCAGGCCGGGACGCGCGAGACCGTCAAGGTGATGGAGCAGAGCCGCGCCCGCACCGAGCAGAGCGTGGAGCAGGCGGAGGAGGCGGATGCAGCGTTGACGTCGATCACTCAGGCCGTATCGATCATCACCGACATGAACACGCAGATCGCCAGTGCAGCGGAGCAGCAAAGTGCCGTGGCCGAAGATATCAATCGCAACGTCACCACGATCGACTCGGTGGCCAAGTCGGTCGCTTCAGGCGCCCGTGAGGCCTCCGATGCCAGTGCTGCGCTGACCAAGCTGGCCGAGCACCAGCGCCGGCTGATCAATCAGTTCCGCGTCTGACCGGTTCAGGCAGGTTCGGAAGCAAGCACGATCTGACCCGAAGGGGCGCAACATTGCGCCCCTTCGGCATTCGGATTGCCTACCGAGGTCGCCACCGGATACATCATCTCGACGCGGGATTCGGCGTTGAGCAGCAAGGGTTGCAACGCATTCACGGCGGTGGCCGAGGCCAGCCACACGGCCTGCTCGCCGCTGTTGAGCGTTACCGGCATTCGTGAGCCGAGGCGTGCCGCGAGACCCTTCGCCGGCGCTGTGATCAGCGCGCAGCTGTCCCACTCGGTGCCGTCGTCCAGACGATAGCGCTCCCACAGCGCGGCGATCGCCATGGGGCCGTTGCGGCGTCGCAGATACCAGGGTTGCTTGCGTTGTCCCTGCAGCTTCCACAGAAAAAATCCGTCCACCGGAATCAGGCAGCGCCGTTCGGCCAGTGCCTGGCGAAACATCGGTCGCTCGGCAAGGTGTTCGGCGTTGGCGCTGAAGCTGGCGCGGCTCAGATCGCGCAACCAGTCCGGGGTGAGATTCCACAGCACGTCGACGCATTCCATACTGCCCGAGGTTTTGCGCAGGATCAGCAGACGTCTGCCAGGAGAGATATTCCAGGCGGGGCGCCAGCCTTCCGGCGGGGCAGGCTGCGGGGGCGTAAACTGAGCGAGCCTACCGGTCACGGTGGGCGGGTCGGGTAATGTTCAAGATCAATCCTGCTCGCGGCGCAAGTCCAGATGGTAATCGTCTTCGCCGGCGTCGATCCAGATGCTGACATGGATCGGCTGGCAGCACACCTGGCAGTCTTCGGTATAAGCCTGAGAGCCGCCGGACAGGTCCAGCAGCAGGCTGATCGGTTCGCCACAATGCGGGCATTGTTCGACGACTTCCTCGACTGCCTGCATGACACGCCTCCGCGCTTATGGGGGTAACAGCTCTGATTGGCAGTGTAGTCGTATCACTGCGGGCAGGAAACTGCCCGGAGGAATTGTTCCCTCTGCGCTTGCGCAGCATAATGCGCGGCTCAATCCGAACGATGAGAGCGATATGGGCGAATTCGACGCTATCCGGCCATTCGATGACAGCGAGCTGCCGACGGTCCTCCAGCGCCTGCTGGGCGATCGGGAGCTGATGGCTATGCTTGCGCGTTACCGTTTTCCACGGGCGGCGCGGCTGGCTCCGGGGCTCATGCAGCAACTGGTGCGTTTGGGGTTGCGCCGCGAGGCACGCGGTATCGACTCCATCGAAGCGCTGCAGCATCGGCTCGAGCCGTATCTGAGCCGGCTGATCGAAAGCAGCACGCTGGAAGTGACCTACAGCGGTCTCGATCATCTGCGCAAGGATGTGCCGCACCTGTTCCTAGCCAACCACCGTGACATCGTCATGGATCCGGCGTTCGTCAATTACGCGCTCTATCATGCAGGGCACCCGACGCCGCGCATCGCCATTGGCGACAATCTGCTGCAGCGGCCGTTTGTCGGTGACCTCATGCGCCTGAACAAGAGCTTCATCGTGCACCGTTCGGTAAGCGGTCGGCGTGAAAAGCTGGCGGTGTATCAGGGGTTGTCCGGCTATATCAGCCACTCGATCCGGACCGGTCATTCCGTGTGGATCGCCCAGGCCGAAGGACGGGCCAAGGACGGCTGCGACGAGACCGATTCGGCGATCATCAAGATGTTCTGCATGAGCCGCAAGAACGAGCCCTTTTCCGAGGTAATCCGCTCACTGAATATCGTGCCGGTGTCGATTGCCTACGAATGGGACCCCTGCGATCTGCTCAAGGCGCGCGAACTGGAGCAGCGCGCGCGCACCGGCAGTTACACGAAGCAGCCAGGCGAGGATGATCGGTCGATCGCCATGGGGCTGACCGGTTACAAGGGAAGGGTGCATGTGGCGTTCAGCTCGCCCATGCTGGACGAGTACGCAGACGCGCGCATCGTGGCCCGGGAAGCCGACCGCCGCATCCTTACCTCGTATCGGTTGTTCGTCAGCAACTATCTTGCATTCGAACAGATGGACGACGCACCGGAGCTGCCGCTGGGCGACTGGCGCTCGGCCTTTCCGGCAGAGGTCGTGGCGACCGAGCAGACGCGCTTTGCTCAGCGCCTGCAGTCATGCCCCCTGGAACAACGCCCGTACTGGCTGATGCAGTACGCCAACCCCGTCATCAGCCAGTTTCGCCAGCGTATCGTCTCAGAAGCGGGTGCTGACCAGGCTTAGCAGCAAAGCCAGAGCCAGGCAGGCGCCACCCACGCTGTAGAACATTCTATTGACGCGGGCGGTGGCCTCGGATACCTCGGAAGTCATCTCGGTATCGGCAGTGGTAGCCAGCCGTCCGGAAGCGCGTGCCACGCGAAGCTGGGTAGCTGCCCAAAGCCAGCCCCCGGCCAGCGCGTAAAACAGGGCCAGCGCGTTGAGTGCGCGGGCAGGGTTATCGAGACAGTACATCCAGACCGCCTGAAAAACGGGCATGTGGAATCTCCAAACCTGTGTTCGGTACCCTCACGATCTTGTTGTTCTTGTAATGGGATACAACGATACGAAGTGGGTTTCAGGGAGCGTAAAGGCATCCCGGCGAAAAGTCGGCCGCCATTTTAGCGCAAAATCCTCTCATGCATGAGGCGTTCGTCGGCTGGACTGATTTATGTAACCGTCCATTTAGTCGCAACATTTACCTCGGCAAAACGTCTACTCTTCTGACACTTGCCATAACTGGAGTAATAGATGAAGAAAGTACTAGCGCTGGTTTGTCTGGTGTCTCCACTGCTTATGGCCGGCGGTTGCGCGTCGAATCTGCAGGGCGATACCTATAGTCGTGAGCAGGCGCGCACGCCGCAAACGGTACGAATGGGCACGGTCGAGTCGGTTCGCTATGTGCAGATCGAAGGCACCAAGTCGGTTGTCGGTCCCGCCGCCGGCACCGTGGTCGGTGGTATAGCCGGCAGCTCCATTGGCGGCGGCCGCGGCAGCATGATCACCAGCGTGGTCGGTGCGGTGGCTGGCGGCCTTGCAGGCGCAGCGGCCGAAGAGGGCATCACGCGCCGGCAGGGTATCGAGGTGACCGTGCGCGAGGATGATGGGTCGGTTCGCTCGTATGTGCAGGCACATGATCCGGATCTGCCCTTCGCTGAAGGTGATCGGGTCCGAGTGTTGACGGTAAACGGCGAATCGCGCGTCACCAAATAACGTGAAGGCGGCAGCTGCGCGCGGGCGCAGGCTGCCTGCGCTTTCTTCGTTAGCTATTATCTATCAGGCGGCTCCGGCTAATTCAGGACAGTGGGGTCGTTAAGATGGATAATGCGTCGCTGCGATGGGACAGTCGCAGCGGGAAGTCGCCATACCAAGAAGCCTGAAAGGCCAGAAGGAGTGAGTCCGGAATGACCCTGGCGCTGATTGTATTGCTACCTCTGTTCGGCAGCCTGCTGCCGCTGCTGACCGACCGGCGTGGTCGGTCGCTGTGTGCTTTGGCGACCATGCTCGCCCCGGCCATCGGCCTGTTTCTGCTGTGGCGTCACGCCGAAGGCGTGTTCGCCGGTGAAGTGCTCGTGCAGTCGCTGCCATGGCTGGAGCGGATAGGCCTGCATCTGAGCTTCCGCCTGGACGGTCTGGCGTTCTTGTTCGCGCTGATGATCCTCGGCATCGGCCTGCTGGTGATTCTCTACGCGCGCTATTACCTGTCAAAGAGCGACCCCATGGGGCGATTCTTTGCCTACCTCTCGCTCTTCATGGCGGCAATGCTGGGGATCGTCCTCTCGGAAAACCTCCTGCTGATGATGTTTTTCTGGGAGCTGACGAGCCTGTCCTCGTTTCTTCTGATCAGCTACTGGTCGCACAGCACCGATGCCCGCAAGGGTGCGCGCATGGCGCTGGCCGTGACCGGCGGTGGTGGGCTGGCGCTGCTCGGGGGCGTGCTGCTGCTGGGGCAGATCGTCGGCAGCTATGAGCTCAGCGACGTGCTTGCCAATGGCGACCTGATTCGCGCCCACGCGCTGTATCCGGTGGTTCTGGTCCTCGTGCTGCTTGGTGTGTTCACCAAATCGGCGCAGTTCCCGTTCCACTTCTGGCTGCCCCATGCGATGGCCGCGCCGACGCCGGTTTCGGCCTATCTGCACTCGGCCACGATGGTCAAGGCCGGGGTATTTCTGCTGGCGCGGCTGTACCCCGCGTTGTCGGATACCGACCTATGGTTCTTTCTGGTCAGCATCGCCGGCATGGCAACGCTGTTACTCGGGGCCTTCACTGCGCTGTTCAAGCACGACCTGAAAGGTCTGCTGGCGTACTCGACGATCAGCCATCTGGGACTCATCACGTTGCTGTTCGGTCTGGATACTGAACTGGCTGCGGTCGCAGCAGTGTTCCACATCATTAATCACGCGACTTTCAAGGCCTCGCTGTTCATGGCCGCGGGCATCATCGATCATGAAACCGGTACCCGCGACATGCGGCGGATCAACGGGCTGTGGCGGTTCATGCCGCACACCGCCACGCTGGCGATGGTCGCTGCCTCGGCCATGGCAGGGGTGCCGCTGCTCAACGGCTTCCTGAGCAAGGAGATGTTCTTCACCGAAACCCTGCAACAGCATCAGTTCGGCAACTTCAGCTGGGTGATTCCGTTGATCGCGACGCTTGCCGGGGTGTTCTCGGTGGCCTATTCGCTGCGTTTCATCCACGACGTGTTCTTCAACGGCAAGCCGGTCAATCTGCCCAAGTATCCACCGCACGAGCCGCCACGCTACATGAAGGTGCCGGTGGAAATCCTCGTCGCGCTGTGTCTGGCGGTCGGCCTGTTTCCAGCCTATACGGTCGCGCGGCTGCTGGAGGTTTCGGCCGGTGCGGTGGTCGCTGGCGAGCTGCCGTATTACAGCCTGTCGATCTGGCACGGGTTGAATCTGCCGTTGATCATGAGTGTCATCGCGCTGATTGTCGGGATATTTGTCTATGCCAAGCGCCGCAGGCTGTTCGAGTGGTATGGCCGGCTCCCGCCACTGGATGGCAAGCTGATCTTCGAACAGGCGGTCCAGGGTGCGGTGCGCCGTGCCGGGCAGTTCACGCTGCTGCTGGAAAATGCTTCGCTGCAGCGTTACCTGGCCTGGATGCTGCTGGCCGCGCTGGTGGTAACCGGTTACTGGCTCTGGCGCGTTCCGGCGCTGCAGGGCGAGGTCGATCTGGCCCCGGTGGACGGGGTCACGCTGATGGGCATGCTGGTGCTGATGATCGGGGCACTGGCGACTGCGTTCTGGCATCGCCAGCGGCTCGTTGCGCTGATCATGCTGAGCATCGTCGGCCTGATGGTGGCGCTGGCCTTTGCCCGCTTCTCAGCGCCGGATCTGGCGCTGACCCAGCTGTCAGTGGAGGTGGTGACCATCGTACTGCTGATGCTGACCCTGTTCTTCCTGCCGCATCGCACGCCGGCCGAGTCGTCCCGCCTGCGGCGTACCCGCGACTGGGCCCTGGCCGGGCTGGCCGGTCTGTTGGTCGGCGGCCTGTCGTTCGCAGTGCTCACCCGCCCGTATGAAACCATCGCCGGCTTCTTCATCGAAAACAGCTACAAGGGCGGTGGCGGGACCAACGTGGTGAACGTCATCCTGGTCGACTTCCGTGGTTTCGATACGCTGGGAGAAATCACCGTTCTTGCCATCGCCGGGGTGGGTATCTATGCGCTGATTGACGGGCTGCGCCTGCGCATTCCCGAGTTCGACTCCATGGGACGCAACTGGGCGCGGGATCCGCATCCGATGATGCTGGTGAACCTGTCTCAGGTGATCCTGCCGCTGGCACTGCTGGTGTCGGTCTACATCTTCCTGCGTGGCCACAACCTGCCGGGCGGCGGCTTCATTGCCGGCTTGATCACGGCCGTGGCGTTGATCCTGCAGTACATGGCCAGCGGCGAGCAGTGGACCACCCAGCGTTGGGGAATGAATTACCACTATGTCGCCGGTCTCGGCGTGCTGATCGCCGGGCTCACCGGGCTCGGCAGCCTGGTGCTGGGTTACCCCTTCCTGACCAGTTCGTTCGGCTACTTCGATATTCCGCTGGTAGGTGAGGTGGAGCTGGCTACGGCCATGCTGTTCGACCTTGGCGTGTATCTCGCTGTGGTAGGCGCGACGCTGCTGATCCTGGCAAACCTGGGCAAGCTGTCGGGTGGCCGGACAGTCAAGGAGATGCTCTGATGGAATTGCTGTATTCGGTGATGCTGGGCGTACTCACCATGAGCGGCGTGTATCTGCTGCTTCGTGCCAGAACCTTCCCTGTTGTGGTCGGGCTGACGCTGCTCAGCTACGCAGTGAACCTGTTTCTGTTCGCCATGGGTCGTCTGAGCACCGGCATGCCCGCGGTGCTGGGAAGGGCAGAGGCGTATGCCGATCCGCTGCCGCAGGCGCTGGTTCTGACCGCTATCGTCATCGGCTTCGCCATGACTGCGTTCGCACTGATCCTCGCGCTCAGGGCGCTGGGCGAACTCGATAGCGACCATGTTGACGGCAAGGGAGATCAGAAATGAATCATCTCCCCGTGTTGCCGGTCATCCTGCCGATGTTTGTCGGTGCGCTGTTGTTGCTGCTGGCGCGCGCCGACATGTCGGTCAAGCGCGGCCTGTCGGTGGCGGCGACGCTGGCTCAGATTCCCATCGCCCTGCTGCTCATGGGGCAGGCCGAAGCGGGGATTCAGGTCTACGCTGCAGGCAACTGGGCGCCGCCGTTTGGCATCGTGCTGGTGGTCGATCGCCTCGCCGCGTTGCTGCTGTTCGTGACTGCAGTGCTCGCCAGTGCCTCGGTCATCTATGCGATTCGTGGCGACGACAGCCTGGGGCGCAACTTCCACTCATTGTTCCAGTTCCAGTTGATGGGGATCACGGGAGCCTTCCTTACCGGCGACCTGTTCAACCTCTTTGTATTCTTCGAGATCCTGCTGATCGCGTCCTACGCGCTACTGTTGCACGGCGCCGGCTCCGGACGGGTACGCGCTGGCCTGCACTATGTCCTGCTCAACCTGTTCGGCTCCGCCCTGTTCCTGATTGCCGTAGGCACGCTGTATGGCCTGACCGGCACGCTGAACATGGCGGACATGGCTGTAAAAGTGGCCCAGGCACCTGCGGCCGACCTGCCGATTCTCGGGGCGGCCGGCATGTTGCTGCTCATCGTGTTCGGACTCAAGTCGGCAATGGTTCCGTTGTACTTCTGGCTGCCGCGCGCCTATTCAGCTGCGACACCAGCCGTTGCCGCGCTGTTTGCGATCATGACCAAGGTCGGGCTCTACTCGATCCTGCGGGTGTACCCGATGATTTTCGGAGACGACGCCGGCACGCTCGCTCACATGGCCAGTGACTGGCTATGGCCGGTGGGTCTGATGACTATCGGTCTCGGGGCCGTTGGTGCGCTTGCCGCCAGCACGCTGAACGGTCTGGTAGCGTACCTGGTGGTGTTGTCGGTCGGCATACTGCTGGCGAGCATCACCCTCGGCTCGCACGATGCGATGGTCGGCAGCCTGTATTATCTGGTGCACTCAACCTGGATCAGCGGTGCGCTGTTCCTGCTCTCGGGCATTCTGGCGCGCACACGCGGTCCGCGGTTCTCGGTACGACTGATCGCCGGCCCGCAACTGCCGGGGGGAGCGCTACTCGGCAGCCTGTTTTTCCTGTCCGCGATTTCCATCGTCGGCATGCCGCCGCTCTCGGGGTTTATCGGTAAGGTCCTGATTCTCGGTTCGGCGGGCACCGGTGTGCAGGCGGCGTGGCTGTATACCCTGATTCTGGTCAGCGGGCTGGTGGTGTTGGTGGCCATGAGTCGGGCCGGCAGTACGCTGTTCTGGCGGCACGACGGTGCGCCAGCCGCGGGCGAGCCACTGGACAGGGTGCGTATGCTTGCGGCCGGGGCACTGCTCATATGCAGTCCGGCCATGGTGCTTTTTGCCGGGCCGCTGCTGGACTACCTCGATGCCACCGTGGCCCAGCTCATGAACCACAGCGACTATATCGATGCCGTGCTGACAGTCCAGACCGTAACGGCAGGAGGTGACGCATGACAGCGCGCTGGAAATGGCTGCCTCATCCCTGGCTAAGCCTGGTCCTGCTGTTGACCTGGCAGTTGCTGATGAACGCGACATCGGTCGGCACGTTGTTGATGGGCGCGTTCCTCGGCTGGGTGATCCCGTTGCTGACGCAGGTATTCTGGCCGAACCCGCCCACGCTGCACCGGCCGCTGGTTCTGGTCGGTTTCACCCTGCGGGTACTGTTCGACATACTGACCGCCAACCTTCAGGTGGCGCGATTGATCATCGGACCCAGCCGGCAACTGCAGCCTGCTTTCGTCGAGTATCCCTTGCAGCTCACCCATGACTTCGCCATCAGTCTGCTGGCCAGCACCATATCCCTGACGCCCGGCACGGTATCGGCCGACCTGAGCGATGATCGGCGCACGCTGCTGATACACGGGCTGAACGTCGATGACGCGGATGAGCTGATCCGCACCATCAAACAGCGCTACGAGAAGCCGCTGCTGGAGGTCTTCGAATGTTCGAAAACGTGATCCTGCTGTGCCTGGCAATCATGTCGGTCGCGGTAATACTCAACGTGGCGCGGCTGATCAAGGGCCCGGATCTGCCAGACCGGGTGCTCGCGCTGGATACCCTGTATATCAACGCGATTGCGCTGATCATGCTCATGGGGCTCTACCTGCGCTCCGATCTGTTCTTCGAGGCAGCGTTGCTGATCGCAGTAATGGGCTTCGTCGGGACGGTTGCAGTAGCCAAGCACCTGCTGCGCGGCGACATCATCGAATAAGGAGGGAGCATGGACATACCGCAATGGCTGGAATGGGTAGTCGCGGCGCTGGTATTGATCGGCAGCCTGTTCGCCCTGGTCGGCTCGATCGGACTGTGGAAGCTGCCCGATTTCTTCATGCGTCTGCATGGCCCGACCAAGGCAACGACGCTTGGCGTCGGCGCGCTGGTGATCGGCTCGATGCTGTTCTTCAGCTTTCAGCGAGAAGGCATCAGCCTTCACGAAGTACTGATTACCGTATTTCTGTTCATGACTGCCCCGGTAAGCGCCAACCTGCTGGCCAAGGCAGCGATGCACCAGCACCTCAAGCGTATCGAACGTACTCGCGGTGAGCCCTGGCAGCAGTAATGCTCGGTGGTAGCGGCGTTGCTCCGCTGCCACCGATGATCAGATGACGTCCTTGTCACTGGCTGGTGCCAGCTTCGGCACCCCGGCAATGATCGCCAGCACCGCAGCGGCGCCGAGTATCCAGCAGTAATGTACCTGTCCGGCGAGAATCAGCGGCGATACGCCAGCGAGCGATCCTGCCAGCAGGATCTGCGCTCCGTACGGAATCAATCCCTGAACCACGCACGAGAAGATGTCCAGCAAGCTGGCGCTGCGCCGGCGATCTACCTGGTAATGGTCCGCCAGGTCGCGGGCTACACTGCCGCTGACGATGATCGCCACCGTGTTGTTCGCCACGAACAGGTTCGCCAGGCTCACCAGCGCTGAGATGGCTGTTTCTCCGCTGCGTCGGCCGGCCTGGCCGATACGCGTGGTGATCGACTGAATCGTCTGGCGCAGCCAGGCCAGCCCGCCTTCGCGCTTCATGATGGCCGAGAGCCCGCCGATGAACATCGACAGGATGGTGATTTCCAGCATGCCTTCGAAGCCCCGGTAGATATCAGTACCCCAGGTACTCACCGCGTAGTCGTCAGTCATTAGCAAGCCAGTCAGACCGGACAGCACGATGCCGGTCAACAGCACTGCCAGCACGTTCAGGCCACTGAGTGCCAACACCAGTACGGCGATGTAAGGGAGCACCAGTATCACCCGGTACTCTGCCTCGGCAGGTTCGGTGGCGGTGTCACCCAGAACGAACAGGAGAATCAGCGTCAGCGCGGCGGCCGGTAATGCGATCAGCAGGTTCAGTTTGAACTTGTCGCGCATGGCAACCGATTGGGTGCGGGTGGAGGCAATCGTGGTGTCGGAAATGATCGACAGATTGTCGCCGGCCATGGCGCCGCCTATCACCGCGCCCATCGCAGCGGGCACCGAGATACCGGTGGCTTCGGCAAAACCCAGCGCCACCGGCGCGACCGCGCCAATGGTGCCCATGGACGTGCCCATGGCGGTGGAGATGAACGCAGCGATCAGAAACAGGCCCGGCAGTACGAAGCTCGGCGGGATGAAACTCAGACCCATGTTCACCGTTGCCGTGACGCCGCCGATGGCGTCGGTGACCGTGGCGAAGGCACCAGCCAGCAGGAACACCAGCACCATGGTAATGATGTTGCTGTCGCCGATGCCTGCGACGAATGTGTCAAGACTGCGGTTGAGCCCTTCTCGAGCCAACAGCACAGCCAGCACGATGGCCGGAAGGATCGCCACGGGCGCCTTGACCTGATAGAACGCGAAGTCGGTTCCGCTCAGGGTGTAGTAGATGCCACTGCCTAGAAAGATCAGCAGAAACAGCAGTAGAGGAAGAAGGGCGGTCGCCCGAGGCTGTGGACGCTCTGTCACGATAACTCCCGTTCGTGTGGCCTGGGTTGGCTGAAGGACGGGTATGTTACGTCAAAACAGGGGGCAGGTCAGATAGCGCAAAGCGGTGGGAACAGGCCGGCAGCATCGGCTGCCGGCCGGGTCGATTACTTCTTGGCCAGCGACGTGTCTGCCAGTGCAGGGGTCAGAATGATTTCCACACGACGATTGAGCTCGCGCCCGGTCGGGGTGGAGTTGTCGGCCCGGGGGTCGATCTCGCCTAACCCTTCGAGCGACATGCGCTTGCGGCTGACGCCGCTGAGCATCAGCATGTTGGCGACGGCCTGGGCGCGCTCGAGGGCGAGCTTTTTATTGGTTGCTTCGTCGCCGTCGCTGTCACTATGGCCGACGACCCGGAAATGGCATTCGGCGTCGTCTTTCAGGGCGGCGCCCACCTTGCCAATCGGTACCAGACCCCTGGGCAGCAGCAGCGTACGCTTGGGGTGGAAGTTGCCATCTACCGGGATGATCACGCGAATCTCCTCACCCTCACGCTTGACCTTGAAGCCCTGGGCCTCGGCAACAGTGGTAACGTCGGCTACCCTTGAATCAGCCCAGGAGGCGCGGGGCGGCTCGGGTGCCTTTTCAGGAGCCTTCGAGGCGCAGGCAGAGAGAACGACAACGAGAGATGACAGGACAAACGTTCTTATGATTTGCATGATGCTTCCGGGAGACGATGCTGGCGCTGGTGCATGGGTTAGACTGCGCACAGATTAGCATTGCACCTGGGGGTTGTGGCTGGGCAGTAACACAATTTTTAACCAGAAATTGGCCAAGGAGTTCACACAATGACAAAGAGCCGCCACCCGATTCGGGTAGGTTGGGCCCTGCTATCGGCGATGACTCTATCGGGTTGCGCATTGCTGCCAGGGGGCGGCGGGGATCAGCAACGGCTGTCGGGGCTGTTGGAAACGGGCGGTGACAGCTGGGAGATGACGCCCTGTGGAGCCAGCGAAGCGATACGCGTGCTACCCACCGCAGAACTCCAGCAGCTCTTTCGCAATGTCGCCCAGCCGGGTCAGACCGGGATTTTCGTCGAGCTGGAAGGGGAATTGTCCGACCAGACCCTGCGCCCGTCCAGGCTCCTTCGCATGCAGTCGACCGGTCGCGGGTGCGATGCGCAAGCCGAGCCGTCGGCCCGTTGGGTGGCTGCCGGTCCTCACCCCTCCTGGCGCCTGACAATCGGCGATGCAGGAATCGAGTTCGACAGTGCCGATCGCGAGCACAGCGGTCCCTCTCCGGTGATCAGTGAAGAGCTGCCGGATGGTTCGCGCAGCTTCCGTACCGAGCGCGATGATCGGCTCGAGCTGTGGTTGTATCCGCAGGATTGCTTCAACCACGCTGGTGACTACTCGCACCTGACCGCCACCTTGACGATCGACGGCAAGCGGCTCAGTGGCTGTGCCTATGAAGGAGAGGCCCGGGCGGCTCGCTGATACGCCCGCGCCGCCGGGCAATGCCGCGTCAGGCGCCCAGGTAGGCGTCGCGCACCTGCGGATCGGCCAGCAAGGCTTCGCCGGTGTCCTGCAGCACGATATGTCCATGCTCCATGACGTAGCCCCGGTCAGCCAGCTTCAATGCCTGGTTGGCGTTCTGCTCGACCAGGAACACGGTTACACCCTGACGCCGCAGCTCTTCGATGATTTCGAAGATCTGCTGGATGATGATCGGCGCCAGTCCCAGGGACGGTTCGTCGAGTAGCAACAGCTTCGGCTTGCTCATCAGCGCGCGGCCAATGGCAAGCATCTGCTGCTCTCCGCCAGACATGGTCCCTGCGCGCTGGTGGTAGCGCTCCTTGAGGCGGGGGAACAGGCCCAGCGCGGTATCGAGCTGGCGCTGGAAATCGTCTCCTTCAGTGAAGAAGCCGCCCATTGCCAGATTCTCTTCCACCGTCAGCCGCGAGAACACGCGGCGGCCTTCCGGCACGATGGCGATATCCATGCGCATGATTTCCGCGGTGGTCCTGGTCGTGAGTTCTTCGCCCTGATAGCGAATACTGCCGGTCGTGGCTTTCGGATCGCCGCACAGGGTCATCAGCAGAGTGGTCTTGCCTGCCCCGTTGGCACCGATCAACGTCACGATCTCGCCGCGCTGCACTTCGAGATTGATATCGTGCAGCGCCTGTATCTTGCCGTAATGGGTCGAAACGTTCTTGAAATACAGCATGTGTGTCCCTCAGGTCTCGCCCAGATAAGCCTTGATCACTTCCGGGTTCTGGCGCACTTCTGCCGGGGTGCCGGCGGCCAGCGGACAGCCCTGGTTGATCACCACGATGTGGTCTGAAATGCCCATTACCAGCTTCATGTCGTGCTCGATCAGCAGAATCGTCAACCCGTGCTCGTTGCGCAGTTCTCCGATCAGACCCTTGAGGTCCTCGGTTTCCCTCGGGTTCAGGCCCGCAGCCGGTTCATCGAGCATCAGCAATGACGGCTGGGTGACCATGCAGCGAGCGATTTCCAGGCGGCGCTGCTGACCGTATGCCAGCGTATTGGCTGGGCGATTGGCGAACTCCTTGAGATTGACCCGTTCCAGCCAGAACGCCGCGCGGTCCAGCGCCTCGCTCTCGCTGCGACGAAAGCCCGGTGTCTTGAACAGACCGGAGAGCATGTTGGTGTTCATGTGCTGGTGCTGGGCGACCAGCAGGTTTTCCACCACGGTCATTTCCTTGAACAACCGTACATGCTGGAACGTGCGAATCATTCCCTTGCGAGCGACCTTGAACCCGGGCAGCCCCTGAATTTCCTCGCCACGGAAGATGATCTTGCCGTCGCTCGGTTTGTAGAAGCCGGTCAGACAGTTGAAAACGGTCGTCTTGCCAGCGCCATTAGGGCCGATCATCGAGACGATCTGTTTCTCCTGCACGGTCAGGGCCACGCCGTTGACCGCGAGCAGCCCGCCAAAGCGCATGGTCAGGCCGGTTACCTCCAGCATCGGCTGGCTCATGTCCTCAGCTCCATATGCGGACGGTTCATCGGCAGCAACCCCTGCGGTCGCCATATCATCATCAGTACCATCAGCAGGCCGAACAGCAGCATGCGGTACTCATCGAACTCGCGAGCCATTTCCGGCAGGATGGTCATGATGATCGCCGCGAGAATCACGCCGAGCTGCGACCCCATGCCGCCCAGAACCACGATGGCAAGAATGATCGCCGACTCGATGAAGGTGAACGACTCGGGGCTGATGAAGCCCTGACGCGCGGCGAAGAAGCACCCGGCGAAACCGGCAAAGGTGGCGCCAATGGTGAATGCGCTCAGCTTGATCGCGGTCGGGTTCATCCCCAGCGAACGGCAGGCGATCTCATCCTCCCGCAGTGCCTCCCAGGCACGGCCGATCGGCATGCGCAGCAGACGGTTGATCACGTACAGCGTGATCAGCACCAGCAGCAGGGCGAGCAGGTAGAGGAAGATGATCCGATGGCTGGATACATAATCGAAGCCGAAGAAGTCATGGAACGTCTGCGACCCCTCACTGGCGCGGCGGCTGAACTCCAAGCCGAACAGGGTCGGCTTGGGAATGCTGCCGATGCCGTTCGGGCCATTGGTGACGGCGGTCCAGTTGTTCAACAGGATGCGGATGATTTCGCCGAAGCCGAGTGTCACGATGGCCAGGTAGTCGCCGCGCAGACGCAGCACCGGGAAGCCAAGCAGAAAGCCGAACAGCGCCGCCATGCCCCCTGCGACCAGCAGGCCGGTCCAGAATCCAACGTCGGTATACATGGCCAGCAGGGCATAGGTGTAGGCACCCACGGCGTAGAAGCCGACGTAGCCCAGATCCAGCAGCCCTGCGAGACCCACCACGATGTTCAGGCCAAGCCCGAGCATGATGTAGATCAGCACCAGCGTGGCCAGATCGATGCCGCCGCGGCCGGCGAAAAACGGCCATACCAGTGCTGCAGAAATCAGGAAGCACCAGAACAGCCGACGCATCGCCGGCTTGTCGGCGGCCCGGGTCAGGGTCTCCGGCGCCTTCGGTAAGCCCGGGGCGGCTTTCCACCATGCGCTCAACTGGTCGCGGAACAGGTTGAAGAAGAACATGAACGTGGCGGCGGCTGCGATCTTCCACCACACGTCGGCACCCAGACCGGTGACTGACAGGCCGGTCCCGGTCTGCTGCAGGCGCACGCCCATCAAGAGTCCGGTCAGTACCACGACGACGACGGCGGAAATGATCGCCGGTTTCAGATTGGCGCGGATCATACCTTTTCAACCTCCGGCCGGCCGAGAATACCGCTTGGACGGAACAACAGAATCAGGATCAGCAGGCTGAAGGCCACGACGTCCTTGTACTCGCTACTGAAGTAGCCGGCGGTGATCGCTTCGGTCACGCCCAGCAGCAGTCCACCCAGCACCGCGCCGGGGATGCTGCCGATGCCGCCCAGCACCGCAGCGGTAAACGCCTTGAGGCCGGCCATGAAGCCGATGTACGGGTTGATCACCCCGTAGTACATACCAAGCAGCACGCCGGCGACCGCAGCCAGAGCGGCACCGATGACGAAGGTCAGAGCGATGACCCCGTTGGTGTTGATGCCCAGCAGGTTGGTCATTTTCAGGTCTTCGGCACAGGCGCGGCAGGCGCGGCCCATACGCGAACGCGTGATGAACAGCGTCAGCAGCGTCATGGTGATCAGCGTGACGACGAAAATGATGATCTGCATATACGAGAGCGTGGCGTGGAAGCTGTCAGCCGGGCCGATCGTCAGGCCGCCAGTCACCATGCTGGGCATGGCGATGTCGCGCGAGCCCTGTGCCAGGCGAACCAGGTTCTGCAGAAAGATCGACATGCCGATCGCGGAAATCAGCGGGATCAGGCGGTTGCCACCACGAAGCGGCCGGTAGGCCACACGTTCGATGCTGTAACCGAAGGCGCTGGTAACGATCATGCTCAGTACGAAAGCGCCGAGGATCATCACCGGCAGATATTCAATGCCCATCAACGCCAGAGCCGCCAGGGCCATGAACGCGATGTAGCTGCCAATCATGTAGACCTCGCCATGGGCGAAGTTGATCATGCCGATGATGCCGTACACCATCGTGTAACCAATGGCGATCAGGGCATAGGTGCTGCCGACGGTGAGACCGTTCAGCAATTGCTGGATCAGGTAATACAGTGACTCGGGCATGGCCAGGACACCTGGTATTTCAGGGGGAACGAATGCAGGTCGGGAAGGACGGCATCAAAAAATCAGGCCCGCCGGGGGTGCCGGCGGGCCTGAGACGTTTACTGCTTACTCGGTCATTGCGGTCTTGCTGGCGTCAGCGTGCCACTTGTAGACAACGAAGTTGAAATCCTTCAGGTCGCCCTTTTCGTCAAAGGCCAGGGTACCGGTGGGGGTTTCGAAACTGTTGCTGCGCAGTGCCTCGGCAACCTCTTCGGTGTCGGTGCTGCCCGCGATGCGGATGCCATCGGCAATAACCTGGACCGCAGCGTAGGCCGGGAACACGAAGGGACCGCTCGGGTCTTCGTTCTTGGCCTTGAACGCTTCAACCAGTTCGGCGTTCTTCGGATCCTGGTCGAACGCCTTCGGCAGGGTCACCAGCAGGCCCTCGGAGGCTTCGCCGGCAATAGCGGAAATGTCACTGTTACCGACACCTTCCGGACCCATGAAGCTGACCTTCAGGCCCTGCTCGGCAGACTGGCGCAGGATCAGACCCAGCTCAGGGTGGTAACCACCGTAGTAGACAAAATCGACGTTCGCCTGGCGCAGCTTGGAGATCAGTGAGGAGAAGTCCTTGTCCCCTGCGGTGATACCTTCGAAGACGGCTACTTCGACGTTGTTTTCCTTGAGTACGTCGCGTACCGCGGTGGCGATGCCTTCGCCGTACTGCTGCTTGTCGTGGATCACGGCGACTTTCTTCGGTTTGACCTGTTCGACAATGTAGTTGCCGGCGGTCGGGCCCTGCAGGCTGTCGAGGCCGATGGTGCGGAACACCAGTTCATAGCCGCGCTCGGTGATCTCCGGGCTGGTCGAGGCCGCGGTGACCATCAGGATACCTTCGTCTTCATAAATGTCGGACGCCGGCTGGGTAGAGCTGGAGCAGAGGTGACCGACGACGTAACGGATGTCTTCGTTGACGATACGGTTGGCAACGGCAACTGCCTGTTTGGGATCACAGGCGTCGTCGAACACAACACCTTCGAGCTGGCTGCCATTCACACCGCCCGCCTTGTTGATCTGCTCGATGGCCATCTTGGCACCGATGAACTGCATGTCACCATACTGTGCTACCGGGCCGGTTACCGGGCCGGCCAAAGCGATCTTGATCGGGTCGGCTGCCAGCGAGAAGCTGCTGACGCCTGCCAGAGCTGCTGCTGCGATAATCTGAGAAAGCGCTTTCTTGTGTGCCTTTTTCATTTTTCTGCTCACTTGGATGGTCCGTTAAGACGAAGCGGGCGCCTGATGGCGAAGCGCCACACCTCCCCCGGTAACTGTACCGGAGCAGTTTAGCAATGGCACGGTGCCGTGGAAACGAAACGGTAGCAATTTGTCGGCAAATGTCCTTAAACCGCAAAACTGTTACTGATTGGCGACAGAATTTTCATTTTGGTCACGCCAGCGGCCACTCGCCTGTCTGCGCTCGGGACGTTACCATGCGCGCTCGAACATTCGCAGGGGAACAGGATGACCGGTCAGGACGATACCTACGCGGCAATCGTGGGCGCCACGGGTCGTATCGAATGGAAGGCGCTGGAGCCGCATTTCGCTCGCGGTGAAATACTCTGGGTGGACGCCCGTCTCGATCTGGTCGGCGCTGCTCAGGCTCTGATCAACGACGACCGGGACGCCGTCGCCGGCTGGATGGAACGCGGGCTTCTGGGCCAGCTGCGGGATGAACAGGCCGCCGACTGGCATGAGCGTGACCCTGACTCGCTGTGGGCGGTGGTGATTCGACCCTGGGTGCTCGTGCAGGAACGCAGCGAAACCTGAAGGCGCGATCAGCGCAGAGCGCTACGCAGCCAGCTGCTGGCTGCATCGACGACGATCACCATGAGCAGCATGGCGAGAATGACGCTCATCGCACGGGGCTGCTGGAACAGGCTCAGCGTCACATACAGCATCTGCCCCAAGCCCCCCGCTCCCACGAAGCCCAATACCGCCGCCATGCGAATGTTGTTCTCCCATCGATACAGGCTGTAGGCCAGCCATTGGGGAATCACGTTGGGAAGCGTGCCATAGAAGAAGCACGCGACCGGCCCTGCCCCCGCTTCGCGCAGGGCAGAGGCGGGCGCCTGCGGGGCATTCTCCAGCGCTTCGGCGAACAGCCGGCCGAGGACGCCGGTGGTATGCAGAGCAATCGCCAGGGTGCCGGCGAAAGGTCCCAGGCCTGCTGCTAAAACCATCAGCGCAGCCCACACCAGTTCGGGGACTGAACGCAGCGCATTGAGCAGTAGTCGTGCGGATGCTTTGGCGATCCGTCCGAGACGGCCAGCGGCGAGCAGGCTGAGCATCGCGCCAGAAAAAGCCGCAAGCAGGGTGCCGATCGCGGATATTCCCAGCGTTTCCAGCGCGCCCTGACCCAGTTGGCCGAGCCAGGCGGGAGACGTATCCGGCGGAAAGAAGCCGGCCGCGTAGGACGCCATCTGGCCGGCGCTTTGCGCACTGAACAGCGCGGCGAGATCCAGCTCGAGATAGCTGAACGAGGCGAGCAGGGCAGCTACGATAAGCCCCAGCCAGAGCAGGCCCTCCAGGCGACGGATCACGCCAGTCTCCTGCGCAGCAGCGAGCTGAGCTGGTCCGCAAACAGCACAAGGATCAGGAAGGTCGCCAATATGGTTGCCACCTCGCCACCGGCAAACATGCGGATCGACAGATCAATCATCTGCCCCAGCCCGCCGGCGCCAACGAAGCCCATGACCACGGATGCACGGATCGCGCATTCCCAGCGATATAGCGTATAGGACGTCAGCTCCTGCGCAGCGCCGGGCAGGACGCCGTAGAAGAACGCCGCGAGCCTGGAGCTGCCGGCTTGCAGCAGCGCCTGGGCCGGACGCTGGTCGATCGATTCGTAGATCTCCGCGTAGACCTTGCCGAGCATGCCGCTATAGGTGATCGCAATGGCCAGCACGCCGGCTGTCGGCCCCAGCCCAACCGCTCGAACGAACAGCAGCGCCCACACCAGCTCCGGTACGCTGCGTAGAATAATCATCAACAGTCGGGCGGGGTAGCGCAAACCCCTGCCCAGCCAGGCGGGGCGTCCGAAGGTGATGCGCGACACGGACAGCGTCCGCGTCGCGACGAGGCTCAACGGCACAGCGGCAACGAGTGCCAGCGCCAATCCGGCGGTAGCCATGGCCAGCGTCTGTAACGTCGCCACCCACAGCAGGTGCATGAATTCGCTCGAGAGCTCTGGCGGCCAGAAGCCTGAAAGGAAGCCGCCGAGGGTGGCCAGGTTGCGCTCATCCACGAGCGTCGCGGGATCGAACTCGGTAATCACCAGTCCTGGCCAGAGCAGCAGGACGGCCAGGGCGGTCAGCAGCAGTCGGGGCAGGGCTGCGGGGTCGCGCCGGGCCGCAAATGGCACACTGGTTACAGACATCGCGGCGCAATTGGCCTGATAGGTAACTTGGGTGGCTGAACGGCTGGCGCGACCCCGGCTTTTGGCAGCGGCTCTGCGGTAAGGCTGGCGTTGGCATACAGCGCCTGCAGGTCTGCATCAGAGACCTGGGATGCCGGGCGGTCGAACAGGACCTCGCCATCGCGCAGCCCGATGACCCGGGGGAAATGCCGCAGCGCCAGATCCACGGCGTGCAGGCTGGCCACAAGCGTGGTCCCGTCTTCCTCTGCCAGCCGATTGAGCAAGGCGAGCGTATGGTCGGCAAGCAGTGGATCCATCGCCGACACGGGCTCGTCGGCCAGAATCAGCTCCGCCTGTTGATACAGCACGCGGGCAATGCCGACGCGCTGAAGCTGGCCGCCAGAGAGCTGATCGCAACGTTCGAACAACTTGTCCTCCAGGTCAAGCCTGCTCAATATCGAGCGGACGCCGGAGATATCCAGCGGATAGCACAGCGAGGCCAGCGCGCGCAACGTAGACCACTGCCCGAGCCTGCCGGCGGATACGGCCGTGATCACCCGCTGGCGCGCAGGCAGAGGAGGGCTCTGGTGAATCAGGCCGATACGTGAGCGCAGGCGCCGGGTAGCGCGTGCGGACAGTTCTGCCGGATTGCTTCCCAATATTTGCAGGCTCCCGGAAGCAGGCACCAGGCTCATACCCAGCAGCCGGAGCAGGCTGGTCTTGCCCGCGCCGGACGGCCCGATCACGGCCACACGCTCGCCGGTCTCGATACCCAGTTCGAGACCTTTCAGGACCTGGCCGGCGCCGGGGTGGGCAGCGCCCACCCCGGCGAGGCGAATGCTCACTGCAGCAGACCAGCAGCCCTGGCGGCCTGCTCGATGCCCTCGTAGTTCTCCGGGCTGGTCTCGATGAACCGGCTGGCCCGCTGCAGATCGAGGATTTCCTTATGCTCCGGGTTGGCCGGGTCAAGTTTGAGGAAGGCTGCCTTGATGCGCTCGGCCAGTTCCGGTTGCAGGTCGCCGCGTACGGTCCAGTTGTAGTCGTAATAGGTGGGGGTGGTTGCGTAGGCGTGCACCTTGCTGGTGTCGACCTTGCCTTCCTCGACCAGTTTGTTCCACACCGAGGAGTTCAGCACGCCGCCGTCCACGCGGCCGGACGCAACCCAGGCGACTGTCGCGTCATGCGCATTGGAGAACGCGACGCGGCCGAAGAACGCGTCGACATCAATGTCGGCCTGTTGCAGAAAGTAGCGCGGCATCAGGTGCCCGGAGGTGGACGATACCGAGCCGAAGGCGAAGCTCTTGCCTTTCAGATCCGAGTGCTCGTCCACCGACGCGTCAGAGGCGATGAAGGTGCTGGTGAAGGCTGCGTCCTGCTCGCGCTGCACCAGGGGAACCGCATCACCGGTGCGCAACCGTGCCTGAACGAAGGTGAAACCGCCGAGCCAGGCCAGATCCAGCCGACCCGCGTCGAGTGCCTCGACCACCCCGGCGTAATCCGATACCGGCTGGAAGCGCACTTCCATATCCAGTTCTTTCTCAAGATATTTGCCCAGGGGCTCGAACTTGCGCTGCAGTTCGGTAGGGGCTTCATCGGGAATCGCCGACACCCGCAACACCGACTCGTCGGCAGCGTGAGCAGCAGGGAAAACAGCGGCAACAGACAGGCACAAGCCGGCCAGCACGGCCAGCGGACGTTTCAGCTTCGACATGTCATTTCTCCGGTTCAATAGCGGAAGACTCCCAACCGGGTGTCGAAGCCGGCCGGGGCGTGGCGCAAGTGTACTGAAAACCGCGCGTCAGGCAAGGCGCACCGAAGATGGGAACTGTAGCGAGTAGGAGCGGTGCCCCCGCCGCAAAGCCGGCGGAGCGCCGGTCGCCGCGGGTCGCGCCTCCCATGGGTCCTATCGGATATCGCCCTAGTCATTGTGGGAGCGGCGACTCGCCGCGATAGCATCCTTAAAGCCCAGATAGATGGGTGAGCTTTTGCTAATCTGCCTCCAGCTCATTTGAGGAGGTGAAGATGTCCTGGCCACTGGCTGCCAATGTGTCCCTGCTGTTCACCGAACACTCTCTGCCCGACCGCATTGCTGCGGCGGCATCGGCGGGATTCGACGGAGTCGAAATCCAGTTTCCCTACGAACTGGCTGCCGCGGATCTGGCGAAGCAGTTGGCCAGCAGCGCCATGCCCCTCGCACTGATCAATCTGCCGGCAGGCGACTTGATGTCTGGTGGGCCCGGTCTCGCCGGCGTTCCGGATCGAGTCGAAGCGTTTCGCCAGGCATTGGATCAAGCTTTGCGCTACGCCGAGCGTGCCCGGCCTCAGCGCGTCAATATATTGCCGGGCCGGCTGATCGAAGGTGTCGAGCCTGAGGCTGCGCTTGATGCGCTGGTCGCCAATCTCCAGCATGCCTGCCCGGCCTTCGAGTCCCTGGGCATCGACGTTACCTTCGAGGCGATCAACCGGCTCGACATGCCGGGCTTTCTGATTGCCACGCCAGCGGAGCAGATGAAGGTGATCAGTCGGGTTGGCCACCCCAATCTCTCTGCGCAGCTTGATCTCTATCACATGGCAAAAATGGGTGTTCCCATAAGAGAAGCCATCGCTGAGCTGTCGGGGTCGATCGGCCACATTCAGTTCGCTGATGTACCCGCGCGCGGCGCGCCGGGCAGCGGCGGTTTGGATTTTGCCGAAGCGTTTAGCGCGTTGGCGGCGGTGAACTACAACGGCTGGCTGGCAGCAGAATACCGTCCGGCAGGGTCAACTGCTTCGGATCTCGCCTGGATCGGCGACTGGCGCGACAAAGGCTGGATCAGAAGCCCGGCGAACAGCGAATAGTCTGCGCGCTGGCCAGCTTCTCGCTGGAGCTGCCGCGCAGTGAGCCGACGCTCTGCCAGCCAAGCCGCTGAGCGCTGAATACATAGGTCTCGCCGGCTGCAAAGTTGTCATAGGCCACGCCAAGGATGCAGGTGCGGTACTGCGGCTCACCCATGGTCCCACCGCCGCCGGCACCGCCGGGCATCTCGTAGCGAAAGCGCACCTGCAATTCATGAGAACCGGGGGTGAGATCAGGGAAGCGGATGCCGTCGACCAGCTCCCCATCCAGTCGATACGCCGACAGCTGGTCCATGGGCGCGGTATCGAATTCGATTCTCGCGTTGCCTTCTGCCACGGGCTCACTGGGCTGCTGGGCGCAGCCGGCCATCAGCAACGCACACACTGCAAACGTAATCTTTCGCATGATCTCTCCAGCGCCTGTGTTCCTTGCCACACTGTAGCGAAAAGCATCGAGATCTGCTGCGAACCATAAGTCGGGTTACTGCATGCCAATCAGCTCCACGCATTGGGCTGGCACCTCGGGCGGTTCCTCGGCATTCTATTCACCATAATTATGATCATGGGAGCTCCGAATCACCGGAGCGCAGAGGAGAGATCGATGCAAGCATTGAACGGCAAGGTTGCGGTAATCACCGGTGGCGGTAGCGGGCTGGGGCGCGAGCTGGCGCTGTGCTGCGCCGCGCGGGGCATGAAGCTGGTACTCGGCGACGTGGACGAGAAGGGCATGCAGGAAACCCTGCGCCTGGTCGAAGAAGCGTCCCCCGGTACCGAGTCCGCCACCATGCGCCTGGATGTGTCCAAGCTCGAGCAAATGCAGGCGTTCGCCGACCTCGCCAAGAGCCGCTTCGGCGCTGCCCACGTGATCTTCAACAACGCCGGCGTGAGCGTCGGTGGCCCGGCCTGGGAAAACACCCCGCACGACTGGGAATGGGTCATGGGCGTTAACCTGTACGGCGTGGTATGGGGCGTCAAGGTGTTCACCCCGATGTTGATCGAGCAGAACGAAGGCCACATCGTCAATACGGCCTCGGCCGCGGGCTGGCTGAACGGACCGAACATGGCAATTTACAACGTCACCAAGCACTCGGTGGTAGCACTGTCGGAAACTCTGGCGCTGGATCTGCGCGACATCAATGCCAACGTTGGCGTCACCTGCCTGTGCCCGGCCTTCTTCCCCACCGCCATCCACGAGTCCGCCCGCAACCGCCCCGCCGACAAGGGCGAAACCATCACCCCCAGCGAAACCGCCCTCAAGCGCGCCGAACTGACCAAGCAGGCGGTACAGAAAGGCAAGATCCAGGCAACCGACATCGCCGAGATGACGCTCAAGGCCGTGGAAGAGGACCAGTTCTACGTGTTCCCGCATCGCAAGATCAAACAGTTGATCGCCATGCGTGCGCAGGCTGCGGCGGATGAGAAGAAAGCGTTTGATTCCCTAAATCCCGAAGCCTGATCCCGCCTCATATCCTTTGTGGGAGCGCCGTCCCCGGCGCGATAGCGGCCTGGCAAATGTGCTGCGGCAGCCGGCGCTCCTGCGATGCTCACCTCGGGGCACCCGTCCGTCTCGGACGGGTCTGGCTTGACCAGCCAACCCCATCGCGCCGAGGGCGACGCCCCCACAAGCTGGCCGCGACTCTCCGTTCTACCGCTCGTCGCTCCAAGCTTTTCAACGCTTGACGTGCATAGAACGTGCTCGTCCTAAAGTTCCCAGCCCTAGCGCCGATAACCCAAACATCGGTAGGGAAGGGCAACGCAACCCGTTGCCAACCGTGTGGGCTAGGGCCTGTTTGACACCTGATTGGGTTGTCAAGCGAAGCAGGGAAACTTTTTTACGAAAGTTCCTAAAGGTCCTGAAAGGCACGCCGATACAGTAATCGAATGCGAACTCAATGGGTGCCTGGGCAAAGCCGGCCCGCGAGTCGCAAGCTCAGGCAAACATTATTTCAGGTCCTTCGGAGGCAATACCATGGCCCTTACAGTTAACACCAACGTAGCGTCAATCAACGCCCAGCGTAACCTGGGAGCTTCTTCCAGCAACCTGGAAACTTCGCTTCAGCGTTTATCTTCCGGCTCCAAGATCAATAGCGCCAAAGACGACGCAGCTGGCCTGCAGATCTCCAACCGTTTGACCAGTCAGGTTAGTGGCCTTGGTGTTGCGGTCAAGAACGCCAACGACGGTATCTCTATCGCTCAGACCGCTGAAGGCGCGATGCAGGAATCGACCAATATCCTTCAGCGCATGCGCGACTTGGCTCTTCAATCTGCTAACGGCTCAAACGGAGCGGATGACCGCAAAGCGTTGCAGAAGGAAGTCACTGCACTTCAATCGGAACTAAATCGCATTTCTGAAACCACCACTTTCGGTGGCCGGAAGTTGTTGGATGGGTCCTTCGGCACAAGTCAGTTTCAAGTAGGCTCCAATGCCAACGAAACTATTTCGGTCGGGCTGGGTAATACCTCGGCTCGCTCCTTGGGTGCGTACCAATCCAACTCTAACGCCCGTATCGGCACTGCCACTTTGGCTGCAGCAGCAGACACTACTGGCGGTAACGGTGTTGCAGCCACAAACGATCTGACGATCAATGGTCCGACTGGCACGGCTTCGATTGATGTGGCAGCCAACCAGCAAGCGAACTCAATCGCTAAGGCTATCAACGACAAGTCAGGTACGACGGGCGTCACCGCCTCCGCCACAACCGAAACGACTCTGACTACCGGCACAGCAGGCACGATTTCTTTCAGCCTAAAGTCGGGTGATAGCGGCGCCACCGCGGCTACGATATCGGCAGGCGTAACTGCATCTGACCTTTCTAACTTGGCCGAGGCGATCAACCAGCGCGCAGCCGAAACTGGGGTTTCTGCCAAGTTGAGCGACGATAAAGCCTCTATCACGCTTAAAAACTCAGAAGGTTACGATATTCAGATTTCGAACGCTGACAATAGCGGAGCAGCTGCTGCTGGAACCGCCATGGTAGTCGGTGGGGCGAACGTCACGAAGACTGACGGCGCAACTGCAACTGACAGTATCGTGGTCGGCGGCAAGCTGAAGCTCGAATCGGACAAGAGTTTCACCGTGGCGGAAGCTGGCACAGCAAGCATCTTCGCAGCAGCTTCAAACGTTTCCAGCTTGGCATCGGTTGCTAAGGTCGATATCTCGACGGTTGACGGCTCCAACAATGCAATTTCAGTAATTGACAAGGCTATCGCAAACATCGACTCCCAGCGTGCAAGCCTTGGTGCCGTGCAGAACCGCTTCGAGTCTACCATCAGCAACTTGCAGAGCATTTCGGAAAACGTGTCTGCGGCGAACAGCCGAATCAAGGACACTGACTACGCTGCCGAATCTGCCAATCTGACCAAAAACCAGATCATGCAGCAGGCGGGTACTGCGATGCTGTCCCAGGCGAACCAGCTGCCGCAGGCTGTCCTCAGCCTCCTGGGCTAAGGTAGCGGGGCGGTAATGATGCGGGGAGAAGGGTGACCTTCTCTCCGCTTTTTCCTATGCGAGGTTAGTACCATGGATATGGGCACACTCAAACCGTTGCAACTCAACCGTAGCAGCCTTAGCGCTGAGCCGGTCGAGGCGGGCCTCAGCAATCGCCCGGCAGCCAGACAGGCAGATGTTGCACAGCTCAAGTCGGCGATTGCGCCGGTATCTACCGACTCGCAAAACGCGGTCGGGCAATCCCCGGAGGTGGATCGCAACGCACTGGATAGCGCGATTACCGATATCCAGGACTTTGTGCAGTCAGCCAGTCGCAACATCGACTTCAATATCGACGATTCCAGCGGTCGCGTGGTGATCAACGTCACCGAGCGGTCCAGTGGCGATGTGATCAGGCAGATACCCTCGGAGGAGGCACTGCGCCTTGCCGAAAATTTGTCATTGATTCGAAGCGTTTTATTCAAAGCTGAAGCCTGAGCTTCTTCGCCGGTTTAGCTGGCACGTAACTTGCCTGATGACCGGGAAGCGCTGCGCGGATTTGTAATCCGTCAACTTTTGGTCGGAAGGATACACACATGGCTATTACAGGTATCGGTTCGGGACTCGACATCAAGGGCATGGTGGCCGCCCTGGTCAACGCCGAAGCAGCACCGAAAACTGCTCAGCTCAATCGCCTGGAAAAGGCGACCACGGCCAAATTCTCTGCGCTCGGGCAATTCCGCAGCGCCCTCTCCGAATTTCAGACCACCGTCAAGGATCTGAACAGCGCCTCGTTGTTCGAGAAGCGCACGGCTAGCTCTGGCAAAGCCGACATCTTTACCGTCAGTGCCGATACCAAGGCGGTGGCGGGTAGCTACAACGTCCAGGTATTCAACCTGGCCCAGACCAGCAAAATCGCCCTGAAGGGCCTGGATGACCCTGCTGCCAAGCTGGGTGCCGGGCAGCTTGAAATCAAGGTCGGCGATGAAACGATAGCGCTGGATATCACCGAAGAAGCCAGCAACCTGACCGGCATTCGTGATGCGATCAACGCAGCAGGCAAGGAAAAGGGCCTGAGCGCAACGATCGTGAGCGATCCGAGCGGTGTCGGCGGGGCGCGGCTCGTGCTCAGTTCGACCAAATCGGGAACCGGTAACGACATTTCCGTCACCGGAACGTCAACAGCTACCACAACGGGCACCCCAACGCTTGCCGATTTGAGCTTCACCCCGCCTGCTCCGGGAGACGACTTCGTTCCGCCTACGGTAACCGACCCGCGCGCGCCCAAGGTGATCAGTTTCGCCCGCGACGCGAACCTGGCTATCGATGGGATCAACCTCGCCAGCAAGACCAATTCGGTGTCCGAAGCCATTGATGGTGTCACCATCACCCTCAAGGCAGCGCAGTCGAAGGAAGACGTCACCAACGTCAGTACCATTAGCCTGACGGTTGGTGAAGACCGCGCTGGTGTGAAGTCGTCGTTGAAGAAGTTCGTCGATGGCTACAACAAGTTGATGAGCACCATAGGTTCACTCACAAAGGTGACGCCGGTCGGCGGCGATAGCAGCCAGCCCCTGGCCGGGGGGCTGGTCGGCGATGCATCGGTGCGTACGTTCATGTCGGGCATGCGTAGCGATATGGGCAACCCCGCTGGTGGAGGTGAGCTAAAAATCCTGTCAGACCTCGGCATCAGCACGCAACGCGACGGAACACTCAAGGTCGATGATGCCAAGCTGGACAAGGTGCTTGCTGACAACTTTGACCAGGTGAGCAGCTTTCTTACCGGCGACGCTGGCTTGATGGCGAAGCTGGAAAACACCATCAAACCGTATACTCAGTCCGACGGCATTATAGAAAGCCGGACCAAGGGGCTGCAAAGCACCCTCGATAGCGTCGACGATCAGCGCGAAGTCCTGAATCGTCGCATCGGCAAGCTCGAAACCCGACTGCTTGCGCAGTTCAACAAGATGGATACGCTGATCGGCCAGATGTCTGGCACCAGTGATTACCTCGCCGGCGTGCTTAACAGTCTTCCCGGCGTCGTCAAAAAGGACAAATAAGTGACCAGCCCCATCGATACCTACAAGCAAGTCAATATCAGTCAGGAAGTCTCCCAGTACCGCGCCGTGCAGCTGCTGCTTAACGGCGCGATCGAACGCTTGAAGCTTGCTCGCCACGCGCAGGCTACGGGCAACCCCGAGCGCCGTGGTGCAGCGGTAGGTAGCACCATCAGCATCATCGGCGCGCTGCAGGGCTCGCTGGATATGGAGCTCGGTGGCGAGATTTCTCAGAACCTGGATGCGCTGTACGACTACATGCTGCGCAAGCTCGCTGGCGTGGCGCTGGACGATACGCCGCGTTCGCTGGAGGAAGTGCAGGGTCTGTTGGAAGAGATCAAGGAAGCGTGGGACGCGATCGAGCCGAAGTAAGCGAGATCACGCAAGCGCAGGTAGGTGTGGGAGCGGCATCCCCGCCGCGATGGTTTTTTCGTACCCTTCGAACATTCAACGAACCTAGAGCCCGCTATCGCGCCGGGGACGGCGCTCCCACAGGGACGTGGGGCTCGGCGAGTGATGGCCCCGTTCATTCCGATTAACGTTTAATTTCCCTCAAGTTTTACTGCGCCGGCCGATATAAGGGGTATGTGCAACACACCCAGGGACACAGCGCCATGAATGCCTACGCGATGAAGCAATACCAGACTGTCAACGTTCATGCTCAGGTCAGCGAAGCCAACCCGCATCGTCTTATCCAGATGCTGTTCGAAGGTGGTTTGCAGCGCCTGGCGCAGGCCAAGGGTGCGATGCATCACGGTAATCTGGCGTTGAAGGGTGAGCTGATGGGCAAGGCGATTGGCATCATCGGCGGCCTTCGCGATGGGCTCGATCTTCAGAAAGGTGGCGAACTGTCGGCCAACCTGGATAATCTCTACGCTTACATGATTCAACGGCTGAGCCAGGCGAATCTGAAGAATGATCCGGCGATCATTGACGAAGTGGCCGGGCTGTTGCGTGAAATCAAGGAGGGCTGGGATAGCATCCCGGCCTGAGGAGAACGACATGGCACACGCTGTCGAGCAATTGGAGCAGACCCATCACGCACTGATCGCCGCTGTTCAGGCTGGCGACTGGGAGCAGGTGAGCGAGCTCGATGTGTTGTGCCGCGAGCTGGTCGGGCGGGCGATGCAACAGCCCGAGCGAGACGAGCAGGCGCTGGCCAATGCGCTGACATCGCTGTCGGAAACGTACCGCGAAGTCATCGGCTTGTGCCAGGCAGTGCAGGGGAAGCTCGCTGAAGAACTGCACGGAATCCAGCGCAGCAAGGAAAGCGCCAAGGTCTACCAGATGTTCAGTTGATCCGGTTTCGGATGGATGGCAGTAAATCATGCGCCAACTATTTGACTCCCGCTCTGAATCTGGCTACCTTTGACAAAATATTAAAAGGCAATGGCGTTGCGCTATCACGCGTTCGACCTGCCCGTCTGTCAACAGGACGCCGCACTGCTTATGCTGCCAAACTCTCACATCTTGTTAATCGAAGATTGCCCGGAAAATCGGCGCAACATCCAGGTCATTCTGGATTTCCTCGGCGAAGAAACCATCATCACTACCTCCGATTCCTGGACTGCTGCTGTCGAAGCGCAAGTCGAGGGTTCGGAAGCCATCAAATGTGTGCTACTGGGTCGCTGTGATCACACCAATGGACTGCCGGGATTGCTTACCCAGCTCGACAAGTGGGACGACGCACTGCCGGCGATTTCCTGCGATGCGGGTGACCCATCGGGCTGGCCGGATCATGTTCGCCAGCGCCTGCTTGCCATCCTTCCGCCGCCGCTGAGCTACAACCAGTTGATTGATGCGCTGCATCGGGCGCAGGTATACCGCGAGATCTACAGCGAGCGCACCCGTCGCGGCAGTCAGCGCGAGCCGAACCTCTTTCGCAGCCTTGTGGGTACCAGTCGCAGCGTGCAGTCGGTTCGCATGATGATGCAACAGGTAGCCGATACCGAAGCCACCGTGTTGATCCTTGGCGAGTCGGGCACGGGCAAGGAAGTGGTCGCCCGCAATCTGCACTACCATTCGCGCCGCAAGGACGCCCCTTTCGTTCCGGTCAATTGCGGCGCGATTCCTGCCGAGCTGCTTGAAAGTGAGCTGTTCGGCCACGAGAAGGGTGCCTTCACGGGAGCCATTACTACCCGTGCGGGTCGCTTCGAACTCGCCCAGGGTGGCACGCTGTTCCTCGACGAGATCGGCGATATGCCGCTGCCGATGCAGGTCAAGCTGCTGCGCGTTCTTCAGGAGCGTACGTTCGAGCGCGTCGGCAGCAACAAGGTGCAGACGGCGGATGTACGCGTGATCGCTGCGACGCACAAGAACCTTGAAGACATGATCGAGAACGGCGGCTTCCGCGAGGATCTGTTCTATCGGCTCAATGTGTTCCCCATCGAAATGCCGGCCTTGCGTGAGCGAATCGAAGACCTTCCGATCCTGCTCAACGAGCTGATTACCCGGCTGGAGATGGAGAAGCGCGGTTCCATTCGCTTCAGTACGTCAGCAATCATGTCGCTGTGTCAGCATGACTGGCCGGGGAACGTACGTGAGCTGGCCAACCTGGTGGAGCGCATGGCGATCATGCATCCGCATGGCGTGATCGGCGTAAACGAGCTGCCGCGCAAGTTTCGCTATGTCGAGGATGACCACGAGGACCTGCGCTCTCAACGCGAGGACGATGACGAGCGTGGTGAGGCCTTTAACGGTCTGGTCGGGCTGAACAGCCCTGCGTTCCTGCCGCCCGAGGGGCTGGATTTGAAGGAATACCTCGGAGGCCTGGAGCAGACGCTGATCCAGCAGGCGCTGGACGAGTCGGCCGGCGTGGTGGCGCGTGCCGCGGAACGATTGCGCATTCGCCGGACCACTCTGGTGGAGAAGATGCGCAAGTACGGTATCAATCGCGGCGTGGAAATGTCAGAAGAATGACGCAGATGCGCTTTTGGGAAGCCAGGATCTGTCTAAGTAATTGAAATATATAGATCCTCCTGTCGTGGCATAGCGCTTGCTAAGAATCCCCTGAAGAGGTTTTTTCAGGGGATTTTTCATGTCGGGCACCGCTCATATCCTGCCGCAGGCAACCAGTGAACTCGCGCAGGCCAGAGAAGCCGTCGATGAACAGGAGCGTGCGCGCCTGGAGCAGGCCTATGCCCAGTTCAGCAAGGTCTCTGGGCAGCTGTCTGCTTCATATGCGCTGCTTGAACAGCAGGTCTCCACACTTAAGTCCCAGCTGGCTGCTGTGAGTGAGCAGCGCACGCGTGAGCTGGCCGAGAAGGCCCGCCTGGCTGGTCGATTGCAGAACCTGCTCGATTTGCTACCGGGTGGCGTAGTGGTGCTCGATGGGCGAGGCGTGGTACGCGAGGCCAACCCCGCTGCGCGTGATCTGCTGGGCGAACCGCTGGAAGGCATGCTCTGGCGTGACCTGATCCGTGATCGCTTTGCCCCGCGCGAGGATGATTACCACGAGATTTCACTTCGCAGCGGCCGCCGGGTGTCGATGGCGACGCGCTCGCTGGTGGGCGAGCCCGGTCAACTGATTCTCCTGACTGATCTGACCGAAACTCGGGCGCTACAGACGCAGCTGGCGCGGCATGAACGTCTTTCCGCGCTTGGTCGGATGGTCGCATCCCTTGCACATCAGATCCGCACGCCGCTTTCTACTGCGATGCTCTACGCCAGCCACCTGAACGATCCGGCGCTGGCAGAGGAGCACCGGACACGCTTCAGTGCGCGGCTCAAGGGCCGGCTGGAGAGTATCGAGCATCAGGTCCGCGACATGCTGCTGTTTGCCAAGGGCGACCTGCCGCTCAATGACCGCATTAGTGTGCAGGACTGGTTCGCGCTGCTCAGGCAATATGCCGAGCCTGCAATCGAGCAGGCCGGCGCGGTCTGCTTGTGGCAGAACCGCTGCCCGCCCGGTCTGATCCTGCGCTGCAACACGGAAACGCTTACCGGCGCAGTGACCAACCTGATCGACAACGCCATCCAGGCTGGCAGCGATGCGGCGCGCCTGAAGGTCTGCCTGCGGTTGATTGCAGGGCAGCTCGCCATCAGTGTGGTCGACGGTGGGCGCGGAATGTCGCCGGCCGAACTCAACCGCATTGGCGAGCCGTTCCATACCACCCGCGCACAGGGTACCGGTCTTGGCGTGTCGGTGGTCAAGGCCGTGGCCCGCGCCCACGGTGGGGCGTTCCATATTCGCAGCAAGGCCGGGTGGGGCACGTGTGCAGAACTGCTGCTACCGGTGCAGGAACAGCACGCATGACTGCCAGACCCCGCATTCTCCTCGTAGAAGATGACCGCAACCTGCGCGAAGCGCTGTCCGATACTCTGACCCTGGGCGGTTATGAGCACATCGAAGCGCCTGATGCGGAAACCGCGTTGCGGTTGCTCAAGCGCGAAGCGGTTTCGCTTGTGGTGAGTGACGTCAACATGCCGGGCATGGACGGGCATATGCTGCTGCGTCAGGTGCGCGAACACCATCCGCAGGTGCCGGTGCTCCTGATGACAGCGTACGGAACCGTGCAGCAGGCGGTGGTGGCGATGCGCGACGGGGCGGTGGATTACCTGGTCAAGCCGTTCGAACCCCGGGCCCTGTTGGATCTTGTTGCGCAGCACAGCCAGGGCCGTTTGCCCGTCTCGGCAGCAGCAGAAGGGCCGGTGGCTGTAGAGCCTGCCAGTCAGCAGCTGCTGCAGCTTGCCGCACGCGTTGCCGCCAGCGATTCGACGGTGCTGATTTCGGGCGAGTCGGGTACCGGCAAGGAGGTGCTGGCGCGGTATATCCACCAGCAATCGCCGCGTGCGGCGCAACCGTTCATCGCGATCAACTGCGCGGCCATTCCGGACAACATGCTCGAGGCCACGTTGTTTGGACACGAAAAGGGCGCCTTCACTGGTGCCGTCGCTGCGCAGCCTGGCAAGTTCGAACAGGCCAACGGCGGCACTATCCTGCTCGACGAGATATCCGAAATGCCCCTAGGGCTGCAGGCCAAGCTATTGCGTGTCCTGCAGGAGCGCGAAGTCGAGCGGGTAGGTGGGCGCAAGCTCATACAGCTGGATATACGCGTCGTCGCCACCACCAACCGCGATTTGTTGGCCGAGGTCGCTGCCGGTCGATTTCGCGAAGATCTTTACTACCGCCTGGGCGTCTTTCCGCTGCAATGGCAAGCGCTGCGCACGCGCCCCGGCGATATCTTGCCGATCGCCGAACGCCTGCTCGACAAGCACAGCCGCAAGATGAACCAGCCCAGGCCGCGATTTTCATCCGAAGCAGCGCAGGCCATGACGACTCACACTTGGCCTGGAAACGTTCGCGAGCTGGACAATGCCGTACAGCGTGCGCTGATCCTGCAGCAGGGAGGGGTGATCAGACCTCAGGATCTCTGCCTGGATACCGCGCCGGGCGCTGCCATTTTTCCGACAGAGTTTCAGTCGCAGACGGCTCCGGCGTTCGATGGGCCCGTGAATGCGCCATCGCCGAGTCTGGGCGAAGGCGTCAAGGAGCGCGAATTCCAGCTGATCATGGATGTGCTGCGCGCTGAAGGTGGCCGCCGCAAGGAAGCCGCGGAACGGTTGGGCATCAGCCCCCGCACACTGCGGTACAAGCTGGCGCAGATGCGCGATGCGGGCTTCGACGTGGCTGGAGGAGCCTGAACGGCACATCGCCCACAGTGCTTCGCCGCGGGTCGCGCCTCCCACGACAGATTGGTGCGGAGTGTGGCCCGGGTTTTGTGGGAGGCGCGACTCGCGGCGATCAGCGGCAATGCTCAAAGCCAAGCAGCATCCCAGTGGGGGTAATCCCCGACAGACTCGACCAGACCAGCGCGTACCGGGTTGGCGATGACGTACCGCGCCATAGCCTTCAAGTCTTCTTCGGCCCGCACTGCGCGGTCATGAAATCCGTCTTGCCAGAGGGGCTTACCAGCTTTCGCTGATGCCAACCGCTTCACTCGGCCGACCGTTACGGACAAGCTTTCGTTACCGAGTTTCATAAGCCAATGGAAGTGGTCTGGCATAACGACGTACGCCCACGTCTGCGCCTGATTCCGGATGGATGTTTCACGTAGGATGCCAACCAGTGCTCTTGCCGCTTGCATGTCAGCAAAGTGTGGAAAACGGTTCCGTGTGGTAGCGGTTATCAGGTAGAAGTGGCCGGGTTGGGATTGTCGACCGTTGCGTAGGTCGCGTGAATGAGGTGTTGGTTTCATCGAATCTGGACGGGTTAAAGCGAATATCTAATCAGACAAACTCGGGCCGAGCGAAGCGCGATAGCGAAAGTGTGACCGGGACTGTGTTTGCGGTGCTCAGGCTTGCTGTCGCCGCGGGTCGCGCCTCCCACAACCTTAACTGCCGCGCGCATGCAGGAGTGCGGCTCGCGGCGACGCAGAAGGTATAAAAGTGGCACCAATCTTGCTCTAGTAATTGCAAAGCTGAATTTGCCGTCAATTTTCCTACGGCTCGGAGATAGCGATGACTCAGGGTGTTGAATTCAATCGACTGATGCTGCAAATGCGTTCCATGCAAGTGGAAGCCATGGGCAAGCCGCAGGCGCCTGCCCAGATCGACAGGAACGTCAACGAGTCCGCTTTCGGCGATATGCTTTCGCAGGCAGTCGACCGCGTCAATCAGCTGCAGAAAACCACCAGTGGACTGCAGGCCGGCTACGAGCGTGGCGAGCCGGGCATCGATCTCACGGAAGTGATGATCGCGTCGCAGAAGTCCAGCGTGGCATTCCAGGCGGCCACCCAGGTGCGCAACAAGCTCATCACCGCCTATGAAGACATCATGAAGATGCCGATCTGAACGCTGAATCGCTCTGCACCCTTGCTGCTCGCCCTGTTTGATCGAGGATAATCATGGAAGCCACTCCCAACACTCCAGCCACCCGCGGCGCGCCGGATATCGAATCCGAGCGCAAGCCCCTGCTGGGCCTGAGCTTTCTCGACAATCTGTCGCAGTTGCCACTGCTGCGGCAATTCGGTCTGCTGATCGGACTGGCCGCCAGCGTGGCAATCGGTTTTGCCGTGGTGTTGTGGTCACAGCAGCCGGATTACCGCCCGCTCTACGGCAGCATGGAAAATTACGACGCCGCCCAGGTAGTCGACATCCTTCAACAGGCGCGGATCGAGTACAAGGTCGAGCCGAACAGCGGCGCGCTGCTGGTTCGCACCGAGCATCTGGCCGACGCCCGGCTGCGCCTGGCGAGTGCTGGCGTGACTCAGCGAGACGCCAATCTGGGCTATGAGATTCTCGATCGTGAGCAGGGCCTCGGCTCCAGCCAGTTCATGGAAACCACCCGCTACCGTCGCGGTCTGGAAGGCGAGCTGGCGCGGACCATTTCCAGCCTGAACGGCATCAAGGGCGCCCGGGTACATATCGCCATGCCGCGCACCACGGTCTTCGTGCGCGATGACCGCAAGCCCAGCGCATCGGTGCTATTGGAGATGTACGCCGGTCGCAGCATCGAGCCTTCCCAGGTCATGGCCATCGTCAATCTCGTAGCGACCAGTGTTCCGGAGCTGTCGAAGGATCAGGTCACGGTTGTCGATCAGAGCGGCAATCTGCTGTCCGACCAGAGCGAACTCAGTGAACTGACCATAGCCGGCCGCCAGTTCGATCACGCGCGCCGTCTGGAAGACACCTATACCCGCCGGGTGCACAACATCCTTCAGCCAGTCCTGGGCACCGGCCGTTACAAGGCTGAAGTGTCTGCAGACGTCGACTTCAGCGCCATCGAATCGACCGCGGAGACCTTCAGCCCGGAATCGGCCGTGCGCAGCGAGCAGGTCCTCAGCGAGCAGCGCGCTTCCGGCCAAGGGCCGCAGGGCGTACCGGGCGCATTGACCAATCAGCCGCCCGGCGCCGTGCAGGTGCCGGAGCAGGTGGTCGATCCGGAAACCGGCGAGCCTGTTGTTGCCGCCCCGCCGCGCGACGTCCGCGAGCAAAGCACCCGCAACTACGAGCTCGACCGCCAGATCAGCTATACCCGCCAGCAGCAGGGGCGGTTGCGTCGGCTTTCCGTCGCGGTAGTGGTGGACGACCCGGTCCAGGTGAATGCGGAAACCGGCGAAACCACACGCGTCCCCCTCAGTGAGGCCGAGATCGCTCGTCTGACCCGGCTTGTGCAGGACGCTGTAGGTTATGACGCCAGCCGCGGCGACAGCGTCAGCGTCATCAACAGCGCCTTCGTGCCGCAGAGTGTCCCGGAAGAGCTGCCCGAAATTCCGTTCTGGTCGCAGCCCTGGTTCTGGGATGTGGCCAAGCAGTTCCTCGGTATACTCTTCGTCCTGATTCTGGTGTTCGGCGTGTTGCGCCCGGTGCTCAAGAACCTGACCACCAGCAGCAAGCCGCTTGCCGCGGGCGCCGGATATCCGGCGGAGCTGGACGATATGGGGGGGCTTGGTGACGACCTGCGAGAAGACCGTGTCAGCCTCTCCGGCCCTTCAGGTGGTCCGGTCATGTTGCCAGCACCTGGCGCAGGCTATGAACAGCAGTTGAACGCGATCAAGGGCCTGCTTGCAGAAGACCCCGGCCGTGTCGCCCAGGTAGTCAAAGAGTGGATCAACGAAGATGAATGAAGAAGTCAAACGCCCGCAGAAGCTCTCCAAGCTCGACAAGGCGGCGATCTTCCTGCTGAGCCTGGGTGAATCGGATGCCGCGGCGATCCTCAAGCACATGGGCCCGAAGGAAGTTCAGCGGGTAGGCAGCGCCATGGCCGGGTTGCGCACCGTCCAGCGTGAGCAGGTGCAGCAGGTGATGGGCGATTTCATCGAGGTGGTTGGCGAGCAGACCGGTCTGGGCGTTGGCGCCGACAACTACATCCGCAAGATGCTTACCCAGGCGCTGGGCGAGGACAAGGCCAACAGCCTGGTCGATCGGATTCTGCTCGGCGGCAGCACATCGGGCCTGGACAGCCTTAAATGGATGGAGCCGCGCGCCGTGGCCGACGTCATTCGTTACGAGCATCCGCAGATCCAGGCCATCGTGGTCGCCTACCTTGATCCGGACATGGCCGCCGAAGTCATCGGCTATTTCGATCACAAGGTGCGCCTCGACGTGCTGCTCCGCGTAGCGTCGCTCAATACCGTGCAGCCGTCGGCGCTGAAGGAACTCAACGAAATCCTCGAGAAACAGTTCGCCGGCAATTCGAACACCATTCGCGCCAACATGGGCGGAGTCAAGCGCACGGCGGACATCATGAACTTCCTCGAAACCACTACCGAGTCGCAGATCATCGAGGCGATCCGCGAGATCGACGAGGATCTTTCGACCAAGATCGAAGACCTGATGTTCGTCTTCGACAACCTGGCCGACGTCGACGACCGCGGTATTCAGGCGCTGCTGCGCGAAGTATCCTCGGAGGTGCTGATCGTCGCGCTCAAGGGCGCCGACGAGGCGATCAAGGACAAGATCTTCCGCAACATGTCCAAGCGCGCATCCGAGCTGCTGCAGGACGACCTCGAAGCCAAGGGGCCGGTGCGCATCAGCGAAGTGGAAGCGGCGCAGAAGGAAATTCTCACCATCGCACGCCGCATGGCCGACGCTGGCGAAATCGTGCTGGGTGGCAAGGGCGGCGAGGAAATGATTTAACCTTTTCATCATGCGGCTCCGTCTGGACGGAGCCACCGTGTCCCGATTCTCGAGGTGGTTTCAGATGGCCGAAAAATCCGACAGCGACCTGATACGCGGGGCCAAGCCGACCGCGTTCGCCCTGTGGGATCTGCCGAGCTTCGATTCGGAACCGCTTCAGGTTCCTCTGGAATCGTCGGAGCCGGAGGCCGAGGACGAGACCGTTATCGAACTACCCGAAGAGGTGGAGGAAGCGCCCAAGCCCTTCACCGTCGAAGAGCTTGAACAGATCCGTGAGGAGGCCTACAACGAGGGCTTCGCTGCCGGCGAGCGTGACGGTTTTCATTCCGGTCAGCTGAAGGGTCAGCAGGAAGCCAAGGTGCGCCTGGATGCGCGCATGGGTGAGGTCGAAGCGCTGATGGCGCAGCTGATGGAGCCGATGCATGATCAGGACGAGCAGATCGAGGACATGATGCTCAAGCTTGTCGAGACCATGGTCCGGCAGGTCATCCACCGCGAACTGCTGACCGACTCCAGCCAGATTCTCAAGGTTCTGCGTGGCGCGCTGAAAGCCTTGCCAATGGGGGCCGGAAATATCCGTATCTATCTCAATCCGGCCGATTTCGAAGCAGTCAAGGCGTTGCGCGAGCGGCACGAGGAGAGTTGGCGCCTGCTCGAGGACGACGCGCTGCTGCCCGGCGGCTGCCGTGTCGAGACCGAGCACAGCCAGGTCGACGCCACGCTGGAAACGCGGCTGGCGCAGATCGTCGAACAACTGTTCGAGGAGCGCCGCGAACAGCGCGCTCACCCGCCTGAGCCGGACATGACGCTGTCGGCTTCCCCTGCGCCGGACGCGCCATGAGCACCCCCGAGCGCATCAGCTTCGCCAGGCGGCTTGCCCGCTATCCCGCCGCGCTCAGGCTGGCTGATGAGCCGGTGGTGGAAGGCCGCCTGATCCGCATGGTGGGGCTGACCCTGGAAGCCGAAGGCTGCAAGGCGCCGGTCGGCAGCCGCTGTCTGGTGATCAGTGAAACAGCGGCCGGCCACAGCCAGATCGAAGCCGAGGTGATGGGCTTTGCCGGTAGCAAGATCTATCTCATGCCGGTCGACAGCCTGCAGGGCGTGCAGCCCGGAGCGCGGGTCGTGCCATCCGCAGGCGGCGGCAAGTTGCCGATGGGCTTCGGCATGCTTGGACGGGTGGTGGACGGAATCGGCCGGCCTCTGGATGGCAAAGGCATGTTCAAGGCCGACGATTGGGTCGACCTCAATGGCCCGGTGATCAACCCGCTCAAGCGCCATCCCATCGAGGACACCCTGGACGTCGGTATCTGCGCCATCAACAGTCTGCTCACCGTCGGGCGCGGACAGCGCCTGGGCCTGTTTGCCGGTAGCGGGGTCGGCAAGTCGATGTTGCTTGGCATGATGACCCGTTTCACCGACGCCGACATCACCATCGTCGGGCTGGTCGGAGAGCGTGGCCGCGAGGTAAAGGAGTTCATCGAGCAGATTCTCGGCGAGAAGGGTATGGCCCGATCGGTGGTTGTGGCGTCGCCAGCCGATGATGCACCGTTGATGCGCCTGCGCGCGGCGATGTACTGCACGCGTATAGCGGAGTACTTCCGCGATCAAGGGAAGAACGTGTTGCTGCTGATGGACTCGCTGACCCGCTTCGCGCAGGCCCAGCGCGAGATCGCCCTGGCGATTGGTGAGCCGCCGGCGACCAAGGGATACCCGCCATCGGTGTTCGCCAAATTGCCGGCGCTGGTCGAGCGGGCGGGCAATGCCGAGGAGGGCGGCGGCTCGATTACCGCGTTCTATACCGTGCTTTCCGAGGGCGATGACCAGCAGGACCCGATCGCCGATGCCTCCCGGGCGATTCTTGACGGTCACGTTGTACTCTCGCGCCGCCTGGCCGAGGAGGGGCACTACCCCGCGATCGACATCGAAGCGTCGATCAGCCGAGCCATGCCGCAGATCGTCAGTCACGACTATCTGCAGAAGGCCCAGTTGTTCAAGCAGATGTACGCACGCTACCAGCAGAGTCGCGACCTGATCAGCGTTGGCGCCTATTCGGCCGGCTCAGATCCGCTGACCGACAGGGCCATTCACAAGATGCCCGCGATGCAGGGCTTCCTGCGGCAGAGTCTGAACACCAGTGTACGTTTGCCGGAAAGCCAGGCGGCGCTGGAAAAGCTGGTGAGCAATGAGTGAAAGCCGCATCCGCCGCCTCGCGCCGGTCGTGGAGATGGCCGTCGACGAAGAGCGCAAGGCTGCCGCCCGCCTGGGTGAAAGCCAGAAGCAGGTTGACGACGCCAGGGTGCGACTGCGTGATCTGGAGTTCTACTGCAGCGAGTACGAAAAAGGCTGGACCCAGCGTGGCAGTCAGGGCGTCGGTCGTGACTGGCTGCTCAACTATCAGCGGTTCATGGCGCAGATGCAGACCGCCATCGAGCAGCAGACGCAAACCGTGAAATGGTACGAAACCAGCCTGGACAAGGTACGCGAGCAGTGGCGTCAGCGCTATCAGCGTGTCGAAGCACTGCGCAAGCTGATCGAGCGTTACCAGCAGGAAGCACGGGCCAGAGCTGACCGCCAGGAGCAGAAATTGCTCGACGAACTCTCGCAGCGCGCATTCGACTCTCGTCGTAGCAACCCCTGACAGCCTGCCCAGCCTGTGCTACAAACAATTGAACAACCCGCGCTTTTTCCGATGCCAGTTCAGGAGTCATAAATGCCGATTCAGGCCAACCTGTCAAACGATGGTCAGGTGCTGACCATCCGCGTGAGCGGGCGTTTCGACTTCGGCGCCCACCAGGACTTTCGTGAGGCGTACGAGCGCAGCGGCCTGACTCCGCAGCGCTATGTCGTGGACCTGCAGGATACCGATTACATCGACAGCTCGGCGCTCGGCATGCTGTTGTTGTTGCGCGATCATGCCGGGGGCGATTCGGCGATGATCCAGATCGTTCATTGCAATCCGGACGTGCGCAAGGTGTTCGCGATCTCCAATTTCGAACAACTGTTCGCAATCGAATAATCATGTCCGAACAGGCGCTGCGGCCTGTCGAGTCGACAACGGGCCTCACGGTTCTGGTTGCCGATGATAACCCGACCGATCGAATGATCCTCGGCCGTCTGGTCGAGAGCCTGGGCCATCGCGTGCTGCGGGCGGAGAACGGGCAACAGGCCGTGGACCGTTTCATCGCGGAGCGCCCTGATCTGGTCCTGCTGGATGCGCTGATGCCGGTGATGGACGGCTTTGAAGCGGCCCGGCAGATCAAGCGGTCGGCCGGCGAAGACCTGATTCCGATCATCTTCCTCACCAGCCTGACCGAAACCGACGCACTGGTCAGCTGCCTTGCCGCCGGTGGCGACGACTTTCTCACCAAGCCGTATAACCCGATCATCCTCCAGGCGAAGATTCAGGCGTTTCAGCGGATGCAGGAGATGCATCAGACGCTGCAGACGCAGCGCGATCTGATCGCCAGTCAACACCAGCGGCTGATTCGCGATCAGGAGATGGCCAAGATCATCTTCGACCGGGTCGCGCACGCCGGCTGCCTGTCGGCAGGTAATCTGCGGTACCTGCAGTCGGCCTACGCCATGTTCAACGGTGACATTCTTCTGGCGGCGTACAAACCGTCTGGTGGGATGCACCTGCTCCTTGGCGACTTCACCGGGCATGGCCTGTCCGCGGCCATCGGTGCGATGCCGCTTGCCGAAGCCTTCTACGCCATGAGCGCACGGGGGTTCGTGCTACGCGACATCGTCACCGAACTCAACCACAAGCTCGGGCAGATCCTGCCAGTGGGCATCTTCTGCTGCGCCGTGCTGGTGGAGGTCAATCCCGGCAAGGGTCTGGTGGAAATCTGGAACGGTGGGCTGCCGGAAGTGCTGATCCTCGGGCGTGAAGGGCAATTGCTGCACCGGGTGGAGTCCAGTCATCTGCCCCTTGGCGTGGCCAGGGCCGATCGATTTGATGCAAGCCCTGTGGTGTTGCCGATGGCGCCCGGCGAGCGGCTGATGTGCTGGACCGATGGCGTCATCGAGAGCCGCAGCCAGGCCGGTGAGCTATTCGGCGAGCAGCGGGTACTGGAGGTGCTGCAGTCCTTCGTCGGCTCGCCGGAACAGGCTTTCGACGGTCTGCTGGCAGCCGTCGAGGACTTCCACGGCAGTCCTGAGGACGACTTGAGCCTGCTGGAAATGGTCATGCTCGAGCCGGGCCAGCAGCGACCGGTACCTGCTGCGCCTCGCGGTCATTACCAGGCGGCTCAGGATTGGCGGCTGGCCTATACCTTTCGGGCGGGGTCGATACGGCAGCACAATCCGCTGCCCTTTCTGCTCGAGATGCTTATGGAGGTGCCCGGGCTGCGCCCGCATGCCGGCACGTTGTTCACCGTTCTCAGCGAGTTGTACAGCAATGCGCTGGAGCATGGCCTGCTGAAGCTGGACTCGGGCTGGAAGCGTGATTCGGAGGGGTTCACCTATTACTACTCCGAACGCAATCAGCGCCTCGCTGCACTCGACAATGGCTGGATCGACGTGAGTATCGACCACTGCCCCGGCCCCACCGGCGGGCGGCTGGTCATCGAGATGGAAGACAGCGGTGGTGGCTTTAGCGTGCAACCAGCCGCGATCGGGGAGGGCTATGCGGGGCGCGGTCTGGCGCTCATCTCGGCGCTGGCGGACAAGGTTCAGTTCAACGAGCAGGGCAATCGCGTCACGGTAGAGTTCACCTGGCAGCTTGGGCATACTCACTGACCGGCGAGCGACAACGCAGCCAAATTTCCATGCCAGACAGGGATGCGATGACTACAGATCTTCCGGATTTCGACCCGAGTGTTCAGGACGCGCTGAAGGAATTGATGCGCGACGACTATCGGCTGCTGGTCGAAACCTTTCTCGGCGATGCGCAGCGGCGGCTTGATGATCTGCGGGCGGCGCTGACAACCCAGAGCTGGGATCTCTTTCGACAGAGCGCACACAGTTTTCGCGGCAGCTGCGGCAACATGGGCGCGCTGGCATTGGAACAGGCGTGCAGCGTGGCGGAACGCGCCGGGCTCGAGCGCAACGCGCCTGCCGCCGAGCGCGCCCTCTCCGAGCTCGAGTTGCTGCATGCCCGCGTCGTCCCGTTGATGCAGGCAAGGCTGGATGTCTAGGTATCTGCGCTAACTTGGCCCGGACCTTGCTTCGTCACCGGTTATAGACGTACAACCGTCGCGTTATCGGAGATGCATGCGATGTCGGTCAGCCAACCCATGATGGCGCTTTTTACTCCACCTAATGCAGCCGTAACCACCTCTGGCCTGCCTGCCGGCGCGGCGGACGCGGCTGCTACCGATCCTGCCGCCGAGTTTGCCGCGCTGCTCGCCGGGCAGGATCCTGCCAGAATCCAGGCCGTTCTCGATCAGTTGGGGATCGCCGGCAAGTCTGGCAAAGGCGGGTTGGAACTTGCCGCCGATGGCAAGCAATTGCCGGAATCGATCCAGGACTGGTTCGGGCAACTTGCCTCGCTGGAGTCCGAGCAGACAACAGAGCAGCTTGTGGATACTGTGGCCGTCGAAGAGTCGCTGCAGGGCGAATCGGAGCAGTGGTTTCGCTGGCTCAGTGAATCCCGGCTGAGCCTGGTCGATGCTCCCGTCGAAGAAGCCGAGCTGGACCGCGCGCCTGGCGAGCCTGTCACCGAGGAGGAAACAGATCCTGCCTTGGGCCTCGAGCCCGTGTCGCTCGGCTCGGTCGAGCCTTCTACCGAAGCTGACGGTCTCGCTCCTACCTCCGTCGATTCAGACATCCCGGGCCTGCAAAGCACCATTGGTACCGTGACTGCCGTTGGCTCGGATGGTCAGGCGGACTCCGCCGAGTCAGCTGAACAGTTATCTGCTGTGGATGATCAGCGCAAATCCAGTCCCAAACTTGCGGCAGACGTTGTGCAACTGAATCAGCGCAACAACGCAGTGGCTTCGGCGCCTGTGGAGTCAGTCGCCTTCGCCGGTAAATTGGCGGAGCAGCTCGATGCCGGTTTGAAAGCGTCCGCCTCGGAGAACGAATCGACGGACGGTTCGTCTCGCACGGGCCTTGGAGCCCAGGCTGCCAGCGTAGCGGCCCTGACCGCCAGACCGGTGGCCGCGCCGCCGCAGGCCCTGGGGGTTCCGTTCGGCCAGCAAGGCTGGGGCGAAGCCATGGTCGAGAAGGTGATGTGGGCATCGAGTCAAAACCTGCGCAGCGTCGAAATTCATCTGGACCCCGCCGAGCTGGGCCCGCTGGAGATCCACATCCAGCAACGGGGCCAGGAACAGCAGATCCAGTTTGTCAGCCAGAACGCATCGGTTCGCGAAGCACTTGAATCCCAGATGTATCGCCTTCGCGAAATGTTCACGCAACAGGGCATGAACCAGGTGAATGTGTCGGTGGGTGACTCCTCTGCCGGTCAACAGTCGGCACGTGAACAGTCCGCCGGCAATCGTGGCGGTTCAGGACGAGCCGACGAACGGGGTGGCAGCAGCGTCGAGGCCGGCGACACCATCCTGACCAGTGCAGCGGCGGCGCGGGTGTCGTCGGAGCGGTTGGTCGACTACTACGCCTGACGCCCGGAACACCCGGCGGCCATGTGATCGGGCGGCGCAATGCGGCCCGGTCGTGTCCCGATCAAAGACTTTTCTCCCTCGTGCCTTTATCCTAGTGGCCGCAAGCAGGCGGCTGCGGTGTTGGCACGCTCGATGCAAGATCCTATCAAGATCACGATTCCACCTCCTATAGTGACGGAAATTTGTCATGGCGCGTAAACAGGCCGAAGCGGCCGCAGCCGAGACTGATGCCAAGCCGGCAGCGAGTCGCAAGAAGTTGTTCATCCTCATCGGTGCAGGCGTGCTCGCCTTGCTGGTTTCCATCGGTGGGGTTCTGTTTTTCGTGCTTTCCGGTGATAGCGAAGAGCCGGTCGAGGAGGCCGCGGCTGTTCCCGCAGGCAAGCCTACCGCGCTCTATCAGCCGCTGGAGCCGGCGTTCGTGGTGAACTACACCCACGGCGGCCGACAGCGCTACATGCAGGTCAATGTGGTATTGATGGGCCGCGACGCCGCAGGTATGGCGACGTTGACCAAACATCTGCCGCTGGTACGCAACCAGCTGGTAATGCTGTTCACCAGTGAAGAATTCGATACGCTGTTTACCCCGGACGGCAAGGAAACCTTGCGTCAGCGCGCCACTCTGGCGGTCCAGTCGTTACTCGAGAAGGAAATCGGCAATCCGGTAATCGAGTCGGTACTGTTCACCAACATCGTTTTGCAATAGGACTCATCCATGGCCGTTCAGGACCTGCTGTCACAGGACGAAATCGACGCGCTGCTCCACGGCGTGGACGACGGTGCAATCGATACCGACGTCGATGTCGAGCCCGGCTCGGTCAAGAGCTATGACCTGACCAGCCAGGATCGAATCGTCCGCGGTCGCATGCCGACGCTCGAGATGATCAACGAGCGGTTTGCGCGGTATACGCGCATCAGCATGTTCAACCTGTTGCGCCGCTCCGCGGACGTGGCGGTCGGCGGCGTGCAGGTGATGAAGTTCGGCGAATACGTACATTCGCTGTACGTTCCTACCAGCCTCAACCTGGTCAAGATGAAGCCGCTGCGCGGCACTGCGCTGTTCATTCTGGACGCCAAGCTGGTATTCAAGCTGGTCGACAACTTCTTCGGCGGCGACGGGCGTCATGCCAAGATCGAGGGGCGCGAGTTCACGCCGACCGAGTTGCGCGTGGTGCGCATGGTGCTCGATCAGGCCTTCCTCGACATGAAGGAGGCCTGGCAGGCGATTCACCCGGTCCAGTTCGAGTATGTCAATTCCGAGGTCAATCCGGCGCTGGCCAACATCGTGAGCCCGAGCGAAGTGGTCGTGGTCTCGACCTTTCACATCGAACTAGATGGCGGGGGTGGTGATCTGCATGTGACCCTGCCGTACTCGATGATCGAACCCTTGCGCGAAATTCTCGATTCAGGCGTCCAGTCCGATGTGGATGATCAGGATGAGCGTTGGGTGCGCGCGTTGCGTGAGGAGATCACCGGGGCCAAGGTACCGCTGAGCGCTACCGTCGTGCGTCGTGAGCTGAAACTCAAGGATCTGCTGAGCATGCAGCCGGGCGATGTCATTCCGGTCGAGCTCCCCGATCACATGGTGCTCTGCGCCAACGGCGTGCCCACCTTCAAGGCCAAGCTCGGCTCGGTTAAGGGCAACCTGGCGCTTCAGATCATCGGCCCGGTTGCGCGTCCGAGATAGCGCTGTCATGAATCCAACTTTTTGCTTCAACCGTTTTTCCGGGGAGGAACGCCAGCATGGCAGATGACAAGACCGAACAGATGAGTCCCGAGGAACAGGCGTTGGCCGACGAGTGGGCAGCTGCCCTGGACGAGGCCGGCAATGCCGACCAGGACGATATCGACGCGCTGCTGGCAGGTACTGGCGGTTCCAATCGGGTGAAGATGGAAGAATTCAACGCGCCCGCTCGTACCTCCGGTGAGGATTATTCGGAGCACGGCGACAGCCCCAATCTGGACGTGATTCTGGATATCCCGGTGACCATTTCCATGGAGGTGGGCAACACCGAGATCACCATCCGCAACCTGCTGCAGCTGAACCAGGGCTCGGTGGTCGAGCTTGACCGCCTTGCCGGCGAGCCGCTTGATGTGAAGGTCAACGGCACCCTGATCGCCCATGGCGAAGTGGTCGTGGTCAATGAGAAATTCGGCATTCGCCTGACCGACGTCATCAGTCCCAGCGAACGCATCAAGAAGCTGCGCTGAATGAAACGAACTGCCTTCGCTTTCATTCCGGCTGGCTGGTTGCTATCGAGCATCGCCATGGCTGCCCCGGCCGCAACCAGCAATGCGCAGGAGTCGGTTGCCGGGCAGGTCGCGCAGTTGGTTTTGGGACTGCTGTTCATCATCGGGCTGATCTTTCTGCTCGGCTACCTGATGCGTCGACTCGGTCCGCTGGCAGCGCAGGGCGGGCAGCATATCCGCGTGCTCAGCAGTCTGCCACTTGGCCCGCGGGACCGGCTGATGCTGGTAGACGTTGCCGGCAAGCAGATATTGCTTGGCGCGTCGCCGGGTCGTATCAGTACGCTGCACGTATTCGACGAGCCAATTGCCGATGTGCCTGCGCCGGGCGCCGCTACAGGTGACTTCGCGCAGAAACTGCAGGCCCTGCTCAAGCGGGAGAATCGTCCGTGATGCGCTGGATCCTGCTGCTGGCCGTATTGCTCGCCCCGGCCGCCTTCGCGCAGACTGCGGCTGATCCGCTGAGTATCCCGGCAGTGACGCTCAGCGCCGATGGGGACGGGGAACAGACCTACTCGGTAAGTCTGCAGATCCTTCTGCTGATGAGCGCACTGACGTTTATTCCTGCGTTCGTCATGATGATGACCAGCTTCACCCGGATCATCATTGTCTTCTCGATCCTGCGTCAGGCGCTGGGTCTGCAGCAGACGCCGTCGAGCCAGATTCTCATCGGGCTGGCGCTGTTCCTGACGCTGTTCATCATGGCACCAGTGTTCGAGCGGATAAACGAGACGGCGCTGCAACCTTATCTCGCCGAAGAGCTGGCGCCGCAAGAGGCCATCGATGCAGCGAGCATACCGCTGCGCGAATTCATGCTGGCGCAGACCCGCGAGACCGATCTCGAGCTGTTCGTTCGCCTGGCGCGCCGTGACGACATCACCAGCGTGGACTCGGTGCCGTTCCACATCCTTGTACCGGCGTTCGTCACCTCCGAGCTGAAGACGGCTTTCCAGATTGGCTTCATGATCTTCATCCCGTTTCTGATCATCGATCTGGTCGTTGCCAGCGTGCTGATGGCCATGGGTATGATGATGCTCTCGCCGTTGATCATCTCGCTGCCATTCAAGATCATGCTCTTCGTGCTGGTAGATGGCTGGGCGCTGATCATCGGCACGCTGGCCGCCAGCTTCGCCACCAGTTAGGAGCGCGCTCATGACCCCCGAAGTTGTCGTTGACCTCTTCCGCCAGGCGGTCTGGCTCACCACGGTGATGGTGGCGATCATCGTCATGCCGAGCCTGCTGGTCGGCCTGCTGGTCGCCGTGTTCCAGGCGGCAACGCAGATCAACGAGCAGACGCTGAGCTTCCTGCCGCGTCTGCTGTGCACCTTCGTCACCCTGATCGTTCTGGGCCCCTGGCTGGTCAACCAGTTCATCGAGTTCACCGACCGGCTCTACCGGGAAATCCCGGGCCTGATTGGCTGATGTTCGAATACTCGCTGGACGAGCTCGCGCGTACCATCAGCGGCTACACCTGGGTGCTCTTTCGCGTGGCCAGTGTCTTCATGACCATGCCGGTATTCGGCACGCAGCTGCTACCGGCGCGTGTTCGTCTGTTTCTGGCAATGATGATCACGCTGCTGGTCGCTCCGCAGATCCCGCTGATGCCTGAGCTCGATCCGCTTTCTCTAGGCACCTGGGTGGTCATCGCCGAGCAGATTCTGATCGGCGCTGCTATGGGCTTCATGCTGCAGCTGCTGTTTCAGATTCACGTCCTGGCCGGCCAGATCATCGCCATGCAGATGGGTCTGGGTTTTGCCTCGATGAACGACCCGAGCATGGGCATCTCCGTGGCTGTCGTGGGCCAGGTCTTCACCATGCTGGTCACGCTGCTGTTTCTCACGCTCAACGGCCATCTGGTGGTTATCGAGGTGCTGGTGGAGAGCTTTACCACGCTACCGATCGGCGAGACGCTGGGCTCTGCGGATTTCTACACGCTGGTCCTGAGATTCTCCTGGGTGCTGGCTGCTGCCCTGCTGATTGGCCTGCCGGCGATCATTGCGCTGCTGATCGTCAATCTGGCCTTCGGCGTGATGATGCGCGCGGCGCCCCAGCTGAACATCTTCTCCATCGGCTTTCCGCTCACCCTGGTGTTCGGTCTGTTCATTCTCTGGGTGACGCTCGGTAACGTGGGTGCCGAATACCAGGCATTGGCTGCCGAGTCTCTTGTTTGGCTGCGTGAAATGGTCAGAGCGAACTGATGGCCGAATCACCGGACAGCGGACAGGAAAAAACAGAAGAGCCCACGGCCAAGCGACTCAAGGAGTCGCGTGACAAGGGTCAGATACCGCGCTCCAAGGAGTTGAGTACGCTTGCGGTGGTCATGGTGACCGCAGTGGGATTGCTGATGCTCGGGCCAGCCATGGTTCGCCAGATGATGGACCTGATGGTCTTCAACTTCCGTATCGATCGTGAAAGCCTCTACGCGACCGACAGTATGGGGCTGCACCTGCTGTCCTCGGTCGGGGTCGGGCTGGATATCATCGGTCCACTGTTCATGATGATCTTCATCGCTGCCCTCGTGGCACCGGTGCTGCTCGGCGGCTGGTTGTTCAGCGGCAAACTGCTGGCGCCGAAGTTCGAACGGATGAATCCGTTGGCCGGCATCAAGCGCATGTTCTCGGTTCAGGCGCTGGTTGAGCTGCTCAAGGCCTTCGCCAAGTTTCTCGTGGTTCTGGCGATGGCCCTTGTGGTTCTGAGCCTGCGCAAGAATGACCTGCTGGCGCTGGCCAGCGAACCGCTTCCAGATGCGCTGGAGCACAGCGCCTGGATTCTGGGCATGTCGCTGGTGTTACTGGCCTGTTCCCTGATCGCCATCGCCGCAGTCGACGTTCCATTCCAGCTGTGGAGCAACAAGAACAAGCTGAAGATGACCAAGCAGGAAATTCGTGACGAGTACAAGGACTCCGAGGGCAAGCCGGAGGTCAAGTCGCGTATCCGCCAGTTGCAGCGGGAGATGGCCGAGCGCCGGATGATGAACAATATTCCGCAGGCCGACGTGGTGATTACCAACCCGACCCATTACTCGGTGGCGCTGAAATACGATCCGTTGAAGTCCGGAGCGCCGGTGGTGGTGGCCAAGGGCGCGGATTTCATCGCGCAGAAGATTCGTGAGGTCGCCGCCGAGCATGACGTAGTGGTGCTCGAATCGCCCCCGCTGGCACGTGCGGTGTATTACAGCACCGAGCTCGATCAGCAGATTCCCGCTGGCCTGTACATGGCCGTTGCGCAGGTGCTGGCCTACGTGTTCCAGCTTCGACAGTACCGCGCAGGGCAGGGCAAGCGTCCCGGCAAGATGCCGGACGTGCCGATCCCCAGCGAGCTGCGCCGCGACGAATAAAAAACCCGGATTGCTCCGGGTTTTGTTCGTCGTCAGTCAGGTCATGCGCCGAGCAGTCGCTGGCGTGCGGCCAGATATTCCTGCTTGAGCTGCGCGATGACCTCGGCGGTCGGCTTGACCGCATCGATATTGCCGACACCCTGACCCGCGCCCCAGATATCGCGCCAGGCTTTGGATTTGCTGCTTCCGCCCGAACCAAAGGACATCGCGCTCTTGTCCGCGACGGGCAGATTCGCCGGGTCCAGGCCGGCGTTTTCGATGCTGCCGCGCAGGTAGTTGCCGTGCACGCCGGTGAACAGGTTCGAATAGACCACATCCTGGGCTGCGCTGCTGACAATCATGTCCTTGTACGCCTGGTCAGCGTTCGCCTCGGGAGTGGCGATGAAACGCGTGCCCATGTAGGCGAAATCTGCCCCCATGGCTTCGGCCGCCAGGATATGTTCGCCGCGGCTGATCGACCCGGAAAGTGCGATCGGACCGTCATAGAACTTGCGTACTTCCGACACCAGCGCGAACGGGCTCAACGTACCGGCATGTCCGCCGGCACCGGCGCAGACCAGGATCAGACCGTCCACCCCTGCCTCGATGGCCTTCTCGGCATGACGAACGCTGATGACGTCATGAAACACCTTGCCGCCGTAACCATGCGCAACCTCGACCGCCTCGTGCGGAGCGCGCAGGCTGGTGATCATGATGGGTACGCGGTACTTGGCACACATCTCGAGGTCGTGCTGCAGCCGATCGTTCGACTGATGCACAATCTGGTTGACGGCAAAGGGGGCGACCTTCTTCTCGGGATGGGCCGCCTTGTACTCGGCCAGTTCGGTGGTGAGCTGCTCCAGCCACTGCTCGAGAACTTCTGCCGGGCGCGCGTTGAGCGCGGGGAACGAGCCGACGATGCCGCTCTTGCACTGCTCGGCAACCAGCCGGGGATTGGAGATGATGAACAGCGGCGATCCGATCACCGGTATATCGAGCTGAGCCTTGAGTTCCTGGGCGAATGACATCGTACGTGCCTTCCTCATTGATGAGCGAGGCCTGAGTGTAAACGCTTTACGACAGGCCCATCCAGCGGGCGGGGCTGCTATCAGCCGTCCTATTGTTGCGGCATAACCCCGGTTGAATCAGGTTCGGCGGCAGCCTCATCGCCGGTAGCCAGCCCGGCCGATATGCCTTCGCTCTGCACATCCATGAGCATTCGCAGGCGTTCTTCGTACGCGCTGATAGGGCCTGCCAGATCGAGAATGATCTCCACGCGGCGGTTGAGTGTGCGGGTGTCCGGCCAGTCGTTGCTGGCTCGGGGCCGCGTATCGGCATAGCCCTGCACGCGGACCCGCTCCGGTCCGACGGCCTCGCTGGCGAGGAGGGCATTGGCGACTGACGAGGCGCGGGCGGCGGACAGGTCCCAGTTCGACCGAAAGCGCGGCGTGCTGATCGGTACGTTGTCAGTATGCCCTTCAATGGTGATCTCGCCGGGCAGCTCGGCCAGCACATCGGCGATGCGCAGCAGTACGTCTTCGAAGCCCAGCGTCATGTCCGCTGAACCGGACGGAAACGAGCCCTTTTCCTCGACGCGAATGATCACGCGCTTGCGGTCATGCTCAAGTTGCAGCCGTCCCTCGGTCAGCTCCTGCTGCAGCACCTCGGTCAACGCGTCGAGACTGATCTCGATCTGCTCGCGAGTGGTCTGCTCGACCTGCCGGGTAATCGCGCTCTCGCGGTCGGCCCGAAGCGTTTCGAGCTGTGGGTCCTGCGGGCTGGTGTCCTGCCGTACGTTGTCTACCGGTGTAGGCTCAGGGATGCCCGGTGAGAACTTGTCGAAAATCGGGCTGGTGCCCATGGGGGTATCGGTCGCCGGCACGTCGCGTTGCACGCCAAACGCCTTGGACAGTTCTCCGGCAATCTGCTTGAACTTCGCCGCATCGATTTCCGAGAACGACAGCAACAGTACGAAGAAGCACATCAGCAGCGACATCAGGTCGGCAAAGGTGACCACCCAGGCAGGGATGCCGGCCTTCTCTTCTTCTTCGGGCAGCTCCATCAGGCCGCCTCCGCATCAGCCGCCTTGGTGCGCTTGTCCGGCGGGAGATAGCTCGCCAGCAGCTGTTCGATGGTGCGCGGGTTGGTGCCTTCCTGGATCGCCAGCACGGCATCGATCCACAACGCCTGCATGCGCGCCTCTTCGGTCATGCGCAGGGTCAGTTTGTCGGCGATCGGCAGGCAGATCATCGTCGCCAGCATCGCACCGTAGAGCGTGGTCAGCAGCGCGACCGCCATGGCCGGGCCGATCGACTTCGGGTCCTCCATGTTCGAGAGCATCTGCACCAGGCCGACCAGCGTTCCGATCATGCCCATCGCCGGGCCGACGTCGCCCATCGCCGAGAAAATCTTCGCGCCCCACCGGTTGCGATCGAGCGTCAGGACCCGCTCCTTGTCGAGAATGGCGCGCACCGTTTCCGGCGGGTGGCCGTCGATCAGCAGCTGGATGCCGGTCTTGAGAAAGGGGGCGGATATCTCCTTGTCTTCCAGCGCGAGCAGACCCTGCTTGCGGGATATGGCGGCCAGCTCTACCAGCTCAGCGATGGTCGACTCGACATCAGGCAGCTTGAAGAAGAAGGCTCGGCCCGCCACCTTCATCGCCCCCAGAAACTGGCCGATGCTGAACTTGGCCAGCACCACGAAAATACTGCCGCCAATCACGATGAGCAGCGACGGCACGTTGACAAAGGTCAGCGGCGAGGCGCCCAGCAGGATCGAGGAAAGAATGATGGCCAGGGCGCCAACGAGCCCGACGAGGGTTGCGATATCCAAGCTGACTCCAGAATGAGCGAGGTACGGAGGAAACGGCTATTGCGGCAGGCTGCCATGCAGGCACTGTGGAAGCGCCGGCATTCTATCCATAGCGGTTGTGCTTTGGAATCGGCCGGCGAAAGCAATTCATGAGCATTCATTCCGCCGGCCGACGAAAGGCGAAGACGACCTTGGTCCTAGGTTTGGCTGGACAGGAAATCGTCGATCAGGCGCGGCCAGCACGACAACTGCGCGGCGGTATCGATGATCTGCAGGTTAGCGGCCGGCAGCGTCTGCGCAAGCATCTCTGCGGTGGCTACCGGGTGGATACCGTCTCCTTCCCAAGCCAATATCAGTGCGGGCATGGTCAGCTGCGTGAGCGCCTCCCGCGGCGGCAGATCGGACTGCATGGCACCTTCGAGAATTGGCTGCAACACAGTCGGATCGAATTGCTCCATAGTGTGCAGTGCCTTGGCATTGTCGCCCGGATGCGCCTCGTGCAGCCAAGGCGGTAACGTCGGGAATTGCCTGGCGAGGGCGACAAGCGACGCCACGCCCCTGGCGCGGATCAGCCCCAGCATCTTGCCGTACCGCTCGACCTGGGCCGGACGGCTGGTCCAGGCAGTGGGCGGGAGGGCCAGAACCAGATGACTGACTGCGCCCGGTTCCAGCAGGGCGGCATACAGCGCGCTGGCGCAACCCATCGACTGGCCGCCGAGGGCGAAGCGAGGCTGGCCCGCATGCTGGTGAGCGATGTCCAGCATGTCCTGTCCGAGGCGGGCCCACTGGTGATCCGCTGCCGACCGACCGGGACTCGACTGGCCATGACCGCGGGCATCGTAGCGAATCCGGCGCACCGCCTGGCTCTGGTCGGGGTGAAACCAGCCGGTGGCGGTTTCCAGCGCTGTGCTCCCGAGCAGGCCGTGCCCCCAGATCAGCGGGTGGCCACTGCCGTGTATTGTCGTATTCAGCATGCTGATGTCCTTGTAAAGCGCGGCGGCACAGCATAAAACGAACGTGGACAATCTGACAGGTCGCGCACGACGCACCGCTGTAGTGGAATCGAGACGATGATGTTGCTCCCCTGGTCGCACAAGACTTCTGCCGGCTTTGCCCTAAGCGGCTGGTATTCCCCGCCAACCGGCAAACCGCTGCTGCATTTCCTGCATGGCAACGGATTTTGTGGTCGTACCTATGAACCATTCATCGAGCGGCTCGCTGAACACTTCGATCTCTGGCTGTGCGATTTACAGGGTCACGGTGACAGTGAGCATGGCGGGACGTTTTTAGGCTGGAACCGCAATGCGGAGCTCGCCCTCGAGGCGTTCGAAGCCGGCCGCGGACGCTACGGTGACGTCCCGCGCTACGCCTGCGGCCACAGTTTCGGTGGTGTGCTCAGCGGCCTGATATTGGGCACGCGGCCGGATGTATTCCAGCGTGCCGTCCTGCTCGACCCGGTCGTCTTCCCGCCGCGGCTGCTGGCCATGCGCTCACTGTTGGCTCTGATTGGCAAGCGGGCCAATCCCGTATCGAACAAGGCCCGTGGCCGGCGTGATACCTGGCCGGACCGCGAGGCGGCGTACAAGGCTCTGCACGGTCGAGGCATGTTTCGTGGCTGGGAAGAGCTGGCTTTTCAGGCTCATATCGACCATGCCCTGGATGAACAGCACGGGAAGGGCGTAGTGCTCAAGTGCCGACCCAGCCGTGAGGCCGAAGTCTTCGAGTCATTCCCGAATCGCACCTGGCATTGGCTGGGACAGGTGCAGGCGCCGACGTTGATCCTGCACGGCGATGCAAGCTATCCCTTTGTCGCCGAATCGGCGGGCAAGCTGTCACGCCGGAACCCGTCGTTCAGTGAGCGGGTAGTGCCGGGTGGCCATTGTTTCATGCTCGAGGATTCGGCTATGGCCGCTGAGCAGACACGAGCATTTCTGCTCGGCGAATGAGCTCACGGTCGACCTGCTCGGCCAGGCCGGCTCCAGCCTCGCTCATGGTCAGGTAGGTCTGGTCGGCACCGGCGTCCATGATGCGCTGCGCGATGTCATCGAACATCGCGTGCGCCACGATGAGACCCCTGAAACCGCGTTCGCGCAGCTTGCGTACCGCGATGGTTTTCGCTTCAGCGTCGTTCATGGCGAGAATGACGGAGTGGACTTGAGGCATCTCCAGGCTCTGCCATAGCACCTGATCCTCGGCATCGGCAAAGCGGGCGTTGCGTCCTGCGGCGATACTGGTTTCGATGGCCACCGGATCGGAGTCCATCGCCACTATCCGATAGCCCTTTTCATGCAGCCGGTCATAGGCTGCCCGCCCGGTGCGGCCCAGCCCCATGATCAGAATCTCGGCATCCCCGAGCGTCACAGGTTGCTCGTCGGGGTGGCGGGTGTCGCGCTCCAGCGGGATCAGCTTCTTCGAGAGTCGCTCGTACAAAGGGTGAGCGATACGGTTGAGCGGGGCGGAAACCAGGAACGACACCGACACGGTTACCGCCAGCGGAATCAGCCACTCGGGCAAGACCACGCTGGCGACGATCAGGCCGAATTCACTGTAGTTGGTCAGGCTGATGCCGCTGAGGAAGGCGCTGCGCGCACGTAGCTTGAACAGCAGAAACAGGAAGAAAAACAGAATGGCCTTGATCGGCAGCACTACGCCCATGACGGCTGCAAACAGCAGCGCGTTCATGTCCGGCAGTCCGCCAATGCCGATCTGCAGGAAGAACCCCACCAGGAACACTTCCTTCAGGCTCCACAACGATTGCGACAGTTCTCCTGCGCGCTTGTGGTTGGCAAGCATGGCGCCGAACGCCAGCGCGCCGAGTTCGGAGCTCAGGCCGACCGACTCGAACCCCAGTCCGCCGATGACCAGCGCCAGAAACAGGCCCAACAGCACCAGCAGCTCCTCGTGCCCGCTCATGTCGAGCAGCTTGTATAGCAGCGGACGCAGCAACGGCACCGCGAATACCAGCAGGGCCCAGGCCGACGGCGAGTTGCCGCTGGCGATGCTGATGACCACCAGCGCAATCAGGTCCTGCATGATCAGCACGCCAATCGCGACGCGGCCGTGGAAGGCCCTCAACTCGCGCTTGCCCTCCAGCACCTTGGCGGCCAGGACGGTACTGGAAAAGGACAGCGCTATCGCCAGTAGCAGCGCTTCCCGCGACCCGATGTCGAGGAACAACAGCAAACCCGGGAAGTAAACAGCGACCGACAGGCCGAAGTGGATCAGGCTGCCGCCAATCACTTCCGGCCGGATCAGGTTCTTCAGCTTGAGCTTGAGCCCTACGGTAAACAGCAGCAGCAATACGCCGAGATGCGCGATATGCGAAAGCACCTTGCTGTCCTGAGGCTGGGCTCCGAACAGATCGCCAAACCCCGCCAGGGCAAACCCTGCGCCGAGGTAACCTATCAGTGGCGGCAACCCGACCTGGCGCATGACCAGGCCCATCACAAAGGCAAAAGCAATCCAGACGGCTTCGATCACGGCGTGTTTCCAGCGAGGCTAAGCGACGTGGAATTGTGCAGTCTGGGGGAGAGCGGAGCAAGGGACTGTGCCAGAGAGCGGGCACGTCGGACGAAAAAGGCGGGGCCGTGTATAAAGAGGAGCACCGATCAGGGAGCTCCTCTATACACCAGCTTCAGGCTGCGGCGATCACGTCGCCGTGATTTTCCGGTTCGATGAGCGCCTTGTGCAGCGCGGCAACGGCTGCGTCGTAATCTTCCTCATTGATTACGCACTGCATCTCGACCTGGCGAATCGACTGGTGGATCGCCTGGATGCTGATGCCGGCAGTCGCCAACGCTGCGACGGTCTTGGCAAGAATGCCCTTGACCTTGAGGTCCGATCCAATCGCCGAGACGATGGCGATGTTGTGTACCCGGACCTCAGCCATCGGGTAGCGCTCCTCGATCAGCCGGGAGGCCCGGTTGATCATCTTGCGCGAGCCTGACGCATAGTAGGTGATGCTGTTGGCATCGGAGTCCTTGTTCACCACGTACAGGCGCAGCTGCTTGAGCAGCTTGGTGATTTCGATGTCGTAGCCGACGTCACCGAGCATCTCCTGGTCGAATACCTCGAGTCCGAAGACATCCTTGCGACCGGCAATGATTTCGACGCAGGGCTTCTCGCTGCAGTAGTCCTGACTGATCAGAGTACCGTTGTGCTCGGGCTCGAAGGCATTCTTGATGCGCAGCTCGATGCCTGCACGGCGCAGCGTGCGTGCGGCCTTGGGGTGGATTGCCTCCATCCCGAGGTTCGACAACTGATCGGCGACGTCATAATTGGTACGGCCGATGGTTACCACGTTGTCAACGCCCACCAACGCAGGGTCCGCGCTGGAAAGATGGTATTCCTTGTGGATCACGGCCTCGCGTGCACCGGTGCTCGCGGCGATTTCGGCGAAGGTGATTTCGCTGTAGCCGCGGTCAAAGGTGTTCATCAGGCCTTCGCTGCAATGCGTGTAGCCTGTCGCCACGACCAGCTCGCGTCCCAGGTCAATGCCCTGAAAGCTGTCACGAATCATGTCGTGAAACTTCTTCGGCTCGCTCTGGTTCCAGCCGGTCAGATCGACCAGACGTGCATTGACGCCGTGCTTCTTCAGCGCCAGGACGGTATTGAAGGCGCTATGAGCCTCACCCAGTGAAGCCAGCATCTCGCGCACCTTCATCAGGTGTTCGGTCAGCTGGAAATGGCCGTAGGTACATAGCTGCTGCAGGCTGAGCATGCAATCGCGCACGTCGCTGATGCGGCCTTCGATGAAGCGGTCGGCGGCCTGACGCTCATACTCTGCAGAGAAGAGCTCGGCATTCTTTTCCTTCATCCGATCCAGCACCGCGTCGAGCGCGTCAAGCCACGCGTCTTCGTTCTGCGCGTCGGCAAAACGCTCATAGACGCCCGGCTCGCCGGTTTTCTTGTGCTCCAACAACATGTTGGTCATGCCGCCATAGGCAGAGACGACAAATACCCGCTGATAAAGCTCGGCTTTATCGCGCTGGCCAATGAAAATGGTCTTCAGTACTTCATCAAAACGGCTCATTGAAGTGCCGCCGATTTTCTCTACTGTATGCATAATCCTGGTTCTTTTTTGGTGAATGTCGTCCCTGGGGTGTGCAGGGATCGTTACCCCGTGTAGCGCTGGGGCTCGATCTTCAACGGCTCGACCGGCCCGCGTTCTGCTACAAATTCCGGCCGGGGTGCAATCTTCCCGAACGGCTCGACCGGCCTGTTTTCCACGCTGTTGTAGACGTAGAACAGGTTGCTGCGCGGGCTCGGGGTGATGTTGCTGTTCGAGCCGTGCAGCGTGTTGCAGTCGAAGATCACTACCGAGCCCGCCGGACCGGTCGCCAGGTCGATGCCGTTACGCTCGACCATCTCGGTCAGGCTGCCGTCGTCCGGCACCCCGAAGTCCTGCTTGCGCAGCGAGTTCTGGTAGTGATTGTCGGGCGTCTTGCCCACACAGCTGATGTACTGCTTGTGCGAGCCGGGTATGAGCATCAGAGGCCCGTTATGCGGAAAGTTGTCCGTCAGCAGGATCGAGAAGCTGACCATCCGCATGCGCGGAACGCCATCCTCTATATGCCAGGTCTCGAAGTCGGAGTGCCAGTAGAACTCCTTGCCTTTGAAGCCGGGCTTGAGGTTGAGTCGCGACTGGTGCACATAGACGTCACCGCCCAGAATGAAGCGGGCGATGCCGGCAATGCGCTCGTCGCGAGCGACGCGTGAAAACAGCTCGTTGTCTCGGTGGATGGCGAACAGCGAACGCAAAGCGCCGCTGTCGGGTTCCCTGATTGCCGAGGGTGCTTCGAGCACCTCCGGCAACTGGCTGATGCGCTGGAGTTCTTTTTTGAAAACCGACACTTCTTCCTTGTTGAATACTTCGGGCAGTACAAGGTAACCGTCACGTTCGAAGCTAGCCACCTGCTCGGCGCTGATCGGAGCGTTCTGCGGATCGTCCCGGTAAACTACCGGGTCAAGGCGATCAAGCCAGTTAGGAAACTCGTCCTCTCGTGATGGGTAAACATCGGCAATCATCATTCCTCCTGGTAATTAAGTCTCAGGCGGTGTCGTCCAATGGATAGACACCGTTCTCATCGTGAACTTCCTTGCCGCTGAGGGGCGGATTGAAGACACAGGCCATCTTCATCTCCGTCTTCCCTCGCAGCAGGTGTTCGTCATTCTTGTCGAGGATGTACAGGGTGCCCGGTTCGATCGGGTAGACCTTGCCATCCGACAGTGTTTCGATTTCACCTTCGCCGCTCATGCAGTACACGGACTCGAGGTGGTTCTGGTACCAGATATGCGTTTCGGTGTTCGCATAGATGGTGGTGATATGGAAAGAGAACCCCATCTTGTCGTCTTTCAACAGCATGCGGGTGCTTTCCCATGTCCCAGTTTCCGACACGACGCGGCGTTCGGAGTTCTCGCAGTCCTTCAATGTCCGTACGATCATCTACCTGTCCTCAAGAAGCCTGATTGGCGACGCTGTCGCCCATAACCTTGCCGAACGCCTTGTCCAGGATGGACATCGCCTGGTCAATCTGCTCTTCGCTGATGATCAGCGGGCAGAGGCACTTCACGACCTGGCTATGGTTTCCGCTGGTCTCGATGACCAGGCCCATCTCGAAGGCTTCACGGCAGATAGCCGCAGCGGTATCACCATCCGGGCAGCTGATGCCGAGCATCATGCCGCGGCCCTTTACGAACAGAGAATCAGGACCATATTTGCGGACGATCTTCTGCATGCGATCACGGATGATCTTGCCCTTGGCCTGAACGCTTTTGGCGAATTCGTCATTCGTCCAGAAGTGCTCGATGGCGGCGGCGGCGGTGACGAACGCGTGGTTGTTTCCGCGGAAGGTGCCGTTGTGCTCGCCCGGCTCCCACTGGTCCAGTTCGCGGCGCATGACCACGATGGCGAAGGGCAGACCGAAGCCGCTGAGCGACTTGGACAACGTGATGATGTCCGGCTTGATGCCCATTTCCTCGAAGCTGAAAAACGTGCCTGTACGGCCGCAGCCAGCCTGAATATCGTCGGCAATCAGCAACATCTCATGCTTGCGGCAAAGCTTCTCGAGCTTGCGCATCCAGTCGGCCGACGCGGCATTCAGGCCACCTTCGCCCTGAACGACTTCGACGATCACGGCTGCGGGCTTGTCGATGCCGCTGCTCGGATCGCTCAACAGCTTGTCCATCATTGCAATGGTGTTGACCTTGTCGCCGAAGTAGTTGGCATACGGCATCCGGCTGACGTCGGTGAGCGGTACCCCGGCAGCGCCGCGGTGGTGGCCGTTACCGGTAGTGGCGAGCGCACCGACAGTCACACCATGAAAACCGTTGGTAAAGCTGATGACGTTGCTGCGACCAGTGACCTTGCGAGCGAGCTTGAGCGCCGCCTCGACGGAGTTTGCGCCAGTCGGTCCGGTGAACTGGACGACGTAGTCACCCAGTGCGCGCGGCTCGAGGATGACGCGATGGAAAGTCTCCAGGAAGCGCTCCTTGGCTTCCGAGTACATGTCCAGGCCGTGGGTCAGGCCGTCGTTCTCCAGATACTCGATGAGCGCCTTCTTCAGCACGGGGTTGTTGTGCCCGTAGTTCAGAGTGCCCGCACCGGCGAGGAAGTCGATGTAATGCTTGCCTTCGCGAGTGATCAGTTCCGCACCGCGCGCCTGCTTGAAGATCACAGGGAAGGAACGGCAATAGCTGCGAATACCGGACTCGTGTTTTTCGAACTGTTCGAAGGTGTTCATGCTGTCTCCTGGTTCAAATTTTTCTGGGCAGTGGCAGGTGTAAAAGGGCCGGCGCGATACAGCACCTCGTCATCATGCAGACCATTGAAATGTTGGGCGCGGCTGAAAATCACCCGCGTCTGGGGTTCAACGCCGAGCTGGCGGAACGCCTTGGCGAACAGCGCTTCGGAAGCGCCATTGCCGGGGGAAATGGTGGTTTCGAGAAACCGTACGCCATCACTGGCGGTGCGCTGGATCAGGCCCATGAGCATTTTCAGCGCGAGCCCCTGGCCGCGCATGCTGCTGTCGACAGCCACCTGCCAGACGAAGAGTGTGTCGGGGCGTGCCGGTGGACGGTAGCCGGAGATGAAGCCGACCAGCTTGCCGTCATGTTCGGCGGCGATGGACGTATCCGCAAAGTCCGTGCACTGCAGCAGGTTGCAGTACACCGAATTGGTATCGAGCGGTTGGCAACGTGCGACCAGCTCGTTCAGGGCAGAACCGTCCATATCGGTAGGGCGGCGGAGCGTAATGGGTGTCAAAACGTGGAACCTTTATATTTACTCATAAATTCTTTTACTACTAAAACATATTCAAAAACTTATCTCAACCCGCGCTTGTAGCCGCTTACAGGGTTGTATCGTTGCTCATGTAATATTTATACCTGTTAAATAATACTGTCATGAGGCCGCTTCGCTTGGCTGCAGCCCGCGGCACCGTAGGGATAGACCGCAGCGAGGCCGGGCGGTTGCGATGTGACGATCCGATACCCCGACGAACGGTAACGGGCCTCGGCTGAAGATATTGGTCACAGACCTCCTGGTCCGCTACGGCGACCGGCAGGCGACAGGGTTTTGCTTTATCCTTTAGCCAACTCAGATCAGCAGAAGAGGTGTTCGATGGTGTCACAGCGACGTTCGCGCAAAGAGGATGCTTCCGCCTGGACCGTGGCCGACAGCCGCAGCGTCTATGGCATCCGGCATTGGGGCGCCGGATATTTCAATGCGAACGACAAGGGTCACGTCGAAGTCATGCCTCACGGGCCGAGCGGCGGCAGCATCGACCTTCAGAATCTGGTGCAGCAATTGCGCGACAGCGGACTGGATCTGCCGCTGCTGGTGCGCTTTCCCGATATTCTCCAGAGCCGGGTTCGGCAGCTGACCGGGGCGTTCGATCGAAACATTGCCAACATGGGTTATCGGAGTGGCTACACGGCGCTCTACCCGATCAAGGTCAATCAGCAGGAGGCGGTGGTGCAGAACATCATCGCCACCGAGAACGTCTCGATCGGTCTGGAAGCAGGCTCCAAGCCGGAGCTTATGGCGGTGCTCGCTCTGGCACCCAAGGGCGGCACCATCGTCTGCAACGGTTACAAGGATCGCGAATTCATTCACCTCGCGCTGGTGGGGCAGAAGCTCGGCCACAAGGTGTTCATCGTGATCGAAAAGGAGTCGGAAGTTCGACTGGTCATCGAGGAAGCTGAGAAGCTCGGAATTACGCCTCAGGTGGGCTTGCGGGTGCGCCTGTCCTCGCTGGCTTCGAGCAAGTGGGCTGACACCGGCGGCGAGAAGTCCAAGTTCGGTCTGTCCGCCGCCCAGCTGCTGCGGGTGATCGATCGCTTCCGGGCCGCCGGACTCGAGGATGGTGTGCGGCTTTTGCACTTTCACATGGGCTCGCAGATTGCGAACCTGGCCGATTATCAGCACGGGTTCCGCGAAGCGATCCGCTACTTCGGCGAGCTGCGGGCGCTGGGCATGCCGGTGGATCATATCGATGTCGGCGGCGGGCTGGGCGTGGACTATGACGGTACGCACTCGCGCAACGCCAGCTCGATCAACTACGACGTTGACGAGTACGCGCAGACAGTGGTGGGCATGCTCAAGGACTTCTGTGACGAACAGGGCCTGCCCCATCCGCACATCTTCTCCGAAAGTGGCCGCGCCATGACGGCGCACCATGCGGTGCTGATCGTTCAGGTCACCGATGTGGAACGGCATAACGACACGGTGCCGCCGCTGGAAAATGTCGAAGAGTTGCCGCAGGTAGTGCGCAACCTTGTCGGGCTGCTTGGTCAGACCGACATCGAGATGGTGACCGAAACCTACTGGCGCGCGACCCACTACATGGCCGATGTGGGTTCACAGTATGCCGAGGGCAAGCTGTCGCTGTCGGAAAAGGCCCTTGCCGAGCAGTGTTACTTTGCCCTGTGCACCCGCCTGCACACGCTGCTCAAGGCGCGCCAGCGTTCGCACCGTCAGGTGCTCGATGAACTCAATGACAAGCTGGCCGACAAGTACATCTGCAACTTCTCGGTGTTCCAGAGCCTGCCGGATACCTGGGCGATTGCTCAGGTGCTGCCCATCATGCCGCTGAACCGTCTGGATGAAGAGCCACTGCGCCGCGCGGTGCTGCAGGATCTGACCTGCGATTCGGACGGCAAGATTCGTCACTATGTGGATGAGCAGAGTATCGAAAACAGTCTGCCGGTTCATGAACTGAAGGAAGGCGAGGACTATCTGTTGGCCATTTTCATGGTCGGTGCGTATCAGGAAATTCTGGGCGACATGCACAACCTGTTCGGTGATACCGACTCGGTGAATGTCTTCCTGCGCGAGGATGGGCGCGTGGTGCAGGGTGGCATCGAAACCCACGATACCATCGAGGACATGTTGCGCTACGTGCACATCGAGCCGCACGAGCTGGTCACGCTGTACCGGGACAAGGTGGCAGGGGCCAAGCTGAGCCAGACCGAACGCACCCGTTACCTGGATGCGTTGCGTCTCGGCCTGACTCGCTCGTCCTATCTCAACGCGGAGGAAGGCAGCGCTTAAAAGCGCTGCTGCCACTGGGCCATGAAGACCTGCATGGGTCCAGCCTGCGCCTGATGCCCTGGTTCGCGAATGCCGAGCCAGGACAGCTTCACATCGCTGTCTTTCCACACAGGCTTCTGCCAGAACGCTTCCAGGTTGATCTGCCGGCCATCTGGCGTCAGGTCGAGCGTCACCGTCTGCATATCGAAGAGGTTCCCGGCGTAGCCGGTCGCAACGTTGATACGGGTGTCGGCAGACTCGACGCGCAATGGTTGCTGCAGCACGACGCCCAGCGTTGATTTATCAAGGGCGTAGCGTCCTGCAAACAGCCAGCTGCTGGTGGTCACCGTGCCCAGATCGCTGAACAGACCTTTGGCGTCGGCCTGACTCTGACCAATGTACGCGGCGTGACCGAAGGTAACTGCCCCCTGTTGCAGCTCACCGCGAACGCCGGCGAACAGCGTCTGGCTGACATCGTCTAGATCGAAGGCGCCGCGCCCGTGGCTGTCGAACAGCCCGTCCTCGCTGCGCACGTAACCTGCTTCAAGCCGCGGCATATAGCCGGCGATCGTCGGCAGATTCAAGCCGGCCGACACACCCTGGCGAAGCGCATTTGCCGTGCTGGTCAGATCCACGCTGAAACTCCCCAGCGGGAGCCGCTGGCGGACCGCCAAGGTCTGCTCGCCGGGCTGTTGCAGCCACAAGGGAGAGGAGAGCGTGGCGTCCAGTTGACTGAAGCCGGCCCAGCTGCGGCGCGCCTCAAGCATATCCAGATCATCCACCTGGCCCATGCTGATGGTGCGGCCTGCGCCCTGGTTGAAATGCATCACCTGGCTGTTGGATCCGCCTACGGTTCCGGCGGTCCAGCTGAGCGTGTGGTGACCTTCGCCCTGGCTCTGCCAGCTACGTCCGAGTCGCTGCCATGCCTGATGGGTGTCGTAGCGATAGCGTCGCTGGCTGACCTGCTCACCCAGATCGACACTGAAGCCCGCTTCCAGTGAGTCGGTCGCCATGACCTGCAGACTGGAGAGCGGGTTGTCGTAGCCGAAGGCACCGCCCAGCACCAGCGCAGATTCGTCTACCGACAGCACGTCTCCGGAATCACTGACCACAGTCAGTCCGCCGACGGGACGCGTGGCCCGCTCCAGGTCCATCAGACCCTGGCCGTAGAAACTCTGGTTGGCATAGATGCCCTCCTTGTTGGCCGTGACCAGCAGGCGCTGTACCACCTGTTCCGGCGCCAGGGTCGGAAACGCCTGGCTGATGACGGCGAGGCCGCCGGTCACCGCCGGGGCGGCCATTGAGGTTCCGGAGGCGATGGCGTAGGCGTCGTCACCACCAACATAGCTGGAGATGATGTCGGTTCCCGGCGCGGCTACGCACCAGGCTGCAGCGTCACCGCATGCATTGGCAAAGTCGCTGAGTACGCCGGTATCGGAGTCGACACTGGTTACCGCGACCCAGTTGTACTGAAGTTCCGGATACAGTTGCGGCATCGCAGCAAAGACCAGGGGCTGGTTCAGACCTTCGTTGCCGGTGGCCCAGACATAGATCCGGTCAGCCTGCGCTCCGGCCTGCCATTCTGCGCGCAGGTTGGGGAAATACGCCTCCACCTCTCCGCGACTGAATTCGGCGACGGTCGCGTCGATCCCCCAGCTGTTGTTGAACCAGGTGGCGCCATTGGCGCGTGCCCAGGCGAAGCCGCTGGCCAGCTGGGCATCGGTCGCGGTGATGTTGTCGTTGGCGTCGCTGAAGCGGACGTTCAGCAGCTGCGCGCCATGTGCATAACCAACCACGCCGAAGTCGTCCTGGCGGGCTACCAATGTCCCGGCCACGTGACTACCGTGACCGCCGCTGTCCTGCCCATCGGCCTCAGTCGTGGTGCCCGTCAGAACGTTGTAATGCCCGACAATCTGGCCCTGCAGCTCCCGGTGGCTGGAGTTAACGCCGCTGTCGATGATCGCGATGCGCTCGCCACTGCCTGTAAAACCGCGGTCGTGAGCAACGTGCCCGTAGGTCAGCTCGTAGCCGCCTGTATTGAAGTGCTCGCGCGTCAGCGGAGTCGACTTGGCTGATTCGTCATCGCCGGGGAGGGGGCCCGGATCAGGCAGGGCGCCCGGATCGCCGGTAATCGGCTGATCAGGCACAGGGGTGTCGGACGGCGGAGTCAGCACGGGAAGCGAGCCGTCGCCGGGCTGTTCGGTGACAGGCTGGTCATCGCCTCCTTCAGGAGGCGGAGTCGGCGTCGGAGCTGGATCGCTGCCCCCGCCACCACCGCCCCCGCCACCACCCGCCGCCGCAGCGGCAATACCGATGACCAGCCCGCCGCCTGCGATCCAGCCAAGCGTACGCCGGTCCGCCTGCATGCCGGCTGAGCGTTCAGGGGTCCGTGCCAGGCGCTGCTCGAGCATCTGCTCGAGCATGGCGGACTGGTCAGCGCTGATCAGGCCCTGTGTCTCCACGTATACCGACCGGGCGATCGCATCTCCCTGCGACATCAGTTCGCCGGCCTGTTGGCGCAGCGCGGTATCAGAACGGCCGGCTGCCTCGACCAGGCTGCGCACCTGATCCTGGCTCAACACGTTGGTATAGGCGGTCGAGGTTGCAACATTCGCGCTTTGCGCGTGCGCGATGATCGGAAACAGAACAAGGGGGGTACTGGCGAGCAGGGCAGCAAGACAAACGGGGCGGGCGTGAAAGCTCAATCTCTGCATGACGATCTCTTCTCGGTCGTATAGGCGAAGCTGAGGGAATCCTAGTCGACACGGTTTCGTCTCGCTGGTCAGCTGTCGCAATTCTGAGAATCGGCCGCCAGCAGATAAAGTTGAGTACCGTTCAGCGGGCCGGGATGCTGATCCAGGTCGCTTCAGCGAACGCGACCAGCGCACCGTCGGAGCGAAAGAGGGCAGTGCCGGCCTGATGCTTTCTACCATCATGACGGAGTGCCCAGCCGGCTACCGTCAGCGTGTCTCCCGCCGGCACCGGCACCAGCAACCTGGCTGCGAAGCGCCCCAGCAGTGCCAGGCCGGAAACCGGGCGCACGGCGAAGAAACCGGGGCAATCCAGCGCTGCCCAGATGTATTCGCTGGCGACGTATCCGTCCGCGGCAGTGAGCGTCGCATCCGGCGTCCACAATGCAGCAACGTTCCCCTGTGCAGCGCCCAGCGGCCCAGCGAAGATACGCAGGCCATCGCAGGGCTCGCGGTTCGGGCCGCAGACGAAGCACCCTGGCAGATCATGATGGACGATGCCGACGAAGTGCTGCTGGGCCTGGCTTGCCTCGTCCTGGGTGGGCGGTGGAGGCACGTCCATCACCAGCTGATAGGGTCGCGCACTGGCCAGCAGCCGATCGCCATCGCGCAGCTGCAAACCATCGCCCGCGCTAACCAGCGAAAGCGGACGATCCAGAGGGGGCGGTGCATGGAGCGTGACCTGGCATTGGCCTGACATTTCGCGCGCCAACAGTCCGGCCACGTATCCACCGTTGCCGCTATCAGGCGGCCCGCAGAACCGCGAGGCAATGGTCAGGCTGTGTGCGACTGCGGCGTTCTCGTTCGACATGGTCAGTCAGCCCACCCGCCACACACGGGGAAGATCTGCCCAACGAAGCAGTCGGCTGCATCGCTGCACAGGTAGGCAGCGAACGAGGCATCCTCTTCGGCAGATACCAGGCGGCCGAGCGGTACTTCACGCTTGAGTCTGGCCTGGAAGGCAGGATTGGCCTGAATCTCTTCGGGGAAATACGTCGGATTGTCGACGAAGTTCTGTGCGATCGCATTGATCTGCACATTGTGCGGCGCCGCTTCCAGCGCCACCGAACGGATATACGCAAGCTGCGCACCCCGCGCGGCGCTATAGCTGGAGGCACGCTTGATGCCGCGTAGCGCTGAAGCACTGCCCATCAACAATATCTTGCCGGACTTGCGCTCGATCATCGTCGGCAGCGCCGCGCGTACCAGCCGCTGGAGCGGGTCGACCATCTGGCTGAACATCAGGCGCCACTCGTCGTCCTCGACGTCGACTGCCGGGGTGTTCGGTGCAGGTACGCCGAGGTTGGCCACCAGCGCATCGATTCGGCCGGCCTGCCGGACAACCGCCTGCGCTTCGCCAGGGCCGGTCAGTGCTCCTTCGGCAGCAATGACCTCTGCGCCGCAGCGTTTGAACATCTGGTGCAGAGCTGGGCCCATGAACGCATCAGAATGCGTGAGCAGAATACGTTTGCCTGAAAGATCGATCGGTTGCATGAAATTTCCTTGAGCGAGACGACTGTCGATATGCCAGGGGGCGCGGCGTCAGGTAAAAGTACGCTTCAGGAACTCGAGCAGGTATCGATTGACCTGCTCGGGCTTTTCGCCCTGAATCCAGTGGCCGCAGTCCTCGAACACATGCTGCTCGACCCGGGGTATCAGTGAGGGCATCTTCTTGATCGTGTAGGCTTCCATTTCGCCTACCGGGTCCCCATCACCGATCAGGAACAGGGCGGGTTGCTCGATCATGCGGCCGGCGAGATCTGCGGTGCGCTCCCAATTGCGGCCGAAGTTCCGGTACCAGTTCAACGGCCCGCGAAAGCCGCTGCGCTCGAACGTCTCGACGTAGACATTGAAGGCGTCCTGCGAACACCATTGCGGCGGCACGCCCGGATCGACGCGGTCGTCGAGCCAGCGCGCGTCGGCTGGTTTGTTACCGAACAATGTATTGCCGCTGCCACTCTCGGACAGTCCGTGCATGACCAGACGCATGGTTCGGGGAATGTCCGACTCCAGTTCCGCTTCGGCGCGTCCGGGCTGCTGGAAGTAGAGAATGTAGTGGAAGCGATCCTGGAAGTGTTCGCGCATCATGTCGATGGCCGGGCGCTTCGGGCGACCGCCGAACGGCACCGACATGCCTGAAACGACCTGAACCCGCTCGGGCTCGAGCAGCGCCATATGCCAGGCCACCAGTGCGCCCCAGTCGTGGCCGATCATGGCGACCCGGGTGTGCCCGAGGTGATCCATAGCGGCCTGGATGTCGCCGCACAGCGTAATCACATCATAGGCTTCAACCGGTTGCGGCGCGCTGGTACGGCCATATCCACGCATCTCCGGCGCGCATACGCGATAGCCTGCTGCCGCCAGAGCGTCGATCTGATGCCGCCAGGAGTACCAGCATTCAGGAAAGCCGTGCAGCAGCCATACCGGCTTGCCGTCCTCCGGGCCGGAGAAATGGACGCTCAGTTCGATATCGTTGACGTGAAGGATGTGCTGCTCGGTCATGGCCTCGGTCCGGTCAGGGTGTCAGCTGACACTATGGCAAATCAATCGCGCCGAGGTCACAACCATTCACCAGAAAAAGAACGCTGCATAGCTGCTGACGAAGCGGGAGCCCGCTTCAGGATCCGCTGCGGCTGATCGACATCAGCAGACTCAGCAGGCTGATGCCCAGCGCAAGCAGACTGATGATTAGCGGCCAGCGCCCACTCGGAGCGGCACTTCCGGTCTGGGTCTGTGGCGCGTGAACGATCATCGTCGAACGCGCCGGAGCGGAGGGCGCTACCACCGGATCATCCTGGGTGGGATCAGCACTGCCCTGCATAAGACTGAGCATCCGCTCGACAAGATGATGATCGAAGCGATAGGGATCAAAGGTACTGAAACCATGCTGCTCAAGCAGATTTCTGACGTGGGTATCGACCGGGACGAATTTCATCGACCAGTCGGGGAATGAGAGTCGACGAATCGGCTCCTGTACCAGCACCTTCAGGTCCGTGTGACGGCCGTCGCGTTGCAGTCGACGGTACAGCGAGTTGATCTTGCCGCGTTCACCTTCCAGGCACTGGAAGAAGCAGGCGTCGCCATAGTGCAGCATGCCAACCACCCCGCTGCGCTGGTTGTTGCGCCGCGACACGGCAAGGATGCGCGCTACGGTCGGCTCCACCCCGTCTTCCGCCGATACCGGCTGGAAGCTCGCGCGACTGATGTAAACGATGCGGACCAGTTCTGTCATAAACGCCCGTGTAGGAGGTGCTGAATCAGGAGCATAGGCGCTGGGGAATGAACTATGGCAAGCTTTGTATTTCAAGAAACGTCTGCCGCTGGTCGAGGATTCCCCATGGCATGCAACCAACGGAAGGTAACAGCAGCCGCGCCGTGGCAGCGGATCGGCGTGTTTCTCGGCTCCCTGTTGGTTACCGTGGCCTACTGCGTCGACGTACTCTGGCGCGCTGCGCTGGGACGGCTCGAGCGCAGCCGCGTGGACCGCTACACACGAAGCTGGTCCGGCTGGCTACTGCGGCTGATCCGGATGCGCCTGAGCGTTGAAGGCGACTGTCCTGATTTCAATGACGGCCGGCGGTACATCATTCTCTGCAACCACGCCAGCCACTACGACATCCCTGCCACATTCGTCGCGATGCCGGGCTCGATTCGCATGCTGGCCAAGTCGGAGCTTTACCGTATTCCCTTGCTGGGCTCGGCTATGCGCGCGGCAGAGTTTCCATCGATCAACCGGCACAGGCGCGACCAGGCGCTGGCTGATCTGCAGCGAGCTCGGACGATGATGGAGTCTGGGATCGTGCTCTGGGCTGCCCCTGAAGGGACCCGTTCGCCGGACGGCAGTCTGCTGCCCTTCAAGAAGGGCTGCTTCCACCTGGCGCTGGACACCGGAGCGATCGTCGTACCGGTAGCCATTCGCGGCATTCATCACGTGCTGCCCGCCAGAACGCGGCAGTTCAATCTGGGGCAGCCGGTCTCCGTACATATCGGTGAGCCAATCGACAGCTGCCGCTATGATCTGGCGGGGCTCATGACCGAAACGCGCGCGAGGATGCTCGATCTGCTCGGCGAGCAGGCGGCGGGTGTGGCGGCGTCGGGCGAACCTGCCAGGCCGGGGATCAACCCGCAGCCGTTCTGACTTCAGCGCGCCGCGAGATGAAATTGCGCGCCTTCTGCCTCGAGCGGCCGAAGCGCCCGTTCGAGCTGAGCCAGCTCCTCACGCAGATCGCTACGGGCGCGCTCGCCGATACCGCTCGGCTGGTTACGCGAGAGATAGCCTGCCAGCGCCTCGATGGTCACCATTCCGATCGCCACCGGGGACCAGGACATGTCTTCGATGCCATAGGGCAGGCCGGTCAGCGGGTCGGGCTCGGCGCGCGTTGCCGCGTCGGGCTCGATCAGCACTGCGGCTTCCCGGTACTCCAGTTCCGTGACATCGATGAACTGGCTCGGCGGCGTCACGCCCAGGGTGCGCGACAGTTCATCCAGCCGCTGTAGATGCGAGACGAGACCGACATAGGCCTGTGGTTCAGTGCGAAACTCCCGGTCGATCAGCGTGGCGAGATGCAGTACGGCTGACAAGGACTAGTCTCCTGAGGGGGATGGCTCTGCGTAGCTTACCGCCGGCTCCTGCCAGCCGCCACCCAGGGCCCGGAACAGGTCGACGGTGGTCTGCAGCCAGGCCGAACGCTGCTGCGCCAGATTGTCCTGACTCTGGTACCAGGTGCGCTGGGTGTCGAGCAGTGATTGCTGCGTAATGGCGCCGGCGCGATAGCGTGTCTCGGCCAGGTCGAACGATCGGCGGGCCTCTTCGTTGGCCTGCTCGAGCAGCGCGAACCGCATGCGCGCGCGATACACCGCGCCCAGCGCCGTATCGGCGTCCTGCAGCGCCTGCAATACCACCCGCTGATAATTCACCAACAGTTCCTCCTGGCGCGCCGCGGACAGGTCGACCTGCGCCCGCAACCGCCCGCCCTGAAAGATCGGCTGGGTAAGCCCGGCTACCAGGTTCCAGGTCCTGGCAGGGTCGTTGACCAGTCCGGACAGCGCCAGGCTTTGCACGCCGAGCTGGCCGGTCAACTGAATGGAGGGGTACAACGCTGCCCGCGCTGCATGCAGATCGGCATTGGCCGCGGCAAGGCGCGCTTCGCTGGCGCGAATGTCGGGGCGCCGGGCCAGCAGTTCGGCTGGCAGGCCGACGCCAATCTCCGGCACAGCCACATTGCCAAGCGCAATCGGCGCGGGAAGGGTCGTACCGGGCGCTTCACCCAGCAGCAGGGCCAGCGCATTGCGCAACTGCAGTTCGCTCTGATCGAGCGCAGGCAATGAAGCTTGCAGCTGCAACACCAGTGTACGCTGCTGACTGACTTCAAGCCGGTCTGCCGCTCCGAAGCGTTGGCGGGCTTCGATCAGTGCAAGCACACGCTCGGCGTTTTCCAGGCTTCTGCGCGCAAGTTGAAGCCGCTCGTGCGTTTCCAGCCACTGTATCCAGGTGCTTGCCACGCTGGCATCGATACTCAGCGCCAGCGTTTGCCGATCGAAGCGGGAGGCTTGCAACGCCGCCCGCGCTGACTCCACGTTGGCCCGATTGCGTCCCCAGAAATCAACCTCGTAACTGGCGTTCAGCGCGGCGGAGTAGCTGCGACGGTCACTGCTGGGCTCGGCGGCACGCTGACTTTCACTGCGCGAGGCGCCTAGGCTCCCGCCGAGCTGCGGGAGCAGGCTGGCACCGGCCTGACGGAGCTGGGCGTCAGCTTGCAGCAATTGGGCGGCCGAGGAGGCCAGATCCAGGTTGCCCTTACGGGCACGGTGAAGCAGCTCATCCAGGGCGGGGGACTGATAGCCATGCCACCAGTCCTCGGCAGGCCATTCGGCCTCTGGCGTGTGTACGCTCCAGCTATCAGGCACGTCGATTCCGACGTCTGGCTGCGCCACCCTGGCTGCACAGCCGGCCAGGGTGAGCAGGGCGACCGGTAGCAGGATGAATCCTTTACTCTGCACTCAGGGCCACCACTGGATCGAGATGCGCCGCCTTGCGAGCGGGCATGTAGCCAAAGATCAGGCCGGTGGCGAATGCGCAACCGAAGGCCAGAGCCACCGGACCCGGCGTGAACTGGATGGGCGTGCCAAGCAGCTGCAGCAGCGCAGCGAAGCCAAGCCCGAACAGTACACCCAGCGCCCCGCCGATCGCCGACACCACCAGCGCCTCGACGATGAACTGCTGCAGGATGTGGCGCGTGCGCGCGCCGGTCGCCACCCGTATACCGATCTCCCGCGTACGCTCGGTGACGTTGACCAGCATGATGTTCATCACGCCAATGCCGCCGACCAGCAGGGATATCGCTGCAATCGAGCCGAGCAGTACGGTGAAGGTGTTCTGGGTATCTGCGATGTTCTCCAGCAATGAGGCCATGTTGCGAATCTGGAAGTCTTCCACGCCGCCATGGGCCTGCAACAGTGTCTGCTGTACGGCCTCCTGTGTTGCTTCTGCTGCGGCGAGATCATCGATCAACACGGTTATCGAGTTCAGATAACGCTGCCCGATCAGCCGTAGGCTGCCGGTGTTGAGTGGCACGAACACAACGTCGTCCTGGTCAGCGCCCCAGGGGGCGGCGCCTTTTTCGGCCATGATGCCGATGACCTGAAAGGGCACGTTGTTGATCAGTACGTACTCCCCCAGCGGGTCGGAACTGCCGAACAGATTGCCGGCGACCGTCTTTCCCAGCACCGCGACAGCCGAATAGCGCTGATTGTCCAGATCATCGATGAACACGCCGGCCGCCACGGCCCAATCGCGGGCCAGCGGCAGCGCTGCAGTGGTGGCGGTTACCTGCGTGGAGTAATCGGTATTGCCGGCGCGCAGGATGACGCGGCCGTTCATCTCCGGCACGGCGGCCCGAACGTTGTCGACCTCGGCGATCACCTCCACATCGGCTGCGACCAGCGTGGTGACCTGTCCGTCGAGCGAGCGGCGCATGTTCGGTGCGCCGGGTCGGACCAGCAACAGGTTGGTGCCCAGCGAGCTGATGCGATCGATCACGTCCTGGCGCGCGCCATTGCCTACTGCGAGCATCACCACCACCGAGGCTACGCCGATGACGATACCGAGCAGGGTCAGTACCGTGCGAAACAGGTTGGCCCGCAGCGCACGTAATGCCATCCGGATGGCCTCCCCGGTGTCAGCAAGCGCCGCCCGCCGCTCTGTCTCCCGCTCTCCGGTGAGGCAGTCCGAGCCGGTTGGAGACTGCCGCGCGCGTGCTGACGGGCCGCTGTCATGAATGATGCGGCCGTCCCTGATCTCCACCAGACGATCGGCGTGGCTGGCGACTTCGCGGTCGTGGGTAATCACGATGACCGTCTTGCCCCGGGCGTGCAGCTGTTTGAGCAGCGCGAGAACGTCGGCGCCACTCTTGCTGTCCAGCGCGCCGGTCGGCTCGTCGGCCAGGATCACCCGTGCATCGTTCATCAGCGCACGAGCGATGGACACGCGCTGCTGCTGCCCGCCGGACAGCTGACTGGGACGGTTGCCGAGTCGTTCGGCCAGCCCCAGCTCGCTCAGCAGCGCCTCGGCGCGGGCATGCCGTTCGTGGCGCGGTGTGCCGGCATAGATGGCCGGCACTTCGACGTTTTCCGTCGCGGTGGCAGAGGGGATCAGGTGATAACTCTGGAATATGAACCCGAAGGTCTTGCGCCGCAGATGTGCCAACTGATCCTTGTCCAGTGCGGCGATATCCTCACCGGCGAAGCGATACCTGCCGGCCGTGGGACTGTCCAGACAGCCGAGCAGGTGCATCAATGTCGATTTACCGGAACCCGATGCGCCCATGATGGCGACGAACTCGCCTTCGTGGATGTCCAGCGACACGCCATGCAGCACCGTGGTCGCCAGCTCGCCGTTGCGGTAGGTACGGGTAATGTCCTGCAGGCTGATCAGGGGCTCTGCCATGTCACATGAACCGGCGGGATGGGCCGCCACGGTTGGCCGCAGCCGTGCTGGCCTGGCCGGTCACGACCTGTTCACCTTCGTTCAGGCCTTCGAGGACCTCCACGCTCACCCGGTTGCGGATGCCTACACGGACCTCCCGCGGCTGGATACCGCCTTGTGCATCGATGACCTCGACCTGCCACCAGTCACCGTCCGAGCGGCGTTGTTCGCTGGAGGCCGGCTTCAAGGCCGCCACCGGAATGGTCAGCACATCCCGCGCAGCCGCGCGCACGAAAAAGACCTGAGCACTCATCTGCGGAAGCAGGTTGCCGTCAGGGTTGGGTACATCGAACAGGGCGTTGAACAGCACAACGTTATTGAGCACCTCGGGCGTGGGCAATATCTGGCGTAGCGTACCCTCCCAGCGCCGTTGCGGCTGGCCAAGCGTGGAGAAGTAGGCCGGCATGCCCACCTTCAACTGGGCGATATCGGCTTCTGACACCTGGGTGCGGACGGTCATGGTGCTGAGATCGGCGACCCGCACGATGATCGGCGCCGTCTGGTTGGCATTCAGCGTCTGGCCCTGGTTGGCCAGCTGTTGCACCACGGTGCCGCCCATGGGTGCGTAAATGCGGGTGTAATTGAGGTCGGCTTCTTCCCCCTTGAGCGCCGATTCGGCCTGGCGGACCTGGGCTTCGATGGCCTGAATCTGTGCGTTGGCCGAGCGCAGGGTGGCCTCGGCGCTTTCCACTTGCTCCTGACTGGTCGCGTCTAGCTCGATCAGATTTCGCTGGCGCTGGGCCTGCAGCCGGGCGAGCGTCTGCTGGGCTTCGCGATCGGCCAGCTGCGCCCTCAGGTTGGCCAGCTGGGCGCGGGTCGCCTCGACGCGGGCGAGATACACGGTGGGATCGATTTCCGCGAGGAGCTGACCTTCCTCCACCTGATCGCCCAGCTGCACATGCAGTGCCCGCAGCTGCCCCGAGACCTGAGTACCGACATCCACGTTGTTCAAGGGCTCGAGCGTTCCGAGTGCCGTGATGTTGTCCTCCACGTCGCCGCGTTCTGCGCTGGCAGTGGAGTAGGTCGGGGTACCGCGGGCGTTGCTGGACCAGGCATACCAGCCGGCCAGCGCAACGCACAGCGCAATGGCCAGCGCAAGCCAGACGTACCGGCGGCGTTTGCCCGGTGCTGCGGAGTTCATCGTAAGAGGTCTCTGCTGAAATCGTGGAGCCAGTGTACTGTGCTCACTGTCAAGCGCGCGCCCTGCAGCGTAAAGACTCTGTAAAGAGGTGCTTCCAGAACCTCTTTCAGACCGCCTTGCCGGTGACCGAAGCGCGTTGAGACAGTTCGATCCAGGTACCGTCGGGATCCTTCACGAAGGCAATGCGGGCTGTGCTCCCCAGCGTCACCGGTTCTCGGGCAGGCATCGCTCCCGCCGCAACGGCGTGCGCGAACGCCGTATCGCAATCGAACACCTGAAAGGTCAGATAGCGGATGCCGCGAGCGGCCAGAGGCTGGTCAGGGTCGGCGGTGCCGCCGGGCTCCAGCCACAACTGACCCAGGCCGCAATGTAGCCTGTCATCAGAGAGCTCGGTCATGCCTATCGCATCGCGATAGAACGTCCGGCTGCGCAGGGGATCGCTCACCACAAGACGCGCGGCCAGCCCCTGTATGTTCTGGTGACCGCAAGGTACGAGCGTCACACGGTTGCCGTCCGGGTCGCTCAGCGATATCGGCTCGGGAGCATCAGGACTTGCGACCAGTATTTCTCGGATCGGACCTGGCCCGATGTCGGCCAGCGCATCGCGTGCATCGTTGAGTTTCAGAATTGCGGCGTCGGCCTGATAGCGATGTTGCAACACGCCGCCGCCGAGCTTCTGGGTATGGTCGAACGGCAAGCCCGCACGCTCCGCCCAGAACACCTGTTGGGCCTCGCGCTGGTTGGTGAACACGCCGATATCGAAGAATGCCTTGGCAAATTCCATGGAGTACTCCTGTGCAATGTCGCTCCGACCGTAGGCCCCCTGCAGCTTGTACACCAGCTTCAGCAGCGCGCGGAATCGTCCGGTATGCGACAGCCTTATCCTTGTGGTTACTCCAGCCAGCGATACAGCGTGCGGCGAGTGATGCCGAGGATGTCGGCAGCCCGTCGCTTGTTCCCCTGGGTCGCAGCGAGGACGCGATGGATGTGTTTGCGCTGAACGGTCTCCAGGTCCGGCAGATTCTGCGCATCGCCCTGGCTGGGAGCGTCTTCGTGCGACACGTCCGCTGAAGCGGGCTCCGCGGCAGGCGTATCGAGCATGCGTTCGGGCAGATGACGGGGCTCGATCAGCGCCGTATCGCAAAACGTCGCAGCGCGCTCGACAGCGTTCTGCAGCTCGCGCACATTGCCGGGGAAGCCGTAGCCAGCCAGCAGCGCCAGGGTCTCATCGCTGAAGCCCTTGACGCTACGGCCCTGGCGGGCATTGAACCGCGCCAGGAAAAACGCGGCCAGCTGAGGGACGTCTTCGCGGCGTGAGCGCAGAGGTGGCACCTGAATGCCGAACGTTTCCAGCCGGTAGTACAGATCCTCGCGAAAGGTGCCATCTGCCACAGCCTCGGTGAGGTTGCGGTTGGTGGCGGCGATGACCCTCACATCAACCTGGATTTCATGATCACTGCCGACCGGCCTGATGCGCCCGTCCTGCAGGGCTCTCAGTAACTTGGCCTGCAGGGCCAGCGGCATCTCGCCGAGTTCGTCGAGCATCAGCGTCCCGCCGTCGGCCTGTTGGAACAGGCCGGCACGTTGATTCTTCGCGCCGGTGAATGCTCCGGCTGAATGTCCGAAGAATTCGCTTTCCATCAGTTCGCCGGGGATCCCTCCGCAGTTCACCACCAGATAGGGCTTATCCTTGCGCGAGCTCTGTTCGTGCACGGCGCGCGCGACCAGTTCCTTGCCCGTTCCACTTTCGCCCTGGACCAGCACCGGGCCGTCCGAGCCGGCGATCTGCCTGATCTGGTGGAACAGCTGCTGCATGGCCGGGCTCTGCCCGATAATGCCGTGAAACTGCTCGACGCCGAGGATCGAGCGGTAACGCTGGACTTCGCTACGCAGGCGCCGGTTATCCAGCAGCCGGCTTACGGTCAGCAGAAAGTGATCCATCTCAAGCGGCTTGGTGAGGAAGTCGTCTGCGCCGGCCTTGAGTGATTCCACCGCCTGCTGGACCGAGCCGAAGGCGGTGATGATCAGCACCGAAGGTCTGGGGGAGCACTTCGCGATGGCCGGAAGCAGGCTCAACCCATCCGCACCCGGTAGGCGCAGGTCGCTGACGACGAGCGCGGGCACGTGCTCGCGTATCGCCAGCAGACCGCTTTCGGCATCTGCGCAGGCGGTTACCGAATAGCCTTCACCCTCGAGTTCTTCCTGCAGCAGCTCGCGCAGGCCCCGGTCGTCTTCGATGAGTACGATGTGCTCCCTGTCGTTCATGCAACCTCCGGGTTCATTGGGTGCGAAAGCGGCAGCAACAGCGTCGCCATGCAGCCTCCTTCCGCGGCGTTGTGCAAGGTCAGTCTGCCGTGATGTTCCTCGGCGACGGTTTGTACGATGGCCAGGCCGAGGCCAGTACCGTCGCCGGGGGATTTGGTGGTGAAGAACGGCTCCAGCAGCTGCTCTACTGGCAGATCGGGTAGCCCGGGTCCGTCGTCGATGACGTCGATTCGCAACCAGTCGTCGTCGGTCCGCGCGCGGATATGGACCTGGCTGGTGGACGCTTGCAGGGCATTGCGTACCAGATTCAGCAGCGCCAGCTCGAGGCGGCCGGAGTCCCCCATGATCGGCGGCAGCGCGTCGCTGGCTCCGACTGACAGCGTGCGTGCGCTGGAATCGGCTTCAGGCTGAATGCCCTCGACGATGTTGGCGATCATCAGATGGGGGTCCAGCAAGCGAGGCTGAGGCGCAGCCGGACGACAGTAATCAAGCAGCTGACTCACCGTACGCGTCAGGCGGGCGACCTGTGAACGGATGCCTATCAGTTGCCGCTGTTGTTGTTCATCCAGGCTGGCCGAACGCTCCAGCCGGCGCGCACGGCCGTCTATCACGCTCAATGGTGCTCCGAGCTCATGGGCGATGCCGCGGGCCATGCTGCCAATCGCCGCCATTTTCTCGTTGTCCTTGAGCCGTCTGAGCAGCTCCGTTTCGGCGCGGCGATGTTCGTCGAGTTCGCTGTTGGCCGCCTCGATGCTGTCGAGCATCCGATTGAGTCCCTCTGCAAGCGATGCCACTTCCTGAGGGCCATCCAGACCGGCACGGTGCGAGTGGTCGCCCTGGGCGACGCGGCTCATGTGTTCCAGGAGTCTGTCAACGTAGCGACCAATCCCGCCGTGGTGGCCCAGCAGCACCGCGGCGACGATGGTCACGCTGAGCAATCCCCAGATCAACCAGGCGATGATGGTGAAGCGATCCAGCGCCTGACGGAAATCGCTCGCCAATCTCGTGATCTGGATCAGCCCCTGAATCTGCCCGGCGCTGTCGAACAGCGGCAGAAAGTGGGAAAACAGTTCGCGCCCGGCTACCCGGCTGTAGCCTTCCTGTCCCTGGCCCGTGGACACGATGCGTTCGGGAATCGTCGACCGCGACAGGTCGCTTTCAGTAATGCCTGCCGACGCAATGCGTACCCCGTTGACATCGAAAACCGAGGCGCCGTACACCTCGCCCAGCACGAATACGGAACCCAGCGACAGCTCGATCTGGCGCTGATCGCCCTGACTCAGGGCGGCGCCGACCGGGATGCTTATAGCGCGTCCGATCAGCTCAAGATCGTTTTTCAGGCGCTGTTCCTGGAACTGGTTCGCTTGTTGGAGGCCAATACGTATACCCAGTGCCGTCAGCAGCATGAGCGGAAGCACCACGAACACCAGCAATGTCTGCTGTAATCCGTTGGCACTGGACCAGGCGGTCTTGAGGAAGGGAAGCTTCTGTTCGAGCGGATATTTTTTAATCATGTATAGATTCTATACAGCTTCATCCGCATGGCAAATCGAGGCCCCCTGCAAGATCGATGCGCCTGCAGTGCCGCGCAGCGTCGACAATCCGGTCGGCTACGCGAAATGGTGTGTCGTTAATGCTCATCCGAAGAGGAGTAGTGCATGAACACCCTGAAGACTCTCACTGCCGCAATCGCATTTGCATCCCTCAGCCTGGCCGGTACCGCTGCCATGGCGCAAGGCGCTGCCGGGTCGTCCGGAGCCGGTGCAGGTACCTCGGGCGCCAACACCACCACCGGCGTCGACGCCGCAACCGGGACCAATACCGGCTCAGGCACCGCTGCGGGCGCCGGATCCACGACGGGTGCTGGTACCACCACAGGTCCGACCACGACCACTGACAGCCGCACTGGGGCAGACACTCGCATGGGGGCTGGCAGTAGCGGAACAGCCGGTTCCGGCGGTACTGGAACAGGTACCACAACCGGTACTGCCGGCGGTGCCTCCACCGACACGGCAACAGGTGCCGGGAGCGGAACCACCACGCCCGGAGCCAGCACCGGCATGGGCCCTGCCGATGAAGGTAGCGCGGCGCAAAGCACGCCAAGCGTGACCGGCCCCGACGCTGCAAATACCTCGGATCTGGAAGAAGAGGAAGATCGGGCCAGCGATTACTGATCCGGTATCTGGCGGGGCCTGAAGCGTCGAGCACACATCTCGTAGCAACCGTTCAGAGGAACTTTGCGCGGCGTGCCTCGCCCAATGCCTTACATCCAGACAGAAATGATGGAGATGCAGAATGAAAATCATGACAACACTTGGTACCGCCGTTGCATTCGCTTCGCTTTCTATGATCGGTTCGGACGCGCTCGCACAGTCTGCGTCCGCAAACAAGGCCGCCAGTGGCCAGGGCGCCACCCATGCAACACCCGGTGCTCCCCACGCTGATCCGGATGCTCCGGGCGTTGGCGGCACACAGGGCGCCAATTCGGGCACCAACACGTCAGCCGGTCCGGAAGGCGCCAGCATTCGGCCGACCAATCGGGGCGCTGCTGAAGCAGGTATGGGCGACAGCACCATGGACGAGGACATGAAGTCTGATTCCAAGTCGAAGACCGGGCAGGGTGCTGCCGCTGGTACCACCTCCGGCTCGCAATCGTCAGGTGCTTCCACTTCCGGTAGCAGTGGCAGCAGCGCCACTTCGGCGTCTGGCGCAACCGGTGCTTCGGGTAACTCGGCGCGAGCAGGGGAAGGCATGGATGATCCAGCCCGTACCGCTGACCGTTCGGGCGTTACCGGTGCGCCTGACGAGATGGAACGCGAACAGCGTGATCTCGAGCGCGACGCGAACTGATCGCTTAGTGCATGAAGAGGGCCCTTCGGGGCCCTTTTTTTTGCGCGCGATAAACAGGGGAGTGCGCAAGATTGATACGGTCAGATTTGTCCCATGTATATATATGTCACATCTAATCGCGCGCTAGCGCTGACGCATGAAGGCGGGTGACGAATAAAAAAATGCCTTAAATCAGATAGATACGTGATTTTACATAGGGTTGGCACGCACCTTGAAGGATGAACAGGGAATCTCAAACGAAAGGAGAGAAGACCATGAATACACTCAAGACTCTTACCGCCGCCGTCGCTCTGGCTACCCTTGGTGCAGCCGCACCGAGCGCACTTGCACAGTCCACTACCGGTTCGCAAGGTGCTACAGGCGCTCAGCAGGGCCAGCAGGCTCAGCAGACTCAGCAAGGCCAGCAGGGTGCTCCGGGTGCCATGGGCGCTGAAACCGCACAGATCAGCGATAACGATCTGGAGAAGTTTGCCTCTGCCGAGTCGAAGGTAAGCGAGATCCGCGACGAGTTCTCCGAGAAGCTGGCAGAAGCTGAAGATCAGGAGAAGGCCCAGTCGTTGCAGATGGAAGCCCAGGAAAAAATGGTCGAGGCCGTTCGTGACGAGGGTATGGAAATTCCCAAGTACAACGAAATTGCAACCCGTCTGCAGAGCGATCCGGAGCTGCAGCAGCGCGTATCCAGCATGAACTGATCGCGCCGTGTGCGCACATCGTCTCGATGTGACGCATTGAAAAAAGGGGCTACGGCCCCTTTTTTCGTGCCCGTTGTTCCAGCTTCCCCTGGTCAGCGGCGCACGCGCTGTTTTCGCCCCCGTCCCGCATGACCTAAACTGTGCCGACCCTAACGCAGTTGGAGAAAGTTTGATGATCAAGTCCCGCGCAGCTGTGGCGTTCGAAGCAGGCAAGCCACTTGAAATTGTCGAAGTAGACGTCGCTCCGCCGAAGGCCGGCGAAGTTCTGGTGCGTATCGTGGCGACCGGGGTCTGTCATACCGACGCGTTCACGTTGTCTGGTGAGGATCCGGAAGGCATTTTCCCGGCGATTCTCGGTCATGAGGGCGGTGGCATTGTCGAGGCGGTGGGCGAGGGGGTGACCTCGCTGGAAGTAGGTGATCACGTTATCCCTCTGTACACGGCCGAATGCCGCGAATGCAAATTCTGCAGATCGGGAAAGACGAACCTGTGTCAGGCCGTCCGGGCCACGCAGGGCAAGGGTCTGATGCCTGATGGAACCACCCGCTTTTCCTATCAGGGCAAGCCGATCTATCACTACATGGGCACCTCAACCTTTTCCGAGTACACCGTTCTGCCGGAAATTTCACTGGCGAAGATCCCCAGGGAAGCGCCTCTGGACAAGGTCTGCCTGCTTGGCTGCGGCGTTACCACGGGCATCGGCGCCGTGATCAATACAGCGAAGGTTGAAGCGGGCGCCACCGTCGCCATATTCGGCCTCGGGGGTATCGGGTTGGCAGCGATTATCGGTGCGAAAATGGTCAACGCCAGTCGCATCATCGCCATCGACATCAACCCGTCGAAGTTCGATATCGCCCGTGAGCTGGGTGCTACCGATTTCGTCAATCCGAAGGATCACGACAAACCGATTCAGGACGTCATTGTCGAGATGACCGATGGCGGTGTGGATTATTCCTTCGAGTGCGTGGGCAATGTTCAGTTGATGCGCGCTGCTCTGGAGTGCTGCCACAAGGGCTGGGGCGAGTCGACCATCATTGGCGTTGCCGGTGCTGGCCAGGAAATCAGCACCCGTCCATTTCAGTTGGTGACCGGTCGGGTGTGGCGTGGTAGCGCGTTCGGCGGCGTCAAGGGCCGTACGGAACTGCCGGGCTATGTCGAGAAGGCCCAGACCGGCGAGATCCCGCTCGATACGTTCATCACTCACAACATGGGACTGGACGAGATCAATGAGGCCTTTGACCTGATGCACGAGGGCAAGAGTATTCGTACGGTTATCCATTTCTAGAAGCCTTGACCGGGTCCGTTCCCGCCTCACCCGGCGCGCGGGACCTCGAAGGACTATCGATCACTGCCCACGAAGAGGTTTCAATGACTGATCTGGAACTGGTCGCTGCCAACAGAAGCTTCGGCGGTTGGCACAAGCGTTGCAGGCACCGCTCCGACGTGCTTGGCTGCGACATGATATTTGCGGTTTACCTGCCGCCGCAGGCGGAGCAGGGCAACCCGCTGCCGGTGTTGTACTGGCTGTCCGGCCTGACCTGTACCGATGAAAACTTCATGCAGAAGGCCGGGGCTCAGCGGCTGGCTGCAGAACTTGGTCTGGTCATCGTTTGCCCGGATACCAGCCCTCGTGGCGAAGGCGTGCCGGACGATCCGGACGGCGCGTACGATTTTGGTCTGGGTGCGGGCTTTTATGTCAACGCTACCCAGCAGCCCTGGGCGACCCATTACCGCATGTACGACTATGTGGCCCGGGAACTGCCTGCGCTGATCGAGGCGAATTTCCCGGTCAGCGAACAACGCAGTATCAGCGGACATTCGATGGGTGGTCACGGCGCTCTGATCTGTGCGCTGAAAAATCCGGGTCGCTATCGTTCGGTTTCGGCCTTCGCGCCGATCGCCAATCCGTCGGCGTGCTCCTGGGGGCAGAAGGCGCTTGGGCGTTATCTGGGTCCTGACGAGGCGCAATGGAAGCAGTGGGATGCATCCGAGCTGATGGCCCAGGCGACCGAGAAGCTGCCGTGCCTGGTGGATCAGGGGGAGGACGACTCATTTCTGCTTGAACAGCTCAAGCCGGAAGCGCTCGAAGAAGCGGCGGCCGCTGCGGGCTACCCGCTGACGCTGCGGCGCCAACCGGGTTATGACCACAGTTATTACTTCATCGCCAGTTTCATCGATGAGCATCTGCATCACCACGCCCGGGCGCTGGGCGTGCCGCGCTAGCACCAACAGGCTGCACCGGCGTCGCATTCACCGGCTGGCCTTTCTATTATCGAGGCCCAGCCGGTAGAATCGATCGCCCCATCCATTACTCAGGATTGCCATGCGCATCGGCCACGGTTACGACGTCCATCGCTTCGGCGACGGCGATCACATCATCCTCGGCGGGGTCCGCATCCCGCATCATCATGGGCTGGTCGCGCATTCCGACGGCGATGTACTACTGCACGCGCTGACCGACGCGCTGCTCGGTGCCGCCGCGCTGGGTGATATCGGCCAGCATTTCCCCGACACTGACCCCCGCTTCAAGGGTGCGGACAGCCGAGTGTTGCTGCGCCATGCGCTCGGCCTGGTTCAGGCCAGGGGTTGGCGGGTGGGTAATGTGGACGCAACCATCGTTGCACAGGCACCGAAGATGGCGCCGCATATTCCAGCCATGCGGCAGCAGGTCGCCGACGACCTTGCGGTTGACCTCGATCAGGTCAACGTCAAGGCCACTACCACCGAGAAGCTGGGATTCATCGGCCGGGAAGAGGGCATAGCGGTTCACGCTGTCGCGCTCCTGCTGGCTCTGTGAGTGGCGTCGAACTCCTCGGCCCCACCGCATGGGGGCCGAGTTGCGGGTCCGCCGTGCTCAAGGCGTTGCCAGAGCACTTCCACGTCATCGAGATCCTGGATATTGAACTCGGTGGCGAAGGTGAGCACCTCTGGCTGCACCTGCTCAAACGCAACCTGAATACCGAGGATGTCGCCCGCCGCCTGGCGCGTGCGGCTGGCGTGTCGGTGCGGGACGTAAGCTACGCAGGTCTCAAGGACCGACGTGCGGTGACCAGCCAATGGTTCAGTATTCAGCTGCCCGGCCGCCCTGATCCGGACCTGTCTGGCCTGTGGAGCGATGATCTGCGCTGTCTGGACAGTCAACGCCATCGTCGCAAGTTGCAACGCGGGGCGCACAGCGCCAACCGTTTCGTCATCGTGCTCAGCGAGCTACAGGCAGACCGCGAGGCGCTTGACCGTCGTCTGCAGCAGATCGCAGCGGCGGGTGTGCCGAACTACTTTGGCCCGCAGCGTTTCGGCCGCGGCGGCTCCAACGTTGTCGATGCGCAGGACTGGGCCGCCCGCGGCGCCTTCCCGCCCGCGCGAGGCACCCGTTCGCGCCTGCTGAGTGCTGCCCGCAGCCTGCTGTTCAATCGCGTTCTGGCGCGCCGGGTAGCGGCCGGTACCTGGAATCGCATTCAGGAAGAGGATTGTGTGGCCTTCACCGACAGCCGCAGTCACTTTGCGGCGGCGCGTCTGGTTGAGAACGATCCACGGGTGCTGGCACTGGATATTCATCCTACGGGGCCGCTCTGGGGGAGTGGTGAGCCGTCCGTCGGGCCGATGCTGGCATCGCTGGAACGGGAAACCGCGCAAAGCGAGCCAGCGCTGGCGGCCTGGCTGGAACAGGCCGGTCTGGAGCAGGCCAGACGCATTCTGCGCCTCCCAATAGGTTCGCTGGCATGGCATTATCCGTCCCCTACGAGTATTGAACTGGAATTCACCCTGCCAACGGGTTGCTTTGCGACGGCGGTCATACGAGAACTCGTCGACCTGACTGACGAGCCCGGCGGCGGACTGGAAAGCGAGAGCTGATGCGTATCCTTATTGCCAACGACGACGGCGTGCTGGCTCCTGGCCTGGCAGCGTTGCATGGCGCCTTGAAAGATTACGCCGACTGTGTGGTCGTGGCACCCCATGAAGATCGCAGCGGTGCAAGCAGCGCCCTGAGCCTGGACAAGCCGCTGCGTCCGTTCACCCTTGCCAATGGCTTCATAGGTCTCAACGGCACACCCACCGACTGCGTACACCTCGGGCTCAATGCGCTGTATCAGGACAGTGTCGATATGGTCGTCGCGGGCATCAACCTCGGTGCCAATCTGGGTGATGACGTGCTCTACTCCGGCACGGTCGCCGCCGCACTGGAGGGACGCTTTCTATCGCGCCCGGCCATGGCCTTCTCTCTGGTCGGCCGTCAGCCAGACAACCTCCCGGCGGCGGCGTCCATCGCGCGACGCATGGTCGAGACGCACGAAGAGCTGGATCTGCCGCCCCGAACCGTGCTGAGCGTCAACATTCCCAATCTGCCGCTGGAACACATCAAGGGTATACGCTTGACCCGCCTCGGGCATCGCTCCCGCGCGGCGCGCCCGGTCAAGTGGGTCGACCCTCGGGGCAAGGAAGGCTACTGGATATCGGTGGCCGGCGACGCCGAGGACGGCGGCGAGGGCACCGACTTCCATGCGGTCATGCAGGGCTACGTTTCGGTCACGCCGCTGCGCGTGGACAAGACGCACTACGAAGTATTCGATCACCTTGGCCAGTGGCTGGAACGGTTGGGGTAGATGTGAGAGACGACATATATAAAAGCGGCATCGGCATGACTTCGCAGAGGACGCGCGAACGCTTGCTCGAGCGACTCTTCGAAGAAGGTATCCGCAACCTTCATGTGCTCGAGGCGATCCGCCGGACGCCGCGGCATCTGTTCGTCGACGAAGCTCTGGCCCATCGTGCCTATGAAGACACGGCACTGCCGATCGGGCATAACCAGACGCTTTCGCAACCCTACATCGTTGCCCGCATGACCGAACTGCTGCTGGGCGGCGGTCCGCTGGACAAGGTAATGGAGGTGGGGACCGGCTCCGGTTACCAGACTGCCATCCTGGCGCAGGTGGTCGAGCGGGTGTTCAGCGTCGAGCGGATTCTGCCGTTGCAGGAGCGCGCCAAGGTGGTGCTCAAGGACATCAACGTGCGCAATGTGGTGTTTCGGCACGCCGATGGCAACTGGGGCTGGCCACAATACGGCCCCTACGATGCAATCCTGGTTACCGCTGCGCCGGCTGACGTCCCCGCCGAGTTGCTCGGTCAACTGGCCGACGGCGGGCGCATGGTGATTCCTGTGGGCGAAAGCGAGCAATATCTGACGCTGGTGATTCGCGAAGGCGAACAGTTCATACGACATCAGGTCGAACCGGTACGATTCGTACCATTGCTGGCAGGAGCCATCAACTCGTGAGCGCACCACCCACACCCTTCAGGCAGTATATACCCGTATTTTTCAAAGGCATGGCGATGGGCGCCGCGGACATTGTTCCCGGCGTTTCAGGCGGCACCATTGCATTCATCAGCGGCATTTACGACCGCTTGATCGATGCCATTGCTGCGTGCACGCCGGACAAGTTGTTGTGGCTGGTCCGCGGGCGATTTCGGGAAACCTGGCAAGCGGTCGACGCGCCGTTTCTGCTCACGCTGCTGGCTGGCATCCTCACCAGCGTATTCAGCCTGGCGCAGTTGATCAGCTATCTGCTGACCGAGCATCCCGAGCCGCTGTGGTCGTTCTTCTTCGGCCTGATCATTGCGTCGGTGCTGCTGGTTGGACGGCAGATAGAGCGATGGAACGCAGGCAGTCTTGCCGCGGTATTTGCCGGCACCGTATTTGCCTATCTGGTAACCGTGGCGGTCCCCATTCAATTGCCGGTGACCATGGTCACGCTGTTCTTCGGCGCGGCCATTGCGATCTGCGCCATGATCCTCCCGGGAATATCCGGAAGTTTCATTCTGCTGCTGCTGGGTCTGTACGCCGGCGTGCTCGAAGCGGTGCGCAACCTGGATCTGGCGCTGCTCGGCGTGTTCATGCTCGGTTGCATTGGTGGGCTGCTCAGCTTCGCGCGGCTGTTGTCCTGGCTGCTCGACTACGTACGTAACATCACGCTGGCATTCCTCACTGGCCTGCTGCTCGGTTCGCTGAACAAGGTCTGGCCGTGGAAGGAAACCGTCAGCTGGAGACAGGACAGTCACGGCGAGATGGTGCCTCTTATCCAGAGCAACGTCGGCCCGTTGCAGTACGAACAGCTCACAGGAACACCCTCGTTCTGGCTACTCGGAATGGCGCTGATGGCGCTGGGCGTGGTATTAGTGATGGCACTTGAGAGATGGGGACGGCGGGCCTGAGTGCCCGGCGTGATCCAGCAAACGTCGGCGTTGGTCAGGGGCAGTGTGTGTCAGAGCGTTTTGCGATCGTGATCGGTTGGCGGCAATGTGCGATAGCCCTTGTCGGTTCGTTGTTGGTAGCCTGTGCCGGGCCCTCCGGGTATGTTCCGATCGATGATCGCAGCCGCGGCGGACAGTCCGCTCGGGCGCAGGCACGCGCCGCTGAAATACCCGCCTCGGGACTGCACACGGTGCAGCGCGGCGAAACGCTCTATCAGATCGCCTTCCGTTACGGCACGGACTGGCAGAGCGTGGCCGGCTACAACAATCTGAGACAGCCCTACACCATCTATCCGGGGCAGCAGCTTCGTGTGGCGCCCGGTCAGACACCGCGACGCACCGCGGCCACACCGGTACCGCCCAAGCAACCCTCACCGTCACCCTCTGCGCCGATCACGCGTGCGCCTGCGGCTGCACCCAGCGCGACGCGTACCATCCCGGCGCCGACGCCTGCTCAGTCCACTCCCTCGAGGAGCGCCGGCACCATCAGTGTGCCAGCCAAGGTTTCGGGCTGGGCCTGGCCCGCTGACGGCCCGCTGATCGCCCGGTTCCAGTCAGGCAACAGCCTGAGCAAGGGCATCGACATCGCCGGCACGCTCGGTCAACCCATCAAGGCAGCGGCGGATGGCGCCGTCGTGTACGCCGGGCGCGGGCTGCTCGGCTACGGCGACATGATCATCGTCAAGCATGACGACACCTTCCTCAGTGCCTATGCGCATAACAGCAAGTTGATGGTCAGCGAAGGGGAGCAGGTCAAGCGCGGTCAGGTCATCGCCGAAATGGGCAGCAGCGGTACCGACCGGGTGAAGCTGCACTTCGAAATTCGTCAGAAAGGCAAGCCGGTTGATCCGCTCGGACATCTGCCGAAACGTTGACGGCGGGGCAAAACCGGCACAATGTTGTCATGCTCGGCAGATAATCTGCGAAAGTATAGTTCAGGCCGGAACAAGCGGAGGCTTGCTCGGTCAATAAGTGTGAAAGATGGGAGAGTGGCAAGGTAATGCCGGGCTTTCTCGTTAATCCAGACGTACTTTGACATGGGGCAAGCAAAATGGCAGTCAATAATAATCAGCCCGAACAGGTTCTCAGTGACGATGAAACGACTCTAGTCGAGCCTGAGGCCAGGGAAGTCGAAGAACTGAGTCTGGAGACGCCAACCGGGCGTCGCGCTGCGTCACCCCGGACGCATCGCCGCGAGAACTCCTTCGAATTTACCAAGCAGCTGGATGCCACGCAGCTGTATCTCAATGAAATCGGCTTTTCCCCCCTGTTGACTCCCGAAGAAGAAGTGCACTTCGCCAGGCTTGCCCAGAAAGGTGATGCCGCGGGTCGCAAGCGGATGATCGAAAGCAACCTGCGCCTGGTGGTGAAGATCGCCCGTCGTTACGTGAATCGCGGGCTGAGCCTGCTGGATCTTATCGAAGAGGGTAACCTTGGGCTGATTCGCGCGGTGGAGAAATTCGATCCGGAGCGCGGCTTCCGCTTTTCGACCTACGCCACCTGGTGGATCCGCCAGACCATCGAACGCGCGATCATGAACCAGACGCGCACGATTCGCCTGCCGATTCATGTCGTCAAGGAACTCAATGTCTATCTGCGTGCGGCGCGCGAGCTGACGCAGAAGCTCGATCATGAGCCCTCACCTGAAGAAATCGCCCACCTGCTCGACAAGCCCGTCGAAGACGTCAAGCGGATGCTGGGTCTCAACGAGCGAGTCGCCTCGGTCGATATGTCACTCGGGCCGGATTCTGACAAGACGCTGCTCGATACGCTCACCGATGAGCAGAACAACGATCCGTGCGAGCTGCTCCAGGGGGATGACCTCAACGCCAGCATCGATCAATGGCTCTCGGAGCTCACCGAGAAGCAACGTGAAGTGGTCGCCCGTCGATTCGGTCTGCGTGGCCACGAGAGCAGCACGCTGGAGGAGGTTGGCCGGGAGATCGGTCTGACCCGCGAGCGGGTTCGTCAGATTCAGGTCGAAGCGCTGAAGCGTCTGCGTGACATCCTCGAGCAGCACGGTCTCACTGGCGAGTCATTGTTTCAGTAGATACAGGTCAGCTGCCGCGCTGCCAGCACTCGACCGGCAGTGCGGTCGGTCCCTTTTCGAATCCCTTCCTCTGTCATCCAGTGTTCTTGGCCGTTATCGGCGGCATAGGTCGACCGTCAAACGGCCATCGAAGCCCCTCAGATCCCGGGCAGCGTCCATGTCGCCCGATAGTCCTCGGTTCAGACCGGGGCTTCGATCGCCTGAGCCTTATGGTTTTCGGCGAAGACCAGATACACCGCCGGCAGCACGAACAGCGTGAACAGGGTGCCGATGGTCAGGCCCGCTGCAATCACTACACCGATGTCGAATCGGCTTACTGCGCCTGCGCCTTCCGCGAGCAGCAAGGGAATCATCGCAAACACCATGGCGGCAGTCGTCATGAGTACAGGCCGCAGACGGACGGCCGCCGATGCTTCGACTGCCTCGCGCTGTGACAGGCCTTCCTGACGCTGCAGCTGATTGGCGAATTCGACAATAAGAATGCCGTGCTTACTGATCAGGCCGATCAGCGTCACCAGCCCCACCTGGGTATAGATGTTCATTGTCGAGATCCCGAGAAACAGCGGGATCAGCGCCCCACAGATCGAGAGCGGTACGGTGACCAGAATCACCAGCGGATCACGGAAGCTTTCAAACTGCGCTGCCAGCACCAGGTAGATCAGCGCCAGGGCAAGGCCGAAGGTGACGTACAGCGCGGCACCTTCCTGCTTGTACTGGCGCGCTGCGCCGGCGTAATCAAAGGTGAAACCCTGCGGCATCTCGGCGGCGGCGATCTCTTCCAGCGTCTGCAGCGCTTCGCCCATGCTCACCAGGGGTACGCCCTGAATACGCGCTGCGTTGAGTTGCTGGAACTGGTTGAGCTGGGTCGGCCGGGCGCGCTCGTCGAGTTCGATCAGCGTGCCCAGCGGCAGCATCTCGCCCGCTTCGTTGCGCACATAGTAGTGATTCAGCCAGCCGCTGTTGTCGCGATAGGCTCGCTCGACCTGGGCGATGACCTTGTAGCTGCGACCGCTGATGGAAAAACGATTGATCTCGCCTTCACCCATCAGCGTCGAAAGCGTGCTGCCAATGTCGGCCATCGACACCCCCATCTGCGCGGCTTTCTCCCGCGAGATACGCACGGTGATTTCGGGCTTGTCGAACGCCAGGTCAATGGTGAGAAACGCGAACTTGCCGCTTTCCTGGGCACGGGCCTTGACCTGTTCGGTCACCTGCAACAGCGATTCATAGTCGCCGGGACTGGTGATCACGAACTGCACCGGCAAACCGCCGCCGGTGCCCGGTAGCGAGGGCAGGTTGAAGCCGAAGATCTGCAGGCCCGAGACCTTGTTCAGTTCTGCCTGGATGTCCGGCAACAGCTCCATCTGGGTCTTGTCTCGCTGCTCCCAGGGCTTGAGGAGAAATCCTCCGATACCGCTCTGAACGCCGTCCGACCCATTGATCTGGAAGTGCGATTCGTACTCGTCGAACTGCTTGAGTACGCGTGTTACCTCATCGGTGTAATGGGTGAGATAGTCCAGGTTCGCCGTCTTCGGCGCGTTGGACATCATGAAGATGATGCTCTGGTCCTCTTCGGGTGCCAGCTCGCTGCGAGTGAACATCAGCAGCACCGGGATCAGTAACAGCACCAGAACGCCGAAGGTCAGAGTGACCGCCTTGGTGTCCAGACTGCTGGAGAGCATCCGACGATAACGCGTTTGCAGGCGCTCGAAGATCACATCGAGCCTGTGCGCAAACCCGGACGGATTGGCCTCGTGGCGCAGCAGCTTGGAACACATCATCGGCGATAGCGTCAGGGCGACGATGCCGGAGATGATCACCGAGCCCGCCAGGGTGAAGGCAAACTCCCGGAACAACGCACCGGTCAGACCTTCCAGGAAGCCGATGGGCGCATAGACTGCTGCCAGCGTGATGGTCATGGCGACAACCGGCATGGCGATCTCGCGCGCACCGATGATTGCCGCGTCGAACGGTGTTTTGCCTTCCTCGATATGACGGTGGATGTTCTCCACTACCACGATGGCGTCATCGACTACCAACCCGATAGCCAGCACCAGTGCCAGCAGTGTCAGCAGGTTGATCGAGTAGCCCATCAGCTGCATGAAGAACAGCACGCCGATCATCGACAGCGGAATGGTGACGACCGGAATGATCACCGAGCGCATCGAACCGAGGAACAGGAATACCACGATGATGACGATGATCACCGCTTCGCCCAGTGTCTTGATCACCTCATCGATGGATTCCTCGATAAACTGGGTGGCATCGTAGGCGATCGAGCCCTTGAGCTCGGGAGGCAGTTGCGCTTCGATCTCCGGCATTGCTGCGCGGACTTCCTTGATCACGTCGAGCGGGTTCGCCAGCGGCGTTCCCTGGATACCGATATATACCGAGGGAATGCCGTCGAAAAAGCTGATCGAGTCGTAGCTTTCGGCGCCAAGTTCCACGCGCGCCACGTCGCGCACGAGGACCCGGGTCTCACCATCTATTTTCACCGGGATCGCCGCGAAGGCCTCCGGGTCCTCGAGATCGGTCATCGCGTTGACGCTGGTAACCACGTACTCGCCCTTGGTCTCGCCGGCCGCAGAGAGATAGTTGTAGGCGCGGATTGCCTGGTTCACATCGTCTGCAGTGACGCCGTAGGCGCCCATGCGGACCGGATCGAGCCACAGGCGCATGGCGAAGGTCTGGCGGCCGAGAATTTCCGCCTCGGCTATGCCGGGCAGAGTGGCGAGGCGTGGCTGGACGATCCGCGTCAGATAGTCGGTTATCTGCGGATTGTTCATCGTCTCGCTGTAAAAGCTGATGTACATCAGCGCGGTGGAGTCTGCCGCCTGCCGACTGATGACCGGTTCCTGCGCCTGCGGTGGGAGCTGGTTCCGCACTTCGGCGGTCTTGGACATGATGTCGGTGAACAGCCGATCGGTGTCGGTGCCCAGGCGCGCGTAGACCTGAATGACCGAGAAATTCTGGCGGCTTACCGAGTTGATGTAGTCGACGCCTTCGGCGCTGGCCAGGCTCTGCTGGATCGGCTGGGTGATATACCCCTGAATGACCTCGGCGTTGGCCCCCGGATAGGCGGTCGTCACGGTAACCAGCGCGTTCTCCATTTGCGGGTACTGGCGGATGGTGAGGTTGCTGAAGGCCTGCAGGCCAAGCAGCACGATCAGCAGACTGACGACGGTAGCGAGTACCGGCCTGCGGATGAACGGATCTGTGAATGCCATGGGCGGGTCGCCTTACAGGGGGTTGCTGTTGTCGATGGCGACGCGTGCGCCGTTATCCAGCTTGAGCTGGCCCGATGTGACCACCTGTTCGCCTGCCTGCAGACCTTTCAACACGACCACCTGTCCGTCACGCCGCTGGCCGGTTTCGACGAAACGGCGTTGCACTTCCAGAACCGGCTCGCCGCTCTGATCGGCAACGGCTTCGCCGTTTTCGTCACGCCGCGGCGTGATGACATAGACGGAGTTGCCGTACAGCGTGAACGTCATCGCTGTCTCCGGGACCACCACCTGTTCGGTATCGCCCGGCAGCACCAGCTCCAGCTCGGCGAACATGCCAGGCAGGAGCTTCTCGTCCGGGTTCGCCACGCTGGCGCGGATTTGCAGGTTACGCGAGGTCGCTTCCACCTTGGGGTTGATGGCCGCTACGGTCGCTTCGAAGACCTCGCCCGGGAAGGCCCCGACCTTGACCCGCACGGTCTGCCCAACCGCCAGTTGCGGGTAATACTGCTCGGGCATGAAGAAGTCGACGAACAGCCGCTCCAGATTCTGCAGCGTGGCGATGTTGGCACCGGGCGAGAGGTAGTCGCCGGGATCGACCCGGCTGATGCCGATGCGCCCGCTGAACGGCGCGCGGATACGTTTTTTCGCCAGCGTCGCGCGCAACTCGTCGGCCCGCGCTGTGGCCTGACGCAGAGAAGACCGCGCCTGATCGAACTGGCTCTGCGAAATGCTCTGACGCTGCAGCAGGTTCTGTTGTCGCTTGAACTCGACGCCGGCGAGCTCGGCCTGGGCTTCGGCGGTTGCCAGGCCGGCCTCCTCGACGTCGCCGCTCATGCGCACCAGATCCTGCCCGGCTTCGACCATCTGTCCGGACTCGAACAGCACCTCGGATACCACCCCGCTGACCTCGGCGGTCAGTTCGACGCCTAGCGCAGCAGTCAGCGTGCCGATCGCCGGCAGGCGCGTCTGCCACTGCAGCTGCTCGGCCGGGGCGGCGCCCACGTGGATCGGCGGCTTGGGTGCGGTGAACTGGGCAATCTGCGAGCGGATCGAGAGCGCCTTGTAGACGCCCAACCCGGCAACCACAACCACGAACAGAACGATGAGGATAACCAGGCGACGCAGCATGAATAGGTCCTTCTGAAAGCGTGGCGAGCGAGGAGAGCGACGTATTATCCACGTCCGGCTGGGTATTATCCAACGACGTTGTGGCAACTGTGCGTTGCATAAGCGCAATTGTATGAAAAAGGCGAATATAACCAGGGATAGCGGCCTTTTGCCGTCAAGATCGCCACATGATGACCGGGGTGCGGCCCGATTCCGTCAACGGCTTGGCGTGCCTTCAGGAGTGTGGTGATACTCGAAATCGCGTACCCAGTCCATCAGCGCGGCGGCGGGCAGGGGTTTGCTGTAGAAATAGCCCTGACCCTCGTTGCAGCCCTGGGCAATGATGTAGGCTTCCTGCGCTGCGGTTTCAACACCTTCGGCGATGACCTCCATATTCAGGCTGCGGCCAAGCTGAATGATCGCGCGCACGATGGTTGCATCATCCTCGTCCAGCAGCACGTCCTGAACGAAACTCTTGTCGACCTTGATCTTGTCCAACGGCAGGCCGCGCAGGTAGCTGAGCGAGGAGTAGCCAGTACCGAAATCGTCGATGGCAATCAGCACGCCTGCCTTCTTCAGACTGTTGAGGTGGTTCGCCGCGGCCGAGATATCTTCCATCAGGCCTGTTTCGGTCACCTCCAGCTCGAGGCTGTTCGGTGGCAGCGCGTAGCGCTGCATGAGATTGGTCACTACCCGGGCCAGTTCACTGTGATGCAGCTGCACGGTGGACAGATTGACCGCCATGCGCAGATGCGGATAGCCCGCGGTGTGCCAGGTGCGCAGCTGCTGGCAGGCCCGGTCGAGCACCCACTCGCCGATGGCAATGATCGAGCCGTTCTGCTCGGCCAACGGAATGAACAAATCCGGGGGAACCAGTCCTCGCTCAGCGTGCTCCCAACGCAGCAGCGCCTCGACGCCCACCACCTTGTGGCTGCGCAGGCAGATCTGCGGTTGGTAGACCAGGTGAAACTCGTTGCGTGACAGCGCACCGCGCAGATCCTTCTCCAGTTCGCGGCGAATGCGCATCTCGCTGTCCAGGCTGGCGATGTAGAACTGATAGCGGTTTCTCGAGCGCGCCTTGGCGAGCATCATCGTTTGCTCGGCTTTCTGCAGGAGCTTTTCCGCATCGTCACCATCATCGGGGAACAGCGTGATGCCGATGGTCGCGCGCAGACCGACGCGATGCTCACCGATCTCGAATGGCTCGCTCAGATCGTCCAGTACGGTTTGTGCCAGTTCCGCTGCCTCGTACGGCTCGCTGATGCCGGTCTGGACCAGCGCAAACTGGTCCCCGCCGAGCCGGGCCAGACAGCCCAGACGGGCGCTGCTGACTCGCAGCCGATCCGCAACCGCCACCAGCAGCGCATCACCGGACTGGTAGGTGAACTGCTCATTGACCTCCTTGAAATCATCCAGGCCGCAGCACAGCACCGCCACGCCTCGATGACGTCGGCCGGCATCCGCCAGAACGCGTCCCAGTTGCTCCTGCAGCATGCTGCGGTTGGGCAGTCCGGTGAGATGGTCGTGCTGGGCCATGTGCAGCAGATTTGCCTCCGCCTCGCGGCGACGGGTGCTGTTGCGCTCGATCGAGTCGAGCAACTGGTTGGCCTTGGTGATCCAGATACCCAGTTCATTCTTTTCCTGACCCGGGAGCATCGGGATCGGCGCTCTGCCAGGCTGGTCAGGGTTGATCTGGGCAATGTGTTCGATGATGCGGGCCAGCGGCTTCGTCAGCAGCACGTGGTAGATCAGATAGAGTACGAACGCCATGGCCATGGCACGGAAGATGCCCGAAATGACGATGATCAGCGATCGCTGAAGGAATTCACTGCCATAGGGCGCGGTGTCCAGAATCAACTCCAGATCACCGTAGTATTCGCTGTAGGGTGGGCGGCCGTGCAGTGCTATGCCGTAGGCCTGCTCGACGCCGAACAGCCAGTCCGTGATGTCACGAAAGGGCGTGTCCATAGGGTCGCGAACCCGGCTGGCCAGCGGCGCTTCGTCTGGATGACCGATCGATGCGAAGCGTACCGCACGGTGCTCGAAAAGCCCTTCCACTACCTGCAGTGCCATTTCCCGGTCGAGACTGTACACCGCCTGGGTGGCTGGATCGCGCGCCATCGCCAGGATCTGCTCGGCAGTACTGTCGATAAGCTCCCGTTCCTTGCGCAGATCGTAAAGGATCTGCCCAAAGCTGAGTATCAGTCCCACCACCAGTGCCCACAGCAATACGAGTTGCAGCAACTTGATGGACAGGCTGTGCCGGCGCTCGAGTTTCAAGGTCTTGTTATTTCCGTGCATCGGTTAGGCCCGAATCATCATGCAGGCTCTTCAGCATGTCCTGCAATACCTAAACGCAATGTACCGTCGGCGGGGGCGGGCAAATGTTGACTGAAATCAATATGAAATCATTGTGATATGACACAAACGAAACACCCCGCCTGGGCGGGGTGTTCGTCAACCTGGAGGGATCAGGCCGCTGCGTAGTTCTTCGCAACGAAGTCCCAGTTGACCAGGTTCCAGAACGCTTCGACGAATTTCGGCCGCGCGTTGCGGTAGTCGATGTAGTAGGCATGTTCCCACACATCGCAGGTCAGCAATGGAGCGTCGCCATCGGTCATCGGGTTACCGGCGCCGCCCTTGCTGACGATCGCCAGCGAGCCGTCCGACTTCTTGACCAGCCAGCCCCAGCCGGAGCCGAAGGTAGCGATGGACGTCTTGCTGAACTCTTCCTTGAACTTGTCGAAGGAGCCGAAAGCCTTGTTGATGGCTTCAGCCAGCTCGCCCGTGGGTTCGCCGCCGCCGTTCGGGCTCAGGCAGTTCCAGAAGAAGGTGTGGTTCCACACCTGGGCTGCGTTATTGAAGACGCCGCCGCTGGAAGTCTTGATGATGGTTTCCAGATCCTTGCCTTCGAACTCGGTGCCCGGGACCAGGTTGTTCAGATTGACCACATAGGTATTGTGGTGCTTGTCGTGATGGTACTCGAGCGTCTCGGCAGACATATGCGGCTCGAGAGCGTTCTTCTCGTACGGAAGTGGGGGTAGTTCAAAAGCCATGGTTTCTCTCCATCTTCAGGTATCAGGGTTCAGAAACGGAATCTTTCGAAGTATTAACTCCGCGTTCGACTGGCAGGCTTCACGGATGTATCCGTGCACCTGACGCCTCTTTTACCTCAGGGCGCTGCCCGTCTATCGTTTGGCAAGGCGAGAGCATAGCATCTGCACCGTGGGCTATCCACGCACCATAAGTGTGGTTATGCCCCGCTCAGGTGCTCAGGGCGGGCCTGGCGAGCATCCAGGCGACGCTCAGCATCATCAGCGCCACGCCCACATCGATCAGCCGCCAGGTCAATGGTCTGGCCAGCAGGGGAGCGAGTCTCGCGGCACCGATGGCAAGCAGGCCGAACCAGAGGATCGATGCGCTGACCGCGCCCAGTGCGAAGATGCCCGGGGTCGGTTGCTGCGCGCCGATGGAGCCGACCAGCACGACGGTGTCAATGTAAACGTGGGGATTGAGTAGCGTCACCGCCAGCGTAGTCAGCAGCACACTGCCCAGCGGACGGCGCGGCGCATCGACCGCGCGCAATCCGCCACTGCCGGCAGCACGGCGCAGAGCAAGTACAGCGTAGCCGACCAGAAAGGCCACGCCGCCCCAGCGAGCTACGTCCAATGCCAGTGGATACATCTGCAGCAGGCTGGCCAGCCCGAACACACCTGCAGCGATGAGCAAGGCGTCGCAGGTCATGCATACCAGCGCAACAGCTACGTGATGTTCACGGCGTAACCCCTGGGCCAGCACGAAGGCATTCTGTGCGCCAATCGCAATGATCAGACTGGCGCCGACAAATAGTCCGTTGGTGAAACTGCCGAAGCCCGGCATGAGTGCTGCTCCTGTTGGTGACCGGGTCGTATTGTCGCTACGGCGGGTGTATAAGAAAAGCGAATACTATGAATGACCCATTAGGAAAATAGATGCTGGACTACAAGCTTCTCATCGCGCTGGCATCGGTCGTCGAACAGGGCGGTTTCGAACGGGCCGCTCAGGTGCTGTCGCTGTCCCAGTCCGCTGTATCGCAACGCATCAAGCTGCTCGAGGCGCGAGTCGGCGCACCCGTGCTGATTCGGGGGACGCCTCCGCGCGCCACGCCGGTCGGCCAGCGCCTGCTCAACCATGTTCAGCAGGTGCGGTTGCTGGAGCGCGATCTTCGCTCCGACATGCCGATGCTGGATGCAGACGACGCCGCGCCCCGTCTGCGCATCGCCATCAACGCCGACAGCCTGGCCACGTGGTGGGCCGATGCGGTAGCGGCGTTGTGTCGGCAGGAACGGCTGTTGCTGGACATGCTGGTGGAGGATCAGGACGTGGGTCTGCGTCGCATGCGTGCCGGCGAAGTGGCCGGTTGTGTATGTGCCAGCGCCGAGCCCATAGGCGGTGCGCGCTCGGTGCGACTGGGTGTGATGCGGTATGTGGCGGTCGCCAGCAATGATTTTGTCCGCAGCGAACTTGAAGGCCGAGTAGACCCGCAGCGGCTGCTGAAGGTTCCAGCGGTGGTATTTGGTCCCGATGACCAGCTGCAACATCGTTTTCTCGCGGGGTTGGGGCTGGCCGGGGACTTCGCTCACCACCTGTGCCCGTCGTCCGAAGGCTTCGTCAAACTACTGCTGGCCGGCGCCGGTTGGGGCATGGTCCCGGCTTTGCAGATTGCCGGCGAGCTGGAACGGGGCGCGCTGGTCGAGCTGGCGCCCGCCGCGGCGGTGGACGTCCCGCTTTACTGGCATTGCTGGCGCCACGGGGGCGGGTTGCTCGACCGCCTCACCTCGCAGCTGCTCGTCACCGCGCCGCGACTGCTCAGCTGATCACGATGCTGCCGGAGCCCGGCAGCTGTTCGACACAGCGGCTACCGAGCAACCGCGAGGGGGTGAAGTATCCGGGCCTCGGCGCTTCGGCGTTCAGCAGATGCTGCACCGCCATGAGTACGCCGTTTACCGTCACATCGTAGCCGTTGGCGGTACGGATGCGTGCCGTGACCTTGCGCCCCGAGGGGTTCTGCGCCTCACCCCAGACGTAGGTACAGGCGCTCTCGCGCTGCGCGGCATCCGGGCCGACGATCCGCTTACCGACATATCGCTTGAGCAATGCTTGCACGGGTCCCAGCGCCAGTACCGGTTGCACCCAACCGAGTCGTCGCAGCCGTACCGCGGCGCTCGGCGCCATGGGAACGAACACCTCGATGTTCTCTATCCCGGTGGAGAACCAGGCGGTGGCGACGTCACCCCAAGGGATGGTCGCGGCGGACTTGGTGCCGTTGCCAAAATCGATGTGGCGGCTCTGATAGGCCAGCGGGACCTGTCGGATCTCGCCGTCAATGCGTACCTTGCCGCCTTCGCGGAGTCCTTCGACAGAGGTCTTGGCGGTGCCGGGCGACAGCCCGCTCCGCGAGTCGAAGCCGAGCGCCAGCCGGTCGGCGTCAGGCAGCTCGGACTTGAGGGTAGCGGCGACGCAATCGGTAGGAATGACATCGAACCCCACACCGGGGCACACCACGATGCCTGCCGCAACGGCTTCGGCATGCCGTTCGTGCGCCGCCGTGAACACATCGATCTCGCCAGTGATGTCCACATAGTGCGCGTGCTCGGCAAGGCAGGCGTCGAGCATTGGCTTGCTGGTCGCCGAGAACGGACCGGCACAATGCGCAACGACGCTGATCCCGCGTACGCCCTGGCGGGCTGCGTCGGCATCCCTCAGGTCGAAAATTCTGTAATCCAGTCCCAGTTCACTGGCCAGGGCTTCTACCGCCGCCCGCCGGCGGCCGCCCAGTACCGGTCTCAGCCCCTGCCGAGCCGCCTCACGTGCGACGAGCTGGCCGGTATAACCGTTTGCACCGTAGATCATCCAGGATTGCATGCCGTTCTCCGCTGCGCTGTGCCTGTCCGGCAGACTAACCGCTGGGCCGGTCGGTTTCCATGCTGTCAGTCGGCAGAGCTCGGAAAAGCTCTAGCGTTTCGCAGAATACGGCGCCACTAGCCCTGCTAGTTTCGAATCATCTGCCCTCGATAGATGCGTACGCTGGTGGAGGGGGTCGATGAGCTCTCTTCGCCCATTTCGTCCGGGCGTGTCTCCCGCGGTTGGTAGCGGCGCGCAGCTATGGCCCCCTGAGCCAGTACCGCATCGTCGGGAGCGGCACGCGGTGCCAGCATGCCCGAGAGCCGCATCCCCAGTTCACGGATTTCCGCGAGCGCGCTGTCATGGCTGATCTGCAGCATGCGTTCGACAGCATCTGGCTCGGCCAGGCGTATGACGATCCCCATGTCCTGCTTGAGTCGCCGGCGCAGCGCGGTCATGCAGTCCAGCGTGCCGCGGTTGAAGTGTGCTTCGCTAATCATGTGTCCCCCTTAAGGCAGGCTTCCCCCCGGAAACCTAGCCAAGCAGCAGTCAACCAAGCAGAATACATACCACTTTCAGCGGCCTCCCCACCGGCGCGGCTTTAGCGGCCTGCCAGGGCACGGACGCACGCTGAAGGCAGGATGAATGCAGCCTGACGGTGCGCGGCGTGCACCGCTTCAGCCCGCTGGTTGTCGAACTCGAGCGAATGGAGCTGGGAAGAACATGAGAGAACGTGATCCGGATCTGCTGCCACCGATCAGCGCGCTGGACGATGTGCCTGGCGAGCAGCGCGGCGGACGTCCGGGCAACAGCGACACGCGGCGGACCCACTCTCGTGAGGAAGGGGCAGCGGGGCGCGGCGCGCTCTGGGCGGTCTGCGGTGCTCTGGTGCTGGCATTGCTCGGGCTCGGGTACTGGACTCATCAACAGCAGACGCGATTGCAGCAGCAGCTTGTCGCGACGCAAAACAGCTTTGCCCAGATCAGTGAAGAAGCGGCAGGGCAGCTTCAGGACATCAGCGGCAAGGTCACGACGACTCAGTCGGCGTTGAGCGATGTGGAGCAGACCCGGCAGACGCTCGATGGTCTGAGCCGCCGCCTCAATGAGCTGGCCACCCGCGTCAATCAGCAGGCCGAGGAGGCCGAGCGAGGCGGTGCGTCGGCACGTGAGCGGGACACCCAGCAGCAGTCTCGCCTGGATCAGGTCGATACGCGCATTGCCACCCTCGCCGGCAGGCTCGATGCTGGTGATGACACTGCCAGCTCTCTACGCGAGGAGCTGATCAAGCTGCGCGAGTCGACGCGGGCGATCGACGAGCGGCTGGCTGCAGTGAGCGAGATCGAGCAGCAGCTGGCCGCGCAGTCGCAACGGCTGGCGGCGCAGCAGCAGGCGCTGGAGCGAATCGAACAGGAGCAGTCTTCGGTCGATGTGTCCCAGGAACTGCTGGTCATTCGCTCAGAGCTGGACCAGCGTCTGTCCTCGCTGGATCAGGAAATGCGCTCGATCGACTCCTTTCGGCTGCAGACCAACCGCAGCCTGACGACCCTGCAGGAGCAGATACGTACGCTGCAGCAACAGGTCAGTACTCCCTGATGAATTTTCTCGCGCACCTGTATCTGGGTCCGCGCGATCCGCAACGTCTGCTCGGCAGTATGCTGGGCGATTTCGTCAAGGGACCGATCGCCGGCATGGAGCTGCCGCCAGGGGTGCGCGAGGGCATATGGCTGCACCGGCAGATCGATGCATTCACCGATGCACATCCGCAGGTAGGCTTGAGCAAGGCGCGGGTCAGTCCGCTGCGCCGGCGTTATGCGGGCATCATGGTCGACATGTTTTACGATCACATGCTGGCGCGCAACTGGCAGCGCTTCGAAGATCAGCCCCTGCGCCAGTTCACCGATAGAGCTTATGCCGACCTGATGTCCAACCAGCACCTGATGCCCGATAACGCGCGGCGAGTGATCAGCCAGATGGCTGCTCACGACTGGCTAGGCTCATACGCTCGTATCGAGTCGATGCATCAGGCATTGGATAACATGGCGCGCAGGTTCACCCGCCAGACCGCTCTGCCGGGTGCGGCGAGCGAGCTGGAAGCGGACTACGAACAATTTCAGCAGGATTTCCTTGCCTTCATGCCGGAGGTGACCGCGTTCGCGCTGGCTCAGGCGGCTCGCCTGGACACCGAAGGCGATGCGCTGATCTCCGGTTCACCGTCCAGCCCCAGAGTCTGAGCGACCACCTGACGGGCGTCGCGAGCCAGCTGATTGCGCGCAGCGCCCGCACTGAGGATGGGTGGCAGGAGTCTGATCTCGACCTCGATGGTGTCGCTGCCAAGCAACCGCCACAAATGCGTGGTGAATTCGTCGTCACCGATGAAGGGTGCCACGGTATCGCGCGCGCCCTGGCTGCGATAGGCAATGGCGACAGGCTGCAGTGGGGTAGCGGTCTCCACAGCGCAACCGAGCAACCGTCCATGGAAGGTGCGTACCCGATCGCCAGCAGTGGTGGTGCCCTCCGGAAATATCACGAGGCTGCGTCGCGCCTCGAGCGTCTGCGCCAGGTGGCCGTTGAGATCGCTCGATCCCGTTCCCCGTTCGATGAACAGGGTGCCGGCTCCCCGTGCCAGCCAGCCGATCACCGGCCACGCCGCAACCTCCGCCTTGGATAGAAAGTGCAGGGGAGCCAGACGGCCAAGCAGTACGATATCCAGCCAGGAAATGTGGTTGCTGACCCACAGCGCAGGGTGTCGCGGCAGGTTGCCGCTGCTGCGCACCTGAAGAGGCAGGATTGCCACCAGTCCTGTCATCCAGAGCTGGCACAACCGTGCACGGAACGCTGCAGCCTGGCCGGGCGACACCCTGGCAGCAGCGGCTGCCAGCGCGACCATCGCCAGCCCGCTGGCAATCCATGCGGCCACCAGAGGCGCCTTCAGAAGGCGCCTCAGCGTTGGTCGTATCCTCACTCGCAGGCCGCCTTGAAGTGTTTTGCATAGCGCGGGCACAGCTGCTCACGCCGCAACAGGATAAACACGTCGGCGACGTTGAAGTCCGGATCCCAGCACGGCTCGCCACAGATTTTCGCACCCAGACGCATGTACGCCTTGAGCAACGGGGGCATCTGCGCGGTGACGTTGGTGGGCAGGTCCAGTTCAGGGACGGGCAGGCGCGGAATGGCGTTCAGGTGATCGCGGTTCAGGTAGCGCTCGCGCAGTCGCTGCATGATAGCGTGAGCCTGAATGCCGCCATCGCGCATGTCGATGCTGGCGCAACCCATCAGATAGTCGTAGCGCCGCTCGTTCATCACCTGAGCGAGACCAGCCCAGAGCACGGAGATGGTCGCGCCATTGCGGTAATCCGGGTGTACGCAGGTGCGGCCAATTTCCAGAACGTCGCCGCGCAGCGAACCAAGCCCTACAAGTTGAAACTCGCCTTCGCTGTAAAAGCCGCCGGCCTGCCTGGCCCGCTGGCTGTCCAGCAGCCGTGTCGTGGCCACCAGTTGACCGGTAAACAGGTCGCGGACCACCAGATGCTCGCAGTACAGATCGAATCGGTCCTGATCGAGCCCGCCCGCTGCGTCCGGCAGCGTGGCGCCGCACTCCTCACCGAACACGCGAAAGCGCAGGCGCTGGGCTTCGCGCAAGGTGTTCTGATCCGTGACAATGTCGACTACAAGGTGGCGGGTGGGGGTTTGCTCGAGTGCAACTGCGGCGTGAGTCATGGGCACCTCCGTCAGGGCGGCCTGGAATGATCTTCAAGGCCGATGCTAGGACGGGAGGGTGTCAGGCATATGACGGCTTCGTGGCGCTCGGATGACAGTCGCCAGGTGTTGACCTGAGTCAGTACCCGGGTTCCGGGCGTCGCTTATAACGTGCGCTGTCTTCAGCCCAGAGAAGGATTTTTCATGCCCGGCAAAGCTCGCGTTCTCTTCGACAACGGACCGCACAAGGTACTCTGCTTCGACCAGCTGGTAACCGGAGACGGCGTCCAGTCGAACCAGTTTCTGATCATCGACCACAATCAGCATGCGCTGCTCGACCCAGGCGGCGACCTGACCTACATGCCGCTGTCGCTGGCGGTGAGCGACTACATTCCGGTTCGCGAGCTGACCTATGTTTTTGCTTCACACCAGGACCCTGACATCATCGCATCGCTGGACAAGTGGTTTCTGCATACCGGCTGCAAGGTGGTGTGCTCCAAGCTCTGGGCGCGCTTTCTGCCTCATCTTTCCGCCGCCTATCTCACCAAGCACCACGGCCAGAGCACCACTGACCGCATGGTTGCGGTACCCGATCGCGGGCAGCTAATCCCCCTCGGGCAGACCGTCATCAAGGCCCTGCCGGCCCACTTCCTGCACTCGGTAGGCAATCTGCAGTTTTTCGATCCGGTCAGCGGCATCCTGTTTTCCGGGGACATGGGCGCCTCCCTGGTCGATGACGCCGAGCCGGTCGCTGACTTCACGGCGCACCTGCCCAGCATGGAAGGCTTTCATCGGCGCTACATGGCGGGAAACAAGGCGTGCCGGTTGTGGGCGAACATGATCCGCACCCTCAAGCCGACTATGATCGTGCCGCAGCACGGGCGACCGTTTGTCGGGCCTGCTATGATCAATGCGTTCCTCGACTGGACCAGTCAGCTGCAGTGCGGGCTGGATCTCCTCGAACAGGACGATTACTCCATTCCCAATTAAAGGCACGCATGGCTGGTCCTGTTTATCCGTGGCGCAACGACAACCGCTTCGAACTGCTGATTGACGGCACGGTGTTCTTTCCGAGAATCATCCGGGAGATGCAGGCTGCGCGGCGTACCATCGATGTCGAGCTGTATCTGGTCAGCAGCGGCGAGAGCAGCGACGAGGTGTCCGCGACGCTTATCGAGGCGGTGCAGCGCGGCGTGCGGGTGCGCTGCCTGCTTGATAGTCTGGGCAGCCACGAGATGGACAGTGACGACCGGCAGCGACTACTGGATGCCGGGATCGAGCTGCGTTTCTACAATCCCCTGCGCCTGTTCCACTGGGTAGGCAATTTCCACCGCGATCATCGCAAGCTGCTGCTGATCGACGAGGAACTGGCCTTCGTCGGCGGCACCGGGTTTACCGATGAGTTCTGTCAGCCGGTCGAGGGTGGCTATTGTCCCTGGCACGAGCAGATGCTGGCGGTACGCGGACCGGTGGTGTTCGACTGGCTGGATCTCTTCGAGCGTCAATGGAAAGCCTCCGGCTCCGGCTGGCGGCGTAAACCGTCCGGCGGGGAAAGACAGCGCATCCCGCCGACACCGCCGACCGGAGACGGCTGGGCGCGTGTCTCGTATGCCGATGCCAGCTCGCAGCAGGAAGTGCTTCAATCACTGTTCGCGACGGTTGCCCGCGCCGATCGGCGCGTATGGCTGGCGACGCCGTATTTTCTGCCGGCCTGGCGGGTGCGCCGGGCCCTGATGCGTGCAGCCAGACGCGGCGTGGATGTACGCTTGCTGCTCAGCGGTCCGAAGCATGACCATCCCTCCATCCGCTATGCCGGCCAACGTTTCTTCGCCCGGTTGCTGCGTGCTGGTGTTCGGATCTATGAATACCAGCCGCGGTTCCTGCATCTGAAAACAGTGCTGGTCGATGATTGGGTCAGTCTGGGCTCGTGCAATTTTGACAACTGGAGTCTGCACTGGAATCTGGAGGCCAATCAGAACGTGATCGACTCGGACCTGGCGCAGGCGGTGCAGGAGAGTTTCGAGGCGGACTTTCAGCAAAGCGTCGAGTGGACCCGGTCTGCCTGGAAGTCGTTACCGCTATGGCACCGGTTCAAGATCCGGCTCTGGTCCAGTCTCAACCGACTGGTATCGGTCTGGTTCAGCATCCGCCGCTAGGGCGGATGCTCAGACGATAGATGCCTTTAGTTGAACACCGGCTTGCGCTTTTCCATGAACGCAGCGAGCGCCTCACGAGCCTCGGCGCCGCCGAGCAGGCGCGAGAAATATTCGCCTTCCTGATCCATTACCTGTGAAGCCACATCGGCAACGCCACGCTTGATCAGTTGCTTGGTCAGACGAATCGAGCCGGGCGGCTGCTCGGCGATGCGGCGTGCGGCGGTCAGTGCGGCATCGAACACGGCCTGCCCGGCGGGCAACGCCTGATTGGCCAGGCCAAATTCGACGGCACGCGCGCCGCTGATTTCCTCACCCAGCAACAGCAGTTCAGCAGTACGCGGATGGCCAAGCAGGCGTGGCAGCAGGAAGCTGGACCCGGCTTCGGGGCACAACCCGAGGTTGACGAAGGGCATCTTCAGGCGGGCGTTCTCGGCCACGTAGACCAGGTCGCAATGCAGCAGCATGGTCGTACCAACGCCTACCGCCGGCCCGTTGACCGCGGCTATCAAGGGCTTGGTCGCGTGGCAGATCGCCTTGAGAAACTTGTACACCGGGCTCTCTGGTCCGCTTGCCGGCGCGTTCAGAAAATCGCCCACGTCATTACCGCTGGTGAAGCATTCGGCGCTACCGCGAATGATCAGCGCGCGGACCGAATCGTCGTCCTCGGCAGCACTGATGGCCGCTGCCATGGCGCCGTACATGTCCCGGGTCAGCGCGTTCTTCTTCTCCGGCCGATGCATGGTCAACGTCAGGACCGCTCCGGTCCGTTCTTCCAGTAGATGTTCGCTCACGGATATCTCCTCTGGTCAGGCCCTGCCGGTGGCAAAGGCTTCATCGATGATCTGTCGCCCGGGCAACCCGGCCATGAACAGCGGCCGACGCAGCTGTTCGACGAACGTGGGACTGCCTGCAGCCAACGCGACCGTTCGGCGCGAGGCAATGTGCAGCCTCTGCAGGTCTGCGGCCAGCTGCTTCGCGTGGTGCAGATGCAGGGTCAGCGACGGATGGGCTTGCTGCAGTTCTAGCAAGGCTTCGCCAAGATAGCAGCCATCATCAGTATCGGAATGCCAGTGCCATAAGGTGATACCCGGTGCATGTCCCTGATTCAGCGCCTCACGCGCCACCGCCTGAATCGGTGCCAGCCCCGATCCTCTGGACAGTAGCAGAAGAGGGTGCTCCAGCCACTGCGTATCGAACCGGATGTGACCGGTCGGTATGCCCAGATGGATGATCCGTCCGACGTCCACCCGGCTGATTTCCCGGGAGAAGATGCCCTGCGAATGCACGCGGACGTGAAATTCCAGCCACGGGTCGCCGGACAGGCTGGCGATCGAATAGGGCCGGGCCAGTCGGTCGTCCAGCCAGAGTGTCACGTGCTGTCCGGGAGCAAAGCGGACCGCCCGCTGCGGAACCAGCCGGAGGCGAACAAGCGAAGGCGTCAGCCAGTCTAGACTGTGCACGGTCGCGGGCGTACCGTCGCGAGCGGGGTCGAGCAACTGAATGTCCAGATCACCCTGGACCGGGCATTGGCAACTCAGCAGCCAGCCTTGCTTGCGCTGGGCGGCACCGAGTCCGTGCCGGGCAGAGGCAGGAATGGCACAGCTGTCGCTGCGCACGAGGCACGTCTGACAATGCCCGGCTCGGCAGGATGACGTCACGGGAAGGCCGGCGCCCTGCAGCACATCGAGCAGGCATTTGCCGGCTTCGACAGGCAGTGCACGGCCGCGTACGCGTACCTCAGGCATGCGCAGGATCGTGGGCTTCGCAGCGGTTGCGACCGTTCTCCTTGGCCACGTACAGCGCCTGGTCGGCCTGCTGGATGCATTTCTCCAGATCGCTGTCTGCGTAAATCAGACAAAGGCCGGCCGACAGCGTGCAGCACATGTCCTCGGGCAGGCCAGGGAAGCGCATGGTCGAGAACGCCTCACGGATACGATCCAGACAATGGGTCAGAGTCGCCATGTCGCTGTTGCCGAGTATCAGAATGAACTCCTCGCCGCCAAACCGTGCAATCAGATCGTCGCCGCGCAGATTGGCGCGCGCCAGTTCGGAAAACCCGCGCAGTACCTCATCACCTGTGGCATGCCCGAAGCGGTCGTTGATCCGCTTGAAATGATCCAGGTCGATCAAGGCAAGGCCCAGCGTACGCGGCGGACGGAGCAGCTGGATCCTGCGCTCGGCCTCGTTCAGGAAATACCTGCGATTGGCCAGGCCGGTCAGTGCATCGGTAGCGGCCAGGCTCTGCAGTTGCCCCATCATGCCCTTGAGCGTTTCCTGATGGACCTGCAGCGTCTGATGGCGGCGCTGAAGCCGCTCCTGCAGCTCGCGCACATAGGAGCCAAACAGACACAGCCATGTCAGAAAGCAGGCCAGGATGAACCATTCAAGCAGGCTGGCTGACAGCTCCCGCGCATGCGAGCCGGCGGTAATCTCCCAAGCCAGAAGCACAGAGTAGCAGGCGAGGGCGAACGCGGCGTGCATGATGAACGCGCGCATGGACAACATGAACACGCCAAACAGCAAGCTGAGTGGATACAGCATCAACAGGCTGCCGCGAATATCGCTGGTCTGAAACAGCAGATAGGTCAGCAGGATGGTTGCCACGGCAATCTGCGGGCTGGTCAGGCTGGGGTCTCTGAAACGCAGATTCTGCCCGGTCAGGAACATTCCGAAGAATATCGCCTGCGTGACCACGCCGAGCACCACATGGCTGGCGGCATGCCACAGCTGGCCATTGTACTGGTCGACCAGCCAGGCGACCGCAATGACCGAATAGGTGATGAGGTAGCTGACCTGCGCAAGATAGAAGCGCTGCAATCGAAGCGCCTGATTCCTGCTTTCTCTCGAATCCTTCGCTGTCACATCATGCCTCTTCCGTATGATGGCACTTTGACGTCAATCTATCGTTATGGCCTCGATTTGCCTAGTCCTTTTGTCGAAACCGACCGTCAAAGTCCGGGGTAGCGCTGCCGTCGTGTTGCGGCTCGGGTATACTCTGGCACCTGTTGTTTCCTGAGCAAGGGCTGCGGGGTCAGCTCGCCGCTTTGTCCGTGATTCTGGCAGTACTGCCCTCTCGTCCGGGCAGGCTGATCCAGTAGCCAAACCATAGGAGCCTGCCCAGCATGGCCGTAATCAAGCAAGACGACCTGATTCAGAGCGTGGCCGACGCGCTGCAATACATTTCCTATTACCATCCGGTTGATTTCATTCAGGCCGTGCACGAAGCCTATCTGCGTGAAGAATCGCCCGCGGCGCGTGACGCCATGGCCCAGATCCTGATCAACTCGCGCATGTGCGCCACCGGACATCGACCCATCTGCCAGGACACCGGCATCGTCACGGTCTTCGTCAAGGTCGGGATGAACGTGCGCTGGGATGGTGCCACCATGGGCCTGGACGACATGATCAACGAAGGCGTACGTCGCGCCTACAACCTGCCGGAAAACGTGCTGCGCGCATCGATTCTGGCTGATCCGGCGGGCAAGCGCACCAACACCAAGGACAACACGCCTGCGGTCATTCACTATGAAGTCGTACCCGGCGACACGGTCGAGTTCCACGTCGCGGCCAAGGGCGGCGGCTCGGAAAACAAGTCGAAGATGGTCATGCTCAACCCGTCCGACTCGATCGTCGACTGGGTGGTCAAGACCGTGCCGACCATGGGCGCCGGCTGGTGCCCGCCAGGCATGCTCGGCATCGGCATCGGTGGTACCGCCGAGAAGGCTGCGGTGCTGGCCAAGGAATCACTGATGGACTCCATCGACATTCACGAGCTGCGCAAGCGCGGCCCGCAGAACCGTGTCGAGGAGCTGCGCCTGGAAATCATGGAGAAGGTCAACGCGCTGGGCATCGGCGCTCAGGGTCTCGGCGGCCTCACCACGGTGCTGGACATCAAGATCAAGGATTATCCGACCCACGCAGCCAGCCTGCCGGTCTGCATGATTCCCAACTGTGCAGCGACCCGCCACGCGCATTTCGTGCTCGATGGCAGCGGCCCGGCCGTGCTCGAAGCGCCGCCGATGGACGCCTATCCGGACATCACCTGGGAAGTCGGCAGTGGCGTCCGTCGGGTGAATCTGGATACCGTCACGCCCGAAGACGTGCTCAGCTGGAAGAGCGGCGAGACCGTACTGCTGTCCGGCAAGATGCTCACCGGTCGCGATGCGGCGCACAAGCGCATGGTCGACATGCTCAACAAGGGCGAGCAGTTGCCGGTCGATCTCAAGGGCCGGTTCATCTACTACGTTGGCCCGGTTGATCCGGTGCGCGACGAGGTCGTCGGACCTGCCGGCCCCACCACCGCAACCCGTATGGACAAGTTCACCCGCCAGATTCTGGATCAGACCGGTCTGCTGGGCATGATCGGCAAGTCCGAGCGCGGCCCGATTGCGATCGAAGCGATCAAGGATCACAAGGCTGTGTATCTGATGGCAGTCGGTGGCGCGGCGTACCTGGTCGCTCAGGCGATCAAGAAAGCCGATGTCATCGCCTTCCCGGAGCTGGGCATGGAAGCGGTCTACGAGTTCGAGGTCAAGGACATGCCGGTCACCGTGGCCGTCGACACCACTGGCGAGTCAGCGCATATCACCGGCCCGCAGATCTGGCAGAAGAAGATCGCCGAAAGTCTTGCCGTGGAAGTGTGATTTCAGGCGTTGTGGAAACCCGGCTTCGGCCGGGTTTTTTATGCGCAGTTCACCGATACTAGTGTCGATCAGCGCCGTGCAAGGCGGTATGGACCGGCCCCACACGCCGACACGCGGCAAGTACGTCCATGTAGCTCGGCGATCGCGTCCATGCGATCGACGGTCGGCTTAGCGAGGCCGCCCCATACCGCCTCCTGCTGAGTGCAGCCTGATGGAAAGTCGCAAAGGCACCTGGTGCTAGTCCGAGCTTGCCGGTGCGGAAGAGTGCAGCAAGTATCCAAGGCATGGATGCCTTGGTTAAGCCCCCATGGATGGGTTCACGGCGTCTTGCGGAATCCTGCCGCACCGGCAAGCGATTGCACGGACGCGACGTTGTTGGGGCCCCATTTCAAAGCTAAACCAACCGCTCCCCAACATGCAGCAGTTTCATCGAGTTAGTTCCCCCGCGCGAGTTGTACACATCGCCCTTGGTGAGAATGACCCAATCCCCTGCCTTGACGTGCCCCAACTGCAGCAGCCGATTGACCGCCTCGTGATTGACGTCCTGCGAGTTGAGTTCGGACGGGTTGAAGTAGATCGACTGTACGCCACGCATCATCGCGACCTTGCCCAGCGTCTGCGTATTGGGCGATAGCGCGAAGATCGGCAGAGGTGAGCGGATGCGTGACATGATCAGTGGCGTGTGGCCGGTCTCGGTCAGCGTGATCACTGCAGTAACGCCGGGAAAGTGGTTGCCGGCGTACATCGCTGCCAGTGCGATGGTTTCATCGCAGCGCTCGAATTTCTCGTGAAGACGGTGGCCGGACTGCTGACTGGTCGGGTGCTTTTCCGCGCCAACGCATACGCGCGCCATCGCCTTGACCGCTTCGATGGGGAATTTACCCGCAGCGCTTTCAGCCGAAAGCATGACCGCGTCGGTGTAGTCCAGAGCGGCGTTGGCCACATCCGAGACTTCGGCGCGGGTCGGCAGCGGGCTGCTGATCATCGACTCCATCATCTGCGTAGCGGTGATCACTACCTTGTTCTGCGCCCGGGCGCGGCTGATGATCAGCTTCTGAATGCCAACCAGCTCGGCATCGCCGATCTCCACACCCAGATCGCCACGGGCGACCATGACCCCGTCACTGGCCTCGATCAGGCCGTCCAGCGCTGCCTGATCCGCCACCGCCTCGGCGCGCTCGATCTTGGCGATCAGCCAGGCCTGGGATTCGGAATCGGTCAACAGTTTGCGGGCAAGGTGCATGTCTGCGGCGTCCCGAGGAAAGGATACCGCGACGTATTCCATGTTCAGTTCGGCAGCAAGGACAATGTCCGCACGATCCTTGTCGGTCAGCGCATCCGCCGAGAGGCCGCCGCCGCGGCGGTTGATGCCCTTGTGGTTGGACAGCGTGCCGCCGGCGGTGACCGTACAGCGGACCTCGTCGCGGCCGACGCTGTCGACCCGCAGGACGATCCGCCCGTCATCGAGCAGCAGTTCGTCGCCGGCGCGGCAGTCGTCGACCAGTTGCGGATAGTCGATGCCGACCACGTCGTGGTTGCCCTCGTCCAGTGGGTGCGAGGTGGACAGGCGGAAGTTGTCGCCGACCTCGAGATGAGTCTGGCCCTCACTGAAACGGGCAATCCGGATCTTCGGCCCCTGCAGATCGCCCAGTAGCGCGACGTGCCGGCCGCGGTCGGCGGCGAGCTCGCGCACCAGTCGCGCGCGCTCGCGGTGCTCATCGGCCGTGCCATGGGAAAAGTTCAGCCTGGCAACATCCATCCCTGCATCGATCAGGGCTGCGATACACTCCGGGCTGGTACTGGCCGGCCCGAGGGTGGCGACAATCTTGGTGCGGCGCAGTGTCATGGATGGATTCCTCCGATATGAACGTGAGCTGATAATTGCGGCCTACAATAGAGCATATGATCGACGCATGACAGATTGCCGGCCGTCCCGGCCCGCTCTGGCAAGCATTAAAGGAGAGTGGATGCATCCCCGTGTCAGCGAAGTTACAGAACGCGTGCGCGAGCGCAGTAAAGGCTCACGCCAGGCGTATCTGCAGCAGATGAACGAGGCCGGCGATCGCCCCCGCGGTCGCCGCGGCTTGTCGTGCGGCAATGTGGCCCATGCGATGGCCGCCTGTCCGGCCGGCGACAAGGACCGGCTGCGCATGATGGATGAGGTCAACCTTGGCATCGTCACGGCCTACAACGACATGCTCTCCGCGCATCAGCCCTATGAGCGTTTCCCCAGCCTGATTCGCGACGCGTTGCGCGCCTTCGGCGCGACCGGCCAGGTGGCCGGCGGCGTGCCGGCGATGTGTGATGGCGTGACTCAGGGTGAGCCTGGCATGGAGCTGTCGCTGCACAGTCGCGACGTCATTGCCATGGCCACCGCTGTGGCCCTGTCGCACAACATGTTCGACGCTGCGTTGTGCCTCGGAGTCTGCGACAAGATTGTCCCGGGTCTGCTGATGGGCGCCTTGCGCTTCGGGCACCTGCCGGTGGTCTTCGTGCCGGCCGGACCCATGCCGTCCGGCCTGCCGAACAGTGAAAAGGCAGCGGTACGCCAGCGTTTCGCCGAAGGCAAGGCGACCCGTGAAGAACTGCTCGACGCCGAAAGTCTGTCCTATCATGCGCCGGGCACCTGCACCTTCTACGGCACTGCCAACACCAACCAGATGTTGCTCGAAGCCATGGGCCTGCAATTGCCAGGCTCGTCTTTCGTCAATCCTGACACGACCATGCGTGACGCACTGACGGTTCATGCGGCAGAGCAGGGCGCACGTCTGGCCCGGAGCGGAACGGGCAGGCTCGCCTCCATCGTCGACGAGCGCGCCATCGTCAATGCGCTGGTCACGTTGCTGGCAACTGGCGGATCGACCAATCTTACGCTGCACCTGGTAGCCATCGCCCAGTGCGCAGGCATCATCATTGACTGGGACGACATGGCCCGCCTGTCGGAGGTGGTGCCGACGCTGGCGCACATCTACCCCAACGGCAAGGCCGACATCAACCAGTTTCAGGCCGCCGGCGGCACGGCCTGGCTGTTCCGCCATCTGTTGGACGCGCAGCTGTTGCATGCCGACGTCGACACTATCCTCGGTCCGGGCCTGGAGCAGTACACGCGTGAGCCGCACTTGCAGGATGGGCGTCTCGCCTGGCGCGAAGGCCCGGCGGCGAGTCTGGATGCCAGCATCCTGCGCGCTCCGGCCGAGCCGTTCAGTGCCGATGGCGGGCTACGGCTGGTGCAGGGGCCGTTGGGTCGTGGAGTGATCAAGACCTCTGCCGTCGCTGCCGAGCATTGGCTGGTTGAGGCGCCGTGTCGGGTATTCGAGGATCAGGATGAGTTCGTCGTTGCGTTCAAGGCCGGCGAGTTGGAGCAGGATGTGATCGCCGTATTGCGTTTCCAGGGCCCTGCAGCCAACGGTATGCCGGAGCTGCACAAGCTCACGCCCTATCTGGGGGTGCTGCAGGATCGTGGCTTCAGGGTGGCACTGGTTACCGACGGGCGCATGTCCGGCGCCTCTGGCAAGGTGCCGGCCGTCATCCACCTGTATCCCGAGGCGGCACGGGGTGGTGCTCTGGCGTACCTTCAGGACGGAGACCGGCTGCGTCTGGACGCGGCGGAGGGCACGCTTACCCTGGTGAACCCGCATGTGCTGGACGGGCGCGTGCCCGTTGTTGCACGCGAGCCAGTCAAGCGGGGCATGGGACGCGAATTGTTCGGCTTCATGCGCCAGTCGTTGAGTGTGGCGGAGCAGGGCGCGAGCAGCTTCACCAGCAGTCTGGCGGAGGAGGACAATGTCCGATCCGATTACTGAGAAGGCGGCGGCCCGCCACATCCGAACGTACAATGCCGAGTCCGTCGACGAGCAGGCAGTGCAAATGGCTGATTACGTGCTGGCCGAATTGAGCCGGGCGCTGCAGGAGCGGGGTCGGGCGAGCCTGGCCGTATCCGGCGGCCGCAGCCCTGCCCAGTTTTTCAGAAAGCTCGATGAGTCCGACCTGGACTGGAGTCGTGTCACCCTGACCCTCGCAGATGAACGCTGGGTGCCTCCCGAAGACGCCCAGAGCAATGCCGGCCTGGTCAGGCGCTGCATGCCCAGAGTGTTCGCCGAGGCGCGCTGGATTCCGCTGTACCGCGGCGCTGCGCCAGATGCCGACGCCGCGGCGGTGAGCGAAGACATTGACAGCGTGTTGCCCCTGGACGTGCTGGTGCTCGGGGTCGGCCCTGACGGCCATACAGCGTCGTTGTTCCCGGGCGAGCCCGATCTGAAAGCGGCTCTGCAGGACGATGCAGCGGTTCTGTGCATTGCAGTGCCACCCAAGGGCGAACGCCTGCCCAGGCTGACCATGACCGGTGCGGTGCTCGGGAACGCCCGTGTGCGCCTGCTGCAGGTCAACGGTGCGGACAAGCGTCGGGTAGTCGCCCACGCCTTCGAAACGGATCCGCAAGAGATGCCGATAGCGGCGTTTCTCGCGCAGCCGCTGACCATCTTCTACGCCCCTGACCTCAAGGAACCCCATGAGCCTGGCTGACAATATCGAGACACTGGATCGGATCTTCGCATCCGCACCCGTACTGCCCGTGATCAGCCTGCGTCGCGCCGAGGATGCGCTGGCCCTGGCCGATGCGCTGGAGGCGGGCGGCGTGACCACGCTGGAAATTACCTTGCGCACATCGCATGCGCTGGGTGCGATTGCTCAGCTGCGCCGCGAACGGCCGCATCTGTGCGTTGGTGCCGGCACCATTCTCGATGGGCGACAGTATCAGCTGGCCCTCGATGCCGGTGCCCAGTTCGTGGTGACACCCGGCTGCACCGAAGAACTGCTCACGTTGGGGCTGGACAGTCCCGTGCCGCTGTTGCCGGGGGTTGCGACGGCGTCCGAAATCCTCCAGGGCTACCGCTTCGGCTATCGACGCTTCAAGTTGTACCCGGCAGAGGTGTGCGGTGGTATTGCAGCGTTGAACTCCTTCGCCGGTCCGTTCGCCGGGATTCGGTTCTGCCCCACGGGGGGTGTGGCAAGAAACAAGGTCCCCGCGTACCTTGCGCTGGAAAATGTCATGGGTGTCGGCGGGACCTGGATGGCGCCCACCGACCTGATCGCCCAGCAGGACTGGGCGGGTATCACCCGGGTATGCCGCGAGTCCATGGCCGAGGCCGTGGCAGCCCGGTCCGCCTAGGGCTTGCTCGGATCGACGAAACCGTCCGGCTTGACCACCAGGACATCGCAGGGAACATCGTCCAGCAGGCGTTCGGCCGTGTGGCCGACCAGCGCAGCGTCGAGTCTCGAGCGCGACACGGCCCCCATCACCAGCAGGTCGATGTGCTGCTCTTCGACGAACTCGGGTATCACTTCCTCGGCATAGCCCTGCAACAAATGACGACGCTCCGCAGGCAGATCAAGCTTGCTGCCGAACTCTTCGAACGCCGATGCGTGGCGCTTGCGCACCTCCTCGGCGTAGCCGTCGTAGTCGGCTATGACGCTGGCGTCGTAGACCAGAGTGCGGGGTAGCGGGCTGTAGCAGTGCGCGGTGTGCACCTGCGCCTGCGTCGTGGCGCCGAGCGCCTGGGCCACTGCGACCAGCTTGCGGTCCAGCGCGGCCGGCTTATCCGCTTCGTGCAGCGGGTCGACCCCTGCGCAGATCGCTTTAATGCTGCGGTCAGCGCGCTTGACCAGCCACAGCGGCGCTTCGCAATGCCGGATCAACTGCCAGTCGGTATTGGTCAGCAGCAGCCGTTTGATCGGGTTGTGGTGGTGCGTTGTCTTGAGAACCAGATCCGCCCCGGTTTCCGATACCGCGTGCAGGATGTTGCGGTCCAGCCGTTTGCCCCAGACCGCCCGGGTTTTCACAGTGATTCCGCGCTCGCGCATGGGTGCCGCCAGTTTGTCCAGATACCGCAGGTGGCTGTCGATCAGTGAGGTGCGCGCCTTCTCCAGCCCGGGGGTGGCGAACAGCCTGCCGCCGTCGAGCGCAGAGTTGTAGTCGCAGATGAACAGCGTCACAGCCGCCTGCGGGTAGAGCATGCCGAGTTCTTCCGCGCGGATGAGCGAGGGCTGGGCTTCCTCGGGCGTGGTGGGGTCTATAACTACCAGAATGTGCTGAAAATCCATGGGGCCGTTCTCCTCTGTAACTGTGACTCGGGCCTGAATGCCTTTGCCCTCCAGTGTAGTCCCCACTGGCGCGCACGCAGTGACCTGCATCAAGTGTTCTCAAGATCGACCGGCCTTTGCCGATAACCGATCAAATCCTCCGGTCCCAAGGTCATCATGCGTCCCTTGCTCATCGTACTGGCAGCCGCCCTGATTGCGGGCTGCGCGTCCAACACCCCCGGCAAACATATTGACCAGGCATACAAGGCGTATGATCAGGGCGATTGCGCGAAGGTCATTCTGGAGTTGTCGCAGGCTGAGCGCAGCGCGCGTTCGCGCCCCCATCTGCAGCCGGAAATATCCCTGTTGCGCGGGCTGTGTCTTGAGCGTCAGGGGCTATACCTCGATGCCATCCAGATATACCGGCATCTGGTTCGCTATACCCCCACAAGCGAGTACGCCTATCGAGCCGGAGCCCGGCTCGAGACATTGCGTCTGCTCGGGCATTACGATCCGAAGGACAAGCTGGCGCCTGACCGGCGCTGACTATTGGCCATCACGTCCGGCTGCTCTATGCTGTGCTGCCGTGCCCCCGGTCGAGGGCGGAGTGACGGATCATTTCATGTTTCGATGGGTCTCATGTTTCAGCCTGTTGCTGGTCATTGCTCCGCTGCATGCGCAGATTTATCGCTGGACCGATGCGCAGGGACGGGTGCACTTCAGTGAGCGCCCGGTACAGGGAGCCGAGCAGATCGAGGTTGATCCTCAGGTAATTGAACGCGACGCGCAGGTTCGCCAGCGCGAGCAGAATCTCCGCCGCATCATGGACGTACGCAGCGAGGAACGGGCTGCCGAACAGCTGAAGCTGAATGAGCAGCGTAACCGCCAGCGCGCCCAGTGCGATGACCTCCGTCGTCAGCTGGCGCAGTTCGACAAGCGTATGTTCTGGTATGACGAAGATGCCAACGGAAAACGGATCGAAGTCGACCGCAAGCGAGTCGAGGCGCGCAAGGCCCAGCTGACCACACTGGTCCAGGAGCGTTGTTGATGCGATCCCTGCCGTCCTCCGGTTCCTCCGGAAATGGCGAACAGAGACAGATAGCGCGGCAGGAGTTGAGCGCGTATCTGCAGTTGTACAATGCATACAGCGGACAGCCGATGGGATTCATCGGCAACATATCTCCGCTCGGGATGATGATGATCAGCTCCATTCCGGTGATGGTCGAGGCGGTCTTCGACATGCAGATTCGCCTTCCTGCACAGACCGGGGAGACCGAAACGCTGAATTTCAAGGCACGAAGCCACTGGTGCCGCCCGGATCTTACGCCCGGTCATTTCGATACCGGTTTCAGCATCGTGTCCAATCAGCAGGCCTTCGCCGGAATCGCTCGCCTGCTTGAGCATTACTTCCGCTTCCAGCCCACCGATGATGCCTGAGTCGTGCCGTTGAGTTAACCTGCTGCTTTGCCTGGAGCGGGGCGACATGGACAAGAGCATCTTCTGGTACGACTTCGAATCCACGGGGATCGACCCGCGCTGCGATCGGCCGCTGCAGGTCGCGGGGGTGCGTACCAACGAACAGCTCGAGGAAATTGGTGAGCCGCTGTGCATCGACTGTCGGTTGGCCGAGGATACATTGCCAGCTCCCATGGCCTGTCTGGTCACCGGCATTGGCCCGCAGCGGATGATGCGTGGGCTGCCGGAAGCCCAATTCATCCGTCTGTTGCATGACCAGATGGCCGCGCCCGGAACCTGCTCCGCCGGTTACAACAATCTGCGTTTCGACGACGAGATGACCCGCTTCTCGCTGTACCGAAACTTCTACAATCCCTACGCACGCGAGTGGCAGGGCGGGAACAGTCGTTGGGATCTGCTCGATGCCTTGCGTACCGCTCACGCGCTCAGACCTGAAGGGATCACCTGGCCCGAGCAGGACGGGTTGACCAGTCTGCGCCTGGAGCTGCTGACCGCGGCCAACGGCATAGCCCACGGTCAGGCACACGATGCGCTGGCCGACGTCCGGGCCACGATCGCCATGGCCAGGCTGCTGCGCACGGCCCAGCCGCGTCTGTACGAGTATCTGTATTCGCTGCGCAGCAAGCAGAGAGTTTGCCAGCTGATCGATCTGCAGCGTGTCCGGCCGCTTGTTCACGTTTCCGGTCGCTTCGGCCGCGAGCGCAAGGGTCTGGCGGTCGTGCTGCCGCTTGGCTGGCACCCGAGCAACCGCAACGCCCTGATCGTCTGGGACCTCGATTGCGATCCCGGTCTGCTCACCGACCTCTCGCCGGAGGACATCCGCGCGCGGTTGTATACTCGCCGAGAAGACCTGCCCGAAGGACAGGAGCGCCCCGGTCTGAAGCTAGTGCACATCAACAAGTGCCCCGTGCTGGCAGATGTGAATGTCCTGCGCGAGCAGGACATCGAACGGCTGGAGCTGGATATGCCTCGATTGCGAGCAAACGCCGACACGCTGGCGACCTGGCGGGCAGCGGGTCAGGCGCACCTCGCATCAATCTTTGCCAATGATGCGGCTCCTGCCAGGCAGCAGACGGATGACTGCGACACGCAACTGTACGAAGGGTTTGTCAGCGATGCCGATAATCGATTGCTGCCGGCGATTCGTGAGGCGGACGGCCGGAGCCTGATCGCCGAACAGTGGCCGCTGAAAGATCAGCGTCTGGCTGATCTGCTGGTGCGTTACCGTGCGCGCAACTTTCCGGAGTCCCTGAGTGCCGAGGAGCAGGCTCGATGGACGCTGTTTTGCCGCGATCGGCTGGAGGGTACGCGATATGGTGCGCCAATAACCCTTGAAGCGTTTCATCTGGAGATCGCTCGGCTGCTACCGACAGTGGAAGGCCCGCAGAAGAAACTGCTCGAAGACTGGAAAAACTACGCCGATAGCCTCGCCCGGAAACTCGGAGCGACTCTTACGGCAGCCCAATAAAGAAAAACCCCGCCGGCATCACGCGGGCGGGGTTTCGCTGCTCTGGCAAGGTGTGAATCAGCCGACGATCGACATCCAGGATTCAACCTTTTCAGCGCCGTACTGCTCTTTCCACGCTTTCAAGGTCTTGTGGTTGCCACCCTTGGTTTCGATGACTTCACCCGTATTCGGATTCTTGTACTGCTTGACCTTGCGAGCACGCTTTCCGCCTGCAGTACGGGGTGCCTTGGCCGAAGCCTTGTTTTCCGGTTCGAGAATCGCGGCGACTTCACGCGGGCTTTTCCCGTATTGCGCCATCAGGTCGCGAAGCTGCTTCTCGAACTCGATTTCCTTCTTCAGTTTCTCGTCGTTGGAGAGCGACTCGAGGCGCTGGGAAAGTTCACGAATGCGTTCTTCGATCTGACGGTATTCCTGCAACATTGACATGTGTTTATACCTTGCTTGAGCAATTAGTTTTGCGGTGTCGGAGATACTAATTTATCGGGCTAACTTAAACAAGATGAGGCAGTGACTTACTGCTCATTTAGTCGAAAGAATCAAGTTTGTACGCGAGGCCGTAGCTGCTTTTGTATTCACCACCGAGTAGAATGCGGCTTTTTTCGGCCGGCTTGGTTCGGCCATCCCTGGAGTTGTGTAGATGCGCACTTTTCGTCTGGTAATTGCCTGTCCTGACAGGGTCGGCATTGTTGCGAAAGTCAGTAATGTATTGGCAGCCTACAACGGCTGGATTACCGAGGCGAACCACCACTCGGACAATCTTTCCGGCTGGTTCTTCATGCGTCATGAAATTCGCGCGGACTCATTACCTTTTGATGCAGATGGCCTGCGCACGGCGTTTGCCCCGATTGCCGCCGAATTCGCCATGGACTGGCGTGTCAGTGATTCTGCCGAGCGCAAGAAAGTTGTGTTGATGGCCAGTCGCGAATCACATTGTCTCGCTGATCTGCTGCATCGGTGGCACAGCGGGGAACTTGATTGCGATATCACCAGTGTCATATCCAACCACGACGATCTGCGCAGTATGGTCGAGTGGCACGGTATCGCTTTTCATCATGTTCCGGTCGATCCGCAAAACAAGGCCCCTGCCTTTGCTGAAGTGACGCGCCTGATCGAAGTTCAGCAGGCCGACTGCATCGTGCTGGCGCGCTACATGCAAATACTGCCGCCAGAACTCTGCCAGCGATACGCCAGCCGTGTGATCAACATTCATCATAGTTTTCTGCCGTCGTTCGTCGGTGCCCGCCCATACCACCAGGCAGCGCAGCGCGGCGTTAAACTGATCGGCGCGACCTGCCATTATGTGACCGAAGAACTGGATGCCGGTCCGATTATCGAGCAGGACGTGGTTCGCATTACTCACCGACATAACGCGGATGACATGGTTCGACTCGGGAAGGACGTCGAAAAAATGGTGCTTTCCCGCGGTTTGCGCTATCACTTGGAGGACAGGGTTCTGGTTCACGACAACAAGACGGTTGTCTTCAGCTAGCAGAGATTGAGTGCGCCGAGCCCTTCGCGAGCGAAGGAGGTTCACATGCTCAAGATAGTGAAAGTACGTGAATACATGACGGGTGACCTGATCTGCTTTTCCCCGGAAACCGACCTGGCCAAGGCCATAGAAACGCTGGTGCGCCAGCGCATATCCGGCGGACCGGTGGTCAATGCGGACAAGCAACTGGTAGGGATGCTGTCCGAAAGCGATTGCCTCAAGGGTATTCTTACCGGCAGTTACTTCGAGGAAGCCAGTGTCCGTGTTGGAGAAGTGATGTCCACTGTGGTCGACACCATCGAAGCCGACGCGGACATCATCAAGGCCGCCGAGCAGTTCGTCAGCCGGGGAATCCGTCGGCTGCCGGTGCTTGACGGAGGGCGGCTGGTCGGCCAGATCAGCCGGCGCGACGTGCTGCGGGCAGTCAACTCGTTCAATCTTCAGGGCGCTCCGAAATGAACGACTTCGAAGACGACGAACAGCGCTGGGACCCGCTGGGTGCAGGCGCAGCGGGGCTGCCACCGGTTCTTGGTGGCGGCTGCCTCGCACGCTTCGATCCCGCCAGCCTGAACGAGGAGTCCGGCACGGACTTCTCGGCGGTCCATACCGAAAACGACGACTGACGGATAGGCCGGCCGCCATTGCGCCCCCCCCGTATTCAAAACGGCTGCACTGGTGTTTAATGGCTTATCTTCGGTGATGGCACGCTAATATTGCCGCCTGGTGTATCCCCATGCTCAAAACGATTCTCACCCGCCAAGCGCGCGTTGGCATGTATGTGCACGAGTTTTGCGGCTCGTGGTTGCATCACCCGTTCTGGTCCCGCCGTTTTCTGATCAAGGATCAGAAGATGCTGCAGAAGATTCTCGACAGCCATGTTCGCGAACTCATCATCGATACCGCCAAGGGAGTCGATCTGGCAGAACCGCCTGTCAGCGAAACGGACACCTGTGCTGTGCAGGACTCGGGAATGGAAAACGCCGGCTGCTTAGACGAGCCCGAACCGGCGCCTGCCGCAGCGACGGAGCGTTCCCTCTCAGCCTGCAGCGTGGCGGATGAAATGCAGCGCGCCAGACGCATCGTGCAGAAGGGCAAGCGCGCGGTCATAGATATGTTCACTGACGTGCGCATGGGCCGCGCCATCGCCGCTGACGGGCTGGTCGAGCTGATGGACGACATGTCCGCTTCGATTGCGCGCAATCCCCACGCACTGATCAGCCTCGCGCGGTTCAAGCGGCGCGACGAGTACACCTATCTGCACTCGGTTGCGGTCGCGGCGCTGATGATCGGGCTCGCGCGAAAGTGCGATTTTGATGACGATCAGGTGCGACGTGCCGGGCTTGCCGGCTTGCTGCATGATCTGGGCAAGGCGGCCATGCCAGCAGATATCCTCAATAAACCGGGTCGGCTTACAGAAGCCGAGTTCGCGATCATGCGTACGCATCCCGTCGAGGGGTACCGGCTGTTACAGCCCTGGCCCGAACTCCCTGCCGACGTGCTCGACGTCTGCCTCTACCATCATGAGAAGGTCGACGGGTCAGGGTATCCGAACAAGCTGGCCGGCGACGATATTCCGTTGCTGGCCCGAATGGGCGCAATTTGCGACGTCTACGACGCCATTACCTCTAACAGGCCGTACAAGAGCGGTTGGGACCCGGCGGAATCGCTCAGTCAGATGACCAGCTGGAAGGGCCACTTCGACGCGACACTGCTGCGCCTGTTCATGCAGATGCTGGGCATCTACCCGGTGGGCTCCCTGGTGCGCCTGAGTTCGGATCGCCTGGCCGTCGTCGTCGAGCAGTCGGAAAACTCGCTGCTTACGCCCAAGCTGAGCGTGTTCTATTCGATCAAGCTGCGTCAGGCGCTGCCGGCCAAGCTGCTGGATCTCTCCCAGCCGGCGGTGAAGGAAGTCATCGTCTCGCGTGAGTCGCCGGAGCAGTGGGGTTTTACCGGCCTGGAGAAGTTGTGGCTGGCCGATTGAGCCGCTGATCGATATTTTTTATCGGCCCCATCAAGTTTGCCTTTCTGGCGCCGATTAATTGGCTGGTCAGACGAACAATCCCAGCCAGGTATATCCATGAATCTTAGAAACTTTTCCATTGCAACCAGACTGGCTGCAGGCTTTGCAGTGATCGCGCTCATCGTGGTGTTGCTCGGCATGCTAGCAACCCGAGAAATGGGCGAAATCCGCGATGACGTCGTTTTGCTCGAGGAAACCTGGGTTCCGGGTATGCAGCAGATCGGCGCTTTCAACCAGAACTACCTGCGTTTTCGGATTTATACGATGCGCGTGATCATGGCAACCAACCCCGCCGATATCGGGCCGTTGCGTGAAGAACTCGCGAACCTGCAGAAAAACCTCATCGAAGCAGAAAACGCGTTTGATTCGTTGACTGACGATCCGACAATGCAACGGGCGTTCGATGTCTATCGGCAGGGGCGTGTACAGTACATGGCTGTTCAGGAGCAGATAGTCCAGCTCGCTGCAGATGGTCGTGACGTCGAAGCGGAAGCGATGCTGACTGAGCGCCTGAATCCCATTGCCAGTACCGTGACCGCGGCCCTGATTGATCTGGAGCGCAAGGTCGCGGAAGGGGCGGATACCGCTGCACGGCGTGCACTGGACGTTTACGCAGCCGCGTTTCGCCAGACGGTGGCATTCATCATAGCCGCCGTGCTGCTAACCATCGCTCTGGCGTATCTCATCACCCGCAGTATCGTTGCTCCGATACGCGAAGCGGTCGAAGCTAGTGAGGTAGTCGCCGCCGGGGATCTGACCCGCACCATCAAGAGCGTCGGCAAGGACGAATCAGCCCGGCTGTTGCAAGCGCTGGCTACCATGCAGCTCCAACTGCGCAACACCATTCAGGGTATTGCCAACTCGTCGAACCAGCTTGCCGCTGCAGCCGAAGAGCTCAACGCGGTGACTGAAGACGCCAGCCGCGGTCTGCAACGTCAGAATGATGAAGTCCAGCAGGCGGCCACGGCTGTCAACGAGATGACCGCTGCGGTGGAAGAGGTGGCACGCAATGCGGTTTCCACCTCGGAGCAGTCGAAGGAGACCTCGCAGATTGCTGGCGAAGGGCAGCAGCAGGTCAGCCGCACCGTGACCAGCATCGACAAGCTTTCCGGCACCATCCAGTCAACCGCCACCGAAGTCCAGGAACTGGCCGACAAGGCGCAGAACATCAGCCGCGTTCTGGACGTGATCCGCGCCATTGCCGAGCAGACCAACCTGCTGGCGCTCAACGCAGCTATCGAAGCAGCGCGCGCCGGAGAACAGGGCCGAGGCTTTGCGGTGGTGGCAGATGAGGTTCGCGCTCTGGCTCATCGCACTCAGCAGTCGACGACCGAAATCGAAGAGATGATCGGCACCATCCAGCAAGGTACCGAGCGCGCAGTCGAGGCGATGGGTATCAGCAAGACCATGGCTGGTAGTACCCTGGAGCAGGCGACTGCCGCGGGCGAAGCGCTGACCCGGATCACCTCGGCGATCGTACAGATCAACGAACGTAACCTGGTGATCGCCAGTGCCTCGGAGGAGCAGGCTGCTGTCGCCCGTGAAGTGGATCGCAACCTGGTCAACATCCGCGACCTGTCGACCCAGTCAGCGGCTGGCGCGGAGCAGACCAGCAGCTCCAGCCGTGAGCTCTCCCGTCTGGCAGTGGAGCTCAACGACCTGGTCAATCGCTTCCGCATCTGATCTGGCGCTGCACAAAAAAACCGCACCCTGGGGTGCGGTTTTTCATTTTGCAGCCTGGACCTTAGCTGTACTCGGCCGAGCCAACCGTTTCACGCTCGAGATGCTGACCAGCTACCGCGGCAGGCAGCGGAGTGCGGATCAGATAATCGAAGGCGCTCAGTGCGGCAGTGGAGCCCGAGCCCATGGCAATGACGATCTGCTTGTACGGCACGGTGGCTACGTCCCCAGCGGCGAATACGCCCGGTACCGAGGTGGCGCCGCGGGCGTCGACTTCGATCTCGCCGAAGCGCGACAGCTTGACCTCACCACCCTTGAGCCAGTCGGTGTTGGGGATCAGACCGATCTGCACAAAGATACCCGCCACATCGACCTGCTTGCTCTCGCCAGACTCGCGGTCGGTGTAGTTCAAGCCCACCACCTTGTTGCCATCGCCACGTACTTCGGTGGTCTGGGCGTTCTTGATGATGTCGATGTTCTTCATCGAGCGCGCCTTGCGCTGCAGTACTTCGTCCGCACGCAGGGTGTCGGCGAATTCCAGCACAGTGACATGCTCAACGATACCGGCCAGGTCGATGGCAGCTTCGATACCCGAATTGCCACCGCCGATTACCGCTACACGCTTGCCCTTGAACAGCGGGCCGTCACAGTGGGGGCAGTAGGCAACGCCCTTGCCGCGGTATTCCTGCTCGCCAGGCACGTTCATCTCGCGCCACCGGGCGCCGGTAGCAAGAATCACCGAGCGGCTGGTCAGCACCGCACCGCTTTCAAGTTCCAGCTCGATGAAATCGCCGCTGGTCAGTTTGGACGCCTTCTGCTCGGTCATCAGATCGACTTCATAATCTTTCACATGCTGCTCGAGATTGGCGACCAGCTTCGGACCTTCGGTGTAGGGCACCGAAATGAAGTTCTCGATGCCGACGGTATCCATGACCTGTCCACCGAAGCGCTCGGCCACAATGCCGGTACGGATGCCTTTGCGCGCTGCATAGATCGCAGCAGCTGCGCCGGCGGGGCCGCCGCCGATCACCAGTACGTCGAACGGCGCCTTCTGCGTCAGCTCTGCTGCCTTGCGGCGGGCGGCACCTGAATCGACCTTGTTGACGATTTCCGCGAGTGTCATGCGTCCCTGCCCGAAGGGGCTGCCGTTCAAGTACACCGACGGCACGGCCATGATCTGGCGCTCTTCGACTTCACTCTGGAACAGGGCACCGTCGATCATCGTGTGAGTGATGTTCGGGTTCAGGACTGCCATCAGGTTCAACGCCTGGACTACATCCGGACAGTTCTGGCACGACAGCGAGATATAGGTTTCGAAATGAAACTCGCCTTCCAGGTTGCGAATCTGCTCCTGAAGAGCGGCATCAGCCTTGGAAGGATGTCCGCCGGCCTGCAACAGCGCCAGTACCAGCGACGTGAATTCGTGGCCCATCGGCAGACCTGCGAAGCGCACACGGGGTGCTTCGCCATTGTCCGGCCCGATTGCCATGCTTGGAATGCGCGCGTCATCGGCACGCGTCATGTCGATCTTGGCCGACATGCCGGTGATCTCGCCGGCGAGATCCAGCAGTTCGCGCGACTTGGCGCTGTCGTCGGCGGACACGCTGATCTTGATCGGATTAACGATATTCTGCAGGTAGGTGTCGAGTTGCTTCTTCAGATTCGCGTCCAACATACGTGTCCGTCCTCTATCAATTCGTGGAATTCCGGGCGAAAAAAACCCGGCCCGCCAGACCGGATGCCACAGGCATCACGGCGGGCCGGGTGTTCACTACAGCTTAGATCTTGCCTACCAGGTCCAGCGAAGGAGCGAGAGTGGCTTCGCCTTCCTTCCACTTGGCGGGGCAGACTTCGCCCGGGTGGGCTGCTACGTACTGGGCAGCCTTGACCTTGCGCAGCAGATCCTGAGCGTCACGGCCGATGCCTTCGGCGGTGATTTCGATGGCCTGGATGATGCCATCGGGATCGACAACGAAGGTGCCGCGGTCAGCCAGACCCTGGTTTTCACGCATCACACCGAAGTTGCGGGTGATAGTGCCAGTCGGGTCACCGATCATCGGGTACTGGATCTTGCCGATGGTCTCGGAGGAATCGTGCCAGGCCTTGTGGGTGAAGTGGGTATCGGTGGAGACCGAGTAGATCTCGACGCCCAGCTTCTTGAATTCTTCGTAATGGTCAGCCACGTCACCCAGTTCGGTCGGGCACACGAAGGTGAAGTCGGCCGGATAGAAGAAGAATACGGACCACTTGCCCTTCAGGTCAGCGTCGCTCACTTCAATGAAGTTACCGTTATGGAACGCGGTGGCCTGGAATGGCTTGACTTCAGTATTGATGTACATGAGAACTCCTTGTTGGTGAGTCGGTGGGTTGATTACCTAAGACAGCGACCATGTTAGTGCCTGAATCGCCATCGTTGAAATATATTCCAGCTAAGGCACAAATAGCTTTTCGCTATATGGTTCCGCTTGCCGACTATTCAACGAAAATCAATGTGATTGATCCAGATCAAATTCTTAATCCAGTCCATGAATCGGCTCTATTCAGTACGGGCTACAAGCTATTCAGGGCGGTCGACCGAGCATAGTCTCTGATTGCCGCCTGTGTATGTCTGATGGTCACGCTACCCGGCGGTTCCCATTCTGATCGAGGGTCGTGTCATGGATTTCACCTACTCCCCCAGAACCCGGCAGTTGCTCGCCAGCGTGCAGGCATTCACGCAGGACCACATTGTTCCGCGCATCGCGCAATGGCAGCGGGAGGTGGCAGCAGGCGTCTACCCCGTCTCCTTCATGGACGATCTCAAGGCGCTGGCCCGCGAGGAGGGTCTGTGGAATCTGTTTCTTCCCGCATTGCGCGACGACGAGCCCGGCACCCGATTGACCAACCTCGAATACGCGCCCCTGGCCGAGGCGATGGGCCGGGTCAGCTGGGCATCGGAGGTGTTCAACTGCAACGCCCCCGACACCGGCAACATGGAGTTGCTGCACATGTTCGCCACCGCCCCTCAGCGCGAGCGTTGGCTTCAGCCGCTGCTGCACGGCGAGATCCGCTCGGCCTTCGCCATGACCGAACCGGATGTGGCATCGTCAGACGCCTCGAACATTCAGACGCTGATCCGCCGCGAGGGCGACGACTACGTCATCAACGGGCGCAAGTGGTTCATCACCAACGCGTCCCACCCGGACTGTGCGTTGCTCATCGTCATGGGCAAGACCGATTCGGACGCGGACCGGCACCGCCAGCAGAGCATGATCCTCGTACCGATGAATACGCCCGGGCTGGAGGTCGTACGCAACATCCCGGTAATGAACCACATTGCACCGGAAGGGCACAGCGAACTGCTGTTTCGCAATGTACGCGTCCCCGCCAGCAATCTGCTCGGCGCTGAAGGCGACGGCTTCATGATGGCGCAAGCCCGGCTCGGGCCGGGTCGGGTGCATCACTGCATGCGCGCAATCGGCATGGCTGAGTTGGCGCTGGAGTTGATGGTTGATCGTGCGCAGGAGCGGCGCACTTTCGGACGTTACCTGCACCAGCACGGCAGCATTTCCGAGTGGATCGCCCGGTCGCGCATGGAGATCGAGCAGGCCCGCCTGCTGGTCCTGAAGACCGCCTGGATGATCGATGAGGTCGGAGCTCGTGGGGCCCGCCGTGAAATCGCCATGATCAAGGCGGTGGTGCCGCAGATGCTCGGCAACGTTGTCGACCGGGCAATGCAGGTATTCGGCGCAATGGGCCTCACACCCGACACGCCCCTCGCTGACTTGTGGATCGCCGCACGCGCCCTGCGTATCGCCGACGGTCCGGACGAGGTTCATTTGCGCAGCGTTGCACGCATGGAGTTCGATGGTGCGAGCGAGCGGAGGGGGCAGAGCAGTGTTTATCTCACTCCGGCTGACATGTTGCGTACCGGGGAGTCAGTGCTTGTTTGATGTTTGCGCCGGAGAATGCCGGTGCTTCGAAATTGGCGTACACCGCCCTCGCAGGTGGCAGGGTTCCGCAAGACGCCGTGAACCCATCCATGGGGGCTTCATTGCCGCATCCATGCGGCAGAGACTTGCTCCACCCTACCGCATGCGAGGACTCGATTACGCCGGAGTTGCTTGGACTTTTCTCAAGAGCGGCTCGGAGTTTTAGCCTGAGCGAAGTGGTACGGCTAAGCCGACCGTCGATCGCATGGATGCGATCGCCGAGTTACATGGACGTTGCTGCGTGTCGGCGTGCGGTGCCGCTTCGTTCAGGCTTGGCACACAATTTAATCAAAACACTTATGAGGTTGTGTAACGAAGCAAGGTCTCCCGCCAGAGGTACTGCCCGACGACTACGCTTGCGGTAGAGTAACGCCACGCAAATCGTTCAGGACACCTCATGCTTACTCATCTCGATGCCCAGGGGCAGGCGAATATGGTCGATGTGACCGACAAGGCCGTGTCATCGCGCGAAGCGGTGGCGGAAAGCCTGGTGCGCATGCGGCCGGAAACACTCGACCTGATCCAAAGCGGCGGCCATCCCAAGGGCGATGTTTTCGCCGTGGCGCGCATTGCTGGCATCCAGGCGGCCAAGCGCACCTGGGAACTGATTCCGTTGTGTCATCCGCTGATGTTGACCTCGGTAAAAGTCGAGCTGACGGCCGAGCACCCTGACGCCGTACGCATTCGCGCGCGCTGCAAACTGGCCGGCCAGACCGGTGTGGAAATGGAAGCGCTGACCGCCGCGAGCGTGGCCGCGCTCACGCTCTACGATATGTGCAAGGCCGTGGACAAGGGCATGGTCATCGAGGCCACGCGTCTGCTCGAAAAAACCGGTGGCAAGAGCGGGCACTACCGCGTGGAGGACCAGCCATGATCATGCTTCAGTACTTTGCCCGCTACCGCGAAACCCTCGGCACCGGCCAGGAACAGCTCCCCTGGAGTGATTCATTGAGTACCGTGAGGGAGGTACGTGATCAGCTCGCCGCGCGGGGCGATGCCTGGGCCGTTCTGAACGAATCACGGCTGATGTGCGCGCGGAATCAGGAAATGTGTGCGCTGGACGAGCCGGTGCGGGACGGCGACGAAATCGCCTTTTTTCCGCCAGTCACGGGAGGCTGACATGACCATTCGCGTCCAGACTGAAGCGTTCGATGCGGGGCAGATGCTCAACGCACTGCATGCCGAACACCTTGGTGTGGGCGCGGTGGTTGGCTTCGTCGGCTACGTGCGGGACTTCAATGACGGCCAGGACGTCGCCGGCATGTTGCTCGAGCACTATCCGGGCATGACCGAAAAGTCCCTGCAGACGATTGTCGATGAAGCCAGGGAGCGCTGGCCGCTGATCAGTGCGGATGTGCTGCATCGGGTCGGCAAACTCGAGCCCGGCGAGCCGATCGTTTTCGTTGGTGTCTGTTCAGCGCATCGGCAAGCCGCCTTCGAGGCGTGTCACTTCATCATCGATTACTTGAAAACGCGCGCGCCATTCTGGAAGCAGGAAGAGACCCCGGACGGACCGCGCTGGGTCGATGCCCGCGACGCCGATTCCAGCGCCGCCGAGCGGTGGCGCTAGTCCCTCCGATGTCCCGGGTCCTTACCTCCTAGGAGTAATAGGCCGGACCGGGCTCCGGCGGCAAGCTTTAGAAAATGCCGCAGGAGCTCATCATGGCCCATTCGTTCGATCCCCGCTTTGTCCCGCTTTCCATCGCCGTGCTCACTGTCAGCGACACGCGCACCTTCGATACCGATACCTCGGGCCAGACCCTGGTGGACGCCTTGCAGCATGCCGGGCATCAGCTGGCCGATCGTCGTCTGGTGATCGATGATGTCTACCATCTGCGCGCGGTCGTTTCGCAGTGGATCGTCGATCCGCAGGTGCAGGTCATCCTGCTCACTGGCGGCACCGGTTTCACCGTGCGGGACAATACCCCGCAGGCCATTGCGCCCTTGTTTGATCGGACCATGGACGGATTCGGCGAGTTGTTTCGTAGCCTCTCCCTGGCTGATATCGGCACCTCGACAATCCAGTCCCGCGCGCTCGCCGGCTTCGCCAACGGCACGCTGATCTGCTGTCTGCCTGGCTCACCCGGCGCCTGCCGGTTGGCCTGGGACCAGATTCTGCTTGAGCAGCTTGATAGCCGTACGCGGCCGTGCAATGCGGTGCCCCACCTGAAGAAGCGGCCTCGGGAACCTGGCGCCGCAACCGGGTGCGGTGGCGATCAGTGTGCGTGCGGGAGTCGCGGATGAAAGGCTGCGACTGCCCCGATGAACCGCTGATGCGGATCGAGGATGCGCTCGAGCAGATGCTCGCGAGGTTGCCGCCGCTGCCCTCATCGGAAACAGTGCAGCTAGCCGGCGCTGCCGGCCGGGTGCTCGCGGACACCTTGTACTCGCCCGTCGACGTTCCCGCCTGGGACAACAGCGCAATGGATGGCTATGCGTTGAGGGCCGCTGACTGGCGGGCTGGGATACCTCTTCCGCTGGCCGGCCGGGTGGCGGCGGGCGAAGTGGCGGGCGCCTTGCCGCCGGAGCATGCCGTGCGAATATTTACTGGTGCGCCGCTACCGGCTGGCGCCGATACTGTGATCGCACAGGAAGACTGCAGGGTTACCGATGGACAGCTGTGGGTCGAGTCGGTCGGAACAGGCAGTCACGTTCGCCGCCGTGGCGAGGAGATGCGGGAAGGGGACCTGTTGCTGTGCGCGGGCACTCGTTTGCGGCCGGTGGACATAGGCTTGCTAGCCAGTCGCGGTATCGCCTGCGTGCCGGTGTACAAGCGTTTGCGGGTTGCGCTGGTGAGCAGTGGCGATGAGCTGCGCGAGCCGGGTGAAACGCTTGGGCCGGGCCAGATTCACAACGCCAACCAGCCGCTGCTGCAAGCACTACTGACCGGATGGGGCTGCGCGATCGTCAGCGCCGAGAAGCTGCCGGATCAGGCTGAAACAACGCGCATCCGCCTGGCCGAGCTCGCTGGTCAGGCGGATCTCGTGATCACCTCCGGCGGGGTGTCGGTCGGCGAGGAGGATCACATCAAGCATGCCGTGCGCGAACTCGGCCGGCTGCATTTATGGCGCCTGGCAATCCAGCCCGGCAAGCCTCTGGCGTTCGGGGAGGTTGGCGGCACACCGTGGATCGGCTTGCCGGGCAACCCGGTGGCCGCCCTGATCACCGCGTTGATGGTAGCCAGGCCATGGGTATGGGCGGCGATGGGGCGCACGCAGAAAATGCCGCAGCCGATCGTATTGCCTGCCGGCTTCGACTGGCACCGACCGCGTCCACGGCGACAATTCCTGCGTGCAAGTCTGACGGGCGGAGCCGAGGGTAGCGTCGTAATGCTGCACGCTCAGCAGGGGTCGGCCATGCTCGCGGCGGCAAGCTGGGCTGATGGTCTGGTGGATATCGACCCGCACGGGACGTTCGATGCTGGCGCGCCGGTACGCTTCTGGCCGCTGTCCGATTTGATGCATTGATCGATATCAAGGCGCCAGCTCAGCGATTGCCGCACAGTGCTTGAGTGCATTGCTAGTAAGGAGCGCTCATGCAACTGGTCTGTCCGGCAGGTAGCCTGCCTGCGTTGAAAGCGGCGGTGGCGCAGGGCGCCGATGCCGTCTACACGGGGTTTCGTGATGACACCAACGCCCGGCACTTCGCCGGCCTCAACTTTACCGACACGCAGCTGCACAGCGGACTCGAACTGATCCGACAGCGCGGCAGGCAGCTGTACATCGCGGTGAATACCTACGCCTTGCCAGACGGCTGGTCGCGCTGGCAGCGCGCGGTCGATCAGGCGGCCGATCTTGGTGTCGATGCGCTGATCGCCGCGGATCCCGGGGTGCTCGCCTATGCCAGCCGCCGCCATCCCGATCTCGCACTGCATCTCTCGGTGCAGGGGTCGGCGACCAATGCGGCGGCGCTTGGCTTCTATCACGAGCGGTACGGCATCCGCCGTGCCGTCCTGCCACGCGTGCTGTCGCTCAACCAGGTGCGTCAGGTGGCGCAGGGCAGCCCTGTGCCGGTTGAGGTATTCGCCTTCGGCAGTCTGTGCATCATGGCCGAAGGGCGTTGCCATCTTTCCTCCTATGTGACGGGCGAATCACCGAATCTGTGCGGCGTCTGCTCGCCGGCCAGCGCCGTGCGCTGGGCGCAGGAGCCGGAAGCGCTCAGCGTGCGCCTCAACGAGGTGTTGATCGACCGCTACGTTGAAGGCGAGTCGGCCGGATATCCGACCCTCTGCAAGGGTCGCTTCATGGTCAACGGCAAGCGTTTCCACGCGCTGGAGGAGCCGACCAGCCTCAATACCCTGGACCTGATTCCGCAACTGGCCGAGATCGGCGTAGCCGCCGTGAAGATCGAGGGTCGCCAGCGCAGCCCGGCCTATGTGGAACGAGTAACAGGCGTCTGGCGGCAGGCGCTGGATCGGTTCGCTCGCCAACCCGAGGGCTTTGCCATCGATCCGGCCTGGAACCGGGTCCTCGCCGGCCTTTCCGAAGGCAGTCAGACCACCCTCGGTGCCTACCATCGGGCCTGGCAATAGGAGCTCAGCATGCAGCTTACTCTTGGTCCGATCCTGTTCTTCTGGTCCCGGCCTCAAATCCTGCAGTTTTACGCTGACATGGCGGAGCAACCGCTGGACCGCGTCTATCTGGGCGAGACCGTGTGTTCCAAGCGGCGGGCGCTGTCGCTGGCGGACTGGCTCGATCTCGGACGGGATCTGCACAACGCCAGTGGTGCGCAGATCGTATTGTCGGGCCTGGCGCTCATCGAAGCCCAGTCCGAGCTGTCCAGCCTGCGCCGCTTGTGCGACAACGGTGAATTTCTGGTCGAGGCGAACGACATGGCTGCGGTCCAGTATCTGCGCCAGAAGAACCTGCCCTTCGTTGGTGGCCCTTCGCTGAATGTCTACAACGCCCATGCCGTCGACGAACTTGCCCGTTGCGGCATGCAGCGCTGGACGCCCCCGGTGGAATGTTCCGAGGCGCTGATTCGAAATGTCATCGTTCAGGCGCGGCAAAGCGGGCTGAGTCTGCCGGAAATCGAAATATTCGCCTGGGGCTATCTGCCTCTGGCCTATTCGGCTCGCTGCTTCACTGCGCGTGCGGAGAACAGGCCGAAGGATGACTGCCAGTTCATCTGCCAGCACTATCCGGAAGGGTTGCCGCTGACCAGTCAGGAGGGACAGCCGCTCTTCACGATCAATGGCATCCAGACCATGTCCGGAGGGGTGACCAACCTCTCGGCCGAGTATCCCCGACTGCACGCAATGGGCGTCACTGCGCTGCGCCTGAGCCCGCGTCTGAACGGTATGGGCCTGATCGTCGATCAGTTCGACCGCCTGCGCCGAGGTGAACCGCCGCCGCTCGCGGTGGATGGTTGCAACGGCTATTGGCATGGCCGCCCGGGCATGATGCGAGTCGAGGAGGTGGGCCTGTGCTGACACCCGCGAAACTGGCGCTGCGCATGGCCGAGCCTGTCCTGCCGCTGGGCCGCCATGTACCGTTCAGCCTGCAAAAGATGGTGCTGGAACGCGCGGTGGCGAAGATCTTCGCCCAGCCGCTGGCGGACGGTCAGTTCGATGTGCTCTATGGCCGCTGGTTGCGTCTCGAAGTGGAGGAACTCGAGCTGGCCTGGAACCTTACCCGCGATGGTAGCGGCCTGAGGCTCGCTGAAACGGCACCGGCGGATGTGATTATTCGCGGACGCTGGCGAGACTTCCTGCTGATGGTCAGCCGGCAGGAGGATCCTGACACCCTGTTTTTCCGCCGGCGACTGGTGATAGAGGGCGATACCGAGCTTGGCCTGGCCGTGAAAAACCTCATCGACAGCCTCGATCCCGAGCTTTTACCGCCCCGCCTGTGGCAGGCCGTTCGCTGGCTGGGGGCGGCTGCGGCAGATCCGGATGGCTTGATGAGCGTCAAGGCGACCGGCTGAATCGCTGCTGATACTGGGGCCTGTCAAGGAGGCCCCATGAACAACCACTCGCAACCACTCGTCTATGCCTGCTCAGGCTGTTCAAATGTCGCGCAGCTGGCCAACACCATCGCCATTCGGCTGGACCGGGCAGGGGTAGCGGAAATGTCCTGTATCGCCGGCGTCGGCGGCGGGGTTCCGGCGCTGCTGCGCATCGCCCGGTCCGGCCGCCGTATCATCGCCATCGACGGCTGCAAGTTGCATTGCGCGCTGGCCTGCCTGAATCAGGCCGGCGTCAGCCCGGACGAGCATGTGACCCTGAGTGACCACGGCGTACGCAAGCGTTTCGGTGAGGACTGCTCGGCGCAACAGGCTGACGAGCTGTACGCCGGCCTGGTGAAGCTGGTCGAAAAGGACGCCGCCCAGCCGCAGCAGGCAGGCGCCGGATCATCGGATCAGAGCAGCTGATTTTCGACTACCCAGACCGCTGCCTCGGTTCGCGAACGCATGCCAAGCTTGTTCAGAAGCCGCTTTACGTGAACTTTCACGGTGCCTTCGGTGATGTCCAGCTTGCGCGCGATCATCTTGTTGCTCTGACCCTTCGCGATCCACCGCAGCACATCCTTTTCGCGCTTGGTCAGGCTCGATGCCTGCACCTGGGTCGAGGTTTTAGGTCGCTCACGGATCGCCTCGGCCAGCACCATGGTCAGCTCCGGACTCAACGCCAGCTTGCCTTGCGCGGCCTGCCGGATCTGCGCGACCAGATGTTCGGCATCCATGTCCTTGAGCAGGTAACCGTCCGCGCCGTTGCGCAGGGCTTCGAGCACGTGACTCTGGTCGTCCGAAACGGTGAACATGATGATGCGCGCGTCGACTTCGTCGTCGCGCAACCGCTTGAGGGTTTCCAGCCCGTCCATGCCCGGCATGTTCAGGTCGAGCAGGATCAGGTCGGGCTCCAGCTCACTTGCCAGTCGGATCGCGTCCGGTCCGCTACCTGCTTCGCCCACCGGCTCCAGGTCTGGCTCGAGTTCGAGCAGATCGCGCAAACCGCGTCGCATCATCGGATGGTCGTCGACCAGAAGGATGCGGGTGATGTCCAGCTCAGTCATGGCTGACGTTCTCCTGTGTCAGTGGAATGTGCCGGTAGGCCGGCGGAAAGCGCAGGTAGACCAGCGTGCCGCCGCCCGCCCGCGGTCCGATCCGGATCGTGCCGTTGAGGCTGTTGGCGCGCTCACGCAGAATGGTCAGGCCATAATGTCCGGCAGGACTCTCGACGGTGTCGATACCCAGGCCGTCGTCTTCGATCCTGACGTGAATGGTGCCCTGCGCATCCTGGTCGAAACTCAGCCAGCAGTGGCAGGCCCGTGCATGCTTGACGACGTTGCTCAGTGCCTCACGGACGATCTGCAGGCAATGTACTTCCTCGTTGGGCTTGAGCGGAGCATGTTCGAGCTGATAGTCAAAATGAATCTCCAGTCCGGAATGCTGGCTGAACTCGTCGACCGTCGCCATCAGCGCAGGGTGCAGGCCGGGTTGATCGACCTTGATCCGGAAGGTGGTAAGCAATTCGCGCAACTGCCGGTAGGCCGCATTGAGACCGTGATCGACCTGGCCCAGTGTCTGCATCAGCTCGTCGGTGTTCTTGCCCTGGCTGACCTGCCGCTTGAGTCGTGCCAGCTGCAGCTTCTGGGCTGAGAGCGCCTGGGCCAGCGAGTCGTGCAGTTCCCGTGCAATGACCGCGCGTTCTTCCATCAATGCGAAACGCGCCTGCTGCTGACCCATCTGGGCCAGACTGAGCGAGGCGGCGAACAGGTCGGCGAGGGTTTCCAGCAACTGGCTCTGCCAGGGTTCAAGCGGCGCCTGCAGCGGTTGCTCGATTCGCAGGTTGCCGAGTTCAGCATCGCCCGCCGTCAGATCGAAGCTGATCAGCCGATTGCCGCTGGGCAGCAGCGAGCCTTCACTATTGACCGGACAATCGCCGCAGTTGGGCAACTTGCAGTACTCCGGGGGAGACAATCCGAGCGAGGTCATCGAGGTATGGCTGCCGACGCCGGCGCTGCGGTTCAGGCACAGCGAAATGGGGCCGACGTCCAGGATGCGCTGGACTTCACCGAGCATCTGCCCCATGAGCACCTCAGGTTCATCCGCCTGGCTGTAGAGCAGGCGCGCGGTGTCGAACAACAGCTGCAGTGACTCGTTACTACGTCGCAGTCGGGCGGTCTTGGTGGCGACCTTCTGTTCCATCTGCCCGTAGAGTTCGGCTAGCTCGGCGTTCATCTGATTGAGAGTCCGCGCCAGCAGGCTCAGCTCGGTATCGCCCGGAATCTCCACCGAACCCGCGAAATTGCCGCGACCGATCTGCCGTGCCAGCTGCGTCAGGCTGCGCAGCGGCGTGGCCAGATTGTTATGCAGTCCGTAGATGAGGATGAACGCGATCACCACGATGACGAACAAGGTGCCGACCTGCAGTGCGCGCACCACTTCCAGCTTGCTCTCCGAAGACCGTTGTAGCCAATGCACGAGGTTATCCAGCTCCTCGACGAACGCCGGCGCCTCGGCACGGTAGCGAGCCAGGTCGGCCGGCTCGTTCAATAGCGGCCGCAGGGACTGGCTCCAGCGTCTGACGATCTGCTCGTGGATCGCTTCCAGCTCGCCATGGCGGTCGAGCACCGTCTCCAGTGTCCGCGAGTTCAGCGTGGCCTCCAGCCGGTCGAGCTGGCGTTCGGTTACCTCGCGCGGCTCGTATTCCGCGCTGGTTGCCAGCCGCCAGGTGAGCATGCGCAAACTGCCCGCCTGGTTGATCGCCTCGGCGTCACCCTCCAGCGCATCGGCCATGTACAGATTGCCGAGCATGCTGAGCAGCGTGACGCTGATGATCACCACGAACGCGACCAGCGTGTTGAAGACGATCGAGTGCCGCGGGACCAATTGGCCCGACTCGTTGTTCGCTGTTGATGCTCGCGCCTGTTTGTTCATCTCCGCATTGTGCCCGCTTTCGCCGGTGCATCCCACGTCCGTATCAGGGTACCCCCTAAAGCCCGGAAATATATCCCGATACGTGCGGCATGCTCGAATAAGTCGGTCAAGTGTCTGAAGCATAAGGATTTTAGAAGCGATTTTCTGAGTATTCAAAAAGAGGTATTGGGTGCATTTGATGTCAATCGGCCCCGGTTCCACGTTGATCTGGATCAAATAAGCTCCGCGTCGTGCTCGATAGCGTGCAGTCATCTCCCGGTGCCTTCGCTATCCGGGATTGTGCTTGCAGAGGACGGACGCGCCATGACCAATATCAACAAGTGGGATGTAGAAGACCCGATCTTCTGGGATGCCATCGGCAAGAAGATCGCCAACCGCAACCTGTGGATTTCCATCCCAAGCCTGGCGATGGGCTTTGCCATCTGGTTGATGTGGGGCATCGTCACGGTGCAGATGATCAACCTCGGCTTTCCATTCGCTCCGGCCGAGCTGTTCACGCTGACCGCCATCGCCGGCCTGACCGGCGCCACGCTGCGGATTCCTGCGTCTTTCATGATTCGCATTGCCGGCGGCCGCAACACGATCTTTCTCACTACCGCGTTGCTCATGATTCCGGCTGCCGGGGCCGGCCTCGCCCTGCAGAGTCAGGAGACTCCGCTGTGGGTTTTCCAATTGCTGGCGTTTCTCTCCGGCATTGGTGGCGGCAACTTCGCCTGCTCGATGAGCAATATCTCCAGCTTCTTTCCCAAGCATCAGCAGGGATTGGCACTGGGGCTCAACGCCGGGCTGGGCAACTTCGGCGTAACCACCATGCAGATTCTGATACCGCTGGTGATGACCGCCGGAGTATTCGGTGCCTTCGCCGGTGGCTCGATGGTGCTGGCGCAGGATAGCGGCACGCTGATCGGTCGGATCGCCGCCGGCACCGAGACCTGGGTGCAGAACGCCGGCTGGGTGTGGCTGGTGTTCCTGGTCCCGCTTACCGTGATCGGATGGCGTGGTCTGAACAATCTGCTGGCCATCACGCCGAATCCGGGTCACTCGCTGGGTGCCTTCGGCAAGGTGCTGGGCCTGTACGGAGTCGGCTTCCTCGCCGCGGGCGTGACTCTTTATCTGTATCTGCCCCGGCCGATGGGCCTCGGCGTCATCAACATGTGGGTCGCCATGGTTCTGGCCATGGGCACCACGCTCGGTCTGCTGCGCGCGCTGCCGGGCAGCATCAAGCCGCACATCAAGCGCCAGTTCAGCATATTCGGCGACAAGCACACCTGGTCGATGAGCGTGCTGTACATGCTCACCTTCGGCTCCTTCATCGGTTTTTCCATGGCACTGCCGCTGTCGATCTCGGTGATCTTCGGTTTCACCAGCGAAGTGGGCGCCAATGGCGACGTGGTACGCGTGGCCAATCCCAACGGCCCCAGCGCGCTGACCTACGCCTGGATCGGCCCCTTCATCGGCGCGCTGATCCGTCCGCTGGGCGGCTGGATCTCTGACAAGGTCGGCGGTTCGATCGTCACCCAGATCATCTCCGTGGTCATGGTCGTCGCTTCGGTGGCTGCCGGCTACGTCATGCAGCTGGCTTACAACTCCAGCCAGCCGGAGCAGTACTTCTTCCTGTTCCTGGTGCTGTTTCTGGTGCTGTTCGCCGCCAGTGGCATCGGCAACGGATCCACCTTCCGCACCATCGGCGTGATCTATGACCGCGAGAAAGCCGGCCCGGTGCTCGGCTGGACCTCGGCAGTCGCTGCCTTCGGCTCGTTCGTTGCGCCCATCGTGATTGGTGAGCAGGTCAAGGCCGGGACACCGGAGGCGGCCATGTACGGTTTCGCGGTGTTCTACGCGCTGTGTCTGGTCCTGAACTGGTGGTTTTATCTGCGCCGCGGCGCCTACGTGAAGAACCCCTGAGGAGCGCGCCATGAAAATCATGATCGCCTATGACAACTCGCGCAACGCGCGGACCGCGCTGCAGAAAACCGTCGACATGTTTCGCCCGCTCAATCCGTTGATCGTGCTGGTCGGCGTGGTGGAAGGCTCGCTGGATACCAGCAGTGCCAGCCCTGCGCTGCATGAACGGCAGAAGAGCGAGTTCCAGCAGTTCCTGCGCGAAGCGGCCGCTCTGGTCGGGGAGCAGGGCCTGGATGCGGAAGTCATCGTCGCTGAAGGTGATGCTCGCAAGATGATTCTCAAGGCAGCTGAGCACAAGAAACCGGACCTGCTGGTGATCGCCCGCCACAGTCACGAGCCCGATGGCGGCTTCATATCCCGCTCGCTGAATCTGCTGGTCGACGAACTCGATTACATGACCTTCGGCAGCGTCAGTGCATTCCTGGCGCGTCGGGCCCCGTGCCCGGTGCTGATCCAGGCCTGCCCATAACCGGAACAAGGAGCATCGATCATGAAAGTTTCGGAAGTGTTTCAGTGGAAAAGACCGGAGATCAGGGCACTGCACCTGACCTGGCTGGCGTTCTACATCAGCTTTTTCGTCTGGTTCGGCATGGCGCCGCTGGCCTCGAGCATGCTCAAGAGCCTGAACTGGCTGACACCGGATGACATCAAGCTGTTTGCCATCGCCAACGTGGCGCTGACCATCCCGGCGCGGATCGTCGTCGGCATGGCACTCGACCGTTTCGGTCCGCGCCGGGTGTTCTCGGTGTTGCTGGTGGTCATGGCGCTGCCGGCGCTGTTCTTCGCCTTCGGCGATACCCGGGTGCAGCTGCTGGTCTCACGTTTGGTATTGAGCTCGGTAGGCGCAAGCTTCGTCGTCGGCATTCACATGACTGCGATGTGGTTCAAGCCCAGGGACATCGGCTTTGCCGAAGGCTTCTACGCTGGCTGGGGCAACTTCGGTTCGGCCGCCGCGGCGATGACCCTGCCGGCGATTGCCATCCATGCCTTCGGCGGCGACGACGGCTGGCGCTGGGCTATCGCTGCGTCGGCCATCATCATGGCGGCCTACGGGGTGTTCTACTGGTTCGCCCTGACTGACGGCCCGGCCGGCAGCGTGCAGCACAAGCCGAACAAGGCGGCGGCGCTGGAAGTCAGCACCTGGGCCGATATGGTCAAGCTGATTGCCTGGACCATTCCCATGATCGGCGTGCTGGCAATTCTGGTCTGGCGGGTGCAGAACATGGGTTACCTGTCCGAGACCGGCGCAGTGATCTGCTATGCAGCGATTGCAGCAGTCGTGGTCTACCAGATCGTGCAGATTCTGCGCGTCAATGTGCCGATCCTGAAAAAGGGCGTGCCGGACGACGACAAGTACCCCTTCAATAGCGTGGCGGCGCTGAACACTACCTACTTCGCCAACTTCGGTGCGGAGCTGGCTGTGGTGTCCATGCTGCCGATGTTCTTCGAGATGACCTGGGGTCTGACCGCCACCAGCGCCGGCCTGATCGCCGCGTCCTTCGCCTTCGTCAATCTGGTGGCGCGCCCCATGGGCGGACTGGTTTCCGATCGGCTCGGCAATCGCCGCTTCGTCATGCTGGCCTACATGCTCGGGATCGCGGTCGGCTTCTTCTTCATGGGCCTGATGAACGAGAAGTGGCCGCTGATCATCGCTGTGGCGATCACCGTGGCCTGCTCGATGTTCGTGCAGGGCGCCGAGGGCGCAACCTTCGGCATCATTCCGTCGATCAAGCGCCGGGTCACCGGTCAGATCTCGGGCATGGCCGGCGCCTACGGCAATGTCGGTGCGGTCTGCTACCTCACCCTCTACACCTTCGTTACCCCCAGCCAGTTCTTCATGGTGATCGCCGCCGGCGCCTTCATCAGCTTCGCCCTGTGCCTGCTCTGGCTGAAGGAACCCGAGGGCGCGTTTTCCGAGGAGTACTACGTGTCTTCCGTCGACCGCGAGCTGGAGGCGCAGCAACGCACCGCCGCCTGACCCTTAACCGAATCCCGGCGCCGGACTGCGGCGCCACCCGAACCGACGTGTAGCCGGTCTGGCACAGACCAGATCGAATGAGGAGAAACACCATGAGCCATCTGCTCGATCAAATGCGCTTCTTCAACCGCAAGCAGGACGAGTTTGCCGACGGACACGGCGAGACTCGCATCGAATCGCGTGACTGGGAGAACGTCTACCGCAACCGCTGGCAGTACGACAAGATCGTCCGTTCCACCCACGGCGTGAACTGCACCGGCTCCTGCTCGTGGAAGATCTACGTGAAGAACGGCCTGATCACCTGGGAAACCCAGCAGACCGACTATCCGCGCACCCGCCCGGACCTGCCCAACCACGAGCCGCGCGGCTGCCCGCGTGGGGCGAGCTATAGCTGGTACATCTACAGTGCCAACCGTCTGAAGTATCCCAAGGTGCGCAAGCCGCTGCTGAAGCTGTGGCGTGAGGCCCGTGCGATCCATGCCAACCCGGTCGAGGCCTGGGCCAGCATCGTCGAGGACCAGGCCAAGGCGACCTCCTACAAGAGTAAGCGCGGCCTGGGCGGTTTCATCCGCTCGAGCTGGGACGAAGTGACCGAGATCATCGCCGCTGCCAACGTCTACACCATCAAGCAGTACGGCCCGGACCGCGTTGTCGGCTTTTCGCCGATCCCGGCCATGTCGATGGTCAGTTATGCCGCCGGCAGCCGTTACCTCTCGCTGATCGGTGGCGTATGCCTGAGCTTCTATGACTGGTACTGCGACCTGCCGCCGGCATCGCCGCAGGTGTGGGGCGAGCAGACCGACGTGCCGGAATCGGCTGACTGGTACAACTCCAACTACATCATCGCCTGGGGCTCCAACGTTCCGCAGACCCGTACGCCTGACGCGCACTTCTTTACCGAGGTCCGCTACAAGGGCACCAAGACCGTTTCCATCACGCCGGACTACTCGGAAGTCGCCAAGCTCACCGACCTCTGGCTGAACCCCAAGCAGGGCACCGATGCGGCGCTGGCGCAGGCGTTCAATCACGTGATCTTCAAGGAATTTCACCTTGAGAAGCCGAGCGCCTACTTCACCGATTATGTGCGTCGCTATACCGACCTGCCGATGCTGGTACTCCTTGAAGAGACCGACAAGGGCTACAAGCCGACACGCTTCGTGCGTGCCTCGGATCTCGCCGGCGATCTGGGCCAGGAAAACAATCCCGAATGGAAAACCGTCGCCATCGATTCACTCACCGATCAGCTGGTCTCGCCGCTGGGTTCGATCGGCTATCGCTGGGGCGAGAGCGGCAAGTGGAACATCGAAGCGCGCGAGGGCGGTGAAGGCCGCGACGTCGAACTGCGCCTGACGCAGATTGCCGAGAACGAAGCAGTGGATGTGGCCTTCCCGTACTTCGGCGGCCAGCTGCATGATCACTTCCAGCATGTCGAAGGCGAGGCGATTCAGTACCGCCGGGTGCCGAGCCGCGCGCTGGCCCTGGGCGACGGACGTATCGCCCGCGTAGCCACCGTGTTCGACATTCAGGCCGCGGGCCTGGGTATCGACCGCGGCCTGGGTGGCGAGCATGTTGCCACCAGCTACGACGATGCCAGCGTGCCCGGTACACCGGCGTGGCAGGAAGCGATCACCGGCGTGTCACGCGAGAAGGTCATCCAGGTGGCTCGGGAGTTCGCTGACAACGCCGACAAGACCAGGGGCCGGTCGATGATCATCGTCGGGGCGGCGATGAACCACTGGTATCACATGGACATGAACTACCGCGGCCTGATCAACATGCTGATGTTGTGTGGTTGCGTAGGCCAGACCGGTGGTGGCTGGGCGCATTACGTTGGTCAGGAGAAACTGCGCCCGCAGTGCGGCTGGCTGCCGCTGGCGTTCGGTCTGGACTGGAGTCGCCCATCCCGGCAGATGAACGGAACCAGCTTCTTCTACAACCACAGCTCGCAGTGGCGGCATGAAAAGATGAGCATGCACGAGATCCTCTCACCGCTCGCCGACAAGTCGCAATTTCCCGAGCACATGCTCGACTACAACATCCGCGCCGAGCGCGGTGGCTGGCTTCCCAGCGCACCGCAGCTCAACCGCAATCCGCTGCAGATCACCCGCGATGCTGCAGCAGCCGGCATGTCGCCGGTCGACTATGTGACCCAGTCGCTGGCCGACGGCACCTTGAAGTTCGCCTGCGAACAGCCAGACAACCCGGCCAACTTTCCGCGCAACATGTTCATCTGGCGCTCGAACCTGCTTGGCAGCTCCGGCAAGGGCCACGAGTACATGCTCAAGTACCTGCTGGGCACGCCAAAACATGGCGTGATGAACGAGGATCTGGGCAAGCGTGGCGGCGTCAAGCCGAGCGAGGCCGAGTGGGTCGATGAAGGCGCGATCGGCAAGATCGACCTGGTTACCACGCTGGATTTTCGCATGTCCTCGACCTGCGTTTACTCGGACATCGTTCTGCCGACCGCGACCTGGTACGAGAAGGACGACATGAACACGTCCGACATGCACCCGTTCATTCACCCGCTGTCGGCAGCCATCGATCCGGCCTGGGAAGCGCGCAGCGACTGGGACATCTACAAGTCGATCGCCAGAAAGTTCTCGGAAGTCGCGCAGGGCCAGCTGGGTGTCGAACAGGACCTGGTGACCATGCCGCTGCTGCACGACAGCCCTGGCGAACTGGCCCAGCCATTCGGTGGCACCGACTGGAAAACCGCAGGCGAAGCACCGCAGCCCGGCAAGAACTGCCCGAACATGGTGGTGGTCGAGCGCGACTACCCGAACGTGTACAGGAAGTTCACCTCGCTAGGCCCGCTGCTGGACAAGCTGGGCAACGGCGGTAAAGGCATCATCTGGAACACCGAGCACGAGGTCGAGTTCCTCGGCAAGCTCAACCATGAAGTGCTGGAGGAGGGCGTGAGCCTCGGACGGCCGCGTATCGAGTCGGCGATTGACGCGGCCGAGGTGATCCTCTCGCTGGCACCTGAGACCAACGGCCACGTGGCGGTCAAGGCCTGGGCTGCACTGTCGAAGTTCACCGGTCGCGACCACAGCCACCTGGCAGTGGGCAAGGAGCACGAGTCGATCCGCTTCCGCGACATCCAGGCCCAGCCGCGCAAGATCATCTCGAGTCCGACCTGGTCGGGTCTGGAAGACGAGCACGTCAGCTACAACGCCGGCTACACCAACGTTCACGAGCTGATTCCGTGGCGCACCGTCACCGGCCGCCAGCAGTTCTTCCAGGACCACCCGTGGATGCAGGCCTTCGGTGAGCAGCTGATGAGCTACCGGCCGCCGATCAACACCCGCACCATCGATTATGTCAAGGGCAAGAAGCCCAATGGCCATACCGAGATCGTGCTGAACTGGATCACCCCGCACCAGAAGTGGGGCATCCACAGCACCTACTCGGACAACCTGATCATGCTCACGCTGAGCCGCGGTGGCCCGATCATCTGGCTGTCGGAAATCGACGCGCAGAAGGCCGGCATCGAGGACAACGACTGGGTCGAGTGCTTCAACGCCAACGGCGCGCTGGTCGCCCGGGCGGTGGTCAGCCAGCGGGTCAAGGAAGGCATGGTGATGATGTACCACGCTCAGGAACGCATCGTGAACATGCCGGGTGCCGAAACCACCAAAACCCGCGGTGGCCACCACAACTCGGTAACCCGCGTGGTGCTCAAGCCGACCCACATGATTGGCGGATACGCCCAGCAGAGCTGGGGCTTCAACTACTACGGCACGGTCGGTTGCAACCGCGACGAATTCGTCGTGGTGCGCAAGATGGACAGGATCGACTGGCTGGATGGTACAGAACACGGCGGTCTGGGTGGCGATGCGTTGCCCCAGCCACTGCCACAGGATATCGAGTGAGGAAACAGCCATGAAAATTCGTTCACAAGTGGGCATGGTACTGAATCTGGACAAGTGCATTGGCTGCCATACCTGTTCGGTCACCTGCAAGAACGTCTGGACCAGCCGCGAAGGCATGGAATACGCCTGGTTCAACAACGTCGAGACCAAGCCCGGCATCGGCTACCCGAAGGACTGGGAAAACCAGACCAAGTGGAAGGGCGGCTGGGTACGCAACAAGGATGGCTCGATCAACCCGCGCATCGGCGGCAAGTTCCGCGTGCTGGCGAACATCTTCGCCAACCCGGACATGCCGACCATCGACGACTACTACGAGCCGTTCGACTTCGATTACCAGAACCTGCACACCTCACCGGAGGTGGCGCATCAACCAACCGCGCGGCCGCGCTCGGCGATTTCCGGCAAGCGCATGGAGAAGATCGAGTGGGGCCCGAACTGGGAAGAGATCCTCGGTACCGAATTCGCCAAGCGGCGCAAGGACAAGAACTTCGATCAGGTGCAGGCGGACATCTACGGGGAGTACGAAAACACCTTCATGATGTATCTGCCGCGGCTCTGCGAGCACTGCCTGAATCCGACCTGTGCGGCGGCCTGTCCGAGCGGTGCGATCTACAAGCGTGAGGAAGACGGCATCGTCCTGATCGACCAGGAGAAGTGCCGCGGCTGGCGCATGTGCATCAGCGGCTGCCCGTACAAGAAAATCTACTTCAACTGGAAGAGCGGCAAGTCCGAGAAGTGCATCTTCTGTTATCCGCGCATCGAAGCGGGCATGCCGACGGTGTGTTCGGAAACCTGCGTAGGTCGCATCCGTTACCTCGGGGTGCTTCTGTATGACGCCGACCGCATCCACGAGGTAGCGAGCCTGCCCAGTGAGCAGGATCTCTACGAAGGCCAGCTGAGCCTGTTCCTCGATCCGAATGATCCTGAGGTGATCCGCCAGGCACTGGAAGATGGCGTGCCGATGTCGGTGATCGAGGCGGCGCAGCAGTCGCCCGTCTACAAGCTGGCGGTGGACTGGAAGCTGGCGCTGCCGCTCCATCCGGAATATCGCACGCTGCCGATGGTGTGGTATGTGCCGCCGCTGTCGCCGATTCAGAACGCCGCCGAAGCGGGGAAGGTCGCCATGAACGGCATCCTGCCTGACGTGGACAGCCTGCGCATTCCACTGCGTTACCTGGCCAACCTGCTCACCGCAGGCGACGAGGAGCCGGTCAAGCTGGCCCTCAAGCGCCTGCTGGCGATGCGGGTTTACAAGCGCTCGCAGCAGGTCGACGGGGTGGAAAACCTCAAGGTCCTGGAAGACGTGGGTCTGACCCGTGCGCTGGCCGAGGACATGTATCGCTACCTGGCGATCGCCAACTACGAAGACCGTTTCGTGATCCCGACCGCACACCGCGAAGAAGCCATGAGCGAAGTGTTCGCCGAGCGTAACGGTTGCGGTTTCAGCTTCGGCAGCGGCTGCTCGGGCAGCTCCGACACCAACATGTTTGGCGCGAAGAAGGCCAATCGCCGCGACGTGCTGCAAACCGTACAACTGTGGGAGGACTGATCATGCAGATTCTCAAGGTGATTTCACTGTTACTCGATTATCCGACCGCCGAACTCCTCGCCGCTGAGGATGAGCTACGCGCAGCCATCGCCGCGGCGCGCGAGATCAGTCCCGAGCAACGCCAGGCGCTGACCGGCCTGCTCGACCAGCTGGCCGGGTCGGATGTGCTCGATGTGCAGGAGCACTACACCGAGCTGTTCGAGCGCGGCCGCTACCTGTCGCTGCTGCTGTTCGAGCATGTGCATGGCGAGTCGCGCGATCGCGGCCAGGCCATGGTCGATCTGATGGCGCAGTACGACGCCGCCGGATTCGCCATCGGCGTCCGCGAGCTGCCCGATTACATTCCGCTGTATCTGGAGTATCTGGCTACCCGCGAATCGATCGAGGCGCGCGAAGGTCTGGCCGATGTCGCCCATCTGCTCGCTCTGCTGGCCTCGCGTCTGACCGAGCGCTCATCCGACTACGCCGCCTGCTTCACCGCTCTGCTGCAGATAGCCGGTTGCGAGCCGTCCCGTGTCATGGAAGACGTGCGTGCGCAGATTGCCGCGGAACAGCCGGACAACAGCCTGGAAGCGCTGGACAAGGAATGGGAGGAAGAGCAGGTGACCTTCCTCAACGGCGACAGCACTGCCGCCTGTGGTACCCGTCCGGCGAACGTCCGGGCCCGTGAGGACGTCGCGGTGCCGGTTCACTGGGTTGATTTCAACGACAATGCCCAGCCAGCGCGCCGGGCATAGGAGACCATCATGTCCAATATCAATCTCATGCTGTTCGGGGTGTATCCCTACATGGCGCTGGCCGTGCTGATCATCGGCAGCTGGGCGCGCTTCGATCTCTCGCAGTACACCTGGAAGGCCGGCTCCAGCCAGCTGATGGCCAACCGCAATATGCGTCTGGCCAGCAACCTGTTTCATGTGGGCATCATCGCTGTCCTGGCCGGCCATTTTGTCGGGCTGCTGACGCCGTCAGCGGTCTATCACCGCTGGCTCAGCTACGAGCACAAGCAGCTAATGGCGATGCTGGTCGGTGGCTTCTTTGGTCTGCTGTGCCTGGTCGGGCTGTCGATGCTGATCTGGAGACGGATGACCGACCCGCGTGTGCGTGCGCAGTCCAGCACCTCCGACATCGTGATTCTGTGGGTGCTGCTGGTGCAGTTGCTGCTGGGGTTGTTCACTATCTATGTCTCCACCGCGCACATGGACGGCTCGCAGATGGTACTGCTGGCCAACTGGGCGCAGCAGATAGTGACTTTCCAGCCCGTGCTGGCCGCAGCGAGCATCGAGCCGGTGGGTCTGGCCTACAAACTGCACGTGTTTCTCGGGATCACCCTGTTCGTGTTGTTCCCCTTCACCCGTCTGGTTCACGTAGTCAGTGCGCCGGTGTGGTATCTGGGGCGCCGCTATCAGATCGTCCGACTCAAGAGCGGCGTGCGCACCAAAGCGCGCTCCGCGACCAGCAGCAGAGCCGCGTATCAGCCATCCCGTCCTTCCGCTCCAGTCAGGCCGGCTCCGGCAGTCGGTCCTGGTGCAGCGGTCGGCGGCATGGGCACACAGCCGGTTACCGAGGCTCCGCGTCAGGATTGATCCTGGCGCGCCATCCTAGCGAGGACATGAACATGAACAGTGCAGCCATCATCGCTACCAGCGAAAAGCCCGAGTGGCCGCGGGTGCGCATCAACGGGGTCGATCTCGACCCGCGCGACATCGCCCATGAAATGCAGTATCACCCCGCGGACAGCCGCGATGACGCCGTGTACCTCGCCGCGCAGGCACTGGTGATTCGCGAGTTGCTCGAGCAGCGCGCAGCGGAGTTGAATATAGAGGCCCGTCCTGGATCGGACGAAAGCGATGAGGAGGCGTTGATCCGCACGCTGATCGAGACCGAAGTGAAACTGCCTGCGGCTGACGATGCGAGCCTGCGACAGGTGTACGAAGCCAATCCGGAGCGGTTCACCAGCGCCCCGCTGGTCGCCCTGCGGCATATCCTGTTTGCCGCCGCGCCGGATGACGTGGTTGCTCGCAGCCACCTGCGCGAACAGGCGTTGGCCGTCATAGACGAGCTCAGGCGCTGGCCTGATCGCTTCGCCGAACTGGCCCGCAGGCACTCGGCCTGTCCGTCGAAGGAGCAGGGCGGGGAGTTGGGGCAGATCAGTGTAGGGCAGACGGTACCGGAGTTCGAACGGCAGCTGATGCGTCTACCTGAAGGCCTTGCCGGGCAACCGCTTGAATCGCGTTACGGCTTTCATGTAGTCCACGTCGACATGCGCATCGAAGGGCGCAGGCTGCCCTTCGAGATGGTGCGCGAGGCGATTGCCGCGGATTTGTCCGACCGGGTGTGGAACAAGGCCGTGGTACAGTATCTCGAAACCCTCATTGGTGAAGCAGACATAGACGGTATCGTCCTGCGCGGAGCGACTTCTCCGCTGATGCAATAACGGGAGCACAGGCCATGGCCGAGACACAACTGCTGGACGGACTGGGCCGGCGCGTCGATTACCTGCGCATGTCGGTGACCGATCGCTGCGACTTTCGCTGTGTGTATTGCATGGCCGAGGAAATGACCTTTTTGCCGCGGCAGCAGATTCTCGGCCTCGAGGAAATTGCCCGCCTGGCAAAACTGTTCGTCGAGCAGGGCGTGAAGAAGATCCGCCTCACCGGCGGTGAGCCGCTGGTACGCCGCGGCATCGTCGGCCTGTGCCAGGATATCGCCGCATTGCCGGGCCTCAGGGAACTGGTCATGACCACCAACGGCTCGCAACTGGTCAAGCTGGCACAACCACTGGCCGATGCCGGCGTCAAGCGGCTCAACATCAGCCTGGATAGTCTGAACCCGGTCAAATTCCGCGCGATTACCCGCACCGGGGATCTGCATCAGGTTCTGGACGGCATCGAGGCCGCCCGCCGCGCTGGCTTCGCTTCGGTCAAACTGAATGTCGTGGTCATGAAGGGGCGTAACGCCGATGAAGTGCCCGATCTGGTCGACTACGCGGTTCAGCGCGGACTGGACATCAGCTTCATTGAAGAAATGCCCCTCGGCCATGTCGGCCGGTCCCGCGGAGAAGCGTTCTGCTCCAGCGATGAGGTGCGTACGCTGATCGGCCAGCGCTACAACCTGATCGACAGCACAGAGAATACGGGCGGCCCGGCGCGTTACGCGCGGATCGAAGGCCATCCGGACAGCCGCGTAGGCTTCATTTCTCCGCATTCACACAATTTCTGCTCGACCTGCAACCGCGTGCGCATGACCGCCGAAGGGCGTCTGCTGCTGTGCCTGGGGCACGAGAACTCCATCGACATGCGCGCGCTGGTACGCCGCCATCCCACCACTGACGAGCCACTGCTCAAGGCACTCCACGGTGCTCTGCAACGCAAGCCCGCACGCCATGAGTTTGCCTCCAACGGCGACGTGCAGGTGCTGCGGTTCATGAACGCCAGCGGCGGCTGAGCGGCGTTTGCATGGTGCTCGCACCGTGCGAGCGAACTTCCGAACCTCATGTTCCTCCAACCTGTAACGCAAGCCATGCAGGGGAACGAGATGAAACGTCTACTATGCGCGGTCGGTATCGTGCTTGTCGCGCCGGTCGTCCTGGCCAGCCAGGATGCGAGCCAGTCCATCGAGATCGTCACCGAATTCAACGGACTCGATATCCAGTGGGAGCCGTTGGGTGTTGAGGGTGTGTCCAGTGAAAAGGTCGATCTGACAGGCACGCCGGCAGTCACTGTCACCAACAACAGCAACGAACGCGTGCTGTGCGAGTTCACCGCGCTGCCGGAGCAGCACGAGCGCACGCCAACCGAACTGCTGGAGCCAAATAGTCGCGTAGTCATGAAGGTGCCCGGCAAGTACACCGAAGGCGGCCCTATCGCGGTCCTTGAATGCGAGCGCCAGTGAGCATTGCCTGAGCAGAACGCGCCAGCCAGGCCGACAGGCCTGCTGCTGGCATCACAGACTCAACAGTCCCACCGCGCTGATCACTGCGATCAACCAGCCACTGACCAGCAGCCGGAACAGGCTCGGGGCGTGGCGCAGGTCCATGAACCGGTCGATCAGCCACTGACCTTTCAGCACAGTGAGTGCGAGTATGGCCAGCTCCAGGCCGGCGCCGGTCGCGCTGTGTCCAAGCCACCACCCGACAAGTGTCAGTATCAGCAGAGCCAGCCAGACGATACGAAGACGTCGTTTCATTGTTCCCTCATGGCAGGACATACAATAGGGGGAATAGCACCAGCCACACCAGATCGACCATATGCCAGTAGCTTGCCGCCGATTCACGTGCCGACAATGCCTGGCCGGGCTGCGTATAGGCGCCTGCGCGGCTACGGTGAGCTACGCACAGCAGGATGACCATGCCTAGCAGCACATGGGCCAGGTGGAAGAACGTGGTGAAGAAGTAGAAGAAATAGAAGGTGTCGGTCCGCAGGTTGTAGCCCGCGCGAAACAACAGCACGTATTCGCTGATCTTGACGAGCACATAGGCTGCACCGCACAGCGCACCGAGAACGAAGCAGCGGCTGATACGGGGCGTCGGGGAGGCCGCGCCAGCTACCCCGCGGGCGACGAAGTAACTGCCGGTAAGCAGGAGCAGCGTATTGGCCAGCCCTGCCACCGGATGCAGCGTGGCAACGCCGGCGCTGAACATGTCCGGCCCCCGCTGTCGCGCATGGGCCATGGCGATGATCAGGATGCCGAACACCAATAATTCGGCGAGGATGAAAATCCACATGGCCAGATCACCCGGCAGGCGAGGTTCGGCGGCAGCACGGCGCGACAGGTAGGCTCGGGGTGTCTGGTTCATGGCGTGCGTCCGGTTAACAGCAGGTACAGCTTCGGCAACAGCTCGGGCAGTTCGCTGGCCTGATGGATCAACTGGTAGCGCTGCTGCCCGAACAGGTAGGGCAGATAATCCGACGCCTGCTGGTCGATGGTCACGCAGAACGGCTCGACGCCGGCACGCCGGGCTTCCACCAGCGCATGCCGGGTGTCTTCCATACCGTAACGACCTTCATAGATATCCAGATCATTCGGCTTGCCGTCGGTCAGCATCAGCAACAGGCGTTGCTCGGCGGGCTGGTCCTTGAGTATCTCGGTGGCCTGGCGTATGGCTGCGCCCATGCGGGTGTAGTACCCCGGTCTGAGATCCTGTATGCGGCCGCGTACCGGGTCGCCCCAGGGCTCGGCAAAATTCTTGATGAGATTGAAACGCACGTGGTCGCGGCGTCGGGAGGAAAAGCCGTACATGGCAAAGGCGTCATCTCCGGCATCCAGCGCCTCGCCGAACAGATGCAGGCCATCACGTATGACCTCGATGACCTGATGTTCATTGTCCGCCCAGGCTTCGGTCGACAGAGACAGGTCGGCGAGAACCAGGCAAGCGAGGTCACGGTGCGCCGGCCGCTCGCTCTGCCAGATCGCCGGCTGGGCCGTGGCGCGACCTAGCACGCGGTCGGTGGCGAAGTGCACGCAGGCCTGCAGATCCAGTTCGGTGCCGGCGGTTTGCCGCTTCATGCGAATCCGTTGCGGACGCAGCGCTTCGAACTGGCACCGCAGGCGTTGCGCCAGCGGTGCCAGGCGGGGTGGAAGAGCGCAGGGCTGCGTGTTGCGCGCCAGATAGGGAATGATCCTGCAGTGGCGGGTGCGAAGGGTCTGCTTGCGCCAGTCCCACTCCGGGAACAGCGCGCCATCGCCAAGCGGTATGTCGTCCTCTGCTGCGGAGGGCAGGTCCATGTCCAGGCGCAGCCGCGAGGCGCCCGGTTGGCCGCTGCGCGAGAGGCTGAGTTTCTCCAGGTCATCGGCGACCTTCTGCGCGTCGTCGTCGTCGCTGTCGTCGGCGCAGCGATCAAGAGGAATGTATTCCGACCAGGAAAACAGGCTCTCCAGGCGAAACACGATCAGCCCGTCGCGTCCTTCGGCATCGTCGACGTACTCGCCGCGCTTGCGGCCCTTGCCCTGGCGCACCGAACCAGGCGTGCTGGGCGTCCCATCCGGCCCGTCTCGGCGCGATACCGGCGCCTGAACCGTGTCCGCCGGATAGAGCCACAAGGGCACAGGCAATGGATCGCCCGGCGCGCCGGGCAGTTCAGTCTGACTGCCCGGTTCGAGGAGCGCGGCCTGTATACAGGCCTCGCGCCGCGCCTGCGCACCGCTCAGCGGATGCTCGCGACGCAGCATGACCACCTCTTCGGCCAGCCGCTTATACAGCGACAACAGCCCTGGGTAGCGATCGAGCGTGGCGGTTACCAGCCGCTGGTTCATGGGCAGCCATTGCTCCACAACGCTCTGAGGCGCCTCGCTGGCCAACGCCACCAACCACAGATACAGGTCACGGTTGGCCTGTGGGGTCGGAAACACGGCCAGCGTTTCGGGCAGGCGGACGGTGTCAGCGTCGCGCCAGGCCAGCGCGTGATTCAGACCGGTGCCGGCAATCTTCTGCAGAAAACCCCGTGGCGGGCGCAGTCTGCGTTCGGTGCTGGGTTTGACCGACAGGGCCGGGTCGCCACCGAAGGCGCGAAATACCATCGCCAGGCGCGGTGCCTCGGTATCCAGCTGCACGGCTGCGGCCGGGAATCCGGTGCGGGCGACGCGGGTGATGAAGTTGTGCCAGCGGATGCCTACGGCTTCTTCCATGGTCGTCATCTCTTGCTGGTAAAGGGTTGCAGGAGCCGGCACGCGTCGGCTCCTGCAGGGTTGCCTGCCGAGTCAGGCCAGTGCGGCGGCCGGTGGCGTGTCGTCAGCCAGCGGCTGGCGGGCGGCGACGAAGCTGTACAGATAGAGCAGCACGCCGAGGCCGAATACCACGCCGCTCGCCAGGCGCAGCCAGTAGATGGTCATCAGTACGTCCTGGGTGGCCATGTAGCCCATGGCATCACCGGTTTCCGGCAACCGTTGCAGCCAGACCTGTACCGCGCCGGCTGCGGTCAGCAGCAAAGTAATGCCAAGCATGCCGATGCACATGGTCCAGCAGGATGCGATCTCGATCGCCTGCGCCTTCGGGCTGTTGGCCTCGCGGCCATGCAGCTTGGGCCAGGCATAGGAGATGATCGCCAGCACGATCATCACGTAAGCGCCGAAGAACGCGAGGTGGCCGTGCGCAGCAGTCAGCTGGGTGCCGTGGGTGTAGTAGTTGACCGGGGCCAGAGTGTGCAGAAAGCCCCACACGCCTGCGCCGAGGAACGCCATGATGGTGCAACCCAGCGCCCAGGTCACCGCGGCCTTGTTCGGATGGTCGCGGCGGCGGCGACGGATCATGCTGATGGCAAATACCATCATCATGAAGAACGGCAGCGGTTCGACAGCCGAGAAGATCGAGCCGATCCACAGCCAGTAATCCGGTGCGCCGATGAAGAAGAAGTGGTGGCCAGTCCCGAGGATGCCGCTGATCAGTGCCATGGCGATGATCAGGTACAGCCACTTCTCGATGACTTCGCGGTCCACGCCGGTGGTCTTGACCAGCACGAACGCCAGAATGCTGCCGAGGATCAGCTCCCAGACGCCCTCTACCCACAGGTGCACTACCCACCACCAGAAGTACTTGTCCAGTGTCAACGACTTCGGGTTGTAGAAGGCAAACAGGAAGAACACCGCCAGGCCCACCAGACCGGTCATCAGGATCATGGTGATGACCGTCTTGCGGCCCTTGAGCAGCGTCATGCCAATGTTATAGAGAAAGCCGACACAGACCAGTACGATGCCTATCTTGGTGATGGTGGGCTGCTCGAGAAATTCGCGACCCATGGTGGGGAACAGCTCGTTACGGGTCAGCTCGGCCAACGCTGCGTAGGGTACGGTCAGGTAGCCGACGATTGTCAGCACACCGGCTGCGGCGAAGACCCAGAACAGTATCCAGCCGAGCAGCGGACTGTGCAGTTCGGTTTGAGCCTCTTCCGGCACCAGGTAATAGGTGGCGCCCATGAAACCGAACAGCAACCAGACGATCAGCAGATTGGTGTGGACCATGCGAGCCACGTTGAACGGAATCTCCGGGAACAGGAAGTCGCCAATGATGTATTGCGTGCCCAGGATCAGACCGAAAACGATCTGCCCGACGAAGAGAATCATGGCGAAGACGAAGTAGGGCTTCGCCACCGCCTGTGTTGCGTATTTCATGATCAGTATCCTTGTGTATGTCCGACAGCGTTCGGCGAATCAGCCTTCGTTGTTCGGCGGCCACTCGTTGGTATCGATGCGTGAAGTCCAGATCAGGAATTCGGCCAGATCATTGGCTTCCTGCTCGGTCAGGTGGAACTGGGGCATCTGCCTGCGACCCGGTGCACCGGTAGGCATGGCGTCCATCCAGGCCTTGAAGTAGATCTTGAAGATCTCCTCGTTTCCCATGCCGCGGCGTACGAAGACGTTGCCCAGCTCGGGAGCAAAATAGGCGCCTTCGCCGAGCAGCGAATGGCAGCCGACGCAGTTGTTCTTCTCCCAGATCTCCTTGCCATGGGCCACGGCCTCGGTCAGCTGATCCCGGTTCTCGCGTTCAGGGATAGCCACGACCGTGTCGAATGTCAGCCCGATGAAAAGCAGCATGAAAAACATGCCGCCCCCGTAGTAGATGTTGCGAGCCATTCCCTTGGTGAAGCGCTCCGACATGATGGTCTCTCCTGATGTGTCAGCTGACGTGGTCAGGCTGGCGCAGAGTGCGCACGGCCCTGTAGGGGTTGATCGGGGAAGAAGGCGCGCGCCACGTCCATGATCGCCGCCTGGGTACTGGCGTCATCGGATAGCGGTTGAGCCAGACAGGCGCGGCAGGTGCTGATCGGATCCAGTCCGGCCATGAGCATGCGTGCGGCATGAATCAGCAGTCGTGTTGACGGGGCTTCTTCCAGGTCATGCTGGCCGAGATGGCGCAGAGCGTGTCCAAGGCGTACCAGCTGTGCACACCGCTCGGCATCGAGTCCCGATTCGGCGCGTATGATCTGCTGCTCGGCCGGTGCCGGGGGGTAGTCGAACGCCATTGCGACGAAGCGCTGGCGGGTGCTCGGTTTGAGACCTTTGAGCAGGTTCCTGTAGCCGGGGTTGTAGGACACCACAAGCATGAAGCCAGGCGCGGCTTCCAGGCATTCGCCGGTCGCGTCGAGCGGCAGGATGCGGCGATCATCAGCCAGCGGATGGAGCACGACCGTGATGTCCTTGCGCGCCTCGATGACTTCGTCCAGGTAGCAGATCGCGCCCTCACGCACCGCACGGGTGAGAGGACCGTCCTGCCAGAACGTGCCATTGCTGCCGATCAGGTGACGGCCGACCAGATCGGCGGTGGTCAGGTCGTCGTGACAGGCTACGGTGTACAGTTTGCGACCCAATCTGTCGGCCATATGCTGGACAAAGCGGGTCTTGCCGCAGCCGGTCGGCCCCTTGATCAGCACGGGCAACGCGTGACGATCGGCATGTTCGAAAAGCGATACCTCGTTGCCGCAGGGCTGGTAGAAATGCGGCGTTGGCAAGCCGGCAAGCGGCGCAACGGTGGCAGAGGCGTTCATGATTACTCCCGTGATGCGTTGATAACGACAGGAGCTAATCAAGCTTCATGCCACTTTGTAAAGTATTGAAAATAAAAGGTTATTTCGCATTCATGGTGAAATGTACCTTGGCATGCGAAGGGTGGTTTCCACCACTACAGGGTACAAATCACCGTTCTTCGGTTCCCGGCTCGCGACGGGTCCAAAGCCAGCAGGCGACCCCTGCCAGGAGTCCGGTAAGGACCCAGCGCAGCCAGAGCGGCGCTGGTGCGATCCACAGACTCACCACGCTGAGGGTCATCAGCGCAGACGCGCCGTACTTCGCGCGTCGGGGCACGGCGCGGTTGTCTCGCCAGTCGGTGATCAGGGGGCCGAAGTGAGGATGAGCCAGCAGTCGTCGTTCCAGGTCCGGCCAGCCGCGCGCCCCGGCCCAGGCAGCAAGCAGGACGAAGGGTACGGTCGGCAGCCCCGGAAGCACGACGCCGATGGCGCCCACTGCGAGCGCCGCACTCGCCAGCGCCCGCCAGGCATAATTCCGGATCACGCAGGGTTGCCGCCAAACTCGTCGAGCAGGCGGCTCATGCTGGGAATGCGTATGTGGCGGCCGCAGGTTTCGATCAGATCCATCTGGCGCAGGCTGGCCATGACCCGCGACAGGGTCTCGGGCTTGATCGACAGTCGCGCGGCAATCAGCCCTTTCGGTAGAAGCAGATCGAGCTCGGCTTCGTCGGCCGCGCGGTCCTTAACCTGAGCGACGAGATACAGGGCGAACCGCTGCGTTGCGTTCTGCAGTGTGAGGTTCTCCAGCTCGTCGAGGCGCTGATGCAGGCGCACGCTCAAATGGCCGAGCAGATGCAGACAGGTCTGCGGGTTCTGCTGGAGGCATTCGAGCATCAAACGGTTGGAGAAGCTGAGCAGATGCACCGGCTCGAGGGTTTCCGCGCAGACTGGGTACACCGGTTTTTGCAGGAACATGACCGCCTCGGCGAAGGTCTGTCCTGCCTGAATGATTTCGACGACCTTTTCCTTGCCATCGGCCGAAATGCGAAACAGCTTGACCTTGCCGCGCAGCACCATGAAAAAGCGCTCGGCCGGATCGCTCTGGCGGAAAATCAGCGCCATCGGGTGATAATCGCGGTACTGCGCTTCGGCCATAATGCGCGCCTGGATATCCGCGGCGAACAGCGACAGCATCGGCTGACGCAGGACCTGATCGCGATAGTCTGTGGGCAGTTGCATGGGGGTCGCAGCCTCGAGAGAACCTGCGGTCAGCGTAGTGATTTGACCTCGGTCAAACCATGCCCAGGAGGGGGTACGGCGGGGGTAGTCGCAGCGGCAGCATGGAGGTACCTAATGAGGTACCTGATCGAGCAGTGAGACAGCCTTGACCAGAGCGAATATTCGCTGTCCCTCGGCGAGCCCCAGGTCCTGCGCTGACCAGCTGCTGATTTCGGCGAGCAGCGGCTGGCCGCTGATCAGGCGCCCCCTGACGATGACCCGACCGTCCGTGGCGGGGTACACCGCCTCGATGGTGTAGGGCAGTTGATTGAGGATGCTCACTCCGGTGGGCCGCTGCAGCGCCAGACTTACATCACGGGCACCGATACGCAGCCGCGCGGTGACAGGGCCTGCAGACTGGCACGAGTGAGTCGGCAGCCTCAACGCGAGCTCGCCCGAGCGGAACACCTGAAGGTCGGGGTGCGGGCCGGATTCGAGGTTACCCAGCAGTACCGTCGCCGGCCCGGAATCACTGAACAGCGGCGAATCGGGGCGAGCCAGGGCCTGTTGCAATGGCTCGACTACCGTAATCCGGCCATCCTGCATCAGGGCTACCTGATCGGCCAGGCGCTCGATCTCATGGGCAGCATGGCTGACGTAGAGAATCGGCACGCCGGCCTCACCGGCCAAGCGCTCGAGAAACGGCAGGATTTCCCGCTTGCTTACAGCGTCGAGCGCCGACAGCGGTTCATCGAGCAGCAGCAGATTCGGACTGGCCAACAGGGCCCGACCCAGGGCCACCCGCTGGCGCTGTCCCCCGGATAGCTGATCGGCTCGGCGCTCAAGCAGAGGCTCGAGGGCGAGCAGATCGATCGCCTGATCCGGCGGCATCCTGCGTTGCCCGGGCGGGGTGCGCTGGTAGCCGTACAGCAGATTCTCGCGCACACCGAGGTGCGGGAGCAGGGACGACTCCTGAAACACCAGACCGACCCGACGGCGCTCCAGCGGGACGAAAATGTTTCCGGCCTGCCATGTCTGATCGTTGAAACGCACCACGGCATGCGGGGCGCGCTCGAGACCCGCGATGATGCGCAGCAGGCTGGTCTTGCCGCAACCGGAACGGCCGAATACGGCCGTGACGCCTGTGCTGGGCAGTTCGCTATCGATCTCGAGCGAGGTGCCTGTTCGCCGCAGTCGTGCCTGAACGCGCAACGTCATGGCTGCACGACCGGCGGCTTGCGATTGCCTGCCAGATAGATCACCGACAGCACCGCGAACGCGCAGCCGAGCAGCAATAGCGACAGACGATGCGCGGCGGGGTAGTTCATCGCCTCGGCATGCGAATAGATGGTGGTGGACAGCACGTGCGTTTCGCCCGGGATGCTGCCACCGATCATCAGGATCACGCCGAATTCCCCCAGGGTGTGCGCGAAGGTCAGGGTGGCGGCGATGATGAAACCGTTGCGGGCCAGCGGCAGGGTTATGCTCAGGAAGCGATCGAGCGGGCCGGCGCCCAGCGAAGCGGCGACCTCATGCGGGCGTCTGCCCATCTGCCGAAACGCCTGCTGCAACGGTTGTACGGCGAAGGGGAGCGAGTAGATAACCGAGCCGATCAGAATGCCCTCGAAACTGAACGCCAGATGCGTCAGCCCGATGGACTCCAGCGTTCTGCCAATCCACCCGTGTGGCCCTAGCATGAGCAGCAGGTAGAAGCCCAGCACGGTCGGCGGCAGCACCAGGGGCAATGCGACCAGCGCCTGCACCAGCGAGCGTAACCGACTCGTTCCCGCAGCGAGCCACAGAGCCAGCGGTGTCGCCAGGAGCATGAGCAGCAGCGTGGTGTAAAGACAGAGCTTAAGGGTGACGCGGATGGCCAGCCAGTCAGCCGGGCTAAGGGTCAGCATCGTTCACTCATCAATGACCGGCCACGTCATGGCGCGGGGCGACCGGCCCGCTCGCCGATCACCGGAGGACGCTCGAATCCACGACTGGTCAAAACCGCTGCCGCCTCGGCACTCAGCAGAAAGTCGGCGAGTTGTTCCACCTCGGGTTTGTCGGCGCCATGTAGGGTGATCACCAGGGCCTGGTACAACGGCGCATGCATGGTCGCGTCGATGCGCTGCCAGTGGCCAACGGTCTCCTGCTCAGGTGTATTGACCAGCGACAGTGCAAGCAAGGCTTTCCCCGCGGCGCCGGAGTGAGCCATCTGCGCGGCATGGCTGATGCTTTCACCGTAAACCAGGCGCGATTCGACACGCTCCCACACCCCGGCGGCCTGCAGCGCCTCGCGGGCACGCACGCCATACGGCGCGTGGTCCGGCTGGGCAATGGCAATGCGCTCATCGGTATCGGCCAGGTCGGACAGCTGCCCGTTGAACGGGGTGCGTGACCACAGCACCAGCCGGCCGGTGGCATAGAGGCGCGGTTCGCCTGTGGTCAGGCCTTCTTCATGCAGGGCTTGCGGATAGGCGAGGTCGGCGGACATGTACAGATCGAATGGCGCGCCGTTGCGGATCTGCGTGGCGAAACGACCGGATGAGCCATAGACCGCGCGAGCCGGTGTCTGCGGGTGGGCTGTGTTCCACATCGTGAGAATCTGTTCCAGCGCCGGTCGCAGGTCCGAGGCAGCCGCTACGGTGACGTCGGCGAAGGTGCGTGGACTGCACAGCATCAACAGGCACAGTACGGTGATGGTTCGGCGCATCGGCAAGGCTCCTAACCCGGTCCACCGTCCGGCCGCGGACGGCTGAGAATCGGCACATAGTGCCAGACGAACAGGCCGAAGGCGACCGTCCAGGCGGCTGCAGCCAACCATAGCGCACCAGGCACACTGACTGCAGGCAGCCAGATCCGGACCGGTACGGCGAGGTTGATCAAGACGAAGGCGACCGTCATCACCGCCGGGGCCTGCAACGGACGCCCGGTATGACCGAGGCTGACGCGGGCGATCATGGCGAGGATGATCCCGCTCATGCCGCCAAGCGCGAGCAGATGCGTGGCCTGGCTGAAGGTCATGTGCCAGCCCAGATGCCAGCACGCCATGGCCAGACAGGCAATCGCCAGCCAGCCGTACGCCAGATGCAGTGACCAGAGCAGTGGTACCTTCCAGATTCCCGGGTTATACCAGCGCGCGAGCCGACACAGGTGGCCGACGCCGAGAACGATGAAGATCGATGCCAGCCAGGGAGTCGGCGACAGCGCTGGCCCGGCGAACATCGTCAGGGCGATCAGGATACTGCCGCCGAGCAACAGATTGTCCAGCCAGGGGAGTGGTTCGGCGGCCGCGGCGAGGCTCAGGCCATTGCGCGTGAAAAACGGAATGACGCGCCCGCCAACGATGCCTATCAATGCTGCGATAAGCCACAGCGCGCCCTGATTGCCCTGGCGCGCCAGGCTGTCGTCCCCCAGCGTCAGGCCGAGCATGACCAGCAGATCGGCAACCGCCAGCAACACCAGTACGCCGAGCACCGGATAGTTGCGCGACTGGCGAACGCTGATCAGGCTGCGGCCGATGAAAAAAGCCAGCGCCGGCAGGAAGGCCAATTCCAGCGGCAGCAACAGCCACATTGGCGCGCTGCCCAGCCACGCCACTCGCGCGGCCAGCCACAGCCCCGCAAGCGCCATCAGCGGTTTACCGCGCGGTCCGGGCACACCCGTCCAGTTCTGCACCGCAGTGAGGAGAAACCCGGCAATGATCGCGCCGGCGAAGCCAAACAGCATTTCATGGCGGTGCCAGCCCAGCCAGCCACCGGCCGGCTGCCATGCGATCGCACCTGTCAGAGCGGCGATCCATATCGGAATGGCCAGCGTCGCAAGCAGCGCACCGGCGATGAAGAATGGACGGAAGCCCAGACGAAACAGGGCAGGGGGAAGCGTGTCGCGTTGCATCATCGTTCACTCGTAAGCACGCCAGGAACCGGGCGCGAAGCAGGCTTTTCATGCTGGACGGCTGGCGTGGGGCAGACAATAAGCCATTAGGGGTACTCCCCCTGCGCGCTTGGGGTCGGCCGGCCTGTTTGGCTATTCTGCGCCCTCTTCACTGGAGGCGGTATGTCCTATTCGCTCATCAAGACCCTGCACCTGCTCGGCGCCATCGCGTTCGTCGGCACGCTGTTCGTACAGGTGTTCATTCTCGGACCGGTCATGCGGCAGCTGCCTGAGCAGGAGCGTGCCCGATTGTCAGAGGCTCTGGGCCAGCGTGCCCGTCGCGTGGTGCACTGGGTAGCGTTGGTGCTCTATGGCGCCGGGCTGGCGCTCGGCTGGCAGTATCGCAGTGTGCTGGCGCAACCTTTTTCCAGCCATTTCTCCGCGGTATTGACGGTCAAGATCACGCTCGCCCTGCTGATCGTGCTGCACTACGTGGCGCTGATCTATCTGCGCAAGACCCATCGTATCGGGCCGCAAGGCATGCATCTGCTGAACGTGAGTCTGCTGATGCACGCCGTACTGGTGGTCATCTGCGCCAAGGCATTGTTCGTATCATGAACAGGCGCCACAGCAGGGAGACTCCGGCTCCGGTGGAGCGAGCGCGGCCGCGAAGAGCACGGTGTTTTCCAGATGGATATGTTCCATAAGATCCCGGCGCAACTCCTCCAGACCACGGTAGAGCGCCTGCCAGGTGTTGCACGCGGCTGCGGGCGGGGTGATGTCGTTGGTCAGCGCGATGACACCTTCCAGCGCATCACCATGCTGTTCATGCTCGTAGCGCATGACGCTGATCGGCCCGCCGGCCATGGCGGTCATGCCGCGCGCAAGCATCGGGAACAGGATCTGTTCTTCCTTGAGCATGTGGCTTTCCAGCTCCTGCAACATGTCGGCAAGGTGATCTGCCAGTCCGATCGGACAATCGGAGCGCCCCCCGTGTACCTGCTCGACGCGGCGGGCCAGCCGTATCAGCTCGGGCAGTTGCTCACGATGGCGCGCATGAAAGCGCCGCAGTATGTGGTCGATGAGCTCGGCCGGGGTTGCTCTGGTCCAGTCTCGGTCCGCGTCGGCGTCACTGCACAGCACATGCAGGCTGTCGACCACCTGCTGCGGGTCGAGGTGCTTGAGCCTGGCGGCCTCTGCGAGCGTGCGATGGCCGTTGCAGCAGAAGTCCAGCCGGAAGTCGTGGAACACGCGGGTGGCGCCGGGAATGTCCCGGGCGAGATCACCCAGGGGCGAGTGAAGATAGTCGATTGGCATGATTGCACCTGTATGCAGGAGGGCTCAGGAGTCTCTGAGCAAGCCTCATGCCAGTCTGCAGGTGACTGTTTTATAAGAATTTTCGTTCCAGCAGGGTCATTGCGACCCTGGGCGAATCAGGTAGTAATCACCTCAAATGGTAGGAACAACCATGATCGAGTCACTGCTGCTGCCCGACCTGGTCGCCGAACTGCCCACCGCAGTCCGGCTGCAGCGTCTGGTCAACGTCATTCGCGAAGGTTTTGGTTGCGGTGCCGTCGTTCTGCTGCAACAGCATGATGAAACGCTGGTGCCGCAGGCGGCTGTAGGGCTGGTGTCGGATGCGCTGGGCCGGCGGTTCGAAGTCGCGCGCCATCCACGGCTGGCCGCTTTGCTATCGCGTCGCGAGCCGACCTGGTTCGACCCGGACAGTCCTCTGCCTGATCCCTATGATGGGCTGCTCGACGACTCCCCTGGAGAGCCGTTGCCGGTGCACGATTGCATGGGTGTGAGCCTGCATGTCGAAGGTCGGTTGTGGGGCGCGCTGACGCTGGACGCGCTGCAGTCCGGCGCATTCGATGAGGCTGCGCGGTTGAGATTGCAGCGGCTGGTTCCGCTGATCGAGGCGTTTGTGCGGATCACCCGCCTGGAGCAGGAAAACCGCGCGCTGCGTCTTTCGCGGGCTGATGAGAAGCCGGTCATCGGCGGAGCCGAGGAGGGCGGCGTTATCGGCCGCAGCGCGGCGATCACACGGTTGATGGAAGAGCTCGGTGTCGTCGCCGACTCAGAGTTGCCCGTCCTGCTGACAGGCGAAACAGGCGTGGGCAAGGACGTGTTCGCGCGGTGGGTGCACAGCCATTCCCCGAGGTCCAAGAAACCGCTGATCCACGTCAATTGCGCAGCGCTTCCCGAGTCGCTTGCCGAAAGCGAGCTGTTCGGTCACGTCAAGGGTGCTTTCTCCGGCGCCACGGTCGATCGCAGCGGACGTTTCGATGCCGCTCACGGCGGTACGCTGTTTCTCGATGAAGTCGGCGAGCTGCCACTCAGCGTGCAGGCCAAGCTGCTGCGCACGCTGCAGAATGGAGAAATCCAGCGACTGGGCGCCGACAAGCCGTTGCAGGTTGATGTCCGCATCATTGCCGCGACCAATCGCAATCTGGCCGAAGCGGTGGCCGCCGGGTCCTTTCGCGCAGACCTTTACCATCGCCTGTCGGTCTACCCGGTGCCGATCCCGCCGTTGCGCGAGCGCGGGGCCGATATCCTGTTGCTGGCCGGTCACTTCATCGAGCTCAACCGGGCGCGACTCGGCGTGCGCAGCTTGCGCCTGTCTGCCCGGGCGGAGCAGGCGTTGCTCGCCTACGGGTGGCCAGGCAACGTGCGCGAGCTCGAACATGTCATCAGCCGCGCGGCATTGAAGACGCTGGGCAAGAGCGGTTCAAGGCAGTCCCTGCTCACGCTTGAACCGGAGCAGCTTGACCTGTCCATTCCGGTCGGCGGCGCCCCGGAGCCCACGGCCATCATTCCCGAAAGCCCGCCACAGCTCCTACCTCTGCGCCTGGCTACCGATGCCTGTCAACGGCAACAGGTTCGGCTGGCGCTGGAGCAAACGGACGGCAACTGGGCCAGGGCCGCGCGCATGCTGGAGATCGATGCCAGCAACCTGCACAAGCTGGCTCGACGGCTGGGCGTCAAGTAGCGAAGTGCCGCCTGGAGCCGACAGCAATAAAGAGGTACGTCGGAGCGAACTTGACCTGAGTCAAAACCTACCCCGGTCCCGAGCGATACGCTTGTTTCCATACCCACTATCCGGAGCGTCCCGATATGTTCAATTCACCCCGCTGGGATGCCGACCTTATCCGCCGATACGACAAGGCTGGCCCGCGTTACACCTCATACCCGACTGCCGTCCAGTTCCACGACGGTGTCGCGCCGATGCATCTGCTGCACGCGCTGGATCAGAGCCGTGCGGCCAACCGCGATCTGTCGCTCTACGTGCACGTGCCGTTCTGCGCCAACATCTGTTACTACTGCGCCTGTAACAAGGTGATCACCAAGGATCGCAGCCGCGCGCAGCCCTATCTGGACAGCCTGTATCGCGAGATCGAGATCATCAGCCGCCACGTCGGTTCCGACCAGATGGTCGAGCAGCTGCATTTCGGTGGTGGAACGCCGACGTTCCTCAGCCATGATCAGCTGCGCGACCTGCTCGCCACGTTGCGCACGCACTTCCGGTTGCACGACGACGACATCGGCGACTACAGCATCGAGATCGATCCGCGCGAGGCGGACTGGTCGACCATGGGCATGCTGCGCGAGATCGGCTTCAATCGCGCCAGCTTCGGTGTACAGGATCTGGATCCGGAAGTGCAGCGTGCGGTAAACCGGCTGCAGAGCCTGGAGCAGACCCAGGCGGTGATGGAAGCATCGCGGGCGCTCGCCTATCGCTCGATCAATATCGATCTCATCTATGGCCTGCCCAAGCAGACCACGGACGGCTTCGCGCGGACCGTCGAAGCAATCATCGCCCTCAAACCCGACCGGTTGTCGGTATTCAATTACGCGCATCTGCCGGAGCGATTCCTGCCGCAGCGGCGAATCAACGCAGCGGACCTGCCCAGTGCAGCCGCCAAACTCGAGATGTTCGAGAACAGCATTGCCCAACTGATCCAGGCCGGTTACCGCTACATCGGCATGGACCATTTCGCCCTGCCGGACGACAGCCTGAGCATCGCCCAGGAAACCGGCCAGCTGCAGCGCAATTTTCAGGGCTACACGACGCACGGCCATTGCGATCTGGTGGGCCTGGGGGTGTCCTCGATCAGCCAGATTGGCGACCTGTTCTGCCAGAACACCGTAGACATCAAGCAATATCAGGAAAGTCTCGACGCCGGCCAGCTGGCGACGCGTCGCGGGTTGGTGTGTCACGCTGATGACCGCCTGCGTCGGGCGGTGATCAGCCAGCTCATATGTCACTTCACCCTGCGCTTCGAGGCTATAGGGCAGCGCTTCGGAATCGATTTCCGCGATTACTTCGCTGACTGTTTTCCGATGCTGCAGCAGATGGACCGTGACGGTCTGATACGTCTCGGTGACGCCGGCATCGATGTGCTGCCGGCCGGTAGGCTACTGGTGCGTTCAATCTGCATGGTGTTTGACGCGTATCAGAGTGTCGACTCGAATCAGCGCTTCTCGCGCATCATATAGTCCTGCGGTTGCTATGCTGGGTCCATCGAGCGTAGCAACCGGAGTACCGATGACGCGGCAACAAGAGATCGGCGTGGACGAGCCGATACCCCAATCACTTCTCGATACGGTGCGCCAGGCATCGTATGTCGTAGCCTTCACCGGGGCTGGCGTTTCCGCCGAAAGTGGCATCGCGACCTTTCGCGACGCCGGGTGCGACGGTCTGTGGAGTCGTTTCGATCCCATGCAGCTGGCGACGGCAGATGGGTTTCGGCGTGATCCGGCGCTGGTCTGGGGCTGGTATACGGCTCGGCGCCAGAAGGTGCTTCAGGCCAGGCCCAACCCGGCGCACGTTGCGATCGCCGAACTGTCCAGACAGAGGCCGCGCGTGGAAGTCGTCACGCAGAACGTCGACAATCTGCATGAGCGGGCCGGCAGCGACAGAGTGACCCATCTGCACGGCGAGCTTCTTGTTTCTCGCTGCTTCGAGTGTGACAAACCGCATGATCACTTGCCCGGCTCCGGTGAGCCGGATGAGCAGGGTCGTCTCGATCCTCCGCGCTGTGATCATTGCAGCGGACCGCTCAGGCCCGGCGTGGTGTGGTTCGGCGAGATGCTTCCGGAGGAGGCGATGAACCGCGCCTACAACGCGGCGCTGCATTGCGATCTGATGGTATCGATCGGTACGTCCGGCATGGTCTATCCGGCGGCAGAGCTGCCCAAACTCGCGCATGACAATGGCGCGCAGGTAATTCACGTCAATCCCGAGCGCCCGCCGGTTGTTTGCGAGCGCGACTGGTGCCTGCTCGGTGCGGCAGGGTATTGGCTTCCCAGACTGTTCGCCGAGGCGGGCTAAAAATCATCGATGCTGGAACCTCGCTGTGCAGGTGTGTCCAAAGGGAGTCGCCGTAGCGATCGGCGGCTCCTAATGGCCAACCACCAGGAGACCACCATGAACAGCCAATACCAAGCCTGCATCGAAGCCTGCAGCAACTGCGCGATCGTCTGTCAGACCTGTGCCACGGCCTGTCTGCGCGAAGACAACGTCAAGATGATGGCGCGCTGCATCGCGCTGGACATGGACTGCGCCGACATGTGCGCCATGGCTGCTGCCTTCATGGCACGCGGTAGTGAATATGCGAAGGAGTTCTGCAAGCTGTGCGCGAAAATCTGCCGCGCCTGCGCCGAGGAATGTGGCAAGCACGAGCATGATCACTGTCAGGAATGCGCCGAGGCGTGCCGGAAATGCGCCGAAGAGTGCGAGCGTATGGCGGCCTGATGCCGCGAGGCGAGCGTAGCGTTCGCTACGCTGCCTGCAATGGCAGGATCAGGCTGAAGGTAATCAGCCCCTGATCCTGCGCCACTTCAAGCCGTCCCCTGTGCGCGTCGGCGATCGCCGACGAGATGTAGAGACCGATGCCCAGACCCGTGCGGTTGCGTTCGGGTGAACTGTTCTGCTGCTTGAATGGTACGAACAGTGTCGACAGTTGTTGTGGACTGAGCGTTTCGGCCTGATTGCTTATGCGCAGAACCACATCCTGCGCACGCTGCGTCAGCTCGATCTGTACCGAGCTACCCAGCTTCTTGTGGTGGCGGGCATTGCTGAGCAGGTTTACCGCAACCTGGGCATAACGGTCGGGGTCGATGGTTGCACGGACCGATGGCTCGATGTCCACCTCCATCGGGTAGCCGGGATAGGCAACACTGGTTTCCTGCAGCACGCCCTGCAACAGCTCGGATACGTTGGTTGCAACCGGATACACGGCAATCCCGGACCCGGCCTGCAGCCGGCTCATCTCCAGGATCTGGCTGATCAGCCGCTCCATGCGGCTACTCGAATAGTTGATATGTTCGCGCAGTTCACCGGTGCGTCCGCTGTCGTTGGAGAGCAACGATGCGGCCATCGAGATCGACTGCAGAGGCGTACGCAAGTCATGCCCGAGGGTGGCGATCAGACGCTGGCGCATACGGTCGATCTCGCCGGCCCGATTCAGGCACAGCTCGACCATGTCGGTGCGCAGCCGTCCGGCCATCGCCAGATCCCCGGCCGACCACGGAGCAGACGTGCCGCGGACCACCTCCTCCCACGCGTCGAATGAGCCGCGGGGAGTCAGTCGAGGTCCGGAAGGGCCGACCGACATGCTCTTGTCCGGCTTGCCGCCCCAACGAATCTTGTGTACTTCCTCGAGACGAAACCAGAATATCCAGCCGGCATCGGCACGGTGGAAGCGAATGGCGACCACGCCGCAATAACGCGAATCGTCGCCGGAAGCGTCGTCGTGCTGCCAGCGGTCGGTGACGAACTCGTCCTCTTCCCGATCCCCCAGACGAGCCGCGACCAGCGCAGCCAGCGACGCAAAATCCCCGCCGATACTCTGGACCCTGCCACCCATCATCACCGCCGCACCGTCGCAGGCCATCAGACCCGCGACGTTCAGGCCGGGATCGGCTAGTGCAGAAAGCAGGTCTTCGGACTCGCGGACCTGACGCATCAATGCGGCGCGCCGCTCCGTGCTCTGGTGGCTCAGCTCGCTCTCCCGGTTGGCTTCCAGGCGCTCGACCATGGCGCTACACACATGCGAACACACCTGAAAGGACATGCGTACAGGGTGCGGGAGCGTCTTGGGCGACATGTGGTGACAGGCGAACAACCCCCATAGCTTGCCGCCCACGACGATGGATACGCTCATCGACGCCTGCACGCCCATGTTCGACAGGTATTCGCAATGGATCGGCGACACGCTACGCAGCGTGCTGTGGCTGAGGTCGAAGGGATGACCGGTAAGCGGGTTGAGGCTCGGAACCAGACGCGAGCCGACGTAGCCGACGTCCGCAATCAGGCGAATCGGGTTCTGTATGTACAGCCGCCGCGCCTGGGCCGGAATGTCCGAGGCCGGGTAGCGCTGGCCGAGAAAACTTTCCAGATCATCGCGACGCGCCTCGGAAACCACCTCGCCCGAGAGGTCTGGACGGAAGCGGTAGGCCATGACCCGATCGTACCCGGTCATGCGGCGAATCTCATTGGTCACGCTGTCGAGTAACACATCGACATCGTCACGCAACTGGACCCGGCTGATGATCCGCTGGGCGTACATGGCGAACTGGGTAAAGGAGGCTATCCCGCTGGTGCGCGGTTCGAACTCGAGATAGCACACCGAGTCGTGGGTGTGCCCGATGACATCGAACAGGGTCTCGCCCAGATGTGCCTCGACGCTGTTGGTCCAGGGACCGACCGCGCTGAGCGCTTCGTCCAGCAGCTCCATGAGCGTCGCACCAAACAGAGCTTCATGCACGCCATCGCCCGCGCTCAGGGCGACGCCGGTGATGGTCTCGAAGTTGTCGCTGCAGGCCAGGATGCGACCCTGCAGATCCAGAGCGAGCAGGGCACCATGCGGCTGAATCGCGCCTGGGATGTGAATCGGTTCCTTGTCGCAGTTGTCCAGCGTGACGGTTGGAACAACATGTGAACCCATCAGTTACCTCGGCAGTTCAGGGGCTTCGTCGATGACCCAGCAACGAAACGAAAGGAAAGTGGATTGCGCGGCGTGCTGCGCAGCGGCGATATCAGAGCTTGTGACCACATGGACGGCCAGCACATCGAGGAACGATTTCCACAGCGCGCCCGTTTCAGCGCCGTAGCCCTTCAACCAACGCAGAGAAAGACCATCGAGTCGGCCAGCCCAGCGCTTGCTGAGGAAGGCTCCGCCCAGCGTGGCGCCTTCGGTCACGTAGGCCATGCCGAGCAGTTCGGCCTGGCTGGTGGGGGCGGGGATGTACGGGCAGCGGGGTATCTCGGCAAGACGCATCGGCGAGAAGCCGCCCTCAGCCAGATCCTGCTCGAGCCAACTGCTCTTGCCCAGGCGTTTCTCGATCATCAACTGTGGCTCAAGGGCGCAAGACAGCGGCGTGAGCCAAACGGCCTGCTCCAGCGGACGCATCCACCCCAGCACCCGGGCGGCATGGTCGAGATAACTGGCAGAATGCAGATGTTCCTGTGCCAGCGGAGAGTGCTGGTCAAGGTCGGCGTGCAGTGCGCGGGTAGCATCGCGTAACGCGGCTAGCGCAGGGGATGGTTCGCTACTTCGGGTCATGTCGGCATCGCTTGCAGATAAAATTCGCCGCGAGCGTCAGACTTGAGTCCCGTTCAAGCATCGTTGTCCCTGTAGGACCAACGTTTCGCGCCAAAGGCCAGACGATACACAATCGGCATTCGTCCCTGCAAGTCCGGGTGACAAACTGTACATGCGAAGAGGGCGAAGCAGAAGTGGAGCGGGTGAAGGGAATCGAACCCTCGTCGTAAGCTTGGGAAGCTTCTGCTCTACCATTGAGCTACACCCGCGTGCTGCGCATTCTACGCAGGCAGGCCTGGCCGGGTAAATACGCGGCCGGGTTATATTTGTTCCGGTTCGCCACTCCAGACCTCTCACCCATGACACACATGGACCGGCCCACGCAGGACTGGCGCATGGGCGCCGGGCCGGTGGCAGGCCAATGCTCGGATGTCCTACTGCATTTCCCGCATGGCCTGCATCAGCAGCGAGTAGCTGCGATGGCGCATCGGTTGATCGTAGATCGAGCTGTTTACGATGAGCTCCTGCACCCCGGTGCGGTCGATCAGATCAGCCAGCTGCTGGGCTACGGTGACTGGCTCGCCGACCAGCGTACCGGCTAGTGTCGACATCACGCTGTGGCGTTCATGGGGCTGCCAGAGCGCCTCGATGTCATCGACCGGAGGGGGCAGGGGTCCGGGGTTGCCGCGTATCAGCTTGAGAAAGGCCTGCTGGTGTGACGTGGCCAGGTAGTGCGCTTCGTCCCGGCTCGGGGCGACATAAGCGTTGATGCCCAGCATGGCATGGGGAGCCTGCAGTTGTGCCGAGGGCTCGAAGTTGTCGCGGTAGGTGCGCAGCGCAGCGAGCATGTAATCGGGAGAGAACTGACCGGCGAATGCGAACGGCAGGCCGAGGCGGCCGGACAGCTGCGCGCTGAACGTGGAGGAGCCGAGCAACCAGATGGGCACCTCCAGCCCGGCGCCCGGGACGGCGCGCAGTCGTTGCCCGGGCTGTGGCTCGGCAAACAGGCGTCGCAGCTCCTCGAGCATGTGCGGGAAATCTTCGCCGTCGGCACGGCCGCGGCGCAGCGCCTGGGCGGTGGCAGGATCGGTCCCGGGGGCACGACCGAGTCCCAGATCGATCCGCCCCGGATAAAGCGATTCCAGCGTGCCGAACTGCTCGGCTATCTGCAGCGGCGCGTGGTTGGGCAGCATGATGCCGCCCGAACCGATGCGGATTCGTTCGGTACCGCCAGCGAGATAGCCCATCACCACCGACGTAGCGGCGCTGGCAATGCCGGTCATGTTGTGGTGCTCGGCGACCCAGAAGCGTCGGTAACCCGTCGACTCGGCATGCCGGGCCAGCGCCAGGCTGTTGTGCAGGGCGTCGGCGGGCTTCGATCCCTGCGGTACGGGACACAGGTCAAGGACGGACAGGGATACGGCTTGGGCGGCCATGAAATTTCCTCCGCAAGAGATTCGGATGCCGCTATGCTAACGGCATAGCATACGAGCGCCTACCTGCTGTGACGTTCCTTGCTCATAACTAGAACAGGTTTTCTGCCATGCAGTATCGTCGGACATTCGGGCTCGCCTTGCTTGGCGCGTCGCTGTGGGCCACGCACGCGTTGGGGGCGGCGCAACTCTCCGTACAGGACATGGCTGGCGTTCCCCTGGCCGACGTCGTGCTGCTGTTCGACGAGGTACCGGCCACGCCACACCCGGTCGCTGTCATGGACCAGATCGATCGCAGCTTCGCGCCTCGAGTCCTGTCCATCCCACCCGGCACGCTGGTCAATTTCCCCAACAGCGATGATGTGCGCCATCACGTCTATTCGTTTTCAACTGCCAGGCGCTTCGAACTGAAACTGTTCAAGGGGACCGACGCGCCACCGGTGTTGTTCGATACCGCAGGCGTGGTGGTACTCGGCTGCAACATCCACGATGACATGATCGGCCATATCCTGGTCAATGAGCAGGGCGCGCGCGTCAGTGACCGCGACGGGCAGGTGGACACTGCGGGCATCGAAGCGCGGGCCCAGGCGGTCTCCTGGTGGCATCCCTCTCTGGGCGAAGGCGCGCCCCGCGCCCTGGGTTCGGTGGATCTGTCAGCGCCGCACGTCACGCTCAAGCTGCCGGTGACGAATGCTTCTGGTGAAGCCGGGAAGCTGCTGTCACCGCTTCAGCAGCGTTTTCGCAAGGCCACCGGGCATGATGCGCACTAAGCGGCTGCGCACCCGGCTGCTGGTGTCCCTGGTGACACTGTTCGCGCTGGTGTTATCTGCGGTCTACCTGGCGGTGTACACATCGACCACACTGTCAGCCGAACGGCAGGCTCGACAGCAGCTGGAAGTCGGTTCGAAGGTCCTGCTGCGTCTGCTGGAACTGCGAGGTCGCGAGCTTGCAGGGGCCACTGATGTGCTGATTGCCGACTTCGGATTTCGCGCGGCGGTGTCCTCGGCCGATCTGCCCACCATCGGCTCGGCCCTGATCAATCAGGCCAATCGTATCGGGGCTGACGAGGCCATGCTGTTCGATGCCGACGGTGCTTTGATCGCCTCCTCACGGATAGCCTCCCAGTCGTTGCCGGAGCTGCAGGCAGCCACGGCGCTGGAGGATAGCCTGCTGCTCGCGGTCATCGATGACCGCCCATACATTCTGGTCAGCTCCGTCGTGCGGGCGCCCATGCCGATCGGTGAGGTGGCCATGGCCTTCGCCCTTGATGACGAGGTGGCCGCGGAGATGGAGCGGCTGACCGGCCTGGCGGTACGCTTCGCCACCTTTCGCGGCGGCGAGCTGCTTTCTTCAGTGGCCACACCCGCCGCACCCCTGGCCGACGAGGTTACGCAGGCAGACGTCGAGGTGTCCGATGACTACCTGACCACCCGCGTCACCCTGCTCGATGCTGGCGGGCTGACAGTGACGTCGAGTTTGTACAGCCCGTTGGATCAGGCGCTGGCGATGTTCGACGTCCTCAAACGCAATCTGCTGTTGATCACCCTCGCAGCCCTGGCCCTGTCGACGCTGGCGGCGTGGTGGCTTGCGGTGGGCATCGCGCAGCCGGTCACGCTGCTCGCTGCAGCCGCCCGCAAAATAGGTCTTGGCGATTACACCAGTGGCCTGTCGCTGGATCGCGACGACGAGCTGGGCCATCTGGCGCGCAGTATCGATGCGATGCGCGAGGAGATATCCACGCGCGAGCAGCGCATTCGCTACAGCGCCACGCATGATCCGCTGACCGCTCTGGCGAATCTGTCGACGATCCGTGAGGCGTTGCGTAGCGGCCTCGAGCGGTCCGGCAATGGAACGCTGGCTCTGCTGAACATGGCCGAGGCCGAGCAGCTGATCAACGCGGGCGGCCAGGGGCATTTCGAGGCGATCATCGTTCAGATGGCGGGCTTACTGCAGGCCGAGGTCGGACGCGATGCACTGCCGGCCTACCAGCCGGGGATGGGTTTCATCCTGCTTCTGGACCGGCTGGATCTCGAACACGCCATTGTGGTCGTCGAAGCTGTTCTCGAACGGCTCGGGGAACCGGTTGGCGTCGATGGGCAGACGCTGCGGCTGGATTGGGCAGCAGGCCTGACGGAGTGGCCGCGCCACGCCAGTGATCCGGACGAGCTGATACGTCAGGCGGGCATCGCCTACGCCGACGCGCGTTCAGGACGGGAGCGGGCAGCGGTGTACCAGTCCCAGCGTGACGCGGCATTCATGCGCCGCGTGCGGTTGATCCGCGACATTCGCCACGCGGCCGCCCAGGGTGAGCTGTCCATCGTCTATCAGCCGAAGCTGGATCTGCGGACCGGGCGTGTACAGCAGGTCGAGTCGCTGATGCGCTGGAATCATCCGCTGCTCGGATTCGTTCCGCCGGACGAATTCATCCTGCTGGCCGAACAGACCGGGAGTATCTCGCTGTTGACGCGCTGGTTGATCGATACGGTGCTGGATCAGTTGGCCGTCTGGCAACGGCAGGGCGTCCACCTGCAAGCTGCGATGAATCTGTCCGCCCACGATCTGGACGACGAGGCATTTCCCGAGCGGGTCATCCTTGCCCTGCAGTCAGCCGGCCTGAACGCCTCGAGCATCTCGTTCGAAGTCACCGAGAGCGCGTTGATGAAGGATCCGGAAACCAGTCTGCGATGTCTTCGTCGCCTGCGCGACCACGGGATCCATCTGGCTGTTGACGATTACGGCACGGGCTATTCGTCACTCGCCACGCTCAAGAGCCTGCCGGTGCAGGAGTTGAAGATCGACAAGTCTTTCGTCCTGCCGCTGGCGACCAGCCAGGATGACGCCATTATCGTGCATTCGACGATCGAGCTTGGCCACAACATGGGGTTGACCATCGTTGCCGAGGGCGTCGAGGACGCGACCAGTCTGGACTGGTTGCGCAGCCACGGCTGCGATCTAGTCCAGGGCTATTTCGTCAGCCGCCCGCTGGCAGCCGACGCCTTGCTCGCCTGGCTGCAGACGCGCACGGCCCCGACGTCGAAGGAAACCTCATGAAGCGACTGATAGTGGCTGGTCTGTTGTGCGTTGCGCCGCTGCCGGCCGTGGCCGAACCCGGCGGGCGGCTGCTTGCCACCGGGGGCGCGACGACAATCGAAGGCAATGCCGGTGGCGGCCTAGTACCCTGGGCCGTCATGGCCGGCTACGGAACGCGCGATGAATGGGGCGGTGACGCATTCGCCAGCCGTGTCGATACGGGGGATTATCGGCTGGATACCGCCGGCGTCAGCCTGGCCTGGGCCAACCGGGTGGAGCTCTCTTTCGCGCGGCAGCGTCTCGATATTGGCGAGTTGGCCGGTCGCGCTGCATTGCCGGACAGCAGCCTTAATCAGGATGTGTTCGGCGCCAAGCTCAAGCTGTTCGGCGATCTGGTCTACGATCGGCTGCCTCAGGTATCGCTGGGCCTGCAGCACAAGCGCCAGCGCAACTTCCTGATTCCCTCGCTGATCGGCGCCGAGCGCGACGCAGACAGCGAGGCCTACCTGGCCGCAAGCAGGCTGATGCTGGGTCAGGCGTTCGGATACAACCTGTTGCTCAACGGCACGCTTCGCTACAGCCGGGCCAACGAAACCGGCTTGCTCGGGTTCGGCGGCGATCGACATGACCACCATCGACTGTTGAAAGAGGGCAGCGCGGTGGTGCTCCTCAACCCGCACTGGGCCGTCGGCGTGGAATACCGGGAGAAGCCGGACAACCTGTCCTTCGCGGGTGAATCGGATTGGCAGGATGTGTTCATCGGCTATTTCCCGGACAAGCGAATAGCGCTTGTCGCGGCCTGGGCCGACCTGGGCGAGATTGCCACGCTGGATGGGCAATCCGGGCTGTACCTCTCCGCGCAGTTTTCCTATTGAGGCCGCTCCATGCGTAATCTGATTCTGGCATTCGCGCTCATCACCGGTCTGGCCGGTTGCACCACGCCGCCAGCGCCGCCGTGGCATCTTGCGGCGCGGGCAGGCGATACGACGCTCTACGAGCAGCTCGGCGAAATGGATGGCATTACCCGCATCGTCGAGGGTCTGCTGATCAACATTTCGGAAGATGAGCGAATCGTTCACCACTTCGCTGAAACGGATATCGACCGACTCAACGAGAAGCTTATCGAGCAGATCTGCGTGGAAAGCGGCGGGCCCTGCACCTACACCGGCGACAGCATGCAGGACAGTCACGCCGGGTTCGATATCAGCGAGGCCGATTTCAACGCTCTGGTCGAGGGATTGATCGCCGCAATGGACGCCGAGGCCATACCGGTGCCCGCTCAGAACCGCTTGCTGGCGAGACTCGCTCCGATGCGCGGTGACATCATCTACCGCTGAAGCGATACCACGGCGGCCACGGGCCGTTCCACGGCCATGTCGGTTACCAGCGAGGCAGCCGGACGACCGATGTGAAAGCCCTGCGCGTGGTCGATACCCAGAGCCTGCACCTTATCCAGAACCGCTGCGCTGTGTACGAACTCGGCCACCGTCTGCATGCCCAGATCACGGGCGAACTGGACAATGCCCCGGGTGACGGTCAGGGCGTTCGGATCGGTGTCCAGATGCTTGATCAGGCTGCCATCGATCTTGATGATATCCGCGCCGAGGCGCAGCAGGTGTTCGAAGTTCGAGTAGCCGGTGCCGAAGTCGTCGATGGCGATCCGGCAGCCGAGCGCCTTGACGGTATCGATGAAGTGCCGCACGGCGGCGTAGTTTTCGATGCCCTCGGATTCGAGGATTTCGAAGATCGCCCGCCGTGCCAGCGACCGGCTGCCCAGGCTGTTGACGATGAACCGGCTGAGCTCAGGATCGAGCAGATCCTCGCAGGAGAGGTTTAGCGAGAATTCGTAGTCATTGTCGGCGAAACGGCTGAAGCACTGCTGGATCATGGCGCGTGTGATGTAGCGATACAGGCGGATCTTTTTCGCCACGTCGAGAAACTCCGACGGACTGACCGGCTCGCCGTTCTCGTCGATCATTCGTGCCAGGCATTCGAACTTCTCGATCTTGCCGCTGCGCGTGTCCATGATCGGCTGGAAATGCGGGACGATGCGGCCCTCGTCCAGCGCGCGCTTGAGACGGTTGGCCCAGATGAGATTATGCTCGTAGGTCTCGCGAATCTTCTTCGCCGGGCGGTGATCGTAGACCAGGCAGCTGGACTTGTGCTGGCGCGCCAGCTTCAGGGCGATACTCGCGCAGGTCAGCAGCTGCTCGTCGCTCAGCTCGCTACCATCGGCCTGCTCGGTGGTGGCCACACCCAGGGTGACATGCAGCGGAATGGTCTGGCCCTGCCAGCTGATGCGCCGTTCGGTGACGAAGTCGAGCAGTTCTTCGGTACGCATGACGATGGTCCGGGCGGTCTCCTCGCCAGGCAGCCAGATGGCCATCTCATCCCCGGGCATGCGGTACAGCCGGCTGCCTTTCCAGTCGGGAGACTGGCCCATGAACTGCTGCAGGGCGAGTGACAACTGACCGATGACATGGTCGCCGCACAGGTGCCCATAGAAGTCGTTGATCTCCTTGAACGCGTCGATGTTCACCAGGATCAGCGCGCCGGGCGGGCAGGCCTTCAGATCGACCAGCAGCTTTTCGCGATTGGGCAGCTGCGTCAGGCTGTCGGTATACAGCGTGTGCATGCGCTTGAGGATGCGCCCGACGCTGGTGAGGATCAACGCCGATAACACCAGTACCACGCCACCGATCAGCAACATGATGCGCCAGTTGCTCTCGCGCATCGGCAGCAGCACCGCATCGATTTCGGCCTGCGGCACACCCACCCCGAAGATCATGCCGGCCTGGGTGCGACTGAAGAACAGGGCGTGGTCTTCTTCGTTGACCCGCAGGTCCATGGTCTGCATGGGTGCGACCAGCAGACGTCCGGAGACAATGGCCGATAACGGATCAGGTGCTGTAATGCGGCTGTGCAACCGGCTTTCTATCACCGCATCCATCTTTTCCTGTGCGCCAAGCGCCCCGCCCGCGTTGGCGAGGCTGGACAGGTTGCGATTTTCACTATCGATGAGAAAGGCGAACGCGCCGGGCGTCACCCTGACCCGGCTGACCAGCCCGATGATTTCGTCGGCACGCCAGTCCGTCGAGGCGACGCCGATGACCTGGCCGCTTTCATCGCGCATCGGCGTGGTGAGGCTGATGACCACGTTGTCGATCAGCTCCTTGTAGTACGCCGGTGTCCAGAAGAATTCCGGAAGCGGGTTACCGGGGGCAAAACCACTGTGTTCGCCGACTACCCGGCTGTACCACTCGCGCGTGTGGTAGTCGCTGTTGTCGCGCTGCACCCGTAACGCGTCGCCGCTGCGATAGGCGTACACCGACAGGTTGCCGCGCACGTAACGGTCTGGCTGGTACCACAGGCCGCCGGCGTAGGCGTCGGGCATGCGTGCCAGTGCAGCCTGCATGGCCGTTTCCAGCTCGCCGGCGTTGTCCAGATCGCGAGCGCGCTTCATGCGATCGAGCAGCTCGCCAGTTCGTGCCAGGTTGGTAGTGTTCTGCTCCATCAACTGATGATGGGCGTTGATGCGGTTCAGGTTGGCGTAGAAGGTATCGGTAATCTGCCGCTGGCGCAGTTCGGCCATGGCTCGCTGGGCAAAATCCAGATTCAGCGTGGACATGAGGATCATGCCGAGTACGAACACCGCTACCAGCAGCGTCAGTACCAGCATGATCGAGCGCTTGATGCGAAAGTTGCCCAGCGTCATCACTGCCATTTGCCGTTTATTCCATCCTGGATGCGCGTCTTGGCGGCGCTCAACTGGTCCTTCGAGAGCAGCGCCTGCTGCCGGTCTATTTCGCTCTTTGCCTGGGTGTTGCCGTTGAGCAGGGCAAGGCTGTACCAGACGTAGGCTTCCTGGTTGTCGACCACGCCACCTTTCCCGTGGGCGTAACTCTGACCCAGCAGGAACTGGGCTTCAGCCGACCCCTTGCGGGCGGCCTGGCGCAACCAGTAGCGGGCCTGCTGCGGTTCGCCCCGGGATTCGTGCAGGGCCGCCAGCGACAGGTGAGAAGCCATGTGCCCGTCAATGGCTGCCAGTTTGAGATAGCGTTCGGCCCGCGTCGCGTCGGATGCTGTTCCGATGCCGTTGAGGTAGGCCAGGCCAGCGTTGAAACGTGCTTCGGCCAGCCCCTTGTCGGCGGCCTGCTGGATCAGCGCCAGTCCGCGCGACTGATCCTGTCCGACGCCCTGGCCGTCCTGATACAACCGCCCCAGCAGCAGCAATCCCGGCGCATGTTGCTGCGCTGCGGAGCGTTCCGCCCAGGCCACGGCTGACCGGTAGTCGCGTCGGGCCAGCGACACGCTACCCATATGATGCTGGGCTTTCGCGTCGCCACGCTCAGCCGGCTGGCGGCAGGCTTCAAGCGCCTGGGTGTAGTTCTTGATGGTGAAGAGCAGATAGCAATTGCTGTTGCGTTTGCGATTGAGCGCATCGGCAAAATCGGCGCTGGCCAGTTCCAGGCTTGGTGGCGGCTCGGCGCTTACCTGGGAGGCGGGTTGTGGCTCGGCAGATGGCCTGGGTTCGACCGCTTGCCTGACCACGGGGGCGCTGCGTTGCTGCTGCTCCACCCGCAACGCGAACGTCTGGACTTCGTCCGGGCAGGAATACAGGTAACCGCCCCGCATGCGCTGCAGGTTGGCCGGCGTGGCATCGCGCCCGGCGTAGGTCCGACCGATCTCGCTGCAGCGCCGGTCACGTTCGGCGACCACCTGTTGCAGCTGTCGGGCGCGGTTGCTGTCAGCCGAGTGGGTCTCGAGGTAGCGCGTCAGCGGATCGATCATCGACTGGGCAAAGAGGGTGTCGATTTCCTGCTGATAGCGCTTGTCGTCCTGGCTGTTGACCAGGCCGCCGGCGAATTCCGCCAGACGCTTGCCCTGATTGGCCAGCATCGCTCCGGAGCGGGACAGGAAATCGCCGGAGCGTTCCATGGAACCGGCACAGCCGGTCGTGCCGAGGACGGCAGCAAGGATGAAAAACACGGGTACTACACGCATGGACTCTCCTGATCCAGTCACCCGAGGGGCTTGTCCGTGCACTAGGTGGATTGCGTGGAGCAACCAGCGAAGCGGTGCATGACCAGACAGAGCATAGGCAGGAGAGATACAAGAATCAAATCTCAAACTGCCATCATCGACGACTGGTCAGACGAGTTCGACCTCCGTGATCAGCGCGCCAGCCGGCATGCCGACATAGGCGCCCTGGGCGAAATCGATGCCCAGTTCGCGTACCTGTTCGAGCACCTCTGGGCTGTGCACGAATTCGGCGACCGTGTCGATGCCCAGTTCGCTGGCGAAGCGAACGATGCCCCGAGTCAGCGTCATGGCGTCGTCGTTTGCGTCCAGGTGGCGAATGAGACTGCCGTCGATCTTGATGATGTCCACGTTCAGGCGCAGAAGGTGCTCGAAGTTGGAATAGCCGGTGCCGAAGTCGTCGATCGCGATGCGACAGCCTAGCGCCTTGGCGCGATCGATGAACTCGCGCACCGCCTCGTAGTTTTCGATGCCTTCGGACTCGAGGATCTCGAAGATGACGCGCTGCGCCAGTTCCGCGTTCTGCAGGTGATCGAAGATGAATTCAGTCAGGTCGGCATCGAGCAGGTCTTCGCAGGACAGGTTCAGCGAGAACTGGTAACGGCTGTTGGCGAAGCGCCGGAAGCACTGATCGACCATCGTCCGCGTGATGTAGCGGTACAGGCGGATCTTCTTGGCAATCGACAGAAACTGCTCAGGGCTGACTGGCTGGCCCTTGCGGTCGAGCATCCGCGCCAGACACTCGAACTTGCTGATCCGGCCGGTGCGTACATCCATGATCGGCTGGAAAAACGGCACGATACGGCCCTCGTCCAGCGCCGTCTTCAGCGCGTTGGCCCAGATGAGGTTCTGCTCGTATGCCTCCCGGACCCGATTGGCCGGATCGTAGACGAAGTAATTGCTCTGATTCAGCCGGGCCAGTTTCAATGCGATGCTCGCCGATGGCAGAAGCTCCTCGCCGTTGAGCCGGGTGTTGTCCGGCTGCACGGTGCTCGCCGCGCCGATGCTGGCGTGGACGGGGATCTCGTGATCCTGCCAGGTGATACGCATCAGGGTGATGAAGTTCATCAGCTCGTCGAGCCGCACGGGCAGCGAGGCGGGGGTGTGGTGGCCGGGCATGACGATGGCCATTTCGTCCGCTGGCATGCTGTACAGCTCGCAGTTGCGCCAGGCGGCGCGGGTGCGCATGAAGCGCTGCATGTGTTCGGCCAATTGCCGGATGACATGGTCGCCACATTCGTGTCCGTAGAAATCATTGATCTGCTTGAAAGCATCGATATTGAGCAGCAGCAGCGCGGCCGAGTCGGTCTTGCGCAGCTCGACCAGCAGCTTCTCGCGATTGGGCAGGCCGGTCAGCGAGTCGGTGTACAGCGTGCTCAGCTGGCGCAGGGTGCTGGCGACGATGAGCATGATCAGCGCAGCCAGCACCACGAATATCGCCCCGATGATCAGTGCGACCCGCAGGTTGCTTTCGCGCATCGGCGTCAGCACCGCATCGATCTCGGCCTGGGGGACGCCAATGCCGAACACCATGTCCGCCACGGTACGGGCGAAGAACAGCTGGTAGCTGGAGCCGTCGACCGTCAGATTCATGGTCTGCATCGGCGAGGCCAGTTGGCGACTGCTCATGATCTCGTTCGGTGCCTGGGGCTCGGCAAGTTGATCGAGTGCGCTGCCAGAAATCGCCTGCATCAGCCGCTGCGCGTGTTGCATGTCGTCGGCCTGAGCGAGGCTCGACAGGTTGCGGTTTTCCTTGTCCAGCAGGAACGAGAAGCTGCCGGGCGTGACATCGACCCGGCTGACCAGCCGGATGATGTCTTCGGCGCGCCAGTCGGTCGAGGCGATGCCGATGGTCTCGCCGTCGCGGTTGCGGATCGGCGTGCTGAGGCTGACCACTACCGTGTCGATCCCGGCCTTGTAGTAAGCGGAAGTCCAGTGATACAGCCGTTCCGGCTGATCGGCGTCCTGCGCGGGCAGCAGCCGCAGATAATCGTCGCGGTTGAGGTAGGAGCCGGCCATGTCGCGTTCGGAAACAATGTCCTGCCCTGTGCGATAGGCATACACCGCATACGGGCCGCCGATCAGTGTATCGGGCTCGAACCACAGCCCGCCGCCGAACGTATCGGGAAATTCCGTCAGTGTTTCGGTGAGTGAGGATTCCAGTTCAGCAGTATTGTTGCGGCCCGATTGACGCGATTGCCAATGGAACAGCTGCGCCAGACGGGCGAGGTCGTTGGTATTCTGCTCCATCAGATGATGGTGCGCGTCGATCCGGTCGATGTTGCCGTAGAAGCTGTCGGCGATCTGCCGCTGGCGGAGGTCGGAAATGGTGTCTTCGGCAAAGTCCTGATTGAGCGAGGCCATCAGCCACATGCCGAGCACGAACAACGCCACCAGCAGGCCGAGCACCAGCATGATCGAGCGTTTGATCGGGCTCGCGCCAAGCCACCTGTGCTGCCAGGGGAAAGTCATGGTCGCCGGCCCGCGCGTCCGGACTGTACCTGTGCCTGCGCTTCACCGAGCTGCTCGGCTGTAAGCTCCGGCGCAATGCGCTCGAGCTCGGCGCGGGCTCGCCTGTCCCCGTTGAGCATCGCGCGGCTCAACCAGACGTAGGCCTGGCGATAGTCGAGCTGTCCGCTGTCGCCTTCGGAATAGCTCATGCCGAGCGCGTACTGCGCTTCGGCGGACTCCTGTTCGGCGGCTCGGGTCAGCCAGCGCCGGGACTCAGCCGCATCCGGGTAATCCGATGAAGCGTACAGCCGCGAAAGCTGCAGCTGCGAGGGCACATGATCGCGTTCTGCTGCCACCTTGAAATAGCGCATCGCTTCGGCCGTGCTGGCCTGAGTCCCTTCGCCATTGAGGTAAGCCTGACCGACCTCGTAGCTGGCGTCGGTCAGTCCGTCATCGGCAGCTTGCTTGAGCAGCTGCAGTGCCCGGGTTTCATCACCGTCCTGCTGCAGGAGTTGCGCGAACAGCATCTGGCCGGCTGGATAGCCCTGGTTCGCCGAGGCCTCTGCCCAATGGCGTGCGGCGTCGGATTCGTTGCTGGTCACGGCAATGTCGGCCAGGTGATGCTGCGATTTGGCGTCTCCGTCACGAGCGGCCTGCAGGCAGTCTCCCTGCGCTTCCTGAAAGTTCTTGATGGCATACAGCAAGTAGCAATTGCTTGCTGACGCGGACGCCACGTCTGACGATGCCGCCCGCCGCTGGGTGGATTGCGCACGGGCGGGGGCCGGGTCCTTCTCCGGTTGACGGGCTTCTGTTGCGGACGTGGAGGGGGTCGCCGCGGGTGTCGCGGCCACTGCAGCGGGAGCCTTGCGTTTGGTCTTGTCCCTGGGTGCCGTTTCGGCAACGGTTTGCGGCGGGTTGACGCGGCGGGCGAAAGCGGCGATCTGCGTCGGACAGGACAACCGGTAACCTCGTCGGAAGCGTTCCAGATTGGCCTGTGTCGGCGCGCGCTCGGAGTAGCGATCGCCTACGGCGTCGCAGCGCTTGTCGCGCTCGGCGCGAATCAGCGCACGTTCGCGCGAATAGCGCGGGTCGTTGGCATAGTTGCGCAAGTAAGCAGTCAAGGGGTCGATGCGCGGCTGACTCATCAGGCTGTTGACTTCATTGCGCCGGGCGGTGGGCGAGTCGGATTTGAGGTCATTGGCCAGCTCGGCGAGCTGCTCACGCTTTTTAGCCAGAGCGGCTTCGGCCCGGTTGACGAATTCTGCAGAATTTTTGGCGACGGTCTGCCTGTCAGGCAGCGTGGTACAGCCGCCCAACCCCATCATCATCCCTAGTGCCAGCAAGTAAACGGTTACGCGCATCCAGAATCCCTGTGTGAACCTTGACCCGTGGTGGCTCGGTCTCACTGTTGCCGTGTCGGCCGGGCCCCCCACGAAAGTAGCATCCATGTGACATCGCAAAGGCGTTTTGGTGCCTTTCCAATCCTGTTGCGGAAAGCTGGAACGCTTCTTGCGTAAGCGCTGATAACTACGTATTTCCAGTCAATTTTTTGATGGGGCCTCCCACCGCATGGCAGCTCAACAAACGGACATGATGCGCAACATGCGCAGCAACATCGCCGGATTGCGTAACGGCAGCCTCGGCGTGCCGATCCTGCTGCTGGTCATGCTGGCAATGATGATGTTGCCGGTGCCGCCATTTCTGCTCGATGTGTTCTTTACGTTCAACATCGCGCTGTCGCTGGTGGTCCTGCTGGTCTGTGCCTACGCCTTGCGACCGCTGGATTTTGCCGTATTCCCGACCATCCTGCTGGTGTCGACGCTGCTGCGTCTGGCGCTCAACGTCGCCTCGACACGCGTCGTGCTGCTATACGGCCATGAAGGCGGCGATGCGGCCGGCAAGGTGATCCAGGCCTTCGGCGAGGTCGTCATCGGCGGCAATTACGTCGTCGGTCTGGTGGTGTTCGCCATCCTCATGATCATCAACTTCGTGGTCGTGACCAAGGGCGCCGGGCGTATCTCCGAGGTCAGCGCGCGTTTCACCCTCGATGCCATGCCTGGCAAGCAGATGGCGATCGACGCGGACCTCAACGCGGGCGTCATCAACCAGGAGCAGGCCAAGCTGCGCCGCATGGAAGTTGCCCAGGAAGCCGACTTCTATGGCTCCATGGACGGTGCCAGCAAGTTCGTCCGCGGTGACGCGGTCGCCGGTCTGATGATTCTCTTCATCAACGTCATCGGCGGCCTGGCCATCGGTATGGCGCAGCACGGGCTGAGCTTCACCGATGCCGGTCGCATCTATGTATTGCTGACCATCGGTGACGGCCTGGTGGCGCAGATTCCTTCGCTGCTGCTGTCTACCGCAGCGGCGATCATGGTTACCCGGGTCTCGACGTCCGAAGACATGGGCGCACAGGTTCAGCGCCAGATGTTCGCCACGCCCAAGGCACTGGCCCTTGCAGCAGCGATCATGGTCATCATGGGTCTGATTCCCGGCATGCCGCACTTTTCCTTCCTCAGCCTGGGCGCCCTGGCCGCAGCCGGTGCGTACTACATTTCGGTCAAGCAGAAGGCCAAGGCCGAGGCAGCGGCCGAGGTCGAGCGGCAGGAAGCGCAGGTGCCCGCCGTACAGCGGCCGGAGACCCGTGAGTTGGGTTGGGACGACGTCACTCCGGTCGACATGGTCGGACTGGAAGTCGGTTACCGCCTGATTCCGCTGGTCGACCGCAACCAGGGTGGTCAGCTGCTGGCGCGCATCAAGGGCGTGCGCAAGAAGCTGTCACAGGACATGGGCTTTCTCATGCCTTCGGTACATATCCGCGACAATCTGGATCTGGCGCCCAACGTGTATCGCGTCACGCTGATGGGTGTCGGGGTAGCCGAGGCGGAGGTGTATCCGGATCGCGAACTGGCGATCAACCCGGGTCAGGTTTTTGGCGAGATCAAGGGGCTCGCCGGCAAGGATCCGGCATTTGGTCTGGACGCAGTGTGGATCGAGCCGATGCAGAAGGATCAGGCCCAGTCACTCGGCTACACCGTCGTTGACGCCAGCACTGTGGTTGCCACGCACCTGAACCAGATCCTCAACAAGCACGCCCACGAACTGATCGGTCATGAGGAAGTGCAGCAGCTGATGCAGGTGCTGGCCAAGGCGTCGCCCAAGCTCGCCGAAGAGCTGGTTCCCGGGATGATCTCGCTGTCCGGTCTGCTGAAGGTGCTGCAGGGTCTGCTGCAGGAACAGGTGCCGGTGCGCGACATACGGACCATCGCGGAGGCCATCGCCAACAACGCTGGCAAGAGTCAAGATCCTGGCGCCTTGATTGGGGCGGTCCGGGTCCAGCTGTCGCGCTCGATCGTGCAAAGCATTGTCGGGCTTGACTCCGAGCTTCCCGTGATCACCCTCGAACCAAGGTTGGAACAGATATTGCTACAGACCATTCAGAAGGCCGGACAGGGTGCTGATGAAGGCATCATGCTCGAGCCGGGGATGGCTGAGAAGCTGCAGCGCTCCCTGGCCGATGCGGTACAGCGGCAGGAAGTCCAGGGCAAGCCGGCAATTTTGCTGGTAGCCGGACCGATCCGCGGGATGATGGCAAAGTTTGTGCGGTATGCCACACCCGGAGCCCACGTACTGTCCTACCAGGAAATACCGGACAGCAAGCAGGTCACCATCGTTGCGACGGTCGGCCAGCAATAAAGCTCAGCAATGACTGCTCGGCGCAACCCGCCAGGCAACAGGACAATCGAGGTCAGCCATGAAAGTAAAACGTTTCTTTGCCGCCGATATGCGTCAGGCGATGAAGCTGGTCCGGGACGAACTCGGTCCGGATGCCTCGATCATTGCCAATCGCCGGGTAGTGGGTGGCGTCGAGCTAACCGCCGCGCTGGATTACGAAGCGCCGCGTCTGACCCCGCCGACACCGGGCCTGAGCCAGGAACTGAAAAAGACCCAGGAGAAGATTCTCAGCGCCCGGGCCGAGCTGGAATCCGGTGAGCGCGCCTCCGGTGGTCCTCAGGTCAACCGTCAACTGTTTGGCGAGACGATGCGTCAGGCCGTCGAGAGTGGATCGCCGGTTGCTCAGGCGCTTCTGGCGCGCATGCAGAACGAGCAGGCCAGCCAGCCGGCAGCTGCAACTGTTGCACCGTCGGCTGCCACGCCGGTGGCGGAAGAGGGCGCCGGTCTCAGCGCGATGCGCGCCGAACTCGCCGGCCTGCGGGAGATGCTCGAGACTCAGCTGGGCAGCCTCGCCTGGGGGCAGGTGAACCAGCATCAGCCGCGGCAGGCCAGCCTGTGGCGTCGCCTGACCCAGCTGGGCCTGCCAGCTGAACTGTGCAAGGAACTGCTGGGCAAGGTCGCCGACGTCACCGACGTGCGCCAGGCCTGGCGCCTGTTGCTGGCGCATCTGGCGCACAGTATTCCTACGCTGCGTGAGGAGCTGATCGAGCAGGGCGGTGTCATAGCTCTGGTCGGTCCTACGGGCGCAGGCAAGACCACGACCCTGGGCAAGCTGGCGGCGCGTTACGTGCTCAAGCACGGCAGCCAGCATGTGGCGCTGGTCACCATGGACACCTACCGTATCGGCGCGCATGAGCAGTTGCGTACCCTCGGTCGTATTCTCAACGTGCCGGTGCGGGTGGTCGATGAACAGAACAGTCTGAGCGACGTGCTCGACGAGTTCTCCGGCAAGCGCCTGGTACTGGTCGATACTGCCGGGCTGCAGGCGCAGGATCCGCAGTTGCGCGGCCAGCTGGCCGAGATTGCCGCGCAGGGCGCGCGGGTGCGGACCATGCTGGTGCTCGCGGCGACCAGCCAGTATCGGGTGTTGAAGGCAGCGTTTCACAACTACCGTGCTTGCGGTCTGTCCGGCTGCATCCTGACCAAGGTCGACGAAGCGGCTACCCTTGGCGAGTCTCTGGGGCTGGCTATGGAGCAGGGTTTGCCGGTAGCCTATCTGGCAGATGGCCAGCGCATTCCGGACGATATAAACAAGGCTGTGGGTCATCAGCTGGTCAGCCGGGCGGTCAGTCTGGCAGGCAACGAAGCCCCGGCAGATCAGGCCATGGCCGACGTGTTTGCGGGTATATTGCATACCCAGCGGGCAAGCTAACGAATTCTAAGACAAGGTAATCGACATAGATGGCCAGCAAACATCCGGTTCAGGTTATCGCGGTCACCGGCGGCAAGGGCGGGATCGGCAAAACCAACGTTTCGGTCAATCTCAGCCTCGCTCTGGCTGAGCTTGGGCGGCGCGTGGTGCTGCTTGACGCCGACCTTGGCCTGGCCAACGTCGACGTGCTGCTCGGTATCAAGCCCAAGGCGACGCTTGCCGACGTGCTGGAAGGCACCTGTGATCTGCGAGATGTACTGATCGCCGGTCCGGGTGGCATCCGCATCGTGCCGGCAGCCTCCGGTGCGGCGAAGATGGTCAATCTCAATCCGCAGCAGCACGCCGGCCTGATTCAGGCGTTCAGCGACATCGGCGACAACCTTGATGTGCTGATTGTCGACACCGCTGCAGGAATCGGCGATTCGGTGGTCAGCTTCGTACGTGCGGCGCAGGAAGTGCTGGTCGTGGTATGTGATGAGCCCACGTCGATCACCGACGCCTACGCACTGATCAAGCTGCTGAATCGGGATCACGGCATGACCCGTTTCCGCGTGCTCGCAAATATGGTGAGCACGCCGCAGGAAGGTCGCACGGTGTTTGCTAAACTCACCAAGGTGACAGACCGTTTCCTTGACGTTGCACTGCAATATGTCGGTGCAGTGCCTTTCGATGAAGCGGTGCGCAAGGCAGTACAGAAGCAGCGGGCAGTGTATGACGCCTTCCCGCGCAGCAAGGCTTCCATTGCCATTCGTGGCATTGCGCAGAAAGTGGATTCCTGGCCCCTGCCTGCCAACCCACGCGGGCACCTCGAGTTTTTCGTCGAACGTCTGGTGCAGCAGACAGGGTCGGGGCTATGAACGCATCGGCCAGTGGAGTACGCATGTATACCCGCGCCCAAAGTTCTGCCGAATCACAGGACCGCCTCGTTGAGCAATTCGCGCCACTGGTCAAGCGCATTGCCTATCATCTGCTGGGCCGGCTGCCGTCCAGCGTTCAGGTCGAGGACCTGATGCAGGCCGGCATGATCGGCCTACTGGAAGCCTCCCGCAAGTTCGATCACGGCAAGGGCGCCAGTTTCGAAACCTACGCCGGTATCCGCATCCGTGGTGCCATGCTCGATGAGGTGCGCAAGGGCGATTGGGCCCCGCGTTCGGTCCACCGCAATACGCGCATGGTCAGTGAGGCGATGCGTAATGTCGAAGGCCGTTTGGGCCGCGACGCTAAAGATCACGAGATCGCTGCCGAACTCAATATGAGCCTCGAGGATTACTACTCGATTCTCAACGACACGGCCGGCAGCAAACTGTTCAGCTTCGAGGATCTGCTCGAGTCCGGTGGCGATGCCGACGCGCACGGTGATCATGAACCCTACGGCGGCTTGCAGGACGAGCGGTTTCGCTCGGCGCTGGTCGACGCGATCGACGGCCTGCCGGAGCGTGAGAAGCTGCTGCTGTCGCTGTATTACGACGAAGAACTGAATCTCAAGGAAATTGGCGCCGTCCTCGGCGTCAGTGAGTCCCGTGTAAGCCAGTTGCACAGTCAGTGTGCGGCGCGTTTGCGGGCGCGCCTGGCCGATTGGCGCAACGATTGATTTTATCGCCAGCATCCGGACAATGCCCGGGTAGCCAGCACCGCAACAACGACAAGGCTGGCAAGGCCATTAGCATCTGATTAGCGAGTGCGAACCTGCACTTTCCCTGGTTTGTACGGAGGTCGACTTGGACAAGAACATGAAGATTCTCATCGTTGATGATTTTTCGACGATGAGACGTATTATCAAGAATCTGCTGCGCGACCTGGGGTTCACCAACACGGCGGAAGCCGATGATGGCAATACGGCGTTGCCGATGCTGCAGAGCGGCAGCTTCGATTTTCTCGTTACAGACTGGAACATGCCTGGCATGAGCGGGATCGACCTGCTGCGCGCCGTGCGCGCCGATGAGCGTCTCAAGCACCTGCCGGTGCTGATGGTCACCGCTGAAGCCAAGCGCGATCAGATCATCGAGGCCGCTCAGGCCGGGGTCAATGGCTATGTGGTCAAGCCGTTCACCGCGCAGGCGCTGAAAGAAAAGATCGAGAAGATTTTCGAGCGCGTCCAGGCTAAGTAATCCGGGGTACAGGTTATGGCTTTAAGCAAGGATCCCGGCCAGGCGACTGCTCAGGAATTCGAACACTCCCTCAAGGACAACGCACGGCAACTGGTCGAGTACCTCGAGAAGGGCCAGTTCGGCGAAGCGGTTCTCGTCATTCACGCGATCAATCAGGCGCGCGACCGCGGCCTGTATCACGAGGTCGGGCAGCTGACCCGCGCGCTGCACAACGCCATCGTCAACTTCCAGATCGACACGTCGCACGCACTCGGCGACAGCAACGAGGTATCGAAGATTTCCGACGCCTCCGACCGTCTCGATTACGTAGTCAAGCTGACCGACAAGGCCGCCAACCGGACCATGGATCTGGTCGAGAGCAGCGCGCCCATCGTTTCCGACATGGGCCAGGAAGCCTCGGCGCTCAGGGCAGACTGGGAGCGTCTGCAGCGACGGGAAATGGCCGCTACCGAGTTTCGCGACCTGTACAAGCGCATGGGCGACTTCCTCGAGAAGACCGAGAGATCCAGCGCCCAGGTCTCCGGGCATCTGAATGACATCCTCATCGCCCAGGATTATCAGGATCTTACCGGTCAGGTGATCAAGCGTGTAACCGCGCTGGTTCATGATGTCGAGGAAAGCCTGGTCAATCTGGTGCGCATGGCCGGTCAGGTCGATCGCCTGGCGGGGATCGATCACAACGATTCACGACGCGAAGAGAAAAAAACCTCGGACAGGGGTGAAGGTCCGCAGATTCATGCCGATAAAAGAGAAGACGTGGTTTCTGGACAAGACGAAGTTGATGATCTTCTGTCCAGCCTTGGCTTCTAGGGGAGTGGGTGCATGAGTTTCGACGCGGATGAAGAGATCCTCCAGGACTTCCTGGTGGAAGCCGGAGAGATCCTCGAATTATTGTCCGAGCAGTTGGTGGAGCTGGAGAACCGTCCCGAGGACATGGATCTGCTCAACGCCATCTTCCGCGGCTTCCATACCGTCAAGGGCGGTGCAGGGTTTCTTCAGCTCGATGCTCTGGTCGGCTGCTGCCATATCGCCGAGAACGTCTTCGACATCCTGCGCAAGGGTGAGCGGAAGGTCACCTCCGAGCTGATGGATGTGGTGCTGCAGGCCCTCGATGCAGTCAATGGCATGTTTGCCCAGGTCCGTGAGGGCGAAGACCCTACGCCGGCCGATCCGCAACTGCTCGCGGCGCTTGCCGTGCTGGCTCACCCCGCTGGTGAAGAAGTGGCTGCGGTCCAACCTGCGGTCGCTGCCGTCACCACCCCCGCGCCGGAACTCGAGATGGCCGGTGCCACTGCGGACGACGCAGACGGCGATATAACCGATGACGAGTTCGAGCAGCTGCTTGATGCCTTGCACGGCGGCGACGCGCCAGCTCCCGCAGCGACGGCAGAGCCGCCAGCTGCTGCAGCCGGTGCCGGCGACGAGATCACCGATGAAGAATTCGAAGCACTGCTGGATCAGCTCCACGGTGCCGGCAAGCCCCCTGTCGTAGCTGAAGCGCCCAAGCCATCCCAACCAGCCGCTCCGGTGGCAGCCGGCTCGGACGAAAACATCACCGACGACGAATTCGAAGCGCTGCTTGACCAGTTGCATGGCAATGGTCTGGCGCCCGGCGTTGCGCCCGCGGCCTCTGCAGCCTCCGGTGCCGAGCCGGCGGTGGAGCGAAGCGGCGTCGACGATCACATTAGCGATGACGAGTTCGAAGCACTGCTCGATCAGCTGCACGGCGCTGGCGCTGCACCAGGTAAATCAGATGCTGCCGAGCCGAAAGCAAGTGTGGCGCCGGCCAAGGCCGCACCGAAGCCAGCGCCCAAGGCCGTATCCAGGCCCGAGGCCCTGAAAACCGAGACTCAGGCCGCACCGGCGAAGGCTGCTGCGCCCGCGCCGGCTGCCGACGCCAATGCTGCCGAAACCACCGTTCGGGTAGATACCGCCCGGCTCGACGAGATCATGAACATGGTCGGCGAGCTGGTGCTGGTCCGTAACCGCCTGGTGCGTCTCGGCGTAGCCAGCGGTGATGAAGAACTGAACAAGGCGGTGAGCAACCTGGACGTGGTCACCGCCGATCTGCAGACATCGGTCATGAAGACCCGCATGCAGCCGATCAAGAAAGTCTTCGGCCGCTTCCCGCGTGTTGTCCGCGACCTGGCACGCAGCCTGAAGAAAGAGATCAATCTTGAACTGATTGGTGAAGAAACCGATCTGGACAAGAACCTTGTCGAGGCGCTGGCCGATCCGCTTGTGCACCTGGTGCGCAATTCGGTCGATCACGGCATCGAGCCGCCGGACGAGCGCGAATCAGCCGGCAAACCACGCACTGGCAAGGTGGTGCTGGCGGCCGAGCAGGAAGGCGACCACATCCTGCTGACCATCACCGACGATGGTCGCGGCATGGACCCTGAGGTCCTGCGCGCCAAGGCGGTTGAAAAGGGCATGATGGAGCGTGAAGCGGCGGAGCGGCTTAGCGATTCGGAATGCTTCAACCTGATCCTGGCGCCGGGCTTCTCGACCAAGACCGAGATTTCCGATGTGTCCGGGCGCGGCGTCGGGATGGACGTGGTCAAGACAAAGATTTCCCAGCTCAACGGTACCATCAACATCGAATCGACCAAGGGGCAGGGGTCGCGCATTGCGATCAAGGTCCCGCTGACCCTCGCCATCATGCCGACGTTGATGGTGATGCTCGCCAATCAGGCGTTTGCCCTGCCACTGGTCAGCGTCAACGAGATTTACAGTCTCGACCTCTCGCGCACTAACGTGGTCGACGGCCAGGAAGTGATCATCGTCCGCGACAAGGCGTTGCCGCTGTTCTACCTCAAGCGCTGGCTGATGGCCGGTGCCGAAGACACCACCGATCGCTCCGCAGCCAGTGTGGTGATCGTGTCGGTGGGTACTCAGCGGGTGGGCTTTGTTGTCGATCAGCTGGTTGGACAGGAAGAGGTGGTGATCAAGCCGCTGGGTCGTATGCTACAGGGCACCGCAGGGATGTCGGGTGCCACGATTACCGGAGATGGTCGCATTGCGCTCATCCTCGATATACCCAGCCTGCTCAAGCGCTACGCGCGTCGCGGTTGACGCCAGCCGGAAGGCTTTCAGGAGATAGTGATGGCGGTCAAGGTTCTGGTGGTGGACGACTCGGGCTTCTTTCGCCGCCGAGTCGCGGAAATCCTTGGCGGGGACAAGCAGATCCAGGTCGTCGGCACCGCGTCCAACGGACAGGAAGCAGTCGATCAGACTCTGGCGCTGCGACCCGATGTCGTCACCATGGACTATGAGATGCCGGTGATGGACGGCATCACGGCTGTTCGCCAGATCATGCAGCGCTGCCCGACGCCGGTGCTGATGTTTTCATCTCTTACCTATGAAGGCGCCCGAGTCAGTCTCGATGCGCTGGACGCGGGTGCCGCCGACTACCTGCCAAAGAACTTCGAAGACATCTCACGCAACCCTGACAAGGTCCGCCAGTTGCTCTGTGAGCGGGTGCATACGCTTGCGCGCACCAATCGCACTTCCCTGGGTCTGAGTGCGCCGAGCCATGCCGCGCCACCGCCCCCTGCGCTCAACAGCCGGGTGGGCGGGGTGACCAGCTTGTTCGATCGACAGCCTGCGCCGGCAGCGGCTGCGCCGAAGGCAGGCAGCAGTCCGGCTCCGCGCAAGCGCCAATACAGGCTGGTGGCCATCGGTACTTCCACCGGAGGTCCTGTCGCGCTGCAGAAGGTGCTTACCCAGCTGCCAGCCAACTTCCCCGCGCCACTGCTGCTGGTGCAGCACATGCCTGCCGCCTTCACCAAGGCCTTTGCCGAAAGGCTGGACAAGCTCTGCCGCATTTCGGTCAAGGAAGCCGAGGATGGCGATACGCTGCGTCCCGGCGTCGCGCTGCTGGCGCCCGGCGGCAAACAGATGATGATCGACGGTCGCGGCGTGGTGCGTATTCTGCCGGGCGATGAGCGGCTCAATTACAAGCCGTGTGTGGACGTGACATTCGGCTCGGCTGCCAAGACGTTTCAGGACAAGGTGCTCGCCGTGGTGTTGACCGGGATGGGTGCCGATGGTCGCGAGGGCGCCCGGATGCTCAAGCAGGCCGGTAGCTCGGTATGGGCCCAGGATGAAGACAGCTGCGTGATCTATGGCATGCCGATGGCGGTGGCCAAGGCCAATCTTGCCGACGGCATCTACAGCCTGGATGAGATCGGCCGCTACCTGTCAGAGCTCAGCTGATGGACATTCTCAGCATCATTGGCGTTATCCTCGCCTTTGTTGCGATCCTGGGTGGCAACTACTTGGAAGGCGGCCACGCGGCAGCGCTGCTCAACGGACCGGCGGCGCTGATCGTGCTCGGCGGCACACTGGGGGCTGCCTTCATTCAGACGCCGTTGCCGGTGTTCAAGCGCTCGATGGTGATCTTGCGCTGGATCATCCTGCCTCCGCCAAACCGCCTGCAACAGGGCATCGCACAGGTGATCAACTGGAGCACGGTGGCACGCAAGGAAGGCTTGCTGGGCCTGGAAAGCATCGCCGACACCGAGCCTGATCCCTTCGCGCGCAAAGGGCTGCAACTGCTGGTGGACGGCAGCGAGCCCGAAGCCCTGCGCAGCATCCTCGAAGTCGACATGGTCACGCGGGAGAACCACGATCTGTCCGCTGCCAAGGTGTTCGAGAGCATGGGCGGCTACTCGCCGACCATCGGCATCATCGGCGCAGTCATGGGGCTGATCCATGTGATGGGCAACCTGGCTGATCCGTCCATGCTCGGACGCGGCATCGCCGTGGCGTTCGTGGCGACCATCTATGGTGTCGCACTGGCCAACCTGCTCCTGCTGCCGGTGGCCAACAAGCTCAAATCGGTGGTGATGCAGCAGTCCTGCTACCGCGAGATGCTGCTCGAAGGGTTGATGTCCATCGCCGAAGGCGAGAATCCACGCTCCATTGAAATGAAGCTGGAAGGCTTTCTGGACTAGGCCGGTCCCGATGTTCACTGCACCTACCAGCCGGGAGAGCGCTCATGCGCCGTCGCCAGCATCAGGAACATGAAAATCACGAGCGTTGGCTGGTGTCCTATGCCGACTTCATTACGCTGCTGTTTGCCTTCTTTGTGGTGATGTACTCGATCTCGTCTGTGAACGAGGGCAAGTACAAGGTGCTGTCCGATACGCTGGTGGGCGTGTTCAACCAGCCGCAGAGGGCCATCGATCCGATCCCGATTGGCGAGAATCTGCCGCGCAACGTCAGTCAGCTGGACGGAGCGGGAGCGGCCGAAAGCGCGGACGGTTCAGCCGCCGGCTCGTCGAGCGATCCGCTGCAGGACATCACTGCTGCCATGCAGGCCGCCTTTGGCGACCTGATAGAAGCCGGCGATCTGGAACTGCGCGGCAACGAGCTGTGGATCGAGATAGAGCTCAACTCCGGGTTGCTGTTTCCCAGCGGCGATGCTCTGCCGAGTGATGCCGCCTTTGGTCTGCTCGATCGTATTGCCGGGATTCTCGCGCCCTATCAGAACCCTGTTCACGTCGAAGGCTTCACCGACAACATACCGATCAGGTCGCGTGCCTACCCTACCAACTGGGAGCTATCTGCTGCGCGCGCGGCTACGGTGGTCCGGATGCTCGCCAATGGCGGCGTCGATCCGGGTCGACTGGCGGCGGTAGGCTATGGAGAATTTCGTCCGGTAGCCGATAACACCACTGTGGCCGGTCGCCGGGCCAACCGTCGTGTGGTGCTGCTGGTTTCGCGCTTCCTCGACAACCGTCACCAGGCATTCACTGGTGGCGATCAGAATGTCGATGACATGCGTCGCGCAAGGAACCAGGCTGGCACGGGTCCTGCAGAGTGATCCGACTGTCGGGCCAATGTACGGTCGCTTTCCGTCAAGTTGACGCGCGGCCGGCCATGAGAGGCCTGAAATGCCAGTTTTTTCGTGATGCCTGCAGGTCGGGTGTCAACAAGTCGTCGTAGTTGGGGCTCGTCCGAAGCGAGTCTCTGGAGGATAGGATGAGAGTCTGGGCCGTAGCCAATCAGAAAGGTGGCGTGGGTAAGACCACGAGCGCGGTGGCGCTGGCTGGCCTGTTGGCGGACCAGGGTCAGCGCGTGCTGGTGGTCGATCTCGACCCGCATGGGTCGATGACCAGCTACTTCGGTCATGATCCGGATACTCTCACCAAGAGCGTGTTCAATCTGTTCCAGCATCAGGGACAGGTACCAGAGGGGCTCGCCGAGGCGCTGCTGCTCGACACCTCGCACGAGAACATCCGGCTCATGCCTTCCAGTACATCGCTGGCCACGCTCGAGCGGCAGTCCGCAGCACAGGGCGGGTTCGGTCTGGTGATCTCACGCGCCCTGGCGCAGCTGTGGGAGGACTATCAGTTCGTGATCATCGACAGCCCGCCGCTGCTGGGCGTCTCCATGATCAATGCGCTCGCGGCCTGCGAGCAGCTGATTATCCCGGTGCAGACCGAATTTCTCGCCCTCAAGGGCCTGGAGCGCATGGTTCACACGCTGGACATGGTGAACCGTTCCCGCAAGCAGGCGCTGCCCTATACCATCGTGCCGACGCTGTTCGACCGACGTACCCAGGCCTCGCTGAGCACGCTGCGGTTCCTGCGTCGTGATTACGCCGATCATCTGTGGCAGGCGTTCATCCCGATCGACACCAAGCTGCGCGATGCGAGTCTCGCCGGGGTGGTGCCGTCGCGGCTGGAGGCCACGGCCCGCGGGGTGCTGGCCTATCGTGCCTTGTTGCGATACCTGCTGGCACAATCGCTGCCGAGCAAGGAGCAGGTAGCCTAATGCTTCTGCAGTGGCAGCCGATAACCCTGTTAGATCGTTGCGGCAGCGCCGCACACCCTCATTCAAGACGTGGCATCACTCGATGAACAAGCCGGTATCACTGCAGCAGTACTTTCCCGAACAGACGATCCAGTCGTATCTGGATGCACTGTTGCAGGACGCCGCCGTCGAGCTGGCGATGGCTGTGCCGGACGTTGTCGAAGCGCCGCCCAAGCCGCCCGTTCGGGTAGCCGCCGAGCCAGTGCAGGTGCCGACGCCAGCAACGGTCAAGCCGGTCGCGGGTACTCCGGCTGCGGCCAGAGTGGCCGAGCCGGTTGAGGTGCCGACGGTACCGGTCGAGGTCGTCGAGACGCCGCCACCGGCAGCGGTGGACTCGCCGGTATGGCGCGATCAACCATTCGAAGCGCTGCTGTTCGACGTCGGCGGATTGACGCTCGCGGTACCGCTGGTATGCCTCGGTACCATCCATACGCTGGAAACAGAGATCACACCGCTGTTCGGTCAGCCGGACTGGTTTCTCGGCATCCTGCCGACGCAGACCGGCAACCTCAAGGTGCTGGATACCGCTCGCTGGGTCATGCCGGAGCGCTATCAGGCCGAGCTGAAGGACGGACTGAAGTTCGTCATTTCGGTGGAAGGCTGCGACTGGGGCATGGCAGTACACGGTGTGAGCAAGTCGATCCGGTTGACGCCGGACCAGATCAAGTGGCGGTCACAGCAGGGCAAGCGACCCTGGCTCGCCGGTACGGTTATCGAACATATGTGTGCGCTGCTCGACGTCTCCGCGCTCGCCACGCTGATCGTCACCGGAGCGGCCAACGAGATGCGGACAGGACCTGCCGGCAGCAAACCGGTGGCAAAGGCCCCGCGCCGGCATTAGGATGAACCAACTGAACCCGGTGCTACAGGCGGCCGGGTCGCTTAACTAAGATCGGGATACACGAGTATGAAAGACAATACCGCACAAAGCGCTGAAGATCCGATCCTGCAATGGGTGACCTTCCGCCTGGATAACGAGACCTACGGGATCAACGTGATGCAGGTGCAGGAAGTGCTCCGGCATACCGACATCGCTCCGGTTCCGGGCGCTCCGGCCTATGTGCTCGGCATCATCAATCTGCGGGGCAACGTGGTGACGGTCATCGACACCCGCCAGCGTTTCGGCCTGAGTCCCGCACCGATCACCGACAATACCCGGATCGTGATCATCGAAGCTGACAAGCAGGTGCTCGGCATCCTCGTCGACAGCGTCGCCGAAGTGGTTTATCTGCGCCAGTCGGAAATCGAAACCGCCCCGAACGTCGGCACCGATGAATCGGCCAAGTTCATTCAGGGCGTGTGCAACAAGAACAACGAGCTGCTCATCCTCGTCGATCTCGAGAAGATGATGAACGAGGACGAGTGGGCGGAATTGCAGGGCTTCTGATCGAATGGATCAGCCATGGCTGATTCTCGTGCTGGGCCTGGGGCTGGGCTTGCTGATCGCAGGCCTGGTCGCGTTGGCGTTGGCCTGCCGACGCCTATCCGCGCGCCTGGTCGAGCTGGACGCCGCGCAGCGGCATCGTGTCGACGAGCTGACGCGGGACATCGCCGGCTACCAGCAGGGCACCATTCGCATGGGTGAAGAGCTGGTCGCGCTGCGCGAGCAGTGTCGGCGTCTGGAAGACAAGCAGCAGCGCATTGAACAACACGATCCTCAGTCGATGCCCTACAACCAGGCCGCACGCCTGGTCGGTATGGGCGCCAGTGTCGAAGATCTCACCCAGTCCTGCGGCCTGTCCAAGGCTGAAGCCGAGCTGGTGATGAAGATGTACGCCGCGCGCAAGCCTTGAGCCGCGCGGCGCGCGGCCAGCTGCAAGCGCTCAGCTAAAAGCTACAAGCTACAAGCTACAAGCTACAAGCTACAAGCTACAAGCTAGAAGCTAGAAGCTAGAAGCTAGAAGCTGCAAGAATCTGCTTGCCGCTTGCCGCTTGCCGCTTGCCGCTAGTCCGCTTCGGGCGGCACAAACCCCGCCGGCGCCTTGCCCTTGAGATACCATGCAAAGGCGATGATCTCGGCGATGGTTCGGTAGAGTTCCTCAGGAATCTGATCCCCCAGCTCCATCCGCGCCAGCATCTTTGCCAGATCGGCGTTCTGATAGATCGGGACCTCGTACTCCATCGCCAGCTGGATGATCTGTTCGGCCAGCTCGCCTTCGCCCTTGGCCGTGAGGGTAGGTGCCTGGTCGCCGTCATACAGCAGCGCAATGGCTTCGCGTGTGTCGCTCATCAGGTTACCTCATCCACCCAGCGCTGCTGCACGGCCTGCCGGGGCTCGGGGGGTGAGCCCTTGTGGCAGCTCAGTTCCCCTACGTCCAGCCCCTTGGCCAGCAGCCGGTCACGAAGCTCACCGATCTCACGATCCAGTAGCGTCAGCGTCTCGGGGCGGTCGGTCCAGAATTCGCTGCTGACCCGCCCCTTGTATAGCCGCGCGATGCTCTGCATGGCTCCCAGATGTCCCAGGTTGAAGGCCAGGCGGACTTCCCATTTTGGTGTCGGTTCGGGATTCTTGCGCGACGGCGCGGGGTCGTCGCGCTGAATGCGCGCCTGGACGTGGGAGAACTGCTGGCCGTCGCGCAGCGGCAGGTCCATCTGCCAGACGGTCTGGCTGCTCCCGTCGGCAAAGGCCTGAGTCTGACCCAAGCTCTGAAACTGATGGTGCTGAATGCGCGAGAGCAGCGCGGCAGTCAGGCGCAGCAGACTGCCCAGATCGTTCGTTTCGCCCAGCGCCTGCAATGCGCGGCTGGGCAGTGGAAACAGACCGGGCTTGGCCGTCGCCTGTTGTTGCTGCCAGGGCCCCGGCGGCAGGCCAAGCGCCTTCAGGCTCTCCGGTGGCAGTTGCTGCTGGAGCACGATAAGCAACGTCATCAGTGTGGCTTTCATGTCGGCGCCGGGCAGAGGCTCCACCCCAGGAGGCGTCGCCAGGGTCGCCAGTAGCGGCAGGATCTTGCTCAGCGGCGGCGTGGCTGTGGACGCTGGTGGCCCGGCCTCGCTGGCTGCCGTCGGCGTCGCGCCGGCCGGGCGCGCCCTGAGCGCATCGGCCAGCATCGCCAGATTGTTTTCCAGGAACAGCCCGCTTTGCTTGACCGCCTGCTGCACGCCGGCCTCGCTGCTCAGTTGGGCGACACTGGCAGCATGCATGAGAACCTGCCGGAGAATCGGCTGCAAGGACGGCGGCGCCTGCGTCGGCCCCGGCGTGACGAGACGGTCGAGCAGTGACATCAGCGGCTCGGGCGATGCCTGACGCTGAAAGCTGTCGCGCAACCCCAGCGTCACGGACAGCTGCCGCTGCTGTTCGGCCACGGCCACCACGCGCAATTCGCCGCGCTCGGTTACCTGGGCAGTCAGAACGCTTCCGGCTTCGACCGGCCGCGCACTCTGCAGGTTGAGCAACGCACCGACCGCCGGGCCTTCAACGATTCGCGCAACGACCGCGTACTGCGTGACGCCCTGTTGCAGGACCGGCTGCTGTGACACCACCCGGGCTTGTATCTGCGTGTCCGGCGGGAAACGGGAGGCGTCGAGCCGGGTCAGGACGGCGGTGTCCGCCGCGGCAACACTCACGGCGGCGGCGAGGACGGCCAGCAGCCGGGTCTGATTCACCGCCTGAACGACCAGTTGCGTGCCGTCGGCAATCGGCTGGCGACTGGTCACCGTGACGTCCGCCGGCGGCGTACCGTCACCCCGCGCAATCCGCAGTAGGATCTCGAACTGGCCTGCCTGGGCGGTGGATCGGACGACTTCGGCCGGGGCCGACTGGCCTGGCGGCAATACCGCTGCGTCAATCGGACGCAGTAACTGCAGAGCAATCGCCGCCGCATCCGCCGGGCGGGCGGAGGGCGCGGGGCCAGGCGTGCTGGCGGTTGGAGGTAGCCGGAAGTCGGAAGTCATATCGCCACATGTTGATATAAATCAGCAGCCTCGCCAGAGGGCCCGTATGTATAATGGCATCCCGTCGAAAGCCGGACCCTGTGAGTATAGCGGCTCGCCATGGCGAGTCGTCCAGCGCGTCCTGTCAGGCCTGTCTGCCGCATGTGGAGCAATGGTGAAAGCACTGCCGATCGAAGTCGAGAAACTGGCCTGCGAGCGCGACCAGCGTGAGCTGTTCGCCGACATCTCCTTCGGGCTTGTTGGCGGCGAGGTCCTGCAGGTGGCCGGTCCCAATGGATCGGGCAAAACCAGTCTGTTGCGCATCCTTGCCGGGCTGCTGGCGCCTGTGTCGGGTCAGCTGCGTTATGGTGGCCAGTCGGTCAGCGCTGGCGAAGGGCGAGACAACTGGCGGCGTGACCGGCTGTTCATCGGTCATGCGCCGGCGGTGAAGGCCAATCTGACCGCCGAGGAAAACCTCGCCTGGCTGTGCGCCCTGAGCGAGCCTCGTCCCCAGGCAGCGATCTGGGAGGCATTGGGTCGGGTGGGTCTGCGTGGATTCGAGGACGTGCCCTGTCACAACCTCTCGGCCGGCCAGCATCGGCGCGTTGCATTGGCGAGGCTGTACCTGCAGGCGCACCCGGTATGGATCCTCGATGAGCCCTTCACTGCGATCGACCGCTCCGGTGTCGCCGAACTCGAGGCGCATGTGCTGGGCCACGCCGAGCGTGGCGGGATCGTGGTCCTGACGACCCATCACAGCCTCGACCATCTGCCCGGTGTGCGCCGCCTGGACCTGGAGCGCGCTGCCTGATGCAACGAATCGTGTGGTTGCTGTTCTGCCGCGAATGGCGTCTGGCCTGGCGCCGACCAGGCGAGCTGCTGAATCCGCTGGTGTTTTTTGCCATCGTTATCAGCCTGTTTCCGCTGGCGGTCGGCCCGGAGCCGGCGATGCTGCGCAGCATGGCACCGGGCGTGATCTGGGTCGCTGCGCTGCTGGCGACACTGCTGTCGCTGGACGGTCTGTTTCGCAGCGATTACGAAGACGGTTCGCTGGAGCAATGGGTGCTGTCCGAGCACCCGCTGACCCTGATGGTGCTGGTCAAGGTGCTCCATCACTGGCTGGTTTCCGGTGTGGCGATGGTGATCCTGGCGCCGCTGCTGGGCCTGATGCTGGCCTTGCCGGTGTCGATCCTGCCGGTGCTGTGTCTGACCCTGCTGCTGGGCACACCGGTACTCAGCCTGCTCGGTGCGGTCGGCGCCGCGCTCACCGTCGGTTTGAAGGGCGGGGGATTGTTGCTGGCACTGCTGATCCTGCCCCTGTACATTCCGGTGCTGATTCTCGGAACCGGGGCCATCGAGGCCGCATTGCAGGGGATGCCGGTCACCGGTTACGCCCTGTGGCTGGGATGTCTTGCGGTACTGTCGTTGAGCCTGGCGCCGCTGGCGATTGCTGCGGGCCTGCGCATCGGGGTGAGTGAATGAACGCGGGAGCGAGTGAGCAATGAACTGGAGCTTCTTCCACAAGCTGGGATCACCCAAGTGGTTCTACGACATCAGCGGACGCTGGCTGCCTTGGTTTGCGATTGCCAGCGCAGTGCTGCTGGGTGTGGGCGCCATCTGGGGTCTGTTCTTCGCGCCGATGGATTACCAGCAGGGCAACAGCTTTCGCATCATCTACATTCATGTGCCGGCCGCGTTCGTCGCCCAGTCCTGCTACGTGATGCTGGCGGTCGCCGGCATCGTCGGGCTGGTCTGGCGCATGAAGCTTGCTGACGTGGCGCTTCAGTGCGCAGCGCCGATTGGCGCCTGGATGACCTTCATCGCGCTGATCACCGGTTCCATCTGGGGCAAGCCGACCTGGGGTACCTACTGGGAGTGGGACGCCCGTCTGACGTCCATGCTGATTCTGCTGTTTCTGTATTTCGGCATCATTGCGCTGGGTCAGGCGATCAGCAATCGTGAGACGTCGGCCAAGGCCACTGCGGTACTGGCCATTGTCGGGGTGGTGAATATCCCGATCATCAAATACTCCGTGGAATGGTGGAACACGCTGCATCAGCCGGCGACGTTCAAGATCACCGAAAAGCCGGCAATGCCGATCGAGATGTGGTTTCCGCTGCTGTTGATGGTGCTTGGCTTCTACGCGCTGTTCACCGTCAGCCTGCTGATGCGCATGCGCAACGAAACCCTGCGTCGGGAAGGCAAGACCCGCTGGGCACGTGAAGCACTGGAGAAGCTGGCATGAATGATCTGGCTGAGCTGTTCGCCATGGGCAACCACGGTCCGTATGTCTGGTCGGCCTATGCAATCACTGCGGTAGTACTTGCGCTGAATGTCGCCCAGCCCTGGCTGGCACGTCGGCGCCTGATCAATGAAGAGGCGCGCCGTCGGCGCCGGGAGAGTCCGTGATGCATCCGCAACGCAAGAAACGTCTGGCGCTGATCCTGCTGTTGCTGGCAGGCGTTGGCGTCGCAGTGGCGCTTGCCTTGAGCGCACTGCAGCAGAACATCAATCTGTTCTATACGCCGACCGAGATCGCCACGGGCCACGCGCCCGAACAGGCGAGAATTCGCGCGGGCGGCATGGTCGTGGCCGGCAGCGTGGAACGCTCGAAGGAAAATCTCGACGTCCGTTTCGCCGTGACCGATGGCAGCGAGCAGGTGGTGATCGCCTACAGCGGCATCCTCCCTGATCTGTTTCGTGAAGGGCAGGGCATCGTCGCCCTGGGCCGTCTGAATGAAGACCGCGTGCTGGTGGCTGACGAGGTGCTGGCCAAGCACGATGAAGAGTACATGCCGCCAGAAGTGGCGCAGGCCATGGAAAAGGTCAAGCAGATGAAAGTCGACACCGCCCCCGCGGCAACGAACTGAGGGAGACCGCATGATCCCCGAGCTTGGACAGATTGCCCTGATCATCGCGCTGGTACTGGCGTTGTTGCAGGCGACCGTGCCGCTGTACGGCGCCTGGCGCGGCGACACACTGGCGATGAGCTTTGCCCAGCCAGCCGCCTATGCGCAGTGCCTGTTCGTCCTGTTTGCCTTCCTGTGTCTGATGCACGCTTTTCTGGTCAACGATTTCAGCGTCACCTATGTTGCGCTGAACTCCAACTCCGCGCTGCCCTGGTATTACCGCATCAGTGCGGTCTGGGGCGGGCACGAGGGCTCGCTGCTGTTGTGGGGCCTGATTCTCGCGGCCTGGACGTTCGCCGTAGCGGTGTTCTCGCGCGATCTGCCTGAAGAGATGCTCAGCCGCGTGCTGGCGGTCATGGGCATGATCAGCGTCGGTTTCCTGCTGTTCATGCTAATGACCTCCAACCCGTTCGACCGGCAGCTGCCGTACTACCCGGCAGACGGTAATGACCTCAACCCGTTGCTGCAGGATTTCGGTCTCATCGTTCATCCGCCGATGCTCTACATGGGCTATGTCGGCTTTTCGGTAGCCTTTGCCTTTGCCATTGCCGCACTGCTGGGGGGGCGCCTCGACGCTGCCTGGGCTCGCTGGTCCCGTCCATGGACCATCATCGCCTGGGCCTTTCTCACCATCGGCATCGTGCTCGGCTCCTGGTGGGCCTATTACGAACTCGGTTGGGGCGGCTGGTGGTTCTGGGATCCGGTAGAAAATGCCTCCTTCATGCCATGGCTGGTGGGCACCGCGCTGATTCACTCGCTGGCGGTGACCGAAAAACGCGGCGTGTTCAAGAGCTGGACCGTGCTGCTGGCGATTGCTGCGTTTTCGCTGAGCCTGCTGGGTACCTTTCTGGTGCGCTCCGGCGTGCTTACCTCGGTGCATGCGTTCGCCAGCGATCCGGAGCGCGGGGTGTTCATCCTCGGCTTCCTGCTGCTGGTGGTCGGCGGCTCGCTACTGCTGTATGCCCTGCGTGCACCGGTGGTGAAGAGCCAGATCGGCTTCGCGCTGTATTCGCGCGAAACGCTGCTGCTGATCAACAACATCATCCTGATCATCGCTGCGCTGATGGTGCTGCTGGGCACGCTGTATCCGCTGATCATGTCGTCGTTCGACGTGCTGGTCTCGGTAGGCCCGCCGTACTTCAACTCATTGTTCCTGCCGCTTATGTCGGTGCTCATGGCCGCGCTGGGGGTGGGCATCGTCAGTCGCTGGAAGGATACGCCGGTCAAGTGGCTGATCAACCAGGTGAAATGGGTGGCGATCTTCGCGCTGGTCGGAGCGATCGGCATCGCGGTCTGGATCGGTGACCACCATCTTTCCGTGTTCAGCATGCTGTTGCTGGTGTTCTGGGTGGTCGGCATGAGCATCCGTGACATCCTCGACAAGACGCGCAACAAGGGGCTCGTGCGTGGCCTCCGGGCGCTGCCGCGCAGCTACTGGGGCATGACCCTGGCGCACCTCGGCCTGGCCGTCTGCGCGGTCGGCATCGTCGGTGCCAGCCTGTTCGACAGTCAGCGGGATCTGCGCATGGAGCCCGGTCAGGCGCTGGAGCTGGGCGGCTACCGCTTCGTTTATGATCGGCCTTCGCACCGCGAAGGGTCGAACTGGGTGTCCGACAAGGCCATTGTCAGCGTGTATCGCGGCGAGCGTCTGGTCACGGTCCTTGCGCCGGAGAAGCGTCTTTACACCGTGCAGAATCAGCTGATGACCGAGGCGGCGATCCACCCGGGATTCACGCGGGATCTGTTCGTCGCGCTGGGCGAGCGCCTCGATGGTGACGCCTGGGCCATGCGCGTGCACATCAAGCCGTTTGTGCGCTGGGTCTGGGGTGGGGGACTGCTGATGATGTTCGGCGGTCTGCTCAGTGCCAGTGACAAGCGCTACCGGCTGGGCGTGCGCCAGCGCAACAGTGCGGCGGCTGCGGTAGCCGGGGAGGGCGTCTGATGCGCAAGCTTCTGTTGCTGGTACCGCTGGGCATCTTCCTGGTGCTCGCCGGTTTCTTCCTGAACACGTTATGGAACAAGAGTCAGCAGGAGGGCGGCGCGAGTGCTTCGATCGAGATCCCCTCGCCGCTGATCGGCAAGCCGTTTCCGGCGTTCAATCTGCCTGCGGTGGAAGAGGGCGAGCCGGCGATCACCGAGGCTGACTTCAAGGGCAAGCCGGCGCTGGTCAACGTCTGGGCGACCTGGTGCGTCGCCTGCCGGGTCGAGCATCCGGTGCTGAACCGGCTCGCCGAGCAGGGCGTGGTCATCCATGGCGTCAACTACAAGGACGATACCGAAGCGGCGCGCAACTGGTTGAGGGATTTTCATGATCCGTACCAGCACGACGTGGCAGACGTCGACGGCCGGTTGGGCATCGATCTGGGCGTCTATGGGGCCCCGGAGACCTACCTGATCGATGCCGAGGGCATCATCCGCTACAAGTTCATCGGCGTGATTGACGAGCGCGTCTGGGAAACCCGCCTGGGTCCGCGCTATCAGGCGCTGGTCGACGGTGAACAGCCATGATCCGGCAGTTGCTGGGCGTCGCCCTGCTGGTCGTATCATCGCTGGCCTACGCCGCGATCGACACCTATGAGTTCGAATCCGAAGCCCAGCGCGAGCGCTTCTACGAGCTGAGCAACGAGCTGCGCTGCCCCAAATGCCAGAACCAGAACATTGCCGATTCCAACGCCCCCATTGCCACCGACATGCGTCGCGAGGTGCACCGGCTGCTGCAGGAAGGCGAGAGCGACGAGACCATCGTGCAGTTCATGGTCTCACGGTACGGCGATTTCGTACGCTATCGACCGGGCCTTACCAGCCAGACCATGGTGCTCTGGTTCGCGCCTTTGCTGTTTCTCGTAATCGGCATCGGGATCCTCCTGGTGCTCGTGCGTCGCCGCCGCGCGGTGAGCGTCAATCAACACCAGCACCTGAGCGAGGCAGAGCAGCAGCGGCTACGCGACTTGCTGGAGAAGAAGGGTTCGAATGACTGATTTCTGGGTGTCTGCTGCAGTACTGATAGTCCTTGGTGTCGTCGCGGTCCTCTGGCCGGTGTGGCGTCATCGTCGTGGTGAGCGGGTTGATCGCACGGCTCTGAACGTAGCCCTGTACGAAGAGCGTCTGGCAGAGCTGGATGCGCAGCGCGAAGCCGGAGTACTTACCGCTCAGCAGCACGAGCTGGCGCGGGAGGAAGCCAGCCGTCTGCTGCTGGAAGATACCGCACGCGCCGACAGCAGGCAGCAGGTGGTTCGCCGGGGTAATCCTATCTGGTTGATCGTTTCGGCCGGCTTGCTTCCGGTAGTGGTCCTGGGGCTTTACCTAGCCTGGGGCAACTTCGCCGGCATGACGTTGCATCGCGAACTGAAGGACAGCCCGGCACCGGAAAGCGTCGAGGCGCTGATCGATCGCATGAAGCGTGTCACCAGCGTGCAGCCCGAAAGCGGCGAGGCCTGGTTCATGCTCGGCCGCGCCTACATGGCGGCCCAGGAGCCCGCCGCCGCAGCGCGTGCTTTCGGTAACAGCCTGGAGCGGCTCGGCGAGCGTCCGGAGGTCCTGGCGCAGCTGGCGCAGGCGCGCTTCTTTGCCGCCGGCAATCGACTCGACAGCGAGGCTGTCGCCGCGCTCGACAAGGCGCTGGAGCTTGATCCGGGCGAGCCCACGGCGCTGGGTCTGTTGGGTATCGCAGCGTTCGAAGCGGGCGACTACTCTGGTGCGATCGGCTACTGGCAGAAGCTGCTGTCCGGAATGCAGCCGGGCAGCCCGGGAGCCGCGGCGATCGAGGGCGGCATTGCGCGAGCCCGTGAACGCATGGGCGCTGGCGATGGCGAGGCGGGGCAGGCCGCAGTGGCGCAGCCGGGCATCGCCGTACGCGTCGAACTCAGTGCGCAGATCGCTGAAACACTGAATGAACAGGCCGTGGTATTCGTCTTTGCACGCGATCCAGAGGGTCCGCCTATGCCTCTGGTGGCTCGCCGCTTCACCCTCGACCAGCTCCCGGCAGAGGTGACGTTGACGGCGCGAGATGCCATGCTGCCGGACGTCGAGCTCAGCGCAGGGCAACAGGTTCAGCTCATTGCACGGGTCTCGCCCAACGGTGATCCGATGCAGGGGAGTCATCAGGGTCAGATGAATGCCGAGGTAGGCGCCAGCGAACGCGTCACCGTGGTGATCGACCAGCCGGTTCGCTGACCAGCGGTCGGTTGCGCTCTGCGACGCGGATTGCCGAGTGTTTTCACGCTTCAGGGTTCCCTGACGGCGCCAGCCGGCTGTCGGCGTTCGGCTGGACGCAATTGAAAACGCCGCCTACATGTATAAACATGCTCGCTGAAGTGAGCCGTGCCATCTGCTGACGCTGCAGGAGCTTTACATGACTGATGCGCAAACACCGCCCGGCGCCGGAGATGGCGAGTCGGGACTACGCAACCGTCTGGTGTTTTGCGTACTTCTGGGATTGCAGGCAGGCCTCTACGGCTGGGCCGCCGCCTTTTTTCGTGCAGAGGATCTGTACATGGCGATTGCACTCGCTGCCGTCGCAGCGCTGTTCGCCGTGGGTTCCTGTTACATGCTGATGCGTGCCTCGATGCACGTTCTGTCGCTGGTACGCAAACCGGCAATGACGAGCCCGGACCCGGCGGCGGTCAGCGAAACCATCACCGACTCCACCAACCGCCCCTGACCCCTTCAGCGTTTACTTCCCTCAGATCGAGAATACCCAGCCCATCAGGGCATAGCCGACCAGCGTCACCACGATGATGCCGCCTAAGTTCAGAGCGAACCCCGCCCGTATCATGTCGCCGATGTGCAAGTGTCCACTGCCAAATACGATGGCATTCGGTGGCGTGGCGACGGGCATCATGAATGCGCAGCTGGCAGCGATGGCCGCTGGCACGGTAAACAGGATGGGCGATACCTCCTGACTCACCGCCAGAGCGCCGAGCAGCGGCAGGAACGCGGCGGCCGTAGCCGTATTGCTGGTGACCTCCGTCAGAAAGATGATGACGGTGACCACCAGGCCGACCATCAGCAAGGCCGGCAGCATGCTCATGACCGACAGACTTTCGGCGATCCACTCGGCCAGCCCCGAACTGCTGATGATGCCGGCCAGCGCCAGCCCGCCGCCAAACAGCAACAGTACGCCCCAGGGCATGGATCGAGCGGTATCCCAGTCCATGATGAACTCGCGCTGACGCAGGCTCACGGGGATCAGAAACATGATGATGGCCGCAGCGATGGCGATGACCGTGTCGTTGAGCCAGGGCAGCAGGTCGGCCGAGAGCAGCGGCTGGAACATCCAGGCGGCGGCTGTCATCACGAACACCACAGCGACCAGTTTTTCGCCACGCCCCATCGGACCGAGCGCCTGCAGCTGCTGGCGAAGCAGTGCACCGCTGTCGGTTTCACCGAGGTCCAGATCGCCCCGCGTCAGCCACCACCAGGTCAGGGCAAGCATCAGCAGCGATACCGGCACACCCAGCAGCATCCACTGCGCAAAGCCAAGCTGGATGTCCTGATTCTCCGCCAGGTAGGCAGCCAGCAGCGCGTTGGGCGGCGTGCCGATCAGCGTCGCGATCCCGCCGATGCTTGCGGCATAGGCTATGGCCAGCAACAGCGATGTGGCAAAGCGGCGGACCGCCTCCGGGTTGTTCTGGTCGAGCATGGCGACCACAGACAGGCCGATGGGCATCATCATGATGGTCGTCGCCGTGTTGCTTACCCACATGCTCAGAAATGCCGTCGCGATCATGAAGCCACCGATCTGGCGTTTCGGCTGGCTACCGACCGCCAGCAGGGTCATCAATGCAATCCGCCGGTGCAAGTTCCAGCGCTGCATTGCCAGGCCCAGTACGAATCCGCCCATGAACAGGAAAATGATCGGGTTGGCATAGGGCGTGGTTGCAGCGCTGATAGTGCCCAGTCCCAGAGCCGGAATCAGCACGATCGGCAAAAGCGCAGTGGCCGGGATCGGGATGGCCTCGGTCGACCACCAGGTTGCCATCAGCAGCATCAGCCCCAGCGCCAGCCAGGCAGGCTCGGCCATCCCGGTCGGAGCGGGCAGGATCAGCGTCGCCAGCAGAAACAGCGGCCCGAGAAACAGCCCTATCAGGCGACTGGCAGGAAGGCCGCTTTCTTCGGCGTGCGTCGGTTGACTCATGAGAAACCCTTTATCAGTACATCGACAGTTCCGGCAGGCGCAGGGCGAGAATCGCGCCCGCCAGCCCTATGAGTGATAACAGCAGAACCATGCCGCCTGCGCCAATCAGTGTGCCGAGCAGACCGAAGAGTCCGGTGCTCAGCAGCACCAGGCCTATCACGCTATTGCTGACCGCAACGTAGTCGCTGCGACGGGTGCCGCCAGCCAGATCGAGCACATAGGTCTTGCGGCCGATGCGAACGCCGCTGTGCGCGACGCCAAGCACGAAAAACGCGACTGGAAACAGCCAGGCATGGAGTGCCTCGGGCAATACCCCGAGATAATCGATAAGCACCACAACCGGCCCCATCAGGCTGCCCAGCAAGGCTGCGCTGATCATCACCTGCCGGCTGGATTGATCCGCCAGGCGCCCCCAGACCATGGAGCTGAGGCTGCCAGCCAGACCATTGGCGATGAGGAAGGCACCGAGCATGCCTACCCCGCTGTGCAGCTCCTGGGCCATCAATACATAAAATGGCGCAGACAGCGCTGTGCACAGCAGCAGCGCGCGGGCGATGACGAAGCGCCGAAACGGCGCGTCACTGCGCAGCAGTTGCAGGCGCTCGAAGGCGGCGGCGATGCCGTTGCGGCCCCCTTCGGTCGCGCCCGGCTCTTCCTCGATGCCGCGAAAGACCCAGGCGGCGGCAAGCCACAGAGCAGCGCCGCCGAGCAGCAGAGCCGAATAGAACAGGGTGTCCTCGTCGCCCGGCGGCCAGATCATGCAGGCGGCGCCGAACGCCAGGGTCAGCCAGCCCGCGATACTGCCGGCCAGGCCGTTGAGCCGCCCACGGCGACGCTTGGGTACCGTCTTGCCAATTACATCCTTCCCGGCGACCGAGCACAGCCCGCGCGCCAGGCTGAAGGCAATCAGGCAGGCGATGATCAGCGCCCCGGCAAGTGTACCCTCGGTCAGCCAGGCGACTGCGCCCATCGCTACCAGAGCCAGGGCCTGAGCCAGACTGCCGAGAATCCATACGCCCTTGCGTAGGGGCAGATGCCGGATCTGCGCGGCGATAAACAGCTGCGGCAGCATCGAGCCCGATTCGCGAATGGGCACCAGCCAGGCGATCAGCGCAACCGGTGCGCCGACCATGCCCATCAGCCAGGCAAGCGTCGTCTTCGGATTGGTCAGCGCGTCGCCAAGGCCGGTCAGCGCAGTCGCCGTGACCTGGCGGAAAAAGTTGGTGGGGACATTGGTGCAGGCCGAGCCCGGGATGTCCGCGCAGGAGCGCGCGTCTTCCTCGTCCATCAGCGCGTTGTAAAGAGTATCCAGGTCGGGGCGGGTGGCCATGTCAGGGGTCGCTGTCATCATCCGGGTGGAGCCAGGCGACAATTGTGCCGCACCGTCTGGACCAGGGTCATGCATTTTTATTGCGGCCAATACGGCAGGCCGCCCCGCGGGGGCTTCTAATCGAGCGGCATAGCGAGTAAAAATGCACGTTTCGACGAAGACGTATTCAGGCGTGGTTCGTCATTCGTGCGCAGGGACAGGCTCTTCAATGCGACTCAAGTGCATCAAGCTGGCGGGTTTCAAATCCTTCGTGGATCCGACTACCGTCTACTTTCCCACCAACATGGGCGCAGTGGTCGGGCCCAATGGCTGTGGCAAGTCGAACATCATTGATGCGGTGCGCTGGGTCATGGGCGAAAGCTCGGCGAAAAACCTGCGTGGCGAGTCGATGACCGATGTCATCTTCAACGGCTCCAACAGCCGCAAGCCGGTCGGGCAGGCGTCGATCGAGCTGGTGTTCGACAACAGTGAAGGCAAGCTCAAGGGTGAGTACGCCGGTTACAACGAGATTTCCATCCGCCGCAAGGTCACCCGCGAAGCGCAGAATCAGTATTACCTCAACGGCACCAAGTGCCGCCGCCGCGATATCACCGACATCTTTCTTGGCACCGGCCTGGGGCCGCGCAGCTACTCGATCATCGAACAAGGCATGATTTCCAAGCTGATCGAGGCCAAGCCAGACGAGCTGCGTCTGTTCATCGAGGAAGCGGCAGGGATCTCCAAGTACAAGGAGCGCCGCCGCGAAACCGAGAATCGCATTCGACGCACCCATGACAACCTCGCGCGTCTGATCGATCTGCGCGAGGAGCTCGAGCGGCAGTTGTCTCATCTGCATCGGCAGGCCCAGGCGGCCGAGAAGTACAAGGAGTACAAGGCCGAGGAGCGTCAGCTCAAGGCGCAGTTGCAGGCGCTGCGCTGGCAGACGCTGGACGGCCAGGTTGGCGAACGCGAGCATCGCGTCCGTGACCTGGAGATCGCGCTGGAGGCGCTGATAGCCGAACAGCGCAACGCCGACAGCGAGATCGAAAAGCAGCGCGATCAGCATGCCGACCTGACCGAAACCTTCAGTCGCGTGCAGGCCCGTTTCTACAGTGTGGGTGCCGACATCAGTCGCATCGAGCAGGCGCTGCAGTTCAGTCGAGACCGTCAGCGCCAGTTGCATGAAGACATCGAGCAGACAGAGCAGGCCTGGCAGGAAGCCCAGAGCCATTTGACCCAGGACCAGGCGCTGCTTGCGGATCTGCAGGCCGAACTGGCTGCGCTCGAGCCGGAGATGGACATGGCCGGTGCAGCGGACGAGGATACCGCCGCCCAGCTGCAGACTGCCGAAGAGGCGATGCAGGCCTGGCAGGCGGCGTGGGACCAGTTCAACCAGCAGGCTTCGGCGCCGCGGCAGCAGGCCGAGGTCGAGCAGTCGCGTATCCGGCACCTGGAACAGGCTGTCGAGCGATTTGGTGAACGCATTCAGCGGCTTGAGGATGAGCGCGCAACGCTTAGCGCCGGCCCGCTGGATGACGAGCTCGCCGAGCTCGGAGAACAGCTGGCCGAGCTCGATCTGCGATCGGAAAGCGAACAGCATCAGTTGGCTGATGTGACCGAGTCACTGCAGTTGCAGCGCGAAACGCTGACGGTGCTTACTCAGGAGCAGGACAGTCGCCGCGGCGAGATTCAGCGGCAGAGCGGCCGCCTTGCCTCGCTTGAAGCACTGCAGCAGGCGGCACTGGATCGGGGCGCGGAGGTCAGCGACTGGCTGCGTGAGCAGGGCCTCGATGCATTGCCGCCATTGGCCGAACAGCTCACGGTCGAGCCCGGCTGGGAACTCGCGGTGGAAACCGTACTGGCTGCCGATCTGCAGGCCGTCAGTCTGGATCGGCTGGACCGCCTGACCGAGACGCTCGGCAGCTTCAGTCAGGGCAGCCTGCGTGCAGTCGAGGTCGCGGAAACGGCTGGTACAGACGCGCCGAATGGCGACTCGCTGCTGGCCATGGTTCGTTGCCCGGCCGACCTGACACCCTGGCTGGGTTCGGTACGCACTGCTGACGACCTGGGACAGGCCATGCAGCGACGTGCCAGCCTGGCCGCTCACGAGTCGCTGATCACACGCGACGGCCATTGGCTCGGCCGCAACTGGTTGCGATTCAGGCGCGGAGAAGCCAGCGAATCCGGCGTGCTTGCACGCCAACAGGAAATCGAGACGCTGCAGGCGACGCTTCAGGAGCAGGAGCTGTTGCTCGATGAGGCGCAGGCGCGCATCGCCGAGCTGCGAGAGTCGACCCGTGATCAGGAGCAGCAGCGCGACGCATTGCAGCAGACCATCGCGCGCCTCGGTCGCGAGCAGGGTGATCTCAAGGCCCAGGTATCGGCCAGGCAGGTGCGCCTGGAGCAGGTCAATGCGCGACGGCAGCGCATTACCGAGGATCTCGAGGACATCCGGGCGCAGCGCGCTGATGAGCTGGAACAGATAGGCGAAGCGCGGCTTACGCTGCAGGAGGCGCTTGATCGCATGGCCGATGATGCCGGCCAGCGCGAGGCGCTGTTGCATCAACGCGAGGAGGTTCGCGAAACGGTCGATCAGGCTCGCCAGCAAGCCCGGCAGCACAAGGACCGGGCCCATCAGCTGGCGCTGCGTGTGCAGTCACTGCGCGCGCAGCAGGACTCCACCGCGCAGGGACTCGAGCGACTGCTGCAACAGGTCGAACGGCTGGGCGAGCGCCGCGAGCAGTTGCGCATGACGCTCGATGAAAGCCAGGCGCCTGAGGACGATCAGCGTATCGAGCTGGAAAGCCTCCTCGAACAGCGAATCGACATCGAACAGGAACTGTCTGCGGCGCGGCAGGCGCTGGAGGGCGTGGACCAGCAGATGCGCGAGCAGGATCGCCGTCGCAGTCAGGCCGAACAGCAGTCCCACCTATTGCGCGCACAGCTCGATGAGCAACGCCTGGTCGCGCGCGATCTGCAGACGCGGCGCCAGGGATTGCAGGAGCAGTTGCTCGAGGCCGGGTATGACCTGATTGCGGTGATCGACACCCTGCCTGAGGGGGCTACCGAATCGGAGTGGGACAGCCAGCTGGCCCAGCTTGACGCGCGTATTCAGCGACTCGGCGCGATCAACCTCGCGGCGATCGAGGAGTATCAGCAGCAGTCCGAGCGTAAACGTTACCTTGACGCGCAGAACGCCGATCTGGAAGAAGCACTGAATACACTGGAACAGGTGATCCGCAAGATCGACCGCGAAACCCGCAGCCGCTTCAAGGAGACCTTCGACAAGGTCAACCACGGGCTGCAGTCTTTGTTTCCAAAAGTGTTCGGCGGTGGCCATGCCTACCTGGAGCTGACCGGCGACGACCTGCTCGATACCGGCGTGACCATCATGGCGCGCCCGCCCGGGAAGAAGAACAGCACCATCCACCTGTTATCCGGCGGCGAGAAAGCGCTTACCGCCATTGCACTGGTGTTCTCCATATTCCAGCTCAATCCGGCGCCGTTCTGCATGCTCGACGAGGTCGATGCGCCGCTCGACGACGCCAACGTCGGCCGCTACGCCCGAATGGTCAAGGAAATGTCATCGCGGGTGCAGTTCATTTATATCACCCACAACAAGATCGCCATGGAAATGGCCGACCAATTGCTCGGTGTGACCATGCATGAACCCGGCTGCTCGCGCCTGGTCACAGTCAACGTCGAGGAGGCCGCAGCCCTGGCGGCAGTGTAAAGTTTTGCAAGAGCGTGCTAGTGTCCACGCATAAATCCCTGATCCCGGCGCGCTGCGCAGGGACAACACATAAAACAGTTGATCAGGAACAACATATTCATGGATTTCGGTTTGCGTGAGTGGCTAATCATCATCGGCCTTCTGGTGATCGCCGGCATTCTGTTCGACGGCTGGCGTCGCATGGGCGGCCGGTCGCGGATCCGTTTCAAACTCGAGCGCAATCTGGGCGACCTTCCCGAACCCGACAACCGCGACGAGTTGCTCGGTCCGCCGCGGGTCGTTGGCCGGAGTGATCGCGCGGAGCCTTCGCTGGGCGACGACCTGGGCGATTCGACAGCCACGCTTGAGGCGACGCGGCGCGAGCCCGAGCAGGTCGGCCTTGATCTGGAAGAACCCGCAGCCGGCAGCTCGATGAGAACCAAAGCGGCCAAACCGGTCAAGCCGGAGAAACCGGCAAGCAAGCGTAAAACCGATCGTATTACCCGCATCGAATCGATGGAATCCGTTGACGAAGAACCTGCGTTGCCGCGTGACACTGCGCCGGTCGAAGAAGTGTTCGTCATCAACGTCATCGCCCGGGACGAACTCGGCTTCCAGGGCTCTGCGCTGCTGCAGAACATCATGGAAAGCGGGCTGCGCTTCGGCGAGATGCACATCTTCCATCGTCACGAAAGCATGAGCGGCAATGGCGACATTCTGTTTTCGATGGCCAACGCGCTGAAGCCGGGCGTCTTCGATCTCGACGAAATGGACTCCAGCTACGTCCGGGCCGTGAGTTTTTTCATGGGCCTGCCAGGGCCGCGTCATCCGAAGCAGGCGCTGGACTTGATGATCGCCGCAGCGCGCAAGCTGGCCCACGAGCTGGGAGGGGATCTGAAGGACGAACAACGCAGCGTGCTGACCGCCCAGACCATCGAGCACTATCGCGCGCGGATCGCCGAGTACGAACGCAAGCATTACGCGCTGCGCCGCTGATTTTCAGGTTCGCTCCAGACAGCCTGCTCCCCGGGCGCACAAGCCCGTGGGAGCGGCGTCCCCGCCGCGATAAGCGCGGATGCATCGACGCACCCTACGACACCGCTGAGCCCCCCATCGATGCGTTACACTTTGCCCATGTTCCCGGCTGACTGATACACCATGACCCTGACCCCCAGCCCCGCCAAGCGCGTGCAGGCGTTGCGCGACCAGCTCAACGAGCACAATCATCGCTACTACGTTCTCGATGAGCCGAGCATTCCGGACGCCGAATACGACCGCCTGTTCAACGAACTCAAGCAGCTTGAGACAGACAACCCGGATCTGATCCTTCCCGACTCGCCTACGCAACGGGTCGGCGGCGCGCCGCTCTCAGCTTTCGGCACGGTCGCCCACGACGTTCCGATGCTGAGCCTGGGCAATGCCTTTGAAGAGCAGGACATGCTCGATTTCGACCGTCGGGTGCGCGAGGGGCTAGACCTGCCAGAGGGCGATCTGCTGGGCGAGGCGCAGCCGATCGAGTACTGCTGCGAGCCCAAACTGGACGGGCTGGCAGTGAGCCTGCTGTACGAGGACGGCGTGCTGACGCGGGGCGCCACACGAGGCGATGGCACCACAGGTGAAGACATCACCGCCAACGTGCGCACCATTCGCAATGTGCCGTTGCGCCTGCGTGGCGCCGGCTGGCCGCGGGTGCTGGAAGTGCGCGGCGAGGTCTACATGACCAAGGCCGGGTTCGAACAGCTCAATGAACGACAGCGGGAAAGTGGTGGCAAGACCTTTGCCAATCCGCGCAATGCCGCCGCCGGATCGCTGCGCCAGCTCGACTCCGGCATCACCGCCAGCCGCCCCCTGGAGTTCTGCTGCTACGGTATCGGCCGCTTCGAGGGCGAATTGCCACGCACCCAGGTGGGCATTCTGGAAGCCCTGCGTGGATGGGGCCTGATGATCAGCCGCGAGCTGAAACGGGTCGTCGGGGTGCAGGGCTGTCTGGATTACTACCGGGACATGGGCGAGAGGCGAGCGAATCTGACCTACGAGATCGATGGCGTGGTGTTCAAGGTCAATGACCTGGGCTATCAGCGCGAGCTCGGCTTCCGCTCCCGCGAGCCACGCTGGGCCATCGCGCACAAGTTTCCGGCCAGCGAAGAGCTTACCGAGCTGCTCGATGTCGAGTTTCAGGTTGGCCGTACGGGGGCGATCACGCCCGTCGCGCGGCTGCGTCCGGTACAGGTGGCAGGCGTTACAGTGTCCAACGCCACGTTGCACAACATGGACGAGGTCGCGCGACTGGGGGTGATGATCGGCGATACCGTGATCATCCGCCGCGCCGGCGACGTCATTCCGCAGGTGATGCAGGTGGTGCAGGAGCGTCGGCCAGCCGATGCCCGGCCGGTGGACGTCCCGCAGTCCTGTCCGGTGTGTGGCTCGGCCGTCGAGCGCACGCAGCTGGTCAAGCGCAGCCGGGGTCGCGAAACGCTCAGCGAAGGAGCGGTGTACCGCTGCATAGGCCGCCTCGCCTGTCAGGCCCAGCTCAAGCAGGCGATCATTCATTTCGTGTCGCGCCGGGCGATGGATATAGACGGTCTGGGCGAGCGTATCGTCGAGCAGCTGGTTGATATCGGCTATGTCGAGTCGCCGGCGGACCTGTATCGGCTCACTTACGAGCAGGTTATCGGGCTGGAAGGCTTTGCCGAGATTTCCACCAAGAATCTGCTCGGCGCCATCCATGACAGCCGTCAGCCGAGTCTGGCACGCTTCGTCTACGCGCTGGGCGTACCTGACGTGGGCGAGGAGACCGCCAAGCTGCTCGCGCGCGCACTCGGTTCACTCGAACGTATTCAGCAGGCATTGCCCGAGGTGCTGGTCTATCTGCCGGACATCGGCGCGGAAGTGGCCCATGAGATCCACACATTCTTCACCGACGAGCACAACACCAAGGTGATCGGCGAGCTGCTCGACCGGGGTGTGGCGCCGCAGGGGCAGGGCGACATAGCGCCCGAGTTCGCCGCCTATGTCAGCCTCGCCGAGTTCATCGCTCGGCTGGAGATTCCCAACGTCGCGCGTACCGGTTCGGAGCGTCTGGCCAGTCATTTCGGCAGTCTGCAGAAAATCGTCGATGCCGAGTGGCTGGAGCTCAAGCAGGTCGATCGCTTCAATGAAAAGGCGCAGGTCAGCCTGCGCGACTATTTCGCTGATCAGGACAGACGTGAGCGCGTGATGCGCGTCGAACAGCAGTTGCGTGACTTCGGCATGCATTGGGATAGCCCCAGGGCGAGCGTGGATGACCTGCCGCTGGCCGGTCAGACCTGGGTGTTGACCGGCACGCTGGAAACCTTCTCTCGGGACGTGGCCAAGGATCATCTGGAAGCGCTGGGGGCCAAGGTGGCAGGCAGCGTGTCAGCCAAGACGCATTGCGTGGTCGCCGGCCCGGGTGCCGGAAGCAAGCTGGCCAAGGCCGAACAGCTGGGCGTGAAAGTGCTGGACGAAGCGGGTCTGCTTGCGCTGCTGAGCGAGCACGAGGTTCAGGTATGACGCCACGGATCGTCCTGGCGCCAATGGAAGGATTGGTCGACGCGCCGATGCGCGACATCCTCACGCGCATTGGCGGCGTGGACTGGTGTGTCAGCGAATTCATCCGCGTGACCGAAGGCTTGCTGAACCTGGCGACCATCGAGCGGATCGTCCCGGAGTGTCGCCATGGCTGGAAGACACGTGCGGGCGTATCGCTGCGCCCACAGCTGCTGGGGTCCGATGCCTACTGGCTGGGGCGCAATGCCGCGCTGCTGGCTGAAATGGGGGCTCCGGCCATCGACCTGAACTTCGGCTGTCCCGCAAAAACCGTCAATCGCCACCGCGGCGGTGCCAGCCTGCTGCGTGAACCGGACCTGCTGCATTCGATCGTCGCCGCCGTGCGCGCCGCGACGCCTGCCAGTGTGCCGGTCACGGCCAAGATGCGCCTGGGCTACAGCGATACCAGCCAGACGCTGGAGTGCGCCCGGGCGTTGGCCGATGCCGGCGCCGCGGAAATTGCCGTGCATGCGCGTACCAAGGTCGACGGCTACAAGCCTCCGGCTCACTGGGAGTGGCTGGCCCGAATTCGCGACGCGGTCAGCGTGCCCGTGATCGCCAATGGAGAGGTGTGGACAGTCGAGGATTACCTGCGCATCCGCGAGGTCAGCGGGTGCAGCGATGTGATGATCGGACGCGGGTTGATCGAGCGGCCCGATCTGGCCTTGCAGATTCAGCAGCATCTGCAAGGCCAGTCGTCCCGCCCACTGGACTGGAGCGAGCTGCAGCCATGGCTGCTGGATTTCTACCGCCAGACCCGTGAGCGGGTGGTTGATCGGCACGCCCCAGGGCGCATGAAACAGTGGCTGGCGCTACTGGCCAAGGCCTATCCCGAGGCGCGAGAGCTGTTCGACCAGCTGCGTCGGGAAACCGATGCCGACGCCGTCGCAGCAGCCTTGGGCCAGCCAGCCTATTCCGAAGTCGCCTGACGGCTCATCGCGGCGGGGACGCCGCTCCCACGGGTCGGTCCCACATCCTGTAAGGCGGGGGCACCGCCCTCGGCGCGATAGCGGACTTGCTGGCTGCACCCATCGCGGCGGGGACGCCGCTCCCCCGGGTCGGGTCCCGCATCATGTAAGGTGGGAGCGCCGTCCCCGGCGCGATAGCGGACTGTGACCCAGTTCGCATACCTGGCGGCCTAACTTCATTCCTTTAAGGCACCCTGCAAGAATCGTCTCATTCTGACAGGGAAGAAACAGATGCACACGCCATCAAGACCGGCCTCCCATCGCTTGCGGCGGGGCAGGGTGTCGGAGCCAGGGCGGATCTACCTGATCACCACAGTCACTCGGTCCCGCAAGCCGGTATTCAACGATCTGCACGCAGCACGAAGGGTGATCCGGACCCTGGCAAACCAACGAAAGGTGTCCACCCTGGCATTCGTTCTGATGCCGGATCATCTGCATTGGCTATTCGCCCTGGGTCATGAGTCGCTCGACGTGACGGTGGGGCGCTTCAAGTCGATGTCAGCCAGGGCGCTCGGCCGTTCAACGTGGCAGCCCGGGTATCATGACCGCGCGGTGCGCGACGAAGAAGATTGTCAGAAACTGGCGCGTTATGTCGTGGCCAACCCTCTGCGTGCGGGGCTGGCGGACAGCGTTGGGAACTACGCTCACTGGGACGCCGTCTGGCTCTGACGTCGATGGCTCGCTCAGCGATGTGGCCGATTTACACCGACGCCGGGTGATGGTTTGCCAGTACCGTCTCGGCCCGTTCGGCAATATCCTGCAGATCCCCAGCCAGAACCTGAAGCCGGTGTGCAGGGTCATCAGCACGACCAACATCGATACGTAATTGCTCAACGGTGCTCGACAGGGCGCCGAGCTGTTCGACGGTGCCAGCACAGATGGATGCGACCCGGGATGATTCCTGGTTCATCCGCAGACTCTGCAGGTCGGCGTCCTGCAGTGTCTGCAGAGCCCCCTCCACGAGGCCGGCCCCGGCATCGGCCTGTACGGCCAGTCGGCCGATTCCTTCTGTGACGCGTTGGGTCTCGCCGTTGATTTCCTGAACGATGCCGGATACTTCAGCGGTGGAGCCGGCGGTTCGTTTCGCCAGGTTCCGCACCTCCTCGGCAACGACTGAAAAACCACGGCCCATCTCGCCGGCTCGCGCCGCTTCGATCGCAGCATTGAGCGCAAGCAGATTGGTCTGAGAGGCGATGCCCTCGATGGACTGACTGACCTGAGCAATCTTTGCGGTTTTCAGATTGAGCTGATCGATCAATGCCAGGCTCTCCTGGGCCTGGCTGGCCAGCGTCTGCATGACGGCAGCGGTCTTCTCCAGCGATTGCCTGGCGGCTTCGTTGCTGGTGCCAGACGACTGTGCGCTTTGAACGGTGCGATCTGCACAGTCAGACAGCTCTCGAGCTGCCTCGCTGCACTGGGCGGCGGCCGCTGCGATGCTATCAATGCTGCGTGACTGCGAGGCGACGCGCTCGGCGACGTGCGTGGCGGCCGCAACCATGGCCGCGGCAAGCGTGCTGCCTTGAGCCACTGTCACCGCAAGCTCGTCGGGAAGCGCGTGGGTGTGCTCGGGTGGCGCCTGCTCGATCTCGATCCATGGCAGCCGCTGAGGCAGGGCCAGCAGCATCCAGGGCAGCGCGCAGGCGAGCAGGGCTGGAAAAATCACCGATTCGCCAAAGGAACTGGCCAGCCATACCAGGCAGCCAAGCTGGACGGCAACCAGTACAAGCCGAGTAACAACGTCCCTATTCATGGTGTCTCCAAGGGGGGAACAGACTTCCAACGCCTGCTCATTTAGCCACCGAAGCGGCGTCGGGGCAATTGGGCAATACTCAGGCCCGGATGAACGCGGTATCCAGGTGATCCTTCCATCGGCCCAGAAGGCGATTATGTGCCGCCATCGCGCCATAACTGAGCAGCGCCCGCCCGTCCCCGGTGGCCAGTAACGCGAGCGCCCGTCGCTGCGGGTGATAGCGCTCCATCGGCTGGTCATGCAGGGCAGCCATCAGATTGGCTGCAAGCGTCTTGCCCTGTCGGACGGCATACACCCCCGCGTGGGGCGTGCGCGGCAGCGCTGCGCAGTCGCCGGTGGCGAAGACCGTGCGATGACTGACGCTGCGCAGCGTCGCATCGATGCGGACGAACCCGTCCTGGCAAGCCAGTCCCGAGTGTCTCGGCCAATCGAACGCGCCTGCGCCAGTGGCAACGATGACCGCATCAGCGTGACCGATCGACCTGTCGTCGGCGAACAATTCATCACCGTGCACGCGCGTTACGTGGCAATGCTCCGTCAGGGAGACGCCGTAGCCGGCGAGCAACTGGCGTGCTCGGTGGTGAACTCGCTGGTGATGCCCGCCCAGCAAGGAGGAACCACTGATGATTTGCACCTCGCAGTCCGGCAAACTGCTGTTCAGCGCCATGGCCAGTTCGAATGCAGCAGCGCCGCCACCGAGCACCGCCATGCTGCGGGGTGCCCCCGTCGTACGCCAGCGCTGCCAGGCCGCCACTGGAATCGAAAAGGGCTTGGCTGGCAGCACTTCGATCACGCTGTTGCTGATGTCGGGTAGAGGCGGAACGGACCCGATATTCAATGACAGCAGTTCAGCCTGAAGCTTGTTGCCACTACCGAGACGAAGCGTCATTTGGTCGGCGTCCAGTCCGCTGGCGCTGTCGATCCATAGCTCGACGCCGCACGCCCTGCACAGGGTGCGCAGGTCGATTCGGCAGTCTTCCAGGCGATAGCGGCCAGCCAGCAGGCCGGGCATCATTCCCGAGTACCAGCCGTAGCGGTCCGGGCTGATGAGCAGGCTGCCTGCGGGCGGCTTGCGGCGCTGTTCAAGCCACTCTCGCAGCGCGACGACATGCGCATGTCCGCCGCCCAGGAGTACCAGCGGACGTTGTTCATCATTCATTCTTCACAGCCCTATTGTCGAGATTGATAGATGCGCATTGTGGTCGCTAATGCTTCGTTTTTCGGAATCGACTTTCGCTGTGCGGACCTGCTACTCTCCTGATCGCACGCTTTTATGTGGTCCGGAGGACATCAGTGAACAACAATAATAGCGCTTACCCATCACCGCTCAGAGCCTGGGTGACCGTCGGCATTCTGCTAATTGCTTATGTGATCTCCTTTGTCGACCGCCAGATTCTCAATCTCCTTGTCGCCCCCATCCGGGCAGACCTGGGTATCAGCGATACCCAGATGAGCCTGCTCATGGGTTTGTCCTTCGCGATTTTCTATACCATTGCCGGTATCCCGCTAGGCCGGGTGGCAGACAGCAAGAGCAGGCGCGGCCTGATCGCCGCCGGTATATTTTTCTGGAGCTTGATGACGGCTGCGTGCGGCCTGGCCAGAACATATTGGCACTTCATCGTTTTCCGTATCGGCGTAGGCGCTGGCGAAGCTGCACTGTCTCCGGCGGCGTATTCGTTGATGGCAGACAGTTTTCCGCCGGAGAAGCGGGCGACGGCGATCAGCGTTTACTCCATGGGCATCTACCTAGGCGCCGGCATGGCGTTCCTGCTTGGCGGCGCCGTAGTGACCTGGGCTCAGGCCCAAGGTGAGATGAGTCTGCCGTTCTTTGGAGTCATCCGTCCGTGGCAGTTCATCTTTCTGGTCCTTGGCGCAGCGGGCATTGCCTTCTGTCTTCTGGTATTCGCAATCAAGGAGCCTAGCCGTAAGGGCGTTGGCGCGGGCATCTCCGTGCCGCTGAAAGATGTGGGCGCGTACCTGCTGAGCATTCGCAAGGCAGTGATATGCCACAATTTCGGTTTCGCCTGCCTGTCGTTTGCTTCCTACGGCGCATCGGCCTGGATTCCGACGTTCTTCATCCGAAATCATGGTCTTACCCCGGGTGAGGTGGGCCTCTACTACGGCGCTACGGTAATGGTCGCCGGCTCGACCGGTATCGTATTCGGCGGCCGCATGGCGGACTGGTTGGCGCGCAAGGGGTATAGTGATTCGAACATGCGCATTGGTGTGGCAGCTGCCATCCTGACCCTCCTTTGCAACGTCGTTTATCTTGTCGATAACATGACGCTGTTGTGGATTATCATGTTCTTCAACGTGTTCACCGTCGCGATGCCCTTTGGCGTGGCACCGGCAGCGATCCAGGAGGTCATGCCCAATGCGATGCGCGGTCAGACGTCAGCTATCTATCTGTTCGTCGTGACGCTGATCGGCCTGGGCATCGGACCAACCGCCGTGGCGATGACCACCGATTATATTTTCCAGGACGACAATGCCGTCCGGTATTCGATTTTCTGGGTGGCGAGTATCACCACCCTCGCATCCGCAATCCTGTTGTGGTTGGGCTTGAAGCCTTACCGGGAAGCGCGGGAAACGCTGAAGGCCTGGGGCGAGCGGCAGAATCAACCCGCCTGATCGGCAGCTTTGAACCGCGCCCCTTGGAGGGCGCATCAGGTTAATACAGGAGTCAAACCATGAGTGACGCAGTAATCGTATCCACAGCCCGCACCGGTCTCGGCAAGTCCTACCGTGGCGCGCTGAACAACACCCACAGTGTCGACATGGCCGGTTTCGTCATCGAGCAGGCGGTCAAGCGGGCGAATATCGATCCGGCGCTGGTGGAAGACTGCATCCTCGGTGCAACATTCCATGAAGGCGCACAGGGCAAGAACATGGCGCGCCTGGCGGCCATCCGCGGCGGCCTGCCGGTCACCACTGCCGGTCTGTCGATCAACCGTTTCTGCAGCTCGGGTCTGCAGTCGATCGCCATCGCCGCCCAGCGCGTGGTGTCCGAGAAGGTACCTGCGATCGTCGCCGGCGGTGTCGAGTCGATCAGCCTGTGCCAGAACGACAAGGTCAACATGTACAAGGGCACCAACGAGTGGATCAAGGAAAACAAGCCCGCTCTGTACATGTCGATGATCGAGACTGCCGACATCGTCGCTGCACGCTACAACGTCAGCCGTGAGTCGCAGGACGAGTATTCGCTGATCAGCCAGCAGCGCGTTGCGGCCGGTCAGGAAAGCGGCAAGTTCGCCGACGAGATCGTGCCGTACACCGTCAAGATGCTGGTCAAGGACAAGGAAACCGGCGAAGTCAGCGAGAAGGAAGTCACGCTGGATCGCGACGAGTGCAACCGTCCGAACACCACCATCGAAGGCCTGCAGGGACTCGAGCCGGTGCGTGGCGCGGGCCAGTTCGTCACTGCCGGCAACGCATCGCAGCTGTCCGACGGCGCCTCGGTCTGCATGGTCATGAACAGCACTGTCGCCGAGCAGCAGAACATCGAGCCGATGGGTATCTTCCGCGGCTTCAGCGTCGCCGGTTGCGAGCCTGACGAAATGGGCATCGGCCCGGTCTATGCCATTCCGCAGCTGCTCAAGCGCAACGGCCTGACCATGGACGACATCGATCTGTGGGAACTCAACGAAGCCTTCGCTTCACAAGTCGTCTACTGCCGCGACAAGCTGGGCATCCCGATGGAGAAGCTCAACGTCAACGGCGGCTCGATCGCGATCGGTCACCCGTACGGGGTAACCGGTGCTCGCCTGACCGGCCATGCGCTGATCGAAGGCAAGCGTCGCGGTGCCAAGTTCGTGGTCGTCACCATGTGTATCGGTGGTGGTCAGGGCGCGGCTGGTCTGTTCGAAGTTCTGTAAACAGTAGCGGCGAGCTTTAAGCCTCTAGCTACAAGCGAAACCCGGGCAGATGCTCGGGTTTCGCTTTTTCAGCTGGCTTGAAGCTGGTCGCCTATAGCTTGAAGCTGAAATTCCGGAGGAATTTCCCTGTGTCCCAAAAAATCATAAACACCGACGATCTGGCATTTCTGTTGTACGAGATGCTCGATATCGAACGCTTTACCCAGTTTCCCCGGTATGAAGACCACAGCCGTGACACCTTCGACGCCGCCATCGAGCTGGCACTGAAG